>NZ_JBIAOF010000007.1:0-513900 GCF_042878785.1 Nonomuraea sp. NPDC003560 | reverse complement strand
GGGAACATCCACATCGGCACCATCGCCGGGAAGTTGAACGGCGTGATCCCCGCCACCACCCCCAACGGCTGCCGCATCGAATACGAATCCACCCGCGTCGAGACACCCTCGGAGAAACCACCCTTGAGCAGATGCGGGATCCCGCACGCGAACTCCACCACCTCCAGCCCGCGCGCCACCTCCCCCAACGCGTCCGCATGCACCTTGCCGTGCTCGGCCGAGATCAACCCGGCCAGCTCGTCACGATGGGCGTACATCAGCTCACGGAACCGGAACAGGACCCGGCCGCGCTTGATCAGCGAGGAGTCCCGCCACGCCGGGAAGGCCGCCACCGCGGCGGCCACCGCCGCATCCACCTCGGCCACCGACGCCAGCGCCACGTGACCGCCGACCTCACCCGTGGCCGGGTTGAAGATCTCCGCCGTCCGGTCGCCGCCGTCCGTCAGGGCGCCGTTGATCCAGTGCTTGACCGACTTCACCGTTCTCCCTCTCCCAGTGCCAGTTCCACCGCGTCCACGAGCGCGCCCTCGGCGCAGGGACGCGAGACCACGTCCGCGGCCGACAGGACGTCGGGATGGCCGTCGCCGACCGCGATGCCCAGGCCGGCGGCCTGGATCATGTCGATGTCGTTGGGGTTGTCGCCGATGGCGGCGACCTGCTCCAGCGGCACCCCCCGGGCCTTCGCCAGCTCGCGCAGGGCGCTGCCCTTGGTCGCCCCCTCCGGCAGCACCTCCAGGTACGTCGCCTCCGACCGGACGGTGACCGTGCCCGCGATGTCCAGGTCCGGCAGGCGGTCGCCGATCAGCATGCACTTGGTGATCCCGTCGGGGGGCAGCGCCGCCCAGTCGCCGGGGTCGCGCAGGGTGATGCCGTCCCGGCGGGCGTAGTCCCGCAGTTCCGGGACGTCGTCCACGGCCAGCGCCTCCCCGCCGGAGAACGCCACCGGGTACACGCCCGCGGGCAGCTCGCCGAACAGGCCGAGCAGCGTCTTCCAGGCGGTGGCGGGCAGGTGGCGGGAGCGCAGCACCTCGCCGGTCGCCAGGTTCACGGTGCGGGCGCCGTTGTAGAGGATGGCCGGGCCGTCCAGCCCCAGCTCGTCGTAGTAGGGGCGGGCCGAGCGTTCCATGCGGCCGGTGGCGATGACGACCTCGCCGCCCGCGGCCCGGTAGCGGCGCAGCGCCTCCCGGGCGGCGGGCACCATGGCCAGGTCGCGCCCGACGAGCGTGCCGTCGAGGTCGGTCACGATCCAGCGGATCACGTCGCGCTCCCCGCCCCGGCGACGTCGGCGGCCCTGGCAGCCCCGGCAGCGCCGACGGCCCCGACGGCCACGGCGGCCACGTCGGCCAGCACCGAGGAGGCCAGGTCGAACCCGCCGACGCAGGCCAGGTAGCCGCCCGGCTCGAAGACGCTGCCCGACAGCGGGATGTAGACGCCGCCGGCCTGCCTGACCAGCAGGGACCCGGCCGCGACGTCCCAGGCGTTGACGCGGGTGCCGTACGCGACGTCGGACCAGCCGGCGGCGACGTGGGCGAGCTTGAGCGCGGCGCTGCCCGGACGGCGGATGGTCGCGAACGACTGGGTCATCCTGGAGAAGCGGCGCAGCGCGCCCTCCTCGTCCTCGGCCAGGTCGCGCGGCGTGGGATAGCTGGACAGCAGCACCGCCTCGCGGTCGGCGCGGGCGCCCGCGCTGCGCAGCGGCTCGCCGTTGCAGACGGCCCCGCCGAGCCAGGCGGTGAACTCGTCGTCGCGCACCGGGTCGTAGATCACCCCGGCCACCACCTCGCCGTCCACGGCGGCGGCGATCGAGGTGCAGAAGAACGGCAGGCCGACGGCGAAGTTGGCGGTGCCGTCGATGGGGTCGACGTACCAGCTGATGGCGCCCTGTCCCCTGGTGCCGCCCTCCTCGCCCACCACGACGCTGTCGGGGCAGAGCCGGTCGAGCACCTCGCGGATGCCCTCCTCGGCCGCCTTGTCGTGCTCGGTCACCGGGTCGTGGAAGTCGCGCTTGGTCTGGATCTCCGGACGCGAGCGGAAGGCGCCGCGCAGCCGGTCGCCGACCGCCCTGGCCGCCTCGGCCGCGATGGCGGCCAGTTCGCGAGAGGTGTTCACGTCCATGTCTCCTCCAGGAGGGTCAGCAGGGCGCGGGGGTCCTCGACCGTGGCCTGAGGGCTCTGCCGCACCCGGTACGGGATCTTGTCGGTGCTCGCGGAGACCATCAGGACGGTCGCCCCCGCCCCGGCCCGGGCGCCGCAGATCACGTCCCGGTCGTAGTTGTCGCCGACGTACCAGGCGTCGGCCGGGTCCACGCCGAGGGCGCGGCAGGCGAGCAGGATCATCTCGGGGTTCGGCTTGCGCACGCCGACCTCGTCGCTGTAGACCTGCGCGGCGAACAGGTGCTCCAGCCCGCTCCCGGCCAGGTAGTCGCGGTGCACGGCCCCGCACAGCGCGTTGCTGACGACCGCGGGGACGACGCCGTTGCGCAGGCAGGCGTTCAGCAGCTCCGCCATGCCGGTGCGCAGCTTCCGGTCGCTGCGCAGCTCGCCCATGCGCTTGCACAGGGGCGTCGCCTCGACGGTGACCAGCGTGCGGGCCTGCTCGGGCCAGTCGGTGGCGACGAACTCCGCCCAGAACCGGCGGTGGGTCATCTCCTCGGGCGCGAACTGCCGGGACGTGGAGTCCTTCCAGTACTTGTCGGCCCGCGCCCCGGCCCGGATGTCGCTCTCGACGTCCTCGGCCGTCAGGCCGTCGAACCCGGTCCTGGCCAGCATGGCGTGCACCTCGGCGGCCAGCTCGGCCGCCCAGGACGGGCGTTTGGCGGTCTCGACGATCACGCCGCCGAAGTCCAGGAGCAGCGCCTTGGGGCGGATCACGCGGTCACCTCCGCCCGGTCCCAGGAGGAGATGCGGGCGCCGTCCGCGCCGAACAGGTGGAGCTGCTCGGTCCAGCAGGGCAGCATGTCGCCGGGCGCGGCCCGCACCGGCGTGTACGACAGGGCGAACAGCTCGGTGTCCAGGACGCGCAGCCGTACCGTCCAGGAGGAGCCGGCCGGCAGCACGGCCTCGACCAGCGCCTCCTCGCTCCAGGCGGCGGCGGGCGGCGTGCCGAGCCGCAGCGCCTCGGGCCGGATGCCGACGGCGGACGGGGTGACCCCCGAGCCGCGCGCCTCGACGAACCGCAGCAGCGATCCGGCCAGCCCGCCGGGCGCCGGTCCGGCGTCCACGATGGCCATCGGCGGGCTGCCGACGAACTCGGCGACGAACCGGTTGGCGGGCCGCTCGTACATCTCCATGGGCGCGGCGAGCTGCTGCAGCTCGCCCTCGTTCATGACGGCGACGTCGGTGGCCATGGTGAGGGCTTCGAGCTGGTCGTGGGTGACGAAGACGATCGTCGCGCCGGACTCCTCGTGGATGCGCTTGAGCTCGGCCCGCATCTCCAGCCGCAGCCGGGCGTCGAGGTTGGACAGCGGCTCGTCCAGCAGCAGCACGGACGGGTTGACCGCGAGCATCCTGGCCAGGGCGACGCGCTGCTGCTGGCCGCCGGAGAGCTGGGAGGGGTAGCGGTCCATGGCGGCGTCGACGTGCACCATCTTCAGCGCCGCCTCGGCCCGCGCGCGCCGCTCGGGGGCGGGCACCTTGCGCATGCGCAGCCCGAACTCCACGTTGTCGCGCACGGACAGGTGCGGCCAGAGCGCGTAGTTCTGGAACACCAGCCCCATCGCCCGCTTCTCGGGCGGGACGTAGACGCCCTGCTCGACGGAGTCCAGGACGCGCTCGCCGACGGCGATGCTGCCCGCGGTGGGCTGTTCGAGGCCGGCGATCATGCGCAACGTGGTGGTCTTGCCGCAGCCGGAGGGGCCGAGCAGGCACATGAAGGCGCCGTCGGGGACCACGAGGTCGAGGTTCTTCACCGCGTAGTCGCCGCCGCCGTAGCTCTTGGAGACTGCGCTCAAGGTGATGTTCGGCATCTATCCTCCTAGGCCGGACGCCAGGCTGCTCTTGGTCAGCCGCTGGGTCAGGGAAGTCATGGTGAAGGAGAGCAAAGCGATCATGAGGACGACGCCGTTGGCGAGCTGCGTGTATCCGTAGTCGACCAGGCCGATGGAGAGCGTCGTGAGAAGCTGGGTGCCGGTGGTGGTCAGCATCACGACGATGCTGAGCTCCTTCAGCCCCGAGATGAACGGCAACACGATCCCGGTGACCAGGGCGCCCTTCTGGATCGGGAAGATGATCCGCCGCATCCGGTGCCACCAGGAGGCCCCGGCGATCTGCGCGGCCTCCTCCGGCTCCCGGCCGAGCTGCATCATCGCCGCGATGCCCGAGCGCGAGCTGTACGGCAGGTGCGTCACGGCCATGACCAGGATCAGCAGGAACGTCGTCCCGTACAGCGCCGGGACGGGCCCGCGGGCGACGGCGAACAGCGACAGCGAGGCGGCGGCGAAGGCGATGCCGGGGATGAGGTACGGCAGGAACGACACCTGGCGCAGGAACCCGGCGATGCGCGGCGCGGTGCCGCGGACGACGACGTACCCGATGAGCAGGCCGGCGACCGCGCAGATCAGCGAGGCCAGGCCGACGATGCGCAGCGAGTTCCAGGCGGCCTGCCACAGCTCGGAGCCGCGCAGGATGCCGTGCGGGAACCCGACCGCGCCGGGCAGCCGGTCGGCGATCCAGTAGTCGAGCGTCAGGGTCGACAGGTCCAGCGGCGTGCGGGTGAGCGTGGACAGCAGCAGCGTGAGCACCGGGATCAGCACGCTGACCACGAAGACCACCGCGCCCAGCGCGAACGCGGGCCAGCGCCAGCCGCGCAGGTCGCCCAGCCGGTCCATCGCGCCCTTGCCGCCGACGGTGACGAACCTGCGCTGCTCGCGCATCAGCCGCATGTCGGTGAAGACGATCAGCACGCCGATGATCACGATGACGGTGGCGAGCACGGAGGCCACGCCGGTGCTGCGGTCCCTGATCGACTGGAACAGCCCGGTGGACAGCACCTGGTAGTCGGCGGGCAGGCCGAGCACGTACGGGGTGCCGAACGTGCCGAGCACCCGCCCGACCACGAGCAGCACGGCCGAGGAGAGCGCGGGCAGCATCAGCGGCACCACGATCCGCCGCACGACGACGCGCCGCGGCGCCCCGAGGATCCGGGCCGAGTCCTCAAGCTGGACGTCGATCCGGCGCAGCGCGTTGCCGACCAGCAGCAGCACGAACGGGTAGTAGTGCAGCCCGAGCGTGACGATGATCGGCAGCGGGCCGTAGGCCAGCCAGTCGGGGGTGCGCACGCCGGCCGACTCCAGGAAGCCCACCTGCCCGCCGGCCCGCTCGTTCTTGAACAGCGTCAGCCAGGCCAGCGAGAACGTCCACGACGGCAGCATGTACGGCACCACCAGCGCCCCGGCCAGCCACTTGCGGCCGGGCACGTTGGTCCGGGTCACCAGCCAGGCCATCCCGCCGCCGAGCAGCAGCGCGAACAGCACGGTGCCGACCGCGACGACCAGCGTGTTGACCAGCGGGCCCCAGAACAGCAGGCCGCTGATCTGGGAGCGGAAGACCCGCCACAGGTAGTAGCCGGTCCACTCGCCCGGCTGCTGGCCGGCGTGCAGCTCGTCGCCGAACTGGAGGCGGAAGGCGTCCGACAGGACCGCGATCAGGGGGGCGACGACGAGGTAGGCGAGCAGGACGACGAGGATCAGGCCGAGCGCGGCGGTCGGGTCGTGCCGCAGGACCTGGAGGCGGTAGCGGAGTCGGCGCCGTCTCGGCGGGCGAGGCGGCGGCTCCGTCTTGGTCAGAACAGCCATGGTCTTCCTTCGGGGGGTTTTCAGTGGCTTCGTTTGAGCATGGCGTCGGCGAGGGCGTCGGCGGCCTCGCCGAGCCGGCGGCCCACGGCGTCCAGGCGGGAGAGCAGCTCGCGTTCGCGCAGGGTGTCCATGTCCAGCGGGCCGGCGAACAGCTCGGTGAGCCGGGCCTGGTGGAGCTGGCGGACGCGGCTGCGGGACTTGCGGGTGGCGAGCACGGCCACGGTGACCGAGCCGGGATCGCCGGTGATCTTCAGCAGGGCCTGTTCGAGCTGGTCCAGGCCGTCGATGACGGCCCCCAGCGGCTCGGCGGCGAAGGTGAGGTCGGCGGGCCCGAACAGGTCGGCCTCGCGGACGAAGTCGCGTAACTGGTCCAGCACGTCGTCGATCGAGCGGGAGAGCCGGAACAGGTCCTCCCTGTCGATGGGGGTGGCCAGCACCCGTCTCAGCGCCCGGACGAGCTCGGCGCGGGCGGCGTCGCCCTCGTGCTCGACCTCGGCCATGCGGGCGCGGGCGGCGGCCTGGCCGGTCGTGCCCGAGGCGGCCGAGCGGGCCAGCACGGCGCCCTCCCTGGCCACGGCGACCTGGCCGCGGATGAGGTCGATCACCCGCCGTCCGGACCGGCCGCGCAGCTCGTCCCAGGCGCGGGCGAGCCGGCGGGGCCGTCCGCCGCTCACAGCAGCCTCAGGCCGAGCCCGGCCAGGGCGCCCAGGGCCATGGACGACGGCAGCGTGACCAGCCACGCCGTACCCATGTTCAGCACTCCTTGCCATCGCACCCTCCTGCTTCCTTCGCTTGCCACCACGCCGACGACCCCGGCGGTCACGGACTGGGTCATGCTCACCGGGCTGCCCAGGGCCGAGCTGCCGAGGACGGCGCCGGTGGCCGCCGTCTCGGCCGACAGCACGTGCAGCGGCCGGGTGATGACCAGGCCGCGGCCGACCCGCCCGCCCACCCGGGGCAGCGTGGTCAGCGCCCCGGCCAGGAACAGCGCCACCAGCACGGCCATCCACACCGGCGAGAGCTGGACGGGCCCGACCCGGCCGAGCCCGTTGCGGCCGACGTCCACGGCGACGCTCACCACGGCGATCATCTTCTGGCCGTCGTTGACGGCGTAGGCCAGGCACTGGGCCGCGTACGCCACCAGGTGGGCGGCCAGCACCAGCCCCGGCATCCGGCGCGAGGACGGCACCCGCCGGGACGCGGTGCCCAGCAGGTAGCCGAGCACCAGCCCGACCAGCGGCGCGCACGCCCCGATCGCCAGGACGGTGATCAGGCTCGGCCAGGCCACCGGCAGCCCGGCGCCGAGCCCGGCGCCCGCGATGCCGCCGATCACCGCCAGCGTCAGGCTGGTGGGCAGCCCTCTGCCGGTCAGCGCCGCCACCACCACGACGGCGATCACCACGCCGGCCAGGAACACGGCCGCGCCGCTGCCCGAGTCGAGCCCCGCGAGCCCTTCGGTGAAGGTCCGCGCGACCGCGACGCCCAGCACGTACGGCCCGGCGAACAGGACCGCCACCAGCAGCGCGGCGGCCAGCCAGCCGGGCGTGCGCGGGAAGCGCAGGCCGAGGCCGATCAGCGTGGCGCCGTCGTTGGCCCCGCTGATCAGCACGAACAGGACGGCCACCGCGGCGAAGGCCAGCGTCCAGCCCATCAGAGGTAGAGCCGCTGGTCGCGCTTGGCCTCGTCGTAACGCTCGCGCGCGGCCCTGACCTCGGGCAGGCCGGACACCTGCGCGACCGGCACGTCCCACCAGGCCTGCGCGCCGGGGCCGCCGCCGGGGACGGGTTCGACGTACACGACGGTGGTCCTGGCCGACTCCCTGGCCTTGACCAGGGCGGCCCGCAGCGACTCGGGGCCGTCGGCGCGCAGCACGTCGGCGCCCAGGCTGGCGGCGTTCGCGGCGAGGTCCACCGGCAGGGGGTCGCCGTCCAGCTCGCCGCCGGGGCCGCGGGTGCGGTACGCGGTGCCGAGCCGCCGGGCGCCCACCGACTCGCTGAGGTTGCCGATGGAGGCGAAGCCCCGGTTGTCCACCAGGACGATCACCAGCTTGATCCGCTCCTGCACGGCGGTCGCGATCTCCTGCGCCATCATCAGGTACGAACCGTCGCCGACCAGCACGAACACCTCGCGTTCCGGCGCGGCCAGCTTCACCCCGAGGCCGCCGGCGATCTCGTAGCCCATGCACGAGTAGCCGTACTCGACGTGGTACTGCTCGGGGTCGGCGGGCCGCCAGAGGCGGTGCAGGTCGCCCGGCATCGAGCCGGCCGCGTTGACCACCACGCCGCCTTCTGCGACCTCGTTGAGGACGCCGAGCATGACGGGCTGGGTGAGCTCGGGGCCCGCGTAGGTGTGGCCGATCTCCGACTGCCAGGCGGCGGCCAGGGCGGCGGCCCGGTGGGTCCATTCGGGGTCGGCCCGCCAGTCCACGTCGTCGAGGGCGCGCAGCGCCTCGCGGGCGTCGGCGACGAGCGTGGCGCCCGCGTTCTTGGCCGCGTCGAAGGCGGTGACGTTGACGTTGAGGAAGGCGGCCTGCCCGAACAGCGTCCTGGAGGCGGTGGTGAAGTCGGTGTAGCGGGTGCCGACGCCGATGACCAGGTCGGCCTCGCGGGCCAGGGTGTTGGCCGCGTCGGTGCCGGTGTGGCCGATCGCGCCGGCCGCGCAGGGATGGTCGTACGGCAGCGCGCCCTTGCCCGCCTGCGTCTCGCCCACCGGCACGCCGTGGTTCTCGGCGAAGCGGGTCAGCTCGGCCCACGCCCCGCTGTACCTGACGCCGCCGCCGGCCACGATCAGCGGCCTGCGGGAGCCGCGCAGCAGCTCCTTCGCCCTGGCCAGCGCGGCCGGCTCCGGGACCGGGCGGGGAACGTGCCAGACCCGCCGGGCGAACAGCTCCTCGGGCCAGTCGTAGGCTTCGGCCTGCACGTCCTGGGGCAGCGCGAGCGTGACCGCGCCCGTCTCGGCGGGGTCGGTGAGCACCCGCATGGCCGCCAGCAGCGCGGCCGGAAGCTGCTCGGGCCGGTTGATCCGGTCGAAGAAGCGCGACACCGGGCGCAGCGAGTCGTTGACCGACACGTCGTAGGACCGGGGGTCCTCCAGCTCCTGCAGCACCGTGCCGGGGGCGCGGGTGGCGAAGACGTCGCCGGGCAGCAGCAGCACCGGCACCCGGTTGATCGTGGCCAGCGCCGCGCCGGTGACCAGGTTGGTGGCGCCGGGCCCGATGGACGTCGTGCAGGCGAAGGTGGACAGCCGCGCGCGGGTGCGGGCGTAGCCGACGGCCGTGTGCACCATGGCCTGCTCGTTGCGGGCCAGGTAGTACGGCAGCGCGTCGTCCGTGCCCGCGCCCTGCTCGGCCAGCGCCTGGCCGACGCCCGCGACGTTGCCGTGGCCGAAGATCCCGAGCACGCCGGCGATCAGCCGCTGCTCGACGCCGTCGCGCTCCGACCACTGGGCGGCCAGAAAGCGGGTCAGCGCCTGAGCCGTGGTCAGCCTCATGAGGCACCTCCTTGCACGAGATCGGGCACGCCGCCCTCCAGCAGGCCGAGCGCGGTGTCCACGGCGGCGCCCACGTCCCCGTCGGGCGGGTAGAGCAGCGCCCGGCCGACCACCAGGCCGCGGACGCCGGGCAGGCGCAGCGCCTTGCGCCAGGAGTCGTACATCTCGCCGGCGTCCTGGCCGGAGTCGCCGCCCAGCAGCAGCACGGGCAGGGTGGTGGACTCCACGACGCGTTCCATCTCCGGCACGACCGGGATCTTCAGCCAGGTGCGGGCGGAGGTCGCGCCGAGGCCCTGGCCGACGCTGATGGCGTGGATCACGGCCTCGGGCGACAGGTCGTGCCGCACCACGCCGTCCTGCCGCCTGGACCAGAACGGCTCGACCATCGCCATCAGGCCGTGCCTGGCCAGGTCGGTGACGGCCTGGCCGCAGCTGGCCAGGGTGGCGGCGGTGGCGCTGTCCTCCAGCGCGATCCGGCACAACATCTTGCCGCCGTCCAGGCCCATCGCGGCGATGGTGGGGGCGTCGTAGGCGGTGAAGCGGTCGTCGAACTCGAACACCGAGCCGTGCACGCCGCCGCGGTTCATCGAGCCGATGACGATCTTGTCATCGAGCGCACCGAGCAGCAGCAGGTCCTCGACGATGTCGGGGGTGGCCAGCACGCCGTCCACGCCGGGCCTGGCCAGGGCGGTCATGAGCCGGTCGAGCAGGTCGGCGCGGCTGCGCATGGCCATCGGGTGGCCGGCCGCGCCGAGGGCGCCGCGGGCCGGATGGTCGGCCGCGATGATGAGCAGCTGCTCCCTGGCGTTCCTGAGGGGCCGGCGCCGGCGGGCGGCCGCCGCCTCGGCGACGCGCTCCGGCTGCCAGGCGCGCTGGTCGAGCAGCCGGCGGTAGTCCTGCTCACGCATGCGTGACGGCTCCTTCCGAGAGGGTGGCGGACAGGACGGCCTCGACCTCGTCCGCCGTGGGCATCGCGGGCGCGCAGGCCAGGCGTCCGGCGACGATCGCGCCCGCGGCGTTGGCGAAGCGCAGGGTGCGTTCGAGCGGCCAGCCTTCGAGCAGGCCGTGGCAGAGCGCGCCGCCGAAGGCGTCGCCGGCGCCGAGCCCGTTGACCACCTCGACCGGGACGGGCGGCACCCGTACGGTCTCCGTGGCGGTCATGCCGAGCACGCCGTCCGCGCCCTGTTTGACGATGGCCAGCTCGACGCCCGCCGCCAGCAGGGTCTCGCCGGCCGCGCGCGGGTCGCGGGTGCCGGTGGCCACCTCGACCTCGTCGAGGTTGCCGGCCGCGACGGTGACGTGCGCGAGCGCCTCACGCACCCGCTCACGGGCGGTGGCCGCGTCGGCCCAGAACATGGGCCGGTAGTCCAGGTCGAGCACGGTGTGCCGGGCGCGCCCGCGGGCCTGCCAGGCGGCCAGGTGGGCGGCGTGGGACGGCTCGGCCGACAGGCCGGTCACGGTGGCCCAGAACAGCCGCGCGCCGGTGACGGCCGCCAGGTCGAGGTCGCCGGGCGCGATCTCCAGGTCGGGCGCGTCCCGGCGGTAGAAGTAGAGCGGGAAGTCGTCCGGCGGCATGATCTCGCAGAACGTGACCGGCGTCGGCCGGCCGGGCACGGCGCCGACCAGGCGGTCGTCCACGCCGTAGGAGCGCAGCGCGTCGCGGACGAACGCGCCGAACGGGTCGTCGCCGGTCCGCGTGATCACCGCGCTGGAGTGGCCCAGGCGGGCGGCGGCCACGGCCACGTTGGTGGGGCTGCCGCCCAGGTACTTGCCGAACGTCTCCACGTGCCGCAGCGACACGCCGGTCTGGAGCGGGTAGACGTCCACGCCGACCCGGCCCATCGTCAGCACGTCGAGGGCGCTCACGCCAGGCCCCGCAGGAACGCCACGCCCGCCCGCACGTCGTCGGCCGGGCCGGCGCCCGCCGGGGGTTCGGCGTCGAGGACGACGTCCTGCTCCATGACGTACCAGCCGTCGTAGCCGGCGGCGGTCAGGCGTTCGACGATGCCCCGGACGTCCACGTCGCCGCGGCCGAGCCGGCGGTAGATCCCGGCGCGGACGGCGTCGGTGTAGGTCAGCTCACCGGCCCGGACGCGGGCGGCGAGCGCGGCGTCGACGTCCTTCAGGTGCACGTGGGCGATCCGCTCGGGGACGCGGGTGACCAGCTCCAGCGGGTCGCCGCCGCCGATGAGCAGGTGGCCGGTGTCCAGGCAGAGCGGGACGGCGCTGCCGCCGAGCACCCGGTCCACCTCCTGGCCGGTCTCGACCATGGTGCCGACGTGGGGGTGCAGGGTGAGCGCGCGGCCGTCGCCCTTGGCCTCGTGGAAGGCGCGGTCGAGGTTGCCGAGCAGGGTGCGCCAGCCGGTGTCGTCCAGCTCGGGGCGGGCGTCGTAGCCGTCGGCGCCGGTGGCGGCGGCCAGCACGACGACCACGTCCGGGTCGAAGGCGGCCCAGGTGGCGCGGAGGGCGGGCAGCGGGTCGTGGGCGGGGTCGTGCAGGACCGCGGGGACGAATCCGCCCACGGCGCGCAGCCCGTACCGGCCGAGCAGGTCCTGGTCGGCGGGCAGGAAGCCGTCGGGGCCCAGCTCGGTGGCGGTCAGGCCCAGCTCGGCCATCTCGGCGAGCACGCGGTCGGCGGTGAGCTGGTGTCCCCATCCGGGCACCTCGCACACGCCCCAGGAGATGGGTGCGGCGGCGATCCTCACTTGGCCACCTCCAGCACGCGCACCGGACGGCCCTCGCGGCGCGCCAGGTCGGCGGCCTCGGCCAGGTAGAGGGCGGCCAGGGCGTCGCGGACGGTGCAGGGGCTCTCGCTCTCGCCCCTGGCCATCGACAGGAACGCGCCCATCTCGGCGACGTAGGCGTCCTCGAACCTGGTCTGGAAGTCCGGCCACGGCGGCCCGTCCGGGTTCAGGCCCTCGGCCGAGCGCAGCGGGGTGCGGTCGCCGAGCCCGACGGCGCGGGTGCCGAGCGTGCCGGCCAGCTCCATGCGCACGTCGTAGCCGGCGCCGTTGTAGCGGGAGCCCTGCAGGGTGACCAGCGTGCCGTCGTCCATGACGATCAGGGCGGCGCTGTTGTCCACGTCCTCGGCGGCGGCGAAGTACGGATCGCCGCGGTTGGCGCCGACCGCCTGCACGACGTCCGCCTCGCGGCCGGTGACCCAGCGCAGGATGTCGAAGTCGTGGATGTGGCAGTCGCGGAAGATGCCGCCGGACTGGGCGACGTACTCGGCGGGCGGCGGCGCCGGATCTCCGGTCAGCATGTGCACGCGGTGCAGCTCGCCGAGCTCGCCCGCCAGCAGCGCCTCGCGGGCGGCCCGGTAGCCGGCGTCGAAGCGGCGCTGGAAGCCGATGTGCACGCCGATCCCGGCCCGTTCGACGGCCTCGGCCACCCGCAGCGTCTCCTTGACGGTCGGCGCGGCCGGTTTCTCGCAGAACGCCGGCACTCCCCGCTCGCACGCCCTCAGCAGGCCCTCGGCGTGGGCGGAGGTCGGCGTCGCGAGCACCACCGCGTCCGCGTCGAAGGGATCGCCGGTCCGGGCGCCGAGCCGCCGGGCCACCTCCTCCGCCCTCGCCGTGTCCACGTCGGACACGACGAGCTCGTCAACCAAGGCGGACAGGGTGGTGGCATGGAACATGCCTATACGTCCTAGGCCCAGCAGACCCACACGCATGATCGCTCCTCATCCAGGGGGGCCTCCAGTTCTAGATGAACAGGAGATGAACCGTCAAGACTTTGTCCTGACATAAGGATGAACTGTCGTAGCTGGGGGGTCGGGCCGTGGCCGGATCTCCACGTAAGAATGTCTTGACAAATTATTCACGTGACGTTCATCGTGAGCACACAATGGCGCCGGTCGGGGCTGGCGCGGCGCCTTGCGAATCCGAGAGGCAAGAGGAGTGACGCCATCATGAGGCGTACCGGGAAGATCATCTCCATGGCGTTGCTGGCGTCCGCCGCCGTGGCGTGCGCGCCCTCCACCGCAGGCGGAGGACCGTCGGCGGCGGCGACGGCCAAGGCGCTGCCCGGCCCGTCGCTCGATGCGAACTTCGACCTGGAGGCGCTGGTCGCCGCGGCGAAGAAGGAAGGCAGCGTCCTGGTCTACGACTCCAGCGGCGACATCGAGGAAGTGGCCAAGGCGTTCACCGCGAAGTACGGCATCGCCATGGAGGGGGTGAAGTCGGACACCCCGCAGACGGCCGAGAAGATGACCAGGGAGCACGCCGCCGACAACGTCACCATCGACGCGGCCATGTACGAGGACGGCGGCGTCCTGGTCGGCCAGCTCGCGCCGCAGGGCGTCACCCAGACGTGGATCCCCGGCGACCTGAAGGACCAGATCCCCGCCGAGAACCAGAACCCGCTGCTCGCCCTCTCCAAGGCGACGGTCTTCGGCTACAACACCAAGCTCTCCCCCGGCGGCTGCCCGGTGAAGAACGTCTGGGACCTGACCGATCCGGAGTGGTCCGGCAAGCTGGTGATGCAGGACCCGCTGGGCAAGCCGACCGTGCTGTCGTTCTTCACCCAGCTCGACGCGTACGGCAACCAGGCGCTCGAACAGGCCTACCAGGCCAAGTACGGCAAGCCGCTGAAGACCGAGGAGAAGAGCGCCGCGCAGGAGTGGATCAAGCGCCTGTCGCTCAACAAGCCGGTGCTGACCGGCTCGGACGAGGACATCTCCGCCGCCGTGGGCGCGCCGGCCGCCACGGACAAGAAGATCGGCTTCATGTCGATCTCGAAGTTCCGCAACAACGAGGACAAGGGCTACCACCAGGCCGCCTGCGAGGGGATGACCCCCTTCACCGGCTTCAGCTACCCCAAGTACGCGGCGATCGCCACCAAGAGCAAGCACCCCAACGCGGCCAAGCTGTTCGTGCACTTCATCATGACCGAGGAGGGCGTCAAGCACGAGATCGGCGAGGGCGGCGTCTCGGGCAACAGCACGGTCAAGCCGATGGTCACCCCGCCCGGCCTGTCGGACTGGCAGGGCCAGCTCTTCCACACCGACCCCAAGGGCCTGCTCGGCGACCTGCAGAACCGCCAGGCCATGTCGGACTTCTGGCGCGTCAACCGCAGCTAGCGCGGGCCGTCGCACAGCCCGGCCGGGAGGATCCCCGGCCGGGCGCGTCGGCATGCCCCGGCATCCCTGCAACACCTAATGTCCTGACATAAGGACGACCTATTGATTTCTTGTTAACTGGTCGTTACGTTTTGGGACAACATCAACACCCCGAACGAGGAGGCGCAATGCGTCCCCTGTCCAGGCTCTCCCTGGCAGCCCTGATGTTGACCGTGTTGGGCGGGATCGCCGTACCCGCGGCCGGTGCCGGCGTGGCGACCGTGTACCCCGACGTCGAGACCCCCTCCCTCTACGACGACGAGGCCGGCGGCGACGCCAACGGCGACGACCCGGCGATCTGGGTCGACCCGTCCGACTCCGAGGACAGCGTGGTGATCGCCACCGCCAAGAAGGGCGGCCTGTACGTCTACGACCTCGACGGGCAGCAGCTCCAGCACCTGCCGGCGCCCGCCGCCCCCGGGCCGGACGACGAGGCGGGCCGCTTCAACAACGTCGACGTCGCCTACGGCTTCGGCGGCAGGGACCTGGCGATCGTCTCCGACCGCGGCCGGGACATGCTGCGCATCTACGCCATCTCGCAGGGCCACCTCACCGACGTGACCGACCCGGCCGCGCCGTTCGTGTTCAACACGACGCAGCAGCAGGTCAACGACGCCGAGACGGCCTACGGCCTGACCGCCTGGAAGGACTCCACCGGCACGTACGCGCTGGTCAGCCGCCGGCACAAGACCTCGGTCGGCCTGGTCAAGCTGCTCGCCAAGCCGGGCGGCAAGATCGGCTACCAGCTCGTGCGGACGCTGACCCTGCCGGGCTCCTTCACCCTGCCGAACGGGCAGACCTGGTCCCCCTGCCTTGAGCCGGACGAGCAGGCGCAGGTCGAGGGCATGGTCGTGGACCAGGAGCGGGACGTGCTCTACGCCGCCCAGGAGGACGTCGGCATCTGGCGGATGCGCGCCGACCTCACCGGCACGCCCGTCCTGGTGGACAAGGTGCGCGAGTACGGCGTCCCCGGCACCTACGACCCCGCGACCGAGGAGTGCACCCCCGGCGCCGACCCCGGCTACGGCGGCACGCACCTCACCGCGGACGCCGAGGGCCTGACCATCTACTACCGCGAGGACGGCAAGGGCTACCTGCTGGCCTCCAGCCAGGGCGACAACACCTTCGCCGTCTACCGCAGGGAGGGCTCCAACGCCTACCTCGGCCAGTTCCGGATCGGCGAGGCGAACGGCATCGACGGCTCTGAGGTGAGCGACGGCTCGACCGTGCTCAACGTGCCGCTGGGCGAGTTCGACGAGGGCATGTTCATCGCCCACGACGGCGTGAACACGCCGGCCACGGCGGACCGGGAGAACACCAACTTCAAGTTCGCCGACTGGGGCGACATCGCCGACGAGCTGGACCTGGACGTGGACACCGACGGCTGGGACCCGCGCGACTGATCATCACCTGATCACCGCCGCCCAGCGGTCCCGCGAACCGGGGCGCCGTCCAGCCGGACGGCGCCCCTTCGCCGATTTGGGCATCCCTTCGCGGGGCGGGGAGAATGGGTGCGCGTGCGGAGGAGGAGCGTGACCGAGAGCCAGTCGCTCGACCACCTCGCCCGCCGCCTGGAAGAGGTGGTCGGCGAGCTGCGCGGCATCCCCGTCGACGTCGAGCGGCTGGAGGACCCCGAGCTCGTCCGCCGGCAGATCCTGCGCGCCACCCGGTCGTCGGCCGAGCTGCGGGCCATGCACCCGGTGGGCTCGCGCGAGCAGGGCCGCGACGAGCAGCGCAGCCGGCGTACCGTGCTGGACGCCCTGCGGGAGGGCCTGTCGATGCGCACGATCGTCCATTCGAGCGTGCTGGACGACCCGCGCAAGGCGGCCCGCATCCAGGAGCTGCACGCCGCCGGCGACCTGCACCGGGTCATCGACGAGCCCATCCAGCAGCTCCTCATCTTCGACCGGTCCGTGGCGTTCGTCCGGATCACCCCGATCGCCTACACGCCGGGCGCGCTGATGATCAGGCAGCAGGGGCTGATCGCCACCCTCATCGACCTGTTCGAGCTGTCGTGGGCGCGGGCCAGGGAGGTCACCGAGCCGGCCCACCGGCTCTCGCCCCGCGAGCGGGAGGTGCTGGCGCTGATCGCCGAGGGCCGTTCCAACAGCGCCGTGGCCCGCGCCCTGTCGATCACCGAGGCGGCCGTCGGCAAGCACGTGGCCTCCGTGTTCGCCAAGCTCGACCTGCCCGCGACCGACGACGCCAACCGGCGGGTGCTGGCGGTGCTGGCCTACCTGCGCGGCGTGGCGAGGTAGGGCCAGGGCTACCTCGTTCTCGTCCCAGCACCCGTGCGGGCGGGCCGCGGCGGGCGCTTCGATGGATGTCATGCAGAAAATGACTGGATTGCTGGTCGGCGCGGTGTTCGGCGCGGTGTTCGTCGTCGTCAACGCGCACGGCCCGCTCGGCTCCGTGACCGCGAACCTGCTGCGGGCCGCCGCGTGCCTGGCGGCGGCGGGCGTGCTGGCGATGTGGTTGCGTGCCGTGCGCGCGGAACGTCCCGCCGCGGCCGGCCGGCGGGGCATGTTCGGGCCCGGCTACCTGGCCGTGGTCGTGGCCGAGGCGGTTCTACTGTTCGGCGGGCTGCGGGTGCTGGCCGCGCTCGGGCGTCCCGAGGAGGGGAACGTGGCGTGGGTGGCGTTCGTGGTGGGCGTGCACTTCGTCGCGCTGGCGCCGATCTGGAAGGACTGGAGCATCGCCGTGCCGGGCGTCGCGCTCACGCTGCTCGGCGCCGGCGGGCTCGTCCTGGCCGCCACCCCCGCGGTGGCGTGGGTGCCGGTCGTCAGCGGGGTGCTGTCCGGCGTCGTGCTGCTGGCCGGCAGCCTCACCCTCGGCCTGCGCGGTACGGCGCGGGCGGCGGCCTGACCGTCCGGCGGGCGTGCCTTCTCCCCCGGCACAGACCCTCTGATACTCTCTGTGCTGAATTGATTACTTTCTGTCGCTAGGGGAGCTAGTGTGAAGGTCGCCTGCGTCGGCGGTGGGCCCGCCAACCTGTACTTCTCGATCCTGATGAAGCGGGTCGACCCGTCCCACGAGGTCGCCGTCTACGAGCGCAACCCGGCCGGGACCACCTACGGCTGGGGCGTGACCTACTGGGACGACCTGCTCAAGAACCTGCGCGCCGCCGACCCCGAGTCGGCGGACGTCATCAGGGAGAACTCGATCCGCTGGGACAGCTGGGTCACCCACATCCAGGACCGCGCGACGGTGTCGCTCACCGAGTCCGACGAGGGCTTCGGCATCTGCCGCCACCGCCTGCTCGACATCCTGGCCGACCGCGCCCGCTCCCTGGGCGTGCACGTCGAGCACGGCCGCGAGATCGCCTCCCGGGAGGAGCTCGACGCCGACCTGGTCGTGGCCGGTGACGGCATCAACAGCACGCTGCGCGCGCCGCACGCCGAGCATTTCGGCACCGAGATCGCGGTCGGGCGCAACCACTACATCTGGCTCGGCACCACGAAGGTCTTCGACGCCTTCACCTTCGCCTTCTCCGAGACCCCGCACGGCTGGATCTGGTGCTACTGCTACGTCTACAGCGGCGACCACAGCACGTGCGTCGTCGAGTGCTCCCCCGAGACCTGGAAGGGGCTCGGCCTCGACCAGGCCGAGGCGGCCGACGGCCTGGCGCTGCTGGAGAAGATCTTCGCCGACGTCCTGGACGGCCATCCGCTGATCGGACGGGCGCACACCGACGGCAGCGCGTACTGGCTGAACTTCCGCACGCTGACCAACCGCACGTGGTACCACGACGACCTCGTCCTGCTCGGGGACGCCGCGCACACCACCCACTACTCCATCGGCGCGGGCACCGCCCTGGCCTTCGGGGACGCCGCCTTCCTCGTCAACGCGCTGAACCAGGAGCCGGAGCTCCCGGCCGCCCTCGCCCGCTACGACCGCGAACGCCGCAAGGCGATCCGCCCGCACCAGAAGTCGGCCCGGCTCAGCGCCCAGTGGTACGAGAACCTGACGCGCTACATCGACCTCTCGCCGGTCGAGTTCATCGCGCTGCTCGGCCAGCGTCACTCCCGGGTGCTGCCGCACCTGCCGCCGCGGATGTACGCCCAGGTCGACCGCGTTCTCAGCTTTTTCGGCGGGTTCGGCGGCTCCGGCAAGGACTGACCGGGAGGCGCGCCCGCTCAGGCCCCGATCAGGGGAAGTCCTTGGGGTTCACGGGGCTGGTGCGGGCGTTGCCGCCCTTGACCGGGTTCAGGGTCAGCGTCCAGATGGTGTACTGCGTCGAGGTCGTGCGGAAGCGCAGCCGGTCGTTGAACTTCTGGTACGTCGCGCCCCTGGTGAAGCGGCCCTTCGACATGCTGAACCGGTAGCCGGTGGTGAAGAAGATGCGGTACGTGCCGTCCCGGACGTCCCGGATGCGGGCCGTGGACCGCGCGCGGACGTAGACGCTGATCGCCTTGGTCCGGCCCTTGACGATGGTGACGACGCCGTCCTTCGACGTGCCGTTCTTGATCTTGAGTACGCCGCGGCCGCCGCTGAGACGGTCGTAGACGATCCGGCCGTTGGCCGGGCGGGAGGCCGCCTCCTGGACGGCCGAGGAGGTCTGGACGGCCGCGGCCCGCAGGCCCGACGTGGCGGCGCCGGCCGGGGCGGAGGTCAGCAGTGTGCCGGTCAGTGCGACGGCGGCGACGACCCCCGCGCGTAACGGGGTCGCTTCGAGGAGTCTCTTCACCATGGTCTTCTCCTTGGGGGACATGGTCGGACTGATCGCGTACCCGTGTATATCAGGACAGACCGCTTCTACGCTCGTAGACTTTAAGCCGTCCGTTCGGCTCCGAGAGGCGGCACGATGAGCTACGTCCCCGTTCCCTACGACCCTGAGCTGGCGGAAGGTCTCGCGGCGTTCCTGGCGGCGGTCGAGAGCGTTCCGCTGCGCGCGGACACCATCCAGCGCAACCGCGAGATCTTCGCCGAGCTCATCCCGCCCATGGAGACGATCGTCGCCGGCCGTCCCGTCGAGTGGTGGGACGTGGACGTGCCCGGCCCCGAGGGCGCTCCCGACGTCACGCTCACGGTCGTCCGTCCCAAGGGCGGCCCCGCGCCCGGCGCGGCGGCCGTGTACGAGATCCACGGCGGCGGGATGATCCTCGGCACCCGCTTCTTCGGCATCGAGGGCCTGATCCAGGCAGCCCTGGAACACGGCATGGTCGGGGTGACGGTCGAGTACCGGCTCGCCCCGGAGAACCCGGCCCCGGCGGCGGCCGAGGACTGCTACGCGGGCTTCGTCTGGACCGCCGGACACGCCGAGGAGCTGGGGTTCGACCCGGGGCGGCTGCTCGTGTCCGGCTTCAGCGCGGGCGGCGGGCTCACCGCGTCCGTCGGCATCATGGCCCGCGACCGGAACGGCCCCGCCGCCGCCGGGCTCTACGTCGGCGCCCCCATGATCGACGACCGGAACTCGACCGTGTCGAGCCTCCAGTACGACGGCATCGGCGCCTGGGACCGCAACAACAACGACACCGCCTGGACCGCCCTGCTCGGCGACCGGCGGGGCGGCCCGGACGTGCTGCCGCACGAGGTCCCGGCGCGGGCGGCCGACCTGTCGGGGCTGCCGCCGGTCTTCATCGAGGTCGGGGCGGCCGAGGTGTTCCGGGACGAGGCGGTCGAGTTCGCCGGCCGCATCTGGGCGACCGGCGGCCAGGCGGAACTGCACGTGTGGGCCGGCGGCCACCACGGCTTCACCGGCACCCCGGGCGCCCGCGTCTCCCGCGCCGCCCAGGAAGCCAAACACTCCTGGCTGCAACGCACCCTGGGCATCTGACCCCACCCGGCCGCCCCTCCCCACAACGAGGAGAACGGCGGCTCGGGCGGCGTGGGCAGCTCACCCCTCCCCCAGCACCCCGGACACCCTTCGCGCGATGGGGCGGCCAGGGGGCTCGGGGGGCAGGGGGCGGTGTGGGTCAGGGGGTGAGGATGCGGCGGAGCCAGGAGAGGCGGGTGGCGAGGGCGGCGCGGGTGATCTCGTGGTCCGGTGCGAAGATGTCGAACCCGTGGAAGGCGCCGTTCCAGATGTGCAGCTCGGCCTGCCCGCCGGCCGCCCAGATCCGCGTGGCGTACGCGACGTCCTCGTCACGGAACAGCTCGGCGGCCCCCGCCTCCACGAACGCGGGCGGCAGCCCCGACAGGTCCGCCGCCCGCGCCGGGGCCGCGTGACAGGGGACGTCGGCGTCCGGGTCGCCGGCCCGCTCGCCGAGCAGTGCCCGCCAGCCCAGCAGGTTCAGGGCGCGCGGCCAGGTGCCGAGGCCGTCGTACTGGTGGCTGGAGACGGTGGTGTTGCGGTCGTCCAGCATCGGGCACAGCAGGAGCTGGCCGGCCAGGCGCGGGCCACCGCGGTCGCGGGCCAGCAGGGCGACCCCGGCCGCCAGGCCGCCGCCGGCGCTGCCGCCCATGACCACCACCCGTCCGGGATCCACGCCGAGCTCGGCGGCGTGCCGCGACATCCAGGCCAGCCCGGCGTAGCAGTCCTCGACCGGCGCCGGGTGGGGGTGCTCGGGGGCCAGGCGGTACTCGACGTTGACGGCGACGACGCCCAGCTCCTCGACGAGCGCGACCAGGCGCGGCGTGTCCATGGCCCGATGGCCGGTGATCATGCCGCCGCCGTGGATGTTGTACAGCCCGGGGACCGGGGCCCGCAGGCGGCGCGGGCGCAGGACCGTGACCTCCAGGTCCGGCGCGCCGGCCGGGCCGGGGACGAGCAGCTCCTCGGCGTCGATCTCGCGGTCGCCGATCACCTCGGCGACCGGCGGCATGGGCATGGCCGCCCCGGCGGCGCGCATCAGCGGGATGGTCTCCAGGGTGGGGGCGGGGCCGTCCGGCCGGGGCATGCCGTCCAGGACCACGGCCAGCGCCGGGTCGAAGGGCACGGGGACGGGGGGCACGGGAGTCGGAGGCACGGGGGTGGGGGGCATGGTTCTCCTGGTCACTGCGGTTCTGCGAAGGCGAGCGCCCGTGCCGGGTTCTCGACCATGATCATGTGGATGGCCTCGGGGCTGACGCCGAGGCGGCGCAGGGCGGGCAGGAAGTGCCGCGGGATGTAGTCGTAGCCCTTGCCGCCGTACCGCTTGAGCTGGATCTTCTGGCACACGTCGTGGCCGAGCACGATCTGGCCCGCGTACCCGCGCTCGACCAGGTCGGCGATGCCGCGCAGCACCTTGTGGTCGCTGCCCAGGACCAGGTGCCCCCACGGGCTGCCCGGCGCGGCCAGGAAGTCGAACTCGACGAAGACGCCGCGGGCCAGCAGCCGCTCGGCGAACTCCGGGCCGGACAGGACGTCCGTGCAGTGGCCCAGGACGACGTTGCCGGGGGCGACGCCCTCCTCCTGGAGGATGTCGAGCACCCGGAACTTCTCCTCGCCGACGCCGCCGACGTGGAAGGTGACGGGCGCGCCGGTGATGCGGGCGGCCCGCCCGGCGGCCCGTACGCTCTTGAGCTCGCCGCCGGTCAGCGGCACCGACTCCGCGCCGACCTCGCCGATGACGCCCGCGCGCACGCCGGTGCCGTCGGCCCCGAGCACGACGTCGCGCACGATGACGTCGGCCAGCTCGTCCACGGTGCGCTCGGACATGTCGGCCGGGTGGAACGCCGGGGTGTACCAGCCGCCGCCCATGACGATGTGCATCCCGGTGGCCCGGGACAGCCGCAGCAGCGCCTCGGGGTCGCGGCCGAGGCCGATGGGCGAGACCTCGACCATGGTGCGCCCGCCGCTGTGGGCGAAGGCGAGGGTCTCGGCGAGCATCTCGTCGAAGTCGCCCAGCAGGTCGTTGTCGGCGTTCGGCCCGCCGTGGCGGGTGCGGGCGAGGTTGGCCAGGGTGAGCGGCTCGGCCGCCGCCGGCGCGTCCTCGCCGGGCCGGCGGGACCGGGCGGGCCTGCGCAGGTCGATGAAGATGTGCTCGTGCATGGACGTCTGCCCGAGCAGCGCCGGGTCCACCGGGCCGGCGACGGTGAGCGCCTGCCCGGCCAGGTCGGGGATGGGGAAGGGGTAGCGGCTCACGAGCCCGCCTCCTCGGTCCGGAGCGTGAGCAGCCGCCTCGGGTTGCGCACGGTGAGGGTCTCGATCAGCTCGTCGTCGGCTCCGAGCATCCTCAGGTACGGCACGAACTGCCGCAGGACGAAGGCGTAACCGCCGCCGCCGTAGGCGAGGAGCTGGGATTTGGCCCGTACGCCCTGCGACAGCAGGAGGCGTCCGGCGTGGCCGCGGCGGGCGAGTTCGAGCACGGCCGCGGCGACGTCCTGGTCGTCGGAGACGCTGAGCGCGGTGGGCAGCCTGCCGAGCTGGTCGAACTGCACGAAGACGCCGCGCCCGAGCAGCGGTTCGAGGTCGTCGGGCCGCGGGGAGAGCGCGTCGCAGTGCCCGACGGCCACTCGCGTGAGGTCCGCGCCCTCCTCGGCGAGCAGGTCGAGGACGCGCTGCTGGACGGCCGGGTCCTCGTTGCGGGCCAGTGAGACGGCGGCGCCGGTGGCCGCCGCCGCGCGGGCCGCGGCGACCAGGAGCGCGCGCTCGGCGGGCACGCCGGGGTCGAGCGCGGCCAGCTCGCCGATGATGCCGGCCCGCACGCCGCGCACGCCCTCGGTGAGGTCGCGGACCAGCTCCTCGGTCAACTCCTCGGCCGGCGCGGCGACGTCCCGGGCCGAGGTCGGCGCGGCGGCGCCCCGGGCCGAGGCCGGTGCGGCGGCGTCCCGGGCGGCGGGGATGGCGGTCCGGGTGGGGTGGTGACGGCCGCAGCCCATGACGACGGTCACGCCGGTCTCTTCGGCGAGCCGGCGCAGCCCGGCCGGGTCGCGGCCGAGCCCGTCGGTCGTCAGGTCCACCACCGTGCCGCCGCCGGCCTCCCGGAACGCGGCCAGCTCGGCGGCGGCCAGGCCCGCGTCGCCGAGCAGCAGGTCGTCCCGGTTGACGGCGCCCATGCCGACCTCGCCGAGCAGGTCCATCGTCAGCGGCGCGCGGTACAGCCACAGGGCGCCGGCCGCCGTGGGACGGGTGCGGCCGGTACGCGCCCAGGACTCGGGCGTGTCGTCGGGCGGGGCGAAGTCGCTCAGCAGGTGCTCGTGCGGCAGGACCGCGCCCAGCGAGGCCGCTGGGACCTCGCCGGTGACGGCCACGACCGTGGCATCGGTGGTGGACACACGAGCAATATAGCCCCAGAGCGTCTACAAGTGTAGATAAAAGCGTCAGGCGACTCCGTCCACCGTCCGGGGGACGCCGAGCGGGTTGGCCTCGCGCAGCTCCGGCGGCAGGAGGGGGTCGGGGGTGTCCTGGAAGCACACCGGGCGCAGCCAGCGCTCGATCGCGGTGCCGCCGACCGAGGTCGAGGTGCTGGTCGAGGCGGGGTACGGCCCGCCGTGCTGCATCGCGGGCGCGACCGACACGCCCGTGGGCCAGCCGTCCACGACGACCCGCCCGGCCAGCCCGGCGAGCCTGGCCACCAGGCCGGCCGCCGCGCCCTCGCGCTCGTCGGCCGCCAGGTGCGCGGTCGCGGTGAGGTTGCCGGGCAGCGCGTCGAGCACGGCGTCCCGCTCGGACTCCGAGCCGTACCGGGCCACGACGGTGACCGGTCCGAAGCACTCCTCCAGCAGCTCGGCGTGGGCGTCGCCGTCCGCGAGCCGCTCGGCCGCCACGGTCAGCACGCCCGGCCGGACGGCCAGCGGCGCGGCGTCGTCCTCGCCCGCGGCCAGCGCCTGCGTGACCCCGGGCAGCTGGGCGCGGGAGCGCACGCCGTCCAGGAAGGCCGCCCGCATGCGCGGGTCGAGCAGCGGTCCGGCGGGCACGGCGGCCGTGACCACGGCGTCGAGCACCGCGTCGCCCGCCGGGCCCGCGGGCAGCAGGACCAGGCCCGGCTTGACGCAGAACTGGCCGAGTCCCTGGGTGTAGGAGGCGGCCAGGCCCGCGCCGATCTCGGCCGCCCTGGTCGCGGCGGCCCGCTCGGTCACCACGACCGGGTTGAGGCTGCCCAGCTCGCCGTGGAACGGGATCGGCCGCGGACGGGCGGCGGCCAGGTCGTGCAGCGCCCGCCCGCCGCGTACCGAGCCGGTGAAGCCGACGGCGGCGGTCAGCGGGTGCCGGACCAGCTCCGGACCCGCCGCGAAGCCGTGGACCAGGCCCACGACGTCGGCCGGCAGACCGGCCTTCTCCGCGGCGGCGCGCAGCGCGCGGGCGGTCAGGACGCTGGTCGCCGGATGGTCCGGATGCGCCTTGACGACGACCGGGCACCCGGCGGCCAGCGCGCTGGCGGTGTCGCCGCCCGGCACGCTGAAGGCCAGCGGGAAGTTGCTCGCCGCGAACACCGCGACCACGCCCAGCGGCACCTTGTAGCGCCGCAGGTCGGGACGGGGGGCCGGGCGGGCGGCCGGGTCGGCGTGGTCGATGATCACGTCCAGGAAGGCGCCCGACTCGGCCACGTCGGCGAAGGCCCGCAGCTGGTAGCAGGTGCGGGCCAGCTCGCCGGTGAGGCGGACCCGGCCGAGCGCGGTCTCCGCGTCGGCGGTCGCGATGATCTCCTCGCCGCCCTCCTCCAGCAGCGCGGCGGCGGTACGCAGCAGGTCGGCGCGTACGGACCGGTCGGCCAGGGCGGGGGCGGCGGCGGCAGCGGCGCGCACGGCGCGGTCCACGTCCCGCGGCGTCGACTCCGCCGCGACGCGCTCGCGGGCCTGTCCGGTACGCGGGTCGACGCTCAGCACGTCACTCACGGTCTCGTCCTCTTTCGTGGTCTTCGGGGGCGTCGTCAGGGGTTTCGGCTGGGGCGTCGGGGTTGTCGTCGGCGAGCGCGGCCAGCTCGCCCAGGGACACCGGGGCCGCCAGGCTCCGGGTGGACAGCGGGCGCAGGTCGCCGGCCGTGCTCTCGCGGCGGCTCAGGCAGGCCGCGACGCCGGCGGTGGCGAACCCGCACACCCGTCCCTGGCACCAGCCCATGCCCGGCCTGGCCAGCATCTTCAGCGTGCGCGGGTCGCCCGCGCCCAGCTCGTCGTGGGCGCGGCGCAGGTCGCCGTAGGAGACCTCCTCGCAGCGGCAGACCAGCGTCTCGTCCCGCAGCCAGGACGTCCAGGCGCGCGGCACGGGGTAGGTCCGGTGCATGGCCGCGGCGAAGCGCCGCCCGCGGGCGATCGACCGGCGCAACCGGCCCATGAGCGCCGGGTCGGCCCGGCGGCCCAGCGTACGGGCCAGGGCGAGGGCGCTCAGCCGGCCCTCCTGCCGGGCCAGGACCGCGCCGCCGACGCCGGTCGCCTCGCCCGCGACGTACAGGCCGGGGACGCCGGTGCGCTGGAAGGCGTCCACGGTCACGACCAGCGAGCCGTCGACGTCCTTCCTGCTGTCGGCGCCGAGCATGAGCGGCAGTTCGAGGGACGGCGTGAACCCCCAGCCGAGCGCGACGAGGTCGGCGGGGATCTCGCGGGCCGGCCCGGCCGGGCGGCCGTCGCGGCCGAGCCGGGCCAGCCGGACGGCCTCGACCCGGTCCTCGCCCAGGATCTCGGTGACCACGGTCCCGGTGCGGTACGGCACGCGGTGGCGGGCCATCAGCGCGGCGTACCGCAGCGCCTCCAGCCCCTTGGCCGGCACGGACGCGGCGCCGCGCAGGTCGCGCAGCCAGCCGAGCGTGGCGTTGGCCTCGGCGACCGCCGCCACCCTGGCCCCGGCCGCGGCCAGGCCGGTGGCGACCGGCAGCAGGAACGGCCCGGTCCCGGCGACGACCGCGCGGCGGCCCGCGAGCGTGCGCTGCCCCTTGAGCAGGGCCTGCACTCCCCCGGCGGCCATCACGCCGGGCAGGTCCCAGCCGGGGACGGGCAGCTGCCGGTCGTAGCCGCCGGGGCACAGGATCAGCGCGCGGGCGGTCACCGTCGTGCCGGACGCCCCCTCCTCGGGGACGGTGGGCGTCGTGCGCAGCGTGAACGTGCCCGCGCCGTCGCGGGTCGCCAGCCAGACCTGGTGGCCGGGCAGGTAGCGGACCCGTCCGGCGGCGGTCAGAGGGCGCAGCCGGTCGCGCAGCCGGGTGAAGACCGGCCAGTCGTGGTGGCCGGCGGCGTCCTCGGGGCGGGCGTGGCGTTCGTCGTAGTGCCGCCAGAACTGGCCGCCCGGCTGGCGGGCGCCGTCCACGAGGGCCACGTCCAGCCCGGCCTCGGCGGCCTCGACGGCGGCGGCCAGCCCCGCAGGGCCCGCGCCGACCACGGCGACGTCGTGCGTCTCACGCATGACGACCTCCCTGCTCGCCGTCCGCCGGGGCGTCGTCGCCGAGCCGCATGCCGTCGCGCGCCGGGACCAGGCAGGCGCGCAGGTCCGGGACGCCGTCGACGGTGATGAGGCAGTCGAAGCAGACGCCGATGCCGCAGAACAGGCCACGCGGCCGGCCCGCGCCGCGGGTGGTGCGCCAGTCGAGGATGCCGGCCGCGACCAGGGCCGCCCCGACGCTCTGGCCGGGCTCGGCGGGGACGCTCACGCCACGGAAGGTCATCTGGTGGGTCATCGGGGCCTTTCCTCGGTCGTCGCGGGCCCGGTGCCGGGAAAGTGGTCGGGGGCGGGGAAGCGGTCGGGGGCGGGGAAGCGGTCGGGGGCGGGGAAGCGGTCGGGGGCGAACGGCTTGAGGTCGAGGTCCGGGGCGTGGCCGGTGAGCGCCTGGGCGACGAGCTTGCCGGTGCCCGCGGACAGTCCGATGCCCGCGCCCTCGTGCCCGCAGGCGTGCCACAAGCCGGGCGCGCGCGGGTCGGGCCCGATCACCGGCAGATGGTCCGGGCAGTAGGGCCGGAAGCCCAGGTACGTGCGCATGGCCCGGACGTCCCGCAACATCGGGAACAGCGCGATCGCCTTGGCCGCCAGCGCGCCGGCCGCCCGCGGGGAGAACGTGCGGTCGAAGCCGACGCGCTCCCGGGAAGCGCCGATGAGGATCGTGCCGCTGCCGGTGCCCTCCACGACGGGCGAGGTCTGCAGGGCGGCGTCGGAGCTGGCCACGTCCCCGACGTACTCGGCGGCGTAGACCTTGTGGCGGATCGTCCGGGGCGGCATGGGCTGGGTGACCAGCACGAACCCGCGCCTGGGCAGGACGGGCACGTGCACCCCGGCCAGGGCGGCGACGTCGCCGGCCCACGTGCCGGTCGCGTTGAGCACCGCCCCGGCGGGCAGGTCGCCGGCCGTGGTGCGCACGCCGGTCACCCGGCTCCCGTCGCGCAGGAAGCCGGTGACGCCGGTGCCGGTGCGCACCTCGGCGCCGTGCGCGCGGGCCAGCCGCAGCAGGTGGGCGACCACCAGCATGGGCTGGACCTGGGCGTCCTGTGGGTAGAAGGCGGCTCCGGCGAGACCGGGCGCGAGGTGCGGCTCGTAGTCGCGCAGCTCCTCCGCCGCCACGTCGCGCACCTCGACGCCGTGGCGGCGCTGGTGCTCGCCCAGCTCGCGCAGCGAGGCCAGGCCCGGCCCGGACGCCGCGACGACCAGCCCGCCCTTGGCCTCGAACTCCCACAGCCCGGCGTGCTCGGCCAGGTCCTCGCGCCACACCCGCTGCGAGTAGAGCGCGAGGTCCAGCTCGGGCCCGGCCTCCTTGTCGGACACGAGCAGGTTGCCCTCGCCCGCGCTGGAGGTGCCCCCGGCGATGGCGCCGCGCTCGACGACCACCACGCGCAGCCCGGCCAGCGCGGCGAAGTACGCGCCGGCCGCGCCCACCACGCCGGCGCCGACCACGACGAGGTCGGCGCTCACGGCGTGCCCTTCGCGCCGCCCGCCCGGCGGCTCACAGCAGGAACCCCGCCGGGAAGGGATCGGTCGGGTCGAGGTGGAACTGCGAGGTGCCGGTGACCCAGGCGCGGCCGGTGATCGAGGGCAGCACGGCGGGCAGCGGGCCGACCGTGGTCTCGCCGAGCAGCCGCCCGGTGAAGCGGGTGCCGATGAAGGACTCGTTGACGAAGTCGTCGCCGAGGGCCAGCTCGCCCCTGGCGTGGAACTGGGCCATGCGGGCGCTGGTGCCGGTGCCGCACGGCGAACGGTCGAACCAGCCGGGGTGGATGGCCATGGCGTGCCTGGACAGCTGCGCCGTCGAGCCGGGGGCGGCCAGGTAGACGTGGTGGCAGCCGTTGATGTCGGGCCGCTCGGGGTGGACCGGGCGGTCGTGCTCGTTGACGGCGTCCATGATCGCGAGCCCGGCCGACAGCAGGTCGCCGGCGCGGCCCCGGTCGAAGGGCAGTCCCAGCTCGGCCAGCTCGACGAAGGCGTAGAAGTTGCCGCCGAAGGCCAGGTCGTAGCCGATCTCCCCGAAGCCGGGCACCTCGACCTTGCGGTCCAGCGCGTACGCGAACGAGGGCACGTTCTGGATGGTCACCGAGGTCGCCGCGCCGTCCTCGACCGCCACGGACGCCACCACGAGCCCGGCCGGCGTGTCGAGCCGGATCGTGGTGACCGGCTCGACCACGGGCACCATCCCGGTCTCCACCAGGACGGTCGCCACGCCGATCGTGCCGTGGCCGCACATCGGCAGCAGCCCGGAGACCTCGATGAACAGCACGCCGTAGTCGGCGTCGGGCCGGGTGGGCGGCTGGAGGATCGCCCCGCTCATCGCGGCGTGGCCGCGCGGCTCGTACATGAGCAGCGTGCGCACGTCGTCGCTGTTCTCCATGAACCACAGCCGGCGCTCGGCCATGGTCGCCCCCGGGATGGCGCCGACGCCGCCGACGATCACGCGGGTGGGCATGCCCTCGGTGTGGGAGTCGACGGCGTGGAAGGTGCGACGTGATCTCACTTGTAGCCCTTTTCCAGGACGGCCTCGGTGTCGGCGGTGATGCGGGCGACCAGCTCGGGCGCGAGCGGCAGGCGCGGCGGACGGCAGGCGCCGCCCCTGCGCCCGGCCAGGTCCATGGACAGCTTGATCGACTGCACGAACTCGGGCTTGGAGTCCCAGCGCAGCAGCGGGTGCAGGTCGCGGTAGACGCGCAGCGCCTCGGGCAGGTCGGCGGGGTCACCCGAGGTGGCCAGCCGGTACAGGCGGGTCGTGGACTGCGGGATCATGTTCGGGTACCCGGCGATCCAGCCGACGGCCCCGGCCAGGCCCAGCTCCAGCAGCACGTCGTCGGCCCCGATGAGCAGGTCCAGCTCCGGCGCCAGCTCGGCGATCTCGTACGCCCTGCGCACGTCCCCGGTGAACTCCTTGACGCCGACGATCAGGCCCTCGTGGTACAGCTCGGCCAGCAGGGCGGGGGTCAGGTCGACCTTGGTGTCGAACGGGTTGTTGTAGGCCACGACCGGCAGCCCGGCCTTGGCGACCTCCCGGTAGTGGGCGACGACGGCCTCGCGCGGGGCCCGGTAGGCGTTCGGCGGCAGCAGCAGCACGGACGTGGCCCCCGCCTCGGCGGCCTGCTCGGCCCACCGGCGGGCCTCCATGGAGCCGTACGCGGCCACGCCCGGCATGACGCCGAACCCGGGCGGCGCGGCCTGGACGGCCGTCTCGACGACGCGGGCCCGCTCCTGCGGCGTGAGCGTCTGGTACTCGCCCAGCGAGCCGTTGGGCGTCACACCGTCACAGCCGCCTTCGGCCAGGAAGCGCACGTGCTCGGCGAACCCGTCGTAGTCCACGGAGAGGTCGTCGGCGAAGGGCAGGGCCGTCGCGACGTGGATGCCGCGCCACGGCGTGGCGGAGGTGGTCATGCTGAGGTCTCCTCACATGGGGATATTCGAGAGATTATGCGGTGCAATGTCACAGCGACTACCTACCCGGCGGCCATCCACTTCTCCAGGCCGTCGGCGTCCAGGGGCAGCGCGGCCGACAACACGTCGGCGCCCTGCCCGGTGACCACCAGGTCGTCCTCGATCCGGACGCCGATCCCGCGCAGCTCCGGCGGGACGGTGAGGTCGTGCGGGTGGAAGTACAGGCCGGGCTCCACGGTGAGCGCCATGCCGGGGGCCATGACGGCGTCCTGGTAGGACTCCTGGCTCGCCCGGCCGCAGTCGTGCACGTCCAGGCCGAGGTGGTGGCCGACGCCGCAGACCAGGTAGCGGCGGTGGTGCTGGCCGGCGTCGGACAGCGCCTCGTCCACCGAGACCGGCAGCAGGCCCCAGTCGGCCAGGCCGTGCGCGACGACCTCCATGGCGGCGTGGTGGAAGTCGCTGAAGCGGCGGCCGGGCGCGACGGCGGCGAGCGCGGCCCGGTGGGCCCGTTCGACCAGGTCGTGCACCTGCCGCTGGGCCGGGGTGAAGCGGCCGGAGACGGGGAAGGTGCGGGTGACGTCGGCGGTGTAGCAGCTCTCCGCCTCGACGCCGAGGTCGAGCAGGAGCAGCTCGCCGGGGGTGACCGGGCCGTCGCAGCGCACCCAGTGCAGGGTGGGCGCGTGCGGGCCGGAGCCCACGATGGAGGGGTAGCCGGGGCCGTTGCCGTAGGCGCGGGCGTACCGGTCGAAGGTGCCCTGGAGCCACCGCTCGCCGCGCCCGGCCACGGCGACGGGGATCTCCCGGACGACGGCGGCGAACCCCTCGACGGTGCGGTCCACCGCCTCGCGCAGCTGGCCGAGCTCCCAGTCGTCCTTGTACATGCGCAGCTCGGCGAGGACCCGGGCGGCCTCCTGGTCGTCCGTCACCTCGGTGGTCAGCTCGGCCAGCGGCTTGACCGGGACGCCCAGCGCCTTCGCCCAGTCGTCCAGGCCGGGCGCGGCGCCCACCCACAGCTCGCCGTACCTGGAGTCGGTGAAGAACGCCGGGTCGCCGGGGACGGCGGGCGGTGGCACGTAGAGGGTGGCCTCGGCGCCCTCCAGCACGACGACGGCGTTCTCGATCTGGCAGCCGGTCAGCCAGACGAAGTCGCTGCCGGCACGGAAGTCGTAGGCCATGTCGTTGCTGCGGATCGGGGCCTGCCCCGCGGCCAGCACGACTTTCCGGCCGGGCAGCGCCTCGGCCAGCCGCGCCCGGTGGGCGGCGGCGGCCTCGGCCGCGCCGGGCACCACGCGCGGCGTGCGGTCGGGGGTGCCCCAGCCGGTGTTCATGTACGCGGCGAACGCGGGGATCTCGGACAGCCTCGGGGGCCTGCCGTCACGCACCGGGGATCACTCCTTCCATAGGGCTCAGTAATGTGTGGCATTGCACTGAACACTAGGACGACAGGAAGCCGCCGCCAAGAGGTGACCAGAAAAATCCGCATATCGTGACAAAGGCTCGGTTACTCTGCGGAAGCCACGCGATCATCACGCACACGGAGCCCCCGCGGCGGAACGAGCGCGGCGGGACGAGAGACGGGAAGAACGATGACCTCTTGGATCCTCATCGTCGTCGGCGTGCTGCTGGCCCTGGTGGGCGGGCTCTGGGCGCTCCAGGGACTGGGCGTGGTGGGCGGCAGCGTGATGACCGGCGACACCGCCTGGGCGGTCATCGGGCCGGTGGTCCTGCTGGTGGGCGTCGCCGTCGTGGTGATCGGCCTGCGCCTGCGGCGTTCGCCGTCCCGCTGAGCAAGGCGATCCGGCCTGGGGAAGCATGAAGCCGGCTGCGATCCGGGCGGCCGTCCGGTCAGGGAGGGTTCTGTCGCAAATGGCCTAGAATCCGACAGATGTCCCCCGCCTCCGCCCGGCTGGCCTGGCTGGACGCCCTGCGGGGGCCCGCCGCGCTGGCCGTCACCGCGCACCACGCGGGCTGGTCCTTCGTCCCCGCCGCGTGGGCGGTCGTGGACCGCAGGATCGACCTCGGCACGTGGGGCGTCTTCGTGTTCTTCCTGGTCAGCGGCTACATCATCCCGGCGTCCCTGGAACGGCGCGGCGACCTGCGCGCCTTCTGGACCGGGCGGGCCTTCCGCCTGCTGCCGCTGCTGCTCGCCGCCCTCGGCCTGGCGTTCCTGCTCGCCCTCGGGGGCCTGGTCCCGCTGGATCCGCGCCTCGGCGAACGTCCCGCGCCCCTGGTCGCGCTCGGCAACCTGACGATGCTGCAGGAGCTGGTCAACCTGCCGCCCGTCATCGGCGTGACCTGGACGCTGTCGTACGAGATGGCGTTCTACCTGATCAGCGTGGCGCTGTTCGCGACCGGCCAGGCCCGCAGGTCGGCGGGGATCGCCGTCGCGCTGGCGGCGCTGGCCGTGCCGGCGGGGCTGCTGCTGCCGGGCGCGTCGATCAACGGCGGGGCCGACCTGACCGCCGCGCTGCTCGTCCTCGCGGTCGTGGCGGCGATCGCGGTCACCGTCCTCGGGGACGGCCGGGCCCGTACGGCGGCCGCCGCGGCGGGCGGGCTGCTCGGGCTGGCGCTGGTGGTCCTGGGCAGCCGGGCCGGCACCTGGCAGGGCGTGATCATCCTGGCCGCCATGTTCGCCGGGACCGCGGTGCACCGCGCCGAGCAGGGCGTGATCTCCTGGCGGACCGCCGGGCTCGCCTGCCTGGCGGTGGTGGCCTGCGGCGTCCCCGCCAAGGACGACCCGGGATGGGCGCCCGCGCTCGTGCTCGCGTTCGCGGTGTTCGGGGTGGGGCTGGCGCTGCGCCACAGGGCGTTCCCGCGCGTGCTGACCCGGCTCGGCGTGATCAGCTTCTCCGTCTACCTGCTGCATCCCCTGCTGCTGCGCCTGCTGCCGAACCTGGTGCTGTACTACCTGGTCCTGATCCCGCTGTGCCTGGTGACGTACCACGTGATCGAGGCCCCGGCCCAGCGGCTCGGCCGCCGGCTGAGCGGGTCGCGCGCCGCCGTCCAGAAGCAGGGACCGACCGTCAGGAAGTAGCGACCGACGCCGCGGGCGGGCACCCCCCAGCCCCCGCCCGCGCGTCCGGTGCCGCGAGCGGGTCCCGCTCGCGGAGGTGGCCGCCGCCGTCAGGCGACCACGAGTGACTGCGCCCTGAACTCCCTTCCGGCCACGATCTCCGAGACGAACCCGTCGGGTCCGACGGGACGGTCGCCGATCAGCGTGACCCGGTGCAGCCTGCGCGGCACGTCGAGGTGGTCGAGGTCGGACGGGGCGAGATGGGCGGTGGCGCGGTTGTCCCAGAAGGCGACGCTGCCGGGCTGCCAGCGGAACCGCACGGTGTACTCGGGCCGGGTGAGCTGCTCGTACAGCAGGTCGAGGATGCGGCGGCTCTCCACGGCCGACAGGCCCACGATGTGGTCGGTGAAGCCGGGGTTGACGAACAACGCCCGCTCACCGGTCTCCGGATGCACCCGCACCACCGGGTGCACGGAGATCAGCAGGTTGTCGTTGATGCGCTTGACCAGCTTGCCGTCCTCCTCGGCGGCCTGGTAGCCGGCCAGGAAGCGGTGTTCGGCGCGCAGGCCGTCCACCAGGTCGCGCAGCGGCGCGGACAGGCCCTCGTAGGCGGCCACCAGGTTCGTCCACTGGGTGTCGCCGCCGAACTCCGGCACGGTCTCGGCCCGCAGGATCGAGGCGGCGGGCGGGTTGACGGCGGCGGTGACGTCGGTGTGCCAGCCGGAGAAGTAGGAGTAGCGCCTGCGCTGGTAGAGCTCGCGGTAGTTGACGCCGTAACGCTTCTCGTACCGGCGTGGGTCGATGGTCAGGATCTGCGGGAACTCCTCGGGCGGCGCGTCCTCGTGCGGGTGGGCGTGGGTCAGCTCGCCGAACTGGCGGGCGAAGGCGATCTGCGCGGCGTGGTCGAGCTCCTGCCCGCGGAAGAACACGACTTTGTACGCGAGCAGCGCCTGGCGGATCTCCTCGACCACGGACGGATCGAGCGGGTGGGCCAGATCGACGCCGGTGATCTCGGCGCCGATGTGCCCGGCGACCCGCCGGACGGTGAGCACGCTGGTGGGTGTCGACATGGTGGGGCCACTCCTCTGAGCTTCGGGGAAGGTCTGGGGGAAGGACGCTCGGGCGTCCGAGGAGAGCGGGGACCCGGAGGTCACCGCACGGCACAGAGCGCGCTCGCCTGCCGCCGGAGGTCGACGTGGAGGCGGCCCACCAGAAGGCTCTTCACGCCTCTGATCCTGCGCGAAATTTCCCACAAAAGCAATAGGTAATGCATGAAAGGTGGTCAGCTCCTGCCGGGGCCGCCGTCCGTCACCGTGACCCGGCCCGAGTACGCCGAGGTGCCGTCCGGGTTGAGCTGGAGGATCGGGATCTCCTTGGTCTGGCGGGCGCCGCCCTCGACGATCCTGATCGGGCCGCTGGCGCCCTCGACCGACACCGTGCCGCTGGTCAGCATGTTGGCCATGTCCTGCGGCGAGGGCACGTCCGGCTCGCGGGCGAACGCCTTGGCCGTCTCCAGGGCCACGAACATGGCGTCGTGGTGCATGATGGCCATGCCGTCGTCGAGGCTCTCGTGCGGGAACATGCGCCGGAAGCTGTCGGGGTCGTCGCCCTCGAACCTGGCCCGGATCGCCGTGAGCACCCCGCCGCCGGGCAGCGCGAGGCTCGCCGGGTGGGCCAGGGCCGTGTAGAAGAGCCGGATCCGGGTGTCCCCCCACATGCCGAGGTCGACCTTGCGGTTCATCTCGCTGGCGTCGTCGCCGGTGACCACGGTGACGCCGGGCCGGACGCACCGCTCGCGCTGGCTGAGCGCCTGCATCAGCGCGGGCAGCTGCTCGCTGCGCCCGGCGTACAGGACGGTGTTCGCGCCCGAGTTGCAGACGCGCTCGGCGATGACGTCGAGCACGGTGCCGGAGAACCTGGTCGAGGAGTCGAAGGACAGCTCCATCACGCGTTCCCGGCCGGCCAGCGAGCCGGTGTAGAACCGGGCGAGGGTCTTGACGTAGCTGTCGGCCGGGTTGAGGTCCTTGATCACGACCGCCTTGAGCCCGGGGTTGACCTTCCTGGCGTGCACCACCCCGGCCTGGGCCTGCTCGCTGTTCAGGGCCGCGACGCGGGCCAGGCCGGGGAAGCCGGTGAGCTCGTCGGAGGTGATGACCGCCGAGACCATCGCGTACCGGCTCGCGCTCAGGCTCGCGACCGTCCTGCGGGTCGCGCCGGTGCTGGCGCCCAGCCCGGTCACGGCCACGATGTGCTCCTGGGCGGTCCGGTCCCGGACGGCCTCGACCGTCGCCTCCCAGTCCTGCGGCCCGTCGCTGGCGACCAGCACCCGCACGTACGGCGGCGAGGACGGCTGCCGGTTGCGCCACACCTGCGCCAGGTGGACGCCCTCCAGTCCGTGCCTGATGCTCTCCCGGTTCAGGGCGATGTCGGTGAGGGAGCCGGTCATCGGGAACATCGCGACGACGGTCACAAAGTCGTCCGGGTGCTCCTTCTCCACCGCGGCGTTCTCGGCGGCGATGCGGCTCATGACCGGCGCCAGGTCGGGGCCGAAGGCGTCGCTGTCGTCGGTGAGCCGCGACGTCCTGACGTAGAGCCCGAGGACGACGACGGCCGCCACCACCAGCGCCCCCGCCAGCGCCCTGCGCAGCAGGACGCGGTTGCGGCGGCCCGCCGCCCACTGCGCACCGACCTCCGCCGGCGCCGGATCGCCCGCCCCGGCCGCGCCGAGGTCACCGTCGTCGCTCATACCTGTCGGCCTCCCGTAACAAGATCGCCGGACTGGTGGCCGACCGCCTGGCCAGGTCCCGCAGCCCGCGTGCGACCTGCTCGGCCCGGCTCCCGGACGGGTCGAGCAGCGGGTCGAGCCAGAACCAGCGGTCCACGACCAGGGCCCTGACCACGACGAGCCAGTCCCCGCGCTCGTGCGGGACGGCGGTCGCCACCAGCGAGTCGTACAGCTCGTCCAGGGGGGTGACCAGCGGCAGCCGGTTGGGGGCGGTGGTCACCTCGTTGAAGCCGGCCAGCCATTCCGGCAGGCGGCTGCGGCCGTCCTCGCGCACGTCGAGCCGGTCGAAGAGCCGGTGCAGGTGCTCGGCGACGTGGGTCAGATGGCCTTCGGGGTCGTCCCGGCCGACGCGGGCCAGGCGGTGGTGCAGGCTGCGCGGGTTCTCCTCGCCGCCGGGGCCGAGGTGGAAACGTTCCAGGTCCCCGTGCACATCGTCCCAGCGGCCGGTGACGGCGAGCCGGTGCAGCAGCAGCCGCCGCAGCCACGGGTGGATCACGGTGACCTGGGGGCCGCGCGCCCCCTCGTAGCGGCCGTGCGGGTCCCGCTCCTCCGGACGGCGGTCGAGCCAGAGCAGGTCGGCCAGCTCGTTGCGCAGGTTCGGCGTCCGGCCGGCCCGCTTGAGCAGGGCGCTCTCGGCGTCGTCCACGTTCCTGGCCGCCGCCCAGTCGGTGAGCTCGTCCAGGTGGGCCAGGTGCAGCCGGTCGGGCCAGCGCAGCAGGTCCTCGCCGCACACGACGGCGCGGAAGGCGTCGTCGTCCTGGGCCGTGGCGGCGAGCCTGCCCAGACGCCGGGTCACGGCCGGATGGCCGCCGGTCAGCTCCCGGACGGCCGAGGCGTAGGCGCGCGACCTGTCGGCCTCCAGCGGCGGCATCAGCACCGGGTACCACCACGGCTGCTCCCGGGCGTCGTAGCCGGCCCGCCAGTCGCGGTAGCTCGCCTCCGCCAGCGTGGGCGGGTGGGCCGCGCCGGGCACGACCGTGCCGGGGCGCGCCCACGAGCCGCCCATCGGCAGCCACTCCTTCGACTCCGCCACCACCAGCAGCGGGTCGGCGCCCTTGGCCGGGCCGAGCGCCCTGAGCAGCGCGCGGCCCGCCGCGGTCTCGGCCCCCTCCAGCAGCAGCAGGCAGCTGCGGGCGTGGCGGTGGCTCTTGGACCAGGAGTCGGTGAGGTCGGCGACGAGGGCCCGGCACAGGATCGCCCCGGCGGACCCGGACGGGTCGCCGCCGTGGCCGTCCCGCCGCCTGGCCAGGTCGATCACGTTGCCGTTGGCCATCTGGGCGGCCAGCCACGTCCTGCCCTTGTCGTTGAGCAGCCTGACCACGCGGCGGCGCTGGCCCCGCGCGGCGTACTGGAGCACCGAGGTGAGCGCGGCCAGCGGCTCAGCTCCTGGGATGCGGCCGAGCAGGTCGCGCAGCAGGGACAGGGCGTCGGACAGCCGCTCGGGGTCGCCGCCGTCCACGAGGTCGTCCAGTTCGCCGGCCAGCTCGTTGTCGGAGCGGTCCCGCGGGTCCAGGGCCAGCACGTGCAGCGCGAAGACCACCCGGGGCAGCCGGACGCTGGAGGTCTCCATCAGGTCGTGGGCGATGCGCTCGACGGTCTTGACCACCGGCGCGTCGCGCAGCCCCGGCAGCCGGAAGTCCACCCGCACCCGGGGCGACTCGGGCCTGGTGACGCTCCTCCAGACGCGGGTCAGGCACACCTCGCGGTCGGTGCCGTCGGGGCCGAGCAGCACGATGACCGGGAGCCGGTCGCCGCTCCCGAGCGGGAGGCACTCCTTCGTCACCAGGCGAAGGTGCGCGTCGTTGAACGAATCCGCCATCGCAGCAACCTGCTCGGTCGTCGTCAGCCGGTGCGTGCCCGAGTGAGCTCTGGGTGAGCCCTGGGTGAGCCCTGGGTGAGCATCGCCCCGCGGACGCTCGTTTCCATCATAGAAACGAGGTACCGGGCGGCGACGGAAAAATCCGGATGAATCCGGAGCCTCCGGTCGGCGCCGGAGGCTCCGGGCCGGGGTCAGGAGTGCGGGCGCTCGTCCACCACCTGCAGCACCTTGCCGGTACGCGGGTGCGTCACCAGCTCGGACGGCCGCACCCATTCGACGGTCAGCGGGTGCACCAGCCCCTCGGCCACGGACTTCGGGTAGAGCGGCTTGGCCGCGTACACGGCGTCCACGAGCCGCTGGGTCAGGCCGGGCGGCGGCTCCTGCGTGCTGGCCAGCCGGAGCAGCAGGCCGTCCTTGCCGTCCCAGCGGCGCTGGACCATCTGCATCGCCGACATCGCCCGGTCCGGGTCGGCGGCGACCAGCACGGCCCGGACGGCCTCGCTGGACATCGCCACCGTCTCCACCCTGGCCCCCTCCGACGTCCTGCCGACCAGCCGGAAGGCCCGGCATTCCGCGTCGGTCCACTCCCCCAGGTCGCCGACCGGGTAGCGGATGACCGGCATCAGCGTCCTGAACAGGTTGGTGACGACCACCCGCCCGCGCACGCCGGGCGTGGTGACCGGGTCGCCGGTCACCTCGTCGAGCAGCTCCACCAGGGTGCGGTCGGGGAACGCCGCGTGCACCCGCACGTCCGTGCCCGCCACGGGGCCGCCGATCAGCCCGGCGTCCACGGAGGCGTAGCCGAGCGAGGCGATCGCCGCGCCGGGGAAGGCCTTGGCGAGCTGCGGACGCAGGTCGTCGAAGAGCAGGTCGCCGGCGAACAGCAGCAGCTCCACGGTGTCCGCGCCGCGCCCGCGCGCGATCACCGCCTCGGCCACCTTGCCGAGCTTCATCGGCGGCCCCGCCAGCACGTGCACGCCGAACAGCTCGATCAGGTCGGCGATGTAGCCGTCCTCGGCGTGGCAGGCGATGGGCAGGCGCACGTTCTCCACGGGGGCGTTGTGCAGGGCGTGCTCGATGTAGAGGAAGCCGCCGTACATCTCGCCGGCGGAGAACAGGTTCGCCACCCGGTGTCCGGGCCGCAGGCCCGCCTGCACCATGCCGGCGCCGAACGCGGTCACCGAGTCGGCGTGCTCGGAGCGCGTCCAGGGGGAGAACTTGGGCGCCCCGGTGGTGCCGCCGGAGGCGTAGACGCCGGCGTCGGTCAGGGGGCCGGTCAGCAGCCTGTTGTCCGGGTAGGTGTTGGCGGCCCAGAAGGCGTTCTGGTCGATGATCGGCAGCGCGGTGAGGTCGTCCACGCCGTCGGGCAGGTCCCGGTAGAGCTCGGCGTAGAACGGCGAGTGCCGACGGGCGAAGTCGATCAGGTCACGCAGGGACTTGGCGGGCATGTGTCACTCCTTGGTCGTCGATGCTCAGATCCGGCTGTGGGCGAGGCTCGGGACCCGCGCCAGCACCCGGCGGCGGTAGAACCACCAGTTGGTGGCCAGGAAGACGGCGTAGGCGCCGATGAACACCTGGAGTGCGGGCGCGACGGAACCCGTCCCGGCAAGCGAGACGGCGAAGCCGCGGGGGATGAGGAACCCGCCGAACGCGCCGACCGCGGAGGCTATGCCGATGGCCGCCGCGGCCTCGCGCCTGGCCCGCAGCCGCTCGTCCGGAGACCCGTGCCGGGCCTGCGCGGTGAAGATGGCCGGGATCATCCGGTACGTGGACCCGTTCCCCGCCCCCGAGGCGACGAACAGCAGCAGGAACGCGCCCAGGAAGAGCGGGAAGCTGTGCCGGCCGAGCGCGGCGAGCGCGGCCACGGCCCCGGCGGCCATGGCGACGAACGACCACGAGGTGACCTTGGCCCCGCCGTACCGGTCGGCCAGCCAGCCGCCGACCGGCCGCGCCAGCGACCCGGCCAGCGGTCCGAGGAAGGCCAGGTACGGCGAGGCGGACTCGGCGAACGCCGACCGGGCGACCAGCGGGAACGCCGCCGAGTAACCGATGAACGAGCCGAAGGTGCCGATGTACAGGAAGGACATGACCCAGGTGTGCGGACGCAGGAACGCCCTGCCCTGGGTGCCGAAGCCGGTCCTGGCGACGGCCAGGTTGTCCATGAACAGGTACGCGCACAGCGCGGCGGCCACGACGAGCGGCATCCACACCAGCCCGGCGTACGCCAGGCCGCCCGCCGCCACCAGGGGGATCAGCAGTTGCACGACCGCCACGCCCAGGTTCCCGCCGGCCGCGTTCACGCCCAGCGCGAACCCCTTGCGCCGCTCCGGGTAGAAGTAGGAGACGTTGGCCATGGAGGAGGCGAAGTTGCCGCCGCCGAGCCCGGCCGTGGCGGCGGCGGCCAGGAACATCCAGTAGGGCCTGGCCGGATCGGTGACCAGCCAGGCCAGCAGCCCCGTCGGCGCCAGGAGCAGCAGGGCGCTGGCCACGTTCCAGTTGCGCCCGCCGAAGGCCGAGACGGCGAAGGTGTAGGGCAGCCGCAGCGTGCTGCCGACCAGGTTCGGCACCGCGACCAGCCAGAAGAGCTGGTCGACGGTGAACGGGAAGCCCGCCTTCGGCAGCAGGACGACCACGGCGCTCCACAGCAGCCACACCGCGAAGCCGAGATGCTCGACGAAGATGGAGAAGATCAGGTTTCTGGTGGCGACGCGGCGTCCGACGGCCGCCCAGAACCCCGGGTCCTCGGGTTCCCAGTGCTCGATCCAGCGTCCGGTCCGCCGGTTCATGAGGTCTTCCCTTCGTTGATGGGACGGCCGGCGACCACGACGCCGTGGCCGCGGAACTCGGCGACGATCTCGCCGGCCGGGCGGCGCACGGTGACGTCGTAGACTCCGTGCCGACCGTGTCTTGCCCGTTCCGTGGCCTCGGCCACCAGCACGTCGCCGGCCGCGGCCGGGCGCAGGAACGTCACCTGGGCGCTGTGGGCCAGCATGACCGGGCCGCGGCTGTTGCAGGCGTGGTCGAAGGCGGCGTCGGCGAGCAGGAACAGGTAGCCGCCGTGGGCGACGCCGTGCCCGTTCACCATGTCCTCGGTGACGCGCATGCGCAGCCGGGCCCGGCCGCCGGCGGCCTCCTCCAGCGCGATGCCGAGCGCCCGGCAGGCCGGATCGGGGCCGGTCGCGGGGTCGGTCGCGGGGTCGGTCGCGGGGTCGGTCGCGGGGTCGGTCGCAGGGTCGGTCGCAGGGTCGGTCGCAGGGCCTTTTGCGGGGTCGGGCGCGGGGGCGGTCATGGGGTGGCTCCGAGCCAGGTCCTGGCCATGGCCTGGACGGCCGAGCCGTCGGGGTCGGCGAGCTTGCCGGCCACGTACCGCGACACCCAGGGCCCGGTCGGGATGCGGAAGGGCGGGTCGGCGGCGGTCAGCGCGGCCACGATCACGTCGGCCACCTGCCAGGAGGTCTGGCCGGCGCCCTCCCAGCCGGGGCCGCACACCCAGTCGAGGTAGGCGTCGAAGGCCGGGGCGTACGGGCCGGAGGCGGCCCGGATGGTCTTCCGGTTGATGTCCGGAAAAATCCCGAACCGGGTGTCGGAGACGAAGCCGGGCACCACCACGCTCACCCGTACGCCGTGCGCGGCCGCGACCGGCGCCAGGCTCTCCATGAACCCCTCGACCGCCGCCTTCGCCGCCGCGTACGCCTCGTTGAACGGCTGGCCCACGACTCCGTGCACGCTGCCGACCGTCACCAGCCGCCCTCCGGCGGCCCGCAGCAGCGGCATCGCCACCCGGCTCACCTCGATCACCCCGAAGAAGTTGACCTCGAAGTTGGCGCGCAGCGCCTCCGGCGTGGACATCTCCATCGTGGGGTCGAAGTTCGACACGCCCGCGTTGTTGACCAGCGCGTCCAGCCCTCCGTACGTCTCGCGCACGCCCTTCACGCACGCCCGCGCCGAGGCGGGGTCGGTGACGTCGAGCTGGCGGACGTCCAGGGTGACGCCGGCCCGGTCGGCCGCCGCGCGCAGGTCGCCGTCGCGTCCGAGGTCGCGCATGGTGGCCACCACCGTCAGCCCGGCCCGTGCGGCGGTCACCGCGGTGGCCAGCCCGATCCCCGACGAGGTCCCGGTGATCAGCACAGTCGTCATGACGCGCTCCCCGCCAGGTGCGCCCGCGGCTCGGCCCGGTCCATGTGGGCCTGGATCCCCGAGGCGGGCAGGAACGAGAACGCCGCCAGCAGCGTGCCGCCGGCCATGACGGCCTGCGCCGCGCCGAGCACGCCCAGCGCGGGCGTCAGCAGGGTGACCGCCGACCCGCCCGCGAGCGCGGCCAGCGGGATCACCCCCCAGGTCGCCGTGCGGAACGCGGCGTGCATGACGCCCTGGTTCTCGGCGGCCATCCGCGACTGCCGGATCGGCGCGCTGCACACGTTGATGCACGACATGAAGAAGCCGTAGCAGCCGAACGTCACGCCGATCACCGCCGCGGCGGGCAGCGCGGGCGCGGCCAGCACGCCGAGGCCGACCAGGCAGTGCAGCAGCAGCGCCCAGGCCATGGTCCGGCCGAGGCCGAGCCGGTCGCTGATCTTCGGGGCGGCCAGCGCGCCGAGCACCGCGCCGACGGCCGCCGCCGACATCGCCGCGCCGAACACGCCCACCGAGACGCCGAGCCCCTGGTAGGCCAGCACCGGCAGGACCGTGACGAAGACCGGCCCGCCCGAGTTGAGCACCACCGCGGCCAGCACCACCCGGCGCAGCACCGGGTCGGCCCAGTTCAGCCGGAAGCCGAGCATCAGCCGCGAGCGCACCGGCACCCGCTCCCCGGTCGTGACGCCCCACGGCTTCATGGCCCGCAGGCAGGCCGCCGAGACCAGGTAGCTGGCCGCGTCCACGAGCAGCGAGGCGACGCCGAGCAGGTGGTACAGGCCCGCCGCGATCGACGGCCCGGCCACCTCCGACACCGTGCTGCTGCCCTCCAGCCGGGAGTACGCCCGCACCAGCCGGTCCTGCGGCACGGTCGTCGGCACGGCGACGAGGTAGCCGATGTTGAAGAAGATGGTCGCGCCGCTGATCAGCGCCACGCACACGAACAGCACCGGCGTCGAGAGCACCCCGCACCAGTACGCGACCGGGATGACCCCCACCGCCACCAGCCGGACGAGGTCGCACACGACCATGGTCAGCCGCTTGTCCCACCGGTCCACGAGCACCCCGGCGATCGGCCCGAGCAGCGGGATGCCCAGGTACTGGGCCATGGCCACGATGCCGACCTCCAGCGCGGAGGCGTGCAACACGAAGATCATCAGCGTCGGCACGACGAACACGGTGATCCGGTCGCCGAGCAGGCTCACCGTCTGGCCGCTCCAGTAGAGGCCGAACTCCCGGCCGAGCGACCCCGGCATCCTCACTGCTCCTCCCGCACGACGAAGGAGGAGGTCTTGCCGGTGCGGTCGTTGCCGATCAGCGCGTCCACCGTCCGGACGCGGAAGGAGCCGGGGTCGTGCTGGAAGGCCGTGCTGAGGGTGAAGGTGGCGGCCAGGAGGTCGTGGCGCAGCCGTTCGGGCAGGCCGGGCGGGGTCTCGGGGCCGGTCAGCAGCAGCACGTCCACGCCGGAGACCCGGCCCTGCCGCTCGGTGATCAGGACCTGGGCGCGCAGCACGCCGGGCTCGCGCTCGGCCTGGGCGACGACGTCGTCCACGTGCAGGCCGAGGCCGCGCACCTGGACGACCGAGTCGCGGCGGCCCAGGACGCGCAGCGCCCTGCCGTCCCGGCCGCACGGGCAGGAGACGAGGCGGCCGGCGTCGCCGGTGCGGTAACGCAGCACCGGGTTGAGCATGTCGGGGTTGAGCGTGGTGAAGTCCAGCAGCTCGTCGGCGTCGCTGTGCACGAGCTGGTCGGGCAGCGGGTGGAAGACGTCGGCCGGGCAGTCCGGGGTGTTGGTGGCGGCGACCCAGGTCTCGGTGCTGCCGAACATGCCCCAGCGGCGGGCGTCCGGGGCGACCTCGGCCAGGTCCTCGTCGAGCTGGGGATGCCAGGCCTCGCCCAGCCAGAGCACCTTGCGCAGCGCGGGCAGGCGCAGGCCGGCCGCGCGGGCGTGGGCGAACCACAGCCGCAGGACGCTGGGCGTGCCGCCGAACGCGGTCACCTTCCGGTCGGCGAAGAAGCCGAGCCAGTCGCCGTACTCCTCCTTGCCGACCGAGCCCAGGGCGATGACCCGGCAGCCGGACAGGTCGGCGAAGGCGGCGGCCAGGAAGTGGGCGCCCCACATGCGGCCGGCGCCCCAGGCGTTGACGAAGACGTCGTCCGGTTCGAGCGGCTGCCAGTGGCGGTGCACGCCGTCCATGTAGAAGCCGGTGGGGGCGTAGCCGACCTTGGGCGCGCCGGTGCTGCCGCCGCTCTGGAAGAGCCAGGTCGCGCCCTGTCCGGCCTTGGGCTCCAGGTGCGCGAGCGCGACGTTGAGGTCGTCCTTGACCAGCGGCGGCAGGGCGGCCAGGTCCTCCAGCGTGAGCACCTTCTCGTGGCCCTCGTAGCGCGGCGCGAGCGCGGGCACGCTCCTCAGCCGCTCCAGCGAGCGCCTCGGGACGCGCAGCAGCGGCTCGGCCGCCGCGGACGTCAGCGAGAACGATTCGGTCATGGTGGTCACCAGCTCTCGGGGTCGTGCGGAAGACGGTCGTGCGGAAGACGGTCGTGCGGAAGGCGGTCGTGCGGAAGGTGGTCTTGCGGGTGGCGGTCTTTGAGGAAGCGGTTGTGGCCGTCGCGGTAGGCCGTCCAGCGGGCGCGGGTGACGTCGCGCTGGAGGGTGCGGGCGGGGTCGCCGAGGTCGGGCGCGATCACGCCGTCGGGCTCCAGCTCGGAGAACCAGTAGCGCTCGCCGTCGTGCAGGAAGTCGACGCAGAAGAACGGGATGGGCAGCCGCTCGTAGAAGTACGCCGTGGCCGCCGCCAGCTCGGGCGGCACGGGCGGGAACTCCATCGTGCCGCCCCTGCTGGCGTTGGCGACCGGCGAGCCCGGCTCCGGGATGCGTTTCATGACCGCGTACGGCTCGCCGTCCACGACGTAGACGCGGTAGTCCACGGTGCCGTCACCCAGGTAGGGCTGGACGACGAGCGTGGTGTCGCCGCCCTGGGCGAGGCTGGCCAGGCCGCGCAGCTCCTCGGAGTCGCGGGCCAGGTTCACCCCGCCGCCGCCGCACCAGCCGGCCGGCTTGACCAGGGCCGGGTAGGTGAGGCCGGCGATGGCGGCCTCGTACAGGTGCTTGCTGGTGTCCCGGCCGGTGCCGATGCGCAGGGTCGGGATCGGCGGCACGGGCGAGTCGCGCAGCCGCAGGACGGTGGCCAGCTTGTCGTTGGCCACCGGCGACAGGGACGGCGGGAACGGCAGGTAGAAGCCGGCCTCCTCCAGCACGGCGTAGAGGGCGTACTGGTTGAAGACGTCCATGGACTGGTAGGGCAGGGAGTACAGGGCGGTGATGAAGAGGGTGTCCTCGGGGGTGACGGGCTCGTCGTCCACGAAGACGCGGGGCCGGCCGGGCTCCAGGGCGTCCACGGTGACCGAGTCCGGGGAGTTCCTGGTCCAGCGCAGGCCGAGCTCGGCGGCGACCTCCTCGTACAGGTCCCAGAAGAACGGGTGCCACATCGCGGTGGCCCGGGTGGACTCCCGGTCGGGGAAGATCCAGCACAAACGGCGCAACGGGCTCATGACTCTCCCTTCTGGCTCGCCCACCAGCGGCGGCCGGGCTCGGGCAGGGTGTCGATCGGGTCGTAGAAGGGGAAGCGGCGCGCCGGGCCGGGCGGCTCCAGCCCGATCCCGTGGCTCCTGGTCCAGTACGAGACGCCGCGTTCCCGGTCGTAGGCGGCGGCCTGGTGGACCCAGCGCTTGCCGACGTAGGGCACGTCGCACACGATCCGGGGCGTGGCGTAGCCGGGCAGGTGGCCCATGAGGGCCTCCTGGAGGTGCCGCGCCTGGTGCAGCGGGGTGCGCCAGTGCTCGGCGTTGGGGATCAGGTCGCAGACGTAGAAGTAGTAGGGCAGGATGCCGGCCTCGCCGTGCAGGGCGAAGCACAGGTCGAGCAGGTCGTGCGGGGTGGCGTTCACGCCGCGCATGAGCACGCCCTGGTTGCGCACGTCCCGCACGCCCGCCGCGAGCAGGGCCCCAGCGGCCTCGGCGACCAGCGGCGTCACCGAGCGGGCGTGGTTGGCGTGGGTGTGCACGGCCAGGTTCACCCCGCGGGCCCGCGCGACGGCCGCCACCCGGCCCACGCCCTCGACCACGGCCGGCTGGAGCCAGTGCTGCGGCAGCCCGACCAGCGCCTTGGTGGCCAGCCGGATGTCGCGTACGGACTCCAGCTCCAGCAGCCGCAGCAGGAACGCCTCCAGCCGCGGCCACGGCATGTTCGCCAGGTCGCCGCCGGAGACCACCACGTCGCGGACGGCGGGCGTGCGCTTGAGGTAGTCCAGCATCAGCTCCTGCCGGTCGACCGGCCTGAGCGTGAGCCTGGCCTTGACGACCTGCGGGGTGGAGGTGCCGACCAGGTCCATCCGGGTGCAGTGGCCGCAGTACTGCGGGCACGTGGCCAGCAGCTCGGCCAGCACCTTCGTCGGGTAGCGGTGGGTCAGGCCCTCCACCGCCCACATCTCGGCCTCGTGCAGCGAGTCCCGCTGGGCCCGTGGATGGCTCGGCCAGACCGGGTGCCGGTCGGAGGCGACCGGCAGCAGGTAGCGGCGGACCGGGTTGGCCAGGAACGCCGCCGTGAACGCGGCCGGATCGCCGGGTTCGTCCGGCGCCATGACGTTGAGGAGCTGGGGCGTCACCAGTATGGACATGGTGGCGAACCGGGCCGCGTCGGCGGCCAGGTCGGCGAGGAAGGCGTCCTGGAGCAGGTCGCCGGTCACGGCGCGGAGCTGCGCCGCGTTGCGCACGCAGTGGGCGCGCTGCCACTGGGCGTCGCGCCACTGCGCCTCGGTGACCCCGCGCCACCCCGGCAGCCGCCGCCAGTCGGGCTCGGCGAGCGCCCGCCGCGCGTACACGTAGGGGCGGTCGGCGGCCCCGGACCCCGCGGCCCCGGACCCCGCGGCCCCGGACCGGGCGGTCTCGACGTCGGCGGCGGGGCGGCGGGGCGTGTCGTCGTTCGGGCTCATCCGGCGAACAGCGCCGCGTGCCGGGTGCGGAGCTCGCGCTTGAGCACCTTGCCTGTGGGGCCGAGCGGGTAGTCCTGCTCGGTACGCGCCAGGATCACCGCGCCCAGCGTGGCCAGGCCCGCGTCGGCCAGCGCCTTGTTGGCCTTCTCCCTGATCTCCTCGGCGGTGACCGCGGCGGCCTCGGCCTGCGTCCGTACGACGGCGATCGGCACCTGCCCCCCGGGCCCCGGCACGCCGACGACCGAGCAGTCCTGGACGAGGTCCGCGCAGTCGGCGATGAGGACCTCCTCGACGAGCAGGCTGTAGACCGGCCCGGCCGCGGTGTCGATCACGTCCACGGTGCGGTCGAGGTGGTAGAAGTCGCCCTCGGCGTCCCGGCGGGCGACGTCGCCGGTGAGCCAGTAGCCGTTGAGCTCGAAGCTGCCGGTCAGCCTGGCGTCGTTCCAGTAGCCGGGGGTGCGCGACGGGGTGATCACGCCCAGCAGGCCGACCTCGCCGTCGGGCAGCTCCCGGCCGTTCTCGTCGAGCACGGCGGCCTTGATCACCGCGTCCTGCGGCTTGCCCACGCAACGGTCGGCGCGCGGCGTCTCGGGGGTGGTGACCTGGCCGAACAGCGCCATGCCCATCTCCGAGGAGCCGAGCCCGTCCACGAACTGGGAGCCGGGCAGCGGCTCGCCGGCGGCCTCGCCGCGCGGCAGCAGCCACGACCTGATCAGCCCCGCGGGCCGCTCGCCGAGCTGGACGAGCCGCCGGATGTGGCCGTAGTGGGCGCTGTCCCCGGTGTTGAACCAGGAGTGCACCCGGGCCGCGCCCCTGACCGGCAGCTCGCCGGTGGCCAGTTCGACGAACGTGCGCGGGAACGAGGCCACCATGGTCGGCTGGAAGGCCTCCATGACCGGCTCCACCCCGGCCCGCCGCCAGTCCGACATGATCACGGTCGGCAGCCCGAGCAGCACCGCGGTGAGGAAGTAGCTGAGCCCGCCCGCGTGCGTGTGCGGCATGAGCGACATCAGCCGGTCGTACGGCTCCGCCGGGAAACGCACCATCCGCTGCTGTTTGCCGTCCCAGAAGCTGCGGTGTCCGAGGATGGTGGACTTGGGGGTGCCGGTGGTGCCGGAGGAGTGGATGAGCGCCACCACGTCGTCCGGCTCGTGCCGGTACGGGTACTGCTCCGGCAGCCCGCCGGCCGCCGCGTCGTGGGCCCGCACCTCGGCCGCCAGGGCGACGAACCGGGGCCGGGCGCGCGGCGTGTTGCGGTAGGCGAGCTGCAGCCGGGTCGTGTCGTCGGCGACCACGCCCACCACGCCGACGTGCTCCAGGTAGCCGGCCATGACGTCGGCCCGCATGGCGTCGTTGACCATCGCCGGGATCGCGCCGAGCGCGGTGAGCGCCAGGAAATGCAGCAGCGGCTCCAGGCCCTCGGCGACGACGACGCCCACGGGCTCGCCGGGCCGCACGCCGTTGGCGTGGTACCAGGTGGCGTACCGGTCGCGCAGGGCCGCGAGGTCGGTGAGGCTGTGGCCGCGTAACACGACCTGGCCGCGGTGGTCGGTGTGGTGGCTGTGGATGAACGGCACCGACCGGTTGGGGTTGGCCGCGAGCGCGTGGTCGAGGAAGTTGCCCGCGCCGAGGCCGGGCTCGGTCATGAAGCCCTGCCGGACGGCCAGGGGGGCGATCGGGGTCTGGTCAGTCATGGATGTGCCTCCACGTCGCGTCGATCTCCGCGGCCACCCGGTGTCCTGAGCGGATGGCGCCTTCCATCAGGCCGAAGAACTCGGTGCTCGTCTCGGTGCCGGCCCAGTGCACCCGCTGGTGGGGGGTCGTCAGCCGCGGGCCGAGCCGCAGCCAGTCGCCCGGCCCGAACAGCGCCGCGTAGCAGCCCCGGCTGTGCTCGTCGCTCAGCCAGTCGGTCACGTGGCAGGCGTCCGGGGCGGGCAGCCCGGGGAACAGCCGCGCGACCTGGGCCCGCGCCCGCTCGGCCTGCTCGCGCGGGGACAGCGCGGCGAACGCCTTGGCCTGCGCGCCGGTCACGAACCCGGTCAGCACGCCCGCCGAGCCGCCCGCGGGCGAGTCGTCCACGGTGGACAGCAGGGGGCCGTCCGCGCTGACCGACCAGCCCGAAAGGCCCTGCTCGCGCCAGAGCGGCGCGGGGTAGACCAGGTGCACCTTCACCGCGCAGCCGGGCGCCGTACGGGGGCCCGAGCGCGGCGCGGGCAGGCCCGGCCGGAACTCCACGGCGTCGGCCAGCACCGGCGGCACGGCGACCACCACTGCGTCCGCCCTGGTGGCGCCGGTCGCGGTGACGACGTCCACGCCGGTCGCGTCCTGGTGGACCGCGCGCACCGGCTCGCCGAGGCGCACCCGGTCGCCGAGCCGGGCGGCCAGGCGCAGGCACACCTGGTGGGCGCCGCCGTCGATCCGGTCCTCCTGCGCGCCGCCCGCGAAGGCGTTCAGGTAGCGCAGCCCGCCGCCCGAGCGCAGGTAGAAGGCCAGATGCAGGACGGACACGTCCGCCGGGTCGGCGGCCATCATCTCGCCGGCGAACAGCGGGAAGAACAGCCGCGCGTCCGGATGCGTCAGGTGCTCGGCGGCCCATTCCGCCGCCGTGGTGGCGTCCAGGCGGGCGGCGTCCGGGGTCAGCCAGGGAGCCTCGGGGCGGACGGCGGCGGCCAGCTCCTCCAGCGCGTCGAACAGGCCGCCCAGCGCGACCGCCGACAGGGGCGGGAACCGGCCGGTCCCGGGCTCGCCGCCGAGCGCGAACCTGGCCGCGCCGCCCACGGTGGCCGGGGTGGTCTTCAGGTCCAGCTCGGCCAGCAGGGCCGTCAGCGCGGTGTGCCGCTCCCCCAGGTACGCCGCGCCCGCGTCGGCCCAGCCGCCGGGGGCGACCTCGATGCCGTGCGTACGCCCGCCGACGCGGTCCCTGGCCTCGATCACGGCGACTTCGGCGCCGGACGCGGCCAGGTCGGCGGCGGCGGTGAGCCCCGCGAGGCCCGCTCCCACGACGACGACCCTCATGCCAGGCTCGCGATCTTCTTGGCCAGCGCGGCCGGGGTGGGCGCGTCGAGGAAGTCGTCGAAGTCCAGCTCGGCGCCGCAGTCGCGGGCGATCGCGCTGAGGACGCGGGTGGCGAGCAGGGAATCCCCACCCAAGACGAAAAAGTCGGAATCATCCGTTATTTCGGGGTTTTCCAGTACCCGCCGGAAGATGTCGGAGACGGCGGTGACGTCCACGTGCATGATCTCCTTCAGTTGGTGGTGTAGCGCCGGTGCGAACCGGCGCGGTCGACCTTGCCGCTGGTGGTGTAGGCCAGTTCGGGCACGACGGTGATCCGGCTGGGCACCAGGTGGCCCGGCACCCGGCCCCGCAGGTACTCCCGCACCTCGCCGGCCAGCCCGCCCTCGACGTCCCGGCCGGGCTGCGGATCCTGGGCATCCCGGCCGGGCTGCGGGTCGTCGGCGTCCTGGACGGGCTTCGGGTGCTCGGCGTCCCGGCCGGGCCGCGGGCGGGGGACGACGTAGGCGGCGAGGGTGGTGTGATCGGCGACCGTGACGCCCGCCACCGCGACCGCGCTCACGCCCGGATGGCCGGCGATGTGCGCCTCGACCTCGGCCGGGTCCACCCGGATTCCCCGGATCTTGAGCTCGTGGTCGAGCCGTCCCTCGTGGACGAGCGCCCCGCCGCCGGTCACGGTGACCCGGTCCCCGGTGCGGAAGAACCGCCCGCCGCCCGCCTCGGGGGTGACGAAGCGCGCGGCGGTCGCCTCCGGCAGGCCCAGGTAGCCCAGCGCCAGCGCCGGCCCGCCGACCAGCAACTCGCCCTCCGCACTCACCCGCTGCTCGACGTGCGCCAGCGCCCACCCGATCGGCACCCGCTCCCCCGCCCCCGGCACCCGCCCTTCCACCGTGGAGCCAGGCGGGTCCGCCGACGCCCGCTCTCCCGCCGTCGAGCCAGGCGGGTCCGACGGCGCCAGCCCACCCACACCCCCGTCGGTCATCGGGCCGTGCAGGTCGATGGCGTGCGTGATGAGGGTGGTCTCCGTGCATCCGTAGGTGTTGAGCAGGCGGACGCCGCCGGTGTCCAGGGCCCGCCAGTCGGCCAGGCGCGACGGGCTGACGGCCTCGCCGCCGATGATCACCAGCCGGACGCACGGAGGCAGCGCGGCCCCCTCGTCGGCCAGGTGCCGTACCAGCTCGTGCCAGAACGCCGTGGGCAGGTCCAGCACGCTGATCCGCTCGTCGGCGACCGCGCGCAACATCCGGCGGAACGAGCCCGAGTGCGCGCCGTCGTGGAAGACCAGCGCCGCCCCGCCGGTCAGGGCGGGCAGGATCTCCTCCAGGCAGGTGTCCCAGTTCAGCGAGGCGAACTGGAGCACCCGGTCGGCCGGGGTGATGCCGAACAGCTCGCGCAGCGCCCCGGTGACGACGGAGATCGCCCGCCTGGGCGTCACCACGGGCTTGGGCGCACCGGTCGAACCGGAGGTGAACAGGACGTACGCGGGCGCGTCCCCCGCGACGACCGGCAGCTCACCCGCCGCGCCGCCGTCGAGGTCGCCCCCGAAATCGCCGCCGAAGTCCCCGTGATCGGGCGGCTCGATCACCTGTACGCCGTCCGGGGCCCATGCGTCCGGCCCGGACGCGACCAGCGTGCGGCAGCCGGCCGCCGCCAGCATCGCCTGCCGGCGGGCCCGCGGGTGCGCCGGGTCGACGGGCACGTACGCGCCGCCCGCCGCCAGCGTGCCGAGCAGCGCGGCCACGGTCCCCGGCGTGCGGGACGTCAGCACGCCCACCGCCCCGGGACCGGGCCCGAGCCGCCGGGCAATGGCGCGGACCCGGACGGCCAGCTCGGCGTAGGTGACGGTGCGACCGTCGTGGACGAGGGCCGGACGGCCCGGATGGAGCCCGGCCGTGCGGGCGAACTCCTGGAGAACGTCGTGGTGCGGTTCGGACAACGCTGCCTCTTCCCCGGGGCGACGCGACGGGGCCGGCCGCGCGTCGGCGCGTCTGTCAGCCCGTGTCAAGCGAATGTGGAGCGAACCCAAGCGAGATCGCGTTCAGAGTGCAGCAGGGCGCTGCACGGGGGCTTGATGGCGTCAGGATTTCGGCTGTACTGCCTGTCATGTCTCCTGTATGGCGGCCTGCGACGTGGCAAAGGGGAAATGCGATATGTCAGACGAAACAGCACGGGCGGGTCTGGCGGACGTACTGAAAATCGGGCTCCTGGGGGCGGTGCGCGCCTGGCGGGGGCGCCAGGAGATCCCACTCGGGCCGCCCCGGCAGCGCGCGGCGCTGGCCCTGCTCGCGCTGGACGCGGGCCGGCTCGTCTCGGTGAACCGGCTGATCGAGGGCCTGTGGGGCGAACGGCCTCCGGCCGGGGCGCGCAACCTGGTGCAGGGGTACGTCTCCCGGCTGCGTCCCCTCCTGGCCGCGACCGGCGTCACCATCGCCTACCGCCCGCGCGGCTACCAGCTCGGCCTGGACCCCGGGCAGGTGGACGTGCACGAGTTCCGGACGGCGGTCACCCGGGCGCGCGCCGGCGAGACGGCCGAGCGGCAGGCCACCGGGCTGCGCCGCGCCCTGGCCCTGTGGCGCGGCGAGCCGCTGACCGGCGTCTCCGGCGGCGAGCTCCTGGACCGGCTGCGCGACGCGCTCGCCGAGGAACGCCTCGGCGCCGTCGAGGAGTGCCTGGACGCCGAGGTCCGGGCGGGCCGCGCGGCCGTGCTGGTGCCGGAGCTGATCGCGCTGGTCGCCGAGCACCCGTTCCGCGAGGGGCTGGTCGGCCTGCTCATGCTGGCGCTGTGCCGGGCCGGCCGCCGCGTGGACGCGCTGGAGCGGTACGAGCGCACCCGCCGCCGCCTCACCGAGGAACTGGGCCTCGACCCCGGCCCCGAGCTGCGGCAACTGCACCAGCGCATCCTGCGCGGGAACGTTCCGCCGATCAGGCCGGCCGATTCCCGGGAAACGGTGACGCCCGCGCAGCTGCCGCCCGCCCCCGGCCAGTTCACCGGCCGGACCGCCCAGCTCCGCCTGCTCGACCTGCTCACGGCCGACGGCGACGCACCCGCCAAGGACGGCGACCCGCCCGCGAGGGACAGCGACCCGCTCGCGGCAGGCGGCGACCCGGCCGCCGGCGGGGCGGCGATCTCCGTGCTGACCGGCGCGGGCGGGTCCGGCAAGACGGCCCTGGCCCTGCACTGGGCCCACCGCAACCGCCACCGCTTCCCCGACGGCCAGCTCTACGTGGACCTGCGCGGGCACTCGGCCGAGCGGCCGCTGCTGCCGATCGAGGCGCTCGGCCGGTTCCTGCGCGGGCTGGGCCTGCCCGCCGAGCGCGTGCCCGGCACGGTGGAGGAGGCCAGCGCGGCCTACCGCAGCCTGCTGGCCGACCGGCGGGTGCTGGTGGTGCTGGACAACGCCGGCAGCGAGGAGCAGGTCCGCCCGCTGCTGCCGGGCGGACGCCGCTGCGCCACCGTGATCACCAGCAGGGACCGCCTGGACGGCCTGGTCGCCCGGGACGGCGCGATCCCCGTCCCGCTCGGCGTGTTGTCCACCGGCGAGGCGGTCACGCTGTTCGGCGGGATCCTCGGCGGCGAACGGCTGGCCGCCGAGCGGGACGCGGCGCTCGACCTGGCCAGGGCGTGCGGCCGGCTGCCGCTGGCGCTGCGCATCGCCGCCGCGGGCATCCTCGGCCGGCCGGGCGGGGACGCCGTCGGCGGCATCGCCGGTCAGGTGCGCCGGCTCACCGGCACCCGATTATCGGCTTTGGCGGTCACCGGAGATCCGCACGCGGCCGTGCGCGGCGCGTTCGACCTGTCCTATCACCGCCTGGATCCGGCGGCGCGGCGGCTGTTCCGGCTGCTGGCGCTCGCCCCCGGGCCCACGTTCACCGCGGGGGCGGCCGGGGCGCTGGCCGGGACCGTGCCCGCCGAGGCCGACCGGCTGCTGTCCGGGCTCGCCGCCGCGCACCTGGTCGAGGAGCCGGAGCCGGGCCGCTACACCTTCCACGACCTGATGCGGGAGTACGCCCGCGAACGCGTGCTGGCCGAGGAGTCCGCGCCGGGACGGGCCCGCGCCCTGGACGCGCTGATGGCCTGGTACCTGCGGATGGTCCGGGAGGCCGGCGACGTCGCCTACCCCCACCTGCTGCGCGCCCCCGCCGACGGCTCCGGCCGCCCGGCCGCCTTTCCCGCCGCCTTTCCCGGTGCCGCCGCCGCGCTGGCCTGGCTGGACGCCGAACGCGCCAACCTCGTCGCCGCCGTACGGAACGCCCCCGACCGCCCGCACGCCTGGCGGCTCATCGACGCCATGAACGGCTACCTCGACCTGACCGGCGGCCAGCCCGGCTGGACGGACGTGCTGCGGGACGCGCGGCGGGCCGCCCGCGCGGCCGGCGACCACCTGGGCCAGGCGGCCGTCGGGCACTGCCTGGCCGCCACCCGGTGGCGGGCGGCCGAGCTGACCGAGGCGGTCGCGGAGCTGCGCGGGGCGTTCACGGCCGCCGAGCTGGCGGGCTGGCCGGAGGGGAAGCTCGCGGCGCTGGCCGCGCTCGGCGTGGTCCACCTCCAGCAGGGCAGGCTCGGCGCGGCCCGGCGGCTGCTGGCCCTGGCCGTGGACGGCTCGCGGCGCTCCTCGCGGGTGGGGGCCGCGCCGCTCGTCGACCTCGGGCTGGCGCTGACCCAGATGGGCCGGCTCGACGCCGCCGAGGAGCGCCTGAGCGAGGCGGTGTCGCTCTGCCGCGACCGCGGGCTGCCCGCGACCGAGGCCGCCGCGCTGGCCAGCCTCGGCACCGTGCTCCGGCTGACCGGCCGGCTGGGCGAGGCCATCCGGTGCCTGACGGCGGCGCGCGGGCTCGGCGCCGCGATCGGCGAACGGTCCCAGGCCGACCTGTGCAGGGAACTGGCCGACGTGCACCTGGACGCGGGCCGGCGGGCCGACGCGCTCGGCTACGCCGAGGAGGCGCTGCGGCGGGCGCTGGCGGTCGGCGATCCCAAGCTGGAGCTGGACGCCCTGCTCGGGCTCGGCCGGATCCGCTGCCAGACCGACCCCGGGGCCGCCGTCGGGCAGCTGAGCGCCGCGCTGGAGCGGGCCCGCGGCATCGGCGCCGCCGTGGGCCAGGCGGACGCGCTCGTGGGGCTGGCCGTGGCGCGTACCCGTCTGGACGAGCACGCGACCGCCATGCGCGACACGCTGGCGGGGCTGGCGCTGGCCAGGAAGGCGGGCGCGGTGCTGGTGCAGGGCGCGGCGCTGGCGGCGGGCGCGGAGGCGGCGCTGGCGGCCGGCGACCCGGGCCTGGCCATCTCCTACGCCGCCCGCGCGGCCCGCGTCCATGCCGGCAGCGGCTACAAGCTGGGCGAGGCGCGGGCCCTGGTGACGCTGGGACGCGCCCACCGCCGCACCGGCGACGAGCCGGCCGCCGAGCGGTTCCGGGAACGGGCCGGCGACCTGTTCACGGCGGTCCTGGATCCGCCGCCGGCCCGGCCCGCCGAGGTGGCCGCGGGCCGATGACCGGCCCCGCCGGAGCCACGCCGGGATCAGCCACGCCGGGATCAGCTTCGGCGGGATCAGTGGAGGACGCCGTGCTCCGCGGCCCAGGCGGCGACCTGCGTGCGCGAGCCGAAGTTGAGCTTGAGCAGGATGTTGGCGACGTGCCGGGCGGCCGTGGCCGGGCTGATGAACAGTTCCTCGCCGATGGCCCGGTTGGACAGCCCCCGGCTGATCAGCACGACGATCTCCCGCTCGCGCGGCGTGAGCACCGACGCCGGGCCCGACGCAGCCCCCGACGCACTGCCCGCCGCGCTGCCCGCCGCACTGCCCGCCGCGGGCCGCGGCGCGCCCTGGGCCGGCCGCTCGCCCCGCAGGCCGTAGCGCAGGGCCTCCTCCTCCGTCATGCCGCCGCCCATCGTCCACCAGAGCTGGACCTGACCGTCGCCGGCCTGCGCGCGGGCGCGGGCGAGCAGCGGCTCGGGCGTGGCGGACGTCCAGACGGGCAGCCCGAGCCGCTCCTCCATGGCCTTGGCCGCGGCCCAGAGGCGTACGGCGGTCTCCAGGTCGTGCTGCTTCTCGGCCAGGACGGCCAGCGCGACCAGCGCGGAGATGATCGGCAGGTGCTGCCCCATGGACCGGCTCAGCGTCACGCACCTGGCCAGCCGCGCCCTGGCCCGCTCCGCCTCGCCCTGCCGGGCCAGGACCGCGCCGAGCAGGCCGAGACTGGTGGCGAGGACGGGCTTGGCCGCCATCTCCTCGGCCAGCTCGGCGCACTCCTCCAGGTGGCGGCGGGCGCTGTCGAGGTCGCCGAGGTAGTCGGCGAAGCGGCCCAGCTCCAGGTGGGCCCGGGTGACCCCCCACAGGTGGCCGAAGCGGGAGTAGACCTCGATGGCCTCCTCGCCCCTGGTCAGCGACTCGCGCCGGAGGCCCTGGAAGGCGGCCACCCCGGACAGCAGCAGCCGCGCGGACGCCTCGATCAGGCCGTTGCCGACGCGCAGGGCCAGTTCCAGGGCCTCCTCGCCGCGCTCGGCGGCCAGCGCGATGTCGCCTTTGGTGCCTTCGTACATGCCGGCGATCACGAGGGTGAAGGCCAGCATGAAGTCGTCGCCGGTCGCCCGGCGCAGCTCAAGGGCGCGGGCGGCCGACTCGCCGCAGGCGGCGGCGTCCTGCTGCTCGTAGGCCAGGTTGGCGTGGTGGAGCAGGGCCTCGGCGGACAGATCGCGGAGCGGGCGGGCGGCGGGCAGCGCGAGCAGGCTCTCGTACCAGCGGCGGCCCTCGGTCAGCTCGCCGAACCCGGCCCACAGCGGCATGTAGCCGCACGCGAGCCGCAGACCGGGCTCGGCCATGCCGGACCGGACGGCCCAGGACAGGGCCTCGCGGGCGTTGCCCAGCAGGTCCTGGAGCGCGAGCAGCCGGGCGTAGCGCTGCGGCCAGGTCAGGCCGGGCGTGGCCCACACGTCGCGGCCGTGGTGGTGGGCGAGGTCGGCCAGGCCGTGGAGCAGCCGGTCGCGCAGCTGCCGGGTCTCGCCGGCCGACTCCAGCTTCCCGGCGGCGAACTGGCGGGCCGACTCCAGCAGCCGGTAGCACGAGCTGCCCTGGTCGAACAGCACGAGCGACTTGTCGACCAGACCGCTGAGCACGTCGAGGACCTGGGCGGCGGCCAGGCTCGGCCCCGCGCAGACGGACTCGGCCAGGTCGAGGGTGAACGGCCCGCTGAACACCGCGAGCCGCCGGAAGAGCACCTGCTCGTGCGGGGAGAGCAGGTCGTGGCTCCATTCGAGGGTGGCCAGCAGGGTGCGCTGCCGGGCCGGCGCGGTGCGGCCGCTCGCCGTCAGCAGCTGGAACCGGTCGTTGACCCGGGCCGAGATCTGGCCGGGCGACATCGCGGCGGTCCTGGCCGCGGCCAGCTCCAGGGCCAGCGGCAGGCCGTCGAGGGCGTGGCAGAGCCGGGCGATGTCGCCGGCGTTGGCGCCGGTGACCGCGAGCCCCGACCCGGCCGACCGCGCCCGGTCGAGGAAGAGCTGCACGGACTCGACCCGCTCGACCTCCTCGGCCGCCTCCGCCGGGCCGGGCAACGCCAGCGGCGGCACCCGCCACACCAGCTCGCCGGGGATCTTCAGCGGCTCCCGGCTGGTCACCAGCAGCCGCAGGTCCTCGCAGGAGGTCAGCAGCCGCTCGGCCAGCTCGGCGCACGCCTCGACCAGGTGCTCGCAGTTGTCCAGGACGAGTAGCGGCTTCTTGCCGCGCAGGAAGTCGACCAGCGTGTCGAGCAGCGGCCGCACGCCCTCCTCGTGCACGCCCAGCACCTTGGTGATCTCGTGGACCAGCAGGTCGGCCCGGGTCAGCCTGGACAGCTCGGCCAGCCAGACCCCGTCGGGGAAGGACGGGACCAGCCGGGCGGCGATCTGCAGCGCGCACCGGGTCTTGCCGGTGCCTCCGACGCCGCTGAGCGTCAGCAGCCTGACCTCACCGACCAGCCCGCACAACTCCTCCAGATCCCGTTCCCGCCCGATGAACCTGTCGGGCTCGGCGGGAAGGTTGTGTCTGAGCAACGTCACCATGATCCTCATGTGTCTGGACCCCAGGATTGGCACCCAGTGTGACACCGCCCTCACGAGCTGTCAGAGGTTTGCCCCAAGCGCGGGACCGGCGGCGCGGACCGGGACGACCCGCAGCCGCGCGTCGATCAGCAGGGTGACGTCGTGCTCGGTGATGATCCGGCGGCACTCGGCGGGGTCGGGCTCGTGCGCCGCGACCAGCCGCGCGCCCGCCCCGAGCACCATGTCGTAGGCCCGCAGGTCGGCCCCGGCGACCAGGACGACGTCGGCCGCGCCCACCTTGCGGGCGGTGGTGAGCCGGGCGGTGGGCTCGATCGGGCCGTCGGCGCCGAGCAGGCTGTCGAAGCCGGCCGTGCCGGGGATGCCGGTGAAGGAGTAGACCTGCCGGATGTCGGCCTCCTGGGCGATGGCGTCGGCGTCGTCCCGGTCGGTGATCATGATGCGGGCGCCGGTGGCGGCCGGTCCGCCGGGGATGGACACGACCACGCCGCCCGCGGCGAGCACGGCGTACCCGGCGACGGGCAGATGGCAGCCGCCGCGCAGCAGCACGACCACCGGGTCGCCGGGGCGCAGGCCGCGCCGCCGCAGGCCCTGGGCGGCCTGGCGGGCGCGGACGGCGAGCGTGCCGTACGTGAGCGTGGCGCCGCTCGCGGTCTCGGCGACCGCCACCCGCGGGCCGAGAGCGGCCGCCCGCAGCAGGACCGTCTCCGTCCAACCAGTCATGGCCCCCAGGCTAGGAAGCGGGGCGGCCGGGCGGCATGGTCCAGAGTGTGTAACCGGGTGTGTAATCCGGCCGCGCCATACCCGATTCCGCATGGCTTGAGCCCGCGCGGGGGCGGCGCGCGTACCTCCTGACGGCAGATCCCGGTTCCGGTTTCGGAGGTACGTCATGCACCGCAGAGTCGCCCTGCTCGCCGTCGTCGCGCTCGCCGTGGCGGGCGCGCCGGTCCCCGCGCAGGCCGGGACCGCCCTGGACCGCGGGCCCGTGGGCTGGTCGGGGGCCGGTTCGTCGTCGCAGCGCAGGACCGTCATGGAGTACTGGACGCCGGAGCGCATGCGGGCGGCCAGGCCGCTCTCCGCGCCCACGCCGCGCCGCGGGACGTCCTCCGGGCCGACGCAGGGCACGCCCTGGGCGACCCGCGGCGTCACGGGCGGCCGCCGGATCACGACGTCCTCCTGGACCGGCTCCCGGACCGGCGCGGCGGCCTCCTCGCTCGCCGGGAGCACGGCGGCGGCGGCCCGCCGGGCGGCGCCCGCGCAGGACAGTCCGGGCCAGGCGTGGGCGGACGGGGGCGGCGTCGCCCGCACGGTCGGCCGGGTCTTCTTCACCACCGCCGAGGGGCGTACGGCCTCCTGCTCGGGCACCGCGGTCACCAGCGCCAACCAGAGCGTCGTGATGACCGCGGGCCACTGCGTCAAGATGAACGGCGCCGCCCACCGCAACTGGGTGTTCGTCCCCGGCTTCGACGACGGCCGCCGCCCGTTCGGCACGTGGGTGGCCACCCGGCTGCTGACCACCCAGCAGTGGAACACCAACGAGGACATCAACTTCGACGTCGCCGCCGCCGTGGTCGCGCCCTTACAGGGACGCACGCTCACCGACGTCGTCGGCGGCCAGGGGGTGGCCTTCAACCAGCCCACCGGACGGCAGATGTTCTCCTTCGGCTACCCGGCCGCCGCCCCCTTCGACGGCTCCGACCTGGTGTTCTGCAGCGGACGGGTGTTTAAGGACCCGGTCAGGACCCGCGACCAGGGGCTGCGCTGCGCGATGACCGGCGGGTCGAGCGGCGGGCCGTGGTTCGAGGGGTTCGACACCTCCAGCGGCCTCGGCTGGCTGAACTCCGTCAACAGCTTCAAGTACGACTTCGCCCCCGACTTCATGTTCGGCCCCTTCTTCGGCAACGAGGCCATGGCCGTCTACCAGGCCGCACAACGCTCCGGCGCCGCCTGACCACCGCCGGCGTCCGCTGACTGATCTGTTTTGGGCCCCCCGGCCGGTATTCCGGCCGCACGGCGGACGCTCTGACCCGGCGCACGAACGCCACCACGCCGTCCGGCGACCCACGGGGGACCACGTTGACCCAGACCAGTGCCGACGCCCATGCCGCGGCCCGCCTCCGGCCGGCGGCGGTGCTGCGGCTGCTGGCGGGGCGGGGCGCGTTCCGGGCCGGTACGCAGGTCGCCGCGGCGGCGCCGGCGGCCGTGTGGGACGGGGCGGCGTTCGGCCACTACGCCACCGCGCTCGGGCTGTGCGGATGGCTGCTCCTGGTCGCGGACGCGCCGGAGAAGGCCGCGCTGAAGACGCTGGCGCGGGTGAGGCGGACCGGTCCGGCGGTGGCCAGGCTGACGGTGGCCATGTCCGCCGCGCCGGTCGCGGTGCTGCTGGCGGTGCTCGTTCCCGTGGCGGTGACCGCGCCGCTGTCGACGGCGGCCCTCTGTCTCGCGGCCGGGGCGTGGTCGGCCTGCACGGGCCTGCTGATGACGGTCTCCGGGCTGCACCGCGTGCGCGGCCGGCCCGTGCTGGACACGATGGCGTTCGTGGCCAGCGGCGGCGTGGTGCTCGCCGTCACCGCCGCCACCCTGTGGACCGGCTGGCCGCCACAGACGCACCTGCTGCTCGTCCTGGCCGGGACGGTCGCGGTGACCTGCGGGGCGCTCGCGGCGCTCCCCCGCGACTGGCTGCGCCCGCCTGCCGGTCATGGGCGGCGGGCGTTGCTGCGTCCCCTGTCGCGGGCCGCCTGGCTGCTGGGGGCGGCCGACCTGTGCGACGCGCTCTGCTTCGCGGTCGTGTACCTGGTGCTCGGCGTCTCGGGGCGGGCGGGGCAGAGCGGCGTGCTGTATCTCGCGCTGCTGCCGGCGGTCGCGGTCTGCCAGCTCGTCATCTACCTGCTGCGGGTCGCGCAGCCGGCGACCTCGCGGCGGCTGCGCGGGCTCGCCGGACGGGCCGGGCGGGCGCGGGCGGCACATCTCCTGGGCCGGGCCGGCTGGGCTGGGGCCGCCGCCGCCGTCGCCTGCGCGGCCCTGCTCCGGTGGGCGCCGGACGGGCTCGCGGCGTCGCCGGTGGTCCTGGCCGGGCTGGTCGTCGTCGTGCTCGCCCTGTTCCTGACCGTGATGTACGCGGCCTTCCTGGTGGAGAACACGAACAACGACGTGCTCGCCGTGACGTCGGCGGGCGCGTTCGCCGGGCTGGTGGCCACCGCCTCGCTGGCGGTCGTCGTCGTGCCGTGGTCGGGGGCGGCCGGGGGCCTGGTGGCGCTGGCCCTCGGGGTGCCCGTGAAGGCCCATGTGATGCGCCGGATGCTGATCTCGCGGAACTCGGAGTGACGACATGTACGTGATGGGCATCTCCCGGGCGCACGACTCCGCGGCGGCGCTGGTGCGCGACGGCGAGATCGTGGCGTTCGCCGAGGAGGAGCGGCTCACCCGCGTCCGGCACGACGGCCGCTTCCCCCGCCGGGCGGTCGCCTACTGCCTGGAACAGGCGGGGATCGGGCTGGACGAGGTGGACCACGTGGCCTTCCACGGGCCGCGGACCGGCTCCCCGCCCGGCTGGGAGGTCAGGGAGGCCGCCGGGCACGCCGGGCCGGCCGGGTTCGGGGTGCACCAGGTGGAACACCACCGCGCGTACGCGGCCGGCGCCTTCCACGTGAGCCCGTTCGACTCGGCCGCCGTGCTCACGATGGACGGGACCGGCACCTGCCTGGCCGTCGCCGACGGTGACCGGATCAGGCACCTGCGGCACGTCGGTCACCCCCACTCGCTGGGCGCCCTGTACGCGGCGGTCACCGGCTACCTCGGCTTCCGTCCCGGCCTGGACGAGGACAAGGTGATGGCGCTGGCGGCGTACGGCGGCGACACCTACGTGCAGCCCTTCGCCGACCTGCTGCGCCTGACCCCGTACGGCGGCCACGAGCTGGACCTGAGCTGGTTCGAGCCGCACGCGGGCGGCGGGCGGCACACCGTCTCGGCGAGGTTCCTCGACGCCTTCGGCCCGCCGCCCCCGCCCGCCGGGAAGATGCTCACCCAGCACGCCGTGGACATCGCCTTCGCCCTCCAGGCCACCCTTGAGCGGGCCGGGCTGCACCTGGCCCGATGGCTGCGCGAGACGACCGGGGCGACCCGGCTCGCGGTGGCCGGCGAGACCGCGATGAACCCGATGCTGAACGGCCGTCTGCTGGCCGAGTCCGGCTTCGAGGAGCTGTTCGCCCAGCCCGCCGCCGCCTCGCTCGGCGCGGCGCTGGAGGTGAGCGTCGGCCGGTACGGCCGGCCCCGCCCGGCGGGCGGTCACGTGTTCGCCGGGCCCGGCTTCACCGCGGAACGCATGGAGAAGGCGCTGCGCGACGCGGGCGTGGACTACCGGCGGCCGGACGACATCGCCGGGCACGCCGCCGCCCGCATCGCCGACGGCCTGATCGTGGGCTGGTTCCAGGGCCGGACGGAGTGCGGGCCGCGCGGCCTGGGCAACCGCTCGCTGCTGGCCGACCCGCGCGACCCCACGTCCGCCGCGCGCATGAACGAGCGGGTCAGGCGCCGGGAGCCGTTCCTGCCGCTCGCGCCGTCGTGCCTGGCCGAGCGGTCCGCGGACTACTTCGCCGGGGGGCATCCCTCGCCGGTCATGCTGCTCGGGTTGGACGTGCTGGACCACCGCCGCGGCGAGGTGCCCGCGATCACGCACGTGGACGGCAGCGCCCGCGTGCAGACGGTGAGCCGGGCCGCCAACCCGCTCTTCCACTCCCTGATCACCCGCTTCGAGGCGCTGACCGGCGTGCCGATGCTGGCCGGCGCCTCCTTCCGGGACGACGACGAGCCGATCGTGTGCACGCCCGAGGACGCCGTCGCCTGCTACCTCAGGACGGGCGCGGACGCGCTGGCCCTCGGCCCGTTCTGGGCCCGCAAACGCCGGACGGACGACCGGGCCGGCCGGGAGGCGGGCCGATGAGCGGCGGGAGGTCCCTGCGCCCGCACCCGCCCCGGCCGGTCCTGTGGCGGGTGCTCACCGCCGGGCGGGCGGGCGAGGCGGGCGATGTACAGCGTTGAGGTGGCGGCCTCCATCGGCGAGGTCGGGGCCGGGGAGTGGGACGCGCTCGCCGACGGCGTGCCCTTCGTGCGGCATCACTGGCTGGCCCTGGCCGAACGCGTCCTGTCCGGGCACCGGCCGCGCTACCTGCTGGTCCGCAAGGACGGCGGGCTCGTGGCCGCGGCGGTGTGCGCGCTGGAGCACCGGCTGCACAACCCGGTGCTGGAGTCCCGGTTCGGGCGGCTGACCAGGAGGTGGCCGTTCCTCCAGGTCCAGGCGCCGATGACGGCGACGTCCGGGCTGCTGGGCGGTGAGGGGCCGCAGCGGCGGGTGCTGCTGCGGGCGGTGCGGTCGCTGGTCAGGCGCGAGGGGCTGCTGTTCTGCGTCGTGGACCACCTGCCGTACGCCGCCGGGCAGCCGGGCTACAGCCGCCTGGGCTGGTTGCCGGAGACCCTGCTGGACCTGACGTGGCCGTCGTACGAGGCGTACCTGGACCATCTGCCGCGCAAGAGGCGGGCCGAGATCCGGCGCACGCAGCGCCGGGCCGCGCGGGAGGGCATCGAGGTCCGGCCGCTGACGGCCGGGCCGGGCGGGGAGCCGGACCGGCTGCTGGACCGGCTGGGCCCGATGGTGGCCGCGGTGGACCTCCGCCACGGGCCGCACGTCTTCTACCGGCCGCGTCTGTTCACCGAGGCGGCCGGCGCCCTGGGCGCGGACCTGACCGTCCTGGCCGCCCGCCGTGACGGCGCGCCGGCCGGCTGCGTCGCCCTGCTGCGCGACGGCGACGAGCTGGTCGCCCGGTGGATCGGGCGCGACTACGCCCTCACCGAGGGCACCGCCGTCTACCACGCGCTGCTCACGGCGTGCGTACGGGCCGCCGTCGGCTCGGGCGCGCGCAGGCTGCGGCTCGGCGGCGCGGCGTACGAGACGAAGAAGCAGTTCGGGGTGCGGCTGGAGCCGCGCAGCCGGTTGTTCGCCGCCCGCAGCGCGATGGTCACCCGGCTCGTCGGCGGGCTGGGCCACCGCCTCGACCCGCCGCAGCTCCCGTCCCCGCCGTCCAGCACGTGACCCGGCAAGGACGAGGGCCGGTGCGCGCCGCCGTTCAGCGCTCGCGGCGCTCCGGGGGGAGCTCGCCCGCGAAGACGCGTAGCTGGAGGGCCAGCGTGGCGTAGTAGCCGACCAGGGTGGTCAGCTCGAACAGGCCGCGCTCGCCGAGCGCCGCCGTGACCGCCCGGTAGTCCTCCTCGCCCAGCGTCCCCGTCCGGGTCAGCTCGCGGGCGGCGAGCACGGCGGCGCGTTCGGCGGGGTCGGCCAGGCCGGGCGGACGTCCCTCGCGCACCGCGGTCAGCTCGGCCTCGGTCAGGCCGCAGGACCGGCCCACCGCCTCGTGCGCGTCGCGTTCGAAGTCGCTGCCCCAGTGGGCGGCGACCACGAGGATCGCCAGCTCCCTGGCCCGGTCCGGCAGCACCGAGCCGTAGCGCACCGCCGCGCCCAGCGCCTGGAGCGCGCCGCCGACCGGCGGGCTCAGCAGCATGGCGTTGAACGGGCCGCGCAGCCGTCCCCGCTCGTCGGCGAGGGGGAAGACCTGGGGGCCCGCCGCCCGGGGGCCGCCGGTGATGGCGCGGTAGACCTCGGTCTGGGCGTCGTCCAGGTCTTCCGGGGGAAGGGCGGGCAGCCGGGCGGTCATGCGGTGCTCCTGTCTCGGCGACGCGGGCCACCCGGGCTCCGCCGGCGGGTGGACCTGCGGTGACGTCTCGCGCTCGGGTTCCGGTGGCGCGGTTAGCCGTGGCCGGATCACGGAACATCCTAGGTCTCTAGCCGCGCGGCCGTCTTGGAGATCATGACCATGGAGTTCGCCACTCCCCACCGCCACCGTCACCGCCCGCCGGGGCGTGTCTCGTGACCAGGACCGGGGTGTCCGGGCCGCTGCTGGTCGTGCTCGGCCTGCTGTCGGCGGTGGCGCCGCTGGCCACCGACATGTACCTGCCCGTGTTCACCGACCTGGCGGCCGACCTGGGGACGGGCGCGGCCGGCGTGCAGCTCACGCTGACCGCGTTCCTCACCGGGCTGGCGCTGGGGCAGCTCGTCATCGGGCCGCTGTCCGACCGGTTCGGCCGCCGCCGGCCGATCCTGCTGGCCACCGCCGCGGCCCTGGCCGCCTGCGTCCTGTGCGCGCTCGCGCCGGACATCCGGACGCTCGTCGCCCTGCGTTTCGTGCACGGGTTCGCCGGGTCGGCGGGCATCGTCATCGGCCGCGCGGTGGCGGCCGACCTGACGTCCGGCCGGGCGGCGGCGCGCATCTTCTCGCTGCTGGCCTCGGTGGTCGGCGTCGCGCCCGTCGTGGCCCCGCTGATCGGCGGCGCGCTGTCGCCCGCCGGGTGGCGCGCGGAGTTCTGGGTGATGGCCGGGATCTCGGCGGTGATGCTGCTCGGTTCGGCGCTCGTCGTGCCCGAGACGCTGCCGCCCGGACGCCGGCACGCGGGCGGCCTGGCCGCCACCGGGCGGACCGTGCGGCGGCTGTTCGCCGACCGGGGCTATCTCGGTTACGCCTTCTCCTTCGCGTTCGGCTTCGCGGGGCTGATGGGGTACATCTCGGCCTCGCCCTTCGTCGTGCAGAACGTCCTGGGCCTGTCCACCCCCGCCTACACCGTGACGTTCGCGGCCAACGCGCTGGGCATGACGCTGACCGGCCTGGCCGCGGCGCGCCTGGTGCGCCGGTTCAGCCCGGAAGGGCTGCTGCGGACCGGGCAGGGGGTCGTGCTGGGGCTGTCGGCCGTGCTGCTGGTGCTGCTGGGGGCGGGGGTGGCCGCGGTGGAGGTGCTGCCGGTGCTGTTCGCGCTGGTCAGCTCGTTCACGCTGATCATGGGGAACGCGGCGGCGCTGACGGTGGGGCGGGCGCCGTACGCGACCGGCACGGCGGCGGCCGTGATGGGCGCGTTGCAGTTCGCGCTCGGGGCGCTGGTCTCGCCGCTGGTCGGCCTGGGTGGCGCGGACACCGGGCTGCCGATGGGCGTCACGCTGGTCGTCAGCGCGCTGCTCGGCATCGGCGCCCGCCTGCTGACCCGGGGTCTGCCCGAGGCCGGCCCCACCACCGCCGAGGCCCCAGCCCGCGGCTGAGCCCCGCACGGTGGTGTCTTCCGGGCCCGGGTTCAGGGGGCCGGGTGGGTGCGCAGGGCCGTGTCGAGCCAGTCGAAGGCCGGGGCCGACGGGGCCGGGGGCGGCCAGGCGTTGATCACGGCGAGCAGGCGGAGGTAGCGCTCCCTGCGGGGGTCGTTCGCCGCCGTCAGCCTGGCCAGCAGCCGCTGCCGGAGGCCGGCGTCGTCGGGACGGCCCAGGAGGCGTGCGTACTCGCCGGCGACCGCCGCCACGATCGGCGCGGACTCGGGCGCGGCGGGATCCACGCCCACCGCCAGCGCTTTCCCCGCCGCCCACACGCCCCGCGACACGGCGTCCCGCAGCATCCCTTCCCCATGGCCCGCGGCGTGGTCGGTGGCGTGGTCGGTGGTCAGGTCGTGCAGTTTCGCGCGGAAGGACGGGTCCGCCATCAGCTCGGCCAGTTCCAGCCACGCCTCCACCTGCTCCGGCTCGGCGTCGTCCGGCAGTTCGGGGGTCAGCGAGACCCGCATCCCCGCCAGTCCCGGCCCGGCGTCCGGGACGGCGGCGTCCAGGAAGTCGCCGACCAGGCGGCGGCGTTCGTCCTCCGACAGTCCTGCGAGTCTGTGCATGAGCTCCATCTCCTCGGGCCCCGAGCCGCGCCGGGCCACCGCCGTCAGCACCGCGCGCCGCATCCGCAGCGTGCGGATCCGCACCGCCAGGGCCTCGGCGTGCGCCGCCGCGACCTGCGCGAGCGTCAGCTCCCGGTCCACGACCTTGCGGACCGTGACCAGGTCCACCCCGAGGTCGCGCAGCGTGCGGACGAGGTCGAGGCGGGCCGCGGCGGCGGCGTCATAGAGGCGGTAGCCGGCCGGGCTGCGTTCCACCGGCGGCACGATCCCGCGGTCGGAGTAGAACCTGATGGTCCTGACCGGCAGTCCGGTCCGCCGCGCCAGGTCGCCGATCGTGTAGAGGGTGCCGCCGTCCATGGCTCCACCTTGACGTCTCCCCCTGGTGGAGACTCAAGCGCCTCCCTCGTCGCGCGGCTCCGGCCGATGACCGTGGTGTCAAGCCTCGGATCGTGACCGGCGTGATCGTAAGGTGGGACTGACCACCGGGGAGCGGTCCTGGACGTCGCCGCGCGCCTGGGTGCCCTCACTTCGACGGCTCGGGAGAAGTCATGGCTGAAGAGCACCCCCATTCCTACGGCGCCCACGACGCGGCCACCGTGTCGGCCGCCTACCGCAACGCGCTCGACGTGATCGCCGCCGTGGAGCCCGGCGTGGCCGGCGCGATCCGCGCCGAGCTGGCCGACCAGCGCGCCTCGCTGAAGCTCATCGCGAGCGAGAACTACGCCTCCCCGGCCGTCCTGCTCACGATGGGCACGTGGCTGTCCGACAAGTACGCGGAAGGCACGATCGGCCACCGCTTCTACGCCGGTTGCCAGAACATCGACACCGTCGAGCAGCTGGCGGCCGACCACGCCAAGGCCCTGTTCGGCGCCGAGCACGCCTACGTCCAGCCCCATTCGGGCATCGACGCCAACCTGGTGGCGTTCTGGGGCATCCTGGCCCACCGGGTGGAGGCCCCGGCCCTGGCCGCCGCCGGGGCGCGGCACGTCAACGACCTGTCGGAGGACGACTGGGAGACCCTGCGCAAGGCCCTGGGCGACCAGCGGGCCCTCGGCATGTCGCTGGACGCGGGCGGGCACCTGACCCACGGCTTCCGCCCCAACATCTCCGGCAAGATGTTCCACCAGCGCTCCTACGGCACCGACCCGGAGAGCGGCCTGCTCGACTACGACGCGCTGCGCGCCACCGCCCGCGAGTTCCGCCCGCTGGTGCTGATCGCCGGGTACTCGGCCTACCCGCGGCGCATCGACTTCGCCCGCATGCGGGAGATCGCCGACGAGGTGGGCGCGGTCCTGATGGTGGACATGGCGCACTTCGCCGGGCTGGTCGCGGGCAAGGTGTTCACCGGCGTGCACGACCCGGTGCCGTACGCGCACGTCACGACGACCACCACGCACAAGTCGCTGCGCGGGCCGCGCGGCGGCCTGGTGCTGTGCCAACGGGAGTACGCCGACTCGATCGACCGGGGCTGCCCGATGGTGCTGGGCGGCCCGCTCGGCAACGTGATGGCGGCCAAGGCCGTCGCCCTGGCCGAGGCGCGGCAGTCCGCGTTCGCCGACTACGCGCGGGCGGTGGCCGGCAACGCGGTCGCCCTGGCCGAGGGCCTGGCGCGGCGCGGCGTACGGCTGGTCACCGGCGGCACCGACAACCACCTGGTGCTGCTCGACGTGTCCACGTACGGGCTGACCGGCCGGCAGGCGGAGTCGGCGCTGCTCGACGCCGGGATCGTCACCAACCGCAACGCGATCCCGCGCGACCCCAACGGCGCCTGGTACACCTCGGGCATCCGGGTCGGCACCCCGGCGCTCACCTCGCGCGGGTTCGGCACGCAGGAGTTCGACCAGGTCGCCGAGCTGATCGTCGGCGTGCTGACCGACACCACGCCGTCGGCCACCTCCAAGGCGAAGTACGACCTGCCGCAGAGCACCGCCGAGAAGACCCGCGCCGCGGCGGCCGAGCTGCTGGCCGCCCACCCGCTCTACCCGGGCCTCGACCTGAGCTGACCCACCGGCCGCCCACCCCGCTCACTCCGGCCCGCTCACTCCGGGCCGCGACGGGCCCGTCCCGTGAAGTAGGCGGCCGCCGCCCGGGTGTGGGCGGGGAACGCCAGCTCGGCGGGCCCGTCGATGACCAGCCACTCGCTCGTCTCGTCCGTGGCCTCCATCGGCGGCAGCGCGGACGCGGTGACGCGCGGGCCGAGCCCGAAGATCAGCACGGTTCCGTCCGGGGCGCTGACCACGTCGAAGAGCGTGACGTCGGCGGCCTCGGCCACCACGCCCGTCTCTTCGCGCAGCTCGCGCACGGCCGCCTGCTGCCAGGACTCCCCCAGGTCGATGAACCCGCCGGGCAGGGCGAGCCGGCCGCGGCGCGGCTCGACGTCCCGGCGTACGACGAGCAGCCCGTCGTCGACGGGCAGCAGCGTCACCGCGACCGGCAGCGGGTTGAGGTAGCTGGTGTTCCCGCAGGCCGCGCAGGTGCGGGGCCAGGGCTGGCCGGGGGCGAAGGCGGCGCCGCAGAAGGAGCAGTACGCGTTCCTGATCACGCCGCGATCCTAGAGCCCGGCCCGGCGACCGGGCCGGCTGGACGACGGTGCCATGGGGTCAGCCCGCGACCGAGCGGTCCGCGCGGCTGACCAGGGGGTTGCCGCGGTGGGGTTGCCAGGCGGCACGCAGGCCGCGCAGCTCCTCCCGGACCCGGGCCGAGGAGATCAGCCGGATGTCGTCGCTCAGGTCGAGGACGGTGGCCGCCGCCTGGTCCACCTCCCCCGCGCGGAGGAGGGAGTGGGCGGCCCGCAGCCCGATCAGGGCACGGGTGCGCAGCTCGACCGGCCGTCTGGCCCGCATGGACGCGGCGAAGTGGCGGGCGGCGGTGGCGTGGTCGCCGAGCTGGGTGAGGGTCAGGCCGATCTGGTGCTCCAGGGACTCGCGCCGGTAGTTGCCCGTCCATTCCGACTCGGGGACGGAGTCGGCGCGTTCGAGCTGGGTCTCGGTACGGCTGAGCAGCCTGAGCGCGTCCCAGCGGGTGCCGGCGGCGGCGTGGGTCTCGGCGCGCATGCCGGTGATCCACGCCTGGGTGCGGGCGGGACCGTGCCCGGCCAGCGCGGACGCGGCCGCCTCGGCCAGGGCCAGCGCCTCGCCGTCGTGGCCCAGCTCGGCCGCCTGGACGGCCATGCTGCGCAGGGCGGTGGCGCGCAGCAGCAGGTCGGCGGCCTCGTCGGCGAGACGCACGCTGCTGATGTAGTAGCGCTGGGCCAGGGCGTGGGCGCCGGCGTCCATGGCCATGTAGGCGGCCAGGTAGCTGAGCTCGGCGGCGGCGGTGAACAGGTCGGGCCTGCGGCGGCCGGTCGTGCCGTGCAGCAGGGGCGTGACCTCGCGGGACAGGTAGGCGGCGACCGCGGCGCGGGCGTGGCCGCCGCCGTAGCGGTCGTCCAGGTCGGCGAAGGCGCGGGTGGTGGCGCGGATCCGTTCGACGTCGCCCGCGCCGGCCCGGCGGGCCGCCGCGCGGCCGCCCGCCCGCCGCGCGGCCAGGACCGATAAGCCCGATAAGCCGGACAACGCGGCCAGGGTGAACGTGCGCCGGTTGAGCAGGTCGTCCTCGCCCAGCACGGCGAGCCGGGCGACCGGGTCGCCACGCCAGGGATCGTCGGCGGACGGCGGCCCGCCCGGCTCCGGCCAGCCCAGATGCGCCGGGCGCAGGCCGGGCCTGCCCAGGCGGCGGCGGAACGCCTCGACCGCCGCGCGCACCGCCTCGGGACGCGGGATCGTGCCGGTCAGCCAGTGGCCGACCGCCGAGCGGTCGTAGTGCACGCGCTCGCCACTCTCGGCGGCGACGGCGTTGACGTGCCGCGCGGTGGCCGCGTGGGTCCAGCCCGCCTGCTCGATCAACGCCGCCAGCGCCCGGTTGACGACTGGGTGGGTACGGCGGGGCGGCATCTCATCTTCACATCGCTTCACATCACTGTGGCCTCGACGGTGCGCCGGACGTGGCTCACCGTCAAGAGTGCGGGCCGTGCCCCTCGCGGGACGGCCCCGTACGCAGGACGGCGAGGGAGGGGCTGATGGACGGGCTGCACGGCGCGGGCCGGCACGAGACCGGCCTGGAGGAGGCGGCGCAGGAGGAGCTGACGGCCGCGCTGGCGGGCCGCCCGCTGGTCTGCGTCGAACGGTTCAGCACCGCGCTGCGCACCGGCTACACCGGCCCGGCCCCGGTCGAGGTGCTGCGCCCGGCGCTGAGCATCGGCTGCTACTCGGCGTGGGACCCGGCGCTGCCCGGCATGGTCGTCGCCGCCGAGGAGCGCACCAGGACCCGGTCGGTCGCCGAGCGGCACGCCTGGCTGCCCCGCGTCCGGCACGAGGCCGCCCGGCACCTGCTCAAGCTGGACCGTCCGCCGGTCGTCTTCACCTGGTACGACAACGCCCGCCTGCGCGAGCTGGCCGGCCCCGGCGGGGTGGTCGCGGCCATCGACGCCGACGTGCGGGCCGCGATCGAGGCCAAGCACCTGCTGGACGACCTGCTGCGGGCGGCCGGCGTGCCGGCGGTGGCCCGCGTCCCCTGCGTGCACGTCGAGCGGCTGCCCGGACTGGCCGAGCTGCGGCGCGCGGTCGGCACCGAGCGGGTGGTGGTGCAGGCGGGCCGGCGGGCGGACCGGCACGGCACCGTGGTCGTCGCGGGCGAGGACGACATGCCGCGCGCGGCCCGGCTGCTCGGGCCGTACCGGGTGGCGGCGTACGTGCCGGGGTGGCCGTGCACGATCGCGGTGCTCAGCGTGCCCGACCGCGACGGCGGCGTCCGGGTGTACGCCGACCGGCCCGCCCACACCTCGGCCGGGATCGCCGAACTGGGCGCCGGGCCGATGCGCAGCACGGGCGACGACTGGTCGCGCCCCTGGCCGACGCCCGCCGCCGCGCTGCTCATCGAGTGCGCCGAGCGCATCGCGTCCTGGGCCTGGCGCAGGTACGGCGCGGCCGGCCTGTTCAGCGTGGAGGCCATCCTCACCCCGGGCGAACGGGTCCACCTGACGGCGATCAAGTGGCGGCACCAGGAGGGCACCGAGGTGGCGTCGGTCAACCAGCAGGCCGCCGGGCTGCCCCCGTTCGTGCTGGCCCACCTGTCGGTGATGCTCGGCGGGCCGGTGACCTGGCTGGGGGACGCGCAGGAGTTCAACCAGCGCACGCTGCTGCGCTCGGCCCGGCCGGGCGGGCCGTTCCACGTCCGGGTCCGCCTGGCCCGCGACACCCCCGTACGCGTGTCGGCCGCCCACGGCCCCGGCGTCTACCGTCTGGACCGGTCGGGGAGCCTGCGGTGGGTGCGGCGGGGGGCGCACCCGTCGCAGGCGCGGGCGAGCCAGGGCGAGTTCCTGCTGGCCAACCTGCCCGAGCCGGACGTCGTCTGCCATCCGGGGGCCCACCTCGCCACCGTCGAGGGCGTCGCCGAGGACGGGGCGCACCCGTTCGACGGCCCGGACACCGCCTCCCTGGCGACCCGGCGGATCGTCGCGGCCGTCGAGGAGCTGTTCGACGAGGTCAAGGAGCTCTGATCGGCACGTTGCGACAGGGAGCCCGCGGACCGATGAGTTCTCCCGTCCCCGGTGGTCCAACCTGGTGTCACCCGACTCCGCGGAAGGACCCACACCGATGAGCACCACGCACATTCTCGACATACCGGGCGGACGCCTGCGCTACCACGTCCGCGGCAGCGGCCCGCTGCTGCTGCTCGTGGGCGCGCCGATGGACGCCGCCCCCTTCGCCCCGCTGGCCGAGGAGCTGGCCGGCGAGCACACCGTCGTCACCCACGACCCGCGCGGCGTGGCCGGCAGCACGCTCGACGACCCCGGCCAGGACTCCACCCCCGACCTGCGGGCCGGCGACGCGCTCGCGATCATCGACGCGCTCGGCGCCGAGTCGGCCGACGTGCTCGGCAGCAGCGGCGGCGCGGTCACCGGCCTCGCCCTGGTCACCCGCCACCCCACCCGCGTGCGCACCCTCGTCGCGCACGAGCCGCCCGTGCTGGAGCTGCTGCCCGACGTGGCCCGGCGCCGTGCCGAGGTGGACGACATGATCGAGACGTTCCGCCGGGAGGGCCCGGGAGCGGCGTTCGGGAAGTTCATGGCCACCGCGGGCTTCCAACCCGGCGAGGACGCCCCGGCCCCGCCGCCGAGCGAGTCGCCCGAGCAGGACCTGGCCGACGCCGCCCACTTCTTCCTGCACGAGCTGCGCGGCACCACCCGCTACGTGCCCGACGTCGCGGCGCTGAAGGCCGGGCCGGCCCGCGTCGTCGTGGGCGTCGGGGCCGACTCGGGCGGCCTGCTCACGCACCGCACCGCGCAGGCGCTGGCCGACCTGCTCGGCACGCCGCCGGTGGTGTTCCCCGGCGAGCACACCGGCTTCGTCGACCGTCCGAAGGAGTTCGCCGACGTGCTGCGCGAGGTGCTGGCCCGCTGACGCGGGAGGCCCGCCGAGGCGGCGGGCCCCGGGCGGCAGGCCCCGGGCGGCGCGCTCCTGGTGGCTCGCTCCTGGTCGGGCGCTCAGCCGCCGGGGGTCAGGTTCGCCGGGAAGCCGCCGGTCGCGATCGGCCCCCAGCGGTCGATCGTGATCCGGATCAGCGACTTGTCCTGGCGGCGCATGGCCTGCCGGTACTCCTCCCAGTCGGGGTGCTCGCCGGCGATGCACCGGTAGTAGTCCACCAGGGCGTCGAGGGCCTCGGGCATGTCCAGCACCTCGGCTCGCCCGTCCACCTGGACGTAGGGGCCGTCCCAGTCGTCGGACAGGACGCACATCGAGACGCGCTCGTCGCGCCGGGCGTTCGCGGCCTTGGCGCGCCCGGGGTAGGTGGAGACCACGATCCGGCCCTCGTCGTCGACGCCGCACGAGACCGGCGAGAGCTGGGGACGCCCGTCGGCGCGGGTCGTCGAGAGCAGGCCGTGGTGCCGGGGGCGGAGGAAGTCGAGCAGTTCGGGCAGATCGACGCGGCGGGCGGTCGCGATCCTGGGAGCCATACGGGACGCCTTTCCTGTGCGGTGCCGGCTTCGATCCTGCCATCCGGCGCGGGCCCCGGCTTCCGGGGCTCGCCCAGGCGGCCCTATGGTGTGGTTCGCTGGCATATGCCGGTACGCGCCCGAAGGGAGGAGCGGAATGCCGGAAGTCCGTCCGCTCCGGCCGGGCGATCCCGACAGGATCGGCGACCACCGGCTGCTCGGCGTGCTCGGCTCGGGCGGGCAGGGGGTCGTCTACAAGGGCGTCGACGGCGCGGGCCGCGAGGTCGCGATCAAGCTGCTGCACAGCCACCTGACCCAGGACGACGACGTCACCCGGGGCCTGCTGCGCGAGGCCGAGGCGGCGCGCCGGGTGGCCGCGTTCTGCACGGCCGCCGTGCTGGACGTGGGGGTGGCCGACGGGCGGCCGTACATCGTGAGCGAGTACGTCGCGGGCGACACGCTGCAGAGGCTCGTCCGGGAGTCGGGGCCGCGCACGGGGGGCGCCCTGGACCGGCTGGCGATCTCCACGCTGACCGCGCTGGCCGCCATCCACGAGGCCGGGATCGTGCACCGGGACTTCAAGCCGGGCAACGTGCTGATGGGGCCCGAGGGGCCGATCGTCATCGACTTCGGCATCGCCAAGGCCCTGGGCGCGACGACGCAGGCCTCGGCGCCGATGGGAACGCCGGCGTACATGTCGCCCGAGCAGTTCGCGGGCGAGCGGGTCGGGCCGGCGTCCGACGTGTTCAGCTGGGCGGGGACGATGGTGTTCGCCGCCACCGGCCATCCGCCGTACGCGGGTGAGACGGTCGCCGCCATCCTGCACAAGGTCATGAGCGGGACGCCCGACCTCACGGACGTGCCGGCCCGCCTGGTGGACCCGATCCGGTCCTGCCTCGCCAAGGACCCCGCCGCCCGTCCCACCCCCGCTGCCCTCCTCCGCCACCTCATCAGCGCCCCCGGCACCGCGGGGCCCGGTGCGCCGATCCCCCCGCCCGGAGCCGGAGCGACGGCCCGTCCGGCCGGACCCGGATCCGGTGCGACGGTTCCGCCGCGCGGGCCTGGGGCGACGGTTCCGCCCGCCGGGGGCGGAGCTGGGGCGACGGTTCCGCCGGCCCTGGCTGGGGCGACGGGGCCGGCGTTTCGTGGGGAGGCGACCAGGCCGGGTACGGATCGGCGGGTGAGCCGGCGGGCCGTGGTGGTCGGCGGTGCGACGGCCGCGGTGGCTGCGGCGGCGTCCGCCTTCCTTCTTCTGCGCCCCGCGAACGGCCTCGCCGACGACCCGTCCCCCCGCCCCACCGGCGACCCGACCGGCCCCCCGGCGACGGGCACGCCGACGACGCAGACCACGCCCACGACAGCGGCGACGAGCCCAGCGCCCAGCACGTCCGCCACGGAGTCCCCCACTGGGTCGCCCACCGGATCCCCCACGGCGTCCACCACCCGGTCCCCCGCCGCCGAGCCGTTCGGCGCGCCCGTCAGGGAGCCCGTGGCGCTGCCGGCGGGCAGCGGGACGCCGGCCGTCCTGGCCGCCGCCGGCGCCACCGTCGTCTGCGGCACGTCCAAGGGCACGGTGCTCGTCTGGGACCTCGGCCCGGCGTCCGCGCCCGTGCGCAGGCTGGGCGACGGCGGCGCCGCCGCGACCGCCGTGGCCTGCGCCGACGGCAAGGCCGCGTCCGGGCACGGCGACGGCGCGATGCGGCTGTGGAACCCGGCGGGCGGCGCTCTCCACACGAAGAAGGCGGCCGACCCGGTCATCGCCGTCACCACCGCCGGACGCGCGGTCGCCGTCACCCAGAAGTACGACAGCCTGAAGGACCTGCACAGCGTCGTCCGCCTGTGGGACCTCGCCACCGGCCGCCAGATCGGCCCCGCCGTCACCGACCACTTCCAGGGCGTCAACGGCCTGGCGTTCGGCCGCCTCGGCGACGAGGAGGTGCTGGTCACCGGCGACGGCGCCAACCGCGTCCGGGTGCGCCGCCTGTCAGACGGAAAGGTGACACATACCTACAAGACCGGCGAGATCGGCGGCATCGAGCTGCTCGCCTGCGGCGAGCTGGACGGCCGTCCCGTCCTGGTCTCCACCCACCTCGACGCCACCCTGCGCGTCTACGACCTGGCGACCGGCAGGCGCAGGAAGAAGTGGAACTTCAGCCGCCGCAGCCCCGACGACCGGGGGGCGTCCGCGCTGGTCGTGGGCGCGCTCGGCGGCAGGCCCGTCGCGGTCGTCGCGCACGCGCCGGGCGGCGGCGAGACGGTCGTCCGCGTCTGGAGCCTGACCGACGGCAAGGTCGTCGGGGAGCTGGGCCCGGGGCCGGGCGCCGAGGTGCGGGCCCTGGCGCTGGCCGAGCTGGAGGGCCGTCCCGTGGTCGTGGGCAGCGGCGGCGACGCTCTGCTGAGCGCGTGGAGCCTCGGTCCCGCCTGACGCTCATCCAGGTTTAAGAATCGCGGCCTAGGGTTCGGCTGTGCTCATGGACGAAGTGGTGAAGGAGCCCGTGCGGACGCGTCCGCGCCGGGTCTGGCGGCGGCGGCTGGCGACGGCGGTCGCGGTCCTGTTCGCGGCGGGGACGGCGGTCCGGCTCGGCGGCCTGGAGTCGGGCGTCCTGCTGGTCCCGCTGGTGTCCTTCACGCCGTACTTCGGGGTGGCGGCGCTGCTGATGCTGGGGACGGCCGCGCTGGCCCGCAGCCGGGCGGCGGTCGCGGTCATGCTGGCGGTGTGCGTGTGCCTGGCCTGGCTGGTGCTCCCGCGCGCCCTGCCCGGCGGTACGGACGCCTCGACCGGCCGCCCGTTGCGCGTGCTGACCGCCAACCTCAACGGCGGCCGCGGCGACGCCCGCACGATCGTCGACCTGGTCCGCACGCTGAACGTGGACGTGCTCAGCCTCCAGGAGCTGACCTGGGCGGAACGCGACCGGCTGGCGGCGGCCGGGCTGGAGACGCTGCTGCCGTACCAGGTCACCAAGCCGGAGACGTGGGGGCCGGTCGGCAGCGGCGTGTACGCGCGCCACCCGCTGCGCGAGCGCACGGGCCTGTTCCAGCCGGTCGGGCACCACATGCCGGTCGTGGAGGCGGCGCTGCCCGGCGGCGCGGTGGAGGTGGTGGTCGTGCATCCGGTGGCGCCGGTGCCCTCGACGGTGCCGGAGTGGGCGGCAGGGGTCGGGACGCTGCCGCCCGCGCCGTCCACGGGCGCGCCCCGGATCCTGGCCGGGGACTTCAACGCCACGCTGGACCACGCCGTGTTCCGGCGGCTGCTGGGCACCGGCTACACCGACGCGGCGGCGGCCACCGGCAAGGGGCTGGTCCCCACGTGGCCGATGCGCCGGATCCCGCCGCTGGTGGCAATCGACCACGTGCTCACGGACGGACGGGCGCGGGCGGTGGACGTGCGCGTCCTCGACCTGCCCGGCTCCGACCACCGCGCCCTGTTCGCCGACCTCCGCCTCCAGAGCTGACCCGCCGGAAGCCCGCGTCCGCCGACCGGCCGGGCACGGACCCCCGGACGGGCCGGGCGGTGTCAGGCGATCCAGGCTGCCGTGTCGGTGGGCAGGCGGTCGCCGTCCAGGGCGCCGCTGGCCAGCAGGACCGTGCCGTGGGCGGGCAGCGGCACCGGGTCGGCGCCCAGGTTGACCACGCAGGTCAGACCGGAGTCCCGGGTGAAGGCGAGCACGTCGGGCCCGAGGTCGAGCCAGGTGAGCGTGCCGTCGCCGAGCCGCTCGGCACGGATGCGCAGCCCGTCCCGGTAGAGGTTGAGCATCGAGCCCAGGTCGGCGGTCTGGGCCTCGACGGTGAGCTTGTTCCAGGCGTCCGGCTGCGGCAGCCACGGCGTGGCCGTGCCGAAGCCGAACGGCGGCTCGTCGCCCGACCACGGCAGCGGCACCCGGCACCCGTCGCGGCCCTTCACCGTGTGGTTCGAGCGCCGCCACATCGGGTCCTGGCGCAGCTCGTCGGGGATGTCGTCCACCTCCGGCAGGCCCAGCTCCTCGCCCTGGTAGATGTAGATGCCGCCGGGCAGCGCCATGGCCAGCAGCGCCGCCGCGCGCGCCCGGCGGTAGCCGAGCTCCAGGTCGGAGGGGGCGCCGTCCCTGCGGTCGGCGTGGTCCCAGGAGGTGTCGGCGCGGCCGTACCGGGTGACGACGCGGGCGACGTCGTGGTTGGACAGCACCCAGGTGGGCGGGGCGCCGAGCGGGGCGTGGGTGGCGAGGGTCTGCTCGATCACCTGGCGCAGCCCGGCGGGCTCCCAGGGGCAGGCCAGGAACGGGAAGTTGAAGACGGTGTGCAGCTCGTCGGAGCGCAGGTAGCGGGCCAGGCGCTGCTGGTCGGGCAGCCAGACCTCGCCGACCAGGACGCGGCCGTCGTACTCGTCGTTGATCAGGCGCCAGCTCCGGTAGACGTCGTGGACCTCGTCCAGGTCCTCGTACGAGCCGGTCAGGCCGTCGGGCTTGGCGAGCAGGGCGGCCGAGTCGATGCGGATGCCGTCCACGCCGCGGTCGTACCAGAAGCGCAGCACGTCGTGGAACTCGCGGTGGACGTCCGGGTTGGTCCAGTTGAGGTCGGGCTGGCCGGGGTCGAACAGGTGCAGGTACCACTGGCCGTCGGGCACCTGGGTCCAGGCGGGGCCGCCGAAGATCGACTGCCATTCGCCGGGCTCGTCCCGGAACCAGAACCGGTCGCGCACGGACGGGTCGCGCAGCGCCTCCTGGAACCACGCGCTCGCGGTCGAGCTGTGGTTCGGCACCACGTCGATGATGATCCGGATGTTCAGGGCGTGCGCCTCGGCGATGAGCTCCTCCGCCTCGGCCAGGGTGCCGAACACGGGGTCGATGTCCCGGTAGTCGGCCACGTCGTACCCGCCGTCGGCCAGCGGCGACGGATACCAGGGGTTGAGCCAGATCGCGTTCACCCCGAGCGCCGACAGGTACGGCAAACGTGCCCGCAGCCCCGCCAGGTCGCCCACGCCGTCACCGTTGCCGTCGGCGAAGCTGCGCAGGTAGACCTGATAGATCGCGGCTCCCCGCCACCACGTTTCGGACATGCTGAAGACAACTCCTTGCCATAGGTGGAGGCACTCAGCCCTTGAGGCTGCCGGCGGTGAGTCCCGCCATGATGTGCCGCTGGAAGATGAAGAAGACGATGACGGTCGGGATGCTGGCGATCACCAGGCCGCCCATGACCTGGTCCTGCGACACGGCTCCGGCGGTCTGGGCCAGGCCCACGCTGAGCGTCATCTTCTCGCTGTCGCTCATGACGAGCAGCGGCCAGATGAAGTCCTTGAACGAGGTGACGATCGTGAAGATCGACGTCACGCCGAGGATCGGGCGGGAGACCGGCAGCACCACCGACCACAGGATGCGGAACGGGCCGCCGCCGTCGATCTGGGCGGCTTCGAGCAGCTCGCGGGGGATGGAGTCGAAGAACCTCTTGAGCAGGAAGATGTTGAAGCCGTTGGCCGCGGCGGGCAGCCACAGGCCCCACGGGTTGTTCAGCAGGTCCCAGCCGAGGACCGGCACGTCGTGGATGGCGAGATAGGTGGGGATGAGCACGACCATCGGCGGGATCATCAGCGTGGCCAGCATGGCGCCGAGGATGACGTTGCCGAACGCCGGGCGCAGCTTCGACAGCGCGTACGCGGCGGCGACGTCGACCGACATGGTGATCAGCCAGCCGCCGCCGGCGTACAGGACGGTGTTCCTCAGCAGCGTGCCGATGTCGAACAGCTCCCACGACTCCAGGAACTTCCCGAAGTTCAGCTCCTTCGGGAAGAGCGTGGGCGGCACCTGGGCGAACTCCTCGGCCGACTTCAGCGCGCCGGTGATCATCCAGTACATCGGCAGGAGGAACACGACCGTGAACGTGACGACCGTCGCGACCAGGACCGTCCAGTAGACCCGCCGTCCCCACCGGCTGTTGAGCTGGTGCGGGGAGATGATCGTGCGGAACTGCACCTCGATGCGCCTGGGCGGCCGTCTCCTGGCCCGGCGTCCTGGCGAGGGCGGCGCGGCGGGGCGTCGCAGGGTGGCGTTCGACATGGTCAGCCCTTCTCCTCGCGGGTCAGCCGGAGCTGCACGGCGGCGAAGGCGAGCAGCACGACCATGAGCATCATCCCCAGCGCGCCGCCCGCGCCGTAGTCGCTGTAGGTGAACGCCTGCTGGAACATCAGGAAGACGACGGTGGCGGTGGCGTTCTCGGGGCCGCCGCCGGTGAGCAGGTACGGCTCGATGAAGACCTGCATGGTGGCGACGATCTGCAACATCAGCATGAGCAGCAGGATCAGCCGGGTCTGCGGGATCGTGATGTGCCTGATCCGCTTCCAGACGCCGGCGCCGTCGAGCTCGGCGGCCTCGTAGAGGTCGGGCGGGATGTTCTGCAGCGCGGCGAGGTAGATCAGGGTCGCCGAGCCCATGTTCATCCAGGTCGAGACGAGCACCAGGCAGAGCAGCGCGGTGTCGGTCGAGTAGATCCAGTTGAGTCCGGGCAGCGAGAAGAAGCCGAGGATCTGGTTGAACAGGCCGACGTCGGGGTCGTAGAACCAGCGGAAGAGCAGCACCGCGACGGCCGGGGGCAGCATGACCGGCAGGTACACCACGAACCGCAGGTAGGCCCGGCAGTGGCGGAGCTCGTTGAGCAGGATCGCCACCGCGAACGGCAACCCGTAGCCGAGCACCAGCGCGAGGACGGTGAACATGAGCGTGTTCAGCCACGCGGGCCCGAAGGCGGGGTCGGCGAAGGCGGCCCTGAAGTTGTCCAGCCCGACCCACTCCGGCTCGTTGACCAGGTCGGTCTTCTGGAAGCTGAGGATGAACTCCTGGACGATGGGATACCAGGAGAACAGGACGAAGCAGAACAGCGCCCCGACCATGAACCCGTAGGCCGTCAGGTTCCTCCGCAACGCCCGGCGCAACGGCGAGGGCGGCCTCGGCCGTCGCGCGGCTCCGGCGGTCGCAATGCTCATGGGGTGTCTCCGATCACCGACTCGACGTACCGGGGCGCCGGCGGGTGCGGCGCCCCGGTCTCACGTTCCGCTCAGCTCTTGCCGAGCATGGCGTTCGCCTTGGTCTCGGCGTCCGCGAGGAGCTGGTCGACATCGGCGTCCTCGCGGCTCAGCACGGCCGACATGGCGACGTCGAGGATGGCGTAGAGCTCCTGGGCGTGCGGCGGCTCCATCTTGGGCGGGATGGTGGCCGAGGCGTCCACGTACGGCTGGTAGTTCTCCACCGGCAGGGTGGCGTTGGCCTTGCGGGCCTCCTGGATGGCCTTGCCGGTGGGCGAGGCGCCGTAGACGTCGTTGTCGGGCACGCCGACCGGGTTGCCGAGCGACTTGCCGCGGGCGAAGTCGAAGCGGCCCTTGCCGACGGTGTTGAAGCGGAAGTTCACCCAGGCCAGGCCGGCCTTGGCCTGCTCGGGCGTGGCCTTGGGGTTGACGAAGAACGCCTCCCCGCCGCTCAGCGACGCCTTGGCCTCGGGGAAGCCGGTGATGCCGTAGTCGGTGGCGGCGCCCTTGAACTTGTTGACCACGTCGGTGACGACGTCGGGGGCGCCGAGCATCATGCCGACCTTGCCCGAGCCCATGGCCTGCATGAGGGGCTCCCAGGCGTTGAACAGCTTGGCGCCGGTGCTCTTGTCCACCCAGCGCAGGTCCTTGAGGAACTGCAGCACGGCCTTGCCCTCGGGCGAGTTGAACGCGGCGGTCCTGCCGTCGGCCGAGACCATGTCGCCGCCGCGGCCGTACAGGGCCTGGTTGAAGTGCCAGCCGCCGGTGTTGCCGCCGGAGTACTCGCCGTAGCCGATGACGCCGCCGCCGAGCGCGGCGATCTTCTTGGCCGCCTCGCGGACCTCGGCCCAGGTCTTGGGCGGGCTGTTGGGGTCGAGCCCGGCCTTGGTGAACAGCGCCCGGTTGTAGACCAGGCCGACGCTGTAGTGGACGTTGGGGACGCCGTAGACCTTGCCGTCCTTGGTGACCAGGTCGCGGACGTCCTGGCGCAGGTCGTTCCAGTTCTTGATCTCACCGGTGTACGGCGTGATGTCCAGGCCCTGCCCCTTGGCGATCACGTCGCCGTAGTTGGTGACCGGAACCACGAACACGGTCTCCATCTGGCCGCCGGCCAGCTTCGGGCCGAAGGTCTTGGGGTCGAAGCAGGGCTGCTGGTCGGTGCTCTTGACCGTCACGCCGGGGTTGGCCTTCATGAACGCGGCCACGTCGTCGTCCCAGGCCTGCCGCTCCTTGGGGGCGGACTTCGCGGGCTGGCAGGCGACGGTGATGCTCACCTGCGCGGCGCCGGAGGCGCTGCCCTGCGCCTCGGGCTTGGTGTCGTCGCCACTGCCGCAGGCCACGGCGCTCATGCTCAGGCCTGCCGCCACGAGCAGCCCCACAGTCCTGCGATAGTCCGATCTCTTCATCGATCTGACCCTTCCGAAGCTTGACGAAGCCGGGGGACGGTGAGGCGCCCCGCTGTGCGCTCACAATGGCAGATCCCTCAGATGTCCGCAATGTTTCGACATAGGGTTGCAAGATAACGACTAGGTCACCGGAAGTCGTTCTCAGGACGAGCCGCGAACCCGTCCCGTCGAGGCCCTGACCACCAGTTCCGGGTCGAAGAGCAGCTCGTCGGCGGGCACCACGTGCTTGTCGATCTGCGCGATGAGCAGGTCGACGGCGGCCCGGCCCATGGCGTCGATCGGCTGCCGCACGGTGGTCAGCGGCGGGTCGGTGCAGTTCATCAGGGCCGAGTCGTCGAACCCGACGACCGAGACGTCCGCCGGCACCGACAGGCCGGCCCGGCGCACGGCCCGCACCGCGCCGAGCGCGAGCACGTCGCTGGCGCACACGATGCCGGTCACGCCCCTGGCGACCAGCCTGGCGGCCGCCGCGTGGCCACCCTCCAGCGAGTACATGCTGTGCTCGACCAGCGCGGGATCGACCTGCCCCGCCACGGCGGCGAGCTTGCGCCGGGACGGCACGTGGTCGCGCGGCCCGAGCACCAGGCCCACCCGCTCGTGACCCAGGCTGCGCAGGTGGCCGAGCGCGATCTCGGCGGCCACCACGTCGTCGGCCGACACCTGCGGAAACCCCAGGTGCTCGACGGCGGCGTTGACCAGGACGGTCGGCAGTCTGCGCTCGTAGAGCAGCTCGTAGTGCTCGTGGGAGGCGTCGGCCTGGGCGTAGTGGCCGCCGGCGAAGACGACGCCGCTGACCTGCTGGGAGAGCAGGAGGCTCACGTAGTCGGCCTCGCTCACCCCGCCGACCGTGCGGGTGCACAGCACGGAGGTGAAGCCCTGCTGGGCCAGGGCGCCGCCGACGACCTCGGCGAACGCCGGGAAGATCGGGTTCTGCAGCTCGGGCAGCACCAGGCCGACCAGCCGGGCGCGGTCGCCGCGGAGCCGGGTGGGGCGCTCGTACCCGAGCACGTCGAGGGCCGTGAGCACGGCCTCCCTGGTGGCCTCCGACACGCCGGGCTTGCCGTTGAGCACCCGGCTCACGGTCGCCTCGCTCATGCCGACCTTCTTGGCCACGTCTCCGAGTCGTCGGGTCATGCGCAAACTATACGGCCAATCCCGCAAAGACTTGCAACAGCTTGCGCCCGTCCTTGCGGGCGATGAGCGGGTTTTCCGCCGCTTCCGCACGGGTCACGACCTGCTTCGTTCGCCGGGCCCGCGAAATCACGTCTTAGTCGCATATTTGCGAAACGAAGTAGAAACATTGCGGATTTCTAGGAGTCAACTTAAGGTGCGGGCAACCCTCCCAGCCCGACGAGAGGTGACACCCCCCATGAGACGCAAGCCCTCCCTCTTACGACCGCTCGCGGCGGCCGTGGCCGTCGCCCTGGCCCTGATCGGCTGGACGGCCCCACCGGCCGCGGCCGCGGGCCCGAACCTGGCGGCCGGGAAACCGGTCACGGTGAGCAGCACCACCGACGTCTACGGCGGCGGCAACGCCACCGACGGCGACCAGGCCACCTACTGGGAGAGCGCCAACAACGCCTTCCCCCAATGGATCCAGGTGGACCTCGGCTCGGCCGTCAGCGTGAACGAGGTGGTCCTGAAGCTGCCCTCCACGTGGGAGTCCAGGACGCAGACGCTGACGGTGCAGGGCGGCACCGAAGGCTCGCCGCTCACGACGCTCTCGGCCTCGGCCGTGCGCACGTTCGCCCCGGCGGCGACGATCACCTTCACCGCGGCGACCGTCCGGTACGTCCGGGTGACCGTCACCGCCAACACCGGCTGGCCCGCCGCCCAGATCTCGGAGTTCGAGGTGCGCGGCCCCGGCTCGGGCGACACCCAGGCCCCGTCCGCGCCCGGCGGCCTGGCCTTCACCGAGCCGGTCGCCGGGCAGATCAGGCTGACCTGGACCGCCGCCACCGACAACGTGGGCGTGACCGGCTACGACGTCTACGCCAACAACGCGTTGCGCGGCAGCGTGGCCGGGAACGTGCTGACCTACACCGACGCCCAGCCCGGCACGCTGACGGTCTCCTACCAGGTCAAGGCCAGGGACGCGGCGGGCAACCAGTCCCCGGCGAGCAACACCGTCACCCGCACCGGCAGCGGTGGCGGCGGCTCCAACCTCGCCGCCGGCAAGCCGATCACCGCCTCCTCCTACGTGCACACCTACGTCGCCGCCAACGCCAACGACAACAGCGTGACGACGTACTGGGAGGGCGCGGGCGGCAGCTATCCGAACACGCTGACCGTGCAGCTCGGCGCGAACGCCGACGTCTCCTCGGTCGTGGTCAGGCTGGACCCGGCCGCCGTGTGGAGCACCCGCACCCAGACGTTCCAGGTGCTCGGCAGGGAGCAGGGCGCCTCGGGGTTCACGAACCTGGTCTCCTCGGCGGCCTACACGTTCAATCCGGGCTCGGGCAACACGGTGACGGTGCCGGTCGGCGCGCGGGTGGCCGACGTGCGGCTCTCGTTCACGGCCAACACCGGGGCCCCGGCGGGGCAGGTGGCCGAGCTGCAGGTCATGGGCGTGCCCGCGCCGAACCCCGACCTGACCGTGACCTCCCTGTCCTGGTCGCCGCAGGCGCCGGTGGAGACCGACGCGGTCACGCTGTCGGCCGTGGTCAGGAACGCCGGCAACGCGGCGTCGGCCGCGACCGACGTCGCCTTCTCCCTCGGCGCCGGCAAGGTCGCCACGGCGAACGTGGGCGCGCTGGCCGCGGGCGCCTCGGCGACCGTGACCGCGAACATCGGCGCCCGGGACGCCGGCAGCTACCCGGTCACCGCCAAGGCCGACGACGCCGGGACCGTCATCGAGCAGAACGAGTCCAACAACTCCCTCACCGGCCCGTCCCCGCTGGTCGTCAAGCCGGTGGACACCTCCGACCTGGTCGCCGCGCCGGTCTCCTGGACGCCGGGCAACCCGGCCGCCGGCAGCGCGGTCGCCTTCTCGGTCGCGATCAGGAACCAGGGCACGGTGGCCTCCGCCGCCGGCGCGCACGGCGTCACGCTGACCGTCGCGAACGAGGCGGGCACGGTCGTCAGGACCCTGACCGGCGCCCACAGCGGCGCGATCGCGGCCGGCGCCACCACCGCCCCCGTGTCCCTGGGCACCTGGACGGCCGCCAACGGCAGGTACACGGTGAAGACCGTCATCGCGAACGACGCCAACGAGCTGCCGGTCAAGCAGGCCAACAACACCAGCGTCCAGCAGCTCTTCGTCGGCCGCGGCGCGAACATGCCGTACGACACCTACGAGGCCGAGGACGGCGTGACCGGCGGCGGCGCGCAGGTCGTCGGCCCGAGCAGGGACGTCGGCACGGTGGCCGGCGAGGCGTCGGGCCGCCGCGCGGTGACGCTGAACCAGACCGGCTCCTACGTCGAATGGACCACCAAGGCCGACACCAACACCCTGGTCACCCGCTTCTCCATCCCGGACGCCCCGGGCGGCGGCGGCACGAGCTCGACCCTGAACATCTACGTCAACGGCGCCTTCCACAAGGCCATCGACCTGACCTCGAAGTACGCCTGGCTGTACGGCGCGGAGGCGAGCCCCGGCAACTCCCCCGGCGCCGGCCCGGCCCGCCACATCTACGACGAGGCCAACGTCATGCTGAACGCCACGGTCCCCAAGGGCAGCAGGATCAGGCTGCAGAAGGACCCGGCCAACAGCACGACCTACGCCGTCGACTTCGTCAGCCTGGAGCAGGTCTCGCCGGCCGCCAACCCCGACCCCGCGCACTACGCCGTGCCGGCCGGGTTCTCCCAGCAGGACGTGCAGAACGCCCTGGACAAGGCGCGCCAGGACGCCAACCTGACCGGCGTCTACCTGCCCGCGGGCACGTACCAGACGACGGGCAAGTTCCAGGTGTACGGCAAGGCCGTCAGGGTGGTCGGCGCGGGCCCCTGGTACACCAGGTTCGTCTCGCCCTCGGGCCAGGACGGCACCGACGTCGGCTGGCGCACCGAGGCGTCGTCGAACGGCTCGACGTTCGCCGGGTTCGCCCACTTCGGCAACTACACCTCGCGCATCGACGGCCCCGGCAAGATCTTCGACCTGTCGAAGGTCTCGAACATCACGATCGACGACATCTGGGTCGAGCACCAGATCTGCATGTTCTGGGGAACGAACGTCGACCACGTCACGATCAGGAACTCGCGCATCAGGAACACCTTCGCCGACGGCGCGAACTTCACCAACGGCAGCACGAACAACCTGATCACCAACGTCGAGACCCGGGCCACCGGCGACGACAGCTTCGCGCTGTTCGCGGCGATCGACAACGTCAACGCCGACCAGTCGGGCAACGTCTTCGAGAACATCACCTCGCTGCTGACCTGGCGGGCCGCGGGCGTCGCGGTGTACGGCGGCCAGAACAACGTCGTGCGCAACGCCTACATCGCCGACACCCTGGTCTACTCGGGAATCACGATCAGCTCGCTGGACTTCGGCATCCCGATGCGGGACTTCGGGCCAGGCCAGACGAAGTTCGAGAACATCTCGCTCGTCCGCGCCGGCGGGCACTTCTGGGGGCAGCAGACGTTCCCGGCGATGTGGATCTTCTCCGCCTCCAAGAAGTTCACCGCGATCCGGGTCACCGACGTGGACATCGTGGACCCGACCTACAGCGGGATCATGTTCCAGACCGGCTACTCCAGCCCGGGCACGCCGCTGAACCCGGTCACCGACACCGTGTTCACGAACGTGTCGATCTCGGGGGCGCACCGCAGCGGCGACGCCTTCGACGCCAAGTCGGGCTTCGGCATCTGGGTCAACGAGCTGCCCGAGCCGGGGCAGGGCCCGGCGGTCGGCTCGGCGACGTTCGGCAATCTGCGGCTGAGCGACAACGCGACGAACATCCGCAACACGACGAGCACGTTCACCCTCGACGTGAACTGAGCCCGTCCCCGACGTGCCGTCCGGGTCCGCGGGGGCCCGGACGGCACGTCCGCGATATGACCCAAATGGTATGCAAGCTCCGTGGACAACTTTAAAGTTTCTTTACATAATCCGATGAACCCGCTGGTCGCGGGCCCGCGCTCGGGCGACGAAAGGGTTGTCCACCATGAAGCGAACGCGCCGTCTCCTCGTCGTGCTGCTGGCCTCCGTCCTGGCGGCACTGGGCGTCCTCGTCGTCCAGACCTCCGCCCAGGCGGCCAACCTCCTCACCAATCCGGACTTCGAGACCGGATCCCTGTCGCCGTGGTCGTGCACCGGCGGGCTGGGGTCGGTGGTCTCCACCCCGGTCCACTCCGGCACCAAGGCGCTGGCCGCGGCGGCCAGCGGGTCCGACACCGCGCAGTGCACCCAGTCGGTGTCGGTGCGGCCGAGCACGACGTACACGCTGAGCGCCTGGGTGCGCGGCAGCTACGTCTACCTCGGCGTGACCGGCGGCTCCTCCTCCTGGACGTCGTCGGCGGGGGCGTACACGCAGCTCACCGTGTCGTTCACGACCACCGCGAGCCAGAGCACCGCGGTCATCTTCCTGCACGGCTGGTACGGGCAGGGCACCTACTACGCCGACGACGTCAGCTTCGACGGCCCCGGCGGCACCGCCTCCCCCACGATCACGCCGACGGTCACCCCGACCGTGACGCCCACGGTCACCCCCACCGTGACCCCGACCGTCACGCCCACCGTGACCCCGACCGTGACGCCCACGGTCACGCCGACCGTGACGCCGACCGACACCACCTGCCCGACCAAGCCGCGGCCGGCCGGCAAGGTGATCCAGGGCTACTGGGAGAACTGGGACGGCGCGATCAACGGCGTGCACCCGCCGCTCGGCTGGATCCCGATCACCGACCCGCGCATCAAGGCGCACGGCTACAACGTGATCAACGCCGCGTTCCCCGTCATCCGCTCCGACGGCACCGTGCTGTGGGAGGACGGCATGGACGCCACCGTCAAGGTCGCCACCCCGGCCGAGATGTGCCAGGCCAAGGCCGCGGGCGCGACGATCCTCATGTCCATCGGCGGCGCGGCGGCCGGCATCGACCTCGGCTCCAGCGCCGTCGCCGACCGGTTCGTGGCGACCGTCGTGCCGATCCTGAAGAAGTACAACTTCGACGGCATCGACATCGACATCGAGACCGGCCTGACCGGCGGCGGCAGCATCACCCAGCTCTCCGCCTCGCAGTCGAACCTCATCCGGATCATCGACGGCGTGCTCGCCCAGATGCCGGCCGGGTTCGGCCTGACCATGGCGCCGGAGACGGCGTACGTGACGGGCGGCAGCGTGACGTACGGGTCGATCTGGGGCGCGTACCTGCCGATCATCAAGAAGTACGCCGACAACGGCCGCCTGTGGTGGCTGAACATGCAGTACTACAACGGCAGCATGTACGGCTGCTCCGGCGACTCCTACTCCGCCGGCACCGTGCAGGGCTTCACCGTCCAGACCACCTGCCTGAACAACGGCCTGACCATCCAGGGCACGACGATCACCGTGCCCTATGACAAGCAGGTGCCGGGCCTGCCCGCGCAGCCGGGCGCCGGCGGCGGGTACATGGCCCCCTCGCTGGTCTCGCAGGGCTGGAACGCCTTCAACGGCCAGCTCAAGGGCCTGATGACCTGGTCGATCAACTGGGACGGCTCTAAGGGCTGGACGTTCGGGGACAACGTCAAGGGCCTGCAGGGCCGCTAGGGACAGGACGCGGCGGCCTTCCGGCGCGCCAGGGGCGCCGGAAGCGCCGCCGTGTCCGCGAGATAACGCTTGGCTGTGAATCCGGCCCACTAGTTTGCCGCGTTTGCGGGGGCATGGAACGCTCTAGGCAAAAAGCGCCGAGGACCAGGTGGGGATTCAGGTGTCAACAGTAAGCGGGAGGGCGGCGGCGCGGCGTTCTGGCCGGTTGGCCACCTGCGTCATCGGGTTCGCCGCCATGGCGCTGCTCGCGGCCGGCTGCTCCCTCGGCGCCACCGCCGGCCAGGAGACCACCGGCGCCCAGCCGCCGCCGGCGTCCTCGCCCGCCGCCACCGCCGAGGCGCTGAAGCCGCCGCCCGTGGACGCCGACTGGCCGCGCTGGGGCCTGACCCACACCGGCGTCAGCGCCAACAACATCACCCCGCGCCTGGAGCAGGACGTCGCCCGCGCGCTGTCCGAGACGCCGATGCTGCAGAACCAGCACATCATGGGCTTCGGGGCGCTCAACCCCGAGCCGCGGCGGGGCGAGTACTTCTGGGAGGACCTCGACAGCCGGACGAACTTCATGCGGGAGTCCGGCGGCACCGGCGTGCTCACGCTGTGCTGCGCCCCCGACTGGATGAAGGGCGGCCCCGAGGGCCCGACCGAGGAGTCGGCCTGGAAGGAGCACCTGGAGGACGCGCCGTACCCGGAGCACTTCGACGACTTCGCCAAACTGGCGGCGACCGTGGCCGAGCGCTACCGGGACGTCAAGTACTTCATGGTCTGGAACGAGTTCAAGGGCTTCTGGCGGGACCACAAGAAGCCCGCGGACTACAAGGGCTACACCGAGCTGTACAACAAGGTGTACGACGCGGTGAAGGCGGTCCGTCCGGACGCCAAGATCGGCGGGCCGTACCTGGGCTTCGACAGCGACAGCAAGGGCGACACCGAGCTGCGCGGCCCGTGGGGAGCGGTCAACCAGCACGCCCTCGACGCCTTCGAGTACTGGTTCAAGAACAAGAAGGGCGCCGACTTCGTCGTCGTGGACGGCGCCTCCCCCACCGAGACCCACGAGCTGCTGCCCGACGCGTTCGGCGCCCTGGGCAAGTTCGGCGCGATCACCAAGTGGCTGCGCGAGAAGGCCGGCGACCTGCCGGTGTGGTGGTCGGAGTGGTACTTCGTGCCCGAGGACGGCACCGTCTGGGACGAGCCCATGCGGCTGGCCGTGCAGGCCGTCTCGATGATGGAGTTCGCCCGGAGCGGCGCGAGCACCGCCCTGTACTGGAACCCGCAGGCCAAGGACGGCGAGTGCCGGGCCTGCATGTGGGAGCCGCGCACGGGCGCGCTGATGCCCACCGGCAAGCTGGTCAGCGACTTCACCCGCTGGTTCCCGGCGGGGGCCGAGCTGGAGCCGGTCACGTCCTCCGACCCGCGGGTGCGGGTGCTGGCCCAGCCCCGGCAGCTCCTCGCAGTCAACACCACGGACAAGCAGGTCACCACGACGGTCGACGGCAAGGAGCTGACGCTCAAGCCGTACGAGATCAAGTGGAGCGACCGCTAGCCGGAGGCGGCGCGCGGTGATCACGCGGGCGAGATGGCGGTCCGGTATGACGGCCGCCATTGATCCGGCTGACTCGCCTTGACACGATGCGCAAGATCCCGCGTCAATCCATCGAGGGAACTTGCGCATGTTGAAGCTCCGACCAGGGCTGAGCGCGCTCGTCGTGATCGCGTCGCTCAGCCTGACGACGCCGCCCTCGCAGGCGGCCCCGCGCGGCGCGCCCGCCTGCGCGCCCGGCACGACCGTCACCACCGACTCGGGCCAGGTGTGCGGGATCGCGGGCGAGGGCCTGCGCTCCTGGCTCGGCATCCCCTACGCAGCCCCGCCCGTCGGCGACCTGCGCTGGACGCCCGCGCGCCGGGCCACGCCCTGGCCCGGCGTGTTCTCCGGCACCGGGCGGGGCAGCCCCTGCCCGCAGGCGGAGCTGCTCGGCGCCCCCTCCGAGGACGAGGACTGCCTCAAACTCAACGTCGCCGCCCCCGAAGGGGCGCGGAACCTGCCCGTCATGGTGGAGTTCCACGGCGGCGGCTTCCGGTACGGCGCCCCCTCCGACGGCTCCTACCTGGCGAAGGCCGGCGACGTCGTGCACGTCGGCGTCGGCTACCGGCTGGGCGTCCTGGGCTTCCTGTCCCACCGGGCCTTCGGCCGGAACGCCGGCAACTACGCCCTGTCCGACCAGCAGGAGGCGCTGCGCTGGGTGCGGCGCAACATCGCCCGCTTCGGCGGCGACCCCGGCAACGTGACGATCTTCGGGGCCAGCGCCGGCGGGTCGAGCGTCTGCGCGCACACGGCGTCGCCGACCGCGAAGGGCCTGTTCGAGAAGGGGATCGTGCAGAGCGGCGAGTACAACTCGCTGCGCGGCGTGAACACCTTCTGGCAGCCGCAGGACTGCAAGGCCGAGCTGCCCACGCAGGCCGAGGCGCAGGCCCAGGGCGGCCGGTTCGCCGCCGCGCTGGGCTGCGAGCAGGCCGCCGACCCGGCCGCGTGCCTGCGGGCCAAGCCGGTCAAGGCGCTGCTCGACCAGTCCGGCGACGGGCTCGGCCCGGACCGCGGGACGATCGCCCCCATCGTGGACGGCCGCATCCTGACCATGTCGCCGTCCCGGGCGTTCGCCAGGGGCAAGGTCAACAAGGTCGCCCTCATGCACGGCGTGGGCCGCGACGAGGTCCAGCTCCCCGCCGCGAACACCCCGGCCGAGTACGAGACCCTGGTCCGCCGGCAGTACGGCCCCCTCGCCCCCGAGGTGCTCGCCCGCTACCCGCTGGCCAGGTTCCCCGCTCCGGCGGCGTTCATCGCGTACCGGACGATCGTGGCCGACAGCAACTCGGTCTGCCCGGCGCTGCTCAACGACGAACGGCTGGCCGCGCACCTCCCGGTGTACGCCTTCCAGGTGGACAACACCGACGCGCCGCCGCTGTTCTTCCTCGACCAGGCCAAGCCGAACGGCGCCTTCCACATCAGCGAGGTGCCCTTCCTCTACTCCGACGTCAAGGACCTGGACGCCAACCAGCGCTCCTTCGGCGCCCAGCTCGTCGCCCAGTGGACGGGCTTCGCCCGGACCGGCGACCCGACCGCGGAGGGGACCCCGCTGTGGCCCCGGTACACCCGCACCGACCCCGCCGTCATGTCCCTGGCCCCGGCCGGTGACAGCCAGGTGACGCGGGAGATCGCCAGGCAGCACCAGTGCGCGTTCTGGAACAAGGAGGCGACCTCATGATCCGGCTGCTGACCGTCCTCTGCCTCGCGCTGCTGCAGGGCCCCGCGCCCGCGCAGGCGGCGACCGGCGGCGACTGGCCCATGTGGCAGCAGGGCCCGCTGGGCTGGCGGCACAACGCGGCCGAACGCGCGATCAACCCGCGCACGGTCGGCGGCCTCGCGCTGAAGTGGGCCTTCGCCTATCCCAAGGAGGCCGGCACGCCGCGCAGCCAGCCCGCCGTCGTGGGCGACACCGTGTACTTCGGCTCCCCCGAAGGCAAGCTCTACGCCAGGGACGCCGCCACCGGCGCCGCCCGCTGGGAGTTCGACCTGACCACCGTCGGCACCGGCCGCACCCAGGTGCAGGACGGCCCGGCCGTGGCCAGGGGCAAGGTGTACTTCGGCGACGTGCGCGGCTGGTTCTACGCCGTCGACCAGCGCACCGGCCGGCTGGCCTGGGCCCGCCGGCTCGACGACACCGTCACGGCGATCGTGACCAGCTCGCCCCTGGTCTTCGGCGACCGCGTCTACGTCGGCGTCTCCAGCGGCGAGAACATCCTCGGCAAGGAGCACGCCTGCTGCACCTTCCGCGGCCACCTCGACGCCATGGACGCCGACACCGGCCGCCCGGTCTGGCGCTTCAACACCGTCCCGAAGGCCCGCCAGGACGGCACCTGGCCCAACGGCGTCCCCCGGTACGCCCCCTCGGGCGGCGGCGTGTGGAGCTCCCCCGCCCTCGATCCGGTCACCCGCACCCTCTACGTCGGCACCGGCCAGAACTACACCGGCAGCGCCGGCCACTACGACTCGGTGCTGGCGCTGGACATCGACACCGGCCGCCCGCGCTGGACCCGGCGGATGACCGACGTGGACACCTGGCGGCTGGAGTGCTCGCTGCCCACCCCCGAGGACCGCGAGTACTGCCCCAACCTCCCCGACGGCACCGCGCTCGACTTCGACCTCGGGGCCGCGCCCAACCTGTTCCGGGCGGGCGGGCGGCCCTTGGTCGGCATCGGGCAGAAGGCGGGCGTGTACCACGTGCTCGACGCCCGTACCGGGAAGATCGTCTGGCAGCGGCAGCTGTCCAAGCCGATGCCCGGCGGCGGCCTGTCCGGCGTCCAGTGGGGCACCTCCTTCGACGGGCAGCGCCTGTACGTGGCCACGTACATGGCCCAGCCCGGCACCCTGTTCGCCCTCGACCCGGCCACCGGGCACCTGCTGTGGGAGACGCCCAACCCGGCCGACGGCTGCGCCACCGGCGGCGCGGCCCAGTACCCGAACGTCTGCCGGCTCGGCCACACCCCGGCCGTCTCCAGCACGCCCGGCCTGGTCTGGGAGGGCAGCATGGACGGCAAGATGCGGGCCTACTCGGCGCGCACCGGCGAGGTCGTGTGGGCCTACGACACCATGCAGGAGGTGCAGGGTGTCAACGGCCTGACCGGGCGCGGCGGGGCCGTCTCGGGCGGCGGCGGGGCCGTGGTGTCGCACGGCATGCTGTTCGTCCAGTCCGGGTACTCCTTCACGCCGTACCCGAACCCGTACGGGTCGGTGTTCCTGGCCTTCAGCCTTCCGTAGGCGCCGCCGGGGCGGTCGAGCCGCGCACCACCAGCTCGGTCGCCAGCTCGACGTGGTGGGAGTCGATGCGCTCGCCGGCCGCCAGCCGCAGCGCGGTGCGCAGGGCCGCCCGGCCCATCTCGCGCAGCGGCTGGCGCACGGTGGTGAGCTGCGGCGAGGCCATCCGGGCGATCTGGGTGTCGTCGAAGCCGACGATGCTCAGGTCCTCCGGGATGCGCAGGCCGCGCGACCTGGCGGCCTCCATGACCCCGAGCGCGATCTCGTCGCAGCCGGCGAAGATCGCGGTCGGGGGCTCCGGCAGGTCGAGCACGCTCGCGCCGTTGACCAGGCCGTCCTGGTAGTGGAAGTGGGCGGTGCGCACGTAGCCGGACGGCTCGGGCGCGCCGGCCGCCTCCAGCGCCGCGCGGTAGCCGTGCAGGCGGGCCTGGTTGCAGGCCGAGGTCGGCGGGCCGCCGATGTAGGCGATGCGGCGGTGGCCCAGCGACAGCAGGTGCTGGGTGGCGGTCAGGCCGCCGGCGAAGTTCGTCGAGCCGACGCTGGTCACGCTCGTGGTCGGCAGGTTGAGCGGGTCGATCACGACCAGCGGCAGCCGGGCCCGCGTCAGCGCCCCGAGCTGCGCGCCGGTCAGCTCGCTGGTCACCACGATGAGCGCCCGCCGCCCGGCGGCGACCAGGTCGCGCGCCCAGCCGCCGGTGCGCTGGTGGCTCTTCCTGATGCTGACGACGACCGACGTCTCCAGCTCGTCGCCGGCCTCGATCGCGCCGTGGATGATCTCGGTGGAGTAGGCGTTGAGGTCGTCGTCGAACTGCACCTCGACCGTGGCGGGGCCGCCCGCCTCGCCGCGGCGCGGCGTGGCGGGCACGTAGTCGTGCTGCTGGAGCAGCGACTGCACCAGCGAACGGGTCGCCGGTGCCACGTCGCTGCGGCCGTTGAGCACCTTGGAGACGGTGGCGACGGACACGCCGGCCGAGGCCGCGACGGTGGCCAGCGTGGCGCGCCTAGGAGCCGGCATCTGTTCCTCCTCGGATCTCCACGGGTGTGACCAGCCGCCTGCCCGCGCCGGCGGGCCGCGTCGGCCCGGTCAGCCGGACCACGCCGCGGCACGGCAGGTCGGCGGCGGACGTGCCGACGAGCACCTCGACGTCTCCCGGCTCCACGACGCGCCACAGGTCGCGCCCGGTGAAGGCGGTCCTGTCGGTGTGGACGAGGAAGGAGACCCGCCTGCTCTCGCCCGGTTCGAGGTGCACCCTGGCGAAGCCGGTGAGCTGCTTCACCGGCCTGGTGACCTGGGCGAGGACGTCGTGCAGGTAGAGCTGCACGACCTCGTCGCCCGCCCGGCCGCCGGTGTTGGCGACGCGGACCGAGACGGTGAACTCGCCGTCGGTCGGGACCTCGGCGGCGCTGATCCGCAGGTCGCCGACCTCGAAGGAGGTGTAGGAGCGGCCGTGCCCGAAGGGGAACAGCGGGGTGGGATCGAGGTTGCTGATGCCCTTGCTGTCGGCTCCGAGCGGGGGCTGCAGGTAGGTGCCCGGCTGCCCGCCAGGATGGCGGGGTATCTGCACGGGAAGCTTGCCTCCAGGCTGGACACGACCGCTCAGTATACCGGCGATCGCCCCGCCGCCCTCCTCTCCCGGCATGAACGCCTGGACCAGCCCGGCGGCTCCGGCGTGCGCCTCGCCCAGCGCGTACGGGCGGCCGGAGACGACCACCACGACGACCGGGGTGCCCGTCGCGAACAGCTCGGCCAGCAGGTCCCCCTGGAGGCCGGGCAGCCGCAGGTCCTCGGCGTCGCAGCCCTCGCCCGACGTGCCCTGGCCGAACAGCCCGGCCAGGTCGCCCACGACCGCGACGCACAGGTCGGCCGCGTGGGCGGCGGCGGCCGCCGCGGCGAACCCGGACCGGTCGCCGCCCTGGACCGCGCAGCCCGGCTCGTGCACGATCTCGGCGCCGGGCAGCTCGGCGCGCAGCGCGTCCAGCACGGTCGGGGCCTCGACGCCGAGCCCGAGCCCGGGGTAGCGGGGCAGCACGTGGTTGGGGAAGGCGTAGCAGCCCATGAACGTGCGCGGGTCGTCGGCGCACGGGCCGACGACGGCGATCCGGCCGAGGCCCGCGCGCAGCGGCAGCGCCGTTCCGGGGTCGAGCAGCACGATCGAGCGTTCGGCCAGCTCGCGGGCGAGGGCGCGGTTGGCGGCCGAGTCCAGCTCGACGTCCGGCGCGCCGGCGACCGAGCCCTCCGGCGTCCAGCCGGGGTCGAGCAGGCCGAGCTGCACCTTCTGGGTGAGCAGCCGGCGCGCGGCGCGGTCGATCAGCGACTCGGGCAGCTCGCCCCGGCGCACCCGCTCGACCAGGTGGGCGCCGAAGCCGAGGGTGTCGGGCAGCTCGACGTCCACGCCGGCGGCCAGCGCCTGCGCGCCCGCGTCCGCCGGGTCGGCGGCCACCTGGTGCATGGTCGCCAGGAACGGGACCGCCCAGTAGTCGGACACGACGGTGCCGGTGAACCCCCACTCCTCGCGCAGCAGCTCGGTCAGCAGCCAGGAGTCGACGGCGGCGGGCACGCCGTCCACGTCGGAGTAGGAGTTCATCACCGAACGGGCGCCGCCCAGGGTGATCGCCGCCTCGAACGGCGGCAGGATCATGTCCATCAGCTCGCGGCGGCCCATCGGGACCGGGCCGTGGTTGCGGGCGGCCCGCGAGGCCGAGTACCCGGCGAAGTGCTTGAGCGTGGCGATCACGCCGGCGCTCTCCAGGCCGCGCACGTACGCCGCGCCGAGCATCGAGACGAGGTACGGATCCTCGCCCATCGTCTCCTCGACCCGGCCCCACCGGTAGTCGCGGACCACGTCGAGCACCGGGGACAGGCCCTGGTGGGCGCCCACTGAGCGCATGTCCCGCCCGATGGCCGCGGCCATGCGCTCGACCAGGCCGGGGTCGAAGGTGGCGGCCCAGGCGATGGCCGCCGGGTAGACGGTGGCGCCGTAGGTGGTGAAACCGGTCAGGCATTCCTCGTGCACGAGGGCGGGGATGCCGAGCCTGGACAGCCCGACGACCTCGCGTTGCAGCCGCACCACCTCGGCGGCGCCCTCGGCCACCGTCACCGGGACGCTGCCGAACACGCGGGTCAGGTGGCCGAGCCCGTGCCGGGCGGCCTCGCGCAGGGGCACGGTGCCGGAGGCGGCGAAAACGTCCTGCATGGGGGCCACGTTGTGGGTGCCCGTGCCGTCCGGGTCGGGGGCGGGGGCCGCCTCCTCGTGCGCCATGTCGTTGCCCACCCACCGGCTGCCGAGCTGGGCGACCTTCTCCTCCAGCGTCAACTCCTGAAGGAGGGCCTCGACGCGCTCGGCCACGGGAAGCGCCGGGTCCAGCCACGGACCGAGGACCCGATCTGCCGGGGTCCGATCTAGAGCCGTCATGAACTGCACTCCTTCAAGAGTTCTGCCGCAAAGTTTCGAAACATTTCGGAGCTGGGCCCGCCACCTGCACAATGCCGCAACTGGGGCAGAATAGCCAGCTAGATGCCCGCGCGAGATTACTACACAGGCCCGGCCGCCGCCCAGCTCCGTTTCCGCGACAGAGGTCTTGACAGGGAAATGGTCGAAATCTAGATTGACGTGCCGCGCGGTCATGTCGCAAATGTTTCGACTAGTTCACTCAACGGCGAGCGGACGAGCGGCATTGGGGGGTTTGCCGATCCGACCGCCGGCCAACGCGTCCCAAGGACAACCGAGCCGCGGCCAGGCCACGGCATTCGAGTACGGAGATCAGCGTGGAGACCAGGACAACCTCTCGCCGCACCTTCCTCAGCCTCTCGATGGGGCTGCCCCTGGGAGCCGCGCTCGCCGCCTGCGGCACGTCGGGCCCCACCCGCGCCGGTGGCGGCGGCCCGACCGGCGGTGGCGGCGGCGGCGCCAAGGCCACCTACTGGTACCTGTCGGTCGAGCCGCAGGAAGGCGTGCGCCGCCGGGCGATCGAGCGCTTCAACAAGGCCAACCCCACCACCCAGATCGAGGGCACGGCGTTCCAGAACGACGCCTACAAGACCAAGATCAAGACGGCCATCGGCGCCGGCCAGGCCCCCACGCTGATCTGGGGCTGGGGCGGCGGCACGCTGCGCAGCTACGTGCAGGCCGGCCAGGTGGAGGACCTCACGTCCTGGTTCTCCGAGAACGCCGCCGTCAAGGACCGGCTGTTCCCCTCCTCCTTCGGCGCGGCCACCGTGGACGGCAAGATCTACGCGATGCCGTGCGAGACCGTGCAGCCGATCGTCCTGTACTACAACAAGGAGGTCCTGGAGAAGGTCGGCGTGCAGCCGCCGACGACCTGGGGCGAGATCATGGACATCGTGCCCAAGATCAACGCCAAGGGCATCGCGCCGTTCTCGCTCGGCGGCCAGTCGCGCTGGACCAACATGATGTGGCTGGAGTTCCTGTTCGACCGGATCGGCGGCCCCGAGGTGTTCCAGGCGGTGTTCGAGGGCCAGAAGGACGCCTGGTCACACCCCGCCGCCCTCGACGCCCTGACCAAGATGCAGGACCTGATCAAGGCGAACGGCTTCATCAAGGGCTTCTCCTCCATCACCGCCGACTCCAACGCCGACCAGGCGCTGCTCTACACCGGCAAGGCCGCGATGATGCTGCACGGCGGCTGGACGTACGGCGGCATGAAGAACGACGGCGGCGACTTCGTCCCCGGCGGCCACCTCGGCTACATGAACTTCCCGCCCGTGGACGGCGGCAAGGGCGACCCGAGCAACACCGTCGGCAACCCCGGCCAGTACCTGTCGATCTCCGCCAAGGCCACCCCCGAGCAGAAGGAGATCGCCAAGAAGTTCTTCACCAGCGGCGTGCTCGACCAGACCGAGGTCAAGGAGTGGGCGGACACGGGGGCCGTGCCGATCGTCAAGGGCGCCGACGCGGCCTTCGCCTCCTCCCCCGACGCCGAGTTCCTGAAGTTCGTCTACGGCATCGCCAGCAACGCCAAGACCTTCGCCCAGTCGTGGGACCAGGCGCTCAGCCCAACCGCCGCCGAGGTGCTGCTGGACAACATCGCCAAGCTGTTCCAGCTGTCCATCTCGCCGCAGCAGTTCCAGACGAACATGAACGCGGTCATCGGCAAGTGAGCGTGATCCCGATCCCCGCCGGGCGGCGGGCGCCGGCGGCGGCCGGGCGAGGGGGCCGCGGCGCCCTCGCCTGGCTGGCCGTCCCGGCGTTGCTGCTCTTCGTCGCCTTCGGCGTGATCCCGCTGATCGGGGTCCTCGTCCTCAGCTTCACCTCCTGGGACGGGCTGGGCGACATCGGCTTCGCCGGCCTGTCGAGCTGGCAGGCCGTGCTCGCCGACCCCGGGCTGCCGCACGCGCTGTGGGTGACGTTCCTGGTGATGGCCGCGTCCTGGGCGGTGCAGACGCCGGCCAGCATCCTGCTCGGGGTGTTCCTGGCCGGCCGGCAGCGCTACCGGGCCGTGCTGTCGGTGTTCTACTTCATCCCGCTGCTGCTCAGCTCGGCCGCCATCGCCATCACCTACAAGGCGCTGCTCGACCCGAACTTCGGGCTCGGCGCCGGGCTCGGCCTCGACCTGCTGGCCCAGGACTGGCTGGGCGAGCCCGTCCTCGCCTTCAGCGTGGTGATCTTCGTGGTGTCGTGGCAGTTCATCCCGTTCCACTCGCTGATCTACCAGGGCGGCGTGCGGCAGATCCCGCGCTCGATGTACGAGGCCGCCCAGCTCGACGGCGCGGGCCGGGTGCGCACGTTCTTCAGCATCACGCTGCCGCAGCTCAAGTACACGATCATCACGTCCTCGACGCTGATGGTGGTCGGGTCGCTGACGTTCTTCGACCTGATCTTCGTGCTGACCGCGGGCGGGCCCGGCGACGCCACCCGGGTGCTCGCCCTGGACATGTACAAGCGGGGGTTCCAGGCCAACCTGATGGGCCCGGCCAGCGCGATCGCGGTCATCCTCGTCCTCGTGGGGCTGGCGCTGGCGCTGCTGCTGCGCCGCCTGGGCGGCCGCGACGCCTCGGCGAGTCAGCTGGAAGGGGCCTGACATGGCGACGACGCTGACGAAGCCGGCGCGGCGGGCCGCCGGGGCGGCCCGGCGGGCGGGCGGCCCGGCCGCCGCCCGCCGCAACTGGGTGGCCGGGGTGGCCGGGTGGATCTGGCTGGCGATCGTGGTGGTCCCGATCTACTGGATCGTCATCACCAGCTTCAAGGAGCAGAGCTCCTACTACGCCTCCAACCCGCTCGCGCCGCCGGCGGAGCCGACGCTGGGGGCCTACAAGCTGGTGCTGGAGTCGGACTTCGCGCTGTACTTCCTCAACAGCCTCCTCGTCACCCTCGGCGCGGTGATCCCGGCCGTCGGGGTGTCGTTCATGGCGGCGTACGCGATCGTGCGCGGCGGCGGGCGCTTCCTGGGCGGGGTGAACTCGCTGTTCCTGATGGGGCTGGCGATCCCGCTCCAGGCCACGATCATCCCGATCTACCTGATCATCATCCGGCTGCACCTGTACGACTCGCTGCTGGGCATGATCCTGCCCTCCATCGCGTTCGCGATCCCGCTGTCGGTGCTGGTGCTGTCCAACTTCATCAGGGACGTGCCCAAGGAGCTGTTCGAGTCGATGCGGCTGGACGGCGCCACCGACTGGGGCATGCTCTGGCGGCTGACCTTCCCGCTGACCCGTCCGGCCGTGGTGACGGTGACGATCTACAACGCGCTGACGATCTGGAACGGCTTCCTGCTGCCGCTGATCCTGACCCAGAGCCCGGACAAGCGCACGCTGCCGCTGGCGTTGTGGACGTTCCAGGGCCAGTACAGCGTGAACGTGCCCGCCGTGCTCGCCTCGGTCGTCCTGACCACGCTGCCCATCCTGATCCTCTACGTGGTGGGCCGCCGTCAGCTGCTCAGCGGGCTGACCGCGGGCTTCGGCAAGTGAGCGGCGGTCCTCCCCCGCGTGGGAGGGCCGTCCATCGCGGCGCGTACCAGGGCCTCGGCGTCCCCGGCCAGGACGGCGCGCGCCCGCCGGCGGCCGGCCGGCGGCGCGGCGCGCAGGGGGGCCAGCAGGCGCACCTCGACGGCCAGCCGCCGGGTCGCGGTCACCCGGAGCACCGAGGCGAGCAGCGAGTCCTCGCCCACGTAGCAGGCGCGGGTCGAGGGCCGGCCGTCCTCGCGGTAGCGCAGCGTGGCGGGCCGTACGGCGGCGCCCGCGTCGATCGCCGCCTGGAACACCGCCGGCCGGAAGTCGCCCATGCCGAGCCCGCACCACGTGGTGCCCTCGGGGAAGGCCACGACGGTGTCGCCCGCCCGCAGCGCCGCGGCCACGGCGGCGACCGCCGACGGCAGCGCGGACAGGCGTTCCCTGTCGATGAACAGCGCGCCCGAGCCCGCGGCCAGCGTGCGGACGACCGGCCAGGCGGCGATCTCCCGCTTGGCCAGCGGGCGCGCGGGCACCGCGGCCGCGACGACCAGCGGGTCCAGCCACGACACGTGATTCGCCACGACCAGCACCCCGGCCTCCCCACCTCCCCTTGACCCCGCGGCCCCGACCCCGGCCCCGCACTCGACCCCGGCCCCGGCCCCGACCCCAACCCCGGCCCCGGCCCCGGCCCCGGCCGGCGGCCGGGGCGCCTCCGCCGGATCCTCGGCGACGAGGTCCAGGTGGATGCCCAGGGCGCGCAGCAGGAGCCGGGCCCACCGTCCGGTGACGCGCGCCCGCACGTCCGGGCGGGCGTGGCGGAACGCCAGCGCCACCGGCACCCCGGCCAGCACCACCAGGGCCGCCGCGAGCAGCCGCAGCGCCCGGCGCACCGCCCCCGCGCCGACGACCGCCGCCCCCACGCACATGTCCGGCGTGCACGGGCCCGTACGCAGCCAGGGGCCGGTCACGGCGTCCCGCCCAGGAAGTGACGCAGGTAGCGGGTGTTCGCCTGGGCCATCGAGAGCAGCACGAAGAAGTCGGCCGTGCCGAAGTCCCGGTCGTGCGCGGGCGGCCCGCACACCCACGCGCCCAGCCGCAGGTAGCCGCGGAGCAGCGCGGGCGGCACGAACCGGTCGGTGCGCGGCGCGCCGTCGGCCGCCCAGGGCACGTGCGGCGTGACCCGGTGCTCCTCGGGGCCGAGCGGCACCCGTCCGGCCACCCCGGCCGCCAGCGCGCCGCCGTCGTCGAGCGGCACCGAGCAGCAGCCCGCCAGCCACCGGTGGCCGCCGCTCACCATGTACCGGGCGATCCCGGCCCACATCAGCGCGACCACCGCGCCGTCCCGGTGGTCCGGGTGCACGGTGGTACGTCCTGCTTCGACCAGGTTGTTGCGGATGGGGGCGAGGGCGCGCAGGTCGAACTCGCCGTCGGAGTAGAGCCGGTCGGACCGCCCCGGCGGCAGCAGCCGGTACGTCCCCACCACCCGCCGCCCCTCCCGCACCAGGAGGTGGTCGCAGTAGGCGTCGAACCGGTCCACGTCGAGGCCGGAGACCGGGCTGTCGAGCCGCGCCCCCATCTCCTCGGCGAAGACCTCGTACCGCAGCCGCTGGGCCGCCTGGAGGTCGGCGGGGCTCGTGGCCATGCCGACCGTGTACCGGCTCGTGTCAAGAGAGATCGTCATGGGCGCGGGGTCCTTCCCTGAAAGCGTCTCGCGACCATGTCGTCATGCCGACATGACGGCCGGCTCTCGCGTCGGGGGCACCCAGGCGTCGGAGCGGTGAACTAGCTCGCGGCCTCCTTCTCGCGGTCGCGGCGGTTGGCGTACAGGCTGGTCAGGGTGACCGTGGTCAGGACGGCGACGATCACGCCGAGCGAGGCGAGCGTCGGGATCTGCGGCATCCAGTCCCAGACGCCGTGCGCCCAGTGCAGCATGAGCTTGACCCCGATGAAGGCCAGGATGACGCTCAGCCCGTGGTTGAGGTGGCGCAGCTTGGCCAGGACGCCCTGCAGCACGAAGTACAGCGCCCGCAGGCCCATCAGCGCGAAGGCGTTGGTGGCGAAGACCAGGAACGGGTCCTCGGTCACGCCGTACACGGCCGGCACGGAGTCCACGGCGAAGACGATGTCCGTGCCCAGGACGGCGACGGCGGCCAGGGCCAGCGGCGTCAGGGCCAGCCGCCCGCCCTCGCGCACGGCCAGCCGGGAGCCGCGGTAGTCGTCGGTGACCGGCACGAACCGGCGCACCAGCCGGACGCTGCGCATGGAGGAGATGTCCACCTGCTGCTCGTGGCCGCCGAGCACGTCCTTGAGGATCTTCCCGGCGGTGACGATGAGGATCGCGCCGAACAGCAGGAACGCCCACGTGCCGCTCTGGAGGGCGGCGGCGCCGAGCCAGATGAAGATGCCGCGCAGGACGAGCGCCCCGACGATCCCGTACAGCAGGACCTGCCGGGCCAGCGCCGGCGGGACGGCGAAGGCGGCCAGCAGCAGCATGAACACGAACAGGTTGTCCACCGACAACGACTTCTCCACCACGAACCCGGTGAAGAACTCCACGGCGACGCCGCCGCCGTGGTCCGCCCACAGGTAGAAGCCGAAGATCACCGGCAGCACCAGGTAGAACACCGACCAGCCGGCCGCCTCGCGCATGCGGACCTCGTGCGGGCGCCTGGTCAAGAGAAGATCCAGCGCCAGCAGCAGCACGAGCCCGGCGATCGCGACCAGCCAGAGGGTGGGCGTGGCGATGGTGGTCAGGGCGGGGGCAGCCTGCAATGTGCCCGGGGGCATGGGTCCTCCTCGAACGCGCGTCATCGTTCGAGGTCTCCTTCGCCCGTGCGCCGATCGCACGGGCGGCCGCCCGGGGACGTCTGGGACGTCCGTACTGACCGGGCCGGCGCTTGCGAAGTACTCCCCTCGGCACCCTCAGCCTAGGCGAAGTCACGACATGTCACCACCTGTTGGGCGGTCCCCATCCGCGACGGCTGCGAGAACGCAGGCCCAAGGCATGGTCTGCACCTGCTCGCCACGGGTCATGCGCTCCTCGGTTCGGTGAGCGCCGGGTGACTCAGTCTCCGTTGAGCACGCGCACCATCCACTCCAGCGATCCCGTGCTGAGCACCTCGTCCGCGAGGCGCTTCGCGGACGCCGTCCGGAGCGCGGCGAGCGAGCTGTCGATCCACGGCTGGACGTTCTGGTGCCCCTGCTCGCGGTACTCGACGGCCTGCATCAGGCATTCGAGCTTGTCGGCGTCACGAGCACAGAGGGCCTCAAGGCTGGTCTGCCCCTCGTACTCACCGACCGCGCCACCCAGCATCTCCGCCACCGACTCCGGAAGACCGCGTACCTGGTCGGCGGTGACCTCCTCGTTCTGCGCCGCCGTCAAGTAACGCTTGCCGACGTAGGGAATGTCGGTGACACGGGTTTCCTGGGTGTCGTGGAACAGGCTCATGAACGCCGCGCGCTCGGGGTTGCCGCCCTCCAGAGCCGCGATCACACTCGCGATGATCGCTGTCCGGAAGGAGTGATCGGCGATGCTCTCAGGGTCGCGCACCCCCGCGACCAGCCAGCCTGTGCGCTTGTAGCGCTTGAGCAGTCCGATCTCGTACAGCAGGCCCGTCAACCTCGCCAGTTCCTCCGCCATGGAAGTCCCTTCTCACCCTCGGTGGATCATGCGCAGAGCGTAGATGACCGCCTCCAGCTCGCGCTGGGACTGTGCTGACGCGATGGCCTCGTCCAGGGTGCGGGCAGCCGCGTCCCTGAGGGCGTCCACGGTCTGACTGTCCAAGGTCGAGGGGCGCAGCATGACCAGCGCCCACAGTGTGTGGGCCACCACGTCGAGGTAAGGATTCGCGGAGTTCAGCTTGCCGGTCAAATGCCGGAGAAGCTCGGTCCCGCGCCACACATCCGGTCTCAGCTCGATCATGAACGTATCCGCCGACTGGGGTTCGCCCACCTCCCCGAGCCAGTAGGCCCAGTAGTTGAGGTTGGCCACCTCGCAGACCTCGTCGGCCAGATGGACGCGGATGAAGTGCTGCAACCCCTCGCGGTCGCCGATCCTGGCCAGCGAGTGGGCGCCGGACCGGACAACGGCCCATGACGGCGTCCACCCGGCCGCCCGGCTCATCCGACGTTCTTCGGCGCGCTGCATCGTTGTGAGCCAGTCCGCGGTGTCCGCGGTGTCGTCGAAGCCGGCGACATAGCGGGCCTGGCGGCGCAGCAACATGCCGTCCGCCCGGCCCGTGTCGGCACGCTCGGCCACCACCTTCAGGTGCTCGAAGAAGTGCGCGCGTTCGTCGGGCAGAAGCGAAGGTGAGGTGGCCACGGGCCCCCGGCGGCCGGTCCCCCGCGCGGCTCCCGCCATGGCCGACGGTGCCGTCCTGGTGAACGGCCAGGCCACGAGGTCGGTGAACGGACGTGTGATCACCCATGAGGCCAGTGGATGATCTTCGGTCCGGGCCTTCCCCGGCTCGGTGCCGAGCACGTAGCCGACGAACCGATCGGCTTCAAGGGCCATGTCCAATTGGAAGAGCAGACGCGCTCGGATGCCGAGCCGCAGGAGCCAGTGCCGCAACGACAGATACGTCCCTGTGGAGATCGCCATCAGCGGGCGGCGTCCGGATTCCCAACCCTGAATCGTCGTGACGTCCAGACCGAGAAGTTCGGCGAACCGTTCCTGGGTCGTCCCGGTGGACTCACGGATGACCTTGAGCACATAGCCGGAGATCCGGCCCTCCCGGCCGTGCTCGGCATTGCCCCGACCGGCCGTCAGGGTTCCCACGCCCTGGGAGGTCATGACAGGAGCCACCGCCGTCCGTACTCGTACTTCCGGTCAGTTCTGCGACGTCCGCGCTGTTCATAGCGTTGCCACCAGCACGACAAGCCGATCCAGCGTAGCTCGCAAGGGGCTGGCGCGACCGGCTTCTTCAGGTGGATCAATGGAATCATCACTCGGGACGAAGACCGTCAGGGGCACCGATGGCGCAGAAGACCGGCAGACGGCTCCATGCCATCCACAGCACGTGGTGCACTGTGTTCCCGTCTGACAAGTGCCTGAGCCCTCACGTCCCCCCCGCTCAGCACGGTCATACTCGGCTGCGATGGCACAAGCCGTACCGGACGCTCGTACGAACGCGTCCGGTGGCCTGGACCTGCTTCTGCCAGGCCACCGTCTACGAACTGTGCGAGGGCGGCGGGCAGGCGTTCCTGCGGCGAACCGTCCACCTCAAGGGCAAGCCCGAAGTGCACGAGACCTCTCTTCGCTCGATCCGTGCAACTGCGGCGATCTGGACGGAATTGCTGTCCGGACGAGCCCGATAGGCCGGGTGGGGCGCGCACTTCACGGGCCCGACAGCGTCACACCAGCCTGACTGCGGGGCGGAAAAGCGCTGACTGTGCCATTTACCGTTAGGAAACTTTCCTTTATATTTGGGACTATCCCCCAGCATGAAGGAACGGTGACATGCGCAGAGTATGGACCTTCTTAGCCATGGCGGCGGTCTCCGTCGCCACCGTCGTCGCGCTCTCCCCGCCGGCCTCGGCGCACGGTTACATCTCCGACCCGCCCAGCCGCCAGGCCAACTGCGCGGCCGGCAAGGTCAAGAACTGCGGCCAGATCATCTGGGAGCCGCAGAGCGTCGAGGGCCCGAAGGGCCTGCGCAACTGCAGCGGCGGCGACGCCCGGTGGGCCCCGCTGGACGACGACAGCAAGGCCTGGCCCGCCGCGTCCGTCGGCGACACGGTCAACTTCAAGTGGCTCATCGAGGCCCGGCACGCGACCAGCACGTGGGACTACTACGTCGGCAGCACCCGGATCGCCTCGTTCAACGACCACGGCAGGGAACCGGGCGCGACGGTGACGCACACGGTCAGTCTGGGCGGCCGGACCGGGCGCATCAAGCTGCTGGCCATCTGGAACATCGCCGACACGGAGAACGCCTTCTACAACTGCGTCGACCTCCAGGTGGGCCCCGGCGGACCGACGCCGACCCCCACCGCCACCCCGACGCCGACCCCCACGCCCACCCCGACCCCCACGGTGACCCCGACCCAGGGCCCGACCGGCAACTGGACGGCGGGCACCGCGTACAAGTCGGGTGACCAGGTGGTCTACAACAACGTCACCTACCGCTGCCTCCAGCCGCACACGGCGCTGCCCGGCTGGGAGCCGCCGAACGTGCCCGCCCTGTGGCAGCGGGTGTGATCGTCTAGCTCCGGTGCACGGGGGCGGTGCGGTCGGCCATGATGGACGGGCCGGCCGCACCCCCCTTCCGGAAGGACGTCGATGACAGGCAGCGATTGGCTGTCGCCCCGCTGGTGGTGCGGGACAGCGTGATCACCGACGGCGGCGGCCAGGTCGTCGAGAAGCTCGCCCCCGACTGCGCGGCCAGCCGCCACCCCGCCTTCTGCCGCCGGGTGCACGACGAGCTGACCTCGATCGATCCGCGGCTGCTCACCCGGGGCGGCCTGGTCGTGGCCACCGCGCTCGATCCGCGGGCGCAGCAGGCGGCGCAACGGGCCGTCGAGGCGCAGGTCCGCCCGGGTGACGCGGCGCTGTCCGGCGGCTTCCGTTACGACGACGGCTTCCCCCGCGCCCGCTCCTTCCAGGCCACCGGCTACAACTCCTTCACCAACTGCAAGGGCGAGAACGTCGGCGACCCCGCCCACACGGTCGTCGGCCCCGGCGGCGAGGACGGCGGCGCGTTCACGACCCTGCGTTCGGCCGCCCGCGCCGTGCCGAACCCCTTCTTCCTGCGGCTGGAGGAGCGGGTCGGCCTCTGCCAAACCGTGCGCACGGCGCAGCGGCTCGGCCTCGCCCGCCGCGACGGGACACCGCTGCGGGAGTACGAGACCTTCACGCTCGGCATCAACGAGGCGGACACCGTCACCGTCGCCGCCACCTACGCCACGCTGGCCGCCCACGGCCTGCGCTGCGCGCCGCGGGCGGTCAAGGAGGTCCGCGACGGCTCCGGCAAGGTGCTGCACGCCCTCGCCCCCCGGTGCGAGCAGGTTCTGGACGCGCCCGTCGCCGACGCGGTGACCGGTCTGCTGCGGACCGGCGGCCTCGGCCGGGACGCGGCGGGCCTGGCGGGCAGGATCCCCGACCTCGGGTCGGCCTGGTACGCCGGTTACACCCCCGACCTGGCCGCCGCCGTCAGCCTCGGATTCCCCGACGAGTCCGAGCCCCGCACGTTCCCCGACGGGTCCCAGCGGCGCCCGTCCACCGCCGGGCGCGATCGGCCCACGCTCACCGGCCTGACCGTCTGCGGACGCCGCTACGACACCGTGGACGGCACCACCGTCCCCGAACCCATCTGGCGGGCCTCGATGGCCGAGGCGCTGCGCGGGATGCCGAAGTCCCGCTTCCCTGAGCCTGACGAAGCCCGCTTCGGCGGCTGCCGGCTGGCCTGCCCGCAGTAAGGCGTCAGCGCGCTCCCAGCAGCTCGGCCAGCCGGTCCATGGACTGGGCGCCGCCCTTGGGGCCGTCGGCGCGGACGATGGCGTCGCGCGCCTCGACGGACGGGTGCACCGACTGAGCCACGTACCGGGTACGGCCGCCGGCCTCCTCCAGCCGGACGGTCTCCAGGGCCACCTCGCCGGGCGTGCCCTCGAACTCCCACGTGCGCACGTACCGCTCCGGCGGCACGACCGCGTGGTAGACGCCGCCGAAGGCGTACTCCCGGCCGCGGGCGTCGGTGTTGACGAAGCGCCACCGGCCGCCCGGCGCGACCTCCATGGCGTCCACCCGGGTGTCCAGCCAGTGGGGGCCCCACCAGCGCGGGATCAGCGCCGGGTCGGTCACGACCCGGAAGACGACGTCCCTGGGGGCGTCGAAGGCGCGGATCATGATGATGTCCTGGCGGCCGGGTTCGATGACGAATTCGGTCTCAGCCATGGTCACGTCCTTCCTCGCTGTGCCGGAGCTTGCCGATCTCCTGGTCGAGCCGGTCGAAGCTGCCGGTCCAGCGTTCGCGGTAGCGGTCGATCCACGCGGAGGCGCCCTCCAGGGGCTCCGTCTCCAGGCGGCAGGGCCGCCACTGCGCGTCGCGTCCGCGGCTGATCAGCCCGGCCCGCTCCAGCACCTTCAGGTGCTTGGACACGGCCTGCAGGCTCATCTCGAAGGGCTCGGCCAGCTCGTTGACCGTCGCCTCGCCGTCGGCCAGCCGGGCGAGGATGGCCCGCCGGGTGGGGTCGGCCAGGGCGGCGAAGGTGAGGCTGAGCTGGTCGTCGGGCATCGGTGCGCGCGTTCCTTCCTGGGCGGTCCCGACCCTAATGGTCCACGATCGCGCCGCAGGAGACGTTCACGGTCGCCGACGTCATGGTCCGGGCCCGGTCGGAGGCGACGAACGCCGCCACGTCGCCCACGTCGGCGAGGGTGGCGAGCCGGCCGAGCAGGGTGGGCTCGCGCAGCTCCGCCTCCAGCGCGGCCTTGCCCGGGAACGAGTCGGGGATGCTCTCCGGCACGCCGCCGGTGATCAGGGTGACCACGCGCACGCCCTGCGCCCCGGCCTCGCACGCCCACTGGCGGCGGATGCCCTCCATGGTGTCCAGCGACACCTTGAACCCGCCCAGCCCCGGCTGCGTCTGCGGCCCGCCGCCGCCGAACAGCAGGACGACCCCCGAACCGGCCATGTGCCGCACGGCGGCCCTGATGGTGAGGAACTGGGTGCGCGCGGCGACCTGGATCGGCCGCAGGAAGTCCTCGACGGAGATCTCGGCCAGCGGGCGCTGCACGTCCTGGACGGAGACGGCGTTGAACGAGACGTCGATGCGGCCCTCGCGGGCGGCCACCGAGCCGGTGAACGCGTCGACGGCCTGCTCGTCCAGCGCGTCCACGAGGGCGGTCTCCGCCGTGCCGCCGGCCGCGCGGATGTCGTCGGCGACCTTGTCGAGCGAAGCCCGGGTGCGGCCGGCCAGGAAGACGCGGGCGCCCTCGCGGGCGAAGGCGCGGGCCACCGCGCCGCCGATCGAGCCGCCGCCGCCGTAGACCACCGCGACCTTTTCTCGGAGAAGCATCTCTTCCTCCTTGTTCAACCCGTTGGTTTATCAACCTATAGGTTGAATAAGCGACGGTGTCAAGAACTGGACAGTCCTGGAGGCTTTATCCGATCTTGTCAGGACTCCGAGGCGGTGTTACCTCTGGCGGGACGGGCGTCAACCGCGCGTCTTCCGTTCCCAGGAGGAATCGTGTCCACCAGACCCTGGTTACGCAGCGCCGTGATCGCCCTCGCGGTCACCGCCTCTGCCCTGCCCCTGACCGGCGCCGCGCGAGGCGAACCCGGCGGGCAGGCCCCGATCGTCCACGACTTCCAGGCCGAGCAGCACGGCAGGCCGGACCTGGACAACCGGCAGGGCCGCGTCCCGCCGCCCGCCGGGCTCGGCGCACGGGCCGCCGGCGCGGAGATCCGCTGGAACGCCCTCGGCACCCCCGCCGTCGTCACCGGCGCCGCGCCGCTCGCCGAGGGCCTGGGCGAGGATCCCGAACGGGCCGCCCGCGCCTACCTGACCGCCAACGAGCCGCTGTTCGGGCTGTCGGCGGAGGAGGTCGCCGGGCTGGAGAAGGTCGCGGTCAACCCCCTCGGCGCCGGTCACGCCGTGCTCCTGCGCCAGCGGTTCGGCGGGCTGCCGTCCGGGGTGGACGGGCTCGTCGCGGTCGGCGTCGTACGGGGGAAGGTGCGCCACGTGACCTCCTCGCTCGCCCGCGGGCAGGCCGCGCCCCCGGCCGCCGTGATCAGCGAGGCGCGGGCCCTGGAGATCGCGGCCCGCGACGGCGGCGTGGACCTGGCCACGGCGACGACCAAGCAGGTCACGAAGGTGGCCGTGCCCGCGCCCGACGGCGTGCACAGCGCGTACCAGGTGGTCCTGATCGGCGGCGGGAAGGGCGAGGCGGCGGCGTACACCACCCACGTGGACGCGGTCACCGGCGGCATCCTCACCCGCGAGAACCTGGTCGACCACTTCGATCCGGAGAACCCGCGCTGGGCGGCCTTCCCGGCCAACCCGCCCGGCGACTACTCCGCCACCGACACCCGGCGGACCTGGTGCCAGGCGGCCGGGCCCGGCTGCGACCTCGCCACCGGCGGCGACCCGGCGACCGGCCGCGCCTGGGACGTGGACCACGCCACCGGCGCGCCGACCCACACCAGCGCGGGCAACGCCGCCCGGACGTACGAGAACCGCGCGAACGGCGACCCGTTCACCGTCGGCACCCGCGCGAACGCCCCCTCCCCCGACCGCGACTACGTCCATCCGTGGCGCAACACCTGGCACCGGGCCAAGTGCGACCCGGCGACGTTCGACCAGCCGGGCGAGGCGGACCTGGAGGCCGCCATCGCCAACCTCAACGCCATGCACAACCGCATGCACGACTGGTCCTACCGGCTCGGCTTCACCGAGTCCGCCTGGAACATGCAGGTGGACAACGGCGACCGCGGCGGGCTCGGCAACGACCCCGAGCTGGGCAACGCCCAGGCCGGGGCGCGCGTGGCGTCGGTACGCGACAACGCCAACCAGATCACCGGCCCCGACGGCGTCGCCCCGATCACCAACATGTACCTGTGGCAGCCGATCGCCGGCTCGTTCTACGCCCCCTGCGTGGACGGCGACTACGACATGTCGGTCATCGGCCACGAGTACAGCCACGCCATCTCCGGCCGCATGATCGCCGGCCCGACCGCCGGCTGGAGCGGCGCGCAGGCAGGCGCCATGAACGAGAGCACCTCCGACCTGTTCGCCATGGAGTACCTGGACGAGTACGGCTTCCGCTCCTCCGGCGCGACCCCGTACGTGATCGGCCCGTACGTCACGGGCGACCGGACGCGCGGCATCCGCAACTACGACATGTCCAGGTCGCCGCTGAACTACAGCGACCTCGCCTACGACCTGGTCGGCACGCAGGTGCACGCCGACGGCGAGATCTGGACCGCCACCCAGTTCGACGTCCGCGAGGCGTTCGTCAAGCGGTACGGCAAGGGCACGCCGGCCCGGCAGCGCGACTGCGCCGACGGCAAGGTGGCGGTGGACCGGTGCCCGGGCAACCGGCGGTGGGCGCAGCTCTCGTACGACGCCCTGCTGCTGATGGCCTCCGGCGCGGTCAGCTACGTCGACCACCGGGACGCGATCCTGGCCGCCGACGCCATCCGCTTCGACGGCGCGAACCAGGACATCTTGTGGCGGGCGTTCGCCGAGCACGGCCTGGGCAAGGGCGCGGCCAGCAACGGCCCGAACGACCCCGACCCGACGCCGAGCTTCGTCGACCCGGCGGGCCGCAACGGCTCGCTCCAGCTCAAGCCGCTCGGCGAGGCCAGGGACGCGGCCCTGCGGCTCTACGTGGGCGACTACGAGGGCCGCGCGGTGCCGGTCGCCGACACCGATCCGGCCACGCCGCTGGGCGACACCGTCGAGATGACGCCGGGCACGTACCGGTTCGTGGTGGCGGGCGCCGGGTTCGGGCACGCGCGGCTGACGTTCCCGGTGGTGGCCGGGGCCAGGCTGCCGCTCCCGCTGCCGCTGCCGCGCAACCTCGCCTCGGCCGCGGCGGGCGCGACGGCCGCCGGCGACGGCGTCAACCAGGCCCGGCTGATCGACGACACCGAGGCCACGAACTGGGCCTCGCGCACCGGCGCGCCGGCCGGCCGGTCGGTCGTCGTGGACCTGGCGGGCGACAGTCCGGTCACGGTGCGCAGGGTCCAGGTGAGCGCGATGCTCCGGCCCGACGTCGGCGACGCCGCCGATCCGGGCGGGCAGAACAGGTTCTCGGCGCTGCGCGCGTTCGAGGTGCTGGCCTGCGCCGCGAACTGCGCCGACCCGGCGAGCTTCAGGAAGGTCTACACCAGCCCGGCGGACGCGTTCGACGCCACGCTGCCCCGGCCGCGCGGCGCGGACCTGCTGGTGCGCTCCTTCCGGGTGCCGCCGACCAGCGCCACCCACCTGATGCTGCGGGTGGTCAGCAGCCAGTGCACCGGCAACCCGCGCTACGCGGGCGAGCAGGACGCCGACCCCGGCTCCGCGACCGACTGCGCCACGGCGAGCCCGGCGCGCGAGCAGGTGCGGGCGGCGGAGTTCCAGGCGTACGCCCACTGACCCGCCGGCGGGCCGCCCGGCCCGCCCCTTCCAGGGGTGGGCCGGGTGGTCAGAACGGGTAGTGGGCCTGTTCGGTCGCCAGGGTGATCCAGCGGGTGTTGCTGAACGCCTCCAGGCCCCACCGGCCGCCGAACCGGCCGTAGCCGGAGGAGCCGGCCCCGCCGAACGGCGCCTGCGGCTCGTCGCCCACGGACTGGTCGTTGACGTGCACGATGCCGGTCCGCAGGCGGCGGGCCACGCGCAGGCCGTGGGTGCCGTTCTCGGTGATGATCCCGGCGGTCAGGCCGTGCTCGGTGTCGTTGGCCAGGGCCACGGCCTCGTCGTCGGTGGCGAAGGTGCCGAGCACGCACACCGGGCCGAACGCCTCGCCGTAGTACAGGCGGGCGTGCTTCGGCACATCGGCCAGCACCGTGGCCGGGTGCACCGCGCCCTCGGGCTCGCCGCCGCCGGCCAGCACCGTCGCACCCTCGGCGACCGCGTCGGCGACCAGCCCGGCCACCCGGCGGGCGGCGTCCGCGCTGACCAGCGGCCCGATCACGGTCTCCGGCCGGGACGGGTCGCCGGCGGGCAGCGCGCGCACCTTGTCGGCGAACCGGCGGCCGAACTCCTCGGCCAGCGACTCGTGCACCAGCACGCGGTCGCCCGACATGCAGATCTGGCCCGCGTTCATGTAGACGCCGAACGCGGCGGCGTCGACCGCGTGGTCGAGGTCGGCGTCCTCCAGGACGATGATGGCGTTCTTGCCGCCCAGTTCCAGCAGGGCGGGCTTGAGGTGGCGGGCGGCGTGGGTGCCGATGATCCGGCCGACCTCGGTGGAGCCGGTGAAGTTGACCGCGCGGACGCGGGGGTCGGCGATGAGCGCCTCGGCGACCACGGCGGCGTCGGCCGGGTCGTTGGTGACCACGTTGAGCACGCCCGCGGGCAGCCCGGCCTCGTGCAGCAGGTCGGCGACGAACAGGCCGCACGCGATGGGGGCGTCCTCGCTGGGCTTCATGACGACGGTGTTGCCCGCGGCCAGGGCGGCGGCCACCGAGCGCACGCCGAGGATGATCGGCGCGTTCCACGGCGAGAAGGCGGCGACCACGCCGAGCGGCTCGCGCACGGCCAGGCCGAGCACGCCCTCCTCCTGCGCGGCGAGCACCTCGCCGCGCGGCGCGGTGATCGCGGCGGCGGCCTCGCGCAGCATGTTCGCGGCCAGCCCGACGTTGAACAGCGCCCACGGACGGGTGCCGCCGACCTCGGCGGCCATCAGCGCCACGGCCTGCTCGCCGCGCTCCTGGAGCAGGTCGGCGGCCTTGAGGAAGATCGCCCGGCGGGCGAACGGGCTGGTGGCGGCCCAGCCGTCGAAGGCGGCCTGCGCCGCGTCCACGGCCGAGGTGACGTCCTCGACGCCCGCGGCGGCCACCGTCGCGTACACCTCGCCGGTGTAGGGGGCCAGGTCGGGCGTCGTACGGCCGCTCAGGGCGGGGACGTTCTTGCCGCCGATCAGCAGGTCACGGGTGATGGTCATGCGGGCTCCCCTGATATCTCGGTAAGGACGCGCTGGGCGACGGCGAACGCCGCGTTGGCGGCCGGCACCCCGCAGTAGATCGCGCTCTGCAGCAGCACCTCGCCGATCTCGTCGGCCGTCAGCCCGTTGCGCACGGCGGCGCGGACGTGCATGGCCAGCTCGTCGAGGTGCCCGTGCGCGACCAGCGCGGTGAGGGTGACGCAGCTCCTGGTGCGCCGGTCGAGGCCGGGCCTGGTCCAGATCTCCCCCCAGGCGTAGCGCGTGATGAGGTCCTGGAAGTCCCTGGTGAAGGCGGTGGTGCGGGCGACGGCCCGATCGACGTGGGCGTCCCCGAGCACTTCCCGGCGCACCCGCATGCCGGGGGCGGCGGGCAGGTGGGCGAGCAGCGCGGCGGTGACCCGTTCGGGCTGGTCGACGCCGGCCAGGTGGGCCGCTCCCGGCACCTCCACGAGCGTCGCGCCGGGGATGCCGTCGGCCAGCTCCCTGGCGTGCGCGGGCGGCGTGGCCGGGTCGTCGCGGCCGCCCAGGACCAGCGTCGGGACGGCGATGCCGGGCAGCTCGGCGCGCAGGTCGTAGCCGGCCAGGGCGTCGCAGCAGGCGGCGTAGCCGGCCGGGTCGGCGGCGGCGAGGTCGTCGAGCAGCGCCGGGTCGCCCGGCCCGGCGAACCAGCGCTTGGCCGTGGGCTCCAGCAGCGGCGCGGTGCCCCGCTCCCGGACCAGCGCGGCCCGCTCGCGCCAGCCGTCCGGCTCGCCGAAGCGGGCCGAGGAGCAGATCATCGCCAGGGACAGCAGGCGTCCGGGGTGGCGCAGGGCCAGGGTGGCGCCGATCGCGCCGCCGATGGAGATGCCGGCGTAGTGGAAGGCGTCCAGGCCCAGGTCGTCGGCCAGGTCCAGGACGAGCCCGGCCAGGCCGTCGATCGTGGACACGCCGGACGACGGGGAGCCGCCGTGTCCGGGCAGGTCGAAGCGGACCACGCGGAACCTGCGGGCCAGCGCGGCGACCTGCGGCTCCCACACCCGGGTCGAGGTGCCGACCGACGGGCCGAGGACGATCGGCTCCGCGTGTTCCGGGCCGTCCACCCGGTGCTGCAACAACGTCACTTCTCCTCCAGCGCCCGCTTGACCAGGGCGGCGGCGGCGCCGGGCGGTCCGGCGACGGTCAGGGCGGCGCGCATGCGCCCGGGATCGACCCGCAGGCCGGCGACCAGTTCCGCGGCGTCGCGGGCGGCGCCGGCGACCAGGCGCAGCGCCTCACGCAGCGGCTGCCATTCGGCGTGCCAGGCGCCGGGCGGGCGCTCGTCCTCGGCGGCGAGCGAGGCGTACAGGACGGCGGCCAGCGCGGGCACCTGGCGGGCCGCCGCGGCGATCATCGTGGCCCGCACGGGGTTGTGCTTGTGCGGCATCGACGACGAGCCGCCGCCGACGCCCTCGGACACCTCGCCGATCTCGGTCCGCGACATCACCAGCACGTCGGCGGCCGGCTTGCCCAGCGCGCCCGCGGTGAACGCCAGCGCCCCGGCCAGGTCGGCGACCGGGGTGCGCAGCACGTGCCAGGGCAGCGTGGGCGCGGCCAGCCCCAGCTCGGCGGCGAACCGGCCGGCCACCTCCAGCGCCCCTGCGCCTCCCTCGTCCAGGTCAGGGGCGGCGAACCGGTCGAGGGTGCCGGCGGGGCCGCCGAGCTGGGCGGGAAGCGCTTCGCGGACGACTCGGAGGCGGTCGCGGGCGTCGAGGGCCAGCCTCCGCCAGCCCGCCGCCTTGAGCCCGAACGTGGTGGGCACGGCCTGCTGGGTGAGCGTGCGGGCGGCCATGACGGTGTCGCGATGGTCCCACGCCAGCGTGGCCAGCCCGGCGGCCACCCGGTCGAGGTCGTCCAGGACCGGCCCGAGCGCCCGGTGGGCGACCAGCATGAGCGCGGTGTCGAGGATGTCCTGGCTGGTCGCGCCCGCGTGCACGTGCTCCGCGTACGGCCCGGCGGCCGCGCGCAGGTCCTCCACCAGCGGGATGACCGGATTGCCGCCCGAACGGGCCCGCGCGGCCAGGCCGGCCGGGTCGAACAGCTCGGCGCGGGCCGCGGCGGTCACGGCGTCGGCCGCCTCCCGCGGCGCGCGCCCGAGCGCGGCCAGCACCCGGGTGAGCGCGGCCTCCGCGTCGAGCATGGCCTGCAGGACCGCCGCGTCGCCGGTCGCCTCGGCCCCGCCGCGCATGGGCGCGAGCAGCCCGAAGTCGCCCAGGGCGCCCACGGAGGACGCGCCCGGGTTCCCGCCGCCGGGGTCAGCCGAAGTCAAGGAAGACCGTCTCCTTCTCGCCCTGAAGATGGATGTCGAAGCGGTGGACGCCCTCCCGCTCCTCGACCGCGACCAGCGTGCGCGCCCGGTCGGGCGGCAGCGAGTCGAGGAAGGCGTCGGGCCGCAGGTAGATGCGGGTGAACAGGTGGTGGAGCAGGCCGCGGGCGAACACGCACACGCTGATGTACCCGTTGCCCGGCTCGACCGTGCGCAGGGTCCAGTGACCGTCGGCGTCGGTGGGGACGCGGCCGAACCCGGTGAAGTCGACGCCGTGCCGGCCGATGACCGCGCCGTTGACCGGGTCGCGGCGCAGCGAGCCGGGCGCGCCCGACAGGTCGCCCGTGGGGTCGGCCTGCCAGAACTCCAGCAGCGCGTCGGGGATCGGGTCGCCGGCGCCGTCGTAGACGCGGCCGTGCACGGTGATGCCGCCGGTGGCCAGGTCGCCGCCGCCGGGGAAGGGCAGCGCGTAGCCGTAGAACGGGCCGACCGTCTGCGAGGGGGTGGGGTTCATCGGCCTTCCTCCATCCAGGTCGCGGCGGGCCCGTCGAGCACGATGTCCCACCGGTAGCCGAGCGACCACTCGGGCTTGGACAGGTCGTGCGCGTAGGTGGAGACCAGCCGCTGCCGGGCGCCGTCGTCGGTGACCGACTGCAGGATCGGGTCGTAGGGGAACAGCGGGTCGCCGGGGAAGTACATCTGGGTCACCAGCCGCTGGGCGAAGGCCGTGCCGAACAGCGAGAAGTGGATGTGCGCGGGCCGCCAGGCGTTGAGGTGGTTGCGCCAGGGGTAGGGGCCGGGCTTGATCGTGGTGAAGTGGTAGCGGCCGTCGTCGTCGGTCAGGCAGCGGCCGACGCCGGAGAAGTTGGGGTCGAGCGGCGCGGGGTGGTCGTCGCGCTGGTGCAGGTAACGACCGGCGGAGTTGGCCTGCCAGATCTCCACGAGCTGACCGCGTACGGGCCGGCCCTGGCGGTCGAGCACCCGGCCGGTCACGGTGATCCGCTCGCCCAGCGGCTCGCCGAGGTGCTGCCGGGTCAGGTCGGAGTCGAGGGCGGTCACGTCCGTGACGCCGAACACCGGGCCGGACAGCTCGCTCGCCTCCGGGTCCTTCAGCGCGACCAGCGGCTGCTTGGGGTGGCGCAGCAGGGTGCTGCGGTAGGGGGCGTAGTCGCGCGCGGGGTGGTCGGCGGGCCGCTCGCCGCGGGACTCGCTCAGCGCGGCGATCTCGCGGTCGATGTCGGCCTGCGTGAGGGGTTCGGACATGGACGCTACCTTTCGAGTACGACGGCCAGCCCCTGGCCGACGCCGATGCAGAGGGAGGCGAGCCCGACGCCCGAGCCGGCCGCGGCCAGCCGGTGGGCCACGGCGCCGGTGACGCGGGCCCCGGAGGCGCCGAGCGGGTGGCCGATCGCGATCGCGCCGCCGTCGGGGTTGACCAGGGCGGGGTCGAGCTCGGGCAGCTCGGCCAGGCAGCCCAGCACCTGCGCGGCGAACGCCTCGTTCAGCTCGACGGTCGACAGGTCGCCGAAGCCCTTGCCCGCCTTGGCCAGCGCCTTGCGCACGGCCTCGACCGGGCCGAGCCCGAAGTAGCGCGGCTCCAGCGCGCTGACGGCGCTCGCGGTGAGGCGGGCCAGCGGCTCGCGGCCGCGCAGCCCCTCCTCGTCGGTCAGCAGCAGCGCCGCCGCGCCGTCGTTCAGCGGGGAGGAGTTGCCGGCCGTGACCGTGCCGCCGTCCCTCCTGAACACCGGCTTGAGCCGGGCCAGCGCCTCGGCCGAGGTGTCGTCGCGGATGCCCTCGTCCCTGGTCAGGCCGGCGATCGGGACGATCTCGCGGTCGAGGGCCGCCTTGGCCGCCTTCCGGTGGCTGCCCAGCGCGTACGCGTCCTGCTCCTCGCGGGTGATGCCGTGCTTGTCGGCGATCAGCTCGGCGCCCTCGCCGAGCGCGACCGTGTGCTCGGCGGGCATCCTCGGGTTGACCAGCCGCCAGCCGAGCGTCGTGGAGACCAGCTCCCCGCCGCCCGCCGGGAAGGCGCGGTCGGGCTTGGGCAGCACCCAGGGCGCGCGGGTCATCGACTCCACGCCGCCCGCGATCACCGCCGAGGCGTCGCCGACCGCGATCGCCCGGTATGCCTGGATGATCGCCTCCATGCCGGAGCCGCACAGCCGGTTGACGGTGGCGCCGGGCGTGGTGACCGGCAGCCCGGCCAGCAGCGCGGCCATGCGGGCGACGTTGCGGTTCTCCTCGCCCGCGCCGTTGGCGTTGCCCAGGACCACCTCGTCGGCGCTCTCCTGGCCGGTCCGCTCGACCAGCGCCGCGACGACGTGCGCGGCCAGGTCGTCGGGGCGCACCTTGGCCAGCGCGCCGCCGTGGCGGCCGAACGGCGTGCGGACGGCGTCGACGATGTAGACGTCCTTCATGCGGTGACCTCCGCGTCGGTACGGTTGCGCAGCTCGTCCAGGCCCACGCCCGGCGCGCTCTCGACCAGGGCCAGCCCCTGCTCGGTGACGTCGAGGACGCCGAGGTCGGTGATGATCCGGTGCACGCATCGCCGGCCCGTCAGCGGCAGCGAGCACTCCTCGACGATCTTGGGTGAGCCGTCCTTGGCGTTGTGCTCCATGATCACGATGACCTTGCGCGCGCCGTGCACCAGGTCCATGGCCCCGCCCATGCCCTTGACCAGCTTGCCGGGGACCATCCAGTTGGCCAGGTCGCCGCGGGCCGAGACCTGCATCGCGCCGAGCACGGCCACGTCGATGTGACCCCCTCGGATCATGCCGAACGACAGCGAGGAGTCGAAGAACGACGCGCCGGGGAGCACGGTGACCGTCTCCTTGCCCGCGTTGATCAGGTCGGGGTCGACGTCGGCGGGCGCGGGGTAGGGGCCGACGCCGAGGATGCCGTTCTCGGAGTGGAGGACCACGTCGACGCCCGGCGGCAGGAACGACGGGATGCGGGTGGGCAGGCCGATGCCGAGGTTGACGTAGTCGCCGTCGCGCAGCTCGGCCGCCGCCCGCGCGACCATCTGGTCACGGGTCCAGCTCATTCGGTGACCGTCCTTTTCTCGATGCCCTTGTCGGCGGCCTGCTCAGGGGTGAGCGGGAGCACGCGTTGCACGAACACGCCGGGCAGGTGGACCTCGTCGGGGTCGATGTGCTCGGCCAGCTCCTCGACCTCGGCGACGGTGACGCGCCCCGCCATGGCGGCCAGCGGGTTGAAGTTCCTGGCGGCGCGGTGGAAGACCAGGTTGCCGGACCGGTCGCCCCTGGCCGCCCGGACCAGCGCGAAGTCGGTGCGGATGCCGTGCTCCAGGACGTACTCCCGGCCGTCGAACTCGCGCACCTCCTTGGGCGGCGAGGCGACGGCGACCGTGCCGTCGGGGTGGTGGCGCAGCGGCAGGCCGCCGTCGGCGACGGGGGTGCCGACCCCGGCCGGGGTGTAGAAGGCGGGGATGCCGCTGCCGCCGGCCCGCAGCCGCTCGGCCAGGCTGCCCTGCGGGGTCAGCTCGACCTCCAGGTCACCGCCGAGGTACTGCCGGGCGAACTCCTTGTTGTCGCCGATGTAGGAGGCGGTCACGCGGGCGATGCGCCCGGCGGCCAGCAGGATGCCGAGGCCGCCGCCGTCGACGCCGCAGTTGTTGGACACGACGCCGATGCCGGTCACGCCGGTGTCGTAGAGGGCCTGGATCAGCACGTTGGGGATGCCGCTGAGCCCGAAGCCGCCGACCGCGAACGAAGCGCCGTCCCGCACGCCGGCCAGCGCCTCCGCGGCCGTCGCGACCACCTTGTCTCTCCGCACGACGCTCCGTTCAGCCGAGGATGTCCGCCGAGTGCCCGCCCGAGGGTGTTCGCTCTGCGAACTTTAGTTCACTATTATGAGTTCGAGTATCTGTAACTGGGGCGTTCCTGTCAAAGCCCCCACCTGGACGAGGAGTCGCCGATGGAACCGGCCGGGACCCTGGAGCGCGGCCTGGCCGTGCTGCGCGTGCTGGCCGCCGACCCCGGGCGGCCCATGCGCGCGACCGACCTCGTCCGCGCCACCGGGCTGGCCAGGTCCACGGTCGACCGCGTGCTGGCCACGCTCGTGCACCTCGGCCACCTGCGGGCGCAGGGCCGCGACGTGCTGCTCGCGCCGCCGCTGATGGAGCTGGGCGCGGCCTACCTGGCCTGCGACGGCCTCCAGGAGAGCCTGTCGCCCCTGGCCGAGCGGCTGGCCGCCGAGCTGGAGGAGTCGGTCTCGCTGGCCGTGCCCGACGGCGACGGCGTGCGCTTCGTCGGCCAGTTCACCCGGCGGCGGACGATGTCGGTGGCCTTCCGGGTGGGCGACCTGCTGCCCGCCGGGCGGTGCGCGGCCGGGCTGGCCCTGCTCGACCCCGCCGCGCCGTGGGCCGAGGACGACCAGCTCATCGAGCCGGGGCTGATCGCGGTCGCGCTGCCCGTCCGCGACCCCGGCGGCACGGCGGTCTGCGCGGTCAGCGTGGTCAGCCACACCAGCAGGCACACGGTGGCGGGGTTGCGCGAGCACGCCCTGCCCCGCCTGCGCGCGACGGTGGCGGACATGGAGGCCGTCCTGGCGGCCCAGGCCGCCCGCCCTCGGGAGCCGCGCCGCGCGCCCGCCGGGCTGGACGGTTCGCGGGCCGTCAAGGAGGAGCTGGGCATGGGCTATCTGCAGTCGCTCGCCCGCGGCCTGGCCGTGCTGGTCTCGCTCGGGTCGGCGCGCGGCGGCTGCACGCTGGCCGAGTCCGCCAGGGTGACCGGCCTGCCCCGGGCCACCGTCCGGCGCGCGGTGCAGAGCCTGGAGGGCCTCGGCTACGCCGCCGCCGTGGGCGACCGCCACGTGCTGCTGCCCAAGGTGCTCGAACTCGGCTACGCCCACCTGTCGGGGCGTACGTTCGGCGAGGTGGTCCAGCCGCACCTGGCCGACCTGGTGGCGCGCGTCCGCGAGTCGGCGTCGGTCGCGGTGCTGTCCGGCGACGACGTGCTCTACGTGGCCCGGGTGCCCACGGTCAGCATCATGAGCGTGGACATCACGGTCGGCACCCGCTTTCCGGCGTACGCCACGTCCATGGGCCGGGTGCTGCTGGCCGGGCAGCCCGCCGCGCGGGTGGCCGCCATCGAGCCGAAGCCGCTGTCCCGGCACACGATCACCTCGCCGGACGAGCTGGCCGCGGCCGTGCGGCAGGCCGCCGCCGACGGCTACGCGCTGGTGGACCAGGAGCTGGAGGAGGGCGTGCGGTCGATCGCCGTCCCCGTGCGCGGGCCGGACGGACGCGTGGTGGCGGCGGTCAACGTGGCCACGCACGCCGGCCGGGCCAGCCGCGACCACCTGCTGCGCGACGTGCTGCCCGAGCTCAGGCGGACGGCCGCGCGCATGGAGGCCGACCTCGCGCACACCGGCCGGCTCCCCTGACGGGCCTCCCGGCTGCCGACCGGCGCCCTGGCGGGCCTTCCGGCTACCGGGTGGCCTCGGCGCGGGCCTCGCTCGGGGTCAGGCCGTACCGGGCGCGGAAGAGGCGGGCGAAGTGGGCCTGGCTGGAGAAGCCCCACCGGTGGGCCACGTCCGCGATCGTGGTCTCCAGCGCGCGCGGCCCGGTCAGCTCGGCGTGCGCCCGGACCAGCCGCCGCTCCACGATGTGCCGGGCGGGCGTGCGGCCGGTGGACTCGAAGATGCGCGCCAGGTGCCGCACGGAGATGCCCATGACCCCGGCCACCTGCGCCGCCCCCAGGCAGGGGTCGTGCAGGTGCCGGTCGATGTAGTCCTCGGCGACGATGAGCTGCGACCGGTAGGCGTCCGGCCCGGGACGCCCGCCCGTGCGCTCCTCGGCGAGCTGCCTGAGCAGGTCGAGCACGGCCCGCTCGGCCTCGGCCGGGTCGGGCGCGGAGCGCAGGGCGGCCAGGCCGCCGATCATCGAGCGCAGCGCGGCCACGAGCACGCCCTCCCGCGCCGTCGCCCTGCCGAACACCATCGGCCCCGGCAGCCCGCCCGCCACGCACGCCTGCGCGAACAGCTCGCGCGGGACGTCCACCAGGATCTGCCGCATCGAGGAGGAGAACCCGAACAGGTACGGCCGGCGCGTGTCGTAGACGACCAGCTCGCCCGCCGTGGCGGCCAGGCAGCCGTTCTCGTGCAGGAACACCGCCTCGCCCTTGAGCAGCAGGGTCGCGAACACCGAGTCCTTCGGTGTGGACCTGACGGTCTGCGGGCTGCGCTCGATCGCGTGGGCGTTCCCGGCGATCTCGGCCAGCCGCAGCCCGGCCAGCTCGATGTTGGTCTGCCTGGCCAGCAGGCCGTGCTCGGAGTACGACGTGCACGACAGGCCCACCAGCGCCCTGCGGTTGTAGTCCTCCCAGAAATGGATGCGCTCGGCGGGTTCGACGTGCTCGGTCGTGGCCTGGGAGATCACGGAGACGGCGGACAAGGCGACCCTCCTCGCGTTCGTGCCGGTCAGGGGACACACAGCTTAGGTGAGATGTCACACAGCCAGATAGCCTCCGTCCACGGGGACGACCGCCCCGGTGACGTACGACGCGGCCGGCGAGCACAGGAACGCCACCACCGAGGCGACCTCGCGCGGCCTGCCCAGCCGCCCGCCGGGGATGCGGGCCAGCACCTGGGCCAGGGCCGGCGGGTCGTCGAGCACGCCCCGGGCCAGCGGGGTGACCACGAAGCCGGGGGCGACGGCGTTGACCCTGATGCCGTCGGCGGCGTACTCGGCCGCCAGCGACTTCGTGAGCTGGGAGACGCCGCCCTTGCTGGCGCTGTAGGCGGGCCGGTCCCTGCTGCCGGAGAAGGCGAACATGGAGGAGACGTTCACGATCGCGCCGCCGTGCTCGGCCAGCGCCGGGCGGGCGGCCTGGCAGGCGACCATGGTGGCGGTCAGGTTGACCTCGATGACGCGCTGCCAGCGGGCCAGGTCGTACTCCTCGCGGTCGTGGCTGACGCCCGCGCAGTTGACCAGCGCGTCGAGCGGGTCGCCGGCCGACAGCAGGCGGGCCAGGCCGCCCCGGTCGAGCACGTCGTGCTCCACCACCCGGACCAGCGGGTGCGCGGGCAGCTCGGCGGGGTCGGCGGGCGGCAGGCCGAGCGCGGTCACGGCGGCGCCCAGCTCGGCGAGGAGCACGGCGGTCGCCGCGCCGATGCCGGACGTGCCGCCGGTCACGAACGCGTGCCGCCCGGCGAACAGCCCTGGGGCGAGTCCGTCGGTCACCGGAGCCGCCCCTCGTCCTGAGCGGGTCGTACCAGCACCTTGACCTGGTCCTCGCCGCGCAGCAGCGCCTCGAACCCGTCGCGGACCACGTGCTCCAGCGGGATGGTCGCGGTGACGATCGCGGCCAGGTCCACGCCCTCCTCGGCGACCATGCGGATCAGCTCGGGGTAGGCGTCGCGGTAGCCGACGCTGGTCACGATCGTCTGCTCGTTGTTGACCAGGGCGAAGGCGTCGAGGGAGACCGTGCCGGTCAGCCCGAGGAACACCACCCGGCCGCCGCGTCTGGTGGCGGCCAGGCAGGCGCGCAGCGTGCCCTCCGAGCCGACGGCCTCGAAGACGACGTCCGCGCCCTCCCCGCCGACCGTCTCGGCCAGCCCGTCGCCCGTCGCCGTCTCGACGCCGAGGCGGCGGGCCAGCTCCAGGCGGGCGGGCGAGCGGTCGGCGGCCACCACGCGGCCCGCGCCGGCCCGCGCCGCGAAGCGGGCCGCGAGCAGCCCGATCGGGCCGAGCCCGAGGACCGCGACGGTGTCGCCGGCGCGGATCCCGGCCCGCCGCACCGCGTGCAGGGCCACGGCCGCGGGCTCGAACACCGCCGCCTGCTCCAGCGGCACCGACCCGGGCAGCCGGTGCAGCATGTACGCGGGCACCGTCGCCCGTTCGGCGAGCCCGCCGTGCCCCATCAGCCCGGCGAACCCGAAATGGCGGCAGATGTTGTACTCCCCCGCCAGGCAGCGCGGGCAGTTCCCGCACCGGTAGTGCGGCTCCACCGCGACCCGGTCGCCCACGGCCAGGCCGGTCACGCCCGCGCCGAGGCCGGTGACCGTGCCGCAGAACTCGTGGCCGAGGACGATCGGCGCGCGCACGCCGGACTCCGGATGCGGCTCGCCCACGGGGATCGCGTGCGGGCCGTCGGCGTACTCGTGCAGGTCGCTGCCGCAGATCCCGCAGTACGCCACCGCGATCGCCGCCTCGCCGGGGCCGGGCTCGCGCACGGGGACGTCCTCGACCCGCACGTCCTTGGCCCCGTGCCAGACCGCGGCCCTCACGCGGCCGCCCTGCGCAGCACGGCGGGGGCCGTCTCCTTCAGGGCGAAGGCGAGCCCCACCACGACCAGCGCGCCGCCGGCGGCGATGAACATCGCGGCCTGCAACCCCCACTGGTCGGACGCCCAACCGGCGACCATCGGGCCCAGGAAGCCGCCCGCCAGCTCGCCCACGCCCATGATCACGCCGAGCGCGGTGGCCAGCGCGCCGCGCGGCACGGTCTCGGCCGGGATGGTGGCCATGAACAGCGTGAAGCAGCCGAGCCCGGTGTAGGTGACGATCATGATCGCGCCGAGCAGCACGGGGCTCTCGACGTAGACCACGGCCAGCGGGCAGAACACCGCGAGCGCGGTGAAGCCGATCAGCGCGGGCTTGCGTCCCAGCCGGTCGGAGATGGCCGGGGTGGCGAAGCCCCAGAGCACCCAGGCCACGCCCAGGCACGTCATGACGCCGCTCATCGTGCCCGGCCCGAAGCCCTTCACCTGCGTCAGGTACGTCGGCGTGAAGGTGATGATGGTGACGAACCAGGTCAGGTAACAGCAGGCGATGAGCATGCAGACGACGATGTTGCGCAGCTTCAGCACCTCGCCCAGCGGCACCCGCGGCTCCTTGGCGGGCGCCTCGGCCGCCGCCCGCGGCGACCGCTCGCGGACGAACTTGGCGATCAGCAGCGCCATCACCAGGCCCGGCACGATCGTGACGTAGAAGGCGACCCGCCAGTCGTAGGTCTCGGCGATCCACACCACGACCAGCGGCGCGAGGATGCCGCCGAGCAGCCCGGCCGACGAGCCCTGCAACAGGCCCATGTTGAAGCCCCTGCGGCGTTCCCGGCTGGCCTCGACCATGAGCGACTGCGCCATCGGCAGCACGGCGCCCTCGGCCGTGCCCATCAGCGCGCGGGCGGCCAGCAGCCCGGCGAACCCGCCCATCAGCCCGGACGAGGCCGAGAACAGCGAGAACAGCACCACGGCCACGACCAGGATGGGCTTGCGCCTGCCGAGCGCGTCGGACAGGCGGCCGGCGAACATCCCGGCCAGCGCCCAGGTGAGCGCGAGCACGCCGGACAGCGTGCCCAGCTCGGCGTTGGACAGGCCGAAGTCCTGGTCCATGTAGGGCGCCAGGAACGACAGCGCCTGCCGGTCGAAGAAGACGAAGCCGAAGGACAGGAAGAGGATGACGAGAAGGCGGTTCTCGTACCGGTCGGCGGCCCTGGTGTCCGGCGCGGCCGCGATGTCGGTCATGACGCTCTCATTTCGGGGGATGCGGCGGGGCGGCGATCAGCGGAACAGGGAGTTGACGTAGTCGGCGCCGATGCCGACCTTCTCGTAGTGCTCGCGGCACATCTTGATGTAGTCGTGCACGTCGAAGAAGCCGTCGGGGTCGCCGTTCTCGTCCAGCCAGACCAGCGGGCCCTTGACGATGAAGAACGTCTTCATCGGCTCGCCGCTGTCGTAGGCGACCAGCGTGTGGCCCTCGCCCGGGGCCTCGTAGACGAAGTCGCCCGCGGTGGCCGTCCAGGGGCGTTCCAGGTAGCCCCACTTGCCGGAGATCGTGTACGCGAACACCTCGTGCGGGTGGTAGTGCCGGTTGACCAGCCCGGCCTCCTTGGCCCGCAGGATGTCGGCCCAGCTGTTGTCCTTGACGTTGATCCACAGCGGCCGGGAGCCGACGGTCTCGGTGAAGGGCACGTAGTACCGGTCGTCGTCGGTGGCCACCTTGGACAGGTACACCTCGGGCAGCGCGTCCGGCCGGAAGGAGTTCTCGATCGGCCGCAGGTCCTTCCAGAACTCGCCGGTGGGGTTGTCGGGCATCTGAACGGCCCCTTTCGTGTCGTGTTCCCGGCAGTGAATCCCGGCCGGGCCGACACCGTCTTTCCCCAGGTGGACGTGGCGGCTTGCAGATTCAGGACATGCGACCGCGCCCGCGTCAGGCGCCGAGGTCGCGCACCACGTTGTCCAGCCGCACGGCGAGGTCGTCGAGGGCCTGCCCGTCCGTCGCGGCGCCGTCGGGGAGCTGGGCCATGACGTCCTCGCGGCTGGCTATCACCAGCCCCCGGTGGGCGTCGTCGATCTCCGCGGCCCGCAGCACGACGCAGTCGCCCCGGACGAACACGAGCGTCGCGTCGGCGTGCTCCGACTCCAGCAGCCTGCGGACACAGTCACGGTCGATGAGAGACATCTCGGCTCCTTCTTCCCCTCAGCGGGCGTGTACCCCCACAGAAGGACCGAAACCCCAGGTGGTTGCCCCGGCGTCGCGCTAGCCGAAGGTGGGCGGGCCGCCGTCGTCGCGCGCGCGCCGCCGCGCGAACACCACCAGGTACGCGGCGGCGGCCACCGCCAGGATCGCCGGCGGCAGCGCCAGCGGCAGCCGTCCGGCCAGCACCGCGAGCACCGCCAGCACGACCCCGGCGAGCAGCAGCAGCGCGGCGGCCAGCAGGCGCAGGCCGAGCGCGTTGGACGGCGGCGGCTTGCGCGGCCAGTGCCCCTCGCCGCCGCCGTGCACGCCGGGCACGCCGGTGTCGCTCACCACGCCTGAGCGGCTGATCTCGTCCGGGGGCGGCGGCTCGCGCAGCACCGGAGCGAAGAACTCGTCCTCGGGATCGTCGTCTCGCCGGTTCATGAGGGTGACCCCTACCCAGGATTCCGGCCGCTCCCACGAGTGAACGGCGGGGCACCGGGAAGAGCTGTTGCTGGCGGTAGCGAGCCGCTCACCTGCGTGAACGAGGACTGAGGACATGACGACGACGCCGCATCCAGCATCGGGGGACGAGCAGCGCGAGCACACCCTGCGCGATGCCGTGAGGACGGACATCGAGAGCGTCGAGGAGCCCGCCCGGCTGCTCCGCGTGAGCGCGATGGCCCGCAGCCTGCTGGAGGAGGCCAAGGGGGTGCACCTGGAGGAGCGCGCCAGGGAGCGCATGCACCGCATCTACGAGCAGGCCATCCGGGAGGTCGCCGGTGCGGTCGCGCCCGAGCTGCGCGACGAGCTGGAGCGCCTGCGACCCACCCCGAACGGCGGGACGCCGACGGAGATGGAGATCCGGGTCATGCAGGGGCAGCTCGTGGGCTGGCTGGAGGGCGTCTTCCAGGGCATCCAGGCCGGGCTCCAGCTCCAGCAGGCCGCCGCCCGCCAGCAGCAGCTCGGCCTGCACGCCGGCCGCGCCCTGCCCCGCCCCGACGGCGTCCGCGCCCAGGGCGACGGCAACTACATGTAGACGCCGGAGCCGGGAGCCGTCAGCGGGAGGGGCTCCATTCGGGCCGCCAGCCGGGGCGCAGGCGGTAGCCGTAGGCCAGGTGGCGCAGCGTCTGGCAGGGAGAGCCGGCGGCCTCGCCGCACACCGGGCAGAGAGCGTCCCCGGCCGACAGCGGCGGGGTGTGCTCGTTCAGCAACGCCAGTTCGGCGCCGCAGCGGGCGATCGCGTCGGCCGGGTCGTGCAGGGCGATGTGGATCGCCTCGACCGGGTGGAGCAGGTCGTCGTCGTGGAAGCCGACGCGGGTGACCGTCCGCCCGCCGCCGAACTCCAGCCGCCGCGCGCCGCCCGCGCCCTGGCGTACCGGGGCGGTGGCCGGGCCGGCGGCCGTGAGGTAGCGCCAGGGCCCGGCGCCGGCCGCCTCCGCGGTGGCCTTGTCGGCCTCGATCTGCGTGCGCAGCCACTGGACCAGCGTGGCGCCGTCGGTGTCGGGGGCGCCCTCGGCGCCCTCCAGCTCGCGCAGGAACGGGGTGACCGCCGCGTTCAGCTCGGCGACGAACGCCTCCAGCGACGCCTGGGCGTCGTCCAGGTTGGGCAGGCCCTCGGCGCGCGGCCGGGTGGGCGTCGGCAGCCGGTCGCCGGACAGGGGGATGCGCAGCTCCAGCGTGCTCAGGGCGGTCGGCGTGCCCTCCGCGCCGGCCGCGTACGGCTGCTCGCCCTGGTGCCGCCAGCTCGACCAGCCGTCCGGCAGCGGGACGGGCGGCGGCGCGGCGAGCTCGACCACGGCCAGCGGGTCGCGGCCGTCCTCGGCCCGGTGGCAGGCCGCGTCCAGGACCCGGGGGTGGGTGCGCACGTACGGCGAGTCGGCGACCGGGCGGGTGGCGACCTCCCAGGCGGCCAGCGCGAAGTGCAGCGGGTCCAGCGTGACGCCGCTCGCGCCCGGCTCCCCGCCCGTGGCCGCGAACGCGTGCCGCCACCTGCGTAGCTGTTCGCCGTAGTGCTCCTGCGTCCCGCCGTGCCCGGCGTCGATCCAGAACGCCTGCGTCGCGGTGCGAGCCGTGCTCTTCATGGCAGAACTCCCCTTAAATCCCCTATCGTGCTTTCTGCCCGGTATCGCGGGCGACCAACGCCTCCGGACCGCCCTCCGTTAGCGCTGTGACCTGCGGGGTAGGCCACGGCCAGCGGGAAGTGCGAGCGAGGGGGATTGTGGTCATGCGCACGACTGCTTTTCGGGGCATCAGCTCCTTCAACGGGGAATCGCGGCAACCGGCTCCGCGGCGCATCCAGATCGTGCACACGGAGTCGCGAGGACGGTCGCACCCGTTCGTCGCGGCCGTGCTCGGCGCCTGCGCCGGGGCCGCGGTGACGTACCTGCTGGATCCGGACCGGGGCCGGACGCGCCGCGCCCGCGTGCGGGACAAGGGCTCGCACGCCACCCACGAGGTGCGCGACGGCCTGGGCGTGCTCGGCCGCGACCTGTCCAACAGGGGCCGCGGGTCGGCCGCGGCGGCCAGGTACCGCCTGACCGGCGGCACCGCCGACGACCGCGTCCTGCACGAACGCGTACGCGCCGAACTGGGCCGCCACATCAGCCACCCGCACGCCGTCGAGGTCGACGTGCGCGAGCGCGTCGTGACGCTCTCCGGCGACGTGCTCGCGGGCGAGGACGAGCGCGCCCGCCAGAAGGTGCGCCGCATCCCGGGCGTCAAGCGGGTGGAGACCAACTGGCACGTGCACAGGGACGGCACCGACGCGCCCCGGCTGCAGGGCCAGGGCCGCCGCCGCAAGGCGGTGCCGGAGCTGCTGCAGCAGCGCTGGTCGCCCTCGGCCAGGCTGGTCGCGGGCGGGGCGGCGGCCTCGATCTGGGCGGTCACCGGCAAGCTGCCGAGGCCGCTGTCCTGGCTGACCCGCTGCGCCGCCTCCGCGCTGGCCGTGCGGGCGGCGACGAACCTGCCGCTGCGCCGCCTCACCGGCGTCAACGCCGGTCGCGAGGCGATCGACGTCAACGCGGCCGTCTCGATCGCGGCGCCGGTGGCGGCCGTGTGGCCGCTGGTGAGCGACTACTCGCTGTTCCCGCGCTTCATGCCGGACGTCGAGGAGGTCCGGCTGTCGGCCGACGAGCTGCGCTCCCACTGGGTGATCAGGGGCCCGGCCGGGACGCGCATCCGCTTCACGGCCACCGAGACCAAGCGCGAGGAGGGCGCGGAGATCGCCTGGAAGTCCGGCGACGGCGAGCTCATCGCCCACACCGGCGTGCTGCGTGTGGACGCCCAGGCCGACGGCCGGACGCGCGTCCAGGTGCACCTGTGCTACAACCCCATCGCGGGGGCGGCCGGGCACGCCATCGCCGGGCTGCTCGGCGCGCATCCCGCGCGCAAGCTGCGGCAGGATCTGATCCGGCTGAAGGAGCACGTCGAGAACCAGGTGCAGCCGGCCGCGCCGTCCCTGCTCTGACCGCTCTCCGGCCGCTCTCCGGCCGCCGGACGGCCACGCGCGACGGGGGTTCGCGCGTGGCCCGTACGCTGGCGTGATATCGATCCCGATATCACCCGATGGCCGATATCGGTCTTGGACGCCGCCTTTCGTCCTGTGCTGTCATGTCCGGGCTTGCCCCTGTTCCCGCCCGGAGGTGCTCCCGCATGCCCAATCGCCTGTCGAACGTCGGTCGGCTCACGGTCGCGGCGATGTCGGCCGGGTTGCTGACGGCCGCAATCACGCTGCCCGCCGTCGGCGGCACCGGCACGCTGGTCGTCTCCGCCACCGAGCAGCTGAACCTCAAGCCGGTGGCGCTGGCCGAGCCGCCCCTGGCGCAGACCTCCACCGTGTACGACGCCCGCGGCGACGTGATCGCCCGCTTCTACGACCAGAACCGCGAGATCGTCCGCCTGGACCAGATATCCGAGGTGATGCGGACGGCGGTCGTCGCCATCGAGGACGACCGGTTCTACCAGCACGGCGCGATCGACCTGGAGGGCACGCTGCGCGCCCTGGTCAAGAACCTCAGCTCCGACCGGCTCAGCCAGGGCGGTTCCAGCATCACCCAGCAGTACGTCAAGCAGGTGCTGCTCAACGCGGCCGGCAGCGAGCAGGACAAGAACAAGGCCCTGGAGGCCAGCTACGCCCGCAAGCTCAAAGAGCTGCGCTACGCGATGGGCGTCGAGCAGAAGTACGGCAAGGACGAGATCCTGCGCCGCTACCTCAACATCGCCTACTTCGGCGCGGGGGCCAACGGCGTGCAGGCCGCGGCCAGGCGGTTCTTCGGCGTCCCGGCGTCCCGCCTGGACCTGGCCCAGGCCGCCACGCTGGCGGGCGCCGTGCAGGACCCGAACACGACCGACCCGAGCCGCGGCAGGAAGGCCCGCGCGCTGCTGCTGGCCCGGCGGAACGTGGTGCTCGACCGGATGGCCGAGCTGGGCAGGATCACGCCGGAGCAGGCGGCCGCGGCCAAGGCGAGGAAGCTGGGGTTCAAGGACGTCCGGCTGCCCAACGGCTGCGGTGACAGCGACTATCCGTACTTCTGCGAGTACGTCCGGCACGAGCTGCTGGCCGACCCGGCCTTCGGCGGCACGCGGCGGGCCAGGGAACGCGCCTTCGCGCAGGGCGGCCTGAAGATCTACACCACGCTCGACCCGAAGGCCCAGGCCGCCGCCGACCGGGCGATCAGGAAGCACGTCGACGCCACCGACGACGCCCTGGCCGCCGAGGCGCTGGTCGAGCCCGGCACCGGCGCGATCAGGGCCATGGCCGCCAGCCGCGGCTACGGCTCCTCGGCCAGGAAGAAGCAGATCTCCTTCAACGCGGTGGCCGACGCGCGGCACGGCGGGCTGATCGGCTTCCAGGCGGGCTCGACGTTCAAGACGTTCACCCTGGTCGAGGCGCTCAAGCAGGGCATGAAGGTGGACGACGGCATCACCGTGGGCAACGGCTACAACGCCCCCTCCACGGCCGCCTTCAAGAACTGCGCCGGCGCCGGCGTCGGCGACCCGTCCTGGACGGTCACCAACGACGAGGGCTCCCCCGGTTTCAAGACGCTGCGGACCGGCACGTGGGGCTCGGTGAACACCTTCTTCATGGCGCTGGAGCAGCGGGTGGGGCTGTGCCGGACGGTGGAGACGGCCAAGTCGCTCGGCATCGCCCGCGCCGACGGCCGCAAGCTGCAGGAGTACGAGACGTTCACGCTCGGCATCAACGAGACCGACCCGGTGACGGTGGCCACCGCGTACGCCGCCATCGCCGCCCGGGGCAGATACTGCGCGCCGATGGCCATCACCAAGATCACCGATGCCGCCACCGGCCGGCCGACCTCGTACCGGCCGTCGTGCCGGCAGGCGCTCGATCCGGGCGTCGCCGACGCGACCGCGCACATCCTGTCGGGCGTGTTCACCAAGGGCACGATGAGCCGCGTCGGCGGCATCGGCCGCCCGGCGGCCGGCAAGACCGGCACCACCGACGGGTACGCCACGGCGTGGTTCGCCGGGTTCACCCCGGACCTGGCGGGCGCGGTCAGCATCGGCGACCCGCGCGGCTCGCAGCGGTACAAGCTGGTGAACACCACGATCGGCGGCCGGCACTTCGCCATCGTGGCCGGGGCCTCGCTGCCGGGGCCGATCTGGAACGACACGATGAGGGCGGCGCTGAAGGGCGTGCCCGCCACGCGGTTCACGCCGATCGACACCGGGCGCTTCGGCGGGTGCGGCGACGCCTGCGCGCCCGCCCGTCCCGACCGGGACGCGGACCGTCCCGACGCGGGCGAGCCCGGCCTCGGGGAGCCGGACCTCGACGACCAGGGCGCGGGGAGGACGCCCGTGGTTCCCGGTCCATAACCCCGACGGGTGACTCAAGAGCTATACGACAGGCGGCGCGGCGCGACCGTACCCTCGATGAGTCCGCACATCTCCGCCTCACGAGGGACGGTTCCGCCATGCCCAAGGCACGGACGTTCGGCCGGACACATCTGGCGCTCTGCCTCGCGCTCGCCGCCGGGGTCGCCGCCATCGGCGTGAGCGCGGTGGCCGACGCCACCGCCGCACGCCCGGGCGACCCGCGGCCCGTGGTCATCCGCGACACGAACGGCGTCGCGGTCGGGCGGCTCAGCATCCTGCGCGAGGGGTTCGGGACGGCGCGCGTCTCGGTCTCGGTCAAGGGCCTGACGCCCGGCTTCCACGGCTTCCACATCCACACGACGGGCCTGTGCGACCCGAAGGCCGTCGATCCGGCGACCGGCCAGGTCTCCCCCTTCTTCACCGCCGGCGGCCACCTCGACCTGGCCGGCGCCGTCCACGCCGGGCACTCGGGCGACCTGCCGCCGCTGCTGGTCGGCAAGGACGGGTCGGGCGCCGCGTCGGTCGTCACCGACCGGTTCGGCCTGCGCGAGCTGACCGACGCCGACGGCAGCGCGGTCATCGTGCACGCGCTCCCCGACAACCTGGCCAACATCCCCGCCCGCTACGCCCCGGACGGCCCCGACGAGGCCACCCACAGGACGGGCGACGCGGGCGGCCGCACCGCCTGCGGCGTGATCAGGTGACGCGACGCGCGTGAGACCCGCCGTGGCCGGGCGGCGGTGTGCGGCTAGTCTCGTGCCGTAACGCCGCCGACCTCGGGGAGTTCCCGTCATGATCTTCATCACCGCGAAGTTCCGCGTCCTGCCGGAGCACGCCGGCCGCTGGCCGGAGATCTCGGCCGAGTTCACCGAGGCCACCCGCGCCGAGCCGGGCTGCCTGTGGTTCGACTGGTCGCGCAGCCTCGACGACCCGGCCGAGTACGTCCTCGTCGAGGCCTTCCGCGACGACGCCGCCGGGGCGGCGCACGTGGGGTCGGCGCACTTCAAGCAGGCCCAGCAGGTGCTGCCCGGCTACCTGGCCGAGACGCCGCGCATCGTCAACGCGAACGTCCCGCAGGACGACTGGTCGCTGCTCGGCGAGATGGCCGTCCCCGAGCGCGGCTGACCGCTCAGTGCCGCAGCACCAGCGCCGGATCCAGCGCCAGGGTGGCGACCGCCAGCGCGAGGAACGCGATCGCCAGGTAGAACTGCGGCGAGCGGTCGGCCACGCGCAGGTGCGTGTAGAGGGCGCAGACGAAGTAGAGGACGAGCCCGGCCGCGGCCGCCGTCCCGGCCAGGGGCACGCCCAGCAGGCCGAGCGTCAGCCCGGCCGCGCCGGCCGCCTTCAGCGTGCCGATCGGCCAGACCAGCCACGACCGCGGCACCCCGGTCCGGTCGAGCGCGGGGCCGAGCGACCGCATCACCGGGGCGAGCCGGGTCATGGCGGCGAACCCGGAGAAGGCGTTGCAGGCGATCGCCACCAGCGCGGTGACGACGTAGGCGGTGGAGTGCGGCACGGGATCCTCCGGTCGGTGTCGGCTGGTCATCCCTGCGGCCGGAGCCCGGACGCGTGGCCCGCGGCCGGGTCGTCCTGAGGCTCCTGGGCGGGCGAACGGTCGTCGGCCCGGTCGTCCAGGGGCTGCTGGGCGGGCGAACGGTCGTCGGCCCGGTCGTATTGGCGGGCGAAGGCCGGGGCGTGGGCGGCGGCCCAGGCGCCGAAGGTGCGGGGCGGGCGGCCGAGCACCGCGGCCGCGTCCCCGGTGACCGGGTGCTGGGGGCGCGTGGCGTACCTGGCGTAGCGCGCCAGCAGGGCCTGGACGAACGGCTCCGGCAGGCCGCCCGCGACCAGGCGCCGCTCGGCGGCCTCCGGCGGGATCTCCTCGAAGCGCAGCGGCCGGCCGATCGCCTCGCCGAGCACGGCCACCATCGCGGCGTGGGTCAGCGACTCGGGCCCGGTCAGTTCGAGCCGGCGTCCGGCGTACCCGCCGAGCAGCGTCCTGGCGGCGATCTCGACCAGGTCCCGCTCGTCGATCGGCACCTCCTGGAAGCCCGCGTGCACGTACCGGACGACGTCCCCGGCCCGGATCTGCGGGGCCCACGCCTGGAGGGCGTTGCCGGCGAAGGAGGCGGCGCGCAGGCTGGTCCACTCCAGGCCGCTGTCCACGGCGGCGGCCTCGGCCTCCTTGTTCCGGTCGCCGCGGAAGCGGGAGGGCTGCTCGTCGAGGGGGTCGTCGACGTTCATCGCCGACAGGGCCACCACCCGCCGCGCCCCGCGCTCGGCGGCACGGGTGAGCAGGCCGGGCGCCCCGTCGCCGATGGCGCGCGGGTGCAGGAAGACGGCGGTGACGCCGTCCAGGTGGCCGGCGAGGGTCTCGGGGCGGGCCGGGTCGCCCTCGACGGCCTCGGCCCCCGCGGGCAGGCGCACCCCGGCCGCCGAGCGGGTGACGGCGCGCACCTTGGCCCCTCGGGCGGTGAGCAGTTCGACCAGCGGGCGTCCGAACGTCCCGGTGGCGCCGGTGACGAGAATCATGTCGTTCATGCCCCTTGAGAGGAACCCAGGACGGGAAGTGTGACATCGGCTGGGGCCGATTCACGGGACCCGCCGACAAGGGGTGCTTTATCCGGATCGGAGCGCTGGGCGGCTACTCTGCGGCCCATGCACACCCAGTCACTCGCACACGGTCCGGCCCTCGGCCCCAGGCTCATCAGAGCCGAGATCCTCGTCGTGCTGTCGGTCTCGCTCGGCGCCAGCGCGGTGTTGTCGCTGGTCCGGCTGATCGGCTCGCTGACCGCGCCCAAGGAGCTGAAGGGGCAGCAGGCCGTGCTGGTCGGCTCGCTGGCCCCCGGGCGGCCGTGGCTGGACCTGACGTTGCAGCTCGTGGACATCGCGATCTCGGTGGCGCCGGTCGCGCTGGTGGCGTACCTGCTGGTGCGGTCGGGCGAGTCGTTGCGGACGATCGGGGTGGACCTGCGCGAGCCGGGCCGCGACACGTTGCGCGGCGCGCTGCTCGCCGCCGCGATCGGCGGCACGGGGCTGGCCTTCTACCTGGTGGTCTACGCGCTGGGCGTCAACCTGACGGTGGTGCCGGGGCAGTTGCCCGAGGTGTGGTGGCGGGTGCCGGTGCTGCTGCTGGCCGCCGCGCAGAACGGCGTGCTGGAGGAGGTGCTGGTCAGCGGCTACCTGCTGCACCGGCTGGACCAGGCGGGCTGGGGTCCGTGGCGGGCGGTGGCCGTGTCGTCGGTGTTGCGGGGGTCGTACCACCTGTATCAGGGATTCGGGGGGTTCGTCGGGAACGTGGTCATGGGGCTGGTGTTCGGACGGCTGTACCAGCGGTGGGGGCGCGCGATGCCGCTGGTGATCGCGCACACGCTGATCGACGTGGTGGCCTTCGTCGGGTACGCCGCCCTGCACGGCCGGGTGAGCTGGCTCCCCTGACGCAAGCAACTTGCACGACTGTCGCAAGAAACCGATGAACGCTTGCAGCTCGACAACAAAGCCCCGAAACTCCTTCGCAGGAGCCTTGTGTCGCGGGGTCGTGGGGTCCTACTGTCACCTCACCCCCCGAGAGAATCGAGCTTCGGATGTCAGGCACGAGCACATCCCGGAGGGTCGTGGCGGTGCTCGCCGCGGCCCTCGGCCTCCCCCTCGCCTCGCTCGCCGTCCCCGCGCAGGCCGTGGCGGCACATGGGCCCGTGGTCACCAGGGCCGCCCTCGACCCGGCCCTGGTCGCCGGCCGGGGCGCGCGCGTCGGCTTCGCCGAGCAGGAGGCCGAGAACGCCTCGACGGACGGCACGGTCATCGGCCCCGACCGCACCGCGTACACGCTGCCCGCCGAGGCGTCCGGACGGCGAGCGGTCCGGCTGACGCCCGGCCGGCACGTCGAGTTCACCCTGCCGGCCGCGGCCAACGCGATCACGGTCCGCTACAGCATCCCCGACGCGCCCACGGGCGGCGGCATCACCGCGCCGCTCGACGTCGCGGTCAACGGCCGTCACCGGGCCACCATGACGCTGACCTCGCAGTACTCCTGGCTGTACAACCAGTACCCCTTCACCAACGACCCCGGCGCCGACCTGCTGCACCCGGACTGGTGGATCACCGAGTGCTCCTGCGTGCCCAGCGCCACCACCCCGGCCCCGGCGATCGCCAAGCCGTTCCGGCCCAGCCACTTCTACGACGAGCAGCGCCTGCTGCTCGGGCGCACGTACCGGGCGGGCGACCGGATCCGGCTGACGGCGAGCGCCGGAGCCGCCTGGACGGTCATCGACCTGCTCGACTCCGAGCTCGTCGCCCCGCCGCGGATCGAGCCGGTCTCGGCCAACGTGCTGGCCTTCGGCGCGGACCCGTCCGGGCGCCGCGAGTCGTCGGCGGCCTTCGACCGGGCCGTCGCCTTCGCCCGGCGCGCCCATCTGAAGGTGTACGTCCCGCCCGGCACGTACCAGGTCAACCGGCACATCATCGTGGACGACGTGACGATCACGGGCGCCGGAAGCTGGTACACGATCATCAAGGGCCGCGAGGTCACCCTGGACGCCCCGGCGCCCGACGGGTCCGTCCACACCGGCGTCGGCTTCTACGGCAAGGACGCCGCGGACGGCGGCAGCCGCAACGTGCACCTGTCCGGGTTCGCCATCGAGGGCGACGTCCGCGAGCGCGTCGACACCGACCAGGTCAACGGCGTCGGCGGCGCGATGAGCGACTCCACGATCGAGGGCCTGCACATCCACCACACCAAGGTCGGCCTCTGGTTCGACGGCCCGATGAGCGGCACCCGCGTCACCGGCAACGTGATCGCCGACCAGATCGCCGACGGGCTCAACCTGCACACCGGCGTCACCGGCACGGTCGTGTCGGACAACTTCGTCCGCAACTCCGGCGACGACGGCCTGGCCATGTGGTCGGAGCACACGGCGGACGCGCGCAACACCTTCGACCACAACACGGTCCAGACGCCGGTGCTGGCGAACGGCATCGCGATCTACGGCGGCACGGACAACACGGTCTCGGCCAACCTGATCGCCGACCCCGTCCGCGAGGGCAGCGCCCTGCAGGTCGGCTCCCGCTTCGGCGCCGAGCCGTTCGCCGGCCGCCTGGACATCACCGGCAACACCACCGTGCGGGCCGGCACGTACGAGCTGAACTGGAAGATCGGCCTCGGCGCCATCTGGTTCTACGCCCTGGAGCGGAACATCGACGCCGACATCCGGGTGACCGGCGACCACTACCTGGACAACACCTACAACGCCGTCATGCTGGTCGCCGACTGGCCCGTCAAGGACCTCTACTCCATCACCGACCTGCGCTTCAAGGACGTCCGGGTGGACGGCGCCGGCACCTCGGTGCTCAGCGCCCGCGCCGCCGGCTCGGCCGCCTTCGAGAACGTGGACGCCCGCAACGTGGGCGCGGTCCCCGTGAACAACTGCGGCACCTTCCACTTCACCCCGTCCGGCTCGGAGTTCACGCTGACGGACGGCGGCGGCAACGACGGCTGGCTCGCCCCCTGGCTCCTGCCCAACACCCTCACCTGCGACGACCGCCCTCCGGCGATCCCGCCGCCGGCCCCCGCCCCCTGGTGAGGTCGAAAACACCGGCGAAGGGATTTTGACAGCGTGATTCCTGCGACCATGATGGAGGAGCACATTCGTCCCAGGAGCTGATCGACGTGCACGGAGACGGCGGAGCGCCCACCGGTCCGGGCGGCAACGAATGGCCCGCCGACCTCGACGTCGGGCTCCTGCTGGAGTCCGGCTGGCGCCCCACCGCCTTCCGGCAGTTCATCCTCAAGCTGCACAGCCGCTGCAACCTCGCCTGCGACTACTGCTACATGTACGAGATGGCCGACCAGAGCTGGCGCCGCCAGCCGCGGAGCATGGCGAAGCCGACCATCGACCGCGTGGCCGCCCGCATCGCCGAACACGCCGATGCTCACCAGCTGAAGAGCGTGGACATCACCCTGCACGGCGGCGAGCCCCTGCTGGCCGGCATGCCACACGTCCGATACGCGGTGAACGCCCTGAGATCGGCGCTCGGCGAGCGGACAGACGCGGTCGTCCAGGTGCAGACCAACGGCGTCCTGCTCAGCGAGGCGTTCCTGGACCTGCTCGCCGAGCTCGACGTGTACGTCGGCGTCAGCCTCGACGGTGACGCCGACGGGCACGACCGCCACCGCCGGCGCTCCGACGGGGAGGGCAGCTACGGCAAGGTGCGCGCCGGGCTGGCCCGGCTCACCTCCCCCGCCTATCGCCACCTGTTCAGCGGCCTGCTGTGCACGCTCGACCTGGCCAACGACCCCGTCATCACCTACAAGGCCCTGCTGGAGTTCCAGCCGCCGACGGTGGACTTCCTGCTGCCGCACGGCAACTGGGAGACTCCACCGCCCGGCTGGTCGGCCACCGCGCAGCCCTACGGCGACTGGCTCGTCGCCGTCTTCGAGCACTGGCGTTCGGTCCGGCCCAGGGCGACCCGGATCCGGCTGTTCAGCGAGATCATCCGGCAGTTGTGCGGCAGCCCGTCCAGGAGCGAGTCGATCGGGCTGGCGCCCGTGGCCATGGTCGTGGTGGAGACGGACGGCAGCATCGAGCAGGTCGACACGCTCAAGTCCGCCTACGAGGGGGCGACGCGCACCGCGCTGCACGTGTTGCGCGACTCCTTCGACACGGCGCTGCTCGAACCGGCCATCGTCGCCCGGCAGATCGGCCGTGACGCGATGTCGGAGACCTGCGCGTCCTGCGACATCGTGGGGATCTGCGGCGGCGGCCTCTACCCGCATCGTTATCGCGAGGGCAGCGGCTTCCGCAATCCGTCCGTCTACAGCCGCGATCTGTACCGGCTGATCACGCACATCCGGGGCGCGCTCCACCAGGAGCTGGCCGCGCTGTCCGGGACGGCCCCGGCGGCGCCGCGCCCGTCCTCCGGCGGGGAGTGACCGCGGCGCCTGCCGTCACACGGGCGGGGGGTCGAAGTCCAGGTCGAGATGGCGGCCTTCGTCCGCCGCCCGCGCGTCCGGATGCTCCATGCCGCGCGTCTCGCGGTAGTGGCGCATCGTCTCCTCGCGCAGGGCGGCCGCCTCCTCCTTGTAGTCGGCCCTGGCCAGGTCGGCGGCGAGGTTGGCGGCACAGGCCAGGGTGGTGGGATGTTGCTCGCCCACCAGGGGGCGAAGCTGCCGATGCGTGTCCCTGCCCAGCCGGCAGGCCGCCTCCAGCTCGCCGAGGGCGGCCAGGTCGCTGGCGAGGTTGACGGACGCGGTCAGCGCGTAGTGGTGCCCACCGCCCACCGTGGCCTTCAGCCCGGCGATGACGCGTTCGTTCAGCTCGCGGGCGCCCTCCAGGTCGCCGCGCACCCGTAGCAGGACCGCCACGTTGCTGGCGCTGCCGAAATAGTACGGATGGTTGGGCCCGTACACCCTCGGATAGCGCACCATGGCGTCCTGGGCCAGCTTGAACGCCCTGTCGATCAGGTCGTTGACCCGGAACGCGTTGGCCAGGCACAGAGCGGCGCCCAGCGTGCTCGGATGGTCGATGCCGTAGTTGCGCACGTAGCGCGCGTGCACGGTGGCGGCGAGTTCGAGGGCCTCGGCCGCCTCGCCCACCCGGAGCCGGGCGATGGCGAGGTCCTTCTGCGTGAGCAGGATGCGCGGATGGTCGGCGTCGAGCTGCTCCTGACCGTAGGCCAGCGCCTCCTCGCCGATGTCGCAGGCCTCCGCGTAGTCTCCGCAGAGCCGGGTCATGCGGCTCAGGCTGGCCCACAGGTTCAGGACCGTGCCCCGGGCCACGGCCGACTCGGCCAGTTGCGCCGCCCTCAGCGCCTCTTCGAGCAGTGTCCGCGCGCCGCGGTAGTCGCTGTTGAGCCCCAGGTCGAGCGCCAGGTTGTTGACCGCCATGAGCGTACGGGCGTGGTCGGGACCGAGGACGGCCTGGTGCACGCTCACCGATTCGGTGTCATGCTCGCGTGCCTCGACGAACAGGCCGCGACCGCGCAGATCGGCGCCGATGCCGTTGCGCAGCACCAGGGTGTCACGATGCTCGTCGCCGACCGTCTCCCGCATGGCGGCGAGCGTGGCCATGTCCAGGTCGTACGCTTCGTCGTAGCGGCCCAGGAACCGGAGCAGGTCGCCCTTGACGCGCTGCGCCCGCAACACGCTGATGTCCTGCCGGCCGGAGTCGGCCTTCCACCGCTCCAGGAAGCTGTCGACGTGCGTGCGCGCGACGTTGTGGTTGCCGGAGGCCATCAGGTATTCGAGGATCCGCAGCGCGAACTCCCGCACGTCCTCACGCTCGCTGTCGGCCAGCCTGGTCGGCGCGACATGGGCCAGCAGGGCGTCGAACCGGGGCCAGTTCGCGGGGTCGCCGGTGTCGCCGGGCGCCGCTCCGGCGAGCAGGGAGTGCACCTCCGCCCGGATCAGGTCCTGGGTGTCGGCCGGCAGGCCCTCCCGCAGCAGCGCCTGGATGAGCCGGTGCACCTGGATCGTGCGCTCGCCGGTGACCGTGCCCTGGCCGGGCTCGGCCTCGATGCGGACCAGCGCGTACTTCCCCAGTCTCTTGATCGCCTTGCTCAGCCGGAGCGGGTCGGCGAGCAACTCGGCCATGACCGGCCGCACCGGACCCCTGACCGGGCGGAACACCCCGCGCGGAATGGGCTCGGGCCCGAAGAAGGCGCAGCAACGCAGCAGCTCCATGGCTTCGGGCAGGTGCTCCTGGAGCGTGCTGACCGACAGCTCCCAGGCCGCGGACATCGACAACGGGTACTCGGCGGGCTTGCCCTCGCTCAGCAGGCTCGCGGTGCGCTCCTTGAGCAGGCGCAGGTACTCCTCCGGCGACATGCCGGTCTCGCTCTGCAGCGCGGCCGACTGCTCCAGCGCCAGCGGAAGATCCCCGAGAGCGTCGGCGAGCCGGGCGGCGTCGGCGTCGCTGATCGAGCGGCGCATGCGTCTGCCGAGGAACTGCATGCTCTCCTCGCGGCTGAACACGTCGACGGCGACCGTGCCGACCACGCCCTCCCACCGGTGGTTGCGCGAGGTGATGAGCACGTGCCCGGGGCCGGGGGGAATGTTCGGCTGGAGGTCTTCGGGCTCGTCGGCGTTGTCGAAGATCAGCAGCCACCGCTCGTACGGCTCCCCGCTGCGCAATCTCTCGATCACGGCGTCGGCGGCGTCCTCCGTGCTGGTCATGGTGGATCCCGGCACGCCCAGCCGCGGCGCGAGCTGCGCCAGGTTCGATCGCACGAGGCCCGGCTGGTCCGCGGGGATCCACCAGACGAGGTCGTACTGGTCGCGGAAGCGGTAGGCGTACTCGATGGCCATCTGGGTCTTGCCGACACCGCCCAGGCCGTGCAGGGCGCGCGGGCCTTGCGGCAGGTTGGGGGCGTGTGCCACCACCGCGGTGACCTGGCCCACGATCCCGCTGCGCAGCCTGTCGAGCAGCTCTTCACGCCCGGTGAAGTTCTGGTTCCGCGGCGGGACCTTCCAGACCGCGGGATACGGGCCCGTGGTCCCCCACGCCACCGACTCCGGTGAATCCGTCACGCGTTATCGCCTCCCGTCCGCGAGTCCCAGTGAGGGATTACCGCACTGGTGGCAGGGGCAAGATGGAGATGGCCGACATTATGCTGATTAGCGTACAGGTTTCATGCACGCCGGTCATTACGGTCAGCACTGTTAGCTGTTTTCCGGACAGCTATAATAGGGCAACGATAATGCCGGCACGCAGACAGTACCTTCCAGATCAACGTTCTCGCGAAACTTCGGAGCCGGTGTTCCGCGCCGCTCACGCCTCGCGAGGCGGCGAGTGTCGACCAGCAGAGGAGATGGCCATGGCACCGCAGCAGAGCGACCTGATCGACGCGCTCTCCATCGTGTCCGACCTTGACAGGCTCGGCGACTCCCCCATCGGCCTGACCGTCCGGGAGCTACTGGAGGAGCCCCGCCAGGCGGAGGACTGCAGGAAGTTCGACAACAGCACCCCGCCGCCGCCCCTGGTCGGCGACCGCTAGGGACCGGGTCCGGAATCGGCGGGGAACCAACACCTCGCCGATGCGGACCAAATACGTCATTCCACAACTTAATCGACATTAATTCCCATGCCGCTTTAATCCGGATAAACGGATCAAATATTGATTCGTCCGACGTCTAACCATATGGTCACATCAGTAACACAACCGTAGACGGCTCATCCTCCGATGTGGTGTAGGTCTTGTGTGACCGTAGGGTGGTTCAACTATTCGGATGCCGTGAAAGTGCTGGGCGGCGAGGGGAAACTGGTCAAGGCGCTCGACCGCCTGGTCGGAGGGCTGTTGCTCAGCGCGACCGGCCCGACGGGCGAGCTGGTGGTCAGCCTGTTCGACGTCGAGGGAGAGCTCGCCCGCGTGAGCGGACAGCTCGGCACGGCACTCCACGACCGCTTCTCCGGCCTCGGCAGATACCAGCGCACCCAACGGATCGCCGCCGCCCACGCCGTCATCGTCGTCACCGCGTTCTTCGAGGCCGTCCGGCAGGGGGAGGAGCACTTCGGCGCCGGGAAGCTGCGCATGCTCAGGTCGGAGCAGGTGATCATAGCGGGCGCCTCGGACGTGACCGGGAACCGGCTGGGCGACCTGGTCGAGCACCTCCTGCACGTCCAACTTCCCTGCCCAGGACCGACGCAGCCGTACGAGCAGGTCGAGAAGGCTCTGGACGACTACTACCGGCTGTTGTCCGCCCGGCTGCTGACGTTCCTGCGCGGGCTGCGCATGTGGGAGTCCATGACCGAGGCCCAGCGCGAGCAGGCCGAACGCTGGCTGACCGACGGCGTGCCGCAGGCGGCGCGCCGCCAGTACGCCGAGCTGTTCCACCGCCTGTGCACCGAGGTGCCCGAGATCGCGTACTGGGCGGCCCGCGTCGACCACCAGGCCACCCGTACCGTCATCGGATCGCTCGACACCGGTCTGCGCGATCTGCGCCGACTGCTCGAATCGGTCGTGTCGGGAGCCGTGCCCGGCGGCATCCGCGACGCGCTCTCGCAGCACTACCGGACGGCGTTGAACCAGCCCGTCATCTCCAGCGCCGACCTGCCCGACGACATGACCATGCCCACACTCGACCAGGCGTACATCAGCCCGTGCTTCCGCCGGGCGGTCGTGACCGGCTCGTCCCGGCCGGCCGAGTGGAGCTGGTGGCGGGACCGTCCTCTGGAGAACGACCTGCGCACGTTGCTCTTCGGCTACCTCACGCATCCGAGCGCCACCCAGCTCCCGCTGCTGGTGCTGGGGCAGCCCGGTGCGGGGAAGTCCGTCCTGACCAAGATCCTGGCAGCCAGGCTGCCGCCGGAGCAGTTCGCCGTCGTCCGCGTCCCGCTCCGGGAGGCGCCCGCCGAGCAGGACCTGCAGACGCAGATCGAGCACGCCATCCGGCAGGCCACGGGCGAGAACGTGCGATGGCCCGCGCTGTACGCCGGGGCCGCGAACATCGTCGGCGTGGTCATCCTGGACGGCTTCGACGAGCTGCTCCAGGCGACGGGCGTGAGCAACACGAACTACCTGGAGAAGGTGGCCGCGTTCCAGGAGCGCGAGGCTGCCCAGGGAAGGCCCACCGCGGTGATCGTCACGAGCCGTACCGTGGTGGCCGACCGGGCCCGCCTGCCGCGGGAGACCGTGGTGATCCACCTGGAACCGTTCAACGAGACCCAGGTCAAGCGGTGGCTGGACATGTGGAACCGGTTGAACGCCCGGTATTTCAGCGACCACTCCCTCTTCCCGCTGGAGCTGTCCACCGTCGCCGGGCTCGGCGAACTCGCCTCCCAGCCGCTCCTCCTGCTGATGCTCGCGCTCTACGACATGGACGGCAACCCCCTGCGTCACGAGCTGGGCAGACTGGACCGGGCACAGCTCTACGAACGGCTGCTCGTCAGGTTCGCCCGCAGGGAGGTCCGCAAGTCCGGCGACGCGCTGTCGGAGCAGGCGCTGGAGCGTTCCGTGGACCGGGAGCTGCTGCGGCTGTCGGTCGTGGCGTTCGCCATGTTCAACCGCAACAGCCAGTGGGCGACCGAGGAGGACCTCAAGGGAGACCTGCTCCACCTGCTCGCCGAGGAGAGCAGCCAGGCCGGCGAGTTCCGGACGCCGTTGAACCCCGCCCAGCTCGTCGTAGGGCGCTTCTTCTTCGTGCACGAATCGCAGGCGACGCAGGACGACCAGCAGCGGAAGACCTACGAGTTCCTGCACTCCACCTTCGGCGAGTATCTGGTCGCCCGGCTCACCACCCACGAGGTCGAGGACCTGGTGGCCGCGGCGGAACTGGACACCGGGCACGCCCGGCGCAACCGCCCGAACGACGATTTCCTGCACGCGCTGCTCTGCCACAACCCGCTGTCATCCAGGGAATCGGTGCTGGAGTTCCTTCAGGACCTGATCCGCGGGCTGAGCCGCGATTCGCGGGACATGCTCAAGCGCACCCTGCTGGCCCTGTTTCACGACGCGCTGTACTTCCGCAGCTCCCTGACCTTCGGCTCGTACCTGCCCGGCCGCGTCCGCGAGCTGCGCACCGCCCCCATGCAGTTCGCCACCTACAGCCTCAACCTGCTCGTCCTGCTGACCCTCGCCTGTGACGAGGTCACCGGCGAGGAGCTGTTCCCCGCGCCGCCGGTCACGGCGGGCACCCCGGTCTCGGTGGTGAGCAGGTGGCGGAGCATCGCCCGGCTGTGGCGGTCCCAGATCGCCTACAACGCCTGGACGAACCTGGTCCGCCACGTGGAGGTCCAGCGGTCGTGGCAGGACGGCGAACGCACCCTGCTCCTCAGGTGGGTGGGCAGCAGAGGATCCACCCCGCCGCTGGTCGACCTCTACTGGACCTTCGAGAGGGGGCCGGATCACGAGACCCGCGGACAGTCCTCCTGGATGCACGAGGAGTTCATGGCGGCCGCCCGCCACTTCCACTTCATCTGCGGTTACGAGGAAGAGCTGCTCGTCCACGCCCTGGCGCCGCTCACGGCCGAGCTGAGCCGCTCGCTGATGACCGTCGCCGGCTACTGGCCCGACCGCGCGATGTCGCCCGCTCATGCCCTGCTCCGCCTGTGGCTGCTGTCCAGCCGCGGCGGCGACCCGGCCGAACTGGCCGGCGCCTACGCCGACTGCATCCTGCTGAGCCAGGCGTTCGCCCCCTATGCCGACAAGGATGCGACCGCCTTCCTCGACATCGTCCTGGGACACCTCAAGCTGGACGCGCCCCGGCTGCGCGGCGTGCTCGCCCTGCGAGATCTGCGGCTCGGGCGGGACAAGCCCGAGATGGTGGCCAAGGTCCGCTCGGTGCTGACGGAGCTCGGCCTGACGCGGTGAGGCGGGCGCGTCAGGGGGCCGGAGGTGGGCAGGGAGAGGGCATGACCGACACCTACGACCGGGTCGCCATTGTGACGGGCGCCGACTCCGGCATCGGCAGGGCCACCGCCGTGCTGCTGGCCGAGCACGGGTTCGACGTGGGGATCACCTACCACGAGGACGAGGACGGCGCACGGGAGACCGCCGCGCTGGTACGGGACGCGGGCAAGGCGGCGGCCGTGCGCCGCCACGACCTGACCGACCCGGTCCGCGCCGCGCACGTCGTCGACGAGCTGGCCGGGGATCTGGGCGGGCTCGGCGTGCTGGTCAACAACGCCGGCACCGGGTCGTCGGAGCCGCTGCTCGACATGGACTACGAGCGCTGGCGTTCGGTGTTGTCGGTGGACCTGGACGGGCCGTTCCTGTGCGCGCAGCGGGCGGCGCGGCGGATGGTCGCCGAGGGGCGCGGCGGCCGGATCGTGAACGTCACCAGCGTGCACGAGGAGTACCCGAGGGTGGGGGCGGGGCCGTACTGCGCGGCCAAGGGCGGGTTGAAGCTGCTCAGCCGGGTGCTGGCGCTGGAGCTGGCCGCGCACGGCATCACGGTCAACACGGTCGCGCCCGGCGAGATCGCCACTCCGATGACCGGGCAGGAGGACCGGCCGCCGCGGGCCGGGAGCCGTCCGGGGTACCCGATCCCGCGGCCGGGCGACGCCCGGGAGGTCGCCGCGGTCATCGCCTTCCTGGCCTCGCCGGCCGCCTCGTACATGACCGGGTCGTCGGTGTTCGTGGACGGCGGCCTGGTCACGATGGGACCGCAGGCGGCGGGGGCGCTCCAGTCCGGCGACTGGCGTTGACCCCGCACCCCCGCCCGCCCGCTACCCACGCGGCACCCCCGCCCCCAGGCGAATGGCACCGCGGTCCTTCAGCCGACCCGCCGTGCTTCAGGCGGCCCGCCGTCGTTCAGGCGGTGGCCGGATGGCCGACCGCGAGGGCCGCGGCCACCTGCGGCGCGACCCGCTCCGCCCAGCGGCCCAGCAGCTCCTCCAGCACGGGCAGCTGCGACTCCAGCACCGCGAGCCCTGGTGTCGGCACGGTCGCGCCGAGCTCCACCAGCAGCGGACGCAGGTGCACCTCGACCGCCAGCGCGTGCTTCGGATCCCCCATGACCAGCAGCGGCAACGCCACCACCCCGGCCAGCGCCTCCGGCCGCAACCGGTCGAGGAACGCCTTCAGCAGCCCGGTGTACGTGCCCTTGTAGGTGGGGCTGGCCACCACCAGCACCCGTGCCTCGGCGACCAGCTCCAGCGCCACCTCTACACCGGGCGTGGGCCCGGGGGCGAGCAGGTGCGGCCCGAGCGCCGACAGGTCGATCACGTCGTGCGCGCCCGGGAGGCCGAGCCGCCGCGCGACGGCCTCGGCGGCCTCCACGGCCACGGTCCGCGTCCTGGAGCCCTCGCGGGGGTTGCCGACCAGCGCGACGACGCTCATCCGGCCACCGCCGCCGCCAGCCCGGCGGCGTACCGGGAGACGGGCCGGGTCAGGCCGTAGTTGTCGCGGAGGGTACGGCCCTCGTACTCGTACCGGAACAGGCCCCTGACCTGCAACTCCGGCACGACGTGGTCCACGAAGTCGGACAGTCCCGACGGGAGCAGCGGCGGCATGATGTTGAAGCCGTCGGCGGCCCCGGTGAAGAACCACTCCTGGAGCTGGTCGGCGATCTGCTCGGGCGTCCCGGCGACCACGCGGTGGCCGCGGCCGCCGGCCAGCCGGTTGAGCAGTTGCCTGACCGTCAGGCGTTCCCGCCTGGCCAGGTCGATGACGAGCTTGCGCCGGCTCTGCGCGCCCTCGGTCTCGACGGCCACGTCCGGCAGCGGCCGGTCGAGGTCGTCCTCGGACAGCTCGATGCCGGTCAGGTGGGAGAGCTGGGCCAGGCCGTAGGCGGGGATGATCAGGTCTTCGAGCTCCTTCTCCAGGTGCAGCGCCTCCCGTTCGGTCGAGCCGATGATCGGCGAGATGCCGGGCAGGACGAGCACGTCGCCGGGCTGCCTGCCGTGGGCGGCCACCCGTCGCTTGAGGTCGCTGTAGAACTCCTGGCCCTCCTCCAGGGTCTGCTGGGCGGTGAAGACGGCCTCGGCGTGCCGGGCGGCGAACTCCTTGCCGTCCTCCGACGACCCGGCCTGCACCAGCAGCGGACGGCCCTGCGGGGAACGGGAGGTGTTCAACGGCCCCCGGACGGCGAAGTGGCGGCCGATGTGCTCGACGGGATGGATCTTGCCGGTGTCGGCGTAGCGGCCGCCGGTGCGGTCGCCCAGGATGGCGTCGTCCTCCCAGCTGTCCCAGAGCTTGCCGACGACCTCCAGGAACTCGTCCGCCCTGGCGTAGCGGGCGGCGTGCGTGGGGCGTTCGACGCCGAAGTTGAGCGCCTCGGCCTCGCTGGCGGAGGTGACGATGTTCCAGCCGGCCCGGCCGCCGCTGATGTGGTCGAGGGAGGCGAACTTGCGCGCCACGTGGAAGGGCTCGTTGTACGTCGTGGAGACGGTCGCGATCAGGCCGATGTGGTCGGTCACCGAGGCCAGCGCGGCCAGCAGCGTGAGCGGCTCCAGCCCGCCGAGCGCGTTGTGCCGGACGTCGCCCTGCAGCGCCACGCCGTCGGCGAGGAAGAGCGAGTCGAGCTTGCCGCGCTCGGCGATCCTGGCCAGCTCCTGGTAGTGGCGGACGTCGGTCAGGCGGCTCGGCTCGGTGCGGGGGTGCCGCCAGGCGGCCTCGTGATGGCCGACGCCCATGAGGAAGGCGTTCAGGTGGAGCTTTCTCGTCACGTGGTCCTCCAGGTGGAGAAGCGGCGCTCGACGCCGATCAGGAGCAGGTTGAACAGCAGGCCGACCACGGAGATCGTGATGATGCCGGCGTACATGTCGGGGATGCGGAAGCTGGACTGGGCGTCGAGGATGAGGTACCCGAGCCCGGCCTTGGCGCCGACCATCTCGGCGAACAGCAGCACGAGGATCGAGTACGCGCCCGCCAGGCGCACCCCCGTGAAGATGGTGGGCACGGCGGCCGGCAGGACCACCTTCTGGAACAGCCGCACCGGGCCGAGGCCCATCGACCGGGCCGACTTGATCAGCAGGGGTTCGACGGTCTTCACGCCGCTGACGGTGTTGAGCAGGATGGGCCAGGAGCAGGCGTACAGGACGAACGCCACCTTCGTCGTCTCGCCGATGCCGAGGATGAGCGTGAAGACCGGCAGCAGCGCGACCGCCGAGGTGTTGCGGAACACCTCCAGCAGCGGGGTGAGGAAGTCGGCGACGGGCTTGTACCAGCCGATCAGCAGCCCGAGCGGGATGGCCAGCACGATCGCCAGGCCGAACCCGGACAGCGAGCGCGCCAGCGACGCCCCCAGGTGCTCCGGGAGCCGGCCCGTGAGCAGCAGGTCCGCGCCGGCGGCCAGGCTCTCCGACAACGGGGGCACGAACACGGGGTCCACCACGCCGAGGCGGGGCAGCACCTCCCAAGCGGCCAGGAGCAGCAGGATCGCGGCCGAGTTCCGCACCGCCCGCCGCGCCGGCCCGCCCGCCCGCCGCCACGTCGCCGCCTTCCGGCTCGTCCCGGCCGGGGCCGTCTTCCGGCTCGTCCCGGCCGACGCCGCCTTCCGGTCCTCCCCCTCGGTGGGCCGTACAGCGGCGGGCAGGACAGCGGTGGGCCGGACAGCGGCGGGCAGGACAGCGGCGGGTTCGTCCCGGGTGGCGGGGTCGGGGTCGTCGTCGGGGAGGTCGTACCAGTGGACGTCGCCCTCGGGACGCGTCCGTTCGTCGGCGCGGGCGTCAGTCATGCCGGATGGCCGCCTTCCGCTCCTGCACCTGCGCCGCGGCGACCTCGTCGCGCAGCAGCCCCCACACGTGGTGCCGGTACTCGCCGAAGCGCGGGTCGGCCCGCAGGTCGCCCTCGCGCGAGTCGAAGTCCACCTCGATGATCTCCTTGATCCGGCCCGGTCTGGAGGTCATCACGGCGACGCGTTGCCCCAGGTAGACGGCCTCGTCGATGCCGTGCGTGATGAACACGACGGTCTTGCGGGTGTGCTGCCAGATGCGCAGCAGCTCCTCCTGGAGCGACTCGCGGGTCTGCGCGTCGAGCGCGGCGAACGGCTCGTCCATCAGCAGGACGTCGGGGTCGAAGGCCAGGCTGCGGGCGATGGCGACGCGCTGGCGCATGCCGCCCGACAGTTCGTGCGGGTAGCGGTCCTCGAAGCCGGACAGTCCGACCAGTTCCAGGTGCCGCCGCGCCCGTTCCGTACGCTCGGCCCTGGGCACGCCCTTGGCCTCCAGCCCGAAGGCCACGTTGGCCAGCGCGGTCCGCCAGGGGAACAGCGCGTACTGCTGGAAGACGATCCCCCGGTCGAGGCCGGGCCCGGTGACGGGCGCGCCGTTGACCACGATCTGGCCCGACGTCGGCTCGGTGAGGCCCGCGACCAGGTCGAGGAGGGTGGACTTGCCGCAGCCGCTGGGCCCGACGAGCGTGAGGAACTCCCCTTCGCGGACGTCCAGCTCGATCCCGGACAGGGCGGTGAACGGCTCGCCCGCGTCCCTGACCGTGAACTCCTTGGAGACGTTCCGGATGCCGATCTTGGTCTGGACGCCGGTCTCGCCGATCGTGGCGGTCATGAGCCGCTCCCGTTCGCGTAGGGGTTGAACTCGTTGGTGTAGAGGTCGGTGGCCTTGACCTGGCCAGGACGGATCTCGCCCTCGCGCTGGAGCCAGTCGATCCACCGCTGGAACTCCCGGCTGTCGATGACGCCGCCCCTGCCCGCGATGCCGGTGCTCTTCCAGAGCTGCACGACGTCGGTGCTCTCGTTGCGCCCGCGCTTGGCGATGATCTGCTGGAACTTGGCGACGACCTCCTCGCGCGGGTGGGTCTGCGCCCAGGCGATGGCCTTGGCGAAGCCGGCGACGAAGGTCCGAACGGTGCCGGGGTTCCTGGCGATGAAGTCCTCGCGCAGCACGACGGACCCGGCCGTGAACGGCCCGAACAGCTCGACGTCGGTGAACAGCGGACGCAGCCCGCCGCGTTCGAGCGCCTTGTCCTTGAGCACGCCGCCGAGCGTGCCGACGTCGAGCTGCCCCTGCCGCAGCGCCTGCTCGGTGTTGACCGGCGGGATGACCACGAGCTGGACCTGCTCGATCTCGGCCGGGGTCAGCCCCTGACGCTTGAGGTACTCCTTGATGACGGCCTCGTGGTGGGCGCCGAGGGTGTTGACGCCGATCTTCTTGCCGATGAGGTCGCGGGCGGTTCTGATGGGGCTGTCGTCCTTGACGTAGTAGCCGTTGAACGACTTCTCGTCCGAGCCGTAGTAGCCGATCACCGCCTTGATCGGGGCCTTGGCCGCCTTGAGCTTGATGACGGCGCCGTCGAAGGCGCCGCCGAAGTCGGTCTGGCCGGTGGCCGCGGACTGGATGTCCTGCGGCCCCGAGGTGGTGTTGCCCACCCACTTGAGCTTGACGTCGCCGAGGTAGCCGAGCTCCGCGGCCAGTTCGGGGAAGGTGACGGTGCCCGTGCTGCCCTGGTAGCGGAGCTCCTTCACCTCCGGTTCGCCGGGTTTCGCCGAGCCCTCGGCCGCGCCGCAGCCGACGGTCACGGTGGCGAGCAGCACGGCGAGGAGTGCACGTCTGATGTTGATCACGATGAGTTCCTCTGGGGAGAACTGCGCAGGGGGTAGGGAGGTCTGCCGGAGGTGCGTGATCAGCGACACTGCGCGCTGGCGACGTGGCCGTGGTCCACGTGCGGGCGCCGGGTCAGGTAGAGGCCCTGGCTCATGCGTACGAAGCTACGGAACCCCGGACGCTAAGTCAACATTTCCTACTGGCTATACATGAAAAGGAGACCATGCCGGATGGGAATGCCTTTTCCACAGACGGCACGACGGGCGTGACGCGCCTGGTCAGCGAGGCACTGCCCGGCCTTGCGGCACGCCGGATCATCCGTTCGGCACGGCGGTGGGCCGGAAGGGCATTGGCGGGCCGGCGAAAGTCCGTCAATGTGAGACCTGCCTGTCGAGCACTTCGCCTCGCACCAGGAACGCCACGGGCAGGCCGGAGCCGATGAAGGAGCAGCCATGGCACCGCGGATCGTCACCCACCACCAGGACCTCGTCGACCTGTCCGTGCTCGCACCCGCGCGGCCGGCGGAACTCGGCAACTCCGTCATCGCCATGGAGCTGCTCGAACTGCTCCAATCGGCGCCGGAGGACGAGGTGTTCGCCGCGTTCGACAACAGCACGCCCGCGCCGCGCCGCCCCGGCGGCCGATGATCACGGCACCGGCCCCCACGTAAGGGCGCGGCGGTGGCCGGTCGTCCTGACCGGCCACACGCCACGCGAACGCCGTCCCCGGCCCTTCCCTGACCGGTCACGCACCAGGCGACTTCCCCGCTGTCCGGGGTCAGGCGAAGCGTTCGATCGTGACCGGGATCAGGCCCTGGCCGCGGATCGCCTGCCGGTGGTGGTGGAGCAGGGCGCCGATGGCGGCCAGCGGGCCGGCGCTCAGGCGTACGGTGACGTCCAGGCACCAGGCGATGCCGGGGCCGATGCGCCGCAGCTCCCAGGTGAAGGTGTGTCCGGCGGCGGTCGCCGTGGCGGTGCCGGCGATCCTGGCCCGCGGGTTCTCCCGCGGCGGCTCCAGGCGCAGGACCGTGCTGACGTTCGCCAGGCCGCGCTCGCCGAGCTCGCCCGCGAACAGGATGCGGTAGCGCCGGGTCTGCGCCGAAGGGGAGCCGCCCAGGTCGAGCGGGGCCGCGGCGGGAAGCGCCTGGCGGTACTGGAAGAAGGCCCGCAGCTCGGCCTCCTCCGGCAGCGCGCCGCCGCCGAGCATCGAGTAGGTCTCGCGGGCGTCGCGCCGGGTCACGGGCAGCACCCGGTCGCGCAGCGCGGGGTCGGCGCGGATGGCCCGGCTGGATCCGGGTGACTCGCGCCACTCGCCGCACTCGGCGGTCCATTCCGCGCAGTCGATGCCCGCGGCGGTGTAGTCGTCGCAGAGCACGAACTCCTCGACCAGGATGCCCAGGGGAAGTGTTCCGCGGCCACGGTCGGCGGCGTAGATCAGGTAGTAGTCCAGGGGTACGTCGGCGTCCATTGGCGACATGATCGTGGTGCGGGCCCCCGCGGGCAAGGCGACATTCTGATGTTCGCGCAGGTCCTGCAGTCAGATGACGGTCTAGCCGGTCACGGGTTTGCCCGTGGCGCTGCCGGCGAGCCATTCCGTCCACGACTTGGCCCACGGGGTCGGGCCGTTGCCGAATCGCAGCTTGCGCGAGGTGCCCGTGACCTGGATGACGTCGCCGCGCTGGGTGAAGTCGTAGAACCAGCGGGCGTCGGCGGGGCTGGCGTTGACGCAGCCGTGGCTGACGTTGGAGTTGCCCTGCGCGCCGGTGGACCAGGGCGCGGCGTGGAAGAAGGTGCCGCTGTAGGTCATCCGGACGTTCCACTTGGTCTTGATCCGGTACTCGCCCGGCTCCCCGATGGTGGCCGAGTCCATGACGGTCTCCGCGGCCTTCTCCTGAGCGATCATGGTGCCGGAGTAGCTGTCGTCGCCGGGTTTGCCCAGGCTGACGGGGATCGTCCGGACGACCTTGCCGTCCGCGGTGACGACGGCCCGGTGGCGGTCGGCGTCCACCTTGGTGACGTGCCGGGGGCCGACGGTGAAGGACAGGCTGCGGTCCCTGGTCCCCCACAGGTCCTCGCCCGCGCGCAGCCCGGCCAGGTGGGCGACGACCTTGACCTTCTCCCCCACCGGCCAGTACTCGCGCGGCCGGAACTGCACCTCGCGGTCGCTCACCCAGCTCCACGCGCCTTCGACCGGCTCGGACATCTCCACCACCAGCGAGCGCTCGACCGCCGCGCGGGCCTGCCTGGAGGTGACCGGGTGGGACAGCAGGAGCTGGACCGGCATCCCGACGCCGACCTTCTCGCCGTCCAGCGGCGACATGCCGCTCCGCAGGGCCCGCCTGGGCTTGAGCGTGGTGAAGGACGACCGCCCGGTGACGGCCTTGCCGTCGGTGCCGGTGGCCTGCGCGCTCACCGTGTACGACGTCGCCGGGCGCAGCGGCCACCGTGGCCGCCAGGTGCCGTCGGCCGCCGTCGAGCCGGTCACCTGACGTCCCTTGGCGTCGGCGACGGTCACCTTGGTGACCTTGCCGCCGGTGACCCGCACGCTGATCCCGGTGTCGGGGGCGACCTTCTCGGTGCCGTCCGCCGGGGTGATCGCGAGCTTGGCCACCGGGCCCTCGGCCTGCCGCGGGCCGCCCGGCGGCTGGGCGCCGCCGCCGGAGGCGCATCCGGCGAGCAGGAGCCCCGCGAGGGCGAGCGTCGTACTGGTCCGGCCGTTCCGCATCCTCGATGCCTCCCGTGCCTGACAAGGCGTCAACTTCTTCATTGAACGGTCTGTGCTGTCACGTGCGGACACTTCTGCCCAATGAGCATGGGAGAAACCTTCATCCGCCGATGACCACTCTTGCGAACCTTGCGGGCGGATCTGGTGTCCAACTCTCTGGAACGGTCCTTCTGGGCCGCTCTCAGGGGATGACGCACCGGGGGTGGTGCATGAGGGGGAACGTCATGAACGGCGGCATGAAGCGGTACCTGTCCGGTATCGGGATGACCGCGGCGACACTGGCCGTCACGACCGCGCTCACGGGGGCCACCCCGGCCCATCCCACGCCCTCCCCCACCCACCCGGCGCCGTCGGCCTCCCCCGAGCCGAAGCCCGACCACAAGCAGGACCACAAGCAGGACAACAAGCCCGGACACAAGCCGGACCGGACCGGGCCGTCCGCCGAGCCCACCGAGACCGCCGAGCCCACGGGGCCCGCCGAACCCGCCGAGCCCGCCGAGGCGGGCAAGCCCGACTGCCGCAAGGTCAAGTGCGTGGCGCTCACCTTCGACGACGGCCCGGGGCCCTACACCGGGACGCTGCTGCGTCACCTGGCGAAGTACCAGGCCCACGCCACGTTCTTCGTCGTCGGACAGAACGTCGGCGTCCACCCCGACGTGGTGCGGCGCACGGCCGAGGCGGGGCACGAGCTGGGCAACCACACCTGGTCCCACCCCGACCTGACCCGGCTGTCGCCGGCCGCGATCAGGTCCCAGCTCGCCCGCACCGACCAGGCCGTGAAGTCGGCCGCGGGCGTCGTGCCCGGCCTGGTGCGTCCCCCGTACGGCGCGACGGACGGCGACGTGCGGCGGCAGGCGCACCGGCCGCTGGTCCTGTGGAGCGTGGACACCCTCGACTGGCGCTACCGCGACAGCGCCAGGGTGGCCCGCGTCTCGCTCAAGCGGGTCCGCCCCGGCAGCGTCATCCTGTTCCACGACATCCACCCGACCACGGTCAAGGCCCTCCCGCGGGTGCTGAAGGGCCTGTCCGCCCGCGGCTACCGGTTCGTCACGGTCAGCGAGCTGTTCGGCGGCCGGCCGCCGAAGGTCGTCCACAACGCCCGCCGGCTCTCCGGCGGCCCCAGGTAGCCGGGCGCGTCCCGGCCCTCGCCCCTCGCCCCCGCGGCCGGTGGGCCCTACTCCTCGACGGTCTCCTCGTAGCCGATCGCGGCGTCCGCCGCGTCGCCGCCCGACTCGCGGGCCCGGTAGCTGTCGCCGCCGTAGAACCTGAAGGCGCCGTTGTCGGCCCGTTCTCCGACGGGCGGCACGCGGCCGTCGATGGCGATGTAGTACCAGCCGTAGCCGCCCTGCCGGTCCTCGCAGAAGTTGTTGACCACGCGCCGCCGGGACGGCTTCGCGACGCACACCTCGACCCACTCCGAGGGCGTCTCGATGGCGGTCTCCGCGCCGGGGCCGCCCTGCGGCGACGCCTTGGTGAGCTCGTCGTCCCCGGGGTCCTCGTAGGTGCCGCCGTCGGCCCGCTCGCCCACCGCGGGGACGGTGGCGTCGCCGGCGTAGAAGTACCAGGCGTAGCCCCGGCGCTCGTCCTCGCACGGGCGGTAGTCGGCCCTGGCCTGCGTGCCGGTGTCCACGCAGACGGCGATGCGGGCGGACGCGTCCTGCGCCGCGGCGTCGGACTCGCCGTCGGGCTCGTCGTCGATGACCTCTTCGGTCTCCTCCGGCGCGGCCGGCGGGCCGGTGTCGGCGACGGTGCAGCCGGTGGCCAGGACGGCGACGAGCGCGAGGCAGGCGAGTCGTAACAAGGATCCTCCACGGACTCGGAGTGACGACCGGCCAACGAGCGGGCCACCGGGCCGGGTTCCCCGCACGCGGCGGCGGGCCATTGACGACTAATCGTTTGGGACCGTACATTTTCGGAGCACCCGTCCGCGACAGAAGGGCCGACGATGCCGGTCAACGGCGACATGCCGACGCTCGACCAGACGTTCGTCACCGAACAAGCGGTGGCCGCCGGGGAGCGGGGCGCGTCGTGACCCACGAGGAATGGCTGAGCCGGGCCGCGGCGGTCGCGCGGCCGTCCGCGCACCACATCGACGGCGCCGACGAGCCCGGCGGCGCGTCCTTCACGGTGCGCTCGCCGCGCGACGGCCGGGTGCTGGCCGAGGTGGCCGACGGCGGCGAGGCGGAGGTCGGGCTCGCGGTGTCGGCGGCGCGGCGGGCGTTCGACTCCGGGCCGTGGCCGCGGATGGCGCCCGCCGAGCGCGGGCGGGCGCTGGTGCGGCTGGCGTCCCTGATCGAGGAGCGGCGCGAGCACCTGGCGCTGCTCGTCAGCCTGGAGATGGGCAAGCCGATCACCGACGCGCACGACATCGAGCTGCGCGCCGCGATCACCACCTTCCGCTGGTACGGCGAGCTGGCCGGCAAGCTGGCCGACGAGGCCCCGCACGTGCCCGCCGACGCCCTCGCCCTGGTCACCCGCGAGCCCGCCGGGGTCGTCGGCGCGGTCGTGCCGTGGAACTTCCCGCTCACGCTGGCCTCGTGGAAGGTGGCCCCCGCCCTGGCCGCGGGGTGCACGGTCGTGCTGAAGCCGTCGGAGCTGTCGCCGCTGTCGGCCCTGGAGCTGGGACGGCTGGCCACCGAGGCGGGGCTGCCGCCGGGCGTGCTCAACGTGGTCGCCGGCGACGGCCCCACCGCCGGGCGGGCGCTCGGCCTGCACCCCGGCGTGGACGTGCTGGCCTTCACCGGCTCCACCGCCGTCGGACGGCACTTCCTGCGTTACTCGGCCGACTCCAACCTCAAGCGCGTGTGGCTGGAGCTGGGCGGCAAGTCGCCCAACATCATCCTTCCCGACGCCCCCGACCTGGAGGCCGCCGCGGCCACCGCCGCCTGGGGCATCTTCTTCAACCAGGGCGAGATGTGCACCGCGCCGTCCCGCCTGCTGGTCCACCGGTCGGTGGCCGACCGGGTGACGGAGGCCGTGATCGCCCGCGCCCGCGCGCTGCGCGTCGGCGACCCGCTCGACCCGGCCACGGAGATGGGCGCCCTGGTCGGCGAGGCCCATCTGGAACGGGTGCGCGGCCACGTCGAGGCCGGTCTCGCCGAGGGCGCGCGGCTGCGTACGGGCGGCGGCCGGATCCTGGCCGGCACCGGCGGCGCCTACCTCGAACCCACCGTCTTCGACCGGGTGGACCCCGGCTCCCGGCTGGCCAGGGAGGAGATCTTCGGCCCGGTGCTGTCCGTGCTGGCCTTCGACGACGTCGAGGAGGCCGTCCGCCTGGCCAACGACACCGAGTACGGCCTCGCGGCCGGCCTGTGGACCTCCGACCTGGGCACCGCGCACCGCGTCGCCCGCGCGCTGAGGGCGGGCACCGTCTGGGTCAACTGCTACGAGGAGGGCGACCTGACCGTGCCCTTCGGCGGCATGCGGCAGTCGGGCAACGGCCGCGACAAGTCGGCGCACGCGCTGGAGAAGTACACCGAGCTCAAGACCACCTGGATCCAGCTGTGAGACCGCTGATCGCGATCCCCGCCCGCTTCTCCGCCACCGCCTCGGCCCTGCGCTATGCCGCCGAGGTGAGCGCCCGCGCCCTGGTGGAGGCCGTGTGGCGGGCGGGCGGCGAACCGGCGACCATCCACCCGGCGGGCACCGATGGCGTGGACGGCGCGGCGGCCCGGATGGCCAGGTTCGACGGCCTGCTCCTGCCCGGCGGCGGCGACGTCGCCCCCCACCGCTACGGCGCCCCCGACACCCACCAGGACGTCTACGACGTGGACGACGACCAGGACGCCTTCGACCTGGCCCTGGCCCGCCACGCCCTGGCCGCCGGGCTGCCCACGCTGGCGATCTGCCGCGGCCTCCAGGTCGTCAACGTGGCCCTCGGGGGCACGCTGGAGCAGGACATGGGCGGCCCCGAGGGCGGCCACCGGCACGTCGTGCACCCGGTGTCGCTGCGCCCCGGCACCCTGCTGGAACGGGCGGCCGGGACGGCGAAGGTGGAGGCGTCCTGCTTCCACCACCAGCGGGTCGAGCGGCTCGGCGACGGCCTGTCCCCCGCCGCGCACGCCGCCGACGGCACGGTGGAGGCCCTTGAGGTCGACGGCGCGCCCGGCTGGTTCGCCGCCGTGCAGTGGCATCCCGAGGACACCGCCCATCGCGATCCGGCCCAGCAGGCCCTGTTCGACGCGCTCGTCCGCGAGTCGGGGCATCATGGCTGTCATGATCCGCGCCGCCGTCCCTGAGGACCTGCCCGCACTCCACGACCTCGCCGTCGCCTTCTACGCCGAGGACGGCTTCACCACCCCGGCGCAGACGCTGAAGGCCAACCTCGCCAGGCTGATCGCCGCGCCCGGCGTCCGGGTCGCGGTGAGCGAGAGCGAGGGCGGGGGCGGGGGCGAGGGCCGGCTGGTCGCGTTCGGCATCACCACGACCACGTTCGGGCTGGAGCAGGGGCTGTACGCCGAGCTGGAGGACCTGTTCGTCGTGCCGGAGGCGCGGCGGCGGGGCGAGGCGGAGCGGCTGATCGAGGACAGCCGCCGGTGGGCCGCCGCCCAGGGCTGCACGGCCCTGGAGATCGTGATCGCCCCGAACGGCGCCGACGTGAGCCACCTGTTCGCCTACTACGGCAGGCGCGGCTTCCGCGACGAGGGCCGCCGCATCCTCAGCCACCCCCTGTGAGCCTCCGGGGGACGACGGGCCGCCGCCTCCCGGACGCTCACAGGCGCCCCGCGGCTCACCAGCGGCGGGCCGCCGCCCCCGACGCTACGGGCGGTGTGGTGGGCGGATGCCGCGGAACTCCCAGTCGCCGCCGAGTGCGGTCGAGCGCACCTCCTCCGACTCCGTCGGCTGCGCGCCGACGTCGGAGCGGATCGGCACCGGCCCGGTCACGACGTGGTTGGTCAGCCGGCCGAGCCCTTCGGCCTCGACCTCGACGACGTCCCCCGGCCGGACGGGCCGCGAGCCCGCCGGGGTGCCCGACAGCAGCACGTCGCCGGGGAAGAGGGTGATCGTCCGGGCGATGTCGGCGACCAGGTAGTGCATGTCCCAGGTCATCTCGTCGGTGTTGCCGTCCTGGACGACCTCGCCGTTGACGTACGTGCGTAGGCGTTTGCCGCGGAAGTCCCAGCCGGTCACCAGGCCGGGGCCGAGCGGGCAGAGCGTGTCGGAGCCCTTGACGCGCAGCATCGAGCCGGCGTCGGTGTCGCGGAAGTCGTGCAGCCCGAAGTCGTTGGCCACGGTGTAGCCCGCGATGTGCGCGCCGGCCTCGGAGGGGGCGATGTTGCGGCAGGTCCGGCCGATGACGATGGCGATCTCGCCCTCGTAGTTGAGCCACTTGCAGCCCTCGGGCCGCACGACCGCGCCCCGGTGGGAGTTGAGCGAGGAGGTGGGCTTGTGGAAGTAGGTCGGCGCGTCCGGCAGCCGGGTCCGGAACTCCTCGACCCGGCTGCGGTGGTTCAGGTGCACCGCGATGATCTTCGTGGGGACGACCGGCGGCAGGTGCGCGGCCTCGTCGGCGCCGATCCGGCGGCCGTCCGCGGCGACGAGCTCGTCCCCGTCGCGGACGGTCTCGGTGACGGCGCCGTCGAGCAGGACGCGGCGGTACTCAGGCATGGGCGTTCTCCTGTCGGGGTGCGGTCCAGCCGCCGGACGGGCGGTCGAACCAGAGCAGGGCCTGGCCGGTGCCGACGGAGTTCTCGTACTCGCCGTACTGGCGGGCGGGGGCCGTGCAGCGCTCCTCGCCGAGGGCGCCGGCCAGCATGACGTAGTGGTGGAAGCGGGCCTCGGGCTTGTACGTCCGGAACTCCGGCATCGTGCGCAGGACCTCGTCGTGCCGGCCCTGCCGGAACCATTCGATGCGCCGCAGGTCGGCGGCGCGGGCCTCGGGGGTGAAGACGTGCCGCGGGTCGCTGGACTCGTGGTCGCGCAGCTCGCGCAGCGGCCAGAACGTGTGCGACAGCGCGCCGGAGGCGATCACCAGCACCCGCCGGTCGGTGGCCGCGACGCCGTCGGCCAGCGCGCGGCCGAGCCGCAGGTGGTCCTCCATGTCGCCGGTCTGGCAGACGCCGATGCTCACCCAGCGTTTGCCGGGCAGGCCCTCGCCGAGGTACTTCCACAGGTTGGTGGTGGCGTAGTAGATCGGCAGGTACTCGTCGTCGATGGGGGTGATCCAGGTGCCGTGCCGGCCCGCGAAGGAGGCCACGTTGCGGGCCAGCTCGGGGTCGCCGGGGAAGTCGTACGGCATCCGGCACATGCCGCGCGGCAGCTCCTCGGAGGTGTACAGCCCGGCCCGGCGCGCCTGGGCGGTGACCACGAACTCGACCGTGGTGGCCCAGTGGGAGTCCAGCACCACGACGGTGTCGTAGTCGTCGCGCTCGAAGACGTCCCGGCGCAGCTCGCGCAGGCCGGTGACGAGGGTGATCTCCTTGCCCTCGTTCAGCTCCAGCCGGGTGGGCTCGGGCAGCACGATGGTGGGGACGTGCGCGAGCAGGCCCGCGCCGACGATCTCACCCATGGTCGTTCCAGCCCTTCGGCGCGGTGACGGTGTTCTTCAGGTCGCAGTAGAAGTCGAAGCTCCAGGTGCCGCCCTCGCGGCCGACGCCGGACTCGCGGGAGCCGCCGAAGGGCGCGCGCAGGTCGCGCACGAAGAAGCAGTTGACCCACACCGTGCCCGCCACCAGCCGTTCGGTGACCCGGCGGGCGCGCTCGCGGTCGCCGGTCGCGACGGTGGCGGCCAGGCCGAAGCGGGTGTCGTTGGCCAGCCGGACGGCCTCCTCCTCGGTCTCGAACGTCTGCAGCGTGAGCACCGGGCCGAAGACCTCCTCCTGGACGATCTCGCTGTCCTGGGCCACGTCGGTGAGCAGGGTGGGCCGGTAGTACAGGCCGTCGCCGCGCTCGCCGCCGATGACGGCGCGCGCCCCGGCCGCGAGGGCCCGCCGGACGAACCCGTCGATCTTCTCCACCTGGCGCGGGTGGATGTTGGGGCCGACGTCGGTGGCCTCGTCGCGCGGGTCGCCCTGGACCAGGGCCGTGGCCCGTTCGGTGAATCGGCGGACGAACTCCTCGGCGATCGGCGCCTCGACCAGCAGCCGGGTGGCGGCCAGGCAGACCTGCCCGGCGTTGTCGTACTGCTCGACGGCCAGGGCAACGGCGAGGTCGAGGTCGGCGTCGGCGAAGACCAGCAGCGGCGACTTGCCGCCCAGCTCCAGGCTGAGCGGGGTGAGGTTGGCGGCGGCCGAGCGGGCGATGCGCCGCGCGGTCGGCACCGAGCCGGTGAAGCTGACGCGGCGCACGCCGTGGTGCTCGACCAGGGCCTGCCCGGCCTCCTCGCCGAACCCCTGGACGACGTTGAAGACGCCGTCCGGCAGCCCGGCCGCGGCGGCGACGTCGGCCAGCAGGGAGGCGGTGAGCGGCGACCACTCGGCGGGCTTGAGCACCACCGTGTTCCCGGCGGCGAGCGCGGGGGCGATCTTCCAGGTGGCCAGCATGAGCGGCGCGTTCCACGGCGTGATCAGGGCGCAGGGGCCGGCCGGGTCCCAGGAGACGTGGTTGGCGTGGCCGCGGGTGTCGAAGTCGTCGTGGCCGAGGCCCTCCAGCCAGTCGGCGAAGAAGCGGAAGTTGTGCGCCACGCGCGGCATGACGCCGCGGCGGTGCGAGCGCAGCAGGGCGCCGTTGTCGCGGGTCTCGACGGCGGCCAGCTCCTCCAGCCGCTTCTCGACGCCGTCGGCGATGGCCCGCAGCACGGCGGCCCGGCCGGCGCGCGGGGTGGCGGCCCAGCCGGGGAAGGCGTCCTGGGCGGCGGTGACGGCGGCGTGCACCTCGTCGGGGCCGCCGCGGGCGATCTCGCCGAGCGCGGCGCCGTCGATGGGCGAGAGGTCGGTGAACGTGCGCGCGGAGGCGACGCGCCGGCCGCCGATCCAGTGGCGGGTGTCGACGGTGACCCCGGCGACGGTGATCTGTTCGGACATGTCGGGTGCTTCCAATCTCAAGGGGCTAGTGCGCGCCGGAGGTGCCGGATTCCAGCAGCGTGCCGCCGTCCCACACCACGCCGACCTGGCGGAAGTAGGCGCCGATGGGCTCGCGGACGGCCAGCCGGGACAGCTCCTCGGTGGGGGCGTCGAACAGCTCCAGCTCGGCGTCGCCCGCCCACGCCTGGCCGGCCTCGAAGGCGGCGGCGCCGGACTCGACCAGCTCGTCGAGCGCCAGCCCCCCACCCTTGCCGATGGCGGGCAGCCAGCGGTGGTGGGCCATGGGGTGTCCGTTGACGAACCCGTTGTGCGGCGACGGCTCACGCAGGGTCACCACGGCCTGGGCCAGGCGGCGGTCGGCGGCGGCCAGCGTCGCGCCGAACCGGGCGCCCGCCTCGATGCGCGGCGCGGGGCCGTACGGGTGCGGCCTGGTCTGGTGGATCGACCCCAGCTTCTTCGGATAGCCCTGGTGCAGCCCCCTGGCGAGGGCGAAGTCCTTGTCCACCCAGATGTAGACGCACCTGGAGTAGGTCCGCCCCCGGTAGGAGCACCGGACGACGGCGAACGCCTCCTTGTACTGCGAGCGCACCGGGTCCAGGAGCTCCTCGCCGGAGGCGGCGCAGGACTGCCAGTCGGCCCAGATGAGCGCGACCGCGCCCGGGTCCTCGGCGGCGAGTTCCAGCGGCTCGGGCAGCAGCTCACGCACCCGGCCGGGGTCGGTGCGGTACTCGATCGTGAGCAGGTCGCCGGAGTAGTGCCAGGGCGGCTCCGGGACGAGGGACGAGCGGCCCGTGGCCGTCTTGGGATGGAAGTAGCCGCGGACGCCGGCCAAGATGGTCCTCCTGGAACTCGTTTGGTTCCAAATAAAATATGAACATCCAGGCCGATCGGTCAACAGCTCTTGCGGCAGCCAATACGGGGCCGTTACGTTTGGCGTCAAACGACCCTAGGAGAGACCGGTGCAGCAGCACATCGACCGCCTGACCGAGCGGGGCGTCGACGTGGTCCGCGTGACCTACCCCGACCTGACCGGGACCGACCGCGCCCGCGACGTCCTGCTGGAGGCGCTGCCCGACGCCCTCGGTCACGGCCTCGCCTTCTGCCGCGCCGTCTACCACTCCACCCCGCGCGGCGGCACCGCCGACATCAGCGGCGGCCTGGACGCGGGGCTGCCCGACATCGCCGTCGTTCCCGACCTGGCCACGCTCGCCCCGCTGCCGTGGGAGCCCGGCGTGGCCTGGTGCCACGGCGACGTCGTCGACCCGGCCACCGGCGCCGCGGCCCCGGAGTCGCCCCGCGACCTGCTGCGCGCCGTGCTGGCCCGGTGCGCCGAGCAGGGCCTGCGCCCGGTCGTCGGGCCCGAGCTGGAGTACTTCCTGTGCGACCCGGCCCCCGCGGGCGGCTGGCAGCGCTACGCCGAGGCCACCGGCAACGTCTACACCGCCGGCCGCCGCGGCGACCCCGACGGCCACCTCACCCGCACGCTGCGGCACCTGCGCGACCTCGGCCTCGGCGTGACGGCGGGCAACCACGAGTTCAGCAGCGGCCAGTTCGAGATCAACCTGCGGCACTCCGAGGCGCTCGACGCGGCCGACCGGGCCTTCTGGTTCAAGGCCGCGGTCAAGGAGCTGGCGCGGGTGGAGGGCAGGCTGGCGACGTTCATGGCCAAGCCGTTCAACGACGAGGGCGGGTCGGGGTTCCACCTGCACCTGTCGTGCCTGGGCGAGGACGGCGGCAACGCCTTCGACGACCCGGCCGCGCCGTACGGGCTGTCGGCGACCGCGCGGCACGCGATCGCGGGCGTGCTGGCCCACGCCCCCGCGCTGGCGGCGCTGGCCAACCCGACGGTCAACTCCTACAAGCGGTTCGGCCCCGACACGCTGGCCCCCTGGCTCGTCGACTGGGGGCTCGACAACCGCAGCGCGATGCTCCGCGTCCCGCCGGAGCGCGGCGCGGGCGCCCGCTTCGAGCTGCGGCTCGGTGACGCCAGCGCCAACCCGTACCTGCTGGTCGCCGGGACCGCGGCCGCCGCGCTGCTGGGGGTGCGGGCGGCCCAGGAGCCGCCCGCGCCGCTCGTCGGGTACGGCTACGACGCCTCCAAGGCCCCCGTGCTGCCGATGACCCTGCCCGAGGCCCTGGACGCCCTGGAGGCCGACGGCGAGCTCACCGAGCTGCTCGGCAAGGACTTCACCGCCGCCTTCCTGGCCTACAAGCGCGACGAGGTCGCCCGCTTCCAGCGGCACGTCACCGACTGGGAGTTCGGCGAGTACGCCTACCACCTGTGACCCGTCATTCGATCGCGCGCTGCGCCAGGTCCTCGGCCAGCGCGATGATCTCCGGGTTGTAGGGCGCCTTCTCCCCCGGGACGTACCGCACCCGGTCCAGGCCGCGCCGGTAGCGGAACACGCCCCGGCGCTCGTGCAGCTCCCAGTCCACCGGGCCGCCGTAGTCGAAGCCGACGCTGATGCCGGTGAAGGGGGCCATGCCGAGCAGCTGCGGGACCCGCTCGACGGCCAGCACCGGCTTGTCGTCCACCAGCACCTCGACGTCCCAGCGCACCTCCGGCAGCGCCGTGAAGCGGGCCGTGACGGTCACCGGCCCCGCCGCCGGGATCGGGCCGGCCGCCCGCACCGGCACGCCGTAGGCGTTGTACGTCAGCCGCAGCTCGCCGTCCTCGACGTACAGGACGTAGCCGCCGCCCTGGTCGCCGTGGGCCACGATCACGCCCTCGTCGCCCGGCCGCCGCTCCAGCCACGCCTCGATCGTGAACGACCGCAGGGCGGTGAGCCTGCTCGACCGGAACCGTTCCAGCACCGGGGTGCCCGGGTGGATCGTGACCGGCTCCGACAGCGCCAGCTCGGCCGGCGGCCGGGTGTTGAGCATGTCCGGCGTGTCGGCCAGCGGGAAGACCGTGTTGAGCCAGGCCGCCGCCCGCCACTTCGCGGCCAGGTCGGCCACCCGTTCCGGCTGCTCGGCGGCCAGGTCGGTGGTCTCGGCCGGGTCGCGGGCGATGTCGTACAGCTCCCAGCCGTCGTCGGTGAACGGCGTGCCGGGCAGGTGCGGGGCGATGAGCTTGTAGTGGTCCTCGAAGTAGCCGCGCTGCCCGCCGCTCTCGACGTACTGCGAGCGGTGCCGGCTCGGCCGGTCGCGCTCGCGCAGGAAGTGGTCGAACGGCACGCCGTCCACGTCCTCGGGAAGCTCCAGGCCGGCCAGCGTGAGGAGGGTGGGCGCGACGTCGGTGACGTAGGCGTACTGGTCGCGCACGCCCGGGTCGCCGGCCTGCCTGGGCAGCCCGGCCGGCCACGACAACACGAACGGCACGTGGATGCCGCCCGCGTAGGCGTGGCCCTTGTAAAGGCGGAACGGGGTGTTGGAGACGTTCCCCCAGCCGCGCGGGTAGTGGCCGTGGACCTGGGGGCCGCCGACGAGGTCGAGGTCGCGCGGCACGTCGTGGCACCAGTCGTCGGGCAGGCCGGCCAGGCGCACGAAGCGGCTGAGGTAGCTGCGGGTGCCCTCGGGGCCGCCCTCGGCGGTCGCGCCGTTGTCGCTGGTGACGACGATGACGGTGTTGTCGTACTCGCCGATGCGCTTGAGGTGCTCGACCAGCCGGCCGAGGCTCTGGTCCACGGCGTCCACGGCGGCGGCGTAGACCTCCATGTGGCGGGCGTACAGCTCGGTGCGCTCCTCCCACGGCGCCAGGTCCGGGTCGGACGGCCGGGTGCCCTCGGGGAAGAGGCCGTCGCGGAGCTGGCGGGCGAAGCGTTCCTCGCGGATCCTGGCCCAGCCCGCGTCGTAGCGGCCGCGGTACTTGGCGACGTCGGCCGGCTTGGCCTGCACCGGGCCGTGCACGGCCTGGTGGGCGAAGTAGAGGAAGAACGGCTTGTCGGCGTCGTTGGCGCGCAGGCCGTTGATCATGCCGATGGCGCGGTCGGTGAGGGCGTCGGTCAGGTAGAAGTCGTCCGGGAAGCCCTCGTCGGGGATCGGGCCGTTGTCGCTGATCAGGCGGTGCGGGTGGAACAGGGACGTGAAGCCGTCCATGGAGCCGTAGTAGCGGTCGAAGCCGCGCTGGAGCGGCCATGAGCTCTTGTCGGCGCCGTCGTGCAGCTTGGACTCGATGGTCAGGTGCCACTTGCCGACCATGAACGTCGCGTACCCGCCGGCCCGGAACGACTCGGCCAGCGTGGGCACCTCCTGCGGGATCTCCATCCGGTAGCCGGGATAGCCCGGGTCGACGTGGGCCACCATCGCGAACCCGGCCCGGTGCGGGTTGAGCCCGGTCATCAGGGCGGCCCTGGAGGGCGAGCAGAGCGGGGTGCTGTGGTAGTTGCTGAACCGGTAGCCCGACTCGGCCAGCGCCTGCACGTGCGGCGTGTCGATCTCCGACCCGAACGGCGACAGGTCGCTGAACCCCAGGTCGTCCACCAGCACGACCACCACGTTGGGCGCTCCGGGACGCGCCCGCCGCGGCCGCGGCCACCAGGGCGTGGACTGCGAGGCCAGCTCGCGGGCCGTGCCGCCGAAGCCCTCGTACCCCCTGCTCGGCGGCGTGCTCACGGGCCCTCCGGATCGACGGCGTCCTGGTCGGCCCACAGCGGCGCCACCAGCGCCCGCAGCTCCTCGGCGCCGACCCGCTCGACCAGCTCCACGGCCGCCAGGTTGTCGCGCAGCTGCTCCAGGCTGGTCGCGCCGAACAGGGTGGTGGTGTTGGCCGGGTGGGTGAGCGTGAAGGCCACGCAGACCTGCGCCGGGGTGGCGTCCAGGTCGGCGGCGATCGCGGCCAGCTCGGCCGCCGAGGCCGCGATGCGCTCCCTGATGCCGCCGGGGTCGCGGCCGACCTGCCGGTCCACGCCCTTGCCCAGCAGCACGCCGCCCTCCAGCACGTCGGAGGACTGCAGCGTGACGCCCTGGGCGAAGATGCGGGCGAACGGCGCGCCGTCGGGGATCGAGCGGCGCGAGACGCTGTACTTCAGCTGCGCGATGGCCGGGCCCTCGACGCCCTCGCCGGCGGCGGCGTCGATGAGCGTCTGCACGTTCGACGCCGACCAGTTGTTGACGCCCCAGCTCCGGATCAGCCCCTCCTTCGCCAGACCGGCCAGGTCGAGGACGAGCCGGTGCAGGTCCACGCCGTCGTGCCGCAGGTCGCCGAGCACCACGAGGTCGGCGTGGTCGGCGCCGGCCCGGAACAGGGCGTTGAGCAGCTGGTCGCGCAGGCTGTGCTCCGGATAGCCCTCCAGCCACAGCTTGGAGGAGAGCAGGTAGTCCTCGCGGCGCAGCCCGGCCGCGCGCACCAGGGCCGAGAAGATCACGTCGGTGAACACGGGCGGCATGCCGGGGAAGCCGTAGACGCCGACGTCGAACAGGTCGATGCCGCGGTCCACGGCCTCGCGGATCATGGCGACCGCGTCGTGGAAGTCCATGCGGTCGTAGGTGTGCCAGGAGCCGAGCGCGAGCACGCCCGTCTCCGGTCCGGTGCGGCCGATGCGGCGGCGCGGGATGGTCTGCACGGCAGGTCTCCTAGGGCAGGCGGGGGTCGACGACGGCCTTGATCTCACCGAGCCTGGACATCGACTCGACGCAGGCGGTGGCCTGAGCCAGGCCGACGGGCTCGCTGAACAGCTCGTCCCACGGCATGCGGGCGGCGAAGGTCTGGAAGAACTCGATCGAGCGGTGGTAGTCGGCGATGTCGCCGTTGAGCGAGCCGACGACGGTCAGCTCCTTGCCCATGACCGCGCCGAGCGGCACGGGCGCGAGCTCGAAGCCGGTGGAGCCGACGATCACCACGGTGCCGCGCTGGGCGGCCACCGCGACCGCCTCCTCGGCCACGGTGGGCGCGCCGGCCAGGTCGAACACGTAGTCCGCGCCGCGCTCCCCGGCCAGCTCCCTGATCCGGGCGACGCGCTCGTCCTTGCCGAGGTCGGTCGAGACGGTCGCGTCGGCGCCGAAGCGCCGGGCGGCGGCCAGCCGGTCGTCCGGGCCGCCCACGGTGATGACGGTGCCCGCCCCGGCGATCCTGGCGACGGCCGTGGCGAAGATGCCGAGCGCGCCCGCGCCCTGCACCACCACGGTCGAGCCGGTCCTGATGCCGCCGGCCCGGTCCACGGCGCGCAGCACGGTCTTGGCCGCGCAGCCCGACATCGAGGCCCAGGTGTCCTTGACGTCGGCCGGCAGCAGCAGCTTGGCCGCGCCCGGGGGCACGTAGCAGTACTCGACCAGGCCGCCCGTGGCGTACGGGGGGCGGTCGGCGCGCTGCGTGAAGCCGTAGCCGCGGTTGGCGCAGGCGACCGGCTGGCGCAGCACGGCGCAGCCGTAGCAGTGGCCGCAGGTGGACTCCGACCAGCCGATGCGGTCGCCCGGGGCGATCGGGCGGCCGAGGGCGTCGGTGGTGCCCGGCCCGGCCTCGACGACCTCGCCGACCATCTCGTGGCCGAGGATCATCGGCAGCATCCCGGGGAACGTCATCTGGCCGGCCCACAGGTGCACGTCGGTGCCGCACAGGGTGGTGCACGTGATGCGCACCAGGGCGGCGCCGGGCTCGACGGCGTCGGGCAGCGGGACGTCCTGAAGGCTGAGGGGCTTGCCGTGCTCGGTGAGGACGGCGGCGGCGGTTCTCGTAGGCATGGTCACCTTCGTAGCTTTCGACCGTTAAGTGTGGTTAATCTACACTCGTTGACAAACAATTACAGCCCCTCAGGAGGAACCCGGTGTCAGCGGACGAGTACGCGGACCTCGTGGCGGTCGGCGGCAACGTGCTCACCTTCGACGCCCGCGACGGGCGGGCGAGCGGCCTGGCGGCGCGCGCCGGCCGCCTGGTCGCGGTCGGCACGGACGAGGAGGCCCTGGCGCACGCCGGCCCCGGCACCCGCGTGCTCTCCCTGGCCGGCCGGACGGTCCTGCCCGGCATCAACGACTCGCACCTGCACGCCGCCTGGCTGGGAGCGGTCTGGCCGGACACGCTGATCAGCGAGAACGGCCTGTCCGCCCACCAGGGCCGGCTGCTGGCCGACGAGGAGTCCAGGCGGGCCGCCATCCTGCGCGCCGGGCGGATCTGCGCCTCGCTCGGCATCACCAGCTACACCGAGCCCGGCCTCGGCCCCGGCGAGGACGACGGCGAGACCGGCTGCTTCTCGCAGGCCGTCCTGGACACCTACGCGACGCTGGCGAAGGAGGGCGAGCTGCGGGCACGGGTGACCGCGTTGCGGCTGTTCGGCACCCTCGACGGCCCCAGCACCCTGGAGGACGTCGCCGCCGGCCTGGACGCGCCCCTCCCCCGCACCGACCCCGCCTGGCTCAACGTGACCGGGCTCAAGATCTTCGCCGACGGCATCCCGCCCATGGGCTCGGCCTGGACCTGCCACCGCTACACCTCGGGCGGCCACGGATCGCTGCTGGTGGCGGGGGCGGACGACGCCGCGCGGGAGCACAACCTGCGCGCCATGATCCGGCTGGCGCACCGCGCGGGCCTCCAGGTCGGCGTGCACGCCACCGGCGACCGGTCCATCGACGCTTTCGTGGACACCGTGGCTGAACTGGCGGGCGAGCATGGGCCCGCGAGGCGGCACTACGTCATCCACGGCGACCTGGTGAACCCCGCCCAGATCGCCCGCATGGCCGGGCTCGGCATGGGCCTCACCACGCAGCCGATGATCGCGGCGGCCACCGCCGACTGGGTGGCCGGCGCGCTCGGCCCGGAGGTCGCCGGGACGGCCTGGCCGCTGCAGGAGCTGCTGGCCGGCGGGGTGACGTTCACCCTGAGCAGCGACGGGCCGGTGACCACGCCCGACTGGCGGGCGCAGGTGGCGGCGGCGTGCGGGCTGCTGGGCGAGCGGGCGCCGCGCCCCCGGCTGATGGCCCGTCTGCTGCGCTGCTACACCACGGCGCCCGCCGTCCAGGACGGCGCGGAGGCGTGGAAGGGGTCGCTGGAGTGGGGCAAGGCCGCCGACTTCTGCGTGCTGGACCGCGACCCCCTGGAGGTCGCGCCGGCGGACCTGCCGCAGGTCGCGGTCGACGCCACCGTGACCGCGGGCCGGATCGTCCACCTGCGTGACGGGGTGTCCCTGGACTGACCGGCGGGGCCGAGGGGCGGCCCGGCCCCGCCGGTGGAGGGGTCAGGCCAGGAGCTGGCCGCCGTCCACCTGGAGGCTGACGCCGGTGATGTGGCGGGCGCCGTCGGAGGCCAGGAAGAGCACGGCGGGGACGATGTCGGCCACCTGGGCGATCGAGCCCAGCGGGATCCGGGCCTCCCACGCCTTCTTGGCCGCGTCGTCGGTGGCGAACATGGCCGTCATCGGGGTGAGCACCGGCCCGGGGGCGACGCCGTTCACGCGGATGCCGTGGGGGGCGAGCTCGATGCCGGCCGAGCGGGTCAGGGCGTCGATGGCGGCCTTGGTGGCCTCGTAGTGGCCGAGGCCGGGCGTGGGCTGGCGGGCGCCGATGGAGGAGATGTTGACCATGCAGCCGCGGACGCCCCGCTGCACCATGTGCGCCCCGACGGCCCGGGTCATCAGGAACGTGCCGCGGAAGTTGACCCGGGCGCAGGCGTCGAAGACGTCCACGTCGAGCCCGATGAGCGGGCCGCCGCCCGCGGTGTGCCCGGCGTTGTTGACCAGCACGCCGATGTCGCCGTGCTCGGCGGCGACGGCCGCGACGGCGGACTCGACGGAGGCGGCGTCCCCGACGTCCACCTGGACGTGGTGGGTGCCCAGCTCGGCGGCGACCGCCCTGGCCCGCGCCTCGTCGAGGTCGGCGATGACGACCCGATCGCCCGCCGCGGCGAAGGCTTCGGCGACGCCGCGGCCGATGCCGCTCGCGCCGCCGGTGACGAGGACGGTCCTGGGAACGACAGGTTCGCTCATGTGGGGGTTCCTGTTCGGTGCGGGCCTTCGCAGACGGGGCTGCGCGGGCGTCCTGGGTTTATTATTATACAAGCGTAGACAAAAAAGGCTTCATCCGGCAGGGAGTGGATCGACGTGAGCGACACACAGCGGGTTCCGGCACGGCGCCTCGGACCGGGCGGCACGACGACGTCCCTGTTCGGGCTGGGCTCCTGGAACACCTGGGACCGCATGGAGTTCGGCGACGCGGTGGCCCTGATCAGGGCGGCGCTCGACGCCGGGGTGACCCTCTTCGACGTCGCCCACTACAACATGGGCCCGCACGCCGAGCAGGCCCGTACGGACCTCATCTTCGGCCGGGCGGTGCGCGAGGCCGGCGCGAGCCGGGACGACTGGCAGCTCTGCGGCAAGCTGTGGCTGTGGGAGTACCCGCGCACGGGCTTCCGCGAGCAGCTCGACGTCAGCTTCGACCGCGTCGGCGTCGAGAGCGCCGAGACCGTCGTGGTGGGCGACTACCTGCAGCGGCCCGACATCCGGCGGATCGTGACCGACGTCGCCGAGCAGATCGCGGCCGGCCGCTTCACGAGCTGGGGCGTCAACAACTGGATCGCCGAGGACGTCGACCTCGCGCTGAGCTTCGCCGCCGAGGAGGGCCTGACGCCGCCGAGCTTCGCCCAGCTCAAGTACAGCATCGCCCGGCGTTCGATGGCCGAGGGCGGCTTCTACGGCCGGCATTTCGCCTCCGGGGCGCTGGCGCTGCAGGCCAGCGACGTCTTCGAGGGCGGCATCCTGGTGGGCAGGAAGTTCCCCGAACGGAAGATCGGCGCGGACCCGGGCGGCATCCGGGAGGCCGTCAGGCAGGCCGCCGACGCCGTCGCCCGGGTCGCGGACGAGTTCGGCGCGACCCCCGCCCAGGTCGCGATCGTGTTCTGCCTGGAGCACCCGGCGGTGGCCAACGTGCTGTTCGGGGTGAGCAGGATGGCCCAGCTGGAGGACAACCTGGGCGCGTTGCGGCTGTGGAGCGAGCACGGCCCGCAGGTGCGCGCGGCCCTGGCCGACCTGTGGCTGGACCGCGACGTGCGCGCCGACGGCGTCTGGACCCCCTGACCCGCGACTTGCCGGGCGGGGAGCCACTGACCTGCGACTTGCCGGGTCGGAAGCCTCTGACGCGGGGGCGGGGACGCCCGGCGGCGATCGCCGGGGTCCCCGCGCGGGCCCGCCGTCACTGTGCCGTCACTGTGCCGGACGGCGGGTGCGCAGCTTCTGCAGGTCGCTCATCGACCGGGCGCGCGCGTCCACCACGTTGCGCATGCTCGACCCGATGAGGTTCAGCAGCAGCACGCAGGACATGATCGCCGCACCCGGCAGCACGATCAGCCACGGCGCCTGCGTCAGGTACGACCGCCCCTCGGCGATCATGTTGCCCCACGTCGGCGTGGGCGGCGCGATGCCCAGCCCGAGGAAGCTCATCGCGCCGTCCACCAGCATCGCCGAGGCCGACAGGATCACGACCTGCACCAGCGCCAGCGGCAGCACGTTGGGCAGCACGTGCACGAACAGGATCTTCGCCGGCCGCATGCCGGACACCCGCGCCGCCCCGATGTACTGCCGCGCCGCCACGCCGAGCACCCGGCTGCGGATCACCCGGGCCGTGAACGGCGTGAAGATGACCGTCAGCGCGATCAGCTCGGTCCAGATGCTGGCGCCGAGCCCGATGGCCAGCGCCATGGCCAGGATGATCGCCGGGAACGACATCCAGGCGTCCATGATCCGCATGACGATCGCGTCCACGGCCCGGTAGAAGCCGCTGACCAGGCCGATCACCATGCCGGTGAACGCCGCGCAGAGCGTGATGAGCGCCGAGAGGCCGAGCGAGGCCCGGCCGCCGGAGACCAGGCGGCTCAGCACGTCCCGGCCGTAGGAGTCGGTGCCGAGCAGGTGGTCGGCCGAGGGCGGCAGCAGCCGGTGCACCGGGTCGGTCGCGTTCGCGTCCGGCAGGAACACCGGCAGCAGCACGACGGCCAGCACGACGAGGACGAGCAGCGCGGTGGCGGTGATCAGCACCCGGTTGCGGCGCCAGGCGCGGGAGGCCGCGGAGGGCCGCCCTGCCGTCCCGACGCGCCCGGCGACGGCCTCGGAAGTCACGAAACACGCACCTTGGGGTCGAGGAGGGCGTAGGACAGGTCGACGACCAGGTTGACGACCACGAACATCAGCGCGACGAACAGCGTCACGCCTTGGACGAGCGGGAAGTCCCGGGTCGAGACCGCGCCCATGAGCAACGAGCCCAGCCCGGGGATGACGAAGATCGACTCAATGATCACGATGCCGCCGACCATCATCGCGAAGTTGCTGCCGAGCTGGGTGATCAGCGGCATGAGCGCGTTCGGCAGCACGTGCCTGAGCATGACCTGCCGCTCCGACAGGCCCTTGACCCGCGCGGTGCGCAGGTACGTCTGCGGCAGCTCGCCGAGCACGCTCTCCCGCAGGGTCAGCGTGAACAGCGCCGACTGCCCGATGACCAGGCACACCACCGGCAGCACCAGCATCGGCACCCCGGCGACCGGATCGGCGAAGAGGTCGGCGTACCCGCTGGAGGGGAACCAGCGCAGCGACACGGCGAACACCAGCACCAGGATCAGCGCGATCCAGAAGTCGGGGATCGCCATGCCGAGCGAGGAGAGCAGGTTGAGCGCGCGGGCCACGGGGTTGCGCGGCGAGACCGCGTTCCACGAGGTGACCAGCACCGCGACGACGAAGCTGAGGACGGTGCTGAGCACCGCCAGGGTCAGCGTCGGGACGAAGTGCTCGGCCACCACCCCCACCACCGGCGCGTGGTAGGTGATCGACGAGCCGAAGTCGCCGCCCGCCACGTTGCCGAGCCAGCTCAGGTACTGCTCCCACAGCGAGCCCGTCAGGCCCATGCTCTGCCGGAGCGCCTCGACGTCCTGCGGCCTGGCCGTCGGGCCGAGGATGGCGATGGCCGGGTCCCCCGGGATCAGGCGGATGACGAAGAACATCATCGTGCCCACGATCAGCAGGATGACGACCAGGTCACGCAGCCGCCGGAGCAGGAGTCCCGCCATGTTCCCCCCCTCACTTCCGCAGCCAGGAGTTCCAGAACACGCGGTAGAACGTGTCGTACCCCTTGAGCTTGGGCGAGTAGGCGGCGTACAGCTTCGACTGGCTGATCGTGATGACCGGGAGCTGCTGCCACACGAACGCCTGGAGCTGGTCCATGAGCGTCCTGGCGGTCTCGGGGGAGGTCGCGGCGTTGTAGTCCTCGATCAGCTTGGCCATCTCGGGCGAGCCGGAGCCGTTGAACGCCCCGAGGGTCAGCGCGGGCATCTGCGAGGGCGAGGTGAGCGCGGCGTTGAAGAACAGGGTGGTGACGTCCCAGCCGCCGGGGTCCTTGGTGATCGTGCCGAGCATCGTCGGGAAGTCGTAGGTGTCGATCTTCGTCTTGATGCCGATCTTGGAGAGCTGGTCCTGCAGCAGCACCGCCCACTGGCTGAACTGCGGGTAGCTGCTGGAGGTCAGGATCCGCACGGTGTCCCCGGCGTTGACGCCGGCCTGCGCGAACAGCTCCTTGGCCCGGTTCGGGTCGTGCTGCTTGTAGACGTCGTCGCCGGCGGTGGAGTACAGGCCCTTGTTGTCCTGCGAGACCAGCGCGCCCACCTCGACGGTGAGGTCGGGGCCGCCGCCGGTGGCGGCGTTCAGCGCGGGCTTGTCCATCAGCAGGTTGAGCGCCTGCCGCGCGCGCACGTCGGAGAACTTGGAGCCCTTGTTGAAGTTGGGGATCAGCACGTTCTGGTTGGCCCCGGCCAGGTTCGACACGACCACGGCGGGGTTGTTCTTCAGCGGGGTGTACTGGTCGTCGCCCGGCATGGCGTGCGCCCACTGGCCGGTCTGCAGGCCGTTGACCACGGCGTCCTGGTCGGCGACGACCTTGTAGGTGACCGTGTCGAGGTAGGCGTGCTTGGCGCCGGCCTGGCCGCCCCAGTCCTCCTCGGCGCGCGACTTGTAGCCGTCGTAACGCTCCAGCACGACCTGCTGCCCGATGTCCCAGCTCTTCAGCTTGTACGGCCCGGTGCCGACCGCGCCCTCCTTGGCGAAGCCGGTGGCCGGCACGTCCTTGAGGTTCTTGGCCTCGTAGATCTCCGCGCCGGGGCTGGCCAGCTCGTCGATCAGCGGGTAACGCGGCTTCTTCAGCTCCAGCGTGACCGTGCGGTCGCCGGTGGCCTTGAGGCTCTTGACGTCGGCGGCCACCTGCTGGCCGGTGACGTGGCTCTTCAGCCAGCGCTCCAGGCTGGCGACCACGTCGGCGGCGGTGAGCGGGGCGCCGTCCTGGAACGTGACACCGGCGCGCAGCTCGAAGGTGTAGGTGAGCCGGTCGTCGCTGCGCTTGTAGGTGTCGACCAGCATCGGCCTGGCCGCGAAGGTCTTGTCGACCTCGAAGAGCTTCTCGTACAGCATGTTGCCGATGTGGGCGGTGACCTGGCCGGGGTTGGCGACCATGTCGAGCGACTGCGGGTCGGTCGGCACCGCGACCACGAGGTCGCCGCCGCGTACGGGGGTGCCGGCGTCGGCGGAGGAGGACGAGGAGGACGACGTCGCACCGCCCGCGCAGCCGGAGAGCAGCAGGGCGCTCGCCGCGGCGGCGGAGACGAGCCCGGCCCTCAGGCTCTTGAGCACGTTCATGATGGGTTCTCGCTCTTGCTCTAAAAGGGGGGACAGAAGGAGAAGGTCGGCCCGGGGCTATCCCACGTATGCCGACAAGTCGGGGTTCGCGGCCAGGAGTCGGCGCGTGTACTCGTGGGTGGAGGAGGAGGCGATGGTTTCCGGGGCGCCGACCTCGACGAGGTCGCCCTTGTACATCACGCCGACGCGGTCGGCCACCGACAGCACCAGGCTGAGGTTGTGCGTGATGAACAGGAAGCTGATGCCGTGCGAGCGGCGCAGCTGCAGGAGGAGGTTCATGACCTGGCCCTGGACGGAGACGTCGAGGGCGGAGGTGGGCTCGTCGGCGACGATGAGCTTCGGCTCGGCGGCGACCGCGCGCGCGATGGACACGCGCTGGCGCATGCCGCCGGACAGTTGCGAGGGCAGCTTGCGGGCGCAGTCGGCGGGCAGGCCGACCTCGTCGATCAGCTCGGCCACCCGCCGGTCGAGGTCCGCGCCGCGCAGCGGGGTCAGCTCGCGCAGCGGCTCGGCGATGATGCGCGCCACGGTGTGCCGGGGGTCGAGCGAGCTCTGCGGGTCCTGGAAGATCAGCTGGCTGGCGCGGCGGAAGGCACGCTCGTCACCGCGCAGCCCCGCCTCGGTGATGCGGTGCTCGCCGAAGGAGATGCTGCCCGAGGTCGGCCGTTCCAGGGCGCTGACCATGCGGCCGAGCGTCGTCTTGCCCGAGCCGGACTCGCCGACCAGGCCGAAGAACTCGCCGGGCGCGATCTCCAGCGAGACGCCGCCGACCGCGCGCACGCTCGCCCGGCGGCCGGTCCGGTAGACCTTGGTGACGTTCTCGACGACCAGGGGCGGGGTGCCGGTCACCGGCGCCGGCTCGTCGCCGAGCGCCGGAGTCTCGGTCACGCTCCCGCCGGCGGGCACGCCGTCGGCTTCGGTCGCGGCCCGCAGCCTGGTCTCCGAGATCGTCGGGAATCCGGTACGGCGGCTGACACCCAGCTGTGGCACGCATTCCAGCAGCGCCTTGGTGTACGGATGCGTAGGCTTGCGGAGGATGTCCATCTTGTCGCCGACCTCCACCAGCCTGCCCCGGTACATGACGGCGATCCGGTCGGCGATCTCGGCGGCGACGCCCATGTCATGGGTGATGAACACGCAGGCGGTCCGATGCTCACGCTGCACGCGGCGGAACAGCGCCAGGATCTCGGCCTGCGTGGTCACGTCGAGGGCGGTGGTCGGCTCGTCGGCGATGAGGACGTCGGGGTCGGACATCAGCGCCATGGCGATCATCACGCGCTGCTGCATGCCGCCGGACATCTGGTGCGGATAGAGCGCCATGATCCGGTCGGTGTCGGCCAGCCCGACCTCGGTGAGCAGGCTCCTGGCCTTGGCCTCGGCCTCGCGGCGCAGCCGGCTCCCCCGGCGCAGCGCCTGCCGGGGCAGCGCGCCCTCGGGCCGGTAGCCCTCGATGAGCTGCGCGCCGACGCGCTGGGCGGGGTTGAGCGAGTCCAGTGCCTCCTGGAAGATCATGCCGATCCGGGCGCCCCGGTAGGCGCGCATGCCCTCGGCGCTCAGCCGCGTGACGTCCACGCCGCCGACCTCGATCGTGCCCTCGGTGTAGGCCGGGGCCACGAACTCCAGCAGGCGGATGATCGACAGCGCCGTCACGGTCTTGCCGCTGCCCGACTCCCCCACCACGCAGAGCGTCTGCCCGGAGGCGACGTCGAGGGTGAGCCGGTGGACGAGTTCCTGGGGCTCGGCGTCCTCCCGGGTGACGCCGATGGTCAGATCCGTCAGGTTGAGCAGCGACATGCGCGAGAGCTCCATTCCAGGCACCGGTCCCGTGCTCGAAGTGGGGCACGCAAACCCACACTGAGCTGCCGAAAAGCCATGTTCGAGCCAGATAGTTCTACAAAGGTTGACAGAGGGGTCCCCTACTGTCAACGGTTATTCCACGTTCGTAGACAGAGGGTCTATGGTGAACGTCTACATTCGTAGACAATACAGAAAGGGCAGGGCCTTGACCATGTCCACGCCTTCCCCCACGCCGGATCCGATCGTCGCCATCGCCACCGGTTACATGGGCGCCAAGCAGCTCTTCGCGGCCAGCCGCATCGGGCTGTTCGAGGCGCTCGCGGACGGCGAGCGCAGCGCCGGGGAGATCGCGACGGCCACTGGCGTCACCCCCCGCATGGCCCGCATCCTGGCCGACAGCATGGCCGGGCTCGGCCTGCTGACCAGGACCGACGGCCGGTACGCCCTCGGCGCCGACGCGGCCGGCTACCTGGCCGGGCGGAAGTCGTCCGAGCTCGACCTCGGGCCGTTCCTCACGTTCCTCAACCAGATCAGCTACGGCCACTGGCTGCAGTTCGACACGACCGTGGACACCACCGAGCCGGGCGTCCTGGACACCTCCGGCGACCGGTGGGGCACGTTCATGGCCGGGGTCATGACGTACAACAGCCTGCACGCCAGGATGCTGGGCGGCGCGTTCGACTTCACCGGCTTCCGCAGCCTGCTGGACCTGGGCGGCCTGTCCAGCGCGTTCGCCTTCGAGGCCCTGCGCGCCAACCCGGGGCTGCGGGCCTCCTTCGTGTACGACCCGACCTTCGCCGACTCCATCACCGCGCAGGTGGCCGAGGCCGGGTTCGCCGACCGGGCCGAGGTGACCGGCGTCCCGACCGACACGGCCACGCCCGCCGGCCCGTACGACCTGGTCATGGTCAACCACGTCATCCACCGCTTCGGCGTCGAGCAGAACCGGGCCATCCTGCGCAACGCCCGCGCGGCGGCGGCGCCGGGGGCGCGGCTGCTGCTGCTCGACTTCTTCCTCGACGACGACGCCGAGCAGCGGGCCATCGACGCGCTGCACGCCGGGGAGTACCTGGTGATCGACGGGACCGTCGTCTACGAGGAGTCGCAGGTGCGCGCCTGGCTCGACGAGGCCGCCTGGAAGCCGGTGGACAAGCTGGCCCTGCCGGGCAGCCCGCGCGTCATCGTGGCCGAAGCGGTCTGAGCACGACGCGGCCCGCGCCGCCCAGGTGGCGGCGCGGGCCGGAAGGCGCGGGTCAGGGCCGGGAGATGCGGTCGAAGAAGGACTCCAGGTGGCGCTTCTGCAGCTCGACCGTGGAGAACTGCGGGCCGACCAGGCTCATCACGTTGGCCCCTGCGTTGAGCAGCACGAGCTCGTCCACGAGCTGCTCGTCGGGGATCGAGGTGCGGATGTCGCCGTCGGCGCGGCCCTCCTCGATCAGCCGGTGCAGCATGCCGCGCCAGGCCCGCAGGTGCTCCAGGTACTTGTCGTACAGCTTGGGGTTGGTCAGCGAGGTCTGCCAGAAGATCAGCAGCACCCGGCCGGCCGTGATGCGCTCCTCGTCGATCGGCATCGCGGCCTCGCACATCTCGCGCAGCGCGCCCAGCCCGCGGCGGCCGTCGAGCTTGACGTAGCTGGTCACGATGGCCAGGGCGCGCTCGTACGTCGCCTCGATGATGTCTTCCTTGCCGGGGAAGTAGTGCTTGAGCGCGCCGTTGGCGAAGCCCGCCGCGTTCGCGATCTCGCGCATGGTGGCCGCCTCGATGCCCCCCTTCGTGATCAGGTCCCACGTGACGTCGATGATGTCGCTGCGACGCTGGTCGTGGTCGATGATCTTGGGCATGCGGGCACCCCTCCGTACGGCGTTTCGTCTACCAGTGTAGGACAAAATGCCGGGAGGGTATGACCCGATCGTTAGCCGTGGGTGACCCGGACGTCATAGAGGGCGCCGGCGGTGTTCGTCTTGTGCGCGCAGGCCAGCCGTTCGATCTCGGCGGGGTCGGCTCCCCCGGCGATGAGGTCGAGCAGGTGCTCGTGCTCCTCGACCGAACGGCGGGCCCGGCCCGGCAGGTAGCCGAACACCGAGCGCCGCATGTGGTCCAGCCTGGTCCATTCGGCCTCCAGCAGGAAGTTCAGGTGCTCGTCGTCGCAGTGCTCGTAGACCGAGAAGTGGAAGGCGCGGTTGAGCGCGGTGAACGCGGTGGGGTCGAAGGAGTCGAGCGCCTGGAACAGCCGGGCGTTGATCTCGCGGGAGCGCGCCACGTCCGCCGGGCCCATGCGCGGGGCCGCGACGGCGGTCGCGTACCCCTCCAGCCGGGCCAGCACCTCCAGCGTGTGCCGCACCTGCGCCGCGTCGAAGACCGCGACGCGGGCGCCGACGTTGCGCACGACCTCCACCAGCCCGTCGGACTGCAGGCGGCGCAGCGCCTCGCGCAGGGGGATCGTGCTGACGCCGATCTCCCGCGCGAGGCGGTCCATGACGAGCTGGTAGCCGGGGCCGTAGGTGCCGTCCAGGATGCGCGAACGCAGGATCTCGTAGCTGAGCTCCGCCTTCGACGCGACTCCGCCGGTGCTGGTCACGTGCCGGACGCCGGGTCGAGCCCGGCGCCGGACGCTGCCCGGAGCGCCTCGCCGAGGACGGCGCGGAACTCCGGCCCGGCCAGCGCGCCGCGGTGGTCGCCGGGGACGGTGACCAGCCGGGCGCCGGGGACCAGCGCGACGACGTTCTCGATGCCGGAGGTCATCATGTCCTGCGCGCCCGCCACGAACACCGGCGGCGTGCGCCCGGCCCAGCCCTTGGGCTCGAACGGCGTGCCGCGCAGGCCCTCGACCAGCCGGACCAGCCCGGCGGCCCGTTCGGGGTCGCCGCCGGAGGCGCCCGCGATCATCGCCGCGATCATGCCGGTCATCGGGTCGCCCGGCTCGCCGCCCGCGACGGCCGAGCGCAGCGCCGCCACGTCCAGCGCGGCGAACGGCTCGAACGGGCTGAGCCCGCCCAGCACGACCGCGCGCACCCGATCGGGGGCCAGCTCCGGCAGTTCCCAGGCGAGCCGGGCGCCGAGCGAGTACCCCACCACGTCGAGCGGCCCGTCGCCGGCCAGGGCGAGCAGCGCGGCCGCGATCTCGGGCGCGCCCGCCGGCCCGTCCGGAACCGGGCTCTCACCGTGACCGGGCAGGTCGGGCACGACGACCACGCGCCCGGCCGCGGCCAGCTCCGCCGCGATCCCGGTCTCCACCCAGTCCTGCCGTCCGCTGGAGGCGAACCCGTGCAGCAGCAGCACGGGCGGCGCCCCGGCGGGCCGGTCGGGCGTGAACGTCTGTACGGCCGTCATGTGCGCCGGCTCCTTCATCTCGTGTGGTGGGCGGGTACGGGGAAGTCGACGACCACCTGGCCGGTGCCGCTGCTGCCGAAGTACGGGCACAGCTGCTCGCCGCGCCCGGTGTACTCGCGCCAGCCCAGCAGCCCGAACAGCATGGCGGTGTCGGCCATCGCCCCCTCGCCGGTGCACCGCTCGTTGTAGTCCGGCAGCATGTCGAGGAACTCCGGGATGCGGCCTTCGTCCCACATCTCCAGCACCGCGTGGTCGACCTTGCGGTTCAGCTCGCTGCTCACGTCGTCGAGCAGCGACTCGGCGATCTCGTTGGGCGGGAAGGCGTGCGAGAGCGACCCGCTGGCCAGGAAGGCCACCTTCCTGTCGCTGCGAAGCACGGCCCGCAGCAGCGCCTCGCCGATCCGCCGGTTCTCCTCGACGGTCGAGTAGATGTTGCAGCCGATGGGCAGGACCCGGATGTCGGAGTCCTGGTTCATGAAGTACATCGGCACGAGTGTGGCGTACTCCAGGCCCAGGTCCTGGTAGGTGTGCACGCGGGCCTTCTGGCCGCCCGCGACGATCTCCTCGCGGATCAGCTCGGCCAGCTCGGGATCGCCCGCGTAGTCGTAGGCGAGGTCGTGGATGAAGTGCGGCAACTCATGGCTGACGTACGTGGCCTGGTGGCGCGGCTTGCCGTTGAGGTGGAAGCCGATGCTGTTCATCCAATGGGTGTCGGCGATCAGGAACGTGTCCGCCCCGCGCTCGCGCGCCCGCCTGCCGACCTCGGTGAGGGCGAGCTCCGCGGGACGGCGGATGCCGAAGTGTCTGCCGGGCTGGATCGACAGCCAGATCGACGGCACATGCGTGATCTTGGCGGCCAGCACGATCTCACCCATCACGCCACTCCCGGCCTGCTTGGGCGGTCTGAACCATCATCCGCACTCTCCTCTCCACTGATGACGTGATGAGCATCATGTAGGCATCTGAGGGGGTATGTCGATATTGTTCCACATGCCATAACATAAATGATGTCGTATATGATTTGGAAGGAGACGAGGTGGGACACCCTCTCGGACTGTCACCAGGGAAGATCGTCGCGGTCCATCTGAACTACCGCAGCCGGGCCGCCGAGCGCGGTCGTGTCCCTGCCGTCCCCTCCTATTTCCTCAAGCCGCCGACGTCCCTGTCCTGGTCCGGACGGCCCGTGGTGCGTCCCGAAGGGTGCGAGCTGCTGGCGTTCGAGGGCGAGATCGGCATCCTCGTCGGCAGCCGGGCCCATCGCGTCCCCCCCGGGCGCGCGCTGGAGCACGTGGCCGGGTACGTGGCGGCCAACGACTTCGGCGTCTACGACTTCAAGCACGCCGACCTCGGCTCCAACCTGCGGGCCAAGGGCCAGGACGGGTTCACGCCGGTCGGCTCGGAGCTGCTCACCGGCGCCGATCCCGGACGGTTGTGGCTGCGCACCTACGTCAACGGCGAGCTCGCCCAGGAGGCGTGCACCGACGAGCTGCTGTTCGGCTTCGACCTGCTCGTCGCCGACCTGTCCCGGTACATGACGCTGGAGCCCGGCGACCTGATCCTGGCCGGCACCCCGGCGGGCTCGACTGTCGTCCGGCCCGGCGACGTGGTGGAGGTCGAGCTGGCGGGCACGGCCCGGCTGCGCAACGAGGTCGTCGCCGGCCAGGATCCCCCAGCGGCGTACGGCGTCCAGCCCCAGGTCAGCGAGGCGACCAGGGCCGCCGCGTACGGCGCCGCCCGACCCGTCCCCGCCCCTGACCCCGGCCCGCTGCCCCCGGAGGTCGTCGCCGCGCTGCGCTCGGTCTCCACCGCGACGCTCTCCTCCCAGCTCCGCGCGCGCGGCATCGACCACCACTTCATCGAGGGCGTCCGCCCCGCCCGTCCCGACCTGCGCATGGTCGGCGTCGCGCGCACCCTGCGCTACCTGCCGCTGCGCGAGGACGTCTTCGCCGAGCGCGGCGGCGGCATGAACGCCCAGAAGCGCACCGTCGAGGAGCTCCAGCCGGGCGAGGTGCTGGTCATCTCCGCCCGCGGCGAGCACGGCGCGGGCACGCTGGGCGACATCCTGGCCATGCGCGCCCTGCGCCGCGGCGCGGCCGGCGTCGTCACCGACGGCGGGCTGCGCGACAGCCCCTCCTTCGCCTCGCTCGACCTGCCCTCCTACTACGGCGCCGCGCACGCCGCCGTGCTCGGCCGCCGGCACGTCCCGATGGACTCGCAGGTGCCGGTGGACTGCGGCGGCGTGCTGGTGTGCCCAGGCGACGTGCTGGTGGGCGACGCGGAAGGGGTCGTCGTCATCCCGCCCGCGCTGGTCGCCGAGGTCGCCCGGGACGCCGCCCGGCAGGAGGACGAGGAGCGTTTCATTCTCGATCGCGTCCGCGAGGGCGCCTCGATCGACGGCCTCTACCCGCTGAAGGGCGCCTGGCGCGAGGCGTACGAGCAGCAGCGCTGACCCCCCAAGAAGGAGAATCCATGAAGTTCCGCTCGGATCCGTCGACCATCCGCGGATCCATCGCCCCCGTGGTGACGCCGTTCGCCGCCGACGGGTCGCTGGACCTCGACTCGTTGCGCTCGCTGGTGCGCTGGCAGCTCGACCAGGGCTCGCACGGCATCTCGACCGGCGGGTCCACCGGCGAGCCCGGCGCCCAGTCCGTCGAGGAGCGCGTCGCGGCGATGGCCGTGGTGGCCGAGGAGACCGCCGACCGGGTGCCGTTCCTGCCCGGCACCGGCTCGGCCAAGCTCGACGAGACGCTGCGGCTGACCGCCGAGGCCGAGCGTCTGGGCGCCGACGCCGCCCTGGTCATCACGCCCTACTACGCCCGTCCCACCCAGGAAGCCCTCTACCGCTGGTACGCCACGGTCGCCGCGGAGTTCCCCGCGCTGCCGATCGTCATCTACAACGTGCCCTCGCGCACCGCCGTCGACATCGCCCCCGCGACCGTGGCCAGGCTGCGCCGCGACCACGACAACATCGTCGGCGTCAAGGAGACCACCAAGGACTTCGAGCACTTCTCGCACGTGCTCAACCTGTGCGGGCGCGACTTCCTCATGTGGTCCGGCATCGAGCTGCTCTGCCTGCCGCTGCTGGCCATCGGCGGCGTCGGCTTCGTCAGCGCGGCGGCCAACCTCGCGCCGAAGACCGTGGCCCGCATGTACGAGGCGTACACCGCCGGCGACCACGCGACCGCGCTGGAACTGCACTACTCGCTGCACCCGCTGGTCGAGCTGCTGTTCGTGGAGACGAACCCGGCCCCCGCCAAGTGGGTGCTGGAACAGCGCGGCCTGATCGCCTCCGGCCACGTACGAGCCCCCCTGATCACCCCCACCGAGCCCGGCATCGCCCGGATCAACGAACTACTGGCACAGAGCGAGGGAGTCGCCTGATGAAACTGGAGCACTACATCGGCGGCCGGCACGTCCCGAGCCAGTCCGGTGCGACCTTCACCGCGCTCGACCCGACCACGAACGAGCCGTACCTGGAGGTGGCCGCGGGCGGCGCGGCCGACGTGGACGCGGCCGTCGCCGCCGCCCAGAAGGCGTTCACCGACGGCCCGTGGAGCACGATGCCCTCCGAGCAGCGGGCCGGCACGCTGCGCGCGGTCGCGGCGGCCATCGAGTCCAGGGACGACGAGATCGCCGCGCTGGAGTGCCGGGACACCGGCCTGCCGATCACCCAGGCCCGCGGCCAGGCCCGCCGCGCGGCGCACAACTTCCGCTTCTTCGCCGACGTGATCACCACCATGGGCGAGGACGTCTACCGCGTCGGCTCCGCGCAGCTCAACTACGTCGTGCGCAAGCCGGTCGGCGTGGCCGGGCTGATCACGCCGTGGAACACGCCGTTCATGCTGGAGACCTGGAAGCTGGCCCCGGCGCTGGCGGCCGGCTGCCCGGTGGTGCTCAAGCCGGCCGAGTGGTCACCGGCGTCGGCGAGCCTGCTGCCGGAGATCATGGAGGAGGCCGGGCTGCCCGAGGGCGTGTTCAACCTCGTCCACGGCATCGGCGAGGACGCGGGCGCGGCGCTGGTGGCCCACCCCGACGTGCCGGTGATCTCCTTCACCGGCGAGAGCGGCACCGGGCAGACCATCATGCGCAACGCCGCGTCGTCGCTGAAGACGTTGTCGATGGAGCTGGGCGGCAAGTCGCCGCTGCTCGTCTTCGCGGACGCCGACCTGGAGCGGGCGCTCGACGCGGCCGTCTTCGGCGTCTTCTCGCTGAACGGCGAGCGCTGCACGGCCAGCTCGCGGATCCTCGTCCAGGACACCGTGTACGAGGAGTTCGTGGCCAGGCTGGCCGAGCGGGCCGCGCGGGTACGCGTCGGCGCGCCCGGCGACCCGGCCACCGAGCTGGGCGCGCTCATCCACCCCGAGCACTACGAGCGGGTCATGGAGTACGTCGAGCTCGGCTCGCGCGAGGGCGCCCGCCTGGTCGCCGGCGGTTCCCGGCCCGAGCACCTGACGGCGGGCAACTTCCTGGCCGCGACGGTGTTCGCCGACGTGGCCCCGCACATGCGGATCTTCCAGGAGGAGATCTTCGGGCCGGTCGTCTGCGTGACGCCCTTCTCCACCGAGACGGAGGCGGTGGAGCTGGCCAACGCGACCCGGTACGGCCTGGCGGCATACCTGTGGACCAACGACCTGCGCCGGACGCACCGGCTGGCCCAGTCGATCGAGGCGGGCATGGTCTGGGTCAACTCCCAGAACGTGCGCGACCTGCGCACGCCGTTCGGCGGGGTCAAGGCCAGCGGCGTGGGCCGGGAGGGCGGCCGGCACAGCATCGACGTCTACACCGAGTCGCACATCGTGCACCTGGCCACCGAGGACCTGCCGATCCCCCGGTTCGGCGCCGCCTGAGCCGGCACGTCCCGCGCCGGGCCGCTCCCCGGTCCGGCGTGGGACGTGGACGCCGGGAAGTGCGCGGAGTTACGCTCCCGATGGCCGATAGGGCGGTGATGGCCATCTTTGGGGGGGTACCCAATGAGCTACACACTTCTGCGCGGCAGCTTCGTGATCCGTTACCCGGACCTTCCCCGGCAGGGCCCCGAGCCCGACGGCGACACGGTCAAGTTCAGGCCGGACACGCCCGCGCTGGTCGAAGGGCTGGCCCGGCCGTCCGGACGGCCGCCGGAGCTCGGCGCGCGCGGCATCTCCGTCCGCCTGGAGGCCATCGACGCCCTCGAGACCCACTTCCAGGACACCCACCAGGAGCTGACCGGCGCGAACGCCGCCCGCGACGAGCTGCTGCGGCTGCTCGGCTTCACGAACGTGCGCTTCTTCGACGACCTGCCCAACAAGGTCCAGTCGGCCGACCAGGACGAGCTGCGCGGGCACGTCCTCAGCAACGGCATCGACGCCAACGGCCGGCTGATCGGGTTCGTGTTCACCGGCGAGCACCCCGGCCCCGACGGGCAGGCCGTGTTCCTCGACGAGGCGCTGGTGGACACGTCCGCGAACGCCGAACTGCTGGCCGCCGGGCTGACGTACCCGGCCTTCTACGCCACGCTGCCCGCGACGCTGCGCACGCACCTGGCCGGCGTGTCGCGCACGGCCAGGGCGGCGGCGTCGCCCGCCGGCATCTGGCCGCGCTCGGCCGCCGACCCCGACGGCCCCGCCGAGGTCGCCTCGCTGGAGGCGCTCACCGGGCTCGTCATGTGGCCGAAGTTGTTCCGCCGGCTGGTGCCCTATCTGGCGACCGGGGCGGCGAACCTGGACGGCTTCGACGCCTGGCTCCGGGCCGACCCCGTCAACCGGGACGACGCGGTGTTCCTGCTGGACCGGCTCGAACACGGCAACCTGCACGACGTGATCCGGGCCTCGGGCAGCCAGATCCAGCTCACGGCCTGGCCCGAGGACTTCGTCATCAGCCCCGACCCGGCGCCGCCCGGCGCGCCCGTCGTCGCGCGCCCGCCGTCCACCGGGGACGTGCTGATCGTGGCCGCGCTGCCCGACCCGGTGGGAGCCGACCGGGGGCACGAGACGGTCACCCTCCTCAACGTCACCGGACGGCCCGTGGACCTCGGCGGGTGGCGGCTGGCGGACTCGGCGGGCGGGCACATGGAGCTGACCGGGGTGCTCGCGGGCGGTGGCGTGCTGCAGGTCGTGCTCGACGGCCGGGTACAGCTCCGCAACCAGGGCGAGACCATCCTGCTCGTGTCCCCCGAGGGCGTCACGATCGACCAGGCCGCCTACAAACCCGACCACGTCCACCCCGGCCACACCATCTGCTTCGGCCGCTGACCGTCCCCCGCCGGGAAACCCGACCCCGAGCACCGGCGTTCCGGCGCTCGGGGCGGGGACCGTCAGGCGAGGAGGGTCGCCAACGCGGCGGCTGTGGCGGGGTGGTCGGTGAGGAGGGTCTCGACCTCGCGGTTCCCGGGCCCGACGGCGGAGACGGGCTGTTGCCAGCCGCCCTCGCAGCCCAGCAGCCCCGCCACCGCGTCGCACGCCGCCGGATGCGCCGCCAGCAGCTCGGCGACCGGCCCGGACGCGACCGCGGGCGCCGCCTTCGGCGCGGCCACCGGCGTCCTGGCCCATGGCGGTGTCCAGGCGTCGACCGCCGTCAGGCTGCCGGGGAACGTGCGCCCGGCCTCCCGGACGAGGACCGGCATCAGCTCGCCCGCCTGGTCGCGCAGCGTCGTGATCAGCTTCGGCAGCCACGGCAGCAGCACCTGGTCGGGCAGCCGTCCGAACGCCTTGGAGATCACCTCCACCACGAACCCGGACAGCGCCGGAGCCGGCTCCATCGCCTGCACGAACCCGGTGATGTACTGCGGGAACGACGGGATGACCAGCGGGTTGCCGAGCAGCTCGTCGCACCGCGACCGCAGCTCGGCCAGCGGCAGCAGCCCCAGCAGGTGCTGGGCGGCCCACAGCAGCGCCACCTTGGCCGGCGCCTCCGGATGCGACTGCCGCACCGCGATCTCCAGCTGCGCCCGGTCGCACCCGAGCGCCAGCGCCAGCCCCTCCATCGTGAACAGGAAGCCGAGCATCGCCGACACCTGCCGCACCCCGGTGTCGTCCTCGACGAACGCGGTCGGGAGCAGGGTGCAGTAGTGCGCGTACCCCTCGGTCACGAACGCCTCGCACCACGCCGGCAGCGTGGGTTCGGCGGTGCGGTAGTAGGCCAGCAGGCGGCGGATGCGGCGCAGCACGTCGGGCGCGTCGTCGACGCCGCGCTCGCCGGCCAGCAGCTCCACCGCCCGCGCGCCCAGCTCGTCGGCGACGCGCCCGCCGCCCAGGTAGAGGATGGCGTCCTCGACGGCGGCCAGGGCCACGGCTGCGGTGGCGTCGGGCTCCCAGACCGCGCGCCGCAGCCGCTGTTCGACCACCTGCTCGATGGTGACGCCCTCGTAGCCGAGCTCGATGATGGCCCGCTGGTTGCGGCCGAGCGCGAGGTCCCAGCTCTCCTGGATGGCCCGCTCGCCGAGCTTGCGCTCGCCCATGATCGGCCGGGCCGCGTCGGCGGGCAGCACGAAGCGCAGCATCCACAGCAGGTCGGAGCAGGGCCGCAGCTCCGGGTCGGAGTGCAGGTCGAGCAGTGCCCGCTGGATCGTGCGCTTGTCGAAGTCGACGCCGAGCGGCCGCAGCCGGTCGTAGACGTTCTGGGCCAGCGGCGGCAGCGCGTCGTAGCCGACCGAGCCGATGCGGTCGCCGCCGAGCAGGATCTCGCACAGGCGCCGCACGTCGCGCCGGCCCGGCACGACGTCCTTCTCGATGCAGGTGACCGCCGCGTCCTGGAAGTCGTACGGCGTGGGCCTGGCCCGGTTGCGCATGCCGGCCAGCAGGATCGACGTCTCGAACACCGCGATGGCGTCGGCGGTGCTGGCGAGGTAGCCGTTGCGCCGGGCCAGCCGGACGATGTCGACGCTCCAGCCCAGCAGCTCGGCCTCGTCGAGCGCGTCGAGCGTCGGCGGCCTGGACAGGAACCCGGTCAGCCGGTCGGTGACCTGCGCCGGCGCGGCGGGCGCGGGCAGCTTGACCGGCCGTTTCCTGGCCCCCTTCTGCCCGCTGAGCTGGAACGGGGTCAGCTTGCTCCGCGTCACCGCCTTGGCCCAGGTGGCGGCGGCGATCGACACCGACCCCGAGGCCAGCCCGAACTGCGCCTCGATGGCCGAGTGGCTGGAGGGGATCAGCCCGTACAGCCAGCGGGTCGCGGTGCGGGGGCCGATCTCGTACGGGGCCGCGGCGGCCAGGCCGAACTGCTCGACGCGGCTGGCGGCGTGGAAGGCGCCGCAGACGTAGAGGCAGTCGGCCGGGTCGGCGCCCGAGGCGGACAGGTGCTCGCGCATCCTGGTCCACATGTAGCGCTCGCGCTCCTCGTCGCCGGCCAGCCGGTCGTCGTCGGGGCGCAACCGGCGGAACAGGCTGCCGATGAGGACCATGACCTGGCGGTAGGTGTCGTAGTCGGCGCCGGAGAGCGGCTGCTCGACGTACTGGTCCCACCACTCCGACCAGTGGCGGACCTTGCCGTGGTGGAGCAGGTGCTCCTCCAGCTCGGCGAAGCGGGGGCGCAGGTCGCCGATCTCCACGCCGACGGCGTCGCCGTGCAGGCCGGCCTCCTCCCCCGGTTTCGCCGGCTCCTCCCGTTCGCGCGGCAGCCACTGGAAGACGTGGTCGGCCGAGCGGTCGACCAGCACCAGCTCGACGCCCGGGGTCTCCAGCGCGTACGAGATGGCCTGGTACTCGGCCGACGCCTCGGTGATCGGGGCCACCACGCTCAGCGGCCCCGACCCCTTGGGGAAGCCGTCGAGGTCGGTCGCGAACGCCTGGAGCGCCACCGGGAGCCGGCAGTTGCGCAGCTCGGTCAGCAGCGGTGCCAGGTCTTCGCAGAGCTCCAGGTAGATGACCTTGGGCTGCTTCTCCCGCAGGCGGCGCACCATGGCCAGCGCCGAGGCCGGCGAGTGGTGGCAGACCGGGAAGATCTCCAGCTCCTCGCGCAGCGCCCGGTCGACGTCCTCGACGATGCCGGTGAGGATGGACGACACCGCGCCGTCGCCCGCGAAGGCCGCGGCGGCCTCGCTGAGCTGATCCTTCAGCGGTTGGAAGAGGCTCATGACAGGGTGGAGATGGCCTGGCGGCCGCCCTCGAGGAAGTCCTGCCACGGGCCGCCGTCCTTCTTGCTGCGCGGCTCGACCACACCGTGCCAGTACTTGTTGAGGATGGCCAGGTCTTCCGGGCTGCGCCGGGCCAGCGAGCCGACCAGTGAACCGGCCAGCGTCTCGGGGCGCAGCGTGCGGTCGCCGAAGAAGTGGCTGTGCAGGATGGCGTCCTCCAGCACGCCGATCTGCTCGGCCGTGGACAGCGCGGACTCCAGCTTCTCGTCGTCGCTGGTCGCCGAGGCGGCCGCGGCCCGCAGGTCGGCGAAGCTCTGCAGCAGGATGTCCAGCAGCGTGGGCGGCAGGTCGAGCTCGATCTGGTGCCGGCGCAGCAGCTCCTCGGTGCGGAACCGGACGATCTCCGCCTCGCTCTTCTTGTTCGTCACCACCGGGATGCGGACGAAGTTGAAGCGGCGCTTGAGCGCGGAGGACAGGTCGTTGACGCCCCGGTCGCGGCTGTTGGCGGTGGCGATGATCGAGAAGCCGGGCTGGGCGAAGACGATGTTGTCGTCGTCGAGCTCGGGGATGGAGACGTACTTCTCCGACAGGATGGAGATCAGCGCGTCCTGGACGTCGCTGGTCGAGCGGGTCAGCTCCTCGAAACGGCCGATCACGCCCTGCTCCATGGCGTTCATGATCGGCGAGGGGATCATCGACTCGCGCGACTGGCCCTTGGCGATGACCATCGAGACGTTCCACGAGTATTTGATGTGGTCTTCGGTGGTGCCCGCGGTGCCCTGCACGACCAGCGTGGAGTTGCGGCTGATCGCCGCGGACAGCAGCTCGGCCAGCCAGCTCTTGCCCGTGCCGGGGTCGCCGATCAGCAGCAGGCCGCGGTCGGAGGCCAGCGTCACGATGCTGCGCTCGACGAAGCTGCGGTCACCGAACCACTTCTGCGGGATCTCGCGGTCGAGCCCGTCGGAGCGCTCGGAGCCGAGGATGAAGATGCGGATCATGCGCGGGCTGAGCCGCCACGAGAACGGCTTGGGGCCGTCGTCGACCGACTCCAGCCAGTCGAGCTCGTCGGCGTACTTCACCTCTGCGGGGGCGCGCAGCATGTCACTCATGGTCGGGGGTTCTCCTAGGTGAGGAAGTTCTTGAGCTCGAAGACGAGCTTGCGGACGTGGCCGGAGAGCACGGGGGTGCCCAGGTCCTTGAGTTTCTGGCGGTACCACGGGTCGACGCTCTGGTGGCCGGAGCTGTTGACCGAGCCGACGGGGATGAACTTGACCCCCGAGCGGTGGATCGACCCGAAGTCGTTGATCAGCGAGCGGTTGTCGTAGAAGTCGGAGATCCACACCATCACGGTGTTGCGTGGATCGGCGATCTTCGGCCTGGCCAGGGCCATCGCGGCCGTGCCGTCTGTGCCGCCGCCGAGCGTCGTGCGCAGCAGCACCTCGAACGGGTCGTGCACCCACGGCGTCAGGTCGAGCGCGCGGGTGTCGTACGCGACGAGGTGCACGTCGACCTTGGGCAGACCGGCGAAGATCGAGGCCAGGATGGTGCAGTTGACCATCGCGTCGACCATCGAGCCCGACTGGTCGACGACCACGATGAGCCGGGCCGGCGTGGTGCGGCGGGCCGTCTGCCGGTAGTAGAGCCGGTCGACGTAGAGCCGCTGGTCTTCGGGGCTCCAGTTGGTGAGGTTCTTCCAGATCGTGCGCTCGATGTCGAGGTTGCGGAAGACCAGCTTCGGCGGCACCGACCGGTCGATGACGCCCACGCTGGTCTTCTCCACCTGCGTGCGCAGCACCTCGGCGACCTCGTCGACGAACCTGCGGATGAGCGCCTTGGCGTTGGCGAGGGCGACGCCGGACAGGTTGGACTTGTCGCGCAGCAGCTGCTCGATGAGCGACATGCTGGGCGTGAGCTGCCTGGCCAGAGCCGGGTCGGCGAGCACCTCGCGCAGCCGCATGCGCTTGACCAGATCGCCCTCGATCATGGCGAGGACGGCGGCCAGCTCGTCGTTGCCCGGCCCGTTCCGCAGGCCGCCGGGCTCGCAGCCCATGCCCTTCTCGAACCAGGCGGCGTCCTGCTTCCAGCGGGCCAGGTCGCCCGCCGTGACGTCGCCCGTGCCGGTGGAGAACACGTTGAGCAGCAGCTTGGAGACCAGGGCGGCGCGGCGCACCTCGCCGCCCTCCTCGTGCTCCTTGTCGGCCATCAGGTCCTGGAGCTCGGCGCCCAGCTCGGGGAAGCGCTGGACGAGCGTGTCCACCGAGACGCCGGGGTCGAGCAGCGCGGGCGGCAGCTCCAGGTCGCCGACGATGCCCATGCTGGCCGTCTCCAGCGCGGGCTGCTCGTCGGCCGAGAACAGCCGCGACATGAGCCGCCAGTACAGCACTTGGCGCCGGGTCTCGTCGGCGCTCGTGGTCGGGTCGGTCATTTCCGCAGCAGCCGTCCTGCCCGTTCGCGCAGCACGGCGACCACGTCGCCGGCCTTGGCCTCGGCCTTGACGACCTTGGGGTCGGTCGGGCCGTTCGCCCAGTCGCCGTTGTGCACGGTGACCGGCTTCTTCTTGACCGTGGCCTGGACGGCCAGCGGCTGCAGCAGCCACCTGCCGCCGTCGCGGCGCACCAGCCCGACGCACGCCGAGGACGCGGCCACCAGCTCCGGCGTGAGCGGGCAGCTCGCCGGGAGCCGGTCGAGGTCGAGGGCGAGCTTGTTGCCGCCCAGGTCGAGGGTGTGCCCGTCGACCGTGTACCCCTCGACCAGCACCGGCTCGGCGATGCGCACGGGGTGGCGGTCGAGCGGCGGCGTGGCCGGGGCGAGCGCGCCCGCGAGCTGCACCCGCGCGGTGGTGAACGGGTCGGCCTCGGCGCCGGTGCGGGCGCGGTCGTCGTGCCACAGCAGGTCGCCGCCGGGCAGCAGCGGCATGCCGTCGATCTCCACGGACCGGTGGTCGGCCAGCGCGCCCATGAGCACGGGCCGGCCGCCGAACAGCCGCCACACCGACGGGCCCACGATGGTGTCGACCTTGGCCGCCGCGACGCTCGTGCGTACCAGCCGGGTCGGGCCGCCGGCCTCCTCCAGGACGCCGTGCACCTGCACCCGGACGACCGTGGCGTGCTCGTGCACGTCGGCGCCGAGGATCAGCAGCCGCCCCGACACCGGCTCGGGCACGCCGTGCCACGGCCCGGACTGGGCGAGCAGCAGCCCGCGCGTCCACAGGTCGGCCCACCGCCTGAGCGGCAGCCGGTCCATCGTCGCCACCGGGGACGAGGCCCGCAGCTCGGTCGCCAGCCCGTCGAGCAGCACGGCGAGCCCGCGCAGCTCGGGCACCCCGAGCAGCGCCTCGATCGCCTGGTCGGCGCCGGAGACGAGGTCGTCGTCGACGCCCCGCCAGCCGGTGATCGCCAGCTCCCGCAACCAGACCCGGCACCCGGCCAGCAGGTTCTCCGGCACGCCGCCGGACGCCGCCCCGCCGCCCGGCACGCCGCCCACGGACGCCGCCCCTGTTGTGGCGTCCGTGGCGGCGGCCGGCGGCCAGGGTGCGCGGCTGCGGCCCAGAGCCTGGTCGAGTTGCGCGAGCAGGGCGTCGTGTACCGCGCCGAACAGCGCGGCCCGCCCGCCGGCCAGCGCGGCCAGGTGCTCGTCGGCGACCGACCCCGCGGTCACCTTCTCCACCGCCTCGCCCAGTCGCTCGCCGAGCGGGGAGCCCGCGAGCGCGCCGGCCAGCGCGGCCAGCGCCGCGGCCGGCTCCTCGGCGACCCTGGCGAACCCGTGCCCGAGCGCGCCGTCGAACCCCGTGGCGAGCGCGAGCGCCTCCGCGACCCCGGCCGGCCCGTCGCCGGCCAGCTCTCCGAGCTGTACGTCGAGCATCAGCCCACCTTTCCCGTCTCGGGCCCCATCGCCGGGAACCAGTGCAGCTCGGCCAGCGGCTCGGTGCTGTCGGGCACCTCCAGGTAGGCCAGGTGGCGCAGGAACCGGCTGAACACCACGGCCGCCGGGGTGCGCTGGGGGGCGCCGTTCAGCGCGCTCATCAGGTGGCCGCCCTCGGGCACCTCGACGCGCAGGTAGCGGGCCACCCGGTCGAGGCCGTACTGGAGCACGGCCTCGTCGGCCAGCAGGCGGATGTGCTTGCACGCGTAGCCGTGCAGCGCGCCGCACGGGCGGTTGTTGTTGGTGCTGCAGCTCAGGTCGTGGGTGCCGGCGGCGATCGAGGAGACGTAGACCCGCTCGATGTCGGACCCGCTCGACACGACCCCCTGCAACCTGCCGTCAGCCAGCTCGACGAAGGGCACCTTCGCCAGCTTGCGCGGCTGGACCGGCGGCACCACCCGCACGACGCTGCGCTGCTCCCACGCGGTTTCGTCCGCGTCCAAGGTCTCGACCTCCAGTCTGACGGCATGCTCGCGCCGACAGCCAACTCCGATGGGCTTGATCAACAGACCCGGAAATCTACCGGAGGCCACCGACAGACCGGACGTGAACGATCATTCACATGGAGGTCGAGCACGCCGGAGGCCGTGCGCGGGCTCGCACCCCGCGCACGGCCTGCGCCGCTCAGGAGGTGGCGGCCGCCCAGGTGGGGTGGTCGCCGGGGCCGAGCTCCACGAAGCCGGGCAGCTCGCGCAGCGCCAGCTCGGCCCCGCCCGGCGTGTACGTCGCGATGATCCGCAGCGGCCGCCAGCCGGTGTTGAAGGTGGAGTGCAGCGTGCCCTTCGGGATGTAGATCGCCTCACCGGCCCTGACCGGGAACTCCGGGTCGTCGCCGACGGTCTGCCGCCCCTCGCCCTCGATGACGTAGAGGACCTCGTCGGAGTCGGGGTGCAGGTGGCGTTCGTGGCCCTTGTTCGGGTTGATGACGACCTCGCCGAACGTGGAGGACGCGCCCGGCACGGCGTCGGGCGTCACGTGCCATTTGATGGCCCCCCAGTCGAAGATCATCGTGGGCAGGGCGTCCGGTGGTCGGTGCATGGCGGGTTCCTCCCGGTCAGAGCTGCTTGAAGGCGCGGACCTGTTCGGCGATGGCCCGCTCGGCGGGCAGGCGTTCCATCGATGACGCGCCGAAGAACCCGGCGACGCCGACCGTGCGCTGCTGGATGTGGCGCACGTCGTCGGGCTCGGCGATGGGACCGCCGTGGCACAGCACGATGACGTCGGGGTTGACGGCGACGGCGGCGTCGCGCATCTCCTGGATGCGCACGGCCGCCTCGTCGAGGCCGATCGCGGTGACGGCGCCGATGCTGCCCTTGGTGGTCAGGCCCATGTGCGGGACGAGGATGTCGGCGCCCGCCCGCGCCATGGCCGTGGCCTGCTCGGGGGTGAACACGTAGGGGGCGGTGAGCAGGTCGCGCTCGGCGGCCAGCCTGATCATCTCCACCTCCAGGTCGAAGCCCATGCCGGTCTCCTCCAGGTTCGCCCGGAAGACACCGTCGATCAGGCCGACCGTCGGGAAGTTCTGGACGCCGGTGAAGCCCATGTCCTTCAGCTCGTCCAGGAAGCGCGGCATCAGCCGGAACGGGTCGGTCCCGCACACCCCGGCCAGCACCGGCGTGTCCTTGACGACCGGCAGGACCTCCCCCGCCATCTCCACGACGATCGCGTTGGCGTCGCCGTACGGCATCAGGCCGGCGAGCGAGCCGCGGCCGGCCATCCGGAACCGCCCGGAGTTGTAGATGATGAGCAGATCGACCCCGCCCGCCTCGGCGGACTTGGCCGACAGCCCGGTGCCCGCGCCGCCGCCGATGATCAGCCGGCCCGCCTCCCGCTCGGCGCGCAACCTCCGTAGTGCCTCGTCGCGTCGCATCAAGCCCCCTTCTCGATCAGCCGGTGCAGCCGGTCGGCGGCCGCCACGGCGAACTGCGCGTCGTTGATGTCCTGGTCGCTCTGCACGACCTCGACGGCGGTGCCCGCGACGGCCGCGAGCACGGCGTCGAAGCAGGCCGCGTCGGCCGCCGGGTCGTGGAACGGGCCGCCCTCGACGTCGACGGCCGAGACGCCGCCGCGCGGCACGAACAGCGTGACCGGCCCCGACGCGCGGGCCAGCCGCTCGCCGATCGCCCGCCCGATCTCGGCGTTCTCGGCCGGAGTGGTGCGCATGAGCGTCACCGTCGGGTTGTGCACCAGGAGCTGCCGTGACCTGAACCGTTCCGGCACGGTCTCCATCGGGCCGAAGTTGACCATGTCGACGGCGCCCAGGCTGACGACCTGCGGGATGCCGGCCCGCCCGGCGGCGGTCAGGCGGTCGGGGCCGGCCGACAACACGCCGCCGACGAGCTCGTCGGCCAGCTCGGTGGTGGTCAGGTCGAGCACCCCGGCGAAGTGGCCGCCGGCCGCCAGCGCCTCCATGGCCCTGCCGCCCGAGCCGGTGGCGTGGAAGACCAGCACCTCGTAGCCCAGGGACTCCAGCCGGGCCCGCGCGGCGTCGACGGCGGGCGTGGTGACGCCGAACATCGTGGCCGCGACCAGCGGTTTGTCCTCCCCGGACGGCTCGGCGCCGGCGTCGTAGGAGGCGGCCATCGCGCTGATCGCGGCGGCGGCGTTGGTCAGGATGCGGCGGGAGACGGAGTTGACGCCCGCGACGTCGACGACGCTGTACATGAGCGTCACGTCGGTCTCCCCGACGTAGGCCGAGACGTCGCCGCTGACCATGGTCGAGACGAGCAGCTTGGGCAGGCCGACGGGCAGCGCCCGCATGACGGCGGCGGCGATGGAGGAGCCGCCGCTGCCGCCGAGCGCGAGCACGCCGCTCAGCTCGCCGCGGGCGTGCAGGTCCTTGGCCAGGGCGGTGGCCCCGGCCGCCATGGCCGCGAGCGCGGCGCCGCGGTCGCCGGCGCTCCTGAGCCGGTCGAGGCCGGTGCCCGCGGCCCGCGCGACGGCCTCGGCGGGGACGTCGGCGGCCAGCGCCGGGGCGCCCATGACGCCGGTGTCCATGAGGACGACGCCCTGGCCGGCCCGGATGATCAGGTCGCGGACGAGGGCGTACTCCTCCCCCTTGGTGTCGAGGGTGCCCAGCAGCAAGACCGCCATGTCAGACCTCCTACGATCGGCCTTCCGACCTTACCCGGCGATCTCCGCGTGGCGGATGCCCAGCACGTCCACGCCGTGCTCGGACAGCGGGCGGGAGCCGAAGATGCGGCGTTCCTCCTCGGTGATGGCGACGTCGTTGATGCTGGCCTCGCGGCGGCGCATCAGCCCCGAGGCGTCGAACTCCCACTGCTCGTTGCCGTAGCTGCGCCACCACTGGCCGGCGGCGTCGCGGGACTCGTACTGGAAGCGCACGGCGATGCGGTCGCCGGTGACCGCCCACAGCTCTTTGCGCAGGGCGTAGTCCAGTTCGCGGGCCCACTTGCGGCGCAGGAACTCCGCGATCTCGGCGCGGCCGGTGACGAACTCGCCGCGGTTGCGCCACACGGAGTCCTCGGTGTAGGCGAGCGCGACGCGGTCGGGGTCGCGGGTGTTCCAGGCGTCCTCGGCGGCCTGGACCTTGATCCGGGCGGTCTCCTCGGTGAACGGCGGGACGGGCGGGCGGGTCATGGGCTGTCCTCTCCGATCGAGAGAACGGGCGTTCTCCCGGGGTGTGCGCTAGCGTAGAGAACGACCGTTCTCCGCGGCAAGCACCTGGAGGGGTGTCATGGATCACGAGCAGCGGCTGCTGGACGCCGCGGGCGACCTGTTCTACCGCCGCGGCGTGCAGGCGGTCGGCATGGACGAGATCCGGGCCGCCTCCGGCGTCTCGCTGAAACGCCTCTACCAGTGTTTCCCGTCGAAGGAGGCGCTGGTCGTGGCCTATCTGCGGCGGCGCGACGAACGCTGGATGGCCTCGCTCACCGCGTACGTGGCCGACGCCGGCGACCGCATCCCGGCGGTCTTCGCGTGGCTGGAACGCTGGTTCACCGAGGACGACTTCCGCGGCTGCGGGTTCGCCAACGCCTTCGCCGAGCTGGGCGCCGGTTCGGCCGCCGTCCGCGCGGCGGTGCGCGAGCACAAGGGGCGCCTGCGCGCCTACCTGCGCTCGCTCGCCGAGGAGGCGGGAGCCGGGGACCCCGGCCTGCTCGCCGAGCAGTTGCTCACCCTGATCGACGGCGCCACGGTCACCGCGATGATCTCGGAGGAGCCGGGCGCGGCCCGCTCGGCCGGGCAGGCCGCGGCGGTCCTGGTCCACCGGCACCGGCGGCCCTGAAACGCGAAAAGCGCACTCCCGTCCTGAAACGCGAAAGAGCGCACTCCCCGCGGGGAGTGCGCTCTTCGCTTGGCAGGATCAGGCGGCGTACGACGGGTAGCCGTAGCCGACGACCTGGGAGGTCGGGCGGACGCGCTGCTCGACCTTGCCGTTGCCGGTGTTGCCCTCGATCGTGGAGATCGTGCCGTCGCCGTTGTCCTTGACGACGAAGCCGACGTGCTGGATGTCGCTCAGGCTCTTGCTGCCGCTCCAGGAGAAGAAGACGACGGCGCCCGGCTTGGCCTCGGTGCCCCAGCGGTCGTTGGCGGCGAACCACTTGGCGTGGGTCACGGTGTAGGCGTCCCAGCCGACCTGCGGGCGGGCGCCGGTCTGCTCGCCGACCCAGGAGACGAACATCGAGCACCAGGGGGCGTTCAGGTACATGGCGCGGTTGCCGCCGTCACGCGCGGCGGTCTCGGCGGCGCGCTGCGAGTCGGCGTACCACTTCTGGAACTTGGTGCCGCCGCCGTTGGCGTCCTCGGAGGTGCCGACCTGGGCGCGGGCGGTGGCCAGCACCTGGGCGGCGGTGACGTTGACCTTGCCCTTGGCGCTCTCGTCGGCGGCGCGGTGCTGCGCGACGAGCGGCTGGGCGGCCACGCCGGCGACCTTGGCGGTCTGGGTGGCGGTGTGGGCGGTGGCGTGGGTGGTGTCGGCGTTCACTGCCGCGTGCGTGCCGAGCACGCCGGCGACGGCGGTCGCGCCGAGAGCGATCTTGGCGAGGTCGAGCTTGAAGGCACGGTGAAGACGGTGCTTGGCCATGAGGGTGTTACTCCTTGAGCTTCCGTGCCGCTTGCCGGGTTAGCTGACGGGTTCGGGCGGGAAGCTGCCCTACGGCACCACGGTGCCGATTCACCCCATTGGACACATGGGTCCCCGGTTCCGCGCACAGGCGGATTCAGCGGTCTCTTGGTCAGGCAAAGGGCTGACGCATCGTCTTCCCGGGCCCGGGAAAGGGCCTGAAGATATATGTGCGACGCCCGGATGCGGGGATGTCCGCATCGACTCTGTACAACACGGGTCCCGCTTGGGTAATTCCCAGGCAATGCCATCCCTACCTGGGACGACTCCCCGTTCGGCTGTGTACAACCAAGCTACCCGGCGAGTAATTCCCAGGCAAATGGAGGCAATGAATTCGACGCTGCGTGGGAGAAACGCTACGCACCGAATCGGTTCACGCCACGTGCGCCTTTATCGCCACGCTCGTGAGCGCCAGCAACAATTCCAGATCGGGCTCGGCGTCGACCTGTACGGCGACCCAGGCGCGGTCGCGGCAGGCATGGACCTGGTCGCACGCCCGCAGGTACGGTTCCAGGCGGCCGATGGCGGGGGCGGTGAGCCGTACGTGGATCTCGTCCCGGCCGGCCAGGCGCAGGATCTCGGTTCCGTGTACGGCGAAGGTGACCTGCTGACCGGTGCCGCTGACGTTCAGCGACGGCCAGGACCGTAACTCCGCGACCGCGCGGACCACGTAGGGCCCGCGTCGCGTGGGCGTCCGCCGCCAGGCGGAGATTCCTGCCACGCTCCAATGCTGAGCCACGGCTCACCCCGCCGTCAGCCCCCGTTCCTGAACCGTTATCCCCTCGTGAACGGGCGCGCCCGGGGTCTGACCGGCACGATTACGGACACCTGACCGATACGTATTGACGCTCCCCCAGGCAGAAGCTACCGTCGATTCACAACTTAAAGGAAACTTTCCTAATAGTTTCCCCAGAAGTCTCCCATCCCACTCCCCACACACCCCCCAACGGATGTCGGAGCGACATGAAACACACCATTCTGAGCAAGGTCCTGGCGGGAATGGCGGCGTTGGCCCTGCCCCTCACCGCGGCCGTGGCCGCCCCGGCGCTCGCCTCCGCCAGCACGGTGGCGTACGCGGCGGCCTGGGCCCCGTGGACCGCCTACACGGCGGGCACGGTCGTCACCTACAACGGCGTCGACTACGTCTGTCTCCAGGCGCACACCTCCCAGCCCGGCTGGGAGCCGCCGAACGTGGCGGCGCTGTGGAAGGTCTCCGGCGGCGGCGGCAGCGACACGACCGCGCCGTCCGTGCCGGGCAACCTGCGCTCGACCGGCGTCACGGACACGAGCGTGGCCCTGGCCTGGAACGCCTCCACCGACAACGTGGCCGTGACCGGCTACGAGGTCTACCGCGGCGGCACCCTGGTCACCACCGTCACGGGCACCACGTACAACGACACCGGCCTCACCGCGAACACGGCCTACAGCTACACCGTGCGCGCGCGTGACGCGGCCGGCAACCGCTCGGCCAACAGCAACCAGATCTCCGCGACGACCACCGGCGGCGGTGGCGGCGACGACAAGACCCCGCCGTCGGTCCCCGGCAACCTGCGCTCGACCGGCGTCAGCAACAACAGCGTCTCGCTGGCCTGGAACGCCTCCACCGACAACGTGGCGGTCACCGGCTACGAGGTCTACCGCGGCGGCACCCTGGTCACCACCGTCACGGGCACGTCGTACAACGACACCGGCCTCAGCGCCAACACCTCCTACAACTACACCGTGCGGGCGCGTGACGCGGCCGGCAACCGCTCGGCCGACAGCAACCAGATCACCGCGACCACCACGGGCGGCGGCGGCGGTGGCGGCAACAAGGTGCTGGGCTACTTCGTCCAGTGGGGCATCTACCAGCGCGGCTACCACGTCAAGAACATCGACACCAGCGGCTCGGCGGCCAAGCTGACCCACATCAACTACGCGTTCGGCAACGTGCAGAACGGGCAGTGCACGATCGGCGACAGCTACGCCGACTACGACCGCTTCTACCAGGCGGGCGAGAGCGTCGACGGCGTCGCCGACACCTGGGACAACGGCGCGCTGCGCGGCAACTTCAACCAGCTGCGCAAGCTGAAGAAGAAGTACCCCAACCTGAAGGTGCTCTTCTCCTTCGGCGGCTGGACCTGGTCCGGCGGCTTCGGCCAGGCGGCGCAGAACCCGACGGCCTTCGCCGACTCCTGCTACAAGCTGGTGGAGGACCCCCGCTGGGCCGACGTCTTCGACGGCATCGACATCGACTGGGAGTACCCGAACGCCTGCGGCCTGACCTGTGACACCAGCGGCGCGGCGGCGTTCAAGAACGTGATGTCCGCGCTGCGCTCGCGCTTCGGCGCGAACAACCTGGTCACCGCGGCCATCACCGCCGACGGCAACGACGGCGGCAAGATCGACGCGGCCGACTACGGCGGCGCCGCCCAGTACGTCGACTGGTACAACGTCATGACGTACGACTTCTTCGGCGGCTGGGACGCGCAGGGCCCGACCGCCCCGCACTCCCCGCTCACCACCTGGGACAAGATCCCGGTCCCCGGCTTCTACACCGACAACGCCATCCAGAAGCTCAAGAGCAAGGGCGTCCCGGCCGCCAAGCTGCTGCTCGGCATCGGCTTCTACGGCCGCGGCTGGACCGGCGTGACCCAGGCCGCGCCCGGCGGCACGGCGACCGGCCCGGCGCCCGGCACGTACGAGCAGGGCATCGAGGACTACAAGGTCATCAAGACCCGCTGCCCGTCCACCGGCACGGTCGCGGGCACGGCCTACGCCTACTGCGGCAACCAGTGGTGGAGCTACGACACGCCGAGCACCATCGGCGGCAAGATGAGCTACTCGAAGAACCAGGGCCTCGGCGGCGCGTTCTTCTGGGAGCTCAGCGGTGACACCACCAACGCCGAACTCCTCACGGCCATGAAGAACGGCCTCGGATAAGTTCCTCGGACAGGTTCGCACGTCAGGGGTCGGTCCCGGGTTTCGGGGCCGGCCCTTCGCCGTGCCCGGCGCGCCTCAGGACGGAACACGGACGCCTTGGGAGAAGCTGGTCACCGGGGGTGAACGACGATTCTCTGGGGTGGCGGGCACAGGCGGCCCTTCTTCACGACACCGGTGTTCCTGGTCGGCCTGATCGGGATCACGGTGCTGGTGGTCGGGCTGGACAGGTTCACCGGCGGGGGCGCGGAGCTCGTGCCGGTGCTGATCTTCCTGCCCGCGATCGTGTCGGGTCTGGGCTCGGTGGTGCAGACGTCGATCGCGTCGGTGTGGGTGCTGGCGGTGGTGTCGGCCTCGGTCGCCTATCTGGGCGGCAGTCTGCGGACGAACCTGGAGGTCTCCGGCTTCACCGCGGCGTTCGGGCTGATGAGCGTGGTCGGCGCGAGCTACCGGATCCAGCGCGAGGAGGAGGTCCGCCGGTTGCGCTCGGCCGCCGCGGCGTTGCAGCGGCAGCTCGTCAGGCCGCTGCCGCTGCGCTCGCTCGACGTGGTCGTGGACGGCCTCTACCAGCCCATCGAGGAGGACACGATGGTGGGCGGCGACATGTACGAGGTGGCGCCGTCGCCGTACGGGACCCGGGTGATGATCGCCGACGTGCAGGGCAAGGGGCTGCCCGCGATCGGCGCCGCGCTGGCCGTGCTGGGCGCCTTCCGGGAGGCGGCCTACCGCGAGATCTCCCTCATGGGCGTGGCCGACGCCCTGGAGGACGCCGTGATCAGGCACAACAGGTTCGCCGCGCACACCGGCGAGCCCGAGCGGTTCGTCACCGCGCTGCTGCTGGACATCGGCCCGGAGCTGGAGGTGGACGCGGTCAACTGCGGGCACATCGCGCCGTACCTGATCCACGGCGGGAACGCCGGGCAGCTCTGGCTCGGCGAGCCGGAGGTGCCGCTCGGCCTGGCCGGGCTGGCGGGCGAGCCGCGCCACGGCGCGCGCTTCGCCTTCCCGCGCGGGGCCTCGCTGCTGCTGTGCACCGACGGCGTGACCGAGGCCCGCGACCGCGACGGCTCCTTCTACCCGCTGGAGCAGCGGCTGCGCTCCTGGGCCCGCGACCCGCCGGCCAGGACCGTCGAGGCCCTGGCCGCCGACCTGGCCACCTTCACGCACGGCGCGCCGCGCGACGACATCGCGGTGCTCATCCTGCGCCGGACCGGATCGTGACCGCCCGAGCGACGGGACGGCAACTATTAAGAAAGTTTCCTAACAGAACGCATTGACGGCCCTGGTCACCAGGCTTACCTTCCGATCAACCCCCCAGTCATGCCCCATCGGAGGTGGCCTTGAAGCCCACACGCCTACGCGCGGCCCTGGCCGCGTGCGGCACCTCACTGGTCCTCATCGCGGGAGCCCTGGCCGGTACGGCCACCGCCGCGGCCGACAACGCCGCCTGCCGCCCGGACGGCCTCTACCAGACCCCCGGCGTGGACGTCCCCTACTGCCTGGCCTACGACGAGGACGGCCGCGAGAAGATGGGGGCCGACCACCCCCGCCGCATCATCGGCTACTTCACCAGCTGGCGCACCGGCAAGAACGGTCAGCCCGCCTACCTGGCCGGCAACATCCCGTGGGGCAAGGTCACCCACATCAACTACGCCTTCGCCCACGTCGACGGCAACAACAAGATCGCCGTGGACGCCGACGCGACCGCGACCGAGTGGCCCGGCGTCGCCGGCGCCGAGATGGACCCGGCCTACGCCTACAAAGGCCACTTCAACCTGCTGAACAAGTACAAGAAGCAGTACCCCGGCACCAAGACGCTGGTGTCGGTCGGCGGCTGGGCCGAGACCGGCGGCTACTTCGACGCGAGCGGCGCCCGCGTGCCCTCCGGCGGCTTCTACTCGATGACCACCAACGCCGACGGCTCGGTCAACCAGGCCGGCATCGGCACGTTCGCCGACTCGGTCGTCGCGTTCGTGCGCGCGTACGGGTTCAACGGCGTCGACATCGACTACGAGTACCCGACCTCGATGAAGGACGCGGGGAACCCGCTCGACTGGACCATCGCCAACGCCCGCAGGTCGAGCCTGATGAAGGGCTACGCGGCCCTGATGAGGACGCTGCGCCAGAAGCTGGACACCGCGGCCGCCGCCGACGGCAGGTACTACATGCTGACCGTCGCCGCCCCCGCCTCCGGCTACCTGCTGCGCGGCATGGAGACCTTCCAGGTCACCCAGTACCTGGACTACGTCAACATCATGTCCTACGACCTGCACGGCGCCTGGAACGAGTTCGTCGGCCCCAACGCCGCCCTGTACGACGACGGCAAGGACGCCGAGCTGGCCAAGTGGGGCGTCTACACCGCCGCCCAGTACGGCGGCCTCGGCTACCTCAACACCGACTGGGCCTACCACTACTTCCGCGGCGCGATGCCGGCCGGCCGGATCAACATCGGCGTGCCGTACTACACGCGCGGCTGGAAGAACGTCAACGGCGGCGCGAACGGCCTGTGGGGCACCTCCAACGGCCCGAGCGGCAGCTGCCCGCAGGGCCTGACCACCTGCGGCGACGGCGCCCGCGGCATCGACAACCTGTGGCACGACGAGGAGAACGGCAAGGAGGTCGGCGCCGGCTCCAACCCCATGTGGCACGCCATGAACCTGGCCAAGGGCATCGCCGGCTCCTACGGCCCCGCCTACGGCCTGGACCCGGCGGGCGACCCCGAGGACCGGCTGACCGGCACCTACACCCGCAACTACAACGCCACCCTGACCGCTCCCTGGTTGTGGAACGCCGCCAAGAAGGTGTTCCTGTCCACCGAGGACGACCAGTCGCTCGGCGCCAAGGCCGACTACGTCAGGAACCAGGGCATCGGCGGCGTGATGATCTGGGAACTGGCCGGCGACTACGCCTGGGACGCGGCCAAGGGCGAGTACTTCATGGGCCAGACCCTGACCGGCCTGCTCTACGACAAGCTCAGGACCGCCGCCCCGTACGGCGCGGCCAAGGCCAAGGTGGCCGTCCCCGCCGAGAAGGTGGACGTCACTATCGAGGCCACCGGCTTCCCCGCCGGCGACAGCAACTACCCGATCAACCCCAAGCTCGTCATCACCAACAAGACGCAGACCACCATCCCGGGCGGCGCGGAGTTCCAGTGGGACTACGCGACCTCCGCCCCGAACAACGCCAAGGACCAGTCGGGCTTCGGCCTGCGGGTGATCAGCAGTGAGCACACCGGCAACAACGTCGGCGGGCTCAAGGGCGACTTCCACCGGGTGTCGGTGAAGCTGCCCACCTGGCAGACGCTCGCCCCCGGCGCGTCGGTGACCCTCGACTACGTGTACTACCTGCCCGTCCCCGGCCAGGCGAACTACACGCTGACCTTCGGCGGCAGGACGTACGGGCTGGTCCAGGACCTGGCGCGGGGCGGCGTCGCGCCCAGCCCGAGCCCGACCCCGACCGTCACCCCGACCGGCGGCGCCTGCACCGCGCCCGCCTGGAGCGCGACGGCCGTCTACAACGGCGGCCAGCGCGTCTCGCACAAGGCCCACACGTGGGAGGCCAAGTGGTGGACGCAGGGCCAGGAGCCCGGCACCACCGGCGAGTGGGGCGTCTGGAAGGACGTCGGCGCCTGCTGAGGCGGCGCCGCCGGCCGGCGGGCGGGACGTCGCGCGTCCCGCCCGCCTCCGCCGGCGCGGGCCCTGCGGCGAGGTCAGGTACGCAACCGCCTGGAGCAGCCTCTTGCGACGTGACCGTGGGCTACGGAAGGATCGCCAGATCGAGCCCCACCGGTATCCGTGACCCCATGCGTATACCGAGGCTCGTCACCCCCCGCATGGACGACATGGAGAGGCTGTCGTGCAACCTCAGGAGAGCATCGAGCAGTTCGGCTACCGTCAGGAATTACGCCGCGGGGTCGGACTGACCGACCTCGTGTTCTACGGCCTGATCTTCATGGTGCCGATCGCGCCGTTCGCGATCTTCGGCCCGGTCTACAAGGCCTCGGGCGGCATGCCCGTCCTGGCGTACCTGGTGGGCATGGTCGCGATGTTGTTCACCGCGGCCTCCTACGCGCAGATGGTCAAGGCCTTCCCGCTGTCGGGGTCGGTCTACAACTACGCGGGCCGCGGCATCGCCCCGTCGGTCGGCTTCATGACCGGGTGGGCGATCCTGCTCGACTACCTGCTCGTGCCGAGCCTGCTCTACCTGGTCGCCTCGATCGCCATGAACGCCAGCGTGCCGGGGGTGCCGGTCTGGGGGTGGCTGCTCGTCTTCGTGGCCGTCAACACGGTGGTCAACCTGCGCGGCATCCGGATGACGATCACCCTCACCAAGGTGCTGATCACCTGTGAGCTGGTCGTGCTCGGCCTGTTCGTGCTGATCGGGATCTGGGCCCTGCTCCAGGGCAAGGGCCACGGGTTCAGCCTCTCACCGCTGTTCAACCCCGACACCTTCTCCTGGCCGGTGATCTTCGCCGCGGTCTCCGTCGCGGTGCTGTCCTTCCTCGGCTTCGACGGCATCAGCATGCTCGTCGAGGAGTCCGCGGGCGGCTCGGCCCAGGTGGCCCGGGCCATGCGGCTGGCGCTGATCCTGGCCGGGCTGCTGTTCGTGGCCCAGGTCTGGGTGGCCGCGCTGGTGGTGCCCGACCCGGCGGGCCTGCTGAACACCGGCTCGGAGACCGCCTTCTACGACGCCGCCGCCTCGGCGGGCGGCGAGTGGCTGCGGCACGTCACCTCGACGGCCACCGCCATCTCCTGGGGCTTCGCCGACACCCTGGTCGCCCAGGTCGCCGTCTCCCGCCTGCTGTACGCCATGGCCCGCGACCGGCAGCTGCCGGCCTTCCTCGCCAAGGTGTCGGTCAAGCACTCGGTCCCGGCCAACGCCATCCTGCTCGTCTCGGCGCTGTCCGTCGGCATCGGCCTGTGGGCCTCGCAGCTCAAGGAGGGCGTCGGCCTGCTGAGCAGCCTGGTCAACATGGGCGGCCTGATCGCGTTCGTCGTGCTGCACGTGTCGGTGATCGTCCACTACCGGGTCCGGCAGCGCTCGTCCGACTTCTGGTCGCACCTGGTGGCGCCGCTGATCGGCATGGCGATCCTGATCTTCGTGATCGTCAACGCCAACATCCTGGCCCAGCGGGTGGGCCTGATCTGGCTCGCCGTCGGCGTCGTCGTCCTCGGCGTCCTGTACGCCCGCGGCCGCCGCCCGGTGCTGGACGGCGACGACAAGGCCGGCCTGACCGGGATCCGGTCGCCGTGACGCGGCCGCCGCTCCACCACGAGCTGTTCCTCATCGCTCACGACCAGTCCGGCAAGCCCCTGGTGCACCAGCACTCGATGGCGCTCGGGCTGGCCGGGGCGGTGCTGCTCGACCTGGCGCTGAGCGGGCGCGTCACGGTCGGGCAGGGCCGGATCGCCGTCGTCGACCCCACCCCGGTCGGCGACGCGGTCGTGGACTCCCTGGTCCCGCTGATGGCCCGCGACCGGGCCGAGGGCGAGGCCAGGTTCTGGATCAAGAAACTGGCCGAGGACGCCTACGACCGCACCCGGCAGAGCCTGGTCACCGCGGGCGTGCTGGTCATGGTGACCAGGCGGCGCATGGGCATGTTGCCGTACACGCGGTACCAGCTCGCCGACATCGCCTCGGTGGTGCGCGCCTCGGCCGGGGTGCGCTCGGCGGTGGAGGGCTGGAAGCAGCCCGACGGGCGCGGCGCGGCGCTGTGCGGGCTGGTGGGGGCGCTGCGGCTGGAGGCCGAGCTCTACCTCGACCAGCCCTCGGCCCGGCTCGTCGAACGCCTCCGGGAGATCGCGGGCGAGCACTCCCCCGTCGTCAGGGAGGTCGTGCAGCTGATCGACGACATGCTCGGCGAGGCCGCGGTCGCGGTCTTCCGCTGACCGCGGCCTCCTTCGAGAGCCGCTGGTCAGCCGAACAGCTCGCGGATCTGGCCGACGACCTCCACGATCACCGACACCTCGGCGGCGCGGGCCGACAGCCGCTTGAGGGCGTCGAGGACGCGGGAGCGGTCGGGGTCGGCCTGCTCGATCTCCTGGCGCACGTCGGCGACGTCCCGGCGGGCCCGCGCGGGCTCGGTCACCTCCGCCTCGTGCTCGGCGAGCAGGCGTTCCAGCCGGTCGAGCAGCCGGGCCGCCTCGCCGGGTGCCGTGCCGCCCAGGTTGTTGACCGTGGCGCGGGAGTGCGGGCCCACCGCGATCGGGCCGCTCACCTCGCCGCCGCTGATGTGCACGCCGTACGAGCCGGGCGTGGGGGTCTGCTCGTTCGTCACGCGCCCTGTCCTCCCAGGTTGTTGACCGTCGCCGCGGCCTGGTGCCCGAAGGCGACCGGGCCGCTGACCGTGGCGCCGCCGCTGACCGACAGCGTGTTCATGGTCACGCTCGCCGCCTGCAACCGGTAGGCGCCGGTCTCCACGCCCTTGTCCTCCAGGAAGTCGAGGACCGCCTCGGTGAGCCGCTGCTCGATCATCCGCACGTACTTGGAGACGTCGAGCACCTGGATGTGGGTCTGCAGGTCGTCGCTCGCGCCCAGCTCCCGGACGCTGAAGCGGGCGCCGTAGGGGTAGACGATGTGCTTGCGCGGGTCGGGCGCCAGCATGTTCTGCCGGACGGCCTGCACCCCCGTACGGACGAGCCGGGCGGGCGCGGCCAGCACGTCGCGCAGCAGCCGCAGCTTCAACGACCTGACCGCCTCCCAGGCGATGCGGCCGCCGGTCATCGTGGGCAGCCGGTCGACCACGTGGTAGGGGCCGTGGGCGGGCGGGAGCACGGTGACCACGAACTGGGTGTAGAGCATCCGTCCCTCGACGGCCAGGTAGATGAACGCGGAGGTCAGCGCCTCCTGATCCTCGGCCGGCGCGACGAGCCGGCCGTTGCGGTCGCGGATCTCCTGCCCGGCGTTGTTGATCGTGACGCGCTGGTAGTAGCGCACGCCGCCCTGCGGATGGCGGACGATCGCCTCGATCTCCTCGGGCGTGGCGTGGGACCTGGGCAGGCCGTTCTTGCCGATCAGCGGATGGGACACCGGGGCGCCGCCGTCGTGCCAGTCGGCCACGGTGAAGATCCCCCTGGTGACGACGTGGTCGCCGATGTCGAGCCGCTGGATGCCCTCGTTGGGACGCAGCACCCGGTCGCGCATGTCCTTCAGCCGCTCGCGGACGAAGGCGTGCAGCTCGACGGGGTCGAGGTCGACCGGGTCGTCCTGGCGGCGCGGCGGGCCCTCGCGGCCGCGCACCCGGTCGAGCTCGACGGCGATCGACCAGGTCCTGGCGATGGACCCGGCGCCCATGAAGGCGTCCTCGTTGGCGTACATGGTGATGTTGCCCCACTGGGCGCTGCGCACGTAGTCGACGCGATGGGCGGTGCGGGGGCCGGTCGCGCCGGTGACCGGCTCGGGCGCGCCCGGCCGCAGCGTGCCGGCCAGCGTCATGTACGTCGCGATCCGGTAGACCAGCGCCACCCCGAGCGTGGTGAAGGGCACGGCCATCGCCAGCGCCAGCGTGCCGAGCCCCTGGCCCAGGACGTCGGCGACGCCGTAGGAGGGGCCGTCGTCGTAGAGCGAGGAGCTGGAGAGGCTCTGCAGCAGCAGCACGGACAGCGCGGTGGAGAACACCGCGGCCAGCAGGAGCAGGGCCATGCTCGCGGCCCAGAACCAGAGCATGGCCCGCAGCACGAGCGAGCCGCGCCGGACCCGCCCCGACGTGAGCAGCACCAGCGGGACGAGCGTCGCCACCCACGCGATCGTGGTCAGCGGGGACATCACGAACCCGACGAGGAAGAACACGGTGATGAGCGCGTCGCGGACGACGAGCATCGAGCGCGAGCGCCGGCAGTGGTGGATCACCGGGATGAGGTCGAAGCCGCCGTAGGACGGGGGGACCGCGCGGTAGGGGTCGAACATCAGCTCGCCCAGCACCCGGTCGCGGAACCCGCTGTCGAGGTAGGCGGCGGCGCTGAGGTAGCGGGTGACGTTGCTCATGCGGGGCACGCGGGGGTGGGCCCTGGTGTCCCGCGTGGAGCCGGTGGCGCCGGAGCTGTCGACGGCCATGACCCTCCTTCGTCGGTGAACCCGGCCGAGCTTATGAGGGGCGAGTGCTTTGGGGGGCTCGTTGTTATCAAATAGTCTCGTTCACCGGAAGTGAAGCTCGGGACAAAAGCCCGATAAATTGAAATTCTTCCCTTTACGGAGCATTACGGGAGGGTGTATTGGTCCACCATTCAGGCGCCGGGGGGCGGTGCGGGCGATGCGGCAGCGACACCGGCGCCCTCACCCAGTGCCCCCGCTGCGGCGCCCTCCTCCCCGCCCCCTCACCCCCCACCCCCACATCTCCCGCCTCCTCCGGCCCCTCACCCGCAGGCCCCACAGACACCGGCGCCCCACCCGGTGGCCCCGGTTCCCCGCCCGCCGGCAGTGGTGTCCCGTTCGTAGGGGTCGGCACGCCGGGGGCCGGCGCCGGTGGTGTCCCGCCTGTGGTGCGCTCGTCCGGGGAGGGGGCGTTCGCCGGTCTCTCACGGGGGCCGCTGGGGGACGATCATCCGCCGCCGCCCTCGCGGTTGCGTCCGCCGGGGTGGCGGCGGCCGGTGGTGCTGGCCAGCGTGGCGGCGGCGTGCGCGACGACGGCGCTGGTCTGGTGGGTGGCCGGGAGCCGCCCGTCCTCTCCGGCGGAGGCGGGCGGGCGCTCTGGCGGCGCGCCGTCGGCCGTCCAGCCGCAGACCTCGCACGAGGCGACGGAGGACCCGGCGACCGGGGACGCCACCCCCACCGGCGACCCGGCCGCGAGCACCGGCCCGACACCGAGCGCGGACCCCACGGCAGGTGCGGCCGGGCAGGCCGGGCGGGTGGACGAGCTGCTGTCCAGCAGCAGTTCCGCCCGTTCCAGCCTGTCGGCGGCGATCGCGGACGCGACCGGCTGCCGCCGGAGCGGCGTGACCACGATCGAGGACATCACCGCCGGCCGCCGCGACCAGCTCGCCGCCGCCCGGACCCTGGAGGTGACGGCCCTGCCCGAGGGCGCGGCGCTGAAGCAGACGCTCATCGCCGCACTCGACGCCTCCTACGACGCCGACACCGCCTTCCTCTCCTGGGCCCGGCGCCATCTGGCGGGCGGCTGCACCGGCCCGGTCTCGGACGACCGCGATTACCGGCGAGGTCTCAGCAGATCGGAGGCCGCGCAGACGGCGAAGGCGCAATTCGCGCAGGCGTGGCGGCCGATTGCGGAGACATATGGCCTGACAATATGGAAAGCCGACCAGATCTAGCCATATTGGCCCATAATTCAGCGTAAGCACCGAAATTCCGAGCGCCGATCGACGAGAGGCCGGCGACAGGTCTCGTCAGTGACACGAAGGAGTGCTGCGATGTTCCTGCCAGGCCGGGTGTTCCGGCTGGCCGCGGGCGCGGCGGCCGGGTACCTGCTCGCCGTGCGCCCTTGGCACCTGCGCTGGGGCGCGACCGACAGAGAGGTGCACGAGGACCTGCCGGGTGACGACATCGTGCCGCTCCCCCAGCTCCAGGCCACCCGTGCCGTCACCGTGGACGCGCCGCCGCCGGTCGTGTGGGCCTGGGTGGTCCGGCTCGGCGGGTACCCGGGCCCGGGCACCCGTCCCGGCACCCGTCCTGGCGCCGGACCCGACGCGCGGGCGGAAGCCGCCGGCGAGCCCGCGCAGCCCCCGCACGACCTCAAGCCCGGCGACGTCATGGACGGCGGCGCCTTCGTGGTCGAGCGGATCGAGCCCCCGCACAGCCTCGTGCTGGCCGACCGCGGCGCCGACGCCACCACGACCTGCTCCATCGCGCTCCGCGACACCGGCGGCGGCACCCGGCTGATCTACCGGCTCCGGATGCGCGGCGAGGCCACCGTGCGCGGCGCCGCCCACGTCGCGATGACGGACGTCGGCGACTTCGTCGCGATGCGCAGGCAGCTCCTCGCCGTCAAGACGGGAGCCGAGTCGGCGAGGTGAGCCGCTGAGCCGACCCGGTGAGCCCGGGTGGCCGAACCGAGCAGGGCCGGGCCCGGGGCCGGGGGCGGGGGCAGGGCAGGGGGCCGGGCGGGGCGGGGCCGGGGGCCGGGTGGGCGGCCTGGTTCGGGTTCTTCGCCGCTGCCTTAGGGTTCATGCTGTGGATCAACGGGCAGCGAGCGCGACCGCCGAACGCGCATCCGCCGGCAAGCGTCCCTCACCCCGGCGGCGCAGGCGCTGGTTCGCCTGGACGGTGGTCGCGCTGCTGGCGGCCTGGGCGGCGCTGCGGGTCGGCGGCCTGGAGACCGGCTCCTTCCTCATCCAGCTCATGACGGTGACGCCGATCGGCGCGGGGCTGGCCGCGCTGACCGCGCTGCTGGCGGTGCTCAGGCGCAACCGCCCGGCGGGGCTGAGCGCGGCCGTCGTGGGCATGGTGTTCGTCGCGTGCCTGATCCCGCGGACGTCCGGGGTGGAGCCGGGCAAAGTGATCGAGGGCGTCCCGCTGCGGGTGTTGTCGGTCAACCTGTTCGGATGGGCCGACGCCGAGACCGTGGTCCGCCTGGTGCGCCTGTACGAGATCGATGTGTTCAGCGCGCTGGAGCTGACCCCCGACGCGGTCCGGCGGCTCGACCAGGCGGGGCTGCGCAAGCTGCTCCCGTACCGGGTGCTCCAGGCGGCGGACGGCGCGATCGGCAGCGGCCTGTTCGCCAGGCACCCGCTGCGGCCGCTGCGGGGGCTGTTCACCCCGATCGGCCACAACATGCCGGCCGCCACGCTGTCCCTGCCCTCGGGCGGCAAGGTCGAGGTCGTGGCGGTGCACCCCGACCCGCCGCTCGGCCGGATGGCGGCCGAGTGGGACGCCTCGCTCAAGGCGCTGCCGTCCCCGTCGCCGTCGGTGATCAGGATCCTGGCCGGCGACTTCAACGCCAGCCTCGACCATCGCGCCTTCCGCGACCTGCTGGCCAGGGGTTACGTCGACGCGGCCGACCAGGTGGGCAAGGGGCTCGTCCCGACCTGGCCCAACAACAGGGCGATACCGCCGATCATCACGATCGACCACGTGCTGGCCGACCGCCGGGTGAACGTGGCCAGTACGGAGATCCTCGACGTGCCCGGCACCGACCACCGCGGCGTCTTCGCCGACCTGCGCGTGCCCGCCATCGGCTGACCCGCCGCTGCCTGCCCGGTCACCGCGCCTGCTGCCCGTGCAGCGTCCTGAGGGACGCCTTGAGCAGCTTGCCGGCGCCGTTCCGTGGCAGGCCGGGGACGAGCTCCAGATACCGCGGGATCTTGAAGCGGGCCAGGCGGCCGTCGAGGTGGGCGAGCAGTTCCCCGGGCTCCGCGCTCGCACCCGGCCGCAGCACGACCAGCGCCTTGCCGGTCTCCCCCCACTTCTCGTCCGGTACGCCGATCACCGCGCACTCGGCCACCGCCGGATGGGCGAGGAGCAGGTTCTCGATCTCGGCCGGGTAGACGTTCTCGCCGCCGGAGATGTACATGTCGCTGATCCGGTCGCGGATGTGGACGTACCCGCCCTCGTCGGCCACGCCGATGTCGCCCGACCTGAACCAGCCGTCGGCGGACAACACCTTCGCGGTCTCCTTCGGACGCCGCCAGTAGCCGGGCATGACGTTGGGGCCCTGGACGTACACCTCGCCGGGCTCGCCGGGGGCGGCGGGCGAGCCGTCGGGGGCGACCAGCCGCACGTCGGAGAAGAAGCACGGCACCCCGGCCGAACCGAGCCCGGCGTCCGGGTGCCCCGCCCCGAGGAAGAGCGCGCCCGGGGAGGTCTCCGTCATGCCGTACCCCTGCAGGAACGGCAGCCCGCGCTCCCGGTACGTCCTGATCAGCGGCTCGGGCACCGGCGCTCCCCCGCACAGCAGGTGCCGCAGGCTGGACAGGTCGGCGTCCGCCCAGCGCGGCGACTGCGCGAGGGCCGCGAACATCGACGGCACGCCGAACATCATCGTGACCCGCTCGGACTCGACCAGGTCGAACGTCCTGTCCACCCGGAACGACGGCTCCAGCAGCGCCCGGCCGCCCTTCAGCACGGTCGGCAGGAGTGTCTGTGCCAGGGCCGCGATGTGCCACAGCGGCGCGCTGACCAGCGTCACCTCGTCGTGCGCGAGCGGCACGTCGACCAGCAGGTTCACGGCGTTCCAGATGAGGTTGCCGTGGGTGAGCATCGCGCCCTTGGGGCGGCCGGTGGTGCCCGAGGTGTACATGATCAGGCAGAGGTCGTCCTGGCTCACCGGCTCGTCCACGGGGTCGGCGGGCGCGCCGGCGATCAGCTCCTCGAAGGCGTCCTGGTCCAGGTGCCGGCCGGGCAGGCCGCCGCCGTCCTGGCCTGCACCGAGGACGACGACGCGGGCGCCGGAGTCGTCCAGGAGGAAGCGCAGCTCGGGCGGGGCCAGCCGGGCGTTGAGCGGGACGAACACCGCGCCCAGCAGTCCGGCGGCGAAGAACGTCTCCACCAGGGACGGGTGGTTGGCCCGAGATAGGCGATCCGGTCGCCGCGGCCCACGTCCAGGCCGGTCAGCCCGTGGGCCAGGCGGGTGACCCGGTCGTACAGGTCGCCGTAGGTGCGGTCGATCCCCTGGTAACCGACGGCGGGCCGGGCGGGCGTCATCCGCGCCCTGCGTGCCGGCCATGACCCAAGCCCCTGATTCCGCATCGGCACTCCTTGACGGTCAGGACTCAAGGTAGGTCACCAAGCGCTTGCTGTCACCGGAATGCCGCACTTTCTCCCGTCCGCCCCCTCTCGTACGGTCGGGGGCGTCGGCGGCTTTCGTGGCCGGCGGCCTCTTTCAGCGGCGGCACCCGCGCGTGACACTGGACGGCGTGTCCCCAGTCACGCGCGTTCCCGTGTTACGCGGCCGCGACGCGGAGGAGAACGTCCTGCTGCGACTGCTCGACGACGCCCGGGCCGGCTCCGGAGGGGCGCTGCTGCTGACCGGCGCGGCGGGCATGGGCAAGACGGCGCTGCTCGACCTGGCCGCCGCGCGGGCCTCCGGGTTCCGGGTGCTGCGGGTGTCGGGGGTGGAGCCGGAGTCGCGGGTGCCGTACGCGGGGCTGCACGGCCTGCTGAGACCGGTGGCCGGGGCCGTCGCGGCGCTGCCGGCCGCCCAGGCCCGCGCGCTGGCCGAGGCCCTGGAGTCCGGGACCTGCGGGGATGGGCTCGTGCTGCCCGCCGCCGTGCTCGGGCTGCTGTCGGCGGTCGCCGCCGAGCGTCCCGTACTGGCCTGCGTGGACGACGCCGACCGGCTGGACGCGGCGAGCCTGGACGCGCTCTCGTTCGTGGCCCGCCGCCTGTCCTGCGAGCCGATCGCCCTGCTCTTCACCACCAGCCCCCCGCCCTCCCACGCCGTCCCGTACGGCGAGCGGGAGCCGGAGGGGTTCGACGGCGAGGCGATGTGGCGGCTTGAGGGCGTGCCCGCGCTGGAGCTGCGCGGGCTCGACGGGCCGGCGGTGCGGGAGCTGGCCGCGGACCTGGCGCCCGGCGGGCTCGCCGAGGACCTGCCGGCCGCGCTCGACCGGATCGCCCGCGGGAACCCGCTGGCGCTGCGCGAGCTGATCGGCGCGCTCACCCCCGACCAGCGGGCCGGGCTCGCGGCGCCGCCCGCCGTCCTGCCTCCTGGTGGGCGGTTGTGGCGGGAGCACACGGGCGTGCTGGCCCGGCTGCCCGCGCGTACGCGCTGGCTGTCGCTGCTGATCGCCGCCGATCCGGCCCTGGACGTGGCGACCCTGGCCAGGGCGGCGAGCCCGGCGTGCGCGTTGTCGGCGCTCGAACCGGCCGAACGGGCGGGCGTCCTGCGGGCCGACGGGGACGCGTTCGTGTTCCGGGAACCCGCGATGCGGGCGGTCACGTACCAGGCGGCGTCGCTGGCCGAGCGCCGCCGCGCCCACCGCCTCCTCGCCGACCTGCTCACCCCGGGCGGGTGCCATGCGGATGGTTGGGAGAGGTTGCGGCGGGCGTGGCATCGGGCGTGGGCGGGAGGCGGCGGGGAGGAGGCCGGGGACGAGCTGGCGCGGGCGGCGCTGGCCGTGCGGTGGGCCGCCGGGAACTCCGAGTCGTGCCTGGCCTCGGAGCGTCGTGCCGGGTTCCCCGAGCCCTACCTGGCGTTGGAGCGCGCCGCCGAGCTGACCGCTCATCCCGCGGTCGAGGCCGAACGGCTGGCCGCCGCCGCCAGGCACGCCTGGGTGTCCGGACGTCCCCTGGCCGCGCGTTCCCTGCTGGCCCGGCTGCGGTCGCCCGGCGCGCCCGAGGAGCTGCGCGGCCACGTCCAGCTCCTGCGCGGCAGCCTGGAGCTGCTGGGCGGCGAGACCAGCAGCGCCCGCGAGGAGCTGCTGGCGGCGGCCCGCGGGCTGCTGGACAGCCACCGCGTGCTCGGCGTGCGCGCGCTGGTCGGCGCGGCGGACGCCAGCTACCGGGCGGGCGACAACCGGGCGTTCATCGCGATCGCCCGGCAGGCGGCGGCCCTGCGGCGTCCGGACGAGCCGGCGCCGGCGCAGCTCATGTTCGAGTACCTGGCGGGCATGGCCCACACCTTCAGCGGCCTGCACCAGGAGGCGGCCGGGCCGTTGCGGCGGGTGCTGGAGCTGGCCGGCTCGGTACGCGACCCGGCCGTCCTCACGTGGGCGTGCGTGGCGGGCATGCTGCTGGGCGAGGACGCGGTGGCCCACCGGCTGTCGGCGCGGGCCGTGGAGGAGGCCCGGCTGCGCGGGGCCGCGTCGGCGGTGCCGCAGCTCCTGGAGTTCACGATCTACCCCGACGTCTGGACGGGCCGGTACGCCTCCGTCGCCGCCACCGCCGCGAAGGGCCTGCGGCTGGCCCGCGAGACGGGCCAGCACAACACCGCGGCCCAGCACCTGGCCTGGCTGGCGGTCAGCGCCGCCGTGGAGGGCGACCAGGAGACGTGCCGGATCCGCGCGGACGCCGCCATCGAGCTGGCCGACGCCCACGAGCTGGGCCTGGCCGGCGCGGTCGGCAACTGGGCGCTGGCCTGCCTCGACCTGGCCGCGGGCCGCGTGGCCGACGCCGCGGGCAGGCTGCGGGCCGAGCGGCGCAACCGCCACGTCGTCATCAGGGTCATGTCCACCCCGCACTACATCGAGGCGGCCGCCCGCACCGGCGACCGCGAGCGGGGCGCGGCGGCCCTGCGGGTGCTCGAACGCTGGGTCGGCAGCACGCGCAGCCCCGGCCTGCGGGCGCTGGTCTCGCGCTGCCGGGCGCTGCTGTCGGTGCGTCCCGGCGAGGCCGAGGAGCTGTTCCTGGACGCCCTGCGCCTGCACGGCCAGGGCGTCTGCGGGTTCGAGGCGGCCCGTACGCACCTGCTGCTGGGCAGCGCGCTGCGGCGCGACCGGCGGCCCGGCGCGGCCAGGAACCACCTGCACACGGCGCTGGAGACGTTCGAACGGCACGGCGCGCGGCTGTGGACCGAGCAGGCCAGGGCCGAGCTGCGGGCCTCCGGCGAGCCGGTCCGGCCGGCCGCGGACGCGACGGTGTCGCAGCTCACCGCGCAGCAGGCGCAGATCGCCCGCTTGGTGGCCGCGGGCGCCACCAACAAGGAGGTCGCCGAGCAGCTCTTCCTCAGCAGGCGCACGGTCGAGCACCATCTCAGGAACATCTTCAGCAAGCTCGGCATCCGCTCACGGGTGGAGCTGGCCAGGTTCATGTAGCGCCTGAACCGGGCGGCACGAGACCGGTGATTTCACCGATGCACGGCTGACCGTGTGTCCCGACAATGGCGACAGACAGCAGTCATTCCCCCGATGAGCAGGGAGTTCGACGACGTGCAGCTCTCCACCCCCCACTTCGGCGCGCGAACGTTCACCAAGCTCGCCCTGGCCGTCACGCTGCTCGCCGGCGGCGTCGCGGCGGCGCCGGCCGCCCACGCGGCCGGCCCGTACGAGCGCGGCCCCGACCCGACCGGCGCGATCCTGGAAGCCGCGCGCGGCCCGTTCGCGACCGCGGAGCTCGGCGTCTCGCGGCTGAGCGTCTCCGGCTTCGGCGGCGGGACGATCTACTACCCGACCGACACCAGCCAGGGCACCTTCGGCGCGATCGCCATCTCGCCCGGCTACACGGCGACCTGGTCCAGCCTCGCCTGGCTGGGGCCGCGGATCGCCTCGCACGGGTTCGTGGTGATCGGCATCGAGACCATCACGATCTACGACCAGCCGGCCAGCCGCGGCCGTCAGCTCCTGGCCGCGCTGGACTACCTGACCTCGGGCAGCCCGTCGGCCGTGCGCAGCAGGATCGACGCGTCCCGGCTCGCGGTGGCCGGTCACTCCATGGGCGGCGGCGGCACGCTGGAGGCCGCCGACGCGCGCCCGTCGCTCCAGGCGGCGGTGCCGCTCGCGCCGTGGAACCTCACCAAGAGCTGGTCGGGCCTCCGGGTGCCGACGATGATCATCGGGGGTGAGGCCGACACGATCGCGCCGGTGGCGACCCACTCCGAGCCGTTCTACCAGTCGATCCCGTCGTCGGTGGAGAAGGCGTACCTGGAGCTGAACGGCGCCTCGCACTTCTTCCCGCAGGTCACCAACACCACGATGGCCAAGTCGATGGTGGCCTGGCTGAAGCGGTTCGTCGACGACGACACCCGCTACGACCAGTTCCTGTGCCCCGCCCCGCGCGGGACCGCGATCGAGGAGTACCGCGACACCTGCCCGATCACCTGACGGGCGCTGCTCCGGAGCCGGTGACGCCCTCCGTCACCGGCTTCCGGCCGGCCGGCGCCCTCCGTCTCGCCACGCCGCCGTGCTCGTCGCCGGTGGTCAGCGGAAGGCGGCGGCGTTGCGCTCGGCCCAGGCGGCGAACGGGCGGGCGGGACGGCCGAGGACGCGCTCGACGTCCGGGCTGACGCTCCGCTCGTCGGGGGTGGGCTCGCCCAGGATGGCGAGCGTGCCCTCCACCACGGGCAGCGGCATGACCTGCGCCATCTGCGCGTGGGCGGCCTCGCGGGTCTGCTCGGCGAAGCGCACCGGCTCGCCCAGCGCCGCCGCGATCGCCGCCGCCCGGTCCCGCGGGGTGGTGGCCTCGGGGCCGGTCAGCACGTACGTCGCCCCGTCGTGCCCGTCCTCGCGCAGGACGGCGGCCGCCACGGCGGCGACGTCGGCGGGGTCGACGAAGGGCAGGCCGACGTCGCCGAAGGGAGCCTCGGCGGTGCGGCTCAGGCGTACGGGCTCGGCCCAGGCGTAGGCGTTGGAGGCCAGGCCGCCCGAACGCAGGACCGTCCAGGCCAGCCCCGACCCGCGGACGGCCTCCTCGAACCGGACGGCGTGCGGGTAGGCCCCCGGCCGGGTTCCGGCGCCCTGGCTGGACAGCAGGACGACCTTGCGCACGCCCGCCTCCCCGGCCGCCGCGATCACGCCCTCCGGGTCCTCCCCCGCCACCAGCAGGAACAGCGCGTCCGCACCCGCCAGAGCCGGACGCAGGCTCGCGACGTCGCCCAGGTCGGCGGCGACGGCCCGGACGCCCGGCGGCACGTCGGCCTCCGTGACGCGGCGGGCGACGGCGGTGACCGGCAGGCCCTCCTCGGCCAGCAGACCGACCAGCGTGCGGCCGACGTTCCCGGTGGCACCCGTGACAACGAACATGGCGGTTCTCCCCAGTTATTAGTTAGTTGCCTGACTGAGAAGAACCGTAGCACAGAACCTAAGTCAGGCAACTAACTTTTCGCCGGGAAGGTGTGAGACCCCCGCACGCCGGGGACATCTGGGCAAATGGGGACGGCGTTCGCCACGACGGCACTGGCCGGGCAAGGATGGACCCAGCTGGGAGAACTGGGCCTGGCCCTGCTGCTGTCGGCCGCCATCGGGCTCGAACGCGAGATCCGCCAGAAGAGCGCCGGCCTGCGCACCCACACACTGGTCGGCTTCGCCTCGGCCCTGATCATGCTGGTGTCCAAGTACGGCTTCGCCGACGTCCTGGGCGAGCACGTCACGCTCGACCCGTCCCGGGTGGCCGCGCAGATCGTGTCGGGCATCGGGTTCATCGGCGGCGGCCTGATCTTCGTCCGCCGGGACGCGGTGCGCGGGCTCACCACCGCCGCGGTGGTCTGGCTGACCTGCGCGGTCGGCATGGCCGCCGGGGCCGGACTGTGGCTGCTGGCGGTCGCCGTCACCGCCGGCCACTTCCTGGTCCTGTTCGGCTTCACCCCGCTCAGCGCCCGGCTGCCCCGCTCGAAGTACGCCCAGTCGCGCCTGCATCTGACCTACCTCGACCGCCACGGCGCGCTCCGCCGGGTGCTGGCGCTGTGCAGCGACAGGGGCTTCGTCATCGCCGAGCTCACCCTCGAACGCGACCAGCCGAGCAAGGACCGGGAGTCGATCTCGATCTGGCTCGTCGTCCAGGGCGCGGGGCCGGTCGAGGTGCTGATCACCGAGCTGCTGGAGATCGACGGCGTGCTCGGCGTCTCCAGCGTCGACCTCGACGTCACCACGCCCTGACGCGGGCGCGGGCCGCACAACCGTTCAAGACCGGAGCCGGTCCCTGCCGCTACAACGGTGACGGCGGGACACGCGGAGCGGGAGGGCGGATGGCCGGAACGGGATTCATCGGACTGGGGATCATGGGCCGGCCCATGGCGCTCAACCTGGTGCGGGCGGGCACGCCGGTCGTGGTCTGGAACCGTACGGCGGCCGGGTGCGAGCCGCTGCGGGCGGCCGGCGCGCACGTGGCGGCGAGCCCGGACGAGGTGTTCGCGCGGGCCAGGGTCGTGCTGCTCATGCTGGCCGACGAGGCCGCCGTGGACGCGGTGCTCGGGCGCGGCACGCCGCGGTTCGCGTCCATGGTGGCCGGGCGGATCGTGGTGCACATGGGCACGACGTCCCCGGCGTGGTCGGCGGACCTGGGCGCGGCGGTGCGGGCGGCCGGCGGCGACTACGTCGAGGCGCCCGTCTCGGGCTCGCGCGGCCCGGCCGAGGCCGGGCGGCTGGTGGCGATGCTGGCCGGCGAGCCCGCGGCGGTCGAGGAGGTGGGCCCCCTGCTCGCGCCGATGTGCGCCGGGACGATCGCGTGCGGCCCGGTGCCCGGCGGGCTGCTGATGAAGCTGGCGGTGAACATCTTCCTGATCACCATGGTCAGCGGTCTGGCCGAGGCCGCGCACTTCGCCGCCCGGCACGGCCTGGACCTGGACAGGTTCGCCCAGGTGCTCGACTCGGGCCCGATGGCCAGCGACGTGTCGCGGGGGAAGGTCCGCAAGCTGCTGGACGGCGACCTCGCCGCCCAGGCGGCCATCGCCGACGTGCTGAAGAACAACCGGCTCATCGCCGGGGCGGCGCGGGCGTCGGGCGTGGCCTCGCCGCTGATCGACGTCTGCCACGCGCTGTTCGCCGAGACCCTGGCGCTCGGGCACGGCACGCTCGACATGGTGGCCGTGATCCGCGCGATCGAGGCCAGGACCGACGGGCTCACGGCGGATTCACCGAGCGTCAGGTGAGGGCGGTGGTCCATTCGCCGGGGGTGAGCCCGTAGGCGCGCTTGAACATGCGGGTCAGGTGGCTCTGGTCGGCGAAGCCCGCCCGCAGCGCGGCCTCCCGCAGCGGCAGGCCGCCGCTCATCGCCCGCCGGGCCACGTCCAGCTGCCGCATCGTCCGGTACCGGGTCGGGCTGGTGCCGAAGGCGGCGCGGAACTGGCGGGCGATCGTCCAGCGGTCGAGCCCCGAGACGCGTTCGAACTCGGTCACCGGGTGCCGGGTCGCGGGGTCGGCGGCGATGAGCTCGCGCACGCGTGCCAGCGCCTCGACCGCGAGGGGGTCGCGCCGCCGCCGGACGGGGACGTCGGCGTGCCGCTCCAGGGCCGCCGCGACCAGCAGCGCGACCTCCAGCCGGGCCAGCTCCTCCAGGGGCTCGTCCAGGTGCCGCAACCAGGCGAGCAGCGCCGGCGACATCCCCTCCGGCCGCACGACGGGGTCGGCGACGAACGGCAGCGGCCGGCCGCCCAGCGCCTCCTGGATCAGGTACGGGTCGACGTAGAAGATCCGGTAGCCGAAGCCCGCGTCGGTGCCCGCGGCCCCGTCGTGCAGCTCGTCGGGGTGCAGGACGTGCCACTCCCCCGGCAGGCATCGCCGCAGCTCGCCGCGGTAGCGAAAGGTCTGCACGCCGGCCAGCGTGACGCCGATCGCGTACGTGTCGTGGCGGTGGGGCGCGAACGCCTCGCCGACGAGCGAGGCCGCCAGCCGCTCGATGCCCTCGGCGGCCGGGCCGAAGCGCAACCGGTGCCCCGGCCGCCCCGCCCCGCCGCGGACAGGTCGTGTCTCCACCACCCCAGTGTCGCGCTTCACCCCTCCGGCGCGGTCACCCCTCCGGCGCCCGTCAGCGCCCGCGCGTCGTTGCCGACGATCGGGTTGCGCACGCTGCCGAGACGTTCGGCCTCGACCTCGACGACGTCGCCGGGCCGCAGCAGCCACGGCGGGGTGCGCGCGTAGCCGACCCCGGCGGGCGTGCCGGTGGCCAGCAGGTCACCGGGCCGCAGCGTGAACGTGCGCGAGATCAGCGCCAGGGTGTCGCCGACGCCGTAGACCATCTCGTCGGTACGCCCGTCCTGGACGACCTCGCCGTTCACCCGGGTCCGCACCCGCAGCCCGTCGCGCAGGTCACCGACCTCGGACGCGGGCACCAGCGGGCCGAGCGGGCCGGACCGGTCGGCGTTCTTGCCGAGGATCCACTGGCTGGTGAGCTTCTGCGCCCGGCGCGCGGTGAGGTCGTTGAAGACCGAGTAGCCGGCGACCGCGGCCAGCGCCTCCTCCGGGTCCGCGTCCACCAGCGGCGCGCCGACGTACGCGACCACCTCGCCCTCCCAGTCCAGGCCGTCCTCGCCCGAGGGCACCGGCACCGGGACGCCGCCCACGGTCAGCGACCGCGTCCAGCGGGCGAACAGCGTCGGGTGCGGCGGCACGCCCTCCCCCGCGTAGGAGCCCTCGGCGACGTGCCTGAGGTAGTTCAGCCCGATGCAGATCACCCGGGCCTCCGGCAGCACCGGCGGCACGAGGGTGACCGACGCGACCGGGAGCCGCTCGCCGGCCGGCTCGCGGGCCAGGAAGGCGGCCGCGCCGGCCCAGAACCGCTCCAGCGGGGCGAGCACGGTGACCTCGGCCCCGTCGGCCGACAACGCGCCGGCCTCGACGCCCCCGGCGGCGTGCCGGCGGATCCCGACGATCCTCATCGCTCATCTCCTCACGGCGGCTAAAACCTGCCAAAGGTTCGCAGGTTTTATGGTTGGATCCGGACTATGCCCTACTCCTCCTCGCCCGGACAACCGGCCGCCGCGCTCGGGCAGGGCGCGGGCACGCGGGCCGAGCGGCTGGCCGCCGCGCTCGACGAGCGGATCAGGTCGCGCGGGCTGGGTCCCGGGGAGCCGGTCGGCACGCTGGAGTCGCTGCGCGCGGAGACGGGCCTCGGTTACGCCACGGTCAGCGAGGCCGTCCGGCTGCTGCGCGACCGTGGCGTGCTGGAGATCCGGCCGGGCCGCGGCGGCGGGCTGTTCGTCGCCGACCCCGGCCCGGTGGTGCGGCTGCGGCACACCCTGCTCGGCGTCGCCGAGGAGCCGGGCACGGTCGCCGACGCCGTCGAGCTGCGCGACCACCTGGAGGAGCTGATCGACGTCGGCGCCGCCCGCAACCGCACCCGCCGGGACGTCGCCGACCTGCGCCGCCTGCTGCGACGGCTGCACTTCGCGCCCGGCTGGGACGCCTTCATGCGCGCCAACTGGGCCCTGCACGAGCGCATCGCCGCCATCAGCCCGAACGCCATGGCCCGGGCCGTCTACATCGGCACGCTCGGCCATCTGGGCGCCGCGTCCCCGCGTCCCGACGACGCGGCCGACGCCGGCTACCGCGAGCTGCGCCACCGGATCCACGCCGACCTGGTCGAGGCGATCGCGGCCGGCGACGAGAGCGCCGTACGGGCCGCCGTCGCCCGGCACAACACCACCGTCTGAGACAGACCGGAGAGCCCTCATGCCCGGCGAGTTCCGCCAGTACCTGTTCCCGCACGACCACCCGCGCCTGGCCGGCGTACGCGGCCTCGACCCCTACGCCTACCGCGAGCTGGCCAGGAGGCCGGGGACGTTCACCGGCGGCCTGATCGAGGGCTGGACCCCGCTGTACGGCAACGACTTCCGCGGCGTCACCGAGGACGGCGTCCTGCGGGACGGCCTGTACCCGCTGACACCGGCCGCCCCCGACGAGCAGGCGCCGGTCGCCGCGATGGTGTCGGCCGCCCGCGACCTGCTGGCCTGCCTCGACGACGAGGACCGCGAACGCCTCTCGCACGAGGCCGACGACGTGGCGTGGCAGACCTGGGCCAATCCGGAGTTCATGCAGTTCGACACCGGCCTGCGGCTGGACCTGCGAGCTCCGGCCGTCAGGGAGAGGGCGCTGGCGCTGGTGGGCGCCTCGCTCTCGCCCGAGGGCGGCCGGCTCGTCCGCGCGGTGATGCGGGTCAACGGCTTCCTGGGCGAGGTGGTCGGCCTGGAGACGATACTCAACGAGTTCAGCTACAACTTCGCCCTCTACGGCACGCCCGACCCCCGGGCCCCCTGGGGCTGGCAGCTCTACGGCCACCACTGCGCGCTCAACTGCCTGGTCGTCGAGGGCCGCATGGCGTTGTCGCCGGTGTTCCTCGGCGCCGAGCCCGACGAGATCGACGCAGGTCCGCACGCCGGCCTGCGCGACCTGTTCGCCGACCGGGTCGCCCGCGGCCTGCGGCTGATGGCCGCCCTGCCGGAGGAGCACCGCCGGCAGGCCGTCGTCCACGAGCTAATGGTCGACCCGGCGATGCCCGAGGGACGGGTGCACCCGGGGGACGAACGCCACCTGGCCGGGGCGTTCCAGGACAACCGCGTGATCCCGTTCGAGGGGGTGCGGGTCGCCGCCATGCCCGCGGCGGCCCGGGAGCACGCGCTGGCCGTCGCCGAGTCGTTCGTCGGCCTGCTCCCGGCAGGGCCGCGCGCCGCCCGGCTGCGCGAGATCGCCGCGCACCTCGACGAGACCTGGTTCTGCTGGATCGGCGGCCACCGGCCGGGCGACGTCTTCTACTACCGGCTCCAGTCACCGGTGATCGTCGCCGAGCTCGACCACCACCGCGGCGTCTTCCTCGACTACGACACGCCCAAGCCGTTCCACGTCCACACCGTGCTGCGCACGCCGCACGGCAACGACTACGGCCGCTCCTGGGTGCGGCAGTGGCAGCGGGGTCAGGGCTCGGGCTGCAGGTAGACGACCGTGGACATCGGGACGCGTTCGCGGATGCGCCCCTCGGCCTTGGCCAGCGCCTCGGCCACGGCGTCCCCCTGCTCGGCGACGGTGACCCGGGCGGCCACGAGCAGCTCCTCCGGGCCCAGGTGCAGGGTGCGCAGGCGGGTGAAGGAGGCGACGGCGTCGTCCTCGCGCAGGGCCTCCTCGATGGCCCGCTGGACCTCCGGCGACGCCGACTCACCGATGATCATGCTCTTGGTCTCGGTGGCCAGGGTGACGGCCACGATGATCAGGAGCACGCCGATGGCGATCGAGCCGATGCCGTCGTAGACCGGGTCGCCGACGACCAGCGTGAGCGTGACCCCGATGAGGGCGAAGGCCAGCCCGAGCAGGGCGGCGGTGTCCTCCAGCAGGACCACGGGCAGCTCGGGGGCCTTGGCCTCGCGGATGTAGCGCAGCCACGACCGGCCCCCGCGGGCCCGGTTGGCGTTGCGCACCGCCGTGCGCAGGGACAGCCCCTCCATGACGATCGCGCCCACCAGCACCCCGATCGCCCACGGCCAGCTCTCCAGCGGCTTCGGGTGGCTGATCTTCTCGTAACCCTCGTACAGGGCGAACAGTCCGCCGCCGAAGAACAGCACGACCGAGACCAGGAAGGCGTAGAAGTACCGCTCGCGCCCGTGGCCGAAGGGATGGGACGGGGTGGGCCCGCGCTTGGCGCGGGACTGGCCGAGCAGCAGCAGCCCCTGGTTGCCCGAGTCGGCGAAGGAATGGATGCCTTCGGCGAGCATCGAGGACGAGCCGGTGAAGAAGAACGCCACGAACTTGGTGACGGCGATCCCCAGGTTGGCGGCCAGCGCCGCGTAGGTCGCCTCCTGCGAGCCCTTACCGCTCACGCCGTCCCCGCAACCGGTGCCGCAATCGGTGCTCGTACAGGCTGTCGCGTCATCACGTTCCTCCCGTGCGGGTGAGCTGTCGGATGCGTGCCTTTGCCCCGTGGGCCCGCGGGCACACCTTGATCCGGCGATCGAATGGACATGCACAACGTGCATTGATGCGCGTCGTGCACCTTTGTAGGGTGGAACGGCCCGCACCCGCGAGAACAGGGACGTGCCGATGAGCGACCGCAGCCTGACCGACGACTCCCCCGGCGCGAGCCCCACGGCGATGCGCCGGATCCTGCCCGCCGACCTGGTCGTGCGCGGCGGGTGCCCGTTCGACCCGCCGCCGGGCCTGCGGGAGCGGCGCGGCCAGGACCCGGTCCGGCCGGTGGAGCTGCTCAACGGCGCGCGGGCGTGGCTGGTCACCGGTTTCGACGAGGCCCGCACCGTCCTGTCGGACGCCCGCTTCAGCGCCGACCGGGTCCGCCACCGCGAGGCCACGTCGCTGCAACCGCACGAGGTGGCCGAGCAGGCGGCGGGCGTCCTTCCGGCGGGCCCGTCCGTCGAGAGCCGCGAGGACGGCTTCTTCGTGTTCATGGACCCGCCCGAGCACACGCGCATCCGGCGGCTGCTGACCGGCCAGTTCACCGTCCGGCGCATGCGCGAGCTGGAGGCCAGGGTCACCGAGATCGCGGTCGAGCACATCGAGGCGATGAAGGCGGCCGGCACGGAGGCCGACCTCGTGCCGTCGTTCGCGCTGCCGCTGCCGTCCCTGGTCATCTGCGAGCTGCTCGGCGTCGACTACGCCGACCGCGCCGAGTTCCAGGAACGCACCTCCGTCGGGCTGAACGCCGGCTCCACCGACGAGGAGCGGGCCGTGGCGGGCGTCGAGCTGTACGCGTTCATGCAGCGGCTGGTGGCCGCCAAGCGCGCCGCGCCGGCCGACGACCTGCTGTCGGGGCTCGTCCACGACGCCGACCCGCCGCTGACCGACGCCCAGCTCGTGGACGTCGCCCTCGTCCTGCTCGGCGCGGGCCACGAGACCACCGCCAACATGCTGGGACTGGGCGCGTTCGCCCTGCTGGAGCACCCCGACCAGCTCGCCGCCCTGCGGGCGGACCCCTCCCTCGTCGACAACGCGGTCGAGGAGCTGCTGCGCTTCCTGAGCATCATCCAGCTCGGCGTCAGCCGCGTCACGACCGAGCCCGTCACGCTGGGCGGCGCCGACCTCCCCGCCGGCGCGACCGTCGTGATCGCCACGCCCGAGGTCAACCGCGACCCCCGCCACTGGCCCGACGCCGACCGGTTCGACGTCAACCGCGCCCGCGTCCCGCACCTGGCCTTCGGGCACGGCGTGCACCAGTGCCTGGGCCAGCAGCTCGCCCGGGTGGAGATGCGCATCGGCCTGACGGAGCTGATCACCCGCCTGCCGGACCTGCGGCTGGCCGTGCCGGCCGGCCAGGTGCCGGTGCGCGACGAGATGCTCATCTTCGGCGTGCACTCCCTGCCCGTCGCCTGGTCCTGACCGGGCGCAGTGCCCGCCGGAGCCCCGTCGCCCTGCCGGAGCCCATAATGAGGACCGTGGCAGAGGAGGCCGGGGTGGTTCAGCTCGCATCGGGCGCCGGGGAGCCCGCGTCGCCCGGCCGCCGCGAACGCAAGAAGCAGGCCACCCGCGCCGCCCTTCGCGAGGCGGCGCTCCGGCTGGCCCTGCGCCACGGCGTCGAGAACGTGACCGTCGAGCAGATCGCCGGCGAGGCCGACATCGCGCTGCGCACGTTCTTCAACTACTTCTCCAGCAAGGAGGAGGCGGTCGTGGCCTCGCTGGCCGCCGCCGCGCAGGAGCTCGTCGCCCGGTTCAGGGCCCGGCCGCGCACCGAGCCGGTCCTGCGCGCCTTCCGCGAGGCCGTGCTGACGGTCATGAAGGAGAGCGACGCCGCCGGCCGCGACCACGTCCGGGCGTTGCAGCTCGTCCGGTCGGCGCCCACGCTGGTGCCGCAGCAACTGGCCGTGCTCGCCGCGCAGGAGCAGGCTCTGGCCGAGGCGATCGCCGAGCACGTCGGCCAGCCCGCCCCCGGGCGTCCCGGCGACACCGGCTATCCCCTGCTGTGCGCGGCCGCGGCCCTGACGGCGCTGCGCGTCGTCCTCGACCAGTGGCTCCGGCAGACCGCGGCCTCCGCAGGGCCGCCGGACACCGCCCTGCTCGCACGGCGCATCGACACGGCGATCGACCAGCTCACCGCCGGCCTCGACCACCCCGGCCGGCCCGGCCCGTGAGGTGAGCGGCCCCTTCGGCGGGCCGCACGGGCTGTCCGGGCTGTCCGGGCTGTCCGGCGAGGAGATCCGCCGCTAGTGTCGGCAGTCTCCGGTGATGATCGACTTGGGAGGGCGTCGTGCGGCGTGTCCTGATCCTGCTGGCCCCGATCGCGGCCCTGGCCGCCGGGCTGGCCGTCGCCCGGCGGCGCCTGGTCGTCGTCCGGATCAGCGGGGCGAGCATGCTGCCGACCTACCGCACCGGCGACCGGGTGCTCGTCCGCAGGACGACGGGGGCGGGCGTCGGACGCGGTCAGGTCGTGGTGCTGCAGACGTTGCCGCCCGGGGGCGAATGGCGTACCGGGCCGCTGCCGGCGCCGGGGGCGGCCATGTGGTTCATCAAGCGGGCGGTGGCCGTGCCGGGCGACCCGGTTCCGCCCGAGGTCGCGGGCCGGGTGGGGGCGTCGCCGGGCGACACGGTCCCGGCCGGCCGGCTGGTGGTCCTGGGGGACGGGCCGGTCAGCGAGGACTCGCGGGTGTGGGGTTACGTGCCGTTCGACCGGGTGCTCGGCGTCGTCGTCCGGTCGATGTCGCCCGTCCGCGGGTCCGGTGGGGTGGCCGGTTCGTAGCCCTGGGCCTGGAGGGTGAACAGGCTCGCGTACTCCCCGCCGAGCGCCATCAGCTCCGCGTGCGAGCCCTGCTCCGCGATCCGCCCTTCGGCGAGCACGACGATCGTGTCCGCCTCCCGGACCGCGCCCAGCCGGTGGGAGATCAGCAGGCTGGTGCGTCCGGCGCGGTGGCGGCGCAGGCTCTGGTGGATGGCGTGCTCGGCCTGCGCGTCCAGGCCGGAGCTCGGCTCGTCCAGCACGAGCAGGTCGCGTCCCTTCCGCATCAGGGCGCGGGCCAGCGCCAGACGCTGCCACTGACCGCCGGACAGCACCACTCCGGCCTGGGGGTCGTCCCGGTCGCCGAAGAAGATCCGGCTCAGCAGCGTGTCGTAGCCCCGCGGCAGCCCGGCGACCGTCTCGTGCACGCCGGCCAGCCGGGCGGCGGCCTCGACCCGCTCCCGGTCGCTGATCGCCGCGACGTCGCCGAGGCCGATGTTCTCGGCCGCGGTCAGGTCGTAGGACATGTAGTCCTGGAAGACCGCGCCGATGCGGCCGCGCAGCTCGGCGGGGTCCGTTTCGCGCAGGTCGACGCCGTCCCACAGGATGGACCCGCGCACCGGGTCGTACAGCCGGCAGATCAGCTTGACCAGGGTGCTCTTGCCCGCGCCGTTCAGGCCGACGAGGGCGAGCGAGCCGCCGCGGGGCACGAAGAGGTCGACCCCGCGCAGCACCCACGGATGGGCCTCGTCGTACCGGAACCAGACGTCGCGCACCTCGATGCCCTCGCGCAACGCCGGGACGGGCCGCGGCCGCCGCGGCACGGGCAGGTCGGGCGGGTCGGCCACCACGTCGAGGTAGTGCCCGAACATCAGCAGCGCGTTGTGCGCGTCCGCCGACTGGCCGACGATCGACGCCAGCGCCGACTGCACCCCGGCCACGGCCGCGACGAACACGGCGACGTCGCCGACGCTCAGCGCGCCCGACGCGGCGGCGATGATCGCCCAGAGCAGGCCGGCCGCCGCGACGGCCGCCCCCACCAGCGACAACGCGCCCTGAGTACGCAGGGTCCGGCGGGCCAGCCCCTGCTCGGCGGCGTTCACCGCGCGCAGCTCGGCCAGCATCCGGCCGCGCAGCAGGTCGCCCAGCCCGAACAGGCGGATCTCCTTGGCCGCGTCGGGGCTGGTGAGCAGGCCGGCGAAGAAGATCTGCCGCCGGGCCATGGAGCTGACGCCCCACATCATGCCCGCGCGACGCCTCGACAGGTCGAGCTGGGCGCGGACCGACGGGATCGCGGAGAGCGCCACCACGACGATCATCCCCGGCGCGAGCACGGCCAGCGCCGCGGTGAACCCGGCGAGGGTGACGGCTCCCTGGGCGATCCCCAGGGTCGAGCGGACGATCCGCTGCGGCGCGTTCTGCCCGGCCTCCTGCGCCAGCCGCATGCGGTCGTGGAAGGCCGGGTTCTCGAACCGGCTCAGCCCCGGATGGGCGTTGACCGCCTGGAACAGCCGGTCCTGGATCAGCACCTGGAGGGCCCGGCGGAGCTGCTCCTGGGCGTACTCCGCGACCGCGGGCAGGGCCGCGCCGGCCAGGCCGGTCACGCCGAGGGCCACGCCCGGCGGCAGCAGCTCGGCGAGCCCCGCCCCGGCGGCCAGGCCGTCCAGGACGAGCTTGGTCAGCCACGCGGCGGCCACCGGGACCAGCCCCATGAGCAGCACCGCGATCCCCGACCCCAGGACGGCGGCCGGATGCGCCCGCCAGGCGAGCGCCACGGCCGCGCGCGCCCGCCGTCCCCGGGCGGCGCCACCGTGCCCGGCGGGAGGGGTCATCGGCGGGTGACCGCCGGCAGCCTGCCCGGGGCGGTGTCGGCCGCCACGACGACCGCGTCACCGTCGACCAGGAAGAAGCTGGGGAACTGCGAGACCTGCAACGCCCTGCTCACCGGGCCGCCCATCGGCTCCACGACGACGGTGGCCGAGGTCAGCTCGCGGGTGAACCGCCGGGCCTCGTCCGGGTCGCCCGTGACCACGGCCAGCACCCGCTCGGGACGCGTGTCGGCGAGGTAGGACGTGAACTCCGGCAGCAGCTCGTGGCAGGACGCGCACTCGGTGGAGAACACCGCCACCACGGAGATCCCCGAGAAGAACGCGCGCGACACGGTCCCGCCGTCGGCGGTCGTCGCGCTGAACTCGCCGATCGTCGTGCCCGGCTGCACCGTCGGGGGGCGCGTCGGCCCCAGCTCCGACAGCCGCAGCGTGTGCGCGCGCAGGCGGCGGATCACCGCCAGCGTCAGCACCAGGTTCACCAGGCACAACAGTCCGACGATGACGACGGCGGCGACGAGATAGGGCATGCGGGCTCCTCAGGGGTGACGCGGTTGTGCGGCGAACAGGTCGGCGAGGTCGTCGAAGAAGATCACGATGACGGCGAGGACGCCGCCGGCCAGCACGCTCAGGACGACGCCCGCCGGATGCGGCGCGGCGTGCCCCGGCACGAGCCCGGCGGCGACCAGCGCGAGCAGCCCGGCGTTGCGGACGAGGTGGCGGCCACCGAGCGGCGTCCCGGCGGCGCCGAAGCACCGGCACGGCGTCGTGGCGCCCGAACGCATCGCCCTGACGATCCCGGCGCAGAAACCCACCAGGACGGTGCCGGCCAGCAGCACGCCGGCCCGCACTGTCCCGGGGATCGCCAGCAGCACGACGACGCACCCTTCCGCCAGGACGACGGCGCCGCTCACCGCCGTGACGGCCCGCGGCCCCAGCGGGACCAGGCCGCGCACGGACCCGCGGAACCCGGCGAACGCGGACCTGCCGCGCACCTTTCCGGCCACCGCGACCAGGAAGACGACGCCCAGCGCCACCCGGCAGGCCGGCGCGACGTACTGCATGGCTGTCATGGGAGATCGGGAGGAGGCGTCAGCAGTAGTCGAAGCTGCCGCAGCTGACCGTGCCGCTGGAGTCGTGGTAGCAGCAGGTCCGGCAGAACTTGCCCTGGCAGCACCAGTCGGTCCAGCACGCGGCCGAGGCGTTCGCCGAGGGGAGGAGTTTGTCGAGGAGGCGGTCTCCCAGCTGGTTGAGTGCGCGGATCATGGCAGCTCCTTGCGTGGGGATCTTTACGCGATCAACGTCGCCCAGCAAGAGACCGGAGTTAACGGAGAGATCGGCTGATACTGGAGATGGCTTTGAGCAGGAAGTGATCTTGACATTTCCGGACTGATCATTATCCGCACGTAGGCCGTTGGTTTCGTTCACTGCCCGTTCTGGTGGAGCAGGGGGCCCGAGTTCTTGAACGCCGCGCGCGAGGCGTCCTTGAGCCACTTGGCCGCCGCGGCGGCTCTGGTGAGGTTCGTGTGGACGGCGAGGGTGCGGATCACGTACCGGCCGCGCTGCCCGGTCCACGAGGACAGCTGCACGTCCCACCAGTTCGACGTGTAGCAGATTCCGGTCGACCCCGGACCGGTCTGAGGGCACCGGATGCCCCACTCCTGCGCGTAGGCGTCCTTGAGCCTCGCGTACGCGGCGCGGGCCCGGCCCGAGTCCTTCAGCGGGACGACCCAGACGGTCACCATGACGCGTCCCTTCGGGGCGCCCGAGCCGATGTAGACGCCCACGGCCATGTCCTCGCAGCGCGCCTTGCGCAGGGCGGACTTGACCCGGGCGACGGGCCACGGGCTCGGGCAGTCCTCCACCCCGGCCGCCTTACGGCTGAAGCGCATCCCCATGGCACTCGTGAAGGACTGCGGGAGCAGGGCGTCGGCGGTGATCGGGGTCGGGTCCGTGCTCTCCTTGTCGAGGTCGGCGGGGGTGAACGGGTCCTCGCGCGGCTTTTCCGAGGGCGTCTGCGAGGGTGTCTGTGAAGGTGTCTGCGCAGATGTCTGTGAAGGCATCGGCGTGTCGGAGGGGTTCGGCTGGGGGGAGGAGCCGGCGGTGGAGGGCCGGCCGATCGACAGCGCTCCCCGTACCGCGCCCTTGACCACCGCTCGTACGCCCACCACTGCCAGCACCAGAGCGACCGCTCCAGCGCCGACGGCCAGGGCGGCCCTCTTCGACCGCCCGCCGCCGTCGCCGGGTGCAGGCCGGGACGGGACATCCCATCCGGACGGCCCGTGCGGCGCCGGAGGTCCGTCGCCGGTCAGGCGGCGTACCAGGGCCGCGGCGTCCGGCCGGGCGGCGGGCTCCTTGACCAGGCACGCCGCCAGCACCGGACGCAGTTCCGGCGGCACGGACGACAGGTCGGGTTCGCGGGTCAGAATGGCGTGCATGATCGCCGCAAGGGTGTCTCCGCGGAAGGCCTGCTGCCCGGTGGCCGCGTAGACCATGGTGGCCGCCCAGCTGAACAGGTCGGCCGCCGGGGTGATCGGCGCGCCGCCGAACTGCTCCGGCGCCATGTAGACGGGGGTGCCCACCACGCTGTGCGTGGCCGTCTGGGCGGTCACCCTGGCGATCCCGAAGTCGATCACCACGGGCCCCTCCGGACCCATGATCACATTGTGCGGCTTGAAATCGCGGTGGACGATGCCGGCCCGGTGGATGGCCGCCAGCGCGGTGAGCGTGGCCACCGCGAGCCGCTCCAGCCCGCTGCCCGATCGCGGCCCCTCGGTCCTGACCAGCAGATCGAGCGACGGCCCCGGAATGTGCTCGCTGACGATGTACGGCCTGCCGGCCACCAGGCCCGTGTCCAGCACCCGCGCCGTGCAGAACGCGGCCACCCGGCGGGCCGCCTCGGCCTCGCGCAGGAACCGGCGGCGTGCGTTCTCGTCCGCCGCGGCATCGGCGTGCAGCACCTTGACCGCGACCTGCTCGCCGGACGGCCCCTGCCCCAGGAGAACCGTTCCCTGACCGCCTCGCCCCAGCACCCCGACCAGCCGATAGGGGCCGATCCGCGATAAGTCTTCCGGCGTGAGCGACTGCACGAGATCTCACCCTAGCGTTCGCCGGCAAGATCTCTTCAAAGTCACACACAGCGGGTCAAGTCACCCCCGCAAGGCGCGGGCGGAGGACCGGCGGGAACGTTCGGCGCCGCCTGGCGGATCGGCCCGCCGGATGAGCGGCCCCCCGGCCGCTCCCGGCCGCCGCCGGACCGGCGGCGCTCACGATGCAGTCACCAGTCCCGGCGTTTCGCGGACTTTCCGGACGGACTCCCCCACGCGCCCGCGACGGTTCGGGCCACCGGTCTGAACCGTCGGCCGGTCAGGAGGTCTGGAGCCGCCGGCATCCTTGGCCACGGACCCACAGGCTGCCTTCGGCCCAGCCGGTGACGCAGCGGTAGACGGCCCGGTCTCTGGAGTTGATGACGAAGTCGGACAGAGGCCCCCAGTGGTCGGTGTCGCAGGCGCGGGCGAAGATGTCCGGCAGTTGCGCGTCCACCTCCTGGCACGTGATGACCTCGCCCGCCCGCGCCATCGGCGCGTTCAGCGAAACGGCGGTGGCGGCCTGGGCTGTGGCGAGCGGGACCATCGCCACGGCGCCGGCGGCGGCGAGGGCGGCCAGCGCGATCGGGATGCGTCGCATGATCGATTTCCCTTCGGGACGGGGGCGGCGGATGCCACCCAATCCCGACCCTAAGCATAGAGTGATTAATCAACTACTATCCGTTACGCCAGTAATCAGGGCCTACCCCCCGGCGCCTTGCCACTCCTGCGGTGAGCACCGAAAACGGGCCAAAAACTCGTGGACGTCTGTCGGACACCTTGCGACCATCGCACCGTGACAGATGAAGCCGATCGCCAGACGTCGTTCCCCACCAGTCCGAAGCAGGTGCGCTTCGTCGAGTTGTCGAGCACCGCGATGTCCGCTCTGCTCGACGGGGATCTGGCCACAGCCGGCGATGCGGCCGGGGTCGCTCTGACCGATTACTTCGTGACAGACAGAGCACGGTGGCTGTGGCGGGTTCGCATCGACCAGATGGCCGCCGATCCTGACCACGCAGCGTGGATGGTGCGGCAGGCGGTGACCGGGCCTGAAGGTGTCGTCGTCGGCCATGCCGGCTTTCACGGACCGCCCGACGAGGCGGGCATGGTGGAGATCGGCTACGCGGTCGCTCCCGAGTTCCGTCGCCAGGGCTACGGCCGAGCCATCCTGATCGAGTTGCTGCACCGGGCCGCGGCCGAACCGGCGGTCAAGACCGTACGGGCGACGATCAGCCCCGACAACGCGGCGTCCCTGGCCACGATCGCCGGCTTCGGCTTCGTCAAGGTCGGAGAAGACTGGGACGAAGAGGACGGCCGCGGACTCATCTTCGAAGCCCCCGCCAACCACAGCCGCTAGCTAGCCAGCCAGGACCGTTGAAATGGGAAAGGGGCCCATGTAAAGCCTCCTGATGAAAGGGGCGCCAGGAGCCTCACAATGAGCATCCAGAACATCACGCAGAGTGCCCGGAAGCTCTGGCGCAGTAACGGTAAGCCCGCGCCTCGCCGTACGGCCTGTCGGTAGGGCGTTCTCCGCCTTTGCCGTGGGTGCTGCGGATACGGCAGGCGTCCAGGTCGGCGCTCGGTCGGCGTGAATGAGATTGCGCGGAGTCGGCCTCTCCAAGAGGGCGCGCCCCCTCGGATTCAGGCGGAGCTGCGACCGCTCATAGCCGGGGAGCAGCTGGCGGCTTGCTTCGGTCGCTGGCTTTATGCCCAGCGGTCTGCCGCGGGCCACTGGCCCGCGACGGCAGCAACACGACGATGATCACAGCGCCGAGCGCTACGCAGATCGCGCCCGCCGTGAGCCCACCCGAGTAGCCCATGATGGCCAGCGCGGCCACCCCGACGGCACCGCCGACCTGCTGAACGGAGGTGAACAGAGCCGAGCCGAGACCGGCGTCCTCCTCGGTGGTGCCGTCGACCGCGGCCACCGCCATAACGGGCAGGCTCAGCCCGTTGCCCACACTCAGTATGAGCATGCCGGGCAGGACGTGGGCGGCGTAGGAGTCGCCCGCCGCCACGCCGGACAGCAGCAGCAGGCCGGCGATGTTGACCAGGAACGCCAGCAGGAGCGCCCAGCGCGTCCCGATCCTGAAAGAGACGCGGGAGGACAGCCACATGCCCGCCAGGATGCCGGCGCCGTAGGGCAGGTAGGCGATGCCGGCCAGGAGCGGGCTGTAGTCCAGAACGGTCTGGATCTGGATCATCAGCAGGAACGACATCGCGTACATCGCCATCGAGAACAGCAGGGTCGCAACGTTGGCCACCGCCCGCGTCCGCGAGGCCAGGAACGACGCGGGCACCAGCGGCGCCGCCGCCCGCGACTCGGCCACCAGGAACGCCGCCGCCAAGGCCGCGGACAGCACGACGGCGCCGATGACGATCGGGTCGCTCCAGCCGGTCTCTCCGGCCCGCAGCAGTCCGTACACCAGCGACACCGCGGCGCCGGTGACCAGGACCGCGCCGGGAACGTCGAGGCGGCGCCGGCCGGGGGCGCGGGACTCGGGGACCAGGCGCGGGAGCAGCGCCAGGGCCACGGCGACGATGGGCAGGTTGATCAGGAAGATCCCGCGCCAGGAGACCAGATCGGTCAGTGCCCCGGACAGCACCAGGCCCGAGGTCCCGCCCAGGGCCGCGATGCCGCCCCAGACGCCCAGCGCCTTGGCCCGCTCCGGCCCCGGATACAGCAACGTGATCATCGACATCGCGGCGGGGCTGGCCATCGCAGAACCCGCGCCCTGCACGAACCGCCCGATCACGAGCTGCCACGGCTCCTGCGCGAGCCCGCAGGCCAGGCTGGCCACCCCGAACAGCGCGACCCCCACGAGGAAGACGCGACGGCGGCCCAGCAGGTCCGCCATCCGGCCGCACAGCAGCAGCAAACCGCCGAAGGTTAGGAAGTAGGCGTTGACGACCCAGGGCAACCCGGCCGCGCCGAAGCCCAGCTCATCGCGGATGCTGGGCAGGGCCACGCTCACGACGGTGTCATCGAGCACGAGCATGAACTGGACAAGACACAACACAATCATCGGCACCCGACGACGCTATGATCCGCCGCATTTGGCCACAATCCGCGACGAGGCCAAACTGTGTCGCATGGAGGACATAGGCGCGATCATCGTCGGCCACTTCCCGCTCGCCTCGGGGGAATGGATCCCCCCGCACAGCCACACCCACCACCAACTCGCCTGGACCCGTCGCGGCGTCCTGAGCGTCGGCGTGGGCGAGGTGTACTGGGTCCTGCCGCCCACCAGGGCACTGTGGTTGCCCGCAGGCGTTACCCACGCGACCGGCGCGACCCGCGACGCCGTGCTCTGCAGCCTGTACCTGGCACCGGAGCGCTGCCCGATGGACTGGCCCGAGCCCACGGCGGTCAGCGTCAACGGCATACTGGCCGAGCTGATCGGGTACCTGGCCCGCACCGACCTCACCGACGACGCGCGGCTGCGCGCCGAGGCGGTGCTGCCCGACCTGCTACACCCGCTGCCCACCACGCCCATCGACGTGCCGCAGCCCACCGACGAGCGGGTCCGGGTGGTGGCGGCCGCCCTGCTGGCCAACCCGGCCGACCCGCGCAGCCTGGAGGCTCACGCCTGCGCGGCGGGCGTGAGCAGGCGGACGTTGACGCGGTTGTTCGTGCGCGACACGGGCATGAGCTTCGACCATTGGCGCACGCAGGTACGGCTGCGCGCCGCCCTGCCGCTGCTGGCCGAAGGGCAGCCGGTGTCGTTGGTGGCACACAGCGTGGGGTACGCCACGGCCAGCGCGTTCCTGGCGGCCTTCCGCCGCACGGTCGGCACCACGCCCCGGCGCTACCTGCTCAGTCGCTAACTTTGATCTCCTTCGGGTAAGCCGGGGAGAAGACTCTGGCAATGTGCTGACGGATTGAGATACGCCCTGATTCTGAGCGCAGTGGGCGTGGACGTGAGCATTGGGCCCAGCCGGGTGACGCGCTGGCGCTCCACGCCGGACCTGGTCGGCGAGGCGCGCGTCCAGGACCTGTCACACGCGATGCCGCTGCTGGCCAACAGCGCGTTCACCCTGCTGGTCGTGGCGTTCCTCGCCGCCAACCTCAGCTTCTTCCTGACCACCAAGACGATCGAGCTTGCCAACGCGATCTCGACCGCGCTGCTCACCCAGGACTTCGACACCGAGCGTGCCGCCAACTCCATCCGCGCGCTGATCATCCCGCCCGAGGGCATGCAGATCTTCTACATCCTGCTCGAGCTGGTCGCGATCATTCTGCTGGTCCTGCTCCTGATCGCCTTCATCTTCCGGGCGGCGATGACGACCCTACTGGTCGTCGCAGCTCCCCTTGCCCCGGCGTGCCTGGCCCTGCCGCAATGGAAGGACTGACCAGGTCGTGGTGGCGCTCGTTCTGCGGGCTGCTCATCACGCAACTGGCGCAGGCGCTCACCTTGATCACCGCCGTGCGGATCTTCTTCAACCAGGACGGCCGCGAGGCGGCCGGAGTGACCATCACCGGTCAGCTCCACGAGCGGTGAAGACGGCGGCGGCAAGGAGGCTGCCCGGGGTGGGCGCGCCTGCCGGCTACGGGCCAGAGCCTCGCAGTGGTGCCTGTCGTGCGGTCCACGACAGCACGCCACCGGCCCGATCGTGCAAACCCGGGACCGCCTGTTCTGCTGCGCGATGAGATGAGTGAAGGGCTGCGGATCATCACGACCCTGCCGCCGATCACGAGGATGGACACCATCTGTGAGCGCGTCAGCGGCACTCCGCGCCGTGCACTTCTGGACCGGCCCCTGATCCCTCAGCGAACGCCGCCTGGCCTTCGCGCTGCACGAGTACCTGATCCACTCCAGCGGACACCGGCCGCACCAGTCCCGGCCAGTCCTGTCAAACAGGCGCTTGATGGTCACCTCTCCCCATTTGTCACTACGATTTCAGCTCGTGTCCCTAGAGCATCACCGCCCTGAGCCGCCTCCCACGGCTGTCTTCGAGGCGCCTACCAGCGCCGTCGAGCCGCCTCCCACCGCCGTGTTCGTGGACCACAGCGGCCGTCGCCGGCGGCTCGTCATGTTCGGCTCGATCGTCGGCAGCGTGGTCGTGTTCGGGATGCTGATCGTCGTGGTCGGCGGAATCTTCTCCGGCACGACGCTCTCCGTGAACGGCTGGCCCGGGGACCGCTCCGGCGGCCCGGCCGACACGGCTTCACCCGACCGTACGAGCCCTACGGCGACACCCCGCCGCACCGTCCAAGCAAGCCGGCCGCCGGCGACGACCCCCGCCCGTACCGAACCCTCCTCCCCCACGGCCCAGCCGACGGGGGTGCGGAACCAGCAGGAGCCCTTGCCGGTGAGGACCACGGACGCCAGGGGACGTCCCGCGACCAGACAGCCGAGCGCCGAGCCGGGCAGCGAGCCGACCGACCAGGACAGCGCCGGACCCGAGCCCACGACCGAGCCCGTGCCGACCGAGCTGGATCCGCCGGGCCGCGACATGCCGCCAGGACACGACTCTGACAAGACGAGGGGCCCGAAGAGGTGAGCCGCCACGCCGTGCCTGACGGAAAGGATCCCCACCTCGTCACTGGCCACTCACCGGTTGCCCCACAGCACCCGCAGCCGCCATTCGGGCAGCCGCCGCACGGGCAGCCACCGCAAGCCCAGCCTCCGCACGGACAGCAGCCGCACGAAGGCGCGCCCCCCGAAGGACCGCCATCCGGGCGACGCCGGAGCCGGGCACCCAGGACACGGCCGCCGGTGGCCCGGCCGCCCATGGACGGGGTCTCCGCGCCGGCGTCCAGGAAGCGGACAGATCCGCGAGGCCACTGGTTCCTGCTGGTCACCGGACTTCTGCTGGTCTCCGCCATGCTCGTCCTCAACGGCTACGTGACCAACGTCGCGGGCGAGACCCAGGCCGTCCCGCCCGCCACCGACCGCCCGAGCCCCGACCTGGAGCGGGCTCGCCGTGGCGGCCCCGTGCTCAACCTGACTGACGGCAAACCGGCGAGCGCGCGTCTGCCTGCGCGCACGATTGCCCTGACGTTCGACGACGGCCCCGATCCGGAGTGGACGCCGAAGGTGCTGGACGTGCTGCGGCGCTACGATGCCAAGGCCACTTTCTTCCTGGTCGGCTCGAAGGCCGCCCAGCATCCCGAACTCGTCCGGCGGATCGTCGCCGAGGGCCACGAGATCGGTAACCACACCTACACCCATGCCGACCTGGCGTCCGTACCGGCGTGGCGGCTGCGGCTGGAGCTGTCGCTGACCCAGCACGCGCTGGCCGGCGCGACGGGCCTGCACACCACGCTGGTACGCCCGCCGTACTCCTCGACGCCGCGCTCGATCACCGTCCCCCAGTGGGAGGGGCTGCGCGTGGCGGCGAGCCAGGGCTACCTGGTCACGCTCACGGACCTCGACACCAAGGACTGGAGTCACCCCGGCGCCGACAAGATCACCGCTTCGTCGATTCCCAATGGGGATCGGGGCGCGATCGTGATGATGCACGATTCGGGCGGGAACCGGAGCCAGACCGTCGACGCTCTGGACCGCGCCCTGCGGGAGCTCACCGCACGCAAGTACCGGACAGCCACCGTGACCGACGCGTTGGGCATGCCGTCGGCGCATCAGAAGGCGGGTGGCGGGGAGTGGTTCGTGGGCACGATGTTCTCATTCGCCCAGCGCGCCTCCGGCTGGTTCACCACGGCCCTGTCGTGGGCGCTGCTCGTCGCCGGAGTACTCACAGCGGGCCGGCTGGCGTTCTTCGCGGTGCTCGCGATGCTGCACGCCCACCGCACCCGAGGCGGACGCCGCCGCAAGGGCCGTGCCCCCGACTGGGCCGCGCCGCCTCCCGTAACCGTCATCGTCCCGGCCTACAACGAGCAGGCCGGGATCCAGGCGACGGTCCGCTCGCTGGTCACCACGTCGTACCAGGGCCAGGTGGAGGTGCTGGTGGTCGATGACGGCTCTACCGACCGCACCGCCGAACTGGCGTCGGCACTCGGCTACGACAACGTCCGCGTGATCACGAAGCCGAACGGAGGCAAGCCTTCGGCGCTCAACATCGGCATCACGCAGGCCTCCCACGAAATCCTGATCATGGTGGACGGTGACACCGTCTTCGAGCCCGCCACGATCGGGCACCTCGTCCGCCAGCTCGCCGATCCGGCCATCGGTGCGGTCAGCGGTAACACCAAGGTGGGCAACCGGCGCGGCATGATCGGACGCTGGCAGCACATCGAGTACGTGATCGGGTTCAACTTGGACCGGCGCGCTTTCGAGCTGCTTGACTGCATGGCGACCGTTCCGGGCGCGATCGGGGCGTTCCGTCGTTCGGCGCTGGTGGCGCTGGGCGGGGTGAGTACGGACACGCTCGCCGAGGACACCGACCTGACGATGGCGCTGTGCCGGGCCGGCTGGCGGGTGGTGTACGAGGAGAAGGCGCTGGCCTGGACCGAGGCCCCGACGACGCTCGGCCAGCTGTGGAAGCAGCGCTACCGTTGGTGCTACGGCACCCTGCAGGCCATGTGGAAGCACCGGCGTTCGCTGCTGGAAGAGGCGCCCTTCGGCCGCCGCTGCCTGGGTTACCTGATCCTTTTCCAGGTGGTGCTGCCGCTTCTCGCGCCCGTGGTGGACCTCATGGCCTTCTACAGCACGGCGGTGGGCGATCCGCTGCCGGTCGTCGCGGTGTGGGCCGGATTCGTCGCCGTGCAGGCCGGGACCGGCTGGTACGCGTTGCGCCTCGACGGCGAGCGGGCTTCGGCGCTGTGGGTGCTGCCGCTGCAGCAGTTCGTCTACCGCCAGTTGATGTACCTCGTGGTGATCCAGTCGGTGGCCACGGCTGTCCTCGGTGTACGGCTGCGCTGGCACACGATCAACCGGCAGGGCACCTTCAACACGCCGGACACGTTGAGCGGCGAGCTCGCCGGACCGGTCGGCCGGTGAGCAAGGGCGGCCGGCCCGTGACCGGGCCGGCGCTCTCCTTCTCCGGAGATCTGCCGTGGCCTGACCCGGACCCTGCTCAGCGATCGGAATCTGACGACGGCGTCGCGGACGCGGAACTGGGCGTCAGACTGACTTGCTGATCTCGAGCAACGACTACAGCTCCGGCGACGGTGGTCGAGCCCACCCTGTGCGAGCGGGTGACGCAGATGGGCGACGCGCACGGCCCTGTGACCTTGAGCGACATCGAAGCTCTCGGCGAGCCGCTTCGGCTGCGCTTCCGTCTGCCGGGAAGCCGGAGCTCGCGCACGCCACGCGAAGCCCGTGCAGAGTCATCACCTGGGCTGATGTGATGATCGGCAGGCGCCGAACACCGTCCGATCAGCCCAGCGAGCCGAGGTCGAAGCTGACGTCGGCCTACGACATGCCGTCGATCCGGCTGGAACCGTTCCTGACGCTGCACGCGACCGGTCCGGAGCTGTCCGCTCTGGAAGGGCTACGACGGGCAGGCCGCGGCCTTCGACAAGGACATGATCTTCTTCGCTGGGTCGCGGCGTGGCCGTGCCCTACATCGCAGGGCTGACCAGCCCTGTTTGATAAGCGATGACGACCAGTTGGGCACGGTCGCGCGCAGCCAGTTTCGTCATCGCGCGGCTGACATGGGTGCGTGCGGTGGCCGGGCTGAGAAACAACTCGGCGCCGATCTCGTCGTTGCTCAGGCCCTGTCCCACCAGGGCCAGCACCTCGCGCTCGCGCTGGGTCAGTACCGTGAGCCGGCCCTCTCCGGCATGGGCGGCTGTTCGTCGCGCGGTGACCTGCGCGATGAGGCGTCGGGTGACCCGCGGCGCGAGCAGCGCGTCTCCGGCGGCGATCACCCGGATGGCATGCAGGAGCTCGGCCGGGCCGGCGTCTTTGAGCAGGAAGCCGCTGGCGCCGGCTTGTAGTGCCTCGAAGACGTACTCGTCGGTGTCGTAGGTGGTGAGGATGAGGACGCGGACCTGCTCCAACCCGTGCGTCTCGGCGATTTGGGCGGTGGCTTGGATGCCGTCCAGCTTCGGCATGCGGATGTCCATGAGGACGACGTCGGGACGGGTGGCGCGGGCCAGCTCGACGGCTTCGGCGCCGTTGGTGGCTTCCCCCACCACCGTGATGTCGTCCTCAAGGTCGAGCAGGACCTTGAACCCGGATCGCACCAGCCTCTCGTCATCGGCGAGCAGCACGTTGATCGGAGCGTTGGTCAAGCGTGAGGCGGCCGCCGCGTTCACAGGCGCGCCCCGGTCGGCGCGAGGGGCAGTCGTGCCTTGACTTCGAAGCCGCCGCCTGCGATCGGCCCGGCGTCGAGTTCTCCGCCCAGCAGCCGGCAGCGCTCGCGCATGCCGACGATCCCGCGGCCGGACGTGGCCGAGCTGCCCGTGCCACTCGTATGCCGGCCTGCTGGGCGTGGATCCGCGGAGTCGTGATCTGAGGCGGTACGGCGGCCTTCGTCGGTCACCCGGATCTCCAAGACCTCGACCCCGGGGTTCAGCGCCACCGTCACCCGAGTCGGACCGACGTGGCGGACCACGTTGGTGATCGATTCCTGAAGGATGCGGTAGGCGGCACTTCCCACCGCGCTCGGCAGCGGCGCCGCGGGCGAGGTCTCCTCGACCTTGATGTCGAGTCCCGCCTCACGTGCCTTGGCGGCGAGTTCGTCGATCTGCCCCAGACCGGGGTACGGCACGCGCCCGTTGCTGTTGTCGTCGCCGTCGTCGTCGCGGAGCACCCCGAGGATGGCCCGCATCTCCCGCAGCGCCCGGGAGCTGGTCTGCTCGATGACGCGCAGCGCCTCGCGCGCCACTTCCGGCCGCTTGTCGAGCACGTGCGCGGTGACACCGGACTGGACGTTGATGATCGCTATGGCGTGCGCGACGGTGTCGTGGACTTCACGGGCGATCCGGAGCCGTTCGGCGTCGACCCGTGCCCGCGCTTCCTCCTCGCGAGTCCGTTCAGCCAACTCGGCGCGCTCCTGAGCTTCGGCGGCGATGACCTGCCGGGACCGGAAGGACTCGCCGAGGGCCGCGCTCATGACCGACGCGCCGATCCGGAAGTACACCCAGCCGATGGCGACGCGTGGCTCGATGTCGGCCGCGGCGACCAGCCAGCCGACGGCCAGTACCGAGGTGCCCACGCCGGCGATCACCAGCGACCGGCGCCCGTCGCCGAAGGCGGCGAGGGTGTAGAGGGCGACCACGAGCGAGAGCGCACTGGGCCCGTCCGGGAAGTCGAGGCCGTAGTACACCAAGCTGGTGAGCGCGGTGATGACGAACACCGGCACCGGCCACCGACGGCGGAAGGCGATGACCACGCCACTCACGATCAGCAGGACATATCCCAGGTGTCCGAGGTCGGCAAGAGGGCGCTGTACCACCTCGTCGGCATTGCGGACGATCGTCCCCTGAACCTGCATCACGGTGATGAGCAGCGCGAGCAACGCCTCCTGCGCAGGCAGCGGCAGGCGCAACGACACCACGCGATGTTTCATGCCGAGATCCTATGGTTCCCGCTCGTGAGAACACTCCGCCCAGAAGCGCGACCGCCTACGACGACGGACGTAGCCGGGCACGAGGGAGCCTACGTAGAACTGCGTAGACGCTGCCGTCCGCCGTCGGAGGCGGCGGACGCTCGGCAACGCGACGATGGAATCCACGCAAGACCTACGGACGCCTCCATGGACAGCCTGTCAGCCGGATGCCGTCGCCGAGCAGGCGAAGGTCGTGGAGCCGGACGACTCGAAGGCGCGGGTCGTACGTAGGCCTTTCACCAACCCGGCGAGGCTGCTGCCGGCTGTCGCAGCACAGTTCCTTGCCGGCGTGGGCGTGCCCGTGAAGCCAGGAATCTCCTGGAAACACCCCAGACACGAGAGGTCATCATGAGGAAACGGATGAAGCACCGGCGAATGATCGCCCTGGCAGCGTGTTCGCTGACCATGGCGACGGGTCTCACCGCCTGTGCGTCGGACTCCACGGATTCCGCGGCCGACGCCCCGCACGCCGGTCATGGCACCTCCTCTCCCGCGGCATCACAGCCGTTGCGAACCGGCGAGCGGTTTCTCAACCTGACCATGCCGGAGTCCTATACACCGTCCGCTCCCAACGGCGGCACCGACGACTATCGGTGCCTGCTGGTCGATCCACACGTGACCAGGTCGATGTTCCTGACCGGAGCCCTGTTCCAGCCCCAGAACGCGAACTCGTGCACCACGCCGTCGTCCAGGTGATCGGACCCGAGGCCGCGACACTGGCGCACGCCAAGGACGCCGAGACGCCGGGCCCGGGCTGGACCTGTTTCGGCGACACCGGGCTGGGCCGGGTGGCGGGAACCTACGCCAGCGCCTGGACCCCCAACGGCACGGAGAGCGTCCTCAAGCAGGACGTCGGCTTCCCCGTCAAGCCCGGCAGCCTGATCGTCGTTCAGGCGCATTACAACCTGCTGGCCACCGACGGCCGCCCAGGCGAAACGGACCGGTCCAGCGTCCGGTTGCGACTGACCGACGGCACATCGGCCACCGAACCGCTACGCACTCTCCCCCTGCAGGCACCGATCGAACTGCCCTGCGCCAGTGGTGAGTCCGGTGCGCTGTGCGAGCGCGCCGCGTCGGTCGCGGATGTCACCAAGCGCTTCGGCGACAGAGTCGGCGGTATCGCGCAGCAACTGCTGGAACTGTGCGGCAGCGGCAAGCCGGTGCCCGGCGACACCCAGCGCTGCGACTATCCGGTTCGACAGCCCATGACGGTGTACGCGGCGCTGGGACACATGCACATGCTCGGGCGCTCGATCAAGGTCGAGCTCAATCCCGGCACCGCCCAGGCTCAGACCTTGCTCGACGTCCCCAACTTCGACTTCGACAACCAGAAGACCCAGCCGTTGCCCACCCCTGTCGGCGTCAAGCCAGGAGACACGCTGCGGGTCACCTGTACCCACGACGCCACCCTGCGGCGGCAAGTGCCGTCGCTGAGCAAGCTCCCACCGCGATACGTGGTGTGGGGCGACGGCTCGAGCGACGAAATGTGCACCGGCTTCATGATCACCTCAGCCACCGAATGACCACGATGCGCGGGGGTTCCCCGCTGCGGTCACCGCTCTGGGCGCTGCTGCCGCTGCGCGCCTTTCTCGGCGGCACCCTGGTGTACGCCGGTCTCTCCAAGCTCTTCGACACGCACTACTTGGACGAAACCGCACCGCTTGGCGTCCACTCCCAGATGCTGCAGGCCGCCGAGACCTCCCCGATCGGCTCACTGCTGTCGCTGACCGCCGACCAGTCGGTCGTCACAGGCCTGACGATCGCCTTCGGGGAGATCGCGGTCGGACTCGGTACCGTCCTCGGACTGTTCACCCGGCTCGCCGCTCTCGGCGGCGTCCTCCTGTCGGTCAGCTTCTTCCTGACGGTGAGCTGGACGACCAGTCCGTACTATTACGGCGCCGACATTGTTTTCGCTTTCGCATGGACCCCGCTGCTGATAATGGGCGACGCCGGGGTGTTGTCATTGACCGCCTGGCTGCGTGCGAAGGTGCGTCACAAGCTCGGGCTGCCGATGCGCAGCACGCCGGACGAAAGCGCGGCCGTACAGAACGACGTCAAGCGACGTACCGTGCTGCGGGGCGGTCTGATCGCGACGACGACGGCCGCTGTCGGGGTGGCCGCGGGGAGCGCCCTGGCACTCTCACGGCGCCCCGCCGGCTCGCCGAGGGAATCAGCGAGCCCAGGGGCGGGGAGCGGGCCGATGATCGCTGCCGCCGCCGACATCGCCGTCGGATCGTCGAAGAGCTTCACCGCGCCAAGCGGGGCACCTGCCTATCTTCTGCACCCGGCCCCGGACACGTTCCTGGCGTTCAACGCCAGGTGCACCCATCAGGGCTGCCCGGTCTCCTACGTCGGACCTGGGTTTCGTTGCCCCTGCCACGGCTCCACCTTCGATGAGAACGGACAGGTGACCGGAGGGCCGGCGCGCGCACCGCTGATCGAGATCCCGGTGAAGGTGATCGACGGCCAGGTCAGGGTCTCCTGATTCAGCGTGCCACGAGAGCACATCGGGCGAAGGGCCGCCCGCCGATGAGACAGCTCCGGTCCTGGCGGCACCTGATCACTCGCCCTGCTCAGGTGCCGCCACCTGCCCCAGCCCCCCGACCGAACTCAGGAAAAGGGATGACCTGCGAATTCAGGCTGGAATCTGCCCCATCCACAAAACGACTGGAGGAGAAGAATTGAGAGCCGAGACTTCCCGTACCGATGGAGCGCTGGGGAGGCTGGCCCGGTTCTGTTATCGGCGCCGCCGTCTGGTGCTGCTCACCTGGATCGTCGGTGTGATCGCCGTGGCATTGGTCGGCTTCGGATACGGCGCAGCCCCCGACAACGACTTCTCCGGCGGAAACTCCGAATCCGCCAAGGCTCAGGAACTGATCGAGCGGCATTTCCCCGAGCAGCAAGGCGACACGCTGACCCTCGCGATCAAGGCGGAAAAGGGAATCGATGATCCCACCGCCCGGCAGAAGATCGAGAAGGTCCTCGCCGGGCTCGCCGACTCTCCGGTCTCCGGACCGATGACTTCGCCGTATGACGACAAGAACCTGGTGACGGCGGACCGTCGGATCGCCCGCACGACCATCCCGCTGAGCGACAAGGAGGTGGACAAGACCGAGGTCAAGCCCCTGGTGGACATGGTCAAGGCGGCCTCCGGCGGCGACGTCACGCTTGCCCTGAGCGGGTACATGGCGGAGAAGGCCGAGACGCCCCCGCAGGGCCCGGCCGAGAGCGTCGGCCTCCTGGCGGCAGCGGTGATCTTGTTCATCGCCTTCGGCTCGCTGGTGGCCATGGGCTTGCCGATCGTGACCGCCCTCCTGGCGATCGTAGCCGGCCTCGCGCTGATGAAGCTGGTCGGGTACCTGGTTCCCGGGCCCGACTTCACGTTGGCCTTCGGCGCGATGATCGGGCTCGGTGTCGGCATCGACTACGCCCTGTTCATCGTGACCCGATACAAGGACAGCCTGAAGGATGGCGATGCCCCCGAGAGCGCCACGGTCAAGGCCATCACCACTGCCGGTCACGCGGTGCTGTTCGCCGGCGTCACCGTCGTGATCGCGTTGCTCGGCCTGGCCGTCATGGGACAGCGGTTGATGACCGGGGTGGCCGTCGCCACGTCGGTGATCGTGCTGGTGACGATGATCGCCGCGGTGACCCTGCTGCCCGCGTTCCTGGGCTTCACCGGCTACAAGATCAACGCGCTGCGCCTGCCCCGTCGCACACCCCGCGGGAACCGGTCCGTCACCGATCCGTCCCGGCAGCGACGTACCCCTGCCGAGCGCTGGGCCGGCACGGTCCAGCGCAGGCCGGTGATCGCCGCGACGCTGGCCGGCGCGGCCCTGCTGGTGCTGGCCGCACCCACGCTGTCCATGCGGCTGAGCCAGCCTGACGCCAGTGTCCAGCCTCACGACAGGAGCAGCCACACCTCCTACAAGATCCTTTCCGAGGGCTTCGGCCCCGGCTACAGCGCACCGCTGATCTTCACCACGAGGGTCCACTCCACCGACGCCGACCTGAGTCCCGTCGTCGAAACGGTCCGCAACACCGACGGCATCGCCTACGCCACACCAGCCCGGGTCAGCAAGGACGGGCAGGCCGCCACCTTCATCGCCTTCCCTGAGACCGGGTACCAGGACGAGGCGACCGCGAACCTGGTGCACAAGCTCCGCGACAGCGTGCTGCCCAATGCGCCCGGCGGCCAATCAGTACTCATCGGAGGCCCGAACGCCGCCACCATCGACCTCGCCGAGGAGTCCGGCTCCCGCCTGCCCCTGATGATCGCAGTCGTCATCGCGATCTCCATGGTGCTGCTGATCGCGCTGGTCCGGTCGGTCACGATCGCCCTGCAGGCCGCCGTGATGAACCTGCTGTCCATCGGCGCCGCCTACGGCGTGATCGTCGCGGTCGTCCAGTGGGGATGGCTCGGCCCCGCGCTCGGCTTCCCCGCCGCGATGCCGGTCACGACCTGGGTCCCGATGATGATGTTCCCGGTCCTGTTCGGCCTTTCGATGGACTACCAGGTCTTCCTGATCTCACGGGTCCGTGAGGAGTACGAGCGAACGGGCGACACCCGCACAGCGGTTGCCCGAGGGCTGGCGGGGACCGCCAAGGTCATCACGGCCGCGGCCGCGATCATGGTCGCCGTCTTCACCACCTCCCTGCTCGGGCCTGACATCGCCGTCAAACAGGGCGGCCTGGGGATGGCCGTCGCCGTGCTCATCGACGCCACCATCGTCCGGATGGTCCTCGTCCCGGCAGTCATGGAACTGTTCGGCAAGGCCAACTGGTGGATGCCCAGCCGCCGCAAGTCGAAGTCGGCCGAGGCCGCACAGGCCAGGCTCGAAGAACAAGCCCGGGTCTGACCCCGTCACCGAGTGCCACAGCCGCTCCGCGGCCTCGGCCGGCCGCTGTGCTGGGCGTAGGGCCAGCAGTGGGCGAGGCGCTGGATGATCCGGCACACGGTGGCCGGGCAGATTGACAGGCAGTCGCCACCGGCGATCGCCCACCAGACTTCGGCGCCCCGCCGATAGATCTCTATCACTCTCCGTGACGCCCGCGCGAACACTGAACGATCAACCGTCGGAGCCCTCGCTGGACTCCGACGGAACAGCGACGGAACAGGGGCAGAAAACGCCGACCAGCGATCAGCGCTCTCGCGCCCAAAGGCTATCTGGCCAGGTGTCGGGCGATGACCATGCGCTGGATCTGGTTGGTGCCCTCGAAGATTTGCATGATCTTGGCTTCGCGCATGTAGCGCTCCACCCGGAACTCCCTGGTGTAGCCGTAGCCGCCGAACACCTGGACCGCGTCCGTCGTGACCTTCATCGCGGTGTCCGTGGCGACCAGTTTGGCCACGCTGGCCTGCCGGCCGTAGTCGAGGCCGGCGTCGCGGCGGCGGGCGGCGTCCAGGTACGTCGCCCGCGCGCTGTCCACTCCCGCCGCCATGTCGGCCAGCAGGAAGCCGAGGCCCTGGTGGTCGATGATGCGCTTGCCGAAGGTCTGCCGCTCCTTGGCGTAGGCGACGGCCTCGTCGAGGGCCGCCTGGGCCAGGCCGACGGCGCAGGCCGCGATGCCGAGCCGGCCGGAGTCGAGGGCGCTGAAGGCGATCTGCAGGCCCTGGCCCTCCTCGCCGATCAGCCGGTCGCCGTCGATGACGGCGCCGTCCCAGTGGGCGCTGGTGGTCGGCACGGCGTGCAGGCCCATCTTCTCCTCGGGGCGGCCGAACGTGAGCCCTTCGGCCGCGCCGGGGGCGAGGAAGCAGGAGATGCGCTCGCCGGTGCGGGCGAACAGGGCGTAGAAGTCGGCGATGCCGCCATGGGTGATCCAGGCCTTGTTGCCGGTGATGCGGTAGTCGCCGCTCTCGGTGCGCTCGGCCCGGCAGGTGAGCGCGCCCGCGTCCGAGCCCGCCTGCGGCTCCGACAGGCTGTAGCCGCCGACGATCCGTCCGGCCAGCATGTCGGGCAGCCAGCGTTCGCGCTGCTCGGGGGTGCCGTACGCGGCCACGGGGAAGCAGGCCAGCGTGTGCACGCTCGTCGCCACCGCGACCGCCGCCCAGCGGGCCGCCAGCTCCTCGATCACCTGGAGGTACACCTCGTACGGCTGCCCGCCCCCGCCGAACTCCTCGGGGTAGGGCAGGCCGAGCAGTCCGGCCGCGCCGAGGGTGGCGAACAGCCCCTCCGGGTACGTCTCCGCGCGCTCGTGCTCGTCGACCCGGCGCGCGAGCTCCTTGTCGGCGATGTCGCGGGTCAGCTCGATCAGGTCTTTGGCGTCCTGGTCGGGGAGCAGGCGGTCAACGGTCACGACGACTCCTTGGGTGCGGCTTCGGCGAGGCGGGCCAGGGCGGCCGCGGCCCGCTCACGGAACTCGGCGACGCGGGCGAGCTTGATGTCCTCGTACCCGCGGATCGACTCGGGAAGGCCGGCGATCTCGGCGACGGCGTCGATCGTGCCGGGGGTCAGCCGGGCGAGGGCGGCACGCATGAGATCACGATATTCGGTGATCAGTTCCCTTTCGACCCGGCGGACCTCGGCCTGGCCGAACACGTCGAGGGCGGTCCCGCGCAGCACGCGCGCGGCCCGCAGGCCGCGGAACAGCACCGGCGCGGAGCGGCGCAGCCGGATCTTGCGCTTCATGCCCATCGCGCGCAGCAGCGGCGGGTGCAGCATCACGGACACGACCGCGTCGGCGCCGTACTCGCGCTCGCGCCTGGCCTGCTCCTCGGGGTCGAGGTGCAGCCGGGCGACCTCGTACTCGTCCTTGTAGGCCATGAGCTTGTGCAGGGAGCGGGCGTAGGCGAGCCCGACGCGCGCGCCGGCCTCCTCCCCCGCCCGCCTGGCCGCCTCGGCGGTCACGCGCCTGACGTCGGTCTCGTACGTACGGGCGTAGGTCTGGTTCTGGTAGCCGGTCAGGTCCGCCACCCGCAGGGCCAGCGTCTCCTCCAGGCCGGGCGCGGGCCGCTCGGCGGGCTCGGCGAGCGCGGCCCGGCGTACCGCCTCACGGTCGGCGACGGCGGCCCGGCCCCAGCGGAAGGCCGCGAGGTTCTTCTCGACGGCGGCCTTGTTGAGCCTGATCGCCGCCTCGATCGAGGCGGCCGAGACGGGCAGGCAGCCGTGCTGGTACGCCGCGCCGACCAGCAGCATGTTGGCCGGCATGTGGTCGCCGAACAGCGCCTCGGACAGCTCGTGGGCGTCGAGGTACAGGTTGTCCGCGCCCTCCGTGGCCGACTCCAGCCTGACCACGGCGTCGGCCGAGGAGCCGGGCACGGTCGCCCGTCCGGTGACCATGGCGGCGGTGGGCACGATGGAGGTGTTCACCACGGCGACCGTCCGGCCGGGCGCGGCGACGGCGAGGTTGGCGTCGGCGGCGACCCCGAGCAGGTCGAACCCGATCAGCACGTCGGCCGTGCCGCGCGAGGCGCGCACCGAGCCGTCCACCGGCCGCTTGGCGATGCGCACGTCGCTGACGACCGGGCCGCCCTTCTGCGCGAGGCCGGTCTGCTCGATGCCGGCGGCGTGCAGGCCGTCGAGGTGGGCGGCCATCTGAAGGATCTGCGAGACCGTGACGACGCCGGTGCCGCCGATGCCGGGCATCCGGATCAGCGTCTCGGCGTCGCCGTCGAGCCTGACGACCGGCTCCGGCAGCCGGACGGGCAGCGGCGGCAGCTCGCGCGGCGCCCTGGTGCCGGGCTCGACCAGCAGGAACGACGGGCAGTCGCCCTTGAGGCAGCTCAGGTCGGAGTTGCAGGACGGCTGGTGGATGCGCGTCTTGCGGCCGTACTCGGTCTCGACGGGCTGGACGGACAGGCACGTCGAGACGTCGCCGCAGTCGCCGCAGCCCTCGCAGACGCGCTCGTTGACCACGACCTTCGCCGTCGGGGTGGGCAGCTTGCCGCGCTTGCGCAACCGCCGCTCCTCGGCCGCGCACTTGTCGTCGTGCAGCAGGACGGTCACGCCGTCGAGGGCGGCCAGCTCGCGCTCGACGTCGGCGAGGTCGTCGCGGTGCCGCACGGAGGCGATCGGCGCGAGCCGCACCCCGCGGTACGTCTCCGGCTCCGGCGTGGTGATGACGATCCTGCGCACGCCCTCCTCGGCCAGCGAGCGCGTGAGCGCGGGCACGTCGAGCCGCCCTTCGGCGCGCTGGCCGCCGGTCATGGCGACGGCGTCGTTGTAGAGCAGTTTGTAGGTCATCGTCACCCCGGCCGCCACCGCGGCCCGCACGGCCAGGGAGCCGGAGTGGTGGAAGGTGCCGTCGCCGAGGTTCTGCACGAAGTGCCGGTCCCGGGTGAACGGCGCGAGCCCGATCCACTGGGCGCCCTCGCCGCCCATCTGGGTGATGCCGATCTGGGTGCCGCGGCCGTGCCCGTCGAGGGCGATCATGGCGTGGCAGCCGATGCCGACGCCGACCAGCGTGTCGTCGGACGTGCGGGTGGAGGAGTTGTGCGGGCAGCCCGAGCAGAAGTACGGCGTGCGCGCGGCGACCATCGGCAGCAGGCGGCGCGCGGCGGACGCGGGCCGGGACAGGTGGACCGTCCCGCGCGGGAGCCGGTCGGGGCCGAGGCAGGCGGCCAGCGCCTTGGCGACGTCCTCGGCGCCGAGGGTGCCGCGGGCGGTCAGCAGGTCCCGGCCCGACACGACGGGGGCGCGCTCACCGCCGTAGAGGGCCTGCTTGAGCTGCCCTTCCAGGAACGGCACCTTGTCCTCGACCACCAGCACCCGGTCGAGGTCGGAGGTCATGGCGGCCAGGTCGGCCTCGGCCAGCGGGAAGGGCATGCCCAGCCGGATCAGGCGCAGCCCGAGGTCCTCGGTGGCGCTCTCGTCCAGCCCGAGGTCGGCCAGGGCGCGCAGGACCACGGCGTACGTGGTGCCGGAGGCCAGGACGCCGAGGGTGGCGCGGGGGGCGTCGCGCATGACGCGGTTGAGCCCGTGCCTGCGGCCGTAGTCGCGGGCCAGCTCCAGCCTGCGGGTGAGCAGGTCGTACTCGGCGTCCAGGGCGGAGGGGCCGACCAGGATCGGTGACTTGCCGCGGTCGGCGTGGTCAGGGGTGGGGATGTCGTACGGCGCGCCCAGCTCGACGGTGGCCGAGGCGTCGGCGATGTCGGCGACGATCTTCAGGCCCGTCCACAGGCCGGTGGCGCGGGACAGGGCGACCGCGTGCAGGCCGAACTCGATGATCTCGGCCACCGAGCCGGGCGCGAGCAGCGGCATCGACAGGCTCTGGCACATCGGCTCGCACGAGCTGGGCACGGTGGAGGACTTGCAGCCGGGGTCGTCGCCGATCCAGGCCACCGCGCCGCCCAGCGCGGCGGTGCCGGCCATGTTGCCGTGCCTGATGGCGTCGGCGGCGCGGTCGAGGCCGGGGTTCTTGCCGTACCAGAAGGCGGTGACGCCGTCGTGGCTGCGGCCGGGGACCTGGCCGAGGAGCTGCGTGCCGGCCACGGCCGTCGCGGCCAGCTCCTCGTTGAGTCCGGGCTGGAAGACGACGCCGGCCTCGTCCAGGAAGCGGGCCGCGCGGCCCATCTCCAGGTCCAGGCCGCCCAGCGGGGAGCCCTGGTAGCCGGAGACGAAGGCCCTGGTGTTCAGGCCGCGGTCCCGGTCCAGGCGCCGCTGTTCGAGGGTCAGCCGGACGAGGGCCTGGATGCCGGAGATCAGCACCCGGCCGTCCGGCGCGGCGTACTTGTCGTCGAGCGACACGGTCGCGCTGTTCACGCTCACGCGAACCTCCTGGCGGGCAATGCGTATGTGGGGTTTCCCAGCACAGCAACGGAGAGCTACTGTGCGCAAGTATCAGACGTGAAACCACAACGAAGACGCAAATAATGTGAGCTGGGCGATTCTGGCGCAGAAGAACTTTGCGTCACCAAGGAGGATTCTCACATGCCGGACATCGACGACATCGACCATCACGTGCTCCGGCTGCTGCGCGAGGACGGCCGCCGCACCTTCTCCGAGATGGCCGAGCAGGTCGGGCTGTCGGTGGCGGCGGTCAAGCGGCGGGTCGACCGGCTCAGGGAGATCGGGGTGATCACCGGGTTCACCGTCCAGATCGACTACGCCAAGCTCGGCTGGGGCATCGAGGCGTTCACCGAGCTGCGGTACCCGGGGACCACGCCGGTGGGCGAGATCGTCCGCACGGCGACGGACGTGCCCGAGGTGCAGGCCGTCTTCACCATCGCCGGCGACCCCGACGCCCTCATCCACGTACGGGTGCGCGACCTCGGACACCTCCAGCAGGTCATCGACCGGCTGCGCCGGGCCGGCAACGTCACCGGCACCAAATCCCTGCTGGTCCTGGGCTCCTGGACACGCGACGCCCTCACCTGACGACCCGGCCGTCCGCTCGCGGCGCGCGTCGCCGGAGGGTCAGCTCACCCAGGCGTACTCCAGCTCGGGCAGCTCGAACCCCTGCTGGAAACGGCACATCCGCTCGTCGGTGCGGCGCGCGCCGTGCCGTTCGTAGAAGCCGATGGCCCGGGTGTTCGCCCTGAGCACCTCCAGGTAGACCTCCCGGCCGGGATGCTCGTCCGCCGCCCAGGCCAGTCCGTGCCGCAACAGGCGCGATCCGGCGCCGGAGCCCGTGCTCCCGGGCCGCACGTGCAGGTTGTCGAGCAGGATCCGGCCGTCCGGGGCCGGCAGCAGGTAGGCGAAGCCGAGCAGCTTCCCCTCGTCGTCGTGGCCGACGAACAGGCCAGCCCCCCGGACGGGCGGGTCCAGCCGCTCCCGCCAGAGCGCGAGCCGGTCGTCGTCCAGGGGGCCGTTCAGGAAACCGTCGGGCATGATGCCCGCGTAGGCCGTACGCCAGCTCTCCACGTGCAACGCCACGATCGGGGAAATGTCGTCAATTGTCCCGTTCCTTATCAGCATGGCGGAGAGCATTCCATACCGGGACGGGCCTCACCCCACCCGGCAGGAGACCGCGGGCCAGCTCCAGTCGCCGTTGTGCTGGACGGTGAACCCGAAGGTGTTGCCGTTGCCGTTCGGCCGCATCGTCATGACGTTGCCGGTGCCGTCCCAGGTCGGGGTGCCGTTCCAAGTGGCGATGATCTTCTGCGGGCTGCGCACGGTGACGGTGACGATCCAGGAGTTCGTGCCGGAGACCGCGACCGACAGGTTGAAGCGGTCGGCCCACTGCTGGCCCGCCGACACGGTCGCCGTGCAGGCGCCGCCGCCGGGCGGCGGGGACGAGGGCGGGGTGGTCGGGCCGCTCCCGTCGGGCGCGACGGCCCGGCCGGTCACCGGCGAGATCATGCCCGCGCACATGTTGCGGGCGCGCAGGTTCGCGGCGATCTGCGGGATCGCGGCGATGGTCGTCGCGTAGTTGTCGTGCATCAGGATGACCTGGCCGTTCTGCAGCCGGCCGGCGGCCTGGACGATCTGGGCGGTGCTCGCGCCGTTCCAGTCCTGGGAGTCGACGTCCCAGATGATCTCGGTGAGGCCGAGTTGCTGCTCGACCGACCGGAGGGTGGCGTTGGTCTCCCCGTACGGCGGCCTGAACAGCCTCGGCGCGGCGCCGGTGGCCTGCTGGATCGCCTGCTGGGTGCGTTGCAGCTCGGACTGCATCTGGGCGGCGCTTAGCTGCGTCAGGTGCGGGTGGGTCCAGCTGTGGTTGCCGATCCACATGCCCGCGTTCTGCTGGGCGCGGACCAGGGCCTGGTTGTTCTGCGCGTTCTGGCCGACGTTGAACATCGTGGCCCGCAGGCCGTTGGAGGTCAGCGCGTTGAGCAGGCTGGAGGTGGTGGCGGGGTTGGGGCCGTCGTCGTAGGTGAGGCCGACGTAGCCGCCACTGCAGTCGGCGGCGTTCGAGGGGGTGGTGGCCCAGGTCAGCGCGAGGCCCGCGGCGAACGTGCACGCGGCGCCGAGGATGAGCAACTTCCTGATCATGGTCTGCCTCCAAGGCGGGCGGCGGGTACGGAAGCTCGATCGCGAGTGTGATGACCATGCCGAAATATGTCAATCAACTACAGAAACTTTCAAGCAGATTCATCGAACAGCATTACGACGACCTGCGGCGATCGACCGAGAAAGTTTCGGAGCTCGGAAAGCTTCATGGCCCATACGTAGATTTCCCGATGCTTTGCCCGCCGGATGTCCCTACTGTCGGGCCCATCCGAAGCCTTCCGAGCAAGGTGGGTTCATGCGCGCGCTGACCGTCCTCCTGTCCGGACTCCTGCTGGCCACCACCCTCCAACCGCCCGCCGTCGCCGCCGTCGCCGGGAAGGACGCCGCCGGGACGAAGCCGGGCCCCGTCGTGCCCGACGTCGTCTACCAGCGGGCCGACTTCGCCACCGGCACCGGCGAGGGCACGTCCGCCGCCGACGGGCTGTCGTTCGCCTCGGCCGCCGGCACCACCTCCTACACCGACGCCCTGGGCACCAGGACGTGGGAGTACGCCCGCTGGACCGGCCCCGAGCGCACGGTCGGCTTCCCCGCCACCCAGCTGATCGCCTCCTGGACGGCCGACGTGCCCCAGGGAAGCTGGCTGCAGGTCGAGGCCAGGGCCAGGAACACCGCCGGGCTGAGCAAGTGGTACGTCCTCGGCCGCTGGTCCTACGCGGAGGGCGACATCCTGCGCACCTCCGTGGCCGGCCAGGGCGACGCGGACGCGTCCGTCGCCGTGGACACGCTGGTGGCGGCGTCCGGGCGGCAGCTGTCGGCGTACCAGCTCCGCCTGACCCTCTACCGCAGTCCGGGCTCGGCCGTGACGCCCCGGGTGCGCACGTTCGGCGCGATGGCCTCGAACGTGCCCGACCGCAAGACCGTCCCGGTCAGCCCCGGCGGCGGGGCGTGGGGCGTCGAGCTGAACGTCCCGCGCCGCTCCCAGAACGTGCACGCGGGCCACTACCCCGAGTGGGACGGCGGCGGCGAGGCGTGGTGCAGCCCGACCTCGACCACGATGGTGCTCGGCTACTGGGACACGTGGCCGAGCGCGCAGGACACCTCCTGGGTGGACCCGTCCGACCCGAACCCCGAGGTGGACCACGCGGCCCGGTACACCTACGACCACGCCTACCAGGGCGCCGGCAACTGGCCGTTCAACACCGCCTACGCCGGCCGCTACGGCCTGGACGGCTTCGTCACCCGCCTGCGCACCCTGACCGAGCTGGAGCGGCTGATCAAGGCGGGCATCCCGGTGATCACCTCGCAGTCGTTCAAGAAGGGCGAGCTGCCCGGCGCCGGTTACGGCACCGACGGCCACCTCATGGTGATCGTCGGCTTCACCGCGACGGGCGACGTGATCGCCAACGACCCGGCCTCGCCCAGCAACGACGCCGTCCGCCACGTCTATCCGCGCGCCGACTTCGAGAACGTGTGGCTGCGCAGTTCGAGCAGCGGCGGCGTCGCCTACGTCATCCGCCCGCCCGGCCACGCCCTGCCCGCCACGACGCCGGGCCTGCCCGCCAACTGGTGATCAGTCCAGCACCGGGTAGTTGGCGCGGAACACGCCCTGTGGGTCGCGCGACCGCTTGATCTCGCGCAGCCGGGCGAGCGCCGGCTCGGGGAACGCCTGAGCCGCCCGCTCGCCCGGCGACAGGAACGTGTACGGCTTGCGCCCGCTCACCCGGTCGCCCAGGGCGGCGACGACCGCGTCCTGCTTGGCCCGTACGGCCTGGCCCAGCTCGGGGCTGATCCCGGCCCCGAGCAGGTAGAGCAGGTACGGCTCGGCCAGCGCTCCCCCGGCGCCGCCGCCCGGCCGGGTCAGCGCCCCGCCCAGGTGCCTGACCTGCATGGCGACCAGCGGACCGACCGGCTCGGCCAGCAGGATCTCCACGGCGCCGGCGTCCAGCCCGGTCAGCAGCTCGGTGCGGGCCACCGCGGGCGCCGGGTCGGTCGGCTCGGCGGTGATCGCGCCGAGGTCGGCCGTGGCCATGGCGGACCGGGTGTCGCTCAGCACGCCGTCGATCTTGGCGAGCCGGCCCAGCAGGTCCTCGGCCTCGGCCGCCTCGCCCAGGTGGGCCAGGTCCACGGTCACCATCGGGGGCGCCTTGGGGAACTGGACCCGGTTCACCCACAACGACAGCTCGGGCGGCGCGTCGGCGGTCAGCTCGCGGAAGGCCGCGAACACCTCGGCCTCCTTCGCGCCGGGCCACATGAGGCGGCCGCCGTACAGGGCGCGCTCGGCGTACAGGTCGAACTCGACGGCGGTGACCAGCGCGAAGTCGCCGCCGCCGCCGCGCAGCGCCCAGAACAGGTCGGGGTCGCTCTCCCCGGTCACCCGCGCGGGCCGGCCCTCGGCGTCCACGACGTCGAAGGCGCGCACGCTGTCGGCCGCCCAGCCGTACCTGCGGCCGAACCAGCTCAGGCCGCCGCCGAGGGTGTAGCCGGTGACGGTGACGGCGGGGTTGCTGCCGGCGAGCCCGGTCAGGCCGTGCCTGCCCGCCTCGGCCTGCACCGCGCCCCAGGTCACGCCTGCCCCCGCGCGGGCGCGCCGCTCGGCCGGGTGGATCTCCAGCTCGTCCAGCCGGTTGGTGCGCAGCAGGATCACGCCGTCGGCGGTGCCGCTCGCGCCGTGGCCGCGCGGCTGGGCGGAGACGGTCAGCCCCTCCTCGCGGGCATGGCGGACCAGGGCGGCCACGTCGGCGGCGTCGGCCGCCTCGACCACGGCGGCCACCGGCTGGGCCACGGTCAGGTTCCACGCCCTGGCCGCCGCCTCGAAACCCTCGTCGCCGGGCAGCCACACGCGTCCCTCGACCGCGGTGCGCAGCTTGTCGTACGTCATCGTCCACTCCTTCATGAAGACTCACCTCCTTGACGACGCGAGCCCGGGAAAGGTGACCGACCGCCGGAAAGATCGCCCCGGGGACATGCCGGCGGGCCCCGGCGCGCTCGTGCGCCGGGGCCCCTCACCATGTCCTGACGGGCTTAGGATGCCGCCATGGTCGCCCCCCGTCGTCGCCCAGCCGCCTGTATGACGACCCGGCGCGACGAAAGGTGACCGATGAACGCGCAAGCCGACCTGGCCGGCCACTTCGACCTGACCAGGAGCCACCTGCGGGCGGTGGCGCACCGCATGCTCGGCTCGGCCGACGAGGCCGACGACGCCGTCCAGGAGACCTGGCTGCGGGCCGCCCGCGCCGGCACGGACGGGGTCGCGAACGTGCCCGGCTGGCTGACCACGATCGTCGGCCGGGTCTGCCTCGACATGCTGCGCGCCCGCGGACGCAGGGACGAGCAGCTCGTCGAGGGCGAGCGGTTCGACCAGGTGAGCGTCCATGACGGCGATCCGGCCGACGCGGCGGTGCTGGCCGACTCGGTCGGGCTCGCCCTGCTGGTGGTCCTCGACACGCTGAGCCCGGCCGAGCGGGTCGCGTTCGTGCTGCACGACCTGTTCGCGGTGCCGTTCGGGGAGATCGCGCAGATCGTGGCCCGCTCCCCCGCCACGGCCAAGAAGCTGGCCAGCCGGGCGCGGCAGCGGGTGCACGGCACGCCCGTCCTGCCCGCCGCCGACCACGCCAGGCAGCGCAGGCTCGTGGCCGCCTTCCTCGCCGCGGCCCGCGCCGGCGACCTGGACGCCCTGCTCGCGGTCCTCGACCCCGACGTGCTGCACCGGTCGGACGTGCCGGGGTCGGGCGGCGAGCGGCGCGGCGCCCGTCCGGTGGCCCAGGGCACGCTCACCGACTCCGGCGGCGCGCGCTTCGCCGACCTCGTGCTCGTCGACGGCAGGCCGGGCATCGGCGTGCTGCGCGGCGGCCGGCTGTTCCTGGTGCTGCGCGTCACGACGGACGGCGAGCGCATCACGGAGATCGACATCGTCTCCGACCCGGCCCGCCTGGCCGCCCTCGACCTCGCCCTCGACCTCGCCCTCGCCCTCGACCCCGAGTCCGGCCCCGCCCCGGACGGCGGCGTGGCCGCGCCCTGAGCGGTCAGGCCAGCCGCGGCACGAGCCGCAGCGCGTTGCCCGCGTACACCCGCTCCAGGACGTCGTCGGGCAGGTCGAGCCCGGAGATCGTCCACCGGCCCATCAGCGGCGGGTCGTCGAGGGAGTGCGCGAACGCCTCGTCGTCGGTCTCCATGAACCGGAAGTGGATCCGGTAGACGTCCGGGTGCGGCGGGATCTCGTCGGTGCCGAACAGCACCCGGCCGGGGTGGCGGAGCATGAGCGCCCGCGCGGCGCGCGGCTGGCGTCCCAGCTCGGCGACGCGCGCCGCGATGTCGATGTGGAAGTTCGGGTACGCGTCCAGCATCCGGCCGGCGAACCGCAGGTTCTCCGGCCAGCACCCGGCGTGCACCCCGATCACGGTCGTGGCCGGATGCCGGGCCACCATCGACTCCATGGCCTCCATGAGCCGCTCGAACGGCGGGAACCCCGGCCCGGAGAAGTTCCAGTCCGGCCGGGCGGCCAGCAGTTCGAGGCGTTCGTTGCGCTCGTCCACGGGCTGGAAGAAGGCGACCGGGTCGGCGGTGTGCAGGGCGATGGGCACGCCCGCCTCCCCCACGGCGGCCCACAGCGGGTCCAGCCGGGGGTCGTCGAGCATGACCAGCTCGCCCCGGTGGTCGCGGATCCGCAGCCCGACGTCCTTCCACACCTTCAGCCCGGCCGCGCCCTCGGCGACCGAGCGGCGCAGCTGGGCGGCCAGCCGCTCGCCGAAGCCGGGCGTCGCGGTCTCGGACCAGTCGACGTGGCAGAACGTGGCGAACCGGCCCGGATGGGCGGCGTCGTAGCGTTCGAGGTTCTCGGCCAGCTCCCGGCCCCAGCGGCCGTCGAGGTTGACCATGCCGCGCAGGTTGAGCTCGTCCATCATGCCGATCAGGGCGGGGACGTCCTCGACCATCCAGCCGCCGTCCTCGGTCAGCCAGCGGCCGAGGTGGATGTGGGCGTCCACGACGGGCAGCCGGGCCCGGTCGACCTCGTGCACGGCCACCCGGAGCTGCGACACCGGGCGGTAGCGGGACAGCGGCAGGCCGGCGTCGGACGACAGGGTCACTTCCTGATGCCTTCGGGCAGCAGGTCGCCGTGGGCCTCGATGAGGGCGTCCACCAGCTCGCGGACCTTGCGGACCGGCAGGGTGGCGGCGGTGTTGGGGTCGAGCAGCGCGGCCTGGTAGACGTGGTCGCGCCGCCCTTCCAGGGCCGCCTTGACGGTCAGCTCGCCGACGCTGAGGAAGGCCCGGTTGAGTGCGGCGACCTGGGCGGGCAGCTCGCCGACGGGCAGCGGCCGCACGCCGGACCGGTCGACGTGGCAGGGCACCTCGACGGTGGCCTCCGGCGGCAGGTTGGAGATCAGGCCGCCGTTGCGCACGTTGCCGTGGATCAGCCTGCGGGTGCCGGTCTCCATCGAGTGGACGGCCAGCGAGGCCAGCTCGTCGCCGCGTTCGATCGGCACGCCCCGGCCGGCCTCCAGCGAGCTCTTGTACTGCTCGTACTCCTCGTAGCCCTCGGCCAGCCACTCCAGGTAGACGTTGATCGGGATGCGGTACCGCTCGACCTCCTCGGCGTGCGGCAGGAACCACGGCAGGTACTCCGAGCCGTGCTCGGAGGACTCGGTCGGGAAGTAGCCGAAGTTGCGGTAGACCTCCACGCGCACCCGCCGCCGCAGCTCGGGGTCCCGGTCGATCAGCTCGTCGAGCCGCCGGTAGAGGTTCTCGCCGTCGCGCTCGAAGCGCAGCACGAACGCCTGGTGGTTGACGCCCGCGGTGAGGAAGGAGATCTCCTCCTCCGGGACGCCGACCATGGCGGCCAGCGTGCTCTGCGTGTCGCGGGCGGCGTGGCAGACGCCCACGACGTTCTTGAACGGGGTGCCGGCGTAGACCGACCAGGGGATCATCGACATCGGGTTGGTGTAGCTGAACAGCACCGAGTCGGGGGCGAGCTCGGCCAGGTCGTCGCCGATGCCGACCATGACGGGGATCGTGCGCAGGGCGCGGAAGATGCCGCCGATGCCCAGGGTGTCGCCGATCGTCTGCCGCACGCCGTACGCGGCGGGGATCTCCAGGTCGCGCCTGACCGCCTCCAGGCCGCCCACCGCGATCTCGTTGATCACGTAGTCGGCGCCCTCGACGGCGGGCCGGCGGTCGGCGTACGCCTCGATCCGGGCGCCGATGCCCAGCTCGGCGACCATCCAGCGGGCCATCGCCGCGGCGGTGTCGAGCCGGGCCCTGTCGATGTCGTGGAGCACGATCGTGGACTCCGACAATTCCGGAAATGTCAGGATGTCCGAGAGGAGGTTCTTGGCGAACGTGATGCTGCCGGCGCCCACCAGGACGATGCGGGCCATGGGTTACCTCGATTCCGGGGTCAGCAGGGCTTTGACGGGGGTGGCCTGGCCGTTCATCAGCCGGGTGAAGACCTCGGCGCCCTCTTCCAGGGGGAAGGTCCGGACCCAGCTCAGGTCCCAGCGGCCGACCAGGCCGACGGCCGCGGCGAAGTCGGCCGCGTCGTAGGCGAACGAGCCCAGCACGCGCTTCTCGCCGCGCACCAGGTCGGCGGCGTCGTACCCGGCGACGTGGTCGGCCAGGCCGAGCCAGACGGCCACGCCGCCGGGGCGCAGCCGGGACAGGGACTGCTCGTGGGTGGCGGCGGCGCCGACCGCGTCGAAGATCACGTCGTACTCGCCGGTCAGCTCGGCGCCCGCCGCCACGCCGCCGAGCGCCGCGGCGACGGCCAGCCGCTCGGGCGAGCGGTCGGCCACGTCCACGCCGGCCGCGCCACCGGACAGGGCGGTGAGCAGGCAGGTCAGGCCGATGGCACCGGCGCCGAGCACGCCCACGCGCGCCCCGGCCGGCCGCCCGGCCAGCCCCCAGGCGTGCACGGCGTTCGCGGCCGGCTCCACCACGCCGGCCGCGGTCCAGCCGAGCCCGTCGGGCAGCGGCACCACAGCCCCGGCCGGCACCGCGACGCGCTCGGCGAAGGCGCCCGGCCGGTGCACGCCGATGATCTGCCGCTTCCTGCACACGTTGGGCCGGCCGAGCAGGCACACGTCGCACGCGCCGCACGACAGGATCGGGTTGACCGTCACCGGCCGCCCGTCGTCGGTGCGCCCGGCGAACTCGTGCCCCATGACCAGCGGCGGCACCCGGAACCCGGGGGTCCGCACGCCGTGCAGCTCACTGCCGCAGATGCCGGAGGCCACCACGTGCACCAGCACCTCGTCCGGCCCGGCCACGGGCTCGGGCACGTCCCGCTGCTCCACGACGCCGGGGGCGGTGAAGACGAGAGCCCTCACGAGGGCCGGCCGGCGGTCGAATGCGCGCGTTCCATTGATGCCCCGTCCTGTTCGTGTTCCGCCATAAGGAATGCTATTCCGAACTGGCGCTAGGAGACCACTGCAGTGAAGATCATGTCAAGAGGCCAGGGGAAGTGCGGCGGCGTCGCCGCACCCGGTAAGCCCGGAGCGGCCGGGTCGTGGACGTCATCCTCGACCCGGCCGCCCCGTTCCGAATTACGGAAAGCTGGTGCGACAGGCAGAATCAGCGCAGCAGTACGGGCACCGCCAGCGGCCCCTCGGTGATGATCGACGCCGTGTAGGCGATCTCCTCGGGGCGGACCGCCAGCCGCAGCCCCGGGAACCTGCCGAACAGCGACGACAGCGCGATCCTGGCCTCCAGCCGGGCCAGCGGCGCCCCCAGGCAGAAGTGCGGGCCCCGGCCGAAGCCGAGATGTCCCTCCTTGGCCTTGCCCAGGTCGAAGCGGCCGGCGTCCGGGCCGTAGCGGGCCGGGTCGGTGCCCGCGCCGGTGAGCCCGACGATGATGGGCCGGCCCGCCGGGATGGTGGTGCCGGCGACCGTGACGTCCTTGAGCGCGTAGCGGAAGACCAGGCCGACGACCGAGTTGCGGCTGCGCAGCGCCTCCTCCACCACCTGCTCCCACGCGTCCTCCGTACGGGCGCGGTCGAGCTGGGCGGGGTCGGCGCACAGGGCCACGACCGCCTTGGCGATCAGGTGCACGGTCGTCTCGTGGCCGGCGACGAGCACGACCCAGAGGATCCACAGCAGCTCGTTGTCGGACAGGCGGCCGCCGTCGTCCTCGTTGGCGCGGATCAGGCCGGTGGTCAGGTCGTCGGCCGGATCGCGGCGGCGGCGCGCGATGAAGGCCGCCAGGTAGCCGAGCAGCGACCCGGCCGCCGCGTTCACCTCGTCGGGGGCGGCGGCGTGCGACAACATCACCCCCGTCCACTCGCGGATCTGCGCCCGCTCCTCCTGCGGGACGCCGAACAGCTCGCAGATGACGGCGACCGGCAGCGGCTCGGTGAAGGCGGGCACGAGATCGACCTCGCCGTCCCGCTCGGCCATGCGGTCGAGCAGCTCGTCGGTCATCTCCTGGACGCGCGGCGCGAGGGCGGCCACCCGGGCCGGGGTGAAGGCGCGGTTGATGAGGCTGCGCAGCCGCCGGTGGTCGGCGCCGTCCTTGGTCAGCAGGTGGTCGCCCTCGATGACCTGGCGCAGCGGCCAGTCGGCGGGGACGGTGCCGTCATGAAGGCCGGTGAAGTTCCTGGCGTCCTTGCTGTAGAGCGCCTCGTCGTTGGCCAGCACCTCGTCCGTCGCCTCGTAGGAGGTCACCAGCCAGCCGTTCACCTCCCCCGGCAGCAGGACGGGCAGGACCGGTCCGTGCTCGTCCCGCAGGCGGCGGATCGTGTCGGACGTCCGCTCGCCGGGAACCGGGAACGGAAGTGGCGCGGTGTCCAATGCAGCCTCCCATGTACGGATGTCTCCCTACTCTCCGTGGTAACGCCGATGGATCCAAGGGGTGAGGTTGTCACCGCCAGGCAGGCAACATCTGCCTCCTCCGCCACGTCGGAGCCCCAGGATCGGTGGTCTCACACGTTCGGCAGCCCCTCCCCCTCGGGTTCCAGCGCGTACGCGATCCCGGCGTCGACCTCGCCGTCGTACCCGGCGCGGAACGCCGACCCGTACGCGTCGTCGCCCAGGGCCTCGCGCGCCTGCCGCTCGCACTCCTGCCGGGCCGCCACCCAGGCCGGGACGCTGGCCTGCGCCTGACCGTGGCTGCTCCAGATCCGCTGCGCCAGCCCCAGCAGCCGGGCCGCCCGCTCGGGCCGGCCCGCGGCCCCCGCGCCGAGCGCCAGCAGGTCGACGGTCAGCCCGATGCCGAAGTCGTCGTGCAGCCGCCGCTTGGTGCGCAACGCCGCCTGCCCGTAGGCGACGGCCGCCGCCACCCGCCCGCGGGCCAGCTCGGCCTGGCCGCGCAGCAGGTCGCCGTGGGAGCGCATGGCCTGCTCGCCCTGCTGGTCGCACAGGGCGCGCAGGTCCTCCAGCACCGAGATCGCCTCCTCGATCCGGCCGGCGACGGTGTGCGCGACCGCCCGGCACATCAGCGCCAGCAGCCCGGCGATCGTCAGCTCGTCGCCGCTCCAGCGCATCGCGTACGCCGGCTCCGACTCCGCCATGGCCTGCTCCAGGTCGCCGCGGATCACGCCGGCCGACGAGCGCAGCGCCTTGACGCACAGCGCGGCGAAGGCGTCGTCGTCGGCCGCGGCGGCCTCGCACTCATCGGCCCGCGCCTCGACCGCGGCGGCGTCCCCCTGGGTGGCGGCGAGCAGGCCGTCGGCCCACAGGGCGCGGGCGCGGACGGGGCCGGGGGCCGGGTCGAGCGCCAGGGCCTGGCCCAGGTAGTGGCGGCCCTCCTTGGCGTAGCCGCAGCCGTACCAGAAGAAGGCCAGCGTGCCGGCCAGGTCGAGGGCGGCCGCGCCGTCCCGCTCGCCGAGCGCGGTCTCCAGCGCGGCGCGCAGGTTGTCGTGCTCGCCGACCATCCGGTCGTACCAGCCGGGCTGGGCGGCGCCGAGCCAGCCGGCCGCGCCGCGCACGGCCAGGTCCTGGTAGTGGGCGCGGTGCCGGCGGCGCAGCTCCTCCTCCTCGCCGAGGCCGCGCAGCCAGCCCGCGCCGTACTCGCGCAGCGTGTCCAGCATGCGGTAGCGCTCGCCCGAGCCGGTCGGCAGCCAGGTCAGGATCGACTCGTCGGCCAGGGCGTCGAGCAGCAGCCCGATGTCGGCCTCGGGCAGCCGCTCGTCGGCGCACACCCGGCGCGCCGCCTCGGCGTCGAAGTCGCCGGCGAACACCGACACCCGCGCCCACAGCAGCCGCTCGGCGGGCTCGCACAGCTCGTGGCTCCACCCGACGGCGGTGCGCAGCGCCTGGTGCCAGGGCGGGTCGGCCTCCTGGGTGAGCGCGAGGTCGTCCTCCAGGGTGGCGAAGCGGTCCTCCAGCCGGTCGGCCAGATGGCCCAGGGGCAGGTCGCGCAGCCGGGCCGCGGCCAGCTCGATCGCCAGCGGGATGCCTTCGAGCCTGCGGCACAGCCGGACGACGTCGTCGCGGTTGGTGTCGGTGATCTCGAAGGTCGGCATCGTCGCCGCGGCGCGCTCGACGAGCAGGGTCACGGCGTCGTGGCCGAGCGGCGCGGTGGCGCCCGCTGCCGGCACCGGCAGCGGGTCGACCACGATCACCAGCTCGGGGTCCACCTCCAGCGGACGGCGGCTGGTGGCCAGGACGTGCAGCCCGGGCACCGCCGCCAGCAGCCCCTCGACGACCGCCGCGCACGCCCCGACCAGGTGCTCGCAGGTGTCGAGCACGAGCAGCAGCTCGCGCCCGAACAGGTGCTCGGCCAGCACCTCGGACATGGGCCTGGTGGTCTGGTCGGTGAGCCGGAGCGCCTCGGCGATGGCGTGCGGCAGCAGGGTCCCGTCGTCCAGCGGCGACAGCTCCACCAGCCAGCAGCCGCCGGCGAAGTCGGGCCGCAGGTCGGCGGCGGCGCGCAGGGCCAGGCGGGTCTTGCCGACGCCGCCCACCCCGGTCAGGGTCACCAGCCGCGACCGCCGGCACGCCCTGCGCACCTGCTCCAGCTCCGCGCCGCGGCCGATCAGGCTCGTGAGTTCCGCTGGAAGGTTGCCCGCCTGCCACTTACCTGCCATCGTGATCGCCACCTATCGGATGAAGTTGTGACAGCAGCTTGCCGGAACCTGATGCACTGCGTGACTAAAAGTGAGAAAGTAGCTACTCACCCTGTTCGCCGCGTCCGGAAAGAAGAAGCCGATAACCGGAGACACACCATGCGTTCACAGCGAGGCTGGTTCCTGCTGTTCCTGCTGGTCGAAGGGGTTGTCGCGCTCTATGTCACCTTCGGGCGCGCCGGTTTCGACCCGCTGACGGGGCTGCTCGTCCTCGCCCCTGCGATGGGGCTGGCGTCCGTGGCCTACCGGTTCCAGTGCGACCAGGAGCGCGAGTTGTGCCGGGTGCGGCAGATCGCCGAGCTGGCCCAGCAGGCGATCGTCCGGCCGCTGCCGCCCCGGCTCGGCGGCATGAGCCTGGCCGTCCACACCCGTTCTGCCACCGACCAGGCGCTGATCGGCGGCGACCTGCACGACGCGCTGGTCGCGCCCTCCGGGGTGCGGCTGATCGTCGGCGACGTCAAGGGCAAGGGCATGGAGGCCGTCCGCCTGAGCGCCGTCGTGCTGGCCTCCTTCCGGCGGCACGCGCCCGACGCGCCCGACCTGGTGACGCTCGTCACAGCGCTCGACGCCGACCTCGTCCCGCATCTGGGCGAGGAGGACTTCGTGACCGTCCTGCTGGCCGAGTTCGTGCCCGGCGAGGTGCGGCTGGTCAACTGCGGCCATCCGGCTCCCCTGCGCATCGGCCACCGCCTGGAGGCGCTGGAGCCGCCCGAGCCCTCGCCGCCGCTCGGCCTGGGCCCCGAGCCGCGGATGCGGCGCGCCGGGCTCGGCCTGTCCCAGCGGCTGCTGCTCTACACCGACGGCCTGAGCGAGGCCAGGGACGCCGACGGCATGGAGTTCCCGCTCGACCAGCACGTCCGGCACGCCCTGGCCGCGCCCGGCCTCGACCACGCGCTGCCCAACCTGCTCGACCTGCTGGACGAGCACGCCGGCGACCTGCGCGACGACCTGACGCTGGTGCTGGTGCAGCCGGTGCCCGCGCCGGACCCGGCCGAGCGCGCGGCCGGTCCCGCGCCGGACGGCCCGGCCGCCACCGCCCTTCCGGCCGACTCCCGCAAGGACGGCTTCTGAGGGAGGACCGCGGCGGGGCCGCCGGGATCGGACCCCCTAAGGTGGGGACGTTCGTTGGCGGCGTCCCCGAGAGGAAGTTCCGGTGAGCGGTACCGGTGAGCTTGCCATACCCGAGTCGGTCGAGAGCGCGGGCCGTACCGGGCCGCCTTCGAGCCGACCGGCGCGATGGTTGCTGCGGCACCAGGTCCAGCCCGTCGGCCCGGAGTCGGCCGAGGGCCACGGCGAGCCGCAGCCCTGGTGGAAGGTCATGTGCCTGACCGGCGTCGACTACTTCTCCACCCTGGCCTACCTGCCCGGCATCGCCGCGCTCGCGGCCGGCGCGCTGTCGCCGCTGGCCACGCTGCTCATCGTGGCGCTGACGCTGCTGGGCATGTTGCCGATGTACCGGCGGGTGGCCAAGGAGAGCCCGCACGGGCAGGGGTCGGTCGCCATGCTCGAACGCCTGCTGCCGTTCTGGCGGGGCAAGCTGTTCGTGCTGGTCCTGCTGGGGTTCGTGGCCACGTCGTGGATCATCACGATCACGCTGTCGGCCGCCGACGCCTCGGTGCACATCCTGGAGAACCCGTACTTCCCGAGCTTCCTGCACGGGCACGCGGTGATCATCACCGTGGTGCTGCTGGTGGTGCTCGGCGGGGTGTTCCTCATGGGCTTCACCGAGGCGGTCGGCGTCGCCATCCCGCTGGTGGCGCTGTTCCTGCTGCTCAACGCGGTCGTCGTGGCCGTCGGGTTCGCCGACGTGGCGGCCGAGCCGGAGACCCTGTCGCGCTGGACGGACGCGCTGCTCAACGGGCGCGGCGGCTTCACCGGGCTGGTCGGCCCGGCGGTGCTGGCCTTCCCGCTGCTGGTGCTGGGCCTGTCCGGGTTCGAGACGGGCGTCAGCATGATGCCGCTCGTGGCCGCCCAGGGCGACGACCCCGAGCAGCGGCTGCGCTCGCGCATCGGCAACACCCGCAAGCTGCTGACCGTGGCCGCGCTCATCATGAGCGTCTACCTGATCGCCACCAGCTTCGTCACGACCGTGCTCATCCCGGCCGAGCAGTTCGCGCCGGGCGGACAGGCCAACGGCCGGGCGCTGGCGTACCTGGCGCACGAACGGCTCGGCGAGGGCTTCGGCACGGTCTACGACGTCAGCACCATCCTCATCCTCTGGTTCGCCGGCGCCTCGGCCATGGCGGGCCTGATCAACATCGTGCCGCGCTACCTGCCCTCGTACGGCATGGCGCCCGAGTGGGGCAAGGCCGTCCGGCCCGTCGTGCTGGTCTACACGGCCATCTGCGTCCTGCTCACCCTGGCCTTCAACGCCGACGTCGACGCCCAGGCCGGCGCGTACGCCACCGGCATCCTGGCGATGATGGTCTCCGGCGCGGTGGCGGTGACCATCTCGGCCGTCCGCCACCGCCAGACCCCGGCCGTCGTGGGCTTCGCCGTCCTCACTCTGGTGCTGGTCTACGCGCTGGTGGAGAACATCAGGGAGAAGCCCGACGGCATCACCATCTCGGCGTTCTTCATCCTCGGCATCGTCGCGATCTCGCTGATCTCGCGGGTGTCGCGCACGACCGAGCTGCGGGCCGACCGGATCGAGTTCGACGCGGCGGCCCGCCGGTTCGTCACCGACTCGCTGAACCACGACGGCGCGCTCAACATCATCGCCAACCGGCGCGGTCCCGGCGACGCGGCCGAATACCTGGCCAAGGAGAGCGAGCAGCGGTCCATGAACCCGGTGCCGGGCCGGGCCGACGTGCTGTTCCTGGAGATCGACGTCATCGACCCGTCCAGCTTCAGCGACGTGCTGCGGGTGCGCGGCGTCGAGGTCGACGGCCACCGCGTGCTGCGCGCGGAGAGCCCGGCGGCGCCCAACGCGATCGCGGCCGTGCTGCTGGCGCTGCGCGACGGCACCGGGGTACGGCCCCACTGCTACTTCGAGTGGGCCGAGGGCTCGCCGATGGTCCACCTGCTGCGTTACCTCATCCTGGGTCGCGGCGACACCGCGCCGGTCGTCCGCGAGATCATCCGCAAGGTCGAGCCCGAGCCCCAGCGGCGGCCCGGCATCCACGTCGGCGGCTGACCCGTCCAGAGGCGCTCAGGGGCCGGTCCAGGGCCTCTGTCAGGCGCCGGTTCGGGGGCGCGTCAGGGCCAGCGGGTGCGCAGCCAGGCGAGGGTGGCGCGGCGGGAGCGTTCGCGACGGTCGCGCAGCGCCGGCGGCGCGGGCTCGGTGGCCGAGCGCGTCCAGTAGCCGAGGAGGACGACCAGGAGGGCGTCCACCTGGTCGGCGGGCGCCCGGCGGCCGAGCGGGTGCGTGGTGAGCAGGCGCTCGGGGTCGCGCGGCCCGAGGTCCGACTGCAGCAGCAGGCAGACCAGGTCGGCCCAGGCCGGGCCGGTGCAGGCGCGTCCCCAGTCCACCAGGCGGGCGGTCACGTCGCGGGCGATGAGGATGTTGTCGAAGCGCGGGTCGAAGTGCAGCAGCGTGCCGCCGGTGACCAGGGCGGTCCAGCGGCGTTCGACCGCGGCAAGACGGGGCAGGCGGGCGCGTTCCCAGGCTCCGGCGCGGGCCGGGTCGAGGGTGTTCCACAGCTCGCAGCGTCCCGACATGCGCCCGGCCAGCGTGGGCAGGCCGCCCAGCGGGGACGGGGTCAGCTCGCGGGCGCACGCGGTGAGCAGGGCGAGCGCGGCGGCCAGTTCGCCGTCGTGCCAGGGCTCGTGCGGGACGCGGCCGGGCGCGACCTCCGAGCAGAGCAGGACCCACCCCGCCGCCTCGCAGGAGAACAGGAACCGGGGGGCGGGCACGCCCGGCGGCAGGGCCGCGCCCACCACGGCCTCCGCCCGGTAGTCGGCCGCGTGCGGCGAACCGGCGGGCACGGCCTTGACGAACACCCGGCCGCCGCCGGCGAGCGTGAGCACGCCGCGCACGCCGCCGGTGAAGCCGCCGTGCCGCTCCGCGAAGCCGGCCGCCGCCCGCCCGAGCCGCCGCTCGACCTCCCGGACGAGAGCACCGGGCAGGTCCTCCCACCCGGGCGGCCCGCTCCGGGGGCCGGGCAGGTCGTGCCGTTCGGGCGGAGTCATCCGGGGGCCGGGCGGGTCGTGCTGTTCAGGTGGTGTCATCCGGGGGCCGGGCGGGTCGTGCTGTTCAGGTGGTGTCATCCGGTTGCCGGGCCTCCTGGAGGTCAGGCTGGGCGGCGTCGCGGTCGAGGCCCAGCAGGGCGAGGCGGAAGCGGGCGCAGCGCGCTTCGAGCTCGCGCTCGTCTTCGAGGATCCACTGTTCGATCATGGTCATCCAGTGAACACACCGGCCGCCGGGGGACGGCCGACTTGGCGCAGTCTTTTCACTGGAGCAACTCGACCGTGCCGCGCTCGCCGTCCACGCGGACGCGGTCGCCGTCGCGCAGTCGCATGGTGGCGTTGCCGGTGCCGACCACGGCCGGGATGCCCAGCTCGCGGGCCACGATCGAGGCGTGCGACAGCGGCGCGCCCATGTCGGTGACGACGGCGGCCGCGCGCGGGAACATGGGGGTCCAGCCGACGTTCGTCAGGGTCGTCACCAGGATCTCGCCGGGCGCCAGCCGGTCGCCGTCCTCCGGGCCGGCGATGACCCTGGCCACGCCCTCGACCACGCCCGGCGCGCCGGGGAACCCGGTCACGGTGTCGCTGACCGGGACGTCGAAGCCGCGCGCGTCGTAGACGTCGGCCCGGCGGCCCGGGTCGGCGGCCCACCGGACGGGGTCGAACCGGCCGACGATCACCGTCGGGTACGGCGGCAGCGCGGCGTACCGGTCGTGGGTCGCCCGCCGGACCGGGACCCGGGCCAGGGCCGAGGCGTCGCCGCGCAGCACGTCGAGGATCTCCTCCAGGTAGAGGTGGAACAGGTCGTCGCCGTGCCCGGTCAGCTCCCCGGCGCGCACGACGAACGCCCGCAGCACCCAGAAGGCCCGGATGTTCTCCGAGCGGGCGCTCTCCCGGTCGCGGACGACCGCGTTCCACCGCCGTACCCGGGCGCGCATCCGGGCCTCCTTGCCGGGGTGGCGGGCGGCGAACCGGGCCCATGCCTCCTGCCTGGCCTTCTCCTGCCGGGCCAGCAGCGCCTCGGTGCCGGCCCGCAGGTCGCGCAGGCCGGCGAGCTGGGCGTCGATCCAGGCCGGGTCCTCGCCGGGCCGGGGCCTTGAGACCTCGAACTCGTGCGGGCCGCGGTGCCCGTAGGCCAGCGCGAATTCCTCCCTGCTGATCTCGCCCCTGGCCAGCCGGCCCAGGCCCAGGACCGGTCCGAGGCTGGCCAGCTCGCCGTCGGCGTTGACGCCGGTGAGCATGGCCTCGGCGTCCGCCTCGCCCATCAGCCTGCGCAGCCGGTCGCGGGTCCAGACCAGCGTGGCGCCGCCCTGGCGGCCGGCGGCCTCCAGCATGCGGCTGGAGATGACCAGGTGGGGCTCGATGGCGGACGTCCACAGGTCGGCCAGCTCGGGGCCGGAGGACGTGGCGGCGACGCGTTCGCGCAGCTCCTCGCAGCGCTGCCGGGAGGTGGCGAGGAAGGCCGGCAGGTCCTTGATGTTCCGGCGCACCCGCCGCTGGAGGGTGACGGCCATCGGCAGGACGCGCCGGACGATCTCCCAGCGCGACAGCCGCACCAGCGGCACCTCCAGGCCGGCCGGCAGCCTGCCGAAGACCTGCTCGACCGCGCCCAGCCTGCTCCGCATGCCCAGGGCCGCGGCGATGGAGTGGACGACGCTGAGGTTCATGTAGAAGCGGCCGCCGATGTTGCCCACCAGGTCGAACCCGGGCAGCGCCGAGGCCGACATGGCCTCGTGGATGAAGATCCGGACGAACGACCAGGTCGCCGGCGTCATCACGTCGGGGATGGCCTCGCCCAGGTTGCCCGCGGTCCACAGGTAGTCGCCCTTGAGGCTGTCGTTCCACTCCTCGACCTGCGGTTTCAGGCCGGTGATCGGGCGGGCCTGGAGGATCGCGAACGTGCCGTCGCGCCTGGCCCACTCGACGTCCATGGGCATGCCGTACAGGGCCTGGACGCGTTCGCCGAGCGCGGCCAGCTCCACCGCCTGCGCCGGGTCGAGGACGGGAGCGCGGCGCAGCTCCTCGGGCACGGGCTCCTCGCGGGTGCCGCTCGCGGTGCGCACGGTCATGACGGTCTTGTCGGCGACCCGCGAGCCGGTGACCCGGCCGCCGGACAGGGTGATCGTGTCCGGCGTGACCTGCCCGCCGACGACGGCCTCGCCGAGCCCCCAGGACGCGTTGACCACGATCTCGTCGCGCGCGCCGGTGACCGGGTCGGCGGTGAACATGATCCCGGCCGCGTCGGCGTCCACCAGCTCCTGGACGACCACCGCCAGGGCCACGTCGTCGTGCGGGACGCCGTTGCGCTCGCGGTAGGCGACGGCGCGCGGGTTCCACAGCGAGGCCCAGCAGCGGCGGACCGCCTCCAGCAGGCCGTCGGCCCTGACGTTGAGAAAGGTGTCCTGCTGCCCGGCGAACGACAGCTCGGGCAGGTCCTCGGCGGTGGCCGAGGAGCGCACGGCCACCGCGACGTCGTCGCCGAGCGCGGCGTGCGCGGCCCGGATCTCCTCGGCCAGGCCGGCCGGGATCTCGTGCGCGGCGAACAGCGCGCCGGGGTCGCCGCTGGAGGCGATCTCGTCGCCGAACGCCGTCACGAACGACCGGTACGCCCGGGTCGTGACGACGAACCCGCCGGGCACCGGCAGCCCCGCCCTGACCAGCCGGGCCAGCGAGGCGCCCTTGCCGCCCGCGGTGCCGAGGTCGGCGGCGGCTTCGTCGTCGAGGGGAATGACTGCTTTCATTGCACGCGCTCCTTGGCCGGGCTCATGGATGTCGCCAGTTTGCGCCGGGCGACGTCGGCGAGGGCGTCGATGAGGTCGAGCGTGGCCCGGGCGACGGCGGCGGCTTCGTCGGGCGGCAGCGCGCGTCCGGTGCCCACCGCGCGTTCGACGGTCTCGGCCAGCAGCTCGGCGACGCGGTCGTCGGGCAGCCGCTCGGACTCCGGGCGCGCGCCGGGCAGGAACATGAAGCCGTAGAAGATCGAGCCGATCACCGTGACGTGCTCGGCCGGCTCCGCGCGCACGGCGCCCAGCCGGACCAGCTCGCGCAGGTAGGCGTCGAAGGGGCCGCCGAGTTCGAGGCCGCCGGCCGCCGGGCCCTGCCGCTTGAGCCGGGTGAGCTTGCCGAGCACCTCGGAGTCGTCGAGCAGCACCGCGTGCAGCAGCGGCCGGTGCAGCAGCGCCGAGGCCAGGCTCCCGAACAGCTCGCCGAGGGTGGCGGGCGCACTGTCGCGCACCCGGTCCGTCATGAGCACCCGCTCGCGCCGCAGCAGCGCGGCGAACAGCTCCTCACGCGTCTTCCAGTGCAGGTAGATCGTGCCCTTGGCGACCCCGGCGCGCCTGGCGACGTCGTCGACGGTGGTCTTGTCGTAGCCCCAGCGCAGGATCAGCTCGGCGGCGGCGTCGAGGATCCGGTGGGCGCGCTCGGCCTGCCGCGCGGGGTCCTGCGGCGGCCTGCCCGCTCTGGCCATGCGTCATCCTCCAATTGTTTGACCGGATGAGCTTAAGCGGTCATGTAATTGATGGCAAGGCCGGATCTCCCGTACGCCGCCGGGAAGGCGCCGCCGGGCCGTAGCGTAGGGGGCATGGGCAAGGCGTTCTGGATCGACCAGGAGTTCGACAGGGACCGTGACGGGCGCTACGCCGTGCACGTGCGCAAGAACCTCGACGAGTTCGAGTGGGGCGACATCGCGCCGGTCAGGTTCGCCTGCGCGGCCTGGCGGCTGGCCACCCCGCCCGCCCTCACCCCCGGCTACGTGCGCTGGGACCGTCGCGTCCTGGAGGCCACCTGCCACCGCAACACCTGGGACGGCACCCTGTTCGCGCGCGTCCGGATCGTCTCGCCGCCGCCCGCCGAGCTGACCAGGTCGCGCGCCTGGTGGCGCGACCGCGGCTGGCTGGGCTGGCAGGAGACCTTCGGCCAGTACGTCGAGCCGAGCCAGCAGGACCTCGCCCGCATCCCGTTCCTGCGCGCCACGCTGCTCGTCGAGGCGCCCGTGCCGCTCGGCGACCTCCCGCCGGAGCCCGAGGGGCCGCACGACGAGGTCGAGCAGCGCGCCCACCGGGCCGTGCTCGTGCTGGTCCGCGAGCTCAACGCGCTGGTCGCGCCGGTGCTCGACCAGCTCGGGTAGCCCGCCGGCCAGCATGCCCGCTGCTCCAGTGGGTAGCGGGAGGCTCATGAGATTTCCGTTCGTCGTGGCGGCGCTCCTCCTGGCGGCCGTCGGCTGCGCCGTGGACACGACGTCCCCCGCCCGCGCGGCCGAGCGTTTCCACGCGGCCCTGGAGGCTCACCAGGAGGACGCCGCGTGCGGGCTGCTGGCCCGGACCACCGCCGAGAAGCTGCCCGACCGCGGCCAGACCTGTGCCCAGGCGCTGGGCGACCTCAAGCTGGGGCCCGGCGGCGCGGTCACCGAGGTGAACGTGTGGGGCAAGGAGGCCCAGGTGCGGCTGGCCGGCGACACCCTGTTCCTGCACCGCTTCGACGACGGCTGGCGGGTCAAGGCCGCGGGCTGCCGGCCCGTGCACGACCTGCCCTACGAATGCGAGGTGGAGGACTGATGCGGGTGATGTTCACGCTGACCCTGCTCGTCATCGCGGCGGGGCTGGCCTGGTTCCTGGCCATAGGGTGGGCGCGGTTGTGAAGTGGTTGAAGGAGAACTCCCTCTCGCTGGCCTTCCTGGTCATGTTCCTGCTGGCGCTCGGCGGGCAGGCGGTGGCGGGCATGCTGCAGTTCAACGACGTGCAGCTGGTCCAGGGCGCCGACCCGGTGTCGTTCGCCGAGTACGTGACCTCCTCCGACTTCGCCGTGGACGTGGCCGAGAACTGGCAGTCGGAGTACCTGCAGTTCTTCCTGTACATCATGCTGACCGTCTGGCTCGTCCAGAAGGGCTCCCCCGAGTCCAAGAAGGTGGAGGACGCCGGGGCCGAGTCGGACGAGGAGCAGCAGGTCGGCGCGCACGCCACCAGCTACTCCCCCGCCTGGGCCAGGGCCCGCGGCGCCCGGCTGTGGCTGTTCAGCAACTCGCTCGGGCTGGTGATGGGGGCCATCTTCGTGCTGTCGTGGCTGGCCCAGTCGGTGGCGGGCCAGGCGGCCTACAACTCCGGACGGCTCGGCGACCTGCGCGACCCCGTCTCGTGGGGCCAGTACGTGACCTCCGCCGAGTTCTGGAACCGCAGCCTGCAGAACTGGCAGTCGGAGCTGCTGGCCGTGTTGTCGATGGTGGTGCTGTCGGTCTACCTGCGTCAGCGCGGCTCGCCCGAGTCGAAGCCGGTCGGCGCCCCGCACGCGGCCACGGACGTCGAGGGCTGACCGGTCAGCACGGCCACGACGCGGGTGCCCGGCGCGAACGCCCCCCGCCGGGCCAGGTCGAGGACGCCGTAGAGCATCTTGGCCACGTAGACGCCCTCGACCCGGTGCTCGGCGGCGAACCGGTCGAGGGCGGGGGTCGTACGGGCGTAGCCGCCGAAGTGGTGGTCGAGGTCGAGCGACCAGTTCGTCCAGGTGCGGCCGTAGGCCTCGCGCTGGAGCCGGGCCACCTCGCCGGCCAGGAAGCCGGCCCCCTTGAGCACCGCGAAGCCCAGCGCCCGCCTGCCCTCGGGCAGCCCGGCCGAGATGCCGGCCAGCGTGCCGCCGGTGCCGACCGGGCAGCAGACGACGTCGTAGTCGACGTCGATCTCGGGCGGCAGCTCGGCGCAGCCGCGCACGGCCGCGGCGTTGCTGCCGCCCTCGGGCAGGATCGTGACGTCGCCCCACCGCTCCCGCAGCCGGGCCTGCACCTCGGGCGTGTGCTTGAGCCGGTAGGTGGCGCGGTCGAGGTAGGTGAGGGTCATCCCGCAGGAGGCGGCGAAGGCGAGCGTGGGGTTGAGCGGCAGGTGCTCCTCGCCCCTGATCACCCCGATCGTCTCGATGCCGTGCAGCCTTCCCGCCTGGGCCACGGCCCTGATGTGATGGGAGTACGCCCCGCCGAAGGTGAGCAGCCGCCGATGGCCCAGGTTGTACTTGAGCTTGCGCCGCTTGTTGTCGTCGTGCATCAGGAACACCCGGACCTGGCCGAGCGCTGGATCCAGGAGCTCCTCCATGGCGCTAGTCTACGGTCGGGCCTTTGTTGAGGAGTGTTGGATTATGCGCGTTGCTGAAGCTTTTCGTGCCGCCTTCGGTGCCGATCCCCGGACGGTCTGGCGCGCGCCCGGCCGGGTCAACCTGATCGGCGAGCACACCGACTACAACGACGGTTTCGTCCTGCCCTTCGCGGTGCCGTGGGGGGTGAGCGCCGCCGTCACCTCGCGCGCCGACCAGACCGTCCGGCTGCTGTCCCTCCAGTCCTCCGGCGGCCCGATCGAGCTTTCGGCCAGGGAGGAGGCGACCGGCTGGGCCCGCTACGCCGTGGGCGTCCTGGCCATGCTCGGCGACCGGGTCGCCGGCGCGGACATCGCGATCGACGGCGACGTGCCCCAGGGCGCGGGGCTCAGCTCCAGCGCCGCGCTGGAGGTGGCCGTCGCCTCCGCGCTGAACGACGTCCACGGGCTCGGCCTGACGCCGATGGAGATCGCGCTGCTCAGCCAGCGGGCCGAGAACGACTTCGTCGGCATGCCGTGCGGGATCATGGACCAGGCCGCCTCGGCGCTGTGCGAGGAGGGCCACGCGCTGTTCCTCGACTGCCGCTCGCTCGGCTCCAGGAAGATCCCCCTCGACCTGGCCACCGAGGGCCTGAGCATCCTCATCATCGACACCCAGGTCCACCACGAGCACGCCGGCGGCGAGTACGCCAAGCGCCGCGCCGAGTGCGAGTCCGCCGCCCGCAAGCTGGGCGTGGCGTCCCTGCGCGACGTCACCGACCTGGCCGCGGCCCTCGACCGGCTCCAGGGCGACGAGCGCAAGCGCGTCATGCACGTCGTCACCGAGAACCACCGCGTCGAGGCCCTGGTCGGCCTGCTGCGCGCGGGCAAGGTGACCGAGATCGGCGCCCTGCTCAACGCCTCCCACCTGTCGCTGCGCGACCAGTACGAGGTCTCCTCGCCGGAGCTCGACGTGGCCGTGGAGGCCGCCTTCCGCGGCGGGGCCCGCGGCGCCAGGATGACGGGCGGCGGCTTCGGCGGCTCGGCCATCGCCCTGGTCCCGGACGACCGCCTGGACGGCGTGCGCGAGTCGGTCTCGGCCGCCTACGCCGAGCGCGGCTTCCAGGCCCCGCGCTTCCTGGCCGCCACCGCCGCCAAGGGCGCCCACCGCCTGGCCTGAGCCGGTCAGGGCGTGCGGGCCAGCCGAGGGCGCCCATCGGCTGGCCTGAGCCGGTCAGGGCGTGCGGGCCGCTCCCGCCCGTGCCAGGTTGACCCCGCTGGCGATCACCCCGATGTGGCTGAACGCCTGCGGGTAGTTGCCCGCGAACGCGCCCGTGGCCGGGTCGATCTGCTCCGGGAGCAGGCCGAGCGGGCCGGCGCGGGCGCACAGGGAGGCGTACAGCTCCTCGGCGCGGGCCAGGTGGCCTTGCAGGATGAGGTTGTCCACCAGCCAGAAGCTGCACAGCAGGAAGGCGCCCTCGTCGCCGGGCAGGCCGTCCGGCGACCGGTCGTGCAGGTAGCGGTAGAGCAGGCCGTCACCGGCGGACAGGCGTTCGGCGACGGCGGCGGTGGTCGCCGCCATCCGCGGGTCGTCGGCCGGCACGACCTTGCGCAGCGGCAGCGCGAGCAGGCTGGCGTCCAGGCCGCCGCCGCCGTCGAGGTGCTCGCTCAGGCACTGCGCGTCCTCGTCCCACGCCTGCTCCAGGATCAGTCGGCGCAGCTCCTCGGCGGTGGCGCGCCACCTGGCGATCGGACCGGCCAGGCCCAGCCGTTCGCCGATGGCCGCGGCCCGGTCGAGCGCCACCTGGCACATGCCCGCCGAGTAGGTGAACACCCGGCCCTGGCTGCGTACCTCCCAGATGCCCTGGTCGGGCTGCCGCCAGCTGTGCGCGGCGGCCTCGGCCAGCGCCGACAGCCCCGACCACAGCGCGGGCTGCAGGTCGCGGCCGGGCAGCAGCCACTGGTCGGCGCAGTCCAGCACCTCGCCGTAGACGTCGTGCTGGCGCTGGTCGGCCGCGCCGTTGCCCCACCGCACCGGCGCCGAGCGCCGGTAGCCCTCCAGGTCGGCGTCGACGACCTCCTCGGGTACGGGGTCGCCGCGCAGCGTGTACATGATCCGCGGCCGGCCGCTCTGCTCGAAGGCGTCGAGGACCCAGCCGAGGAAACCGTCGGCCTCCTCCGCGAAGCCGACGCGGCGCAGCGCGAAGACGGCGTAGGCGGCGTCGCGGATCCAGGTGTAGCGGTAGTCCCAATTGCGCACCCCGCCGACGGGCGCCGGCAACGAGGACGTCGGCGCCGCGACCAGCGAGCCGTTCACCCAGTCGTCGCACAGCTTCAGCGTGATCACCGAACGCCGGACCAGCGCCTCCTGCGGCCCCTGGTAGGTGCACGCGCCCATCCAGCGCCGCCAGGCGTCGGCGGTCTGCCGCACCATCGCCTCGGGGTCGAACCGGTGGTGACGGTGGATGCGCCCCCACGACAGCACCAGGTCCAGGCGCTCGCCCTCCTGGAGGTCGTGCACGGTGCGCAGCCCGGTCAGCGGCCGGTTGGAGCGCAGGTGCAGCCGCAGGTCGGGCCGGCGGGACGCGCGCACCTCCAGGCCGCTGCCGAGCATCCGGGCCTGCCCGCCGCCGCGCGGCGCCAGCTCGGCCCGCAGGCGCACGTCCCCCGCCAGGGCGACCGCGGACCTGACCAGCTCGCCCCGTCCGCCGCCCGCGTCGTCGCCGAGGTCGGCGCCGGCGCGCAGGGCCAGCGCGTCGGTGATCCGGACCACGCCGGACGGGCCGCGCAGCTCGGTGACCAGCACGGCGGTGTCCGGCTCGTAGTACTGCCTGGCCTCGCGCAGGTCGTCGGCCGTCAGCGTGAAGCAGCCGCCGCGCTCACGGTCGAGCAGGCCGCACAGCAGCGGGTCGCTGTCGAAGCGCGGCAGGCACAACCACGGGATCGAACCGTCGAGGGCGACCAGCGCCGCCGTCGTGCCGTCACCGATGAGCCCGAGGTCCTCCAGCGCCGGGTAGCCCTCCCGGTGGCGCACCGGGCGGAAGGGTGGATCGAGATCGAGCATGGCCGCCGTTCTCCTCCGAGGTCCTCACGTGAAGGTGATCATCACCTTCACCACGTCGTCGAGCTTCTTGTCCGAGACCTCGAAGGCGCGTTCCATCTCCGCGAAGGGGAACGTGTGGGTGGTCAGCGGCGTGGGATCGACCCGGCCGCCCTCCAGGACGCGCAGCAGGCGTTCCATGCGCAGCCGCCCGCCCGGGCACAGGCCGGTCGTGATCTTCTTCTCGGCCATGCCGACGCCCCACTCGACGCGCGGGATGCGGACGAACTCGCCCTGGCCGTAGTAGCCGGTGTTGGAGACCGTCCCGCCCGGCTTGGTGATTTTGATCGCGGTCTGGAAGGTGGCGTCCGCGCCGAGCGCCTCGATGGCGGTGTCCACACCCTGTCCGCCGGTCAGGCGGAGCACGCCCTCGACGACGTCCTCGGCACTGAAGTCGACGACCTCGTCGGCGCCGAAGTCGCGGGCCAGCTGCTTGCGGCGGGGCACCGACTCGACCCCGATGACCAGGCCCGCGCCGCGCAGCCGGGCGCCCGCGGTGGCCATGAGGCCCACCGGGCCCTGGGCCAGCACGGCGACCGCCCCGCCGATGGGGATGTCGCCGTTCTCGGCGCCCATGAACCCGGTCGAGAGCATGTCCGCGCAGTAGACGGCCGTCTCGTCCGGCACCCCGGCGGGGATCTTCGCCATGTTGGCGTCGGCCTCGTTGACGTGGAAGAACTCGGCGAAGACGCCGTCCTTGGAGTTGGCGAACTTGAACCCGCCGAGCGGGCCGCCCGACTGCGACGGATGGCCGTCCTGGCAGGCGAGGTCGCCCCAGTCGGGGGTGATGGCCCCCACCAGGACGCGGTCGCCCGGCCGGAAGTCGCGCACCTCCTCGCCCACCTCGTGCACCACGCCGACGCCCTCGTGCCCGAGCGTGAGATCGGTGCGCGGCCCGATGCCGCCCTGGACGGTGTGGGAGTCGGAGGTGCAGATGAGGGCGGTGGTGGTGCGGACGACGGCGTCGCGCGGCCCCGGCCGCGGCACCGGTTTGTCCATGAAGCCGACCCGGCCGATCTCCTTCATGACGAAAGCCTGCACCGCGCCCCCCGAACGTGGCCCCGCTGGACGTCCCCCACGCCCCGGCCTGGCCGCGGACCCTTCGGACACGCCCAGCCCTACCCGGCGGGGATCGCCGTCTAACCTCGGCGTGCTCCGCTCGTACCCCCTCCGGCCTGCGGTTTCACAGCGCGGGGAAGTCCGGCGGACGGCGCTCCAGGAAGCTGGCGACGCCCTCGGCGAAGTCGGGCCGCCCGAAGGAGGCCAGCATCTCGTGGACGGCCTTCCTGGCCGACTCCTCCAGGGTGACGTCCCAGTCCTGCCACACCTGCCGCTTGATCACCGCCATGGACGCCGGCGAGCTGTGCACGGCCAGTTCCCTGGCGTACTCCTGGGCCTGCGCCAGCAGCGACTCCCCCGGCACCGCGCGGTTGGCCAGCCCCAGCTCGTACGCCTCCCGCCCGCTGAACACCCGGCCCGACAGCAGGACGTCCATGGCCCGCTGCTGGCCCATGACCCGGGGCAGCACCCAGGACAGGCCGTACTCGGCGACCAGGCCGCGGCGCGGGAAGGCGGTCGTCCACTTGGCCTCCTCGGCCGTGAAGACCAGGTCGCAGACGAGCGCGTGCACCATGCCGAGCCCGGCGCAGGCGCCGTTGACCGCGGCGATGATCGGCTTGCCGATGGTCGTGGGGAAGGTGTTGGGACGGGGGTCGGGGGTCTCGTCGTAGGAGCCGGTCTGGATGGCGGCGAGCGTCCTGAAGTCGGCGCCGGCGCAGAAGCCCTTGCCCGCGCCGGTCACCACGATCGCCCGGACGTCGGGGTCCTTCTCGGCCTCGGCCAGCAGGTCGAAGTAGCGCCGGCCCATGGCGTCCGTCCAGGCGTTGAGCGTGTCGGGACGGTTGAAGGTCAGCGTGAGCACGCCCCGGTCCGACGATGAGAGCACGAGTTCCGCCATGCGCTAACCGAACCATGTTCTGGGCGGGGCTGGCAAGCGCATCAGCGGGCGGGGTGGCGGTGCACGTACGCGGGGGTCAGCTCGCAGGTGTCGTAGTAGCGGTGGAAGACCGGGGTCGCGCCGCCCGACAGCGGCGGCACGATCCACGACCAGTCGGCCGGGCAGCGCCGTCCGGCGCGCTCCTCGCGTTCCAGGTGGGTCAGGAAGCGCCGGGACTCGGTGTGGTGGTCGGTGATCGTCACCCCCGCCCGTTCGAACGAGTGCAGCACCGCCACGTTGAGCTCGACCAGCGCGTGGTCGCGCCAGAGCGAGCGCTCGGTGGAGGTGTCCAGGCCGAGGTGCTCGGCCACCTCGGGGAGCAGGTCGTACCGATCGGAGTCGGCCAGGTTGCGCGCCCCGATCTCGGTGCCCATGTACCAGCCGTTGAACGGCGCGCACGGGTAGCAGACGCCTCCGATCTCCAGGCACATGTCCGAGATGACCGGCACGGCGTGCCAGCGCAGCTCCAGCTCCGCGAACCACGCGTACTCGGGATGCAGCAGCGGCACCTCCAGCACGGCGTCGCCCGGCAGGTTGCACACCAGCGGGTCGCCGAGCCCGGCCCGCACGACCAGCGGCAGCACGTCGAACCGGCCCGGCCCGCCGCGCCAGCCCAGTTCCTTGGCCAGGTCGGTGAGCTCGGCGTTGCGCGGGTCGCCGAGGACGCCGCCGCCGTTCAGCCGGTGCCCGGCGTAGCGGACGAGCTGGTCGTTGAGCACCCGGGGGCCCGGCATGGCCGGGGTGTCCGGGGCGAAGACGGTGACGGTGGGCCTGATGCGCCCCTCCCCCGTCGCCTCGCGCAGGTGCGCCACGCACTCCACCGCCACGCCCTCGGCCGTCGTCACCTCCCGCCGGTCGCGCACCTTCAGCGAACGCCAGTACAGGCGTCCGATGCACCGGCCGCTGTTGCGCCAGGCGACCCGGGCGCCGAACTCCAGCTCCTCGAAGGTGTGGACGTAGGTGCCGTGGCGGGCGACGTCTCTGGCGACGTCGCGCAGCCGGGCGGCCAGGCCGCCGGCGGAGGGGTTCTCGGCGTGGAAGAGCCTGATGAACCGCTCCGCCTCGCGGAGGTCCGTGGTGCGCTCGAACAGCGCGTGCACGGCATGCACATCGAAGGGACGCAGTGACCTGATCCAGGTACGCACGCGGCAACCAACATTTCGCTCAGCGGAGCGCCCCGCCGATTCCGGGTCGGCGGCACGTCCTGCCGGCGGCGCCCTCTCCACGCCCCCGTCACGACTTCCCGCGGCTGCCGGCCACACCCGGCCGGCTCCCCCATCTTGCCGCCGCGAACGCCCGTTGTCCCGCGTAACGCCAAAATCGGTAACTCACCCACTACAACGCGTGAATCCCTCTCCTTTCAGGACATGCCCTGCCAGGCCAGCAGCGCGGAGGTGAACGCGCCAGGGCGCCCGATCCGGCCAGGACGACCGCGAGGCCGAGAACATCGGTCATCGGCCCGCCGCCCATCCGACGCAGGCGGCACCAGTTCCCCCACCGCCGCGGCGGCCGGCACCCCGAAGATCACCCCGAACGCCACCCAGAGCGTGAGACGCCCGACGATCTGCCGCGCCCTGGCACGCGTCAGGCCCGCCGGCGGAGTGCGGCCCCGCTCCGGACTGAAGGGTGCTTCAGACCTGGTCAACGGCCTCTCGCGGAGTGAGGAAGACGTCACTGGAACCGCTGCGGATGGACGACTTCCCGATGAGGGTGTCAGCGAGATGACCCCCTGGAGCCCTCAGCGACGGAACGTCCCATGGAACGCCTAAGGCCCTCTCACCTGTCTCGGTGAGAGGGCCTTAGTTGCTGTCTGACTACAGCTCCCGCGATAGGACTCGAACCTATAACCTGCCGGTTAACAGCCGGCTGCTCTGCCGTTGAGCTACGCGGGATCGAACGTTCGCCCTGCTGGTCGGGCTTGTTGGGCCCTTCCGTCGTGCGCAGGAATAGATTAGCGCACTCTTGGAGTGCGTGTCGCATCGCAACTGGGGTAGGCCGGGAGACAGCGGAGGTGCAAGATGCGTTATCGGATGACATTCGCGGTCGGTCTGGCTGTCGGTTACGTGCTCGGCAGCAGGGCGGGCCGCGAGCGGTACGAACAGATCAAGCGGGCGGCCCAGCGTGTGGCCGACAGCCCGAGGGTCCAGGAGGCCGCGGGGGTGGTCGGCGCGCAGGCGTCGAGGCTGGCCGGGGCGGCCAGGGAGAAGGTGGGCGGGACGCTTCAGGAGAAGATCCCGTTCCTCGGCTCCGACGGCCACCACAGGTCCGGCAGCGGCTGGCCCGAGGAGGAGGATCTCGCGGAACGGAAGTCCCGCGAGACCGGCATCCCCTACTGACGGCCCGGTCCTGAGATCCGGCCCCGAGATCCGGCGCGGCACGGACGTGTGATGCCTCACACGCCCATGCTGCGCCGGACGCCTTCCAGGGCCTGTTCGGCCTGCGCGCGCAGGCCCGGGTCCGTCGGATCGAGCCCGTCGTCGAAGACGAGCGTCCAGCCCAGCACCTCGCCGCCCGGCGGACGCCTGGCCACCAGCCGGACGCCGCCGCGCCCCGGCAGGCTGACGCGCTTGTTGACCACGATGGTGGAGTTCACCCGCTCGCGCACGGTCTCGGGCACCATCCGCGGTTCGGCGACGCGCTCGAAGTGGCGGACGCCGCCGGTGGTGACGACCCGCAGCCCCTCGTCGTCCCAGGACGCCTTGTCGATCTCCTCGTACGGCACCCGCGTCCCGTCCGACAGGAACAGGGCGAGGTTGGTGGCCACCAGGTGACCGTCGGCGGTCTCGGTGAACGTCAGCACCCGCTCCCCCGGCCGGGTGTCCAGGGATCGGCGCACGTCGGCGGGCAGGCGGCGAAGAATGCTCATATCTCCACGGTATCGGCGAGCAGGTCGAGGGTGAGCGCCGCGCTCCAGGAGAAGTCCCTGCACCCGCGCCCGCTGCCGTCGAACGGGTCGAAGCACTCGCGGAACCCGGCCTGCCGGACCAGCCGCAGGGTGCCGTTGGCGAGCTGCCGGCCGAGCTGGTCGAGCGAGTGGACGGCGGCGGCCCGGCGTAACAGCCAGTTGGTGTTCACCCAGGACGGCCCGCGCCAGTAGCGGGTGCGGTCGAACTGGGCGGCGCGGATCTCGCAGCTCGGCACCGGGTAGCCGGTCGCGCCCATGAACCGGGCCGACTCCAGCACCTCGACGCAGGCGTGCAGGTGGTCGCTGGGCAGCCCGGGATCGAGCAGCGGCCCGAACGCGCCCACCGTGCAGACCTTGATCAGCCGGCCGGAGCGCAGGTCAAGGGGGTAGAAGCAGCCGTCCCAGAGCCGGTCGAGCATGGCCTGCCTGATGCGTTCGGCCTGTTCGGCGTGGGGTGCGGGGTCGGCCCCGGCCACCGGCGCCAGCTCGGCCAGCGCCTGGCAGGAGGCGAGCCAGATGCCGTTGAACATCGGGTCCTCGACCGCGAAGGGGTGCTCGTCGCGCAGGTACTCGGGCCGGTAGCCGGCGTCGCGGTACCGCATGGCCAGCCAGACGTAGCGGTCGTGGTCGCTGTCGGGGTGGCGGTCGGCCAGCTGAACGTTGCGGTAGCCGTAACCGATGGCGGGCAGCGCGGCGAGCGGCTGGTCCCAGGCCGGGCTGTCGTCCATGCCCGACTCCCAGGGATGGACGATCGCCGCCAGTCCGGCGCCGCCGAGGTCGCGGGCCGAGGCCAGGTAGTGGTGCTGGGCGACGAGCAGCGGGAACGTCCGCCGGACGAACGCGACGTCGCCGGTGTGCCGGTAGAGCCACCGCAGCGCCAGCGCCTGCAGCGGCGGGGAGGTGAGCCCGGAGGTGTAGACCCGGGGCGCGGAGGCGTGCTCCTGCGAGCGCCAGACCGACGGCCCGGGGAAGTACGCCTCGCGGGTGTGGAAGACGATGTGGGGCACCATGCCGGTCGCCCACTGGCCGCTCAGCAGGCTGAGCAGCTCCTCCCGGGCTCGCTCCGGACGGTGCCTGGCCAGGCCGATGACGACGAACGCGGAGTCCCAGCTCCACTGGTGCGGGTAGAGACCCGGCGCGGGCACGGTGCCGCTGCCCGTCCAGTTCGCCTCGAGCACGGCCAGGGCCTCGCGCCCGAGCGCGGCATCGTCAACCGCCGGCCGCGCCTCCATTCACTCACTATGCCTTGGGAAGCGGGCGGAAGCTACGGCCTCTTGGCCCACTTCGCGACGAACGTGACACCGAGGACGACGGCGCCGATGATGAGAGCCCACTTGAGAAGCGTGAAGACGAAACCCACGAGCGGGCCGACGAGAAGCAGTGCGACGATGATCGCGGCGATGATCAGAAGGATGCGTGCCATGTCTCCACCGTAGGAGATCCGTTAAGCCGTTTGCAGGTGACCGAGGGTTGAATCAGGGACAAGTCAGGGTCACCCCTACCCTTTGGAACCAACCGGTCAAGACTCCCGTTGAGCCGGTAGGACACGGGGCATCGGGGGCCCTCTTCACGGGGAGCGTGATGAGTCTGGGACCACCCATGAGCAGGGAAGGCGCCGAGTACGCGCTGCGCGCTCGGGCCGACGAACGTGACCGGATCTCCGGCGACCTGCTCGATCTCGAATCCCACACCACGTACCAGCTGCTCAAGGGCGCGACGCTGGACGGGGTGACGCGGCAGCGCTGGGCCGCCGTCCAGGCCGCGCTGACCCGGCTATGGCTGCTGAACGACGCCTACCGGGCCGTGCTGCGCGACGCCGAGCAGGTCAGGGCCGCGCGCGCGAAACTCGGGGCCGAGCAGCTCGACGAGCTGACCCGGCTGCTGTCGGGCACGTCCGTCGTGCTGCGGGCCGCGGCCAAGCCCGTCGAGCAGCGCTCGCTGCTGCCCGAGGCCGACGAGCGGCTGACCCTCGACGAGACCGTCGCCCGCATGGACGGCGCCTTCCGCGAGGTCACCTCGGCGCTCAATGACATCGACGCCGTGTGGAACGCCGTCCTGCCCCGGCTCGACGACGCCGACCGCGTCCTGCGCGAGATCCGCGACCTGGAGCGCGAGCTGGGCGAGAGCGCCGGCCTGGAGGCGCAGGAGGCGGAGCTGCGGCGGATGCGCGCGGCCCTGCTCGCCGACCCGCTCGGCGCGGGCGTCGGACCCGACCTCGGCGGGGTCGCCCGCGTGCTGGCCGAGGCCCGCGCGGAGATCGACCAGGCGATCGTGGTCAAACGCGAGTACGCCAGGCGCCGCGAGGACCTGGTGGCCGCCCTCGACCGGGTACGCGCGGCCGAGAGCGAGGCCAGGCTGGCCCACGGCGCGGTCGTGGTCAAGATCGCCCTGCCGCCGCAGGCCCGCCCGCGCAGCCGGGTCGAGGAGCTGACTGGCGAGCTGGCCGCGCTCGACGCCTCGGCCGACACCTGGCTGGTGCGGGCCAGGCGGCTGGCGAGCGTGGAGAGCGAGGCGGAGAAGGCCGCCGACCGGGCGCGGGCCACCGCCAAGGCCCTGTACGGCCTGGTCGGCAGGCGCGACGAGTTACGCGGCCGGCTCGGCGCCTGCCAGGCCATGGCGGTGCGCAAGGGCATGGCCGAGGACCCCGACGCCACCGCGTGCTTCGAGCGGGCACGATCCCTGCTGTGGAGCGCTCCCTGCGACCTGACCGAGGCGGCGGCCGCGGTCGACACCTACCAGCGCGCGATACACGGAGGTAAGCCATGACCCGCTGCGCGCAGCCGGGCTGCACCGGCACCATCGAGGACGGCTACTGCGACCTGTGCGGCAACGCGGCGGCCGCGTCGCCCCCGGCGGCGGTGTCCGTCCCCCGGCAGGCGTCGGCCCCGGCCTCGGGGACGCCTTCCGGGTCGCTCTCGGGGCCGCTCTCGGGCCCGCTCTCTGGGCCGGTGAACACCCAGCCGGTGAGCCGGTCGCTGACCTCGCCGGTGAGCAGCAGCGGCAGGTCGCGGGCCGGGGTGCTGGGCGGCATCGCCGACCTGCCGTCCGTGCCGTACCGGGATCCGGCGACGGCCGTGATGGCCGATCCGCGGGTGCCGGAGGAGAAGCGGTTCTGCGCCAACCCGGCCTGCGGAGAGCCGGTGGGCCGGTCCCGGCAGGGCCGTCCGGGACTGACGGAGGGGTTCTGCCCGCACTGCCGCACGCCGTACTCCTTCACCCCGAAGCTGGCCAAGGACGACATGGTGGCCGGGCAGTACCGGGTGCTCGGCTGCCTGGCGCACGGCGGCCTCGGCTGGATCTACCTGGCCGCCGACGAGGCCCTGGACGGTCGCTGGGTCGTGCTCAAGGGCCTGCTCAACACCAACGACGCCGAGGCGCTGGCGGCGGCCGAGGCCGAGCGCAAGTTCCTCACCACGGTCGACCACCCGAACATCGTCAAGATCCTCAACTTCCAGCTCTCCGGCGGCCTCGGCTACATCGTCATGGAGTACGTCGGCGGCCAGTCCCTGCACGAGCTGCGCCGCCAGGGCCCGCTGCCGCTGCGCGAGGCCCTGATCTACGGCCGCGAGATCCTGCACGCGTTCGGCTACCTGCACGAGAACGGCCTGGTCTACTGCGACCTCAAGCCGGCCAACGTGATCCGGGTCGGCCGGCGGCTCAAGCTGATCGACCTGGGCGCCGTCCAGCCGGTCGGCTCGCCGCCCGGCACGTCCTGGGCGACGGTCGGCTACCACGCGCCCGAGCTGGACACCCACCCCTCGTCCGTGGCCTCCGACCTCTACACGGTGGCCAGGACCCTGGCGGTGCTGACGATCCCGTCCTGGAGCCCGGCCAAGGGCGGCGTGGCCAGCGCGCTGCCGCAGGACTGCGGGCACGAGTCGTTCGCGCGGCTGCTGCGCAAGGCCACCGCGCCCAACCCCGCCGACCGCTTCCAGAGCGCGTGGGAGATGGAGGAGCAGCTCGTCGGGGTGCTGCGGGAGATCAGCGCGGCCGAGGAGGGCGTGCCGTTCCCGGCGCCCTCGACCCTGTTCGGGCCCGAGCGCTCCGCCGTGGGGACGGCACTGTCGGGATCGCGCCGCGAAGTGTTCGGGCCGCTCGACCCGCCCTTGGTCGCGGTCGAGCTGCCGGTGCCGCACGTCGATCCGCTCGACCCGGCGGCGGGCGCGCTGGCGGGCCTGCTCGGGTTCGACGGCAAGGAGCTGTTCGACCAGCTCTCGGCGATGCCGCCGACGCCCGAGACCCGGCTCATGCGCGCCAGGCTGCTGGCCGAGGCGGGTGCGGCCGAGACGCCGCACGCGCTGACGGAGCTGGACCGGTTGCTCCCCGGCGACTGGCGGACGACCTGGTACCGCGGGGTGTACGCGCTGGCCGCGCGCCAGCCGGACACCGCGGTGACGATGTTCGACGCGTGCGTGTCGGCGCTGCCCGGCGAGCTCGCGCCCAAGCTGGCGCTGGCGTTCGCGCTGGAGTGCGCCGGCAGGCAGGCGGCCCACTGGTACAACGCCGTATGGCGGACCGACCACTCCTACGTCAGCGCCGCGTTCGGGCTGGCCAGGACGGGCCGCGTCAACGTACTGGACGAGGTGCCGCCCACCTCCAGCTACCGGGTGGCGGCGCAGGTGGCGCTGGCCGCCTCGGTGTTCCGCCGGACCGACCTGAGCACGGTGTCCGCCGCCGATCTGGTCGGCGCGGCCGGACGGCTGGCCAACCTGGCCGACCTCGACCCGCGCCGCCGCGACCTGCTCACCGCCGAGCTGCTGCGCTGCGCGCTGGCCTGGCTGGACGACAACCCCGCGCCGCCCGGGACGAAGCTGGCCGAGGCCGACTTCACCGAACCGGGGCTGCGCAGGCGGCTGGAGTCGATCTACCGGAAGCTCGCGGTGGCGGCCGGCTCCCGCCATGAACGCCACGCGCTCATCGACGAGGCGAACGCCGTACGACCGAGGACGTGGCTGTGACCGAACCCACCCCCCAGAACTGCCCGATGTGCGCGTCCCCCGTCGTCCAGGGGGACGTCTACTGCGAGCGGTGCGGCCACGCGCTCGGCGCGCCGGTCTGCACCTCCTGCGGCGCGGCCGCGGTGGACGCGGAGGGCTACTGCGAACGGTGCGGCGCCCGCCAGCCCACCGGCCGCGACCACGCCGAGACCGTCCTGGACGGCGGGGCCGCCGCCGTGACCGACAAGGGCCTGCGGCGCGCCCGCAACGAGGACGCCATGGCCCTGCTGGCCACCGGCGACGCCGTGATCACGGTGGTGTGCGACGGCGTGGGCAGCTCGCCGCGGGCCGACCAGGCCTCGGCCGCGGCGGTGGAGACCGCGGGCGCCGCCCTGGCCAGGGGGGCCTCCGCGCAGGAGGCGTTCGAGCTGGCCGGAAAGGCGGTGACCGCCCTGGCGACCTCCGTGGACGACGCCCCCGCCTGCACCTACGTCGCCGCGGTCGTCGGCCCCGGCGGGATCACGCTGAGCTGGGCGGGCGACACGCGGGCGTACTGGCTGCCCGGCGAGGCCCCCGGGCAGGGCGTGCTGCTGACCGAGGACGACGTGGTCCCGACCGGCGAGATCACCGCGTGGCTCGGCGCGGATTCCGGCGAGGTGTCGCTGCATGTGCGCACGCTCGCCCCGGGGGCGCCCGGCCTGCTGCTGGTGTGCAGCGACGGGCTGTGGCGCTACCTGGACGGCTACCGGTTCCCGCAGACGGGAACCCCTCTCGACATGGCCCGCGAGATGCTGCGCCACGCACTGGCCTCCGGCGGCCAGGACAACGTGACGATCGTTCTCATCCCCTAGGAGAAACGCATGGGTGACCAGCCCACGTTCACGCTGAACATCGACCAGAACAAGTACCTGTCCACCGACGCCCGGGAGGTGCACGCGATCCTGACCGTGGCCTCCTCCGGCGGCGGCTTCGCCCAGGCCGCGCCCACCGAGGCGGCCGAGGTCATCATCGTCGACACCTCGGGCTCGATGAGCGGCGGCAAGATCCGCGAGGCCCGGCAGGCCGCGGCGGCGGCCGTGCACGCGCTGCGCGACGGCGTGCACTTCGCGGTGATCGCCGGGACCGAGCGGGCCAAGGTCGTCTACCCCGGCGGCAACGCCAACCTGGTCAGGGCCACGCCCGCCACCCGCGCCGAGGCCGAGCGGGCGATCAGCAGGCTGCTCGCGCACGGCGGCACTGCCATCGGCGAGTGGCTGAAGCTGGCCGGGCACCTGCTGAGCGGGTACCCGAACGCGATCAGGCACGCGCTGCTGATGACCGACGGGCAGAACAACGAGCGTCCCGAGGTGTTCGGGGCCGTGCTGCAGGGGTGGAGCGGCAAGTTCGTCTGCGACAGCCTGGGCGTGGGCGACGACTGGGTGCCCGCCGAGCTGCGGAAGGTCGCCGAGGCGATGCTCGGCTCGTTCGAGTTCGTACGGAACCAGAGCGATCTGGCCGAGTTCTTCCGCCGGGTGACGCAGACGTCGATGAGCAAGACCGTGGCGGACCTGTCGCTGCGGGTGTGGGTGCCGCAGACCGCCAAGCTGAAGTTCGTCAAGCAGGTCTCCCCCACGCTGCTCGACCTGACCGGCAAGCGCACCGACGTCAACCCGCTGACCGGCGACTACCCGACCGGCTCGTGGGGCCAGGAGGAACGCGAGTACCACCTGTGCGTCGAGGTGCCGCCGGGCCAGATCGGCCAGGAGATCAGGGCGGGCTGGGTGAAGCTGGTGCGCCCCGACACCCAGGACGTCGTGGCCAGCGGCAACGTGCTGGCCCAGTGGACCGACGACCTGGCGCAGTCCACCCAGATCAACCGGAAGGTCGCCCACTACACCGGCCAGGCCGAGCTGCACGAGCTCATCCAGGACGGCCTCAGCGCCCGCGCCGCCGGGGACGTGGAGGCCGCGACCGCACGTCTGGCCAAGGCCAGGGAGCTGGCCGCGGAGTCGGGCCGCGAGGACACCGCCCGGCTGCTGGAGAAGGTCGTGGAGATCGACCCCGCGACCGGCACCGCACGGTTGCGCAGGAACGTGGACAAGGCCGACGAGATCGAGCTGGACACCGGTTCCGTCCGCACCAGCCGGCTGCGTAAGGGCGAGGGCTGATGGCGACCTGTCCCCAGGGGCACGCCTCCGGCTCCGACGACTACTGCGACGTCTGCGGCGCGCAGATGGCCGGGACGCCCGCCGCGTCCCAGCCCCAGCCGGCGGCGGCCGCCGGCGGAGGTGACGACGCCTGCCCGGTCTGCCAGACGCCGCGCGCCGGGCAGTTCTGCGAGGTGTGCGGGCACGACTTCACCGGCGGCGGGGGCGGCGTCCCGCTCCCGGTGCGGGGGGCGCGGTGGGAGGCGGTCGCCGCCGCCGACCGCACCTACTACGAGAAGGTGGTCGCCGAGGGCGGTCCCGACGCGGCGCGCATGGCCTTCCCGCCGTACTGTCCCGAGCGCTCGTTCGGGCTGGTCGGCGAGCAGGTGCGCATCGGGCGGCGCAGCAAGGCCAGGAACCTGGCGCCGGAGATCGACCTGACCGGCCCGCCCGAGGACCCGGGCGTGTCGCACCTGCACGCCGTGCTGCTGGCCCAGCCCGACGGCACCTGGACGCTGGTGGACCCCGGCTCGGCCAACGGCACCCAGGTCAACGGCAGGACCGTGGAGATCAACACGCCCGTCCGGGTCGGTCCGGGCGACCGGATCCACCTGGGCGCCTGGACCGTCATCACCATCAGGGAGGGCACACCGTGACCCTGGTGCAGAACCCGGGCGCCGTCGTCCCGGCGGGCGCCCCCGCCCCCCTGCCGCGCCGCAGCGTGCCCGGCCGCATCCGCGTCATCTCCGGCGTCACCGTGGCGGCGCTCGCGCTGCTGTTCGCGGCGCTCGGGGTGGGCAGCCTGACCGCCGGCGACGGGCTGCAGGTCATCGGCCGCGACGCCGGACCGCAGGTCGTCGCCACCGCCGGGCTCTACCTGGCGCTCAGCGACATGGACGCCCAGGTCGCCAACGCGCTGGTCATGGGCGACCAGTACGGCCAGCAGCGCCGCGAGGCCGTCGACCGGTACGAGCGGCGGCGCACGGAGGCCGACCAGGCGCTGCTGAAGGCGTTCGAGCTGGCCGGCGACAACGCCGCCGAGCGGCGGACCGTGCAGTCGGTGCTCGACGGCCTCGGCCGCTACGAACGGCTCGCCGGGCAGGCGCTGCTGCTGAACGAGCAGTCCCGGCACGCGCCCGGCGCGCCGCCGGACACCGTCGTGGGCACCTACCGGCAGGCCACCGACCTGATGCGGCTGGTGCTGCTGCCGCAGGCCTACAACCTGACCCTGGAGAGCGGCACGATCGTCCGCCGCACCTACGACGACAAGAACGCCATGGTCCCGCTGCTGCGCTCCGCGGTGCTGCTGGCCGGGCTGCTCGCGCTGGGCTGCCTGATCTGGCTCCAGATCTTCCTGGCCCGGCGGTTCCGCCGGGTGTTCGGCCCGGCGCTGCTGGTCGCCACGCTGGCCACCGTGGTCTCGCTGATCCTCGGCGTGAACGTGCTCGGCCAGGACCAGACGGATCTGCGCACGGCCAAGACGCAGGGCTTCGACTCGGTCCTGACGCTGGCCAAGGCCCGCGCGATCAGCAACAGCATGCAGGGCGACCAGAGCCGGTACCTGCTCGACAAGGACCGCGCCGACACCTACGAGCACACGTTCCTGGACAAGTCGCAGACGGTCGTCTACTTCGAGTCGGGCAACCTCACCCAGTACCACGCGAAGGTGGCCTCCGACGCCGGGGCGGCCCGCGGCATGCTGGGGCCCGAGCTGACCGGTCCGGAGGGCACGCGGGTGCTGGACGCGTACCGGGCCTTCCAGCAGGCCGACACCTCCTTCCGGGCGCTGGCGCTGGACGGCAGGACCGCCGAGGCCGTGACCGCCAAGCTCGGGCCGGTCACCGCCGCGTTCGACGCCTACGACCGGGCCCTGGTGGCCCTGGCCGAACGGCACGAGCGCACCTTCGACCAGGCCATCGACGCCGGCGAGAACGCACTGGACAACCTGTGGCGGCTGCTGCCGTTCGCGATCGCCGGGATCGGGCTGCTGATGATCGCCGGGGTGTGGCCGAGACTCAAGGAGTACCGTTGAAGCGGGCACTGGTAGCGGCCCTGGCCCTGACCGCGATGGCCGCCGCGGCCTGCGGGACCGGCGGCCGGGAGTCGATCCTCGACAAGGACTCCATCGTCATCGCCGTCCGCCCCGACCTGCCGTCGGTGGGCTTCCGCAAGCCGGACGGCACCTTCGAGGGCTTCGACGTCGACGTCGCGCGGTACGTGGCCAAGCGGCTGGGCAAGGACTTCAAGCTGATCCCCGTGCTGGCAGGCGACCGGGACAAGGTGCTGGTCCAGGGGCGGGCCGACATGGTGGTGGCGACGTACACGATCAGCATGGACCGCAAGGCGAAGGTGCTGTTCGCGGGGCCGTACCACATCTCCTACCAGGACATCCTGACGCGGCCGGACGACAAGGTGGACAACGTCCGGCAGCTGAAGGGCCGCCGGATCTGCGCGGTGGAGGGCTCGAACGCCGCCGAGCGGGTCGTGGAGGAACGCAGCGTGGCGGCCAAGCTGGTGCCGTTCAAGGACTACGCGACGTGCCTGAGCGCGCTGAAGAACCGGCAGGTGGACGCGGTCACCACCAACGACGTGATCCTGGCCGGCCTGGCCAACCAGGACGGGTCGGGGCTGCGGCTGGCCAACGCCCAGTTCAACGAGCAGCGAAGCGGGGTGGGCCTGCACAAGAACGACGTGCCGGGCTGCGAGGCGGTGAACCGGGCGATCACCGACATGTACCAGGACGGGACCGCGGGCAAGCTGCTGCACAAGTGGTTCGGCAAGGCGGGCCTGAACCTGACCAACATCGCCGTGCCGCAGTTCGAGGGCTGCTCCTGAGCCCGCCGCCCGGCATGCGTTCGAGGGCTGCTCCTGAGCCCGCCGCCCGGCATGCGGACGGGCCCGGCACGCTCGCCGGGCCCGTCGCGGGGTCGAAGGGTCAGTCCAGGTAGTCCCTGAGCATCTGCGCGCGCGTCGGGTGGCGGAGCTTGGCCAGGGTCTTCGACTCGATCTGCCGGATGCGCTCGCGCGTCACGCCGAACTCCCTGCCCACCTCCTCCAGCGTGCGCGGATGCCCGTCGGCCAGGCCGAAGCGGAGCTGGATGATGCGCTGCTCGCGGTCGGACAGCGTGGCCAGGATGTCGTCGAGCTGGTCCTGCAGCATGATGAAGGCGGCGGCCTCCATGGGCACGACGGCGTCGGCGTCCTCGATGAAGTCACCGAGGTCGGAGTCCTCCTCGCCGATCGGCGACTGCAGGGACACCGGCTCCTGGGCGATGCGCTGGATCTCCACCACGCGGTCGACCGGGAGGTCCATCTCCTTGGCGATCTCCTCGGGGATGGGCTCGCGGCCGAGGTCCTGGTGGAGCTGACGCTGCACTCTGACGAGCTTGTTGATGGTCTCCACCATGTGCACCGGAATGCGGATGGTGCGCGCCTGGTCGGCGATCGCCCGGGTGATCGCCTGCCTGATCCACCAGGTGGCGTAGGTGGAGAACTTGTAGCCCTTCGTGTAGTCGAACTTCTCGACCGCCCGGATGAGCCCGAGGTTGCCTTCCTGGATCAGGTCGAGGAACAGCATGCCGCGGCCCACGTACCGCTTGGCGATCGACACCACGAGCCTGAGGTTGGCCTCGATCAGCCGCTGCTTGGCCCTGGTGCCCTGCCAGACGAGCTCCCTGAACTCCGGGAAGGCCAGACGCGAGACCCCGTTGGCCAGCTTGTCCTCGGCGAACAGGCCGGCTTCGATCGACTTGGCGAGCTCCACCTCCTCCTCGGCGGTCAGCAGGGGGACGCGGCCGATCTCCCGCAGATAGATACGGACGAGATCGCTGGTCGGCGCCCGCTTGCCTACGTCCTCCTCATCGGCGCGGGTGGACTCCTCGTCGCCCTGGGGCTCGAGGACCTCCACGCCGTTCTCTGCGAGCATCCGCACGACGCGTTCCAGCGCGTCGGACGGCAGCTCGGATCGGTCAAGCGCGGCGGCGACGTCATCGACGGTTACGCTTCCGCGCTCCCTTCCCTTCGCGACGAGGTCCGCCACCTGATCTACCGATGGCGGCCCGCTTGGCAGCACCGATGCACCCACGGGAGACAGTCTGCAGTATTGGTTCCATCAAATGGCAGACCCATTTTTGTTGCGGAAGGTAAGACGATCAGCATTACCGAATTGAGATCGAGTAAAGGTTTGGCCCGAGTTTGATCAGGAAAGAAAAGTCAATTACGCGGTCTGGAATCCCACGTCCGGCGACGTCCGCCGGCCGGACGTATCTCTTTCGCTGCCCGGAAGACGCCGGAGATGCCCCATTACGGCAGCGCGGACCGGCCGGGATTCCCCGCGAACCACCCGGTTCACCGCCCGTCCCCGCTGCCGAACTGTTATCAAAACGCCCCGGCGGTCAGCTTCCCGCGGCACGCTCGCGCAGCACCCGGCGCTGCTGCTCCAACGCCACCAGCTCGCCGAACAGCTTGTTGTACTCCTGCTGCTCCTCCACCGGGTTGAGGCGCTGCATGCGGGACTTGGCCTGGGCGATGGCCCGGTCGACCGCGATCGCCTCGATGGCCGCCAGCATGGCCCCCGCGTAACGCTCCTCGGCGTGCGCGTCGGCCTGGACGGGCTCCACCGCGAACCGCGTCACCAGCGCCCTGGTGCCCTCGTCGTGGGCGTGCTCCAGCAGCCGGTCGACCCACTCGCGGCCGCCGTGACCGGCCGAGCCGGCGCCTCCGGCGGCCTGGATGACCTTGTGCAGCGCGACGTGGTCGGGCGCGGTGAACGCCTGCGGGTCGAGGGCGTCGAAGCGCGGCCCGAGCAGCACCGGCCGCTGGACGGCCAGCTTGAGCAGCTCGCCCTCCACCCGCACGCTCGGATCGACGGGAGCCGCCTTGGGGGCGCGCTGGGGGCGGCCCTGCTGGGTGTTGGCCACCTCGCCGATGCGCTGCATGACGAAGCGCTCGTCCATGAACCCGAGCCAGCGGTCGAGGTCGATGGCGTAGCGCTTGCGCAGGCCGACGTCCTTGATCCCGGCCACGATGGGCGCCGCCGCGTCGAGGGCGGCGATCTTGCCCTCGTTGCTGCGCAGGTCGTAGCGGGAGATGGTGCTCCTGATGGCGAACTGGAACAGCGGCTCGCGGCTCGCGATGAGGTCGCGCACCGCCGCGTCGCCCTGCTTGATCCGCAGGTCGCACGGGTCGAGGCCGTCGCTCTGCACCGCGACGTAGGTCTGCGTGACGAACTTCTGCTCGTCGGCGAAGGCCCGCAGAGCCGCCTTCTGGCCGGCCGCGTCGCCGTCGAAGGTGAAGATGACCTCGCCGCGGAACTCGGCCTGGTCGAGCAGGAACCGGCGCAGGATCTTGATGTGCTCCTCGCCGAACGACGTGCCGCAGGTGGCCACCGCGGTCGGAACTCCGGCCAGATGGCAGGCCATCACGTCGGTGTATCCCTCGACGATCACCGCCTGGGCGCGCTTGCTGATCTCTCGTTTGGCGAGATCAATGCCATAAAGGACCTGGCTCTTCTTGTAAAGCGGCGAGTCAGGCGTATTCAGATATTTCGGACCATCGTCGGAATCGAGCAACTTGCGTGCGCCGAATCCGATCACGTCACCCGTGGCGTCCCTGATCGGCCAGATCAGCCGCCCCCTGAACCGGTCGATCGGCCCCCGCCTGCCCTCCTTGGCCAGGCCGCCCTTGACCAGCTCGTCGGCGGTGAAGCCGCGCCCCATCAGATGGCGCGCCAGCGCCTCCCACTCGGCCGGCGCGTAGCCGACGCCGAACGTCTCGGCGTCGGCGCGCTCGAACCCCCGCTCGGACAGGAACCGCCGCCCCGGGGCCGCGTCGGGCCCGAACAGCTTCTCGGCGTAGAACTCGGCGGCCACCCGGTGGGCCTCGATCAGCCGGGCCCGCTCGCCGTGGTCGCGCTTGGGGACGTAGCCGCCCTGCTCGTACTGGAGCTGGATGCCGGCCCGCTGGGCCAGCCGCTCGACCGCCTCACCGAACGGCAGATGCTCGATCTTCTCGACGAACGTGATCACATCGCCGCCTTCCGAGCAGCCGAAGCAGAAGTACATTCCGCGCTCGGGGGTGACGTTGAACGACGGGCTCTTCTCGTCGTGGAAGGGGCACAGGCCCTTGAGGTTGCCCCCTCCGGCGTTGCGCAACTGGATGTGCTCGCCGATCACGTCGGCGATGGGGGAACGCTCGCGTACGAGCGCGATGTCGACATCACGGATCCGGCCAGCCACGCCGGTGAGTCTATTCCGCCCGACCGACGGTTCCGCCCCGCGCGGGGTGTGCCGCGGCCGGTGAACGGCGTGGCACGGGCTGTCGACGGCCGGGGAAGACGCGCGTCACCTCTGGGTTGCTAAAGCGGGAAACTGGTGATGCGGAGTCCCGTGGTCGGCTACAAAGGTGAGGGTTGTCGGTGGAAACGGTGACACGGGTGAGGAAGACTATGCATTCCGGGCATATCGTGCGGTGGGCGGTTGTAGCCGGCGCCGTGCTGCTCACCGGCGCCTGCGCCCAGGCGACCGGGGTGGCGGGCGTCAGCGCCCAGTCGCCCTCCACGGCCCCGCCCACGGGCACGCCCACCGTCACCCCGGCGGTCACCGCCACCATCCCCTCGCCCGGCCCGTCCGGCCAGGACGGCGAGCAGCAGGCCGAGCAGCCGCCCAAGGGGGACGACCCGGTCAAGGTGCCGCCGCCCAAGCTGTCGAAGTTCACCTACACGTTCCCGGTCAAGGGCTGCGGCACGACCTACCAGCGCAGCCTGCTGGTGCTGCCCAAGACGACGATCTGGGCCCCGCAGGGCTGCTCGTTCGTCGCGCCGGTGGACGGCGTCGTGGACGAGGTCAACGTCAAGAACCGGTGGGCGCCCTCCACCGACAAGGGCGCCGACCGCGAGGGCCGGTTCGTCACGATCATCGGCGACGACGGCGTGCGCTACCTCGGCGGCCACCTCGACTCCGTCGCCGACGGCGTGCGGCCCGGCGTGCGGGTCAAGGCCGGGCAGCTGCTCGGCCGGGTGGGCAGGTCGGGCAACGCCCGCGACGCCGGCTCCAACCTGTACTTCGCGATCTCCTGGAAGACCGGCCCGGCCTACTGGTGGGTGCGCCGGGGCATGGTCGAGCCGTGGGACTACCTGGACGCCTGGCGCTCCGGCAACCGCACGCTCTCCCCCCGCAAGGAGACGCTGGCGCTGCGCGGCAAACTCGGCGAGACGCCGCGCTGCGCGGTCCAGTGCACGTCGAAGAAGGTGCCGCAGGCCACCAAGCAGCCCAGGAAGCCGCGCAGGACCGCCGAGCCCAAGGACGACAACCCGATCACGGCGGACCCGTCGTCAACTCCTTTCGGTCAATGACGACGCCCGACCTGATCAGCTCCTGGATCTCCGGCACGGCGTCCCGGGTGTTGACGCTCATGCCGGCGACCACCCGGCTCTCGCGCAGCCAGAAGGCGACGAACCGCAGGTCCTCCAGCGAGCCCCGGCAGACGATCTCGTCGTGGCCGCCGGTGTCGCCGGTGAACTCCATGCTCAGGTCGTACTGGTCGGTGTAGAGATAGGGGATGTCGTCGTGGACGACGTCCTGGCCGAGCATGGCGCGGGCGGCGGCCGGGCCGCCCTTGAGCGCGCCCGACCGGTGCTCGACGCGGACGTGCCGGCCGTACAGGGGGTGGAAGGGCTCGGCGGCGTCGCCGGCGGCGTAGACGTCGGGGTGCGAGGTGCGCAGGGAGGCGTCGGTGCGGATGCCGTGCCGCACCTCCAGGCCCGCGTCGCGGGCCAGCTCCACCTCGGGCGCGACGCCGATGCCGGCCACCACGAGGTCGGCCGTCAGCCGCTCCCCCGTGCTGAGCCGCACGCCGGTGCCGGTGACCTCGGCGACGGCGGTGCCGAAGCGCAGGTCCACGCCGTTGCGGGCGTGCAGGCGGGCGAACACCGCGCCCAGCTCGGGGCCGAGCGCCCGGTTGAGCGCGGTGGGCTCGGGCTCGACGACGGTGACCGGGCAGCCCGCCGCGCGGGCCGCCGCCGCGCTCTCCAGCCCGATCCAGGACGCCCCGACCACGATGACGCTGCCGCCCTCGGCGAAGCGCCGCCTGAGCGCCTCGCAGTCCTCGACGGTACGCAGGTAGTAGGCGGGGCCGGGCAGGCGTCTCGGCGTCGCCCCGGTCGCGATCAGCAGCTTGTCGTAGGCCCGCCGGGACCCGTTGGCGAACCTGACGACGTGGTTGCGGGGCTCGATGCGGGTGACGGGCAGGCCGAGCCGCAGCTCCACGTCGTTGTCGGCGTACCAGCCGGGGGCGTGGACGTAGATCTTCTCCCGCTCGCCGCCGCCCCGCAGGTACTCCTTGGACAGGGGCGGCCGTTCGTACGGGGGTTCGCTCTCCGCGCCGGCGAGCACGACCTCGCCGGCGAAGCCCTCCTCGCGCAACGTCTGCGCGGCCTTGGCTCCCGCAAGGCCCGCGCCGACGATGACATATGTAGCCATGCGCGCAGTATCCGCCGACGAGGCAGGTCCGCAAAGCCGCTCGTGGGGGCGGTTTCACCGGCCCCGGCGGCCTGCCGTCACTTCGACAGGCGCCGGTGCCAGGCCACGGCCGAGGTGTCGGTGAGCGAGGCGATCTGGTCGATCACGACGCGCACCCGGGCGGGGTCGTCGGGGGCGTCCAGGAAGGCGGGGCGGAAGGCGGGTTCGAGGGTGGCGGGGGCGCCGAGCGTGATCAGCGAGGCCAGCTCGGTGATCAGCTCGCGCTGCCTGGCCTGGTTGGCGTGGTGGCCCTCGGTGGTCATGACGTAGTGGGCGGTGACGCCCTTGAGCAGGGCGCACTCCAGCAGCGTGGCGCGCGGCACGACGAGGTCGGCGCGGTGGCGGGCGCCGTGGACCTCCTTGGTGGCGGTCTGGGCCGAGCGGCAGAACCGGCCGATCAGGCCGCTGGTGAGCGCCTTGAGGCCGGCCAGGTCGGCGAGCGTGGCCTCGAAGCGGCGCGGCCACAGCGGGTCGGCGATCAGTTTGGCGAAGACCTCCTCCAGCTCGTTGAGGTCGGCGCCGGGCGCGTACCAGGCGCGGGTGACGCGGGCCACCGCGCCGCGCTCCACGGGCGACTGGAGCGCCTCGGGGGTGACGTGGCCGGAGTGGAGCGCGTCCTCCAGGTCGTGGACGGAGTAGGCGACGTCGTCGGCCCAGTCCATGATCTGGGCCTCGAAGCTCACGCGGCCCTCCGGGGCGCCGTCCCTGATCCACTCGAAGACCGGCAGGTCGTCGTGGTAGACGCCGAACTTCGGGGACTTCTCGCACGTCCAGGGGTATTTGACGGCGGCGTCGAGTGCGGCCCTGGTGAGGTTGAGGCCGGCGCTGCGGCCGTCGTCGGTCAGGACCTTGGCCTCCAGCCTGGTGAGCAGGCGCAGGCTCTGGGCGTTGCCCTCGAAGCCGCCGCACGAGGTGGCCAGCGCGTTGAGCGCGACCTCGCCGTTGTGCCCGAACGGGGGATGGCCGAGGTCGTGGGCCAGGCAGGCGGTCTCGACCAGGTCGGGGTCGACGCCGAGCGTGGCGCCCATCTCCCTGCCGACCTGGGCGCATTCGAGGGAGTGGGTCAGCCGGGTGCGCGGGATGTGCTGGCCGCCGCCGAGGGTCTCGCCGGGGCCCACGACCTGGGTCTTGGCCGCCAGCCTGCGCAGCGCGGCGCTGTGCAGGACGCGGGCGCGGTCGCGTTCGAACGCACCGCGGCCGGGGTTGCCGGGTGGTTCCGGGACCCATCGTTCCTGGTCGTGCTCGTCGTAGTACGACATTGGTGCAGTGATTTTATCCAGTTTCCTGTCTCCGCTAGTGTCGAGCCTCGCGAGAACCCCTTCCCTGGGAGCCCTCCCCCATGACGACAGCGTTCCGAGCGGTGCTGGCCTTCAGTCTGCTCGCCGGCTTCTACGTGCTGGTCGGCGTCATCCTGGTGGCCGCCGTGTTCTTCGACGTCCTGCTGCTGGTGGACTTCCACGCCGCGGCGCTGAAGGTCGCGATCGTGCTCACGCTGGCGGCGGGCGCGCTGGTGCGGGCGCTGTTCATGGTGGGCAGGAACCAGGGGGGCGAGCTGCCGGGCGTGCCGGTGGGGCGCGAGCACGAGCCCGCGCTCTGGCAGGCGGTGGAGGACCTGGCCCGGCGGGTGCGCACCGCGCCGCCCGACGAGATCCGGCTCGTCCCCGAGGTGAACGCGGCGGTCTCGGAGGACACCCGGTTCCTGGGGCTGCGCGCGACGCGGCGGCGCATGTTCATCGGGCTGCCGCTGCTCCAGACGCTCACCGTCGACGAGCTGCGCGCCGTACTGGGGCACGAGCTGGGCCACTACAGCGGGGCGCACACGCGGCTCGGCGCGCCCGTCTACCGGGGGCGGGTCTCGCTGATCGCGACCGTGCAGGGGCTGGGCAACCATCCGATCATTCAACGGCTCTTCGCCGGGTACGCCAAGCTCTACCTGCGGGTGTCGCAGGCCGTGTCGCGCCGCCAGGAGCTGGAGGCCGACGAGTTCGCGGTGGCGATCGGCGGGCGCCAGGCCATGTCGGGCGCGCTCCGCAAGATCCACGACACCTCCCTGGCGTGGGACCTGTACGCCGGCGACTACCTGTCGCTGACCGGCGTGGGCGGCACCCGGCCCGCCTCGGTGTTCGGCGGCTTCCACGCGCTGATGAACGACCCCGGCCGGCGGGCCGAGATCGCCCGGCTGGGCGAGCGGCCCGAGGAGGTCTCGCCGTACGACTCCCATCCCAGCCTGGCCGACCGGCTGGCCGCCATCGCGGTGCTGCCCGAGCCCGAGCACGTCCCCGACCCGCGTCCGGCGCTGACCCTGCTGCGCGACCCCGACATCGCGGCCGAGGCGGTCGAGCGGTCGATGTGGACGCCGGAGGCGCTGGCCGGGCTGCGCCCGGTGCCGTGGGACGAGCTGGTGGCCCAGGGCATGTACGCCGCGCGCAACGCCGAGGCCCTGCACGACCTGGCGGTGGCGGGACAGCGGGTGATGGGGGCGACGCGGCCCTACCTCGACGCGGCCTTCGAGGCGATCGCCAGGGGCCGCCAGGCGGAGCTGGCCGAGCGGCTGCGCGAGCTGGGCTGGAAGCCGTCGGAGACGCTGCTCGCCGGGGTGCTGGGGCAGGCGCTGGAGGCGGTGCTGATCCAGCTCGGCGAGGCCAGGTGGACGCTGTCCTGGTCGGGCCCCGCCCGGCTGCTGTTCGAGGACGGCGAGGAGGTGGCCCTGGCCGAGTACGCGGCCAGGGTGGCGGGTGATCCGGAGGCCGTGGCCGGGCTGCGGCAGTGGCTGGGCGACCACGGGATGCGGCACGACTACGTGCCGGCCGAGGAGGCCCTGCCCCGTTAGCGGGCCGCGGGCTGCCCGGCCTCCGGCCGGCGGACCATGAGGACGTCGACCTGGTCCTCGCCCTCGACGGTGAAGCCGTTCCGCGCGTAGAGCCGCTGGGCGGCGCTGCCCCGCAGGACGACCAGGCGCACGGTCGCGCGCTCGGCGTCGGCGCGGTCCAGCAGCGCCCGCAGGACGGCCGAGCCGAGCCCGCGTCCCTGGACGGCGGGGGCGAGGTAGAAGTGCTCCAGCCAGTGCCCGTCCTCGGCGGGGCGCAGGGTGACGCAGCCGGCGAAGACGCCGCCGGCCAGGATGACGGAGGTGTGCCCGGGAGCGAAGGAGTCGCGGAAGCGCTGCCGTACCCGGTGCTCGTCGAAGCGGCCCAGCCGTTCCAGGTCGGGGCGCATCACCGTGGCCCGCAGCTCCGCGATGGCCTCCACCTCGTCCGGCCCGGCGGGCCGCAGCTCCCATTCCAGGAGATCTTTCATGGCGGAAAGTATCCCAAAAGCCGCTTTTCGCGCGATCTCCGGGGTTCATGGACAGGAAATCAACAGATCTTCAACCGGGCGCTCCTACGATCCGTCGCAAGGAGCGCTCCTCCAGGGGGCGCCGGCAGGGAGGGAACCCCCGTGAACTTAGGCGTCCCGGAGATCATCATCGGTTTCGTGCTCTTCTTCCTCCTGATCGGGATCGTGGTGTTCACCGCCGTGGCGCTGGCCAACCGGCGCCGCGGGTAGGGGCGGCCAGGGCCCGGGGCCCCGGCCGCCGCACTCGTCAGCGGGTGTCGGAGTCGGTGTCGGTCAGGGCGGCGCGGCCGGCCTCCAGCCGGGCCACCGGGATGCGGAACGGGGAGCAGGAGACGTAGTCGAGGCCGACCTCGTGGCAGAAGTGCACCGAGTCGGGGTCGCCGCCGTGCTCGCCGCAGATGCCGACGTGCAGGTCGGGGCGGGCCGCGCGGCCCTCCTCGACGGCGATCCTGACCAGCCGTCCGACGCCGTCGCGGTCCAGGGTCTCGAACGGGCTGACGCCGAAGATGCCGAGCTCCAGGTAGCGCGAGAAGAAGGCGGCCTCGACGTCGTCGCGGCTGAAGCCCCAGGTCATCTGGGTCAGGTCGTTCGTGCCGAAGGAGAAGAACTCGGCGGCCTCGGCGATCTGGCCCGCCGTCAGCGCCGCCCTCGGCACCTCGATCATGGTGCCGATCAGCGCCTCGACGCCGGTCTCCGCGAGGATCCTGGTCGCCTCCTCGCGTACGGACTCCAGCTCCTGGACCGACGCCACCAGCGGGATCATGATCTCCGGACGCGCGCCCGGGACCTCGGCCGCGGCCTGGGCGATCGCCCGCACCTGCATGGCGAACAGCCCGGGGATCACCAGGCCGAGCCGCACGCCGCGCAGGCCCAGCATCGGGTTCTGCTCGTGCAGCCTCTTGACGGCGGACAGCAGCCTGCGGTCCTTGTCGGTCACGTCGGGCGAGGTGGCGACCTTGACCGACAGGTCCACCAGGTCCGGCAGGAACTCGTGCAGGGGCGGGTCGATGAGCCGGATGGTGACCGGGTCGCCGCCCATGGCCTTGAAGATGCCGATGAAGTCGGCCTTCTGCAGGGGTTCGAGGGCGTCGAGCGCGGCCTGCCGCTCCTGGTCGCCGTCGGCCAGGACCAGGTCCTCGACGAGCTGGCGGCGCTCGCCGAGGAACATGTGCTCGGTGCGGCACAGGCCGATGCCCTGGGCGCCGAAGCGGCGGGCCCGCGCGGCGTCCTCGGGGGTGTCGGCGTTGGCGCGGACGCGGAGCCGGCGCACGGAGTCGGCGTGGCCCATGATCCGGTCCACGGCCCTGACCAGGTCGTCGTCCGGCTGCGCGCCCTCGAAGTACTCGACGACGGCCGAGTCCACGACCGGGACCTCGCCGAGGTAGACCTCGCCGGTGGTGCCGTCGATGGAGATCACGTCCCCTTCGGCGACGACCTCGCCGCCGGGGGCGGTGAACCTGCGCTCGCCGGTGGAGACCTCCAGCTCCTCGGCGCCGCACACGCACGTCTTGCCCATGCCGCGGGCGACCACGGCGGCGTGCGAGGTCTTGCCGCCGCGGCTGGTCAGGATGCCCTTGGCGGCGATCATGCCGGCCAGGTCGTCGGGGTTGGTCTCGCGGCGGACGAGGATGACGTCCTCGCCCTGCCCGGCCAACTCGACGGCGCGCTCGGAGGAGAAGACGACCTTGCCCACGGCGGCGCCCGGCGAGGCGTTCATGCCCTTGGCGATCTTCTTCTTCTCGGCGCCGCCGTCGAAGCGGGGGAACATGAGCTGGGCGAGCTGGTCGCCGGTGACGCGGGTGACGGCCTCGTCGAGGGTGATCAGGCCCTGGTCGACGAGCTGGGTGGCGATGCAGAAGGCGGCCGCGGCGGTGCGCTTGCCGACCCGCGTCTGGAGCATCCACAACTTGCCGCGCTCGATCGTGAACTCGATGTCGCACAGGTCCTTGTAGTGGTTCTCCAGCGTCTCCATGATCTGCAGCAGCTCGTCGTAGGAGCGCTTGTCGAGGCGTTCGAGTTCCTGGAGGGGGATGGTGTTGCGGATGCCGGCGACGACGTCCTCGCCCTGGGCGTTCTGCAGGTAGTCGCCGTAGATGCCCTGCTGGCCGGAGCCGGGGTCGCGGGTGAAGGCGACGCCGGTGCCGGAGTCGTTGCCGACGTTGCCGAAGACCATGGCCACGATGTTGACGGCGGTGCCGAGGTCGGCCGGGATGCGCTCCTGGCGGCGGTAGAGGACGGCGCGCGGGGCGTTCCACGAGTCGAAGACCGCCATGACGGCCAGCCGCATCTGCTCGCGGGGGTCGGCGGGGAAGTCCTTGCCGGTCTGCTCCCGGACGATGCCCTTGTAGGTCTCGACCAGACCCTGCAGCTCGCCCGCGTCGAGGTCGGTGTCCTGGCGGCGGCCCTTCAGCTCGTCGAGCGCGTGCTCGAACAGGTCGCCGTCGAGGCCCAGCACGGTCTTGCCGAACATCTGGATCAACCGGCGGTAGGAGTCCCAGGCGAAGCGGTCGTTGCCGCCCGCCTGCTTGGCCAGGCCGTGCACCGACTCGTCGTTGAGCCCGATGTTGAGGACCGTCTCCATCATGCCCGGCATGGAGAACTTCGCGCCCGACCGTACGCTGACCAGCAGCGGATCGTCGGCCTGACCGAGCCGGCGGCCCATCTGGGCCTCCAGGGCGTCCAGGTGCTCGGCGACCTCGCGCTCCAGGCCGTCGGGAAGAGCGCCTTCCGTCAGGTAGTGACGGCAGGCTTCAGTGGTGATCGTGAATCCGGGGGGGACGGGCAGCCCGAGATTCGTCATCTCGGCGAGATTCGCGCCCTTTCCACCGAGAAGATCCTTGAGATTCCTGTTGCCCTCGGTGAAGTCGTAAACGTACTTGGCCACCACAGCTCCAATCCAACGCTTCTGCCCGGGACTCTACCGGCGAAATTGATGATGAAACTGCACTCCTCGGTTAAGTCATCGTTTTTGCAGGTCAACCGCCCGTGACAGGTCTAATCCAATTATAGGACCGCTGCCCGATAAATTGGTTTATACCAATTGGTTTACACCAATTCTTGAGAAAGAGGAGCGAGAGGTGGGGAATCGGATCCGGTCCCGCCAGGAGACGCCCATGGCGGCTCGCGGCAAGCCAAAGCGTCGTGCAGGCTTCGTCGCGGGATCGGCCAAGCCCTCCGCGGACACGGTGATCTACCTGGACCTCCTGCCCCCGCGACCGGCCGGCGGACGTCGTGATCGCTCAACGTGACCCACCTCGGGTCGTTCCGCGATATGGACGTGATCGAGGCATGACACTCTGCTCGCATGCCCCGCACGACGCCCCGAGGTCTGATGGCCGCCTGCCTGGTCCTGGCGCTGTCCGCCTGCGGCTCGGGAACGCCCGAGCCCTCCGGGGGGTCGACGGTGCCGGGAGCGGAACAGCGGCACGCGACCCAGCTCCGGCCGGGCGACTGCCTCGTGTCCATCCCCGACGACCTGATCGCGACGCTCGTGCCGTGCGGCAACCCGCACGCGGCCGAGTTCGGCATGATCTACGTCGTGCCGGAGGGGGCGTGGCCGGGCGCCGAGCAGGCCAGGCGGCAGGCCACGGACTTCTGCGCGCCGCGGCTGCGGATCGCGCCGGGCAGGCGGAGCGAGGTCAAGGTGACCGCGTTACCGCCGCTGGAGGAGGAGTGGCCGCGCCACCGCACGGCGTACTGCGTGGCGGTGGCGCGGGACGGGCAGCTCGTCGGGCGCGTGGTGGAGTAGGACGCACAGGCCCGCGTCGGCGCGGGCCCCACGGCGCGGGCCCCACGACGCGGGCCCCGCGAGGCGGTTGGGAAGGGCGGGCGGTCAGTCAGGCGGGGGCGGTCCGGCGGGGCGGTCAGGTGGGGATGGGGTTGGTCTCGGGCGCCGGGCCCGGCGCGCCGTCGCGCGGCGGCAGCCACAACACGAACGTGGCCCCCTGCCCGAGCCTGGAGAACACCGCCACCCGTCCCCCGTGCGACTCCACGATCTGCCGGACGATGGCCAGGCCGAGCCCCGTGTGCCGGTCGCGCCGGCTGGCCTCGCCGCGCCAGAACCGGTCGAAGACCCGCTCCTGCTCGGCCACGCCGAGGCCGGGCCCGTCGTCCCTGACCGCGACCCACAACCAGCCGCCCGACCGGCCGGCCTCCACCCGGACGCCGCCGCCCGGCGGGGTCAGGCGCACCGCGTTGGACAGCAGGTTGGCCACGGCCCGGCGCAGCGCGTCCTGGTCGCCGGTCATCTCCAGGTTCCGGTCCAGCCCGCGGGTGATCGTCAGGCCGCGGGCGGCGGCCGGCGCCGCGTACTCCTCGCACGCCTCCCGCGCCACCCTGCTCAGGTCGAGGTCGGTGTCGGCGAACGCGGTCGCCTGCCGCCGGGCGCTGGCCAGCAGGTCCTCCACAAGCCTGGTCATGCGGGTGGTCGCCCGGTCCACGATCTGCACGGCCCTGGCCCGCTCCGCCTCGCTGGCGTCGGGCGAGGCGAGCACGGCGTCCACGTTGGCCCGGATGATCGTCAGGGGGCTGCGCAGCTCGTGCGAGGCGTCGTCGATCAGCCGGCGCTGGGCGCTGAACGCCTCCTCCAGCCGGTCGAGCATGGTGTCGATGGTGTCGGCCAGGTCCTTGAGCTCGTCGCGCGAGCCGCCCAGCCTGATCCGCCGCGTCAGGTCGGTCGCCTGGATCTCCTCCGTCGTCCGGGTGATCGACCGGACCGGACGCAGCACCCGTCCCGACAACACCCAGCCGATGCCCAGGGACGCCAGGTAGAGCCCGGCCAGGGTGGCCAGCGAGTAGTCGCGCAGCGTGGCCAGCGTCCTGATGTTGACCTCGTTCTCGACCTCCTCGATGAAGACGACCTCCTGCTTGCCCACGTACTGGTTGCCGCGGTACGCCTTGGCGTACTCGGTCGAGTACGGGCGTTCCTCGGTGGTCTTGGAGACCGCGACGTAGATGCCGCCCAGCACCAGCGCGGCCAGCACGAACAGCAGCCCCGAGTAGAGCACGGTGAGCCGGAATCGGATGGTGTGGATCACGCCGGCTCCCTGAGCCGGTAGCCGCGGCTGATCACCGTCTCGATGAGGCCGTCCTCCTGGAGCTTGCGGCGCAGGTTGCCGACGGTGACCCGGACGGTGTTGGTGAACGGGTCGGCGTGCTCGTCCCAGACGTGTTCGAGCAGCTCCTCGGTGGAGACCACGTGGCCGGGACGGGTCATCAGGTAGTGCAGCACGCCGTACTCCTTGGGGGTCAGGGCCAGGGAGCGGCCGTCGAGGGACACCTCCATGCGGGCGGTGTCGATGCGCAGCCCGCCCACCTGGAGGACGGCGGTGCCGCCGGTGTCCCTGCGCAGCAGCGCCCGCACCCTGGCCAGCAGCTCGGGGAAGGCGAACGGCTTGACCAGGTAGTCGTCGGCGCCCTCGTCGAGGCCGCGCACCCGGTCGTCGAGGCGGTCGCGGGCGGTGACCATGATGATCCGCACCCCGCGGCCGGCGGCCCGTACCGAACGGCAGAGCTCGAAGCCGTCGCCGCCGGGCAGGTTCAGGTCGAGCAGCACCAGGTCGTAGGTGTTGACCTCCAGCTTCTCGTGCGCCGACGGCGCGTCGTAGGCCACGTCCACCGCGTAGCCCGCCCGGACCAGACCCACCCGTAACGCGTCGACCAGGTCTTCCTCGTCCTCGACCACCAGCAGTCGCATGATCTTGACCATAGTTCCGGATGAGGAGTCACGCCATGGGGCCGGAGCGGCGTTCCCGGTTCCAGCGCCACCTCACCAAACGCCAGCGAAAAACCACATAACTATCGCCTTTACACGATTTTTCGGTGTTCACGGTTAGATCTTTCGACCATGACGCCCTTCCAGCGATATTTGGCAGAAGAAGTGGCACTCGACCACGTAGAGGGCCTGATCTCGCGGCGCGAGGCCCTGCGCCGCCTGGGCCTCCTCGGGCTCACCCTCCCCGCCGCCGCTGCTCTCCTCGCCGCCTGCGGCGCCACTCCCGACACCGACCCGGCGAGCACGCCTCCACCGCTCGCGGCCTCGCCGTCCGGCACGGCCATCCCCGCGGGCCCGGCCCCGCTGCCCACACAGGAGATCACGTTCCCCGGCCCGGACGGGACCACCCTGCGGGCCGCCTGGGCCCCCGCCGCCGTCCCCAAGGGCGCGGTGCTGGTCATGCACGAGAACCGCGGGCTGACCGACCACATCCGCTCGGTCGCCGGCCGCCTGGCCGCCGGCGGCTACTCGGCCCTGGCGCCCGACCTGCTCTCCCGGGACGGCGGCACGGCCGCGTTCGCCGACACCGCGCAGGTCACGGCCAAGCTGGGCGAGATCCCCCAGGAACGCTTCGTGGCCGACATGAAGGCGGCCGTCGACGAGTTGGAGAAGCGGGCCGAGGGCGCCGGGCTGGGCATGATCGGGTTCTGCTTCGGCGGCGGGATGACGTGGCTGCTGCTGTCGTCCGGGGAGACCCGGCTGGCCGCCGCGGCGCCCTTCTACGGCCCGCTGCCCGACGACGCGGACCTGACCGAGGCCAAGGCGTCCGTGCTGGCGATCTACGCCGAGCACGACGACCGCGTCAACGCCACCAGGGACGCGGCCGAGGCGGCGCTGACGAAGGCCGGGCTCACCCACGAGCTGGTGACCGTCCCCGGCGTCGGCCACGCCTTCTTCAACGACACGGGCCCCCGCTACGACGAACGGGCCGCCTCGCAGGCCTACGACTACGTGCTGACCTGGTTCGGCCGCCACCCGTCCTGACCGACCCGGCGTGTCCTGCGGTCTGGCTGGAAAATGCGAGCGCCGCCCGCGGCAGGAGAGCCGGGGCGGCGCTGACAGGTGAAGCCGGGGTCAGTCGTTGAGACGCTGGCGCAGGTAGGAGTCGACCTGGTCGATGGCGATGCGCTCCTGGGCCATGCTGTCGCGCTCGCGGATCGTCACCGCGTGGTCTTCGAGGGTGTCGAAGTCGACGGTGATGCAGAACGGGGTGCCGATCTCGTCCTGGCGGCGGTAGCGGCGGCCGATCGCGCCCGCGTCGTCGAACTCGACGTTCCACCGCCTGCGCAGCTGCGCGGCCAGGTCGCGGGCCTTCGGCGACAGGTCGGCGTTGCGCGACAGCGGCAGCACCGCGGCCTTGACCGGCGCGAGCCGGTGGTCGAGCCGCAGCACCGTGCGCTTCTCCAGGACGCCCTTGGCGTTGGGCGCCTCGTCCTCGGTGTAGGCGTCGAGCAGGAAGGTCAGCGTGGCCCGGTCGACGCCGGCGGCCGGCTCGATGACGTAGGGGACGTAACGCTCACCGGTGTCCTGCTCGAAGAAGCTCAGGTCGACGCCCGAGGCCTTGGAGTGGGCGGTGAGGTCGAAGTCGGTGCGGTTGGCGATGCCTTCGAGCTCGCCCCACTCCGAGCCCTGGAAGTTGAAGCGGTACTCGACGTCGACGGTGCGCTTGGCGTAGTGGGACAGCTTCTCCTGCGGGTGCTCGTAGAGGCGCAGGTTGTCCTTGTTGATGCCCAGGTCGGAGTACCAGCGGAACCGCTCGTCGATCCAGTACTGGTGCCACTCCTCGTCGGTGCCGGGCTTGACGAAGAACTCCATCTCCATCTGCTCGAACTCGCGGGTGCGGAAGATGAAGTTGCCCGGGGTGATCTCGTTGCGGAAGGACTTGCCGACCTGGCCGATGCCGAACGGGACCTTCTTGCGCGCCGACTGCTGCACGTTGAGGTAGTTGATGAAGATGCCCTGGGCGGTCTCCGGGCGCAGGTAGGCCAGGCCCGACTCGTCCTCCACCGGACCGAGGAAGGTCTTGAGCAGGCCGCTGAACTGCCGGGGCTCGGTGAAGGTGCCCTTGTTGCCGCAGTTGGGGCAGGTGATGTCGGCCAGGCCGTTCTCGGGCTCCTTGCCGTTCTTCTCCTCGTACGCCTCGACGAGGTGGTCGGCGCGGAAGCGCTTGTGGCACGACTGGCACTCGGTCAGCGGGTCGGTGAAGGTCTCGACGTGGCCGCTGGCCCGCCAGACCTCGGGGGCCAGGATGACGCAGGAGTCGAGGCCCACCACGTCGTCGCGCGACTGGACCATCGACAGCCACCACTGCCGCTTGACGTTGTTCTTCAGCTCGACACCCAGAGGACCGTAGTCCCACGACGCGCGAAGTCCGCCGTAGATCTCGCTCGACGGGTAAACGAGCCCGCGGCGCTTGGCGAGGCTGACGATGGTGTCCATGACGTCGGTGCGTCGTGCCATTTTGGTTGCGTCTCTTTCCGGCTGGAGGTCGGCGAGTGAATTCGGTGAGATCCCAGCTTAGGGGACGCTCACCCGGTCCCGCGCGCGAGTATCGCTACGCACCCTCTTGCGTGTACACGTCCTCGTACGCGCTGGGTTCGTTGACCATGAGGATCATCAACGGGTACATGACCATCCTGGAGGCCGACAGCGCCCTGCGGTAGAACCCGGCGCCCTCCCATTCGCTGACCAGCGCCCACAGGTTGGGCTCGTCGACCGAACGGGCCAGCCGCCCGCGGTGGAAACCCGGCTGGGCGGCGAAGGTGTCGAGGATGGCGTGGCCCTGCTTGAGGAAGTCCTGGGACTGGGACTCTGGCACGGTGTATCGGATCACGGCGAGCACCAGCCCAGCCTAGAGGTGCGCACCCTGCTGTCAGGCGAACTCCCATAGGCTCTCGACGTGGCCTCCAAAAACAAGCGCCCGCTGCCCCAGGGCGAGCAGTTCTTCACGCCGGGCGCGGGCGGCGCGCGCAAGGCCGTCGAGCGGCGCAGCGCGGTCCCGATGACGTTTCTGTTCACGCAGGTGCCCAGGTGGGCGGCCCCCACCGTGCTGGTGATCCTGCTGCTGGCCGCCTTCGCGCTGGCCAACTGGCTGGGCGGCGTGGCGGCGCTGGTGGTGCTGGCGTTCGTCGGGTGGCTGGCGTACCTGTCGTGGCCGTCGCTGGGCATCGGCGGGCGGCTGCTGCGGGTCGTGATGCTGGTCTTCCTGGCGCTCCTGGCGGCTGACCGGTTTGGGGCGTTCTAGTCCGGCCCGCCGTTCTAGTCCGGCCCGCCGGAGATTTTGACAATCATTTTCATTTTCCCCATACTTGAGGGCGTGATGTCCCGTACGCCCCCAATGCGCGCCGTAACCTTCCTCGCCGGAGCAGCCCTGCTGGCCACGTCCGCCTGTGGCGCCGGGGCCGCGGAGAGCACCGAGACCACCGCGGGCGGCAGGCCCGCGGTGATCGCCGCCTTCTACCCGCTCCAGTGGCTCACGGAGCAGGTGGCCGGGCCCGACGCCGACGTGACCGTCCTGACCGCGCCCGGCGTCGAGCCGCACGACCTGGAGCTGGGCATCCAGCAGATGACCAAGCTCCAGGACGCCGCCCTCACCGTCTACGTCAAGGGCGTGCAGCCGGCCGTCGACGACGCCGTCTCCGCCGACACCGCCTTCGACGCCGCCGCCGTCGTCACGACGATCCCGGCGGGCGGGCACGCCGATGAGGAGGGCCACGCGGAGGAGCACGGCGTCTCCTACGATCCGCACATCTGGCTCGACCCGTCCCGGCTGGCCACGGTCGCCGGAAAGCTGGGCGAGCGGCTGGCCGCCGCCGACCCCGCCCACGCGCAGGCGTACAAGGACCGCGCCGCCACGGCGGCGGGCGTGCTGGGCGGCCTCGACCAGGAGTTCGCCAAGGGCCTGGCCGGCTGCGCCGGCAAGACGCTGGTCACCGCGCACGAGGCGTTCGGCTACCTGGCCGACCGCTACAAGCTCAAGCAGGTCGGCATCACGCTCGACCCCGAGACCGAGCCGTCGCCCAAGCGCCTGTCGGAGGTGGCCGCGCTGGCCAGGGCCGAGGGCGCCACCACGATCTTCACCGAGTCCCTGGTGAGCCCGAAGGTGGCCGAGGTGCTGGCCGGCGAGGTCGGCGCTAAGACGGCCGTGCTCGACCCGCTGGAGAGCAAGCCCGCCGGCGACTACCTGACGGCCATGCGCGACAACCTCAAGACCCTCCGGACGGCTCTGGGGTGTGCGGCATGAGCGAGACGGCCTTCGCGATGACCGGCGGCCGGGTCAGCTTCGACGGCCGGCAGATCCTGCGCGGCGTCGACCTGACCGTCTGCCCCGGCGAGGTGGTGGCCCTCCTGGGGGCCAACGGCTCGGGCAAGTCCACCCTGGTCCGCGCGCTGCTCGGCCTCACCCCGCTGTCCGGCGGCCAGACTCTCCTGTACGGCTCCCCGCCCGCCCGGTTCCGCGACTGGTGGCGCATCGGCTACGTGCCGCAGCGCCTCCAGGTCGGCGGCGGCGTGCCCGCCACCGTCCGCGAGGTCGTGGCCTCGGGCCGCGTCGCCAGGCAGAGCCGGCTGCGCAGGACCAGCGCGGCCGACCGGGCGGCGGTCGCGCACGCCCTCGACGCGGTCGACCTGACCGGCCGGGCCGGCGACCCCGTGCAGTCGCTCTCCGGCGGCCAGCAGCAGCGCGTGCTCATCGCCCGCGCCCTGGCCGGGGAGCCCGACACGTACGTGATGGACGAGCCCACGGCGGGCGTCGACGCCGAGACGCAGCAACTGCTGGCCGACACGCTGGGCGGCCTGGTCCGCGACGGCAAGACGATCGTCCTGGTCGCCCACGAGCTGGGCCCGCTGGAGCCGCTGATCACCCGCGGCGTCGTGGTCCGCGAGGGCCGCGTCGCGCACGACGGCGAGCCGCCGCGGCCCGAGGGCGAGTGCGCCAGGCCGGGACACGAGCACCAGCATCCGCACGCCGAGGAGCCGCCAGCCGGCCCGCTGACCGGCTGGCAGGGAGAACCGCGATGATCGACCTTCTGCAGGAGAACCTCTTCCAGCTCGCGCTGATCGCCGCGCTGCTGGTGGGGCTGTGCGCGCCCGCGGTGGGCACGTTCATCGTGCAGCGCAGGCTGTCGCTGCTCGGCGACGGCATCGGGCACGTCGCGCTGACCGGCGTGGCGCTGGGCTTCCTGACCGGCACGGCGCCGGTGCTGACGGCCGTGGTCGTCTCGGTGCTGGGCGCGGTGGCGATCGAGCTGGTCAGGGCCCGGGGCCGGACCAGCGGCGACGTCGCGCTCGCCCTGCTGTTCTACGGCGGCATCGCGGGCGGCGTCATGCTCATGGGCATCGCCCCCGGCGGCAGCAACGCCAAGCTGAACTCCTACCTGTTCGGCGCCATCGCCAGCGTCACGCGGGAGGACATCTGGATCATCGGCGCGCTGGCCGTGGCGGTCATCGGCGTGGTCGTCGTCTTCGGCAGGGAGCTGTTCGTGCTCTGCCAGGACGAGGAGATGGCCAAGGCCAGCGGCCTGCCGGTGCGCTTCCTCAGCCTGCTGATCGCGGTCACCGCCGCGCTCACCGTGGTCATCGCCATGCGCGTGGTCGGCCTGCTGCTGGTCAGCGCCCTGATGGTGATCCCGGTGGCCACGAGCCAGCAGCTCACCAGGGGCTTCCGGGCCACGATGGGGCTGGCGATGCTGTTCGGCGTGCTGGCCTCGGTGGGCGGTCTGCTGGCCTCGACGATGTCGTCGCGGGTGCCTCCGGGCGCGGCGATCGTGCTTCTCGCCCTCGCCGGCTTCGTCCTGGCCCTGGCTGTCGGTAAATTCGTACGGCGAGGCCGTATCCAGGAGTCCCCAGTGAGCCGGCGACCACATGTCCGTGTCGAGGAGGTCGCATGACGACGAGGCGCGATGCCGTGCACGACACCCTTCGCCGCAGCGAGGGGTTCCGCAGCGCCCAGGACGTCTATGCAGAGATGCGCCTGCACGGCGCCAAGATCGGGTTGACCACCGTCTACCGGGCGCTGCAGGCGCTGGCCGACTGCGGCCAGGTCGACGTGCTGCGCACCGACGAGGGCGAGTCGGTCTACCGGGCGTGCGCCAGCGACGACCATCACCACCACCTGGTCTGCCGCCGTTGCGGGCACACGGTCGAGGTGGCCGGGCCGGCCGTCGAGCGCTGGGCGGAGGCCGTCGGCAGCGACCACGGCTTCACCGAGATCACTCACACGGTCGAGGTCTTCGGCACCTGCTCGTCCTGCTCGGCGCCGGCCCGCGTGGGCTGAGGGCCGCGGGAGCCGTACAGCACGCCGAGCACGACGGCGGCGCACCCGGCGAGCTGCAGCGCGGAGGGCCGCTCCCCCAGCGTGAGCGTGGAGATGGCGACCGTGGTCATCGGCTGCACGAGCAGCAGCAGCGCCGTGAGCGCCGCTGGCTGCCTGGGCAGCGAGTACGTGATCAGCAGCCATCCGGCCACCTGCGGCCCCAGCGCGAGCAGCAGCAGCCACCCGTGCGCCGGCCATTCCGGCGCCAGGTCGGCGCCGCCGAACAGCGGGCTGAGCGCGGCGATCAGCACGGTGGCCACGACGGTCGCGTGCGCCAGGGGCCCGGCCGTCCGGCCCGGCCCGGCCTTCATGAGCAGCAGGTAGGCCGCGTACACGACGGAGGTCGCCAGCCCGGTGACGGCGCCCATGACGGGGTCGAGCCCGTACGCCGCGCCGTCGAACACCCCGGAGATCAGCACGACCCCGCCGAAGACGATCGGCGTGCTCGCCATGAGCCGGTTGGACGGGCGCTCGCGGAACAGGCCCCAGGCGGCGAAGGCCACGATGAACACCTGCAGGTTGCCCAGCACGGTCGCCAGGCCCGCGCCGACCAGCTTGATCGACTGGTGCCAGAACAGCAGGTCGAGCGAGAACAGCACGCCCGCCGCCCAGGCCGGCAGCGCGTTCCGCCAGGGCAGGGGCCCCAGCTTCCGCCGTTCGAGCCAGGCGAGCAGCACCATGGGCGGCGCCGCGTACGCGCAGCGGAACAACGCCGACGTCGCGGGCGACGCCCCGGACAGCCGCACCAGGGGCGCGGAGGTGGAGATGATCAGTGCTCCGGCGATCGCGATCAGGACGATACGCCGATATGCACTCACGGAAACCCCCGGAGTCCCATGGGAGAGATACGCTGCGACCACGCTAGAACCGGCCCCGACAGGAGTCAACATGCCGTTTGGCCATGACATGGTGCATTCTTTGGCGACCGTTGTCGACCTGGTCAACACCTCGCCGTCCACCGGCGGCGACGACGGTCTGGCCAGCCTGGCCGAGTTGCAAGCCTTCGTGGAGTCCCGGCAGATCAGCGGCATCGGCGCGCTGACCGCCCGCGACCTCGGCCAGGTGCGCATGGTGCGCGAGGCGTTCCACCGGGTGTTCACGGCCTCCGACGTGGCGAGCGCCGTGCGCACGCTCAACGCGTTGCTCGCCGAGACGCGCATCACGCCCAGGCTGACCGAGCACGACGGCCACCCGTTGCACGTGCACTACTTCGCCACCGACGCCTCCCTGGCCGAGCACGTGGCCGCCGACTGCGGCGTGGCGCTGGCGCACCTGCTGGTGGAGGGCGAGATGGAGCGCCTGCGCACCTGCTCGGCCCCCGACTGCGACCGCGTGTTCGTCGACGAGTCCCGCAACCGCTCGCGGGTCTACTGCGACAGCCGCACCTGCGGCAACCGCATGCACGTCGCCGCCTACCGGGCCCGCCGCCGCGCCTGACCGTCCCGCACGCGAACCGCCCGTCCCCGCGGCGATCGGGGGACGGGCGGCAGGTGCGGGTGATTCAGGGTGCTTCGCTGGACGTCTGCCACCACGGCGGCTTGGCGGTGGCGAAGACGTCGGAACAGTTGCACGAGCCGCAACCTGGGATCATCGGCCCTCCTTCATCGTGGGGGAACGGGTTGTACCCGCCTTCACCGGCTCTCAGCCTGACCCTCGTGCCAGAATTCCGGATACCGCCGCGACGCCACGGTCTCCTCAGCCGGCGTCGCGCCGCCGCAGGGCGAGCAGCCCGCCGGCCGTGAGCGCGGCCGTCAGCGCGAGCAGCGTCAGCTCCGGCGCCGTGCCGAACGCCTGCCCCGCCATGATGTTCGGCAGGTAGTGGAACGGCTCGAACGGCGTGCCGCCCCACACCCCGTAGAAGGGCGCGACGACCTGTCCGAGCAGGGCGGTCAGGATCCAGGCCGCCCAGCACAGCGGCACGCTCGCCCGGGGCAGCAGCCCGTAGGCCGCCACGCAGACCGCGCCGACGCACCACGCCGCCGGGGCCTGGCTCAGGGCGGCGGCCAGGAAGCGCGGCGCGGTGCCGGCGAAGTCGCCGAGGAGCGCGGCGTACACGGCGCTGAAGACGAGGGCGGCGAGCGCGAGCAGCGCGACCGTGCCGAGCGCGGCCACCGCCAGGTGCCCGGCCGCCCAGCGGACCCGGGTCAGGGGCGTGGCCTGCACCTGGGCGGCGCGGCCCGAGGTCTCCTCCGTACGCAGCCGCACGACCATGAGCACCGGGTAGAGAGCGCTGCCGTAGGCGAGGATCAGCAGGTAGTACCACATGTAGCCGTCGAGGGCGTCCGCCGCGGGGACGCCGAGCAGGTTCGTGATGTTGGCGACCACGACGCTCGGGTGGGCCAGCACGTCCTTGGCCAGCGGGCCCATCGCGCCGCCCATCGCCGCGAACGCCGCCGTCCCCGCCGCCCACTTCAGCAGCAGGCCGCGATGCAGCCGCCGGGCCAGGGAGACCGGGCCGCGCAGCCGGGGGGCCTCCTGCTTGCCCGGCCGTTCCGGCAGCAGGCCCGAGCCCAGGTCCCGGCGGCCGAGCAGCGCGTACGCCAGCGCGCACAACCCCCCGGCGGCCAGGGTGGAGACGCCGAGCAGCCACCAGCGGTCGGCCCGGTAGGCGTCCACCAGGTGGCTCCAGCCGAGCGGCGACAGGGCCTTCAGCCACGGCCGGTCGCTCGCGTCGGCGGCGTAGCGCAGGACGTAGGCCAGGCCGAGGGCGTACAGGCCGATGACCGTGGCGGTGCGGGCGTCGCGCGCCAGTTGCGCGGCGACGGCGCCGACGCCCGCGAACACCCACCCCGCCACCACGACGGCGGCGCCGTAGGCGAGCGTGCCGACGGGTTGGAGGCCGGCGGCGAGCAGGGCGGCGGCGGTCAGCGCCCCGCCGGCCAGGCTGGTCGCCCCGGCCACCAGCAGGGCCGCGCCGAGCGGCGCCCGGCGGCTCACCACGCCCGCGCGGACCAGCTCGGTCCGGCCCGCGTCCTCCTCCCTGCGGGTGTGCCTGATCACGGTCGTCAGGGCGGCGAACGCGTTGATCACGTAGAGGAAGCCGCCGCTGCGCCAGGTCGCCAGCACCTCCAGGCGCGGCTCGACGACCCCGCCGCCGAGCGCACGGAAGAAGGCGTAGCGGCGGACGACCTCGGTGTAGGCCAGCTTCAGCTCGTAGGTGCCCATGTTGCGGTTGATGTAGCCGACCATGGCCAGGCTCAGGGCCACCAGCAGCAGGAGCCACCAGGGGGCGATGGCGCGCTCGCGGCGCAGCGCCAGGCGGACGAGCGTCCACGTGCCGCTCATCGCACGGCCTCCGCCGGCCGGCCGGCCGCGTAGTGGCGCAGGAACAGCTCCTCCAGCGTGGGCGGGCGGCTGTCCAGGGTGCGCACGCCCGCCGCGGTCAGGCTGCGCAGCGCCGGGCCGAGGGCGTCGGCGTCCACGTCGAAGCGCACCCGGCCGCCCTCCGCGCGCAGACCGTGCACGCCGGGGAGCCCGGCCAGCCCTTCGGCGGGCCGGTCGAGCTCGGCGTGCACGGTGGTGCGGGTCAGGTGGCGCAGCCCGGCCAGGGTGCCGCTCTCGACCGCGCGGCCGTCGCGGATGATCGTGACCCGGTCGCACAGCGCCTCGACCTCCGACAGGACGTGGCTGGACAGCAGCACGGTACGGTCGCCGCGCCGCCGCTCCTCCCTGACGACCTCCCGGAACGTCTCCTCCATGAGCGGGTCGAGCCCGGAGGTCGGCTCGTCGAGCAGCAGCAGCTCGGCGTCGGAGGCGAGCGCGGCGACCAGCGCGACCTTCTGCCTGTTGCCCTTGGAGTAGGCCCGGCCCTTCGTGCGCGGATCGAGGCCGAACCGGTCGAGCAGGTCCTTCCTGCGCCCGCGGTCGAGGCCGCCGCGCAGCCGGCCCAGCAGGTCGATCACCTCGCCGCCGGACAGGTCGGGCCACAGCGTGACGTCGCCCGGCACGTACGCCAGGCGGCGGTGGAGCTCGGCGGCCTCGCGCCAGGGGTCGCCGCCGAGCAGGCGGACGCTGCCCGCGTCGGCCCGCGCGAGGCCGAGCAGGATCCGGAAGGTCGTGCTCTTGCCCGCGCCGTTGGGGCCCAGGAAGCCGTGCACCTCGCCGGTGCGCACGCTCAGGTCGAGCCCGTCGAGGGCCCTGGTCCGGCCGTACGCCTTGACGAGTGCGGCCACCGAGATGGCGTCGCTCATGATGATCTGCCTCGTGACTGTTCGCTCGTACAGTTGACTACCCGAACGAGTAGCACGCTATATCGGCGTATAGTCACTGTCCAGCGCGGCAGCTCAGCAGGGGTGAACCCCGGGGTTTCGCTAGGCGCCGGTGACCTCGTTGGGGATCGCGCCGCCGTAGCGGCGGTCGCGCTTGGCGTAGATCTCGCACGCCGCCCACAGGTCGCGGCGGTCGAAGTCGGGCCAGAGCCGGTCGAGGAAGACCATCTCGGCGTAGGCCGACTGCCACAGCAGGAAGTTCGAGAAGCGCTGCTCGCCCGAGGAGCGCAGGAACAGGTCGACCGGCGGGATCTCCGGCTCGTCGAGGTAGCGCGCGAACACCTTCTCGCTCACCTTCGACGGCTTGACCCGCCCGGCCGCGATGTCGGCCGCCAGCTTGACCGCCGCGTCGACGATCTCGGCCTGGCCGCCGTAGTTGACGCAGAACTGCAACGTCAGCTTGCTGTTGCCGAGGGTCATCTCCTCGGCGCTCTGCAGCTCGGAGATCACGCTCTTCCACAGCCGCCCCGGCCGGCCCGCCCAGCGCACCCGCACGCCCATGGCGTTGAGCTCGTCGCGCCGCCGCCTGATGACGTCGCGGTTGAAGCCCATCAGGAAGCGCACCTCGTCGGGCGAGCGCTTCCAGTTCTCCGTGGAGAAGGCGTAGGCGCTCAGGTAGGGGACGCCCAGCTCAAGGGCCCCCTCGATGACGTCGAACAGCGAGGACTCGCCCGCCTTGTGCCCTTCGGTGCGCGGCAGGCCGCGTGCCTTGGCCCAGCGGCCGTTGCCGTCCATCACGATGGCGACGTGCCGGGGCACGAGGTCACGCGGGATCGGCGGCGGTGTGGCGCCTGACGGATGAGGGGTCGGAGGCCGGACGTTCACGCATGCTCCCTTTCGACGTGTCGCAGAGAGCGTATTCCGTGTTCCAGATGCCATTGCAGATATGCGGCCACCAGACCGCTGCACTCGCTGCGGTGGCGCGACTCCGAGGCGTCGGCGGTGGCCCAGTCGCCGCGCAGCAGCGCCGTCATGAGCCCGATCGTCTCCCCCGCCGGCACCGCCGAGCCCGCCGGACGGCACGCCCCGCACACCACGCCGCCCGCGACGATGGCGAAGGCCCTGACCGCCGGGGCCTGGCACTTGGCGCACGCCTCCAGCGCGGGCGCGTAACCGGCCACCGCCAGCGAGCGCAGGAAGTACGCGTCGAGGACCAGCCTGGCCTCGTGGGCGCGTTCGGACAGCGTGCGCAGGCCGCCGACCAGCAGCAGGAACTGCCGCAGCGCCGGCTCCTTCTCGCCGTGGGTCAGCCGGTCGGCCGTCTCCAGCATGGCGCTGCCGGCGGTGTAACGGGGGTAGTCGACGGCCAGCGCCTCGCCGTAGGGCCTGATGGTCTCCGCCTGGGTGATCACGTCGAGCGTGCGGCCGGTGTGGAGCTGGAGGTCGACGTGCGTGAACGGCTCCAGCCGCGCGCCGAAGCGTGACTTGGTGCGGCGCACGCCCCTGGCCACCGCCCGGATCTTGCCGGTGCGCTTGGCCAGAACGGTGACGATGCGATCGGCCTCACCGAGTTTCTGCGTCCGCAGGACGACGCCTTCGTCGCGGTAGAGACTCACTTGCCCATCTTACGGCCGCACGCGCGGCATGTTCCGGGCATGCTCTGGTGACGCGAGTTTGCCCTGCCGTCACTAGACTTTGACGTCTGTCCCCGCATCACCCGTTGTTCAACCCCCCGCTACTGCCTCGAAAGGGAGTCATGACCCGCGTGGTCCTGCTGGGCTCTTCGCCCGGCCCCGACACCTCTCCGACCGGCCTGAGGCTGGCCGCGCTGCCCGGCAATCCCACCGTGGCCGAGCGGCTGCGCAGCCAGCTCGTCTCCTATGACCCGCGGCCCGCCACGATCGAGACCGGCGACGTGGCCGCCGCCCTTCGCGCCCTGGCCGACGTCGCAGAATCGGCAACGGAGAGCCTCTTCATCATCCCCCAGAACTCGGTCGTCCACGACGAGCTGATCTACCAGATCACCAAGGCCAAGCGCGGCGCGCTGGCGCTCGTGGCCAAGGAACCGCGTCTGGAGGTGACCGAGGAGGCGCAGGAGGACACCGTACCGATCGACGAGGCCGACCCGGAGATCGGCTACGGCCGGCTCGAAGGGCTGCCGGTGCGCGCGCGCGTCGGCAAGTCGCGCGTCGTGTCGGTCGGCACCGCCAACCACGCGGTGACCAGGCCCAACGCGGTGCTGCTCGGCCCGCTGCACATCAGCGCCCGCAACGCCCCCGTGCTCGCGCAGACCTGCCGCGAGCTGGCCCTCATGGCCGACCGCTTCGGCGCGGACGACGACCTCGTCCAGCTCGTGGTGTTCGGCCTGGTGCGCAACGGCGTGTCGGTCGGCGTGCGCGGCCGCCGCGACCTGTTCTACCGCCGGGTGAGCACGCCGGAGGAGGTCAACGAGGCCGGTGCCGAGATGGCCGGCATGAACGAGGACCGCGCCCGGCTCAACAACGCGGTCAAGGGCGCCGACGGCTTCTTCACCACCTACTTCGTCTCCACCTACTCGCGCTTCATCGCCCGCTGGGCGGCGCGGCGCGGGCTCACGCCCAACCAGGTGACGCTGATCTCGATCCTGCTCGGCGTGGCCGCCGCCGCCTGCTTCGCCACCGGCGACCGGCCGTGGATGGTCGCCGGCGGCCTGCTGATCTACTTCGCCTTCGTCTTCGACTGCGTCGACGGGCAGGTGGCCCGGTACGCCCGCAAGTTCGGCGTGCTGGGGGCCTGGCTCGACGCCACCTTCGACCGCTTCAAGGAATACGTGGTCTTCGCCGGCCTGGCCGTCGGCTGGGTCGTCTCGGGCAACGGCGACGACATCTGGATCCTGGCGCTGGCCGCCATCGGGCTCCAGTCCGTACGCCACCTGCTCGACTTCTCCTTCGGCATCTCCAACCGGCGCAAGCCGCCCGGGCAGCTGCCCACCCTCCCGCTCGACGCCCCCGACGACCGCGACCTGCGCAGGGCGCTGGAGCGGCGCAAGGTCGAGCGCAGCCAGGGCCTGCGCGGCGTGCTCAAGATGTGGACCAGGGCGGGCAAGTTCCGCGCGGTCCACTGGGCGCGGAAGATGATCGTGTTCCCCATCGGCGAGCGGTTCGCGGCCATCGCGATCACCGCCGCCCTCTTCGACGCCCGGATCACTTTCCTCACCCTCGTGATCTGGGGCTCCGTCGCCGCCGCCTACACCCTCACCGGACGCCTCATGAGGTCGCTCGTATGATCACTCAACCGCAGGCCATGGCCACCCCCACGCCGGACCCCGACGAGGAACGCCGCCGCATCCAGACCGCCCGCCTGCTCGCCTACCGCGACGACGGCCCGCTCGTGCACGCCCTCGCGGGCAAGCTGGGCAAGGGCCTGCCGCCCGTGCCCGCCACGCTCGTGGCGCTGCTCGCCGTCGTCGCCGTCACCGTCGTCGGGCTGCCCGACAAGGGGCCGCTGCTGCTCGTGCCGGTGGCCATCACACTGCTGCTCGTGCTGCCGACCGCGCCGCGCGACCACCTCGGCCGCTTCGACTGGCTCACCCCGCCGCTGCTGCGCGGCACCGAGTTCCTCGCCATGATCGCGATCGGCCTGGCCGCCGGCGCGCCGAAGTGGCTGCTGTTCGTGCTGGTCTACGTCGTGGGCTACCACACCTACGACACCGTCTACCGCACCCGGCAGAGCATCTGGCCGCCCGCGTGGGTGTTCCACGCGGGGCTCGGCTGGGAGCTGCGCCTGCTGATCATCGGTGCCGGTGCGGCGCTGGGCTGGCTGACGCCGGTGCTCGCGGTGCTGACGGCGTACCTGTTCGTGCTGTTCGCGGTGGAGAGCGTGACGAGCTGGGTGCGCCTGGACAAGGCCTCTGCGCAGGCCGGCGCCGACGCCGAGCAGGACCTTGAGGCCTCGCCCGAGGACGCGCTCGAACAGGCCACCGGCGAGGCGGAGAAGGGCTGAGCGGCCACCTCCCCCTCCGGACACGACGGCGGTCACGGGCTCCCGATCAGGGCGCCGGTGGCCGCCGTTTCGCGTGCGGGCGCCGAATCGCCCCGCCAGAAAAGGACATGACGGACTAGTCTGAAATTCAGGGACATTCGAGCCGAGGTCCGGTCCGGCCGGAGCCAGGAGACGCGGATGGCGTTCTTGCCGCGGCCGTTCAGCCGAGGAAACCCGCCGGACGGGCGCGCCGACTTCCCCGGCCGGAGGGCGCCGATGACGAGCCTGTCCGGGCGGGTCGTGGTGGTGCTGGCGCTGGCCGCGGGCCCGGTGAGCGGGTGCGGCACGGATCCGGGCCCGGTGTGCGGCGCGGTCGTCGACTCGACGGGCTACGCCGACCCGGTGACCGCGGGGAACGACGTCGAATCCGAGCTGCCGGGGTTCGCCAAGGGCTGCGACTGGATCGGCTTCGCGGCGGTGACCGGCGACTCGGAGAGCAGCGCGTGCCGCGAGGACCCGGTGCCCATCGCCGCCACCCGCACCGAGAACCCCGGCGACGACCCCGTGGTCGAGGACCGGGTCAGGGCCCGCCGGATCACGCAGGTGCTCCCCCGGGCGGCCGAGCTGCTCGACTGCCCCAAGGAGGGCCGGGGCTCGGACGTCCTGGGCGCCCTGCGGTACGCGGTCAAGCAGCTCGGCGCGCTGCGGCAGCCGGACAGGGAGCACCGGCTCATCGTGTTCAGCGACCTGCTCAACGACCACGGCGACCTGGACGTCGGCGAGCTGGACCTGAGCGAGGCCGCCCGCGGCCGGAAGATCGAGGAACTGCGGGACGCGCGGCTGCTGCCCGACCTGTCCGGGTACGCGGTGGTGGTGCACGGATTCCTGCGGGCGAAGAAGTCCGACCCCGACCGGTTCCCGCTGCTGGAGCGCTTCTGGCGGGCGGCGTTCGAGGCCGCCGGGACGTCGTCCGTCGACCTGCTCTAGAGCGCTCTCCCATATTGACACGCGGTCAGCACCGTGTTTACGTCGCGTCAAGAGAGCGCTCTCTCACTCGACTCCACCACCCCCCATGGAGCAGGGATGACAACAGAGATCCGGCACAGGCGCCGCCTGGTGGCCGTGGCGGTGGTGCTCGTGGCACTCACCGGCCTGCTCGTCAAAGTGGCCGTCAGCGCCTCGGCGTCCGTGCCGTCCACGCCGTCCGGCTGGTCGCTGGTCTGGTCCGACGACTTCAACGGCTCGGCGGGCACGCCGCCCTCGTCCGCCGAGTGGATCATCGACACCGGGCACGGCTACCCCGGCGGGCCGGGCAACTGGGGCACCGGCGAGATCCAGAACTACACCTCCAGCACCTCCAACGTCAGCCTCGACGGCTCCGGCAACCTGCGCATCACGCCCCTGCGCAGCGGCTCGGGCGAGTGGACCTCGGCCCGCATCGAGACCAGGCGGGCCGACTTCAAGCCGGCCGCCGGGCGCGTCCTGCGGATCGAGGGCCGGATCCAGATGCCGGACGTGACCGGGCAGGCGGCGCTCGGCTACTGGCCGGCGTTCTGGGCGCTCGGGGCGCCGTACCGGGGGAACTACTGGAACTGGCCGGGCATCGGCGAGTTCGACATCATGGAGAACGTCAACGGCATCAACTCGGTGTGGGGCGTGCTCCACTGCGGCGTCAGCCCCGGCGGGCCCTGCAACGAGACGACCGGCCTGGGCGCGAGCCGGGCCTGCCCCGGATCGTCCTGCCAGTCGGCCTTCCACACCTACCGCTTCGAGTGGGACCGCGCCGCCAGCCCGAACCAGCTCCGCTGGTACGTCGACGGCCAGCAGTTCCACAGCGTGAGCCAGAACCAGCTCGACGCCACCACCTGGAGCAACATGACCGGGCACGGCGGCTACTTCCTGCTGCTCAACCTGGCCATGGGCGGCGCGTTCCCCAACGCCCTGGCCGGCACCGGCACGCCGACGGCGGCGACCGTCCCCGGCCACCCGCTGCTGGTGGACTACGTGGCCGTCTGGCAGAGCGGCACGGTCTCCACGCCGACGGCGACCCCGACCGTCCCGGGCGGCGTGGACGCGCGCTCCACCATCCAGGCCGAGCGCTACCAGGCCCAGTCGGGCACCATCGTCGAGACCACCACCGACACCGGCGGCGGCCAGAACGTCGGCGCCATCGCGGGCGGCGACTGGCTGCGCTACGACGGGGTGAACTTCGGCTCCGAGCCCGCCCGCCAGTTCAAGGCCAGGGTGGCGTCGGGAGCGGCGGCCGGCGTGAGCGGGCTGGTGCAGGTGCGGCTGGACAGCCCGTCCGCCCCGCCGATCGGCGACTTCGCGCTGGCCAATACGGGCGGCTGGCAGAGCTGGCGCACGGTCCCCGCCAACATCAGCGGCGTGACCGGGACGCACACCGTCTACCTGACCTTCAGCAGCGGCCAGCCCGCCGACTTCGTCAACGTCAACTGGTTCACCTTCTCGACGACCTGACCCCGCTCAGGGCCCTCCTCGGGGCGGCGGGCGTACCCAGGGCCCGGCCCGCCGTCCCCGGGCTGGGGGACAATGAGACGGTGCGCGAATTGCCGGTGATCGACATCTCCCCCTTGCTCGGCGACACCCCGGGCGGCGACAGGCAGGCCGTCGGCGCGGCGATCGGCGCCGCCTGCCGGGACAGCGGCTTCTTCTACGTCCGCGGGCACGGCGTGCCGCAGGAGCTCCTCGACCGGCTCGACGCCGCCGCCAGGCGCTTCTTCGCGCTGCCCGAGGAGGTCAAGGACGAGATCTCGATGGACCGCGGCGGCCCGGCCTGGCGCGGCTTCTTCCCGGTGGGCGGCGAGCTGACCTCGGGGCGTCCGGACCTGAAGGAGGGCGTCTACTTCGGCGCCGAGCAGCCGCCCGGCCCGCTCCCGCTGCACGGCCCCAACCAGTTCCCGATCCAGGTGCCCGAGCTGCGCGAGGCCGTGCTCGCCTACCTGGACACGATGACGGGGGTCGCGCAGGCGGTCATGTCGGGGATCGCGCTCAGCCTGGGCCTGGACGAGGGCTACTTCCGCACCGGCTACACCGCCGACCCGACCGTCCTGTTCCGCATCTTCCACTACCCGCCCGCGCCCCCGGACGACGACGAGACCTGGGGCGTGGGCGAGCACACCGACTACGGCCTGCTCACCCTGCTCCTCCAGGACGCCAACGGCGGCCTCCAGGTCCGGACGGCGGACGGCTGGATCGAGGCGCCGCCGCTGCCGGGCACGTTCGTCTGCAACATCGGCGACATGCTCGACAAGCTCACGGGCGGCCGCTACCGCTCGACCCCGCACCGCGTGCGCAACCGCAGCGGCAACGAGCGCCTGAGCTACCCGTTCTTCTTCGACCCCGGCTGGGACAGCGTGGTGCCGCCCCTCCCCTACGCCGCCGGCGAGCGCTGGGACGGCCAGGTCGACTTCACCGGCACCTACGGCGAGTACCTGCTGTCGAAGGTGTCCAAGGTCTTCCCGAGCCTGTTCGAGCGGCAGATCTAGGCCGACTCCCGCACGATCAGCCGGGTGGGCAGGACGACCGGCGTGGTGCTCCGGCCCTCCAGCCGCGACAGCAGCAGCCGCGCCAGCGCCAGCGCCTGCTCGGTCACGGGCACCCGGACGGTGGTGAGGGCCGGGGTGGTGGCCGAGGCGGCGTCGATGTCGTCGAAGCCCACGATCGCCAGGTCGTCGGGCACCCGCCGGCCCGCGGCGCGGGCGGCCGACAGGGCGCCGATCGCCATCTGGTCGTCGGCCGCGAAGATCGCGTCCAGGTCGGGGGCGTCGCCGAGGAGCTGGCCGGCCGCCGCCGTGCCGGAGGCCCGGGTCAGGTCGCCGATCGCCAGTCTGGGCCGCAGCCCGGCGCGGTCGAGGGCCGCGCGGTGACCGGCGAGCCGGTCTTGAGTGGCGACCAGGTCCATCGGGCCGCAGATCATGCCGATCCGGCGGCGGCCGGTGGCCAGCAGGTGCTCGGTGGCCGCCGCCGCGCCCGCGGCGTTGTCGGCGTCCACGTACGGCACCAGCGAGGCGACCGGCGGCCGGCCCAGCAGCACGAGCGGCACGCCGGTGCGCGTGAGCCCTTCGGCCAGGGTGTCGCCCCGCTCGGGCGGCAGCAGGACGACGCCGTCCACCAGGCGCGCCTCGGCGTGCCGGACGATGCGGCGCCGGCTCTCGGCGGTGTCGGCGAGCATGAGGGTGATCTGCTTGCCCGCGCCCTCCAGCAGGCTCGTCACGTACTGGACGACGGCCGCGACCATCGGGTCGGCGGCGCGCCTGGGGGCCGACAGCACGAGCGCGACGGTGTCGGTGCGCCGCGTCACCAGGCTGCGGGCGGCGGCGTTGGGCACGTAGCCGAGCTCCTTGACGGCCTGCAGGACCGTGGAGCGCACCTCGGGGCTGACCGACGCCTCGCCGTTGACGACGCGGGAGACCGTGGCCCGGGAGACGCGGGCGCGGGCGGCCACCGTCTCCAGCGTGGGACGCCTGGGCGGGGCCTCGGTCAGGCCGTTGCGCCTGATGACGTCGCGGTACCACAATGCGCTGTCCTTGGGCCGCCTGCGCTGGGTGTCGAAGTCGACGTGCACGAGGCCGAACTTGCGCCGGTACCCCTCGGCCCATTCGAGATTGTCGAGCAGCGTCCAGGCGAGATATCCGCGGACGTTGGCGCCCTCCTCGACGGCGGTCCGCAGGGCCCGCAGGTGTTCCTCGATGAAATGCACGCGATCGACGTCGTGAATGCCGTCGGGAGTGACCGTGTCGACGAAGTCCGCGCCATTCTCGGTGATCATCAGTTCGAGTTCCGGATATTCGCCGGTGAGCCGCCGCAGTAACAGCGACAGGGCGTTCGGGACGATCGGCCAGCCCATCGCGGTGACCGCCGTGGGAATGGTGCTGAAAAGCACGCCCGCGCTTCCCGGATAAGCCGGGTCGGCCGGTTCGCCGGGCTGCGCCTGGACGACGGCCGGCGCGTAGTAGTTGACGCCGAGCAGGTCGAGCGGCTGGGCGATGTCGGCCAGGTCGCCGTCGTGGACGTGCCCGAGCCCGGCGTGCTCCTCGATGACCGGCAGCAGGTCGGCGGGGTAGGCGCCGCGCAGCATCGGGTCGAGGAACTGCCGGTGGACGAGCGCGTCGATCCTGGCCACGGCCTCGGCGTCCTCCTCCGACAGCGGCCGGTCGAAGTCGCCGACCTGGGCCGGCGTCAGCACGGGCGAGAAGTTGAGCACGGCCCCCACCTCGGCGGCCCCGGCGGCGCGCAGGGCCTGGGCGCCCAGGCCGTGGGCGAGCAGCAGGTGGTGGGCGCTCCTGAACGCCTCGGCGGCCGACCGGCGGCCCGGCGCGTGCACGCCCGAGCCGTGGCCGACGAAGGCCGCCACCCACGGCTCGTTCACGGTGAACCAGGTGCCGACCCGGTCGCCGAGCCGCTCGGCCACGATCGCCGCGTAGTCCGCGAAACAGCGGGCGGTGTCGCGGGACGGCCATCCGCCGCGCTCCTCCAGCGCCTGCGGCAGATCCCAGTGATAAAGGGTGGCCAACGGCGTGATGCCCGCCTCCAGCAGCGCGTCGACCAGCCGCTGATAAAAGTCGAGACCGGCCGTGTTCACCTTTCCCGAGCCGTCCGGAAGAATGCGCGGCCAGCTCACCGAGAACCGGTACGCGGCCATTCCCAGCTCTTTCATCAGCGAGACGTCCTCGCGATATCGGTGGTAATGGTCGCAGGCATCGGCCGGGCCACCGGCGAAGGCGTCCCAAATGGACGGCCCGCGGCCGTCGGCGGTCGTGCCGCCCTCGATCTGGAAGGCCGACGTCGAGACCCCCCAGACGAAACCCTCGGGAAAACGTGCGATATTCATGTGGCGGCAATCCTCCGGCAGTGGACCGAACGCCCAGTCTCCCGCGCGGCGCTCGTCGCGCGCCAGCCTGGCCAGGCGGTATACAGAGCCCGTGGAACTGGACCGGCTCGATCGTGACATCATCGCGGCGCTCGTCGACGACGCCCGCGCGACCTACGCGGACATCGGCCAGCAGGTGGGGCTGAGCGCGTCGGCCGTCAAGCGGCGGGTCGACCGGCTGCAGAAGAGCGGGGCGATCACCGGCTTCAGCGCGCGGGTCGCGCCGCAGGCCCTCGGCTGGACCACCGAGGCGTACGTCGAGCTGTTCTGCCAGGGCAAGACCAAGCCGTCGGACATCGCCCTGGCCGTGGCCAGGTTCCCCGAGGTGGTGGCGGCGGCCACGATCACCGGCGAGGCCGACGCGCTGTTGCACATCAGGGCCACCGACGTGCGGCACGTCGAGCGGGTCATCGAGCGCATCGCGGCGGAGGCTTTCGTGGTGCGGACCAAGAGCTCGATCGTGCTGTCGCGGCTGGTGGACATCCCGCCGGGAGCCGCCCTGACGGACTCGCGCAACGGATCGCACGTCACCGGCCGATAGACGCAACAGACCTGCGCCAACGCGCAATGCGCACCGCTTGGCCTGCGCAAACGTCAATTCTTAGGCTGTCCCCGTCTCCCCCGACACGGGAACTTCCCCTGAACTGACGACGACGGAGCCCTGCATGCCCAAACACTTCCTCATGTGCCGCCCGGACTACTTCGCGGTCGAGTACGCCATCAACCCGTGGATGGACCCCGAGGCCGGCGCCGACCGTGAGGTGGCGATCCGGCAGTGGGAAGGGCTGAAGTCGGCGTACGAGGAGCTCGGGCACCAGGTCAGCCTCATCGACCCGATCGAGGGCCTGCCCGACATGGTGTTCGCCGCCAACGGCGCGCTGGTCGTCGGCGGCCGGGTCTACGGCGCCCGCTTCACCTTCCCCGAGCGCGGCCCCGAGGGCCCGGCCTACCTGCGCTGGTTCGTCGAGCGCGGCTACCCGACGCTGGAGCCCACGCACGTCAACGAGGGCGAGGGCGACTTCCTCACCCTCGACGACGTCATCCTGGCCGGCACCGGCTTCCGCACCGACGTGGTCGCCCACCAGGAGGCGCAGGAGTACCTGGGCCGCCCGGTCGTCTCGCTGAAGCTGGTCGACCCGCGCTTCTACCACCTGGACACCGCGCTGTTCCCGCTCGACGGCCGCAACGTCGCCTACTACCCCGGCGCCTTCTCCCAGGGCAGCCAGGAGGTGCTGCGCGCGATGTTCCCGGACGCGGTGATCGCGACCGCCGAGGACGCCGAGGTGCTCGGCCTCAACGCGGTCAGCGACGGCCGGAACGTGGTGATCAACTCCGAGGCGTCCGGGCTCCAGCTGGAGCTCAAGCGGCACGGCTACGAGGTGATCCCGGTCGAGCTGTCGGAGCTGCGCAAGGCGGGCGGCGGTCCCAAGTGCTGCACACTGGAGATCAGGGGGGAGAAGTAACATGAGCACCAGCGCAGAGCTGATCGAAGTAAGCGAGCGCCGCAGCGCGCACAACTACCATCCGCTGCCCGTGGTCATCCACGAGGCGCACGGCGCGTGGGTCACCGACGTCGAGGGCAAGCGCTATCTCGACTGCCTGTCGGGCTACTCGTCACTGAACTTCGGCCACGGCAACCCGAAGATCATCGAGGCCGCCCAGGAGCAGCTTAAGAACCTCACGCTGACCAGCCGGGCCTTCTACCACGACCAGTTCGCCCAGTTCTGCGCCGGGCTCGGCGACCTCACCGGCAAGGACATGATCCTGCCGATGAACACCGGCGCCGAGGCCGTCGAGACCGCGATCAAGGTGGCCCGCAAGTGGGGCTACGAGGTCAAGGGCGTCGCGCCGGAGCAGGCCAACATCATCGTGATGGAGGACAACTTCCACGGCCGCACCACCACGATCATCAGCTTCTCCACCGACCCCGACGCGCACGACGGGTTCGGGCCGTACACGCCCGGGTTCAAGATCGTCCGCTACGGCTCGGCCGAGGCGATCAGGGAGGCGATCGACGACAACACCGTGGCCGTGCTCGTCGAGCCGATCCAGGGCGAGGCGGGCGTGCTGGTGCCGCCGGACGGCTACCTGACCGAGGTCCGGCGCATCTGCACCGAGAACAACGTGCTGATGATCGCCGACGAGATCCAGTCGGGTCTTGGGCGCACCGGCCGCACGTTCGCCTGCGACCACGAGAACGTCGTCCCCGACGTCTACATCCTGGGCAAGGCGCTCGGCGGCGGCGTGGTGCCGGTCTCGGCCATCGCCGCGGACGAGGACGTCCTCGGGGTGATCAAGCCGGGCCAGCACGGGTCCACGTTCGGCGGCAACCCGCTGGCCTGCGCGGTCGGCATCGCCGTCATCGACATCCTGAACACCGGCGAGTTCCAGGCCAGGGCCGCCCGGCTCGGCGAGGTGCTGCACGCGCGGCTGCGCGAGCTGGCCGGCAAGGGCGTGGTGGCGGTGCGCGGGCGCGGGCTGTGGGCGGGCGTGGACATCGACCCGGCCCTCGGCACCGGGCGCGAGGTCTCCAAGGCGCTGATGGCGCGCGGCGTGCTCGCCAAGGACACCCACGGGTCCACGATCCGGCTCGCGCCGCCGATCGTGATCTCCGAGGAGGACCTGGTCTGGGCGGTCGACCAGCTCGCCGCCGTCCTCGAAGAGCTCTAGGTCTCCCACGGCTTCGCCTGGTCAGGCCGCCCGCCGTACCACGGCCGGCGGCCCTCCAGGAAACGGCCGCCGACCCTGCGCGGGCGCGCCGCCGTGACGGCGCGCCCTGTGGGCCTGCTGGGGGTCACGAACCGGCGGGGGCGCTCTCCATCGGGGTAAGGGTGACGGTACGCGTCACCGTCGGCTTCGGCTCGGCGGTCGGCTCGACCGCGGGCACGCTGGTCGGCTCCGGGGTGAACGTGATCGTCGCCTCGGCCGTCGGCAGCTTCTCCGTCGTCGAGCCGGACTCCGACGGAATGGGCGTGGGGGCCTGGGTCTCCGGCATGCAGCTCGCGTCGGCGGCGGCGTCGGGGGCCTCCGGCAGCGCGTCCACCACGGAGACGTCGAGCTGGGCCGTCAGCGCCACGACACTGTCCTTGGGCGCGCCCGCCTTGGCGTCGACCACGACCTGCCGCTCGCCCAGGAACGTGTGCCCGGCCGGATCGAAGATCAGCTCCTCGCGCACGCCCCAGTCGGCGACCCGGCCCAGCGCCACGCCCACGCGTCCCGAGGAGTCGGCGACGCCCTCGGCCGCCTCGACGCCGGGGATCGCCTTCACCGCCTCGAACAGGGCCTCCCGCTGCGCCTTGGGCAGGTAGTTCTCCCTGACGAGGTCGCCGGCGCGGGTGAAGGCGACGGCGTCGGGATCGACGTCCTTGTCGCCCTTGGGCGCCGACTGGTAGAGGCGGTCGCGCATGGCCGTGGCGTCGGCCGGGAGCGTGCTCAGGTAGGCGTAGTCGTCGCGGTAGGGGCCGCGCAGGTCGGGGCAGGAGGCCAGCCGGTTCCACTCGCTGCCCCGCCGGCTCGTGGCTTCCGCCGGCAGCGGCTCGCCCGGCCAGGGGCGCGGCTCGCGGCCCTCGATCTGCAGCAGGCCGTCCTTGCTGCCGTCCACGGACTTCCAGATCCTGCGGTGCTGGCGGTAGAGGTAGCGGCTCTGCCCGCCGGAGCTGTCGATCGACTGCGAGCCGTACATGGTGTCGGACTCGATCAGGATGAACTGGTCCGGCCGGGGGTTCAGCTCGCCGGCCGACAGCATCACGGAGGTGGCCGGGCGGGCGTCCGTCCCGCCCTGGCCGGACAGCGCCACCGCCACGCCGCCGACCAGGACCACCGTGGCGCCGAAGGCCGCGGCCGTCTGCCAGCCCAGCCTGGGCAGCCGCAGGCGCCGCCCGCCGCGCGCCTCGGCCAGCAGTCGTTCCCTGGCCCGCGCGCGGGCCTGCGGCTCGTACGGCGGCGCCGGCGGCCTGCCGTCGGCGAACGTCCGGATCTCGTCATCCATGCTGGGGCTCCTCTGCGAAGGGATCGATGCCGCCGAGCGCCCTGCGTACCTTGACGCGGAGCCGGTGCAGCCTGGACCGGACGGTGCCGACGGGAACCCCGAGGGCGCGCGCGGCGTCCTCGTAGGTCAGGTCGGCCCACGCCACGAGCAGCAGCAGGTCGCGCTCGCTCGCGCTGAGCCTGGTCAGCGCCCTGGCCAGGCGGGGCTGGAGCTGCTCGGCGGTGACCCGGTCGGCGCTGCGCTCGTCGAACGTGCCAGGACGCTCGGCGCCGACCCTGGCCATGGCCGCGGTGCGCCGCCGTTCGGCCCTGCGGTGCTGGGACACGACCTTGGTGGCGATGCCGTACAGCCAGGGACGGGCGTCGGGCAGGGTGCGGTCGTAGCGGCCGCGGCCGCGGAAGGCGACGAGGAACACCTCCCCCGTCACGTCGTCGGCCAGCTCGGCGCCCAGGCGGCGGGCGGCGTACCTGTGGATCTCGTCGGCGTGCCGGTCGAACAGCGCGGCGAAACGCTCAGGATCGCTCAGCGAATGCCCGATCAGGGTCGAGTCATCCAGCGTTGCGGTTGTGTCCTCGACACTCACCACATCCGGTCCTCTCTCATGCGGTCACCCTGTTGTTGGCCGCACCCGGAAGCCCGGTTCCACCTTTTTCGGGCTATGCCGCCTTTCGCTGCTTTCGCCAGGCGGACAGGCCGTCGGGGGCCTCGTCCCCGACGAACCCGGCCGCCGTCAGCTCGGCGGCGAGCCGGTCGCCGCCGGGCCGGTGGGCCTCGCTGGTCACCTCGTCCTCGCTGATCACCACACCGCGCTGCCTGATGCGGTAGAGGAAACGGGAGCGCACGGTCTCGCCGGTGACGTCGAGCACCTGGCCCCAGACCTCGTAGGCGTGCCGCCCGACCTGGTAGGACCCCATGAGCTCCAGCTCACCCGGCGTGGGCGCGGGCCGCTCGCGCCAGTTGAACAGCAGCAGCCCGCCCGGTTCGAGCTGCCTGGCCAGCACCCGCCACAACTCCTCCCGCCGCCCGGCCGGGAACGCCTGCAGCACCGAGATCATCACGACGGCCTCGACCGGCTCGTCCACATCGACGTCGAGCGCCCCGCAGGCCAGCACGGTGACCCGGCGCCGGGCCTGCTCGTCGGCGGCCAGCCGCGACAGCAGCACCGACCGCATGGCCGGCGCCGGCTCGACGGCGTACACCTCGCCCTCCGTCGCGCGCACGATCACCTCGGTGATCAGGCCGGTGCCCGCGCCGATCTCCATGACGCCGCCCCGCACCCCCTTCAGCAGGGGCGGGAGCGACTCGCGGATCTCGGGGACGTGCCCGTCCTCGTGCCACAGGTCGTAGAACGGCACGGCCCTGGAGTACTGGTCATCAGTCATGGGTCATTTCTACGCCAGCCGGGCCGAGTCGATCGGCCTGACACCGTCGCCCGCCGACTCGTACCAGGTGATCGTGTCGGGGAAGGTCAGCGTGGCCAGCGCGTTCTGGAACAGCGGGCCCTTGGTCACCCGCCAGCGGAACGGCGGGCGCGGGATGCCGGCCAGCCGCGCCAGCAGGCCGCCCACCAGCGTCGCCAGCCCGAACTGGGTGAGCACGTTGGCCCAGCGCAGCAGCCGGCTGAGCGGGTTGCGGATCGGCGAGCAGACGACCTGGTAGATCTGCCCGGCCGAGGCCTTGGCCAGGTAGGAGTAGTGGACGTCGCCGGACAGGATCACCGCCGGCTTGCCGAGCCGGACCAGCAGCCTGCCCAGGTCCTCGAACGAGCGCCGGAAGGCCGCCCAGTGCTCCAGGTCGACGGCCTGGCGCAGCTGCTCCGACCACCGCTGCACCGTACGGCCCCACTTGCCGTCGCACAGCGCCTCGTTCCAGTTCTGGACGCCGTGCACGCCCTCGGGCAGCAGGAAGGGGATCGAGGAGCCGATGACCAGCCGCTCGGCCGGCGCGGCGGCCTGCTCCTGGAGCCAGGCCCACTCCTCGGGGTCGAGCATGCGCCGGTCGCCGGGGGTGAGCTGCCTGGCGCACCGGGTGTCGATCATGATGAGCCGGGTGTGCCCGAGGTCGCGGGTGTAGCTCCAGCGGTTGCTGCTCGGCTCGGCGTCGGCCTTGGCGGCGAAGGCGTCGAGGGCCGGGCCGCCGTCGCCGTCGCCCTCGGTGAGCTCGCGCACCAGCGGGTCGGCCGCGCGCTCGGCCGGCGTCAGGTTGCCGAGGTGCTGGTAGACGAAGTAGGCGCCGAGCCCGGCGACCACGCGGCGCGGCCACCAGCTCGTCAGGGCCATCTTCTCCCGCCAGGGCTGGGAGGTGTTCCAGTCGTCGCGCAGGTCGTGGTCGTCGAAGATCATGGCGGTGGGCACGGTGGACAGCAGCCAGCGGATCTCCGGGTCGGTCCACGCCTGGCGGTAGAGCTCGGCGTACTCCTCGTAGTCGGCGATCTCGCCCTGCGGCTCGGTGGTCCGGCGCGCGTGGATGTAGTCGAGCATCTGGGGCGAGGGGCTGTCGGCGTAGACCTGGTCGCCGAGGAGCAGCAGCAGGTCGGGCCACTCCTCCTCGTCGGCGCGCATGAGGCTCACGCCGTAGGCGCGCAGCACGTCGTCGCCGTGGGTGCGGACGTGGGCCGAGTCGTGCGGCACGCTCGTGCGGCACGACCCGAACGCCAGCCTGCGGGGCCCTTCGGCGGGCAGCAGCCGCACCCGGCTGGCCGGGCGACCCGCCAGCGGCCAGACCTGGTCCCCGTCGAGGCTGACGGAATAGGAGGCGATATCCTGGGACAGGTCAACGAGATCCACGATCGCGTAGTGGTGACCGTGCACGGTGAAGGTGGGCGACCGATAAGCCCCGCCTGCCGTCTCGACGGTGACCGTGCAGGGCTCGCTGGTCTCCACCCAGATCGAGGCACTGACCGAGTCGACGTGACGCAACATCGGCCCAACCACGAGTGCGGGCATCCAACCCTCCGGTTTTCGACGATTCGGCACACTCTCGCTCGATAGCCTGCCAGAGTGGCACGTTCCCAGCACGTTGATCAACGGCTTGGATATCCCTTCATAACCTAGGCAAGGTCAAACTGCCCGGCCTAGGATGATCGAGACAACACGCTCAAGAGGGAAGGCAACGGCGCCTTCTCCCACAAAATGGGCGCGCATACAGGAGGAAACTCGACCATGAGCATCATGGTGCCGTCAAAGACGCCGGCGCTGATCACACCTGGTCAACAGGCGCTCGACTCCGCTCTTCACCAACTCAACCAGGCCGCCGCCCACCTCGGGCTCGACGACGGCCTCCGCACGATGCTGGCCACGCCCCGCCGCTCGCTGACCGTCTCGGTCCCGGTGCGCCGCGAGGACGGACGCATGGACGTCGTCCAGGGCTACCGCGTCCAGCACAACGTCTCGCGCGGCCCCGCCAAGGGCGGCATCCGCTTTCATCCCAGCACCGACATCCACGAGGTCACCGCCCTGGCGATGTGGATGACGTGGAAGTGCGCGCTGGTCGGCATCCCGTACGGCGGCGCCAAGGGCGGCGTGGCCGTGGACCCGGGCGCGCTGACCACGATCGAGCTCGAACGGCTCACCCGCCGCTACGTCAACGAGATCCTGCCGCTGATCGGCCCGGAGAAGGACATCCCGGCCCCCGACGTCGGCACCGACGAGCAGACCATGGCCTGGATCATGGACACCTACAGCGTCAACGCCGGCTACTCGGTGCCCGGCGTGGTCACCGGCAAGCCGATGACGCTCGGCGGCTCGCTCGGCCGCACCGGCTCGACCTCGCGCGGCGTGCAGATCGCGGCCCTGGCCGCGCTCGGGCGCTCGCCGGAGGGCGTCACGGTCGCCGTGCAGGGCTTCGGCAAGGTGGGCGCGCTGGCCGCGCAGTACCTGTCCGACGAGGGCTGCAAGGTCGTCGCCGTCTCCGACGTCACCGGCGCGCTCTACGCGCCCGGCGGCCTCGACGTCGCCCGCGTGCGCGCCTGGGTGGCCGAGACCGGCGGCGTGGCCGGCTACCCGCACGCCGACGCCATGGCCCACGACGACCTGTTCGAGCTGGACGTGGACGTGCTCGTCCCGGCCGCGCTCGAAGGCGTGATCACCGAGGCGAACGCGCCCCGCGTGCGCGCCCGGCTGATCGTGGAGGGCGCCAACGGCCCCACCACGCCGGAGGCCGACGAGATCCTGGCCGCGAACGGCACCACCGTCGTGCCGGACATCCTGGCCAACGCGGGCGGGGTGATCGTGTCCTACCTGGAGTGGGTGCAGAACATGCAGGCCTTCTCCTGGAGCTCCCGTGAGGTCGAGGTGAAGCTGCGCGACCTGATGGAGGGCGCCTTCGCCGAGGTCAAGTCGATGTCCGCCGAGCGCGGGCTGACGCTGCGGGAGGCGGCGCACGTGATCGGCGTGGGCCGGGTCGCCGAGGCCCACAGCATGCGGGGCCTCTACCCCTGACCTACTTTGGTCGCACGTGACCCGCCCAAGGTCGGATGCCGGGGCGGGTCCCGTTCTGCGACGGTCGTGGTCATGAGGGGTTTCATCGGGGTCATGGCCATCATCCAGGGGCTCGGCGGGTTCGCCGGGCGCGTCTGGTTCGACACGGAGTGGGGGTTCGTGGGGCGGTTCGTGGAGCTGCCGCTGGCGGCCTACCTGGGGCTCGCGGTCGCGGGCCTGGCGTTGCTGCTGTGGTCCGGCCACGACGGGAAGAACCGCGAGAGCTGATCGCGGACGGGTCGGGCAGGATGGCCTCATGACCTATCCGGAACCACGCTATTCGGGCGACAAAGGCGAGCTGTCCGCCACGTACCGCCCCTACGAGCACGCCCCCGAGCTGACCTACCCGACCGGCAACACCGCCCACTACCTGGCCACCGGGGCCACCACCAACGGCCAGTTCGGGCTCTACCGCTGGGTGATGGGGCCCGAGCCGTCCGGCCCGAGCCCCCACTTCCACAAGTCGATCTCCGAGTCGTTCTACATCCTCGACGGATCGGTGCGGATCTACGACGGCAGCCGCTGGATCGACACCCGCCCCGGCGACTGGGTGCACGTGCCCGAGGGCGGCGTGCACGCCTTCCGCAACGAGTCGGGCGAGCCCGCGACCATGCTGCTGCACTTCGCCCCCGGCGCCCCTCGCGAGGGCTACTTCGAGGGGCTGCTCGACCTGGCCGGCAAGAGCGAGGAGGAGAAGGCCGAGTTCTTCATCCGCCACGACACGTACTGGCTGGACTGACGGGGGCCGGCGCCGGGGCCCGGTCGAGGGCCGCGGCCAGCTCTTCCAGCTCGCGCATCAGCCGCTCGGTGCGCTCCTGGCCGAACGCGGCGGCGACGGCCCGGTGGTGGTCGGCCACCGCGCCGTCCACCCGGGCCAGCAGGTCGCGCCCCCGGTCGGCCAGGAACACCGCCACCCGCCGCCGGTCGCCCGCCGACGCGCCCCGGTGGACCAGCGCCCGGTCGATGAGCCGGTCGACCGCCTTGGTGAGCGTCGGGTGCGGCATGAGCACCGCCTCGGCCAGCTCCCCCATCGAGTGGCCGCGGCCGTCGGCCAGCGCGCGCAGGATGCGCCACTGCTCGACGGTGACGTCCTCGCCGGCCAGGGTCGCCGCCAGGCCGCGCGTGACCTCGCGTTCGGCGCGGCTGAGCACGTACGCGAGTGAGGACCCCAGCCCGGATTTAGCCATGAGAGATCAGGTCCTTTCACCGGAGAGCTAGTTCGGAGGATACTCGTCGGCGTGGCGGCGATCGTCGATCCTTTCGAGGCCCGGCTCATCCCCTCGGACGCGGTCCGGATCGGCCTGGTCGTGCCCGTGTCGGGGGTGCTCGGGCTGGTGGGGCCGTGCGCGATCAACTGCGCGGTGCTGGCCGCCGAGGAGGTCGACGCCCGGGGCGGCGTGCTCGGCAGGCAGATCGAGCTGGTGCTGGTCGACGGCGGGCGGCCGGGGCGCGAGGTGGCGGCCGAGGTGGCCGGCCTGGTCGCGTCCGGCACGGTCGAGGCGGTGGTGGGCACGCACGCCAGCGACGTGCGGATCGACGTGGTCGCGGCGATCGGCGGGCGGGTCCCGTTCGTGTACGCGCCGCCGTACGAGGGCGGGGGGCACGCGCCGGGCGTCTACTTCCTCGGCGAGACCCCCGGCAGGCAGCTCGAACCGGGCATCGAATGGCTGGTCAGCGTCCACCGGGCACGCCGCTGGTTCCTGCTGGGCAACGACTACGTCTGGCCCCGCCTGGTGCACGCGGGCGCCCGCCGCCGGTTGCGGGCGCGCGGCGCGACCGTGGTCGGCGAGGCGTTCGTCCGGTACGGCGAGGCGGCCTCCTGGCTCGGCCGGATCGCCGACGCCCGCCCCGACGCGATCCTGCTCACGCTGATCGGCAGCGACCTGGTCGCCTTCAACCGGGCCTACGCGGCCGCCGGCCTCGGCGCGGCCCGGCTGTGCGGGGCGCTGGAGGAGCACGGGCTGCTCGGCATCGGCGGCGACGGCACCGGCGAGCTCTACGCGTCGATGGGCTACTTCCGCGACCTGCCGACCGAGGCCAGCCTGCACTTCGCCGAGCGGTACGCCAAACGCTTCGGCCCGCACGCCCCCATGCTCAACGCCCACGGCCATGGCTGCTACGAGGCCGTCGCGATGCTCGCCGCCCTGTCCGCGCGGGCGGGCAGCCTGGCCGTCCCCGCCCTCGACGCGGTGGCCGACGGCACCACGATCGTCAGCGCGCGCGGCCCGCTCACGCTGCTGAACCGGCAGGTGCGGCGCACGGTGCACCTCGGCAGGGCGGACGGCCTGGATTTCTTGCTTGAGAAACCTTTTCACTAGAAAGCTTTGGCTCTAAGGTGCGAAACGCCCCCCAACCTCAACAAGGAGCCGCGCAACATGAGCACCGTTGAGCAGTTCGGCTACCGCCAAGAGCTCAAACGCTCTCTGGGCTTCGCCGACCTGATGATCTATGGCCTGATCTTCATGGTGCCGATCGCACCGTTCGGCATCTTCGGCGGCGTGTTCCAGTCGTCCGGCGGCATGGTCGCGCTGGCCTACATCATCGGCCTGGTCGCCATGGCGTTCACGGCGCTGTCGTACTCGCAGATGGCCCAGGCGTTCCCCATGGCGGGCTCCGTCTACACCTACGCCGGGCGCGGCATCTCGGCGCCGGTCGGGTTCATCGCCGGATGGGCGATCCTGCTCGACTACATCCTGGTGCCGTCGCTGCTCTACCTCATCGCCAGCCTGGCCATGAACTCGTTCGTGCCCGGCATCCCGGTCTGGGGCTGGCTGGTCATCTTCGTGCTGCTCAACACGGCCGTCAACTACATGGGCATCCAGATGACCGCGCGCATCACGCGGGTGATGCTGGTCGCCGAGCTGGCCGTGCTGGCGATCTTCCTGGTGGTCGGCGGCATCGCCCTGGCGCAGGGCAAGGCCCAGGCGGGCGCGTTCACGCCGATCTTCGAGCCCTCGACGTTCACCTGGACGCTGGTGTTCGGCGCGGCGGCCACGGCGGTGCTGTCCTTCCTCGGCTTCGACGGCATCTCGACGCTGGCCGAGGAGAACAAGGAGGACGGCAGGCGGCTCGGCCGTTCGATGGTGGCGGCGCTCGGACTGGCCGCGGTGCTGTTCGTGGCGCAGACGTGGGTCGCGGCGCTGCTCATGCCGGACCGCGCGCAGCTGATCGCCAAGGGCGACGAGAACGGTGACGCCTTCTACCGCATGGCGGAGTTCGCCGGCGGCCACTGGCTGAGCGTGCTGACCGCCGTCGCCACCGCGATCGCCTGGGGCTTCGCCAACTCGCTGGTCGCCCAGGCGGCCACCTCGCGGCTGCTGTTCGCGATGGCCCGCGACCGCATGCTCCCCTCGTTCCTGGCCAAGGTCCACCCCAAGCACAAGGTGCCGGTGAACGCCACGCTGGCCGTCGCCGTGCTGTCGCTGGGCATCGGCCTCTACATGAGCAGCCTGGAGAACTACGGCATCCCGCTGCTCAGCCAGCTCGTGAACTTCGGCGCGATGACCGCCTTCCTGATCCTGCACGTGGCCGTCGTCGTCCACCACTGGTTCCGCAGGCGCAGCGGGAACGTGTGGGCGCACGTGGTCGCGCCGGCGATCGGCTTCCTCGTCCTGGCCGCCGTGGTGTACAACACCAAGCTGGTGACCCAGACGGTCGGCCTGATCTGGCTGGCGGTCGGGCTGGTCATCCTGGGTGTCAGCTATCTCGTCGGCCGCAGGCCCGTTCTTCCCTCGGAGGTCAAGTGAACGTCGTCTCCTACCACCCCACGCCGGAGGAGCTCAGTTACACCTTCGGCGGCCGTGCCGCCCTGGGCAGGGTGCGGCCCGGCACGGTGCTGGAGCTGTACACCGAGGACTGCTTCGGCGGCCGGGTGCGGACCGTGGAGGACCTGCCGTCGCGGGTCTGCGAGTTCCCGTACCTGAACCCCGTCACCGGTCCCTTCCACGTGGAGGGGGCCGAGCCGGGCGACACGCTGGCGCTGCACTTCGTCAAGATCACCCCGGCCCGTGACTGGGCGGTCTCCACCACGTTCCCGCACTTCGGCGCGCTGACCGGCACCCACACCACGGCGACGCTCCAGCCGCCGCTGGAGGAGCGGGTCTGGCGCTACGACATCGACGTGGACAAGGGCGTGGCCGTCTACCACGCGCGCAACAGCGACTTCAGCGTCGCGCTGCCGCTCGACCCGATGCACGGCACGGTGGGCGTGGCCCCGGGCGCGAACGAGGCCCGCATGACCATCACCCCCGACGCGCACGGCGGCAACATGGACACCCCGGAGCTGCGCGCCGGCGTCACCGTCTACCTGGGCGTCAACGTCGAGGGCGGCATGTTCTCGATCGGCGACGGCCACGGCCTGCAGGGGCACGGCGAGGTCTGCGGCACGGCCGTGGAGTCGGCCATGAACACGGTGGTCGCGGTCGAGCTGATCAAGGGCGTGGCCACGCCGTGGCCCCGGCTGGAGGACGACCTGCACCTGATGTCCACCGGCTCGGCCAGGCCCCTGGAGGACGCCTACCGCATCAGCCAGCACGACCTGGTGACCTGGACCTCGGAGCTGACCGGGCTCGACACGCTGGACGCGTACCAGCTCGTCAGCCAGGCCGGCCAGGCGCCGGTCGGGAACGTGTGCGACACCAACTACACCATGGTCGCCAAGCTGCCCAAGACCTACCTGGGCGCCCCCTCGGTGTACGAGGACGCCCACGCCCGCCTGCGCGCCCTGGGCGCCCAGTACGACGCATGACAATCCCCCACTTAGGTAAACCTTGGTGTCGCAGGTCAGGGCATTGATCATCTTCCCCGTAGAGTGGGAAAGTGCTCAGGTTGGTACTGTCTCTGGTCCTGCTCGATCCGGCTGGCGTCACCGATGTCGCGCAGCGCAGCGTCCCCGTCCCCCAGGTGCTGACCCCGGACGGCGACCGCCTGGGCTATGCGCCGGTCCCGCGCCCCTACACGGGGGCGCGGCGGCTGACCGGGGTGCTGCTCGGCCATGACCCCGTCACCCGCACCGACGTGTGGTGCGGCGGCGCGATCATCGGCTCACGCAGCCGCAGCCTGGTGCTGACGGCCGCGCACTGCCTCTACCACGACGGACGGCCGCTCAAGCGGCTGGTCTTCATGCCCGGGTTCGACAGGGGCAACCCGCGGCACGGCGTCTGGTCCGCGGTGCGCACGTGGGCGCCGGACCGCTGGCGGGCGAACCCCGACTCCCCCGACGTGCTGCCGTACGACGTCGGCCTGGTCGGGGTCGTCAAGGGCAAACGCCCGCTGGAGGACGTGGTCGGCCAGGGCCTGCCGCCCCTGCGCACGAGCCGCGGCGCCGGGCTGCGCGGGCTCGAACTGCTCGGCTACCCGGCGGGCAAGCGCTACCCGGGCACGCAGATGTACCGCTGCCTGGGCGACGCGGTCGAGGGCTCGACGGTGGGCCCCGGGCTGATGGTCACCCGCAACTGCCATGCCGCCGCCGGAGGGAGCGGCGGCCCGGTGCTGTACGGCGACTCGGTGGCGGGCGTGGTCTCCTCCTCCAGCCCGCTGAGCGACACCGACGGCTACACGGTGCTCGCCCGGCTGGGCGGGACGACGTTCGACCGCATGTTCGCCAGGGCCGACGAGTCGATGCGGGTCAGGAAGCCAGGCTGACGGCCTCTTCGCAGATGGCATGGGTGATCAGGGCGTCCTCGGCGCTGATCACCCGGCCCTCGCGGACCGCGAGCAGGAACTCCTGGCAGATCTGCTCGATGCCGCGCTGCCGGGCGACCGGCACCCAGTCGGGCCGCCTGGTGAGCGTCTCGCCGCCCTCGTAGTCGAGGACGTCGCCGAGGTTGACCACCCGCCGCTTGATGCCGTCGCCCATGACCTCGCAGGTCTCCTCGGCCGCGCCGCTGACCCGGTTCATGACGCCGATCGCGGTGAACCCGGCGCCCGACAGCTCAAGGACGATGTGTTCGAGCAGGTCGCGGCGGACGCGGGTGCGGATCCTGGTCTCGGTGACCGGGCCGGGGGCGAGGAACCTGAGCGTGTCCACGACGTGGATGAAGTCCTCGAAGATGGCTCGCCGGGGCGCGTCGGGGTAGTTGTCGCGGTTCTTCTCCAGCAGCACGAGATGACGGGGAAGGGCCATGAGCCCCGCGTAGCCGGGGGCGTGGCGGCGGTTGAAGCCGACCATCAGCGACCTGCCCTCGGATTCGGCCAGGCGCACCAGGCGCTCGGACTCGGCCAGGCTGTAGGCGATCGGCTTGTCGACGTAGACGTGGATCCCGGCGCTGAGCAGCGGCTCGACGATCTCCGGGTGCGCCTCGGTCGCGGCGTGCACGAACGCGGCGTCGACCCCCGCCTTGATCACCTCGTCGACACTGGTGGACCGGTCGGCGACGCGGTAGGCGTCACCGAGCCGGTCGAGCCGCGCGGTGTTGCGGGTGCACAGGTGGAGGTCGAGGGACTGGGCGGCGAGCACGGGCAGGTACGCCTTCTCCGCGATGTCGCCCAGGCCGATCATGGCTATCTTCATCCGTCGAGCGTAGCCTTCAGCGCGGCCTCCACCGGCGTAGGCGCGACGCCGAAGACCTGCTGAAACGCCGAGGAGTCGAGCACGTAGGGCGCGGTGAACTGGTAGCGCACGTGCCGCAGCTCGCCGATCATGGGCGAGAACAGCCCGGACACCCGCAGCAGCGGCCACGGCAGCGTGGTCATCGTGGGCGCCGGCAGGTCCAGCAGGGCGGCCATCCGGGCGCCGACCTCGCGGAAGGTCATCGGGTCGTTGGTGGGCACGTGCCAGGGGCGGCCCCACGCCCGCTCGTCGGCGCCGGCGACGATCAGGGCGTCGGCCACGTCCGGCAGGTAGGTCCAGCTGTGCGGGACGTCGGCGGGGAAGACGAGCCGGATCGTCCGGCCGGCCCTGAGCGGGGGGATGAAGCGGGTGCCCAGGTGGGACTGGTCGGTGGCGCCGGGGCCGAAGAAGTCCGAGCCGCGCACCTCGGTCACCCTGATCCGCCCTGCGCGGTGGGCGGCCAGCGCGTCGTGCCAGATCTTGGCCCGCACCCGGGCCTTGGGGGTGGTGGAGGCCAGCGGCAGGTCCTCGGTCATCGGGCCGGAGACGGGCCCGTACGGGTAGAGGTTGCCCAGGATGGCCAGGACGGCGCCGCTCGACTCCGCGGCGGCCAGGAACGAGGCGGCCATCGGCGGCCAGTCGGTCAGCCACCGGTGGTAGGCCGGGTTGACGCAGTTGTACAGGACGTCGGCCCCCTTGGCCAGCTCGGACAGCCGGGCCTGGTCGGCCACGTCGGCGGCCACCCTGACCGTGCCCTCCGGCCCGCGGCCCGACCGGGTCACGACGACGACCTCGTGCCCCTGCGCGGCGAGCTTGGCGGCCAGGTGCGTGCCGACCTGGCCGGACCCCACGACGACGTGCTTACCCATGATCAGACCTGCTTCCAGATGACGCGCAGCAGCGCGTTGACGACGAAGACGGCGGCGAAGACGATCGCCGGGGTGACCCGGCCGGCGGCGTAGAGCGCGAGCGCGCCGCCGCCGAACCAGACGATCTCCAGCGCGACGCGGGCCAGCCCGGTGAGCGGGATCGTGGCGTTCGCGCCGCCTCCCGCGCCGAACAGCGCCCACACGGCGATGAACAGCGCCGGGCCGCCCAGCCCCGCCAGGAGCTTGATCACCCAGTTGGGGCTGAGCGTGAAGCCCCAGTAGGCCACCGCGCCCAGCACGCCGAGCTCCAGGAAGAACATCAGGGCGGCGTTGGCGTTCTTGGCGAGGGCGAGCATGGGGATCTCCTGAGGGGGTGTGCGCTGTTCGCTTACGAGAGCAATGCTCTCTCAAAAGAGCGGCACTCGTCAAGAGCGGTGCTCTCGTTTTTTGCCAGTGCTCTGATAACCTGCTGTGCATGACAGCCAGCCGTACCGCGCGAGAGCGCGTGAGAGCCGAGCTCACCAGGGAGATCACCGACATCGCCCGCCGCCAACTGGCCACCGACGGCGCGGGCGGCCTGTCGCTGCGGGCCGTCGCGCGGGAGATGGGCATGGTCTCCTCGGCCATCTACCGCTACTTCCCGAGCCGCGACGACCTGCTGACCGCCCTGATCATCGACGGCTACAACGCGCTGGGCCAGGCCGTCGAGCAGGCCGAGGCCGCCTGCCCGCGCACGGCCCACCTCGGCCGCTGGCTGGCCGCCGGCCATGCCGTCCGCGACTGGGCGGTGGCGCACCCCCACGAGTACGCCCTGCTCTACGGCTCGCCCGTGCCCGGCTACCAGGCGCCGCAGGACACCGTCGCGGCCCGGCTGCGCGACGTCACCGTGCTCGGCGCGATCGTCACCGACGCCTGGAACGCGGGCGGGCTGCACCCGCCGGCCGCCCCCGAGCCGCCCGCCGAGGTGGCCGCGGACGCCGAGAACATCCGCGCCCTGATGCCCGGCGTGCCGGACGACGTGGTGTGGCGGGCGATGGCGTCCTGGTCGACGCTCTACGGCTGGGTCAACTTCGAGGTGTTCGGCCAGTTCAACAACACGATCGACAGCCGGCGGGCGGCCTTCGACCACGCACTGCGGCTGGCCGCCGCGGCGCTCGGCCTCGCCGCGTGACCGGAACGTCCCCGCACGGCGAAAGGGGCAGGAGTGAACGTGCACTCCTGCCCCTTGCGCGAGAACGTCAGCGCGTGGCGCGGTTGACCGCCGAGATGATGGCCTTGAGCGAGGCCGTGGTGGTGTTGGCGTCGATGCCCACGCCCCACAGCACCTGCCCGTCGACCTCGCACTCCAGGTAGGAGGCGGCCTTGGCGTCGGTGCCGGCGCTCATCGCGTGCTCGACGTAGTCGAGGACCCGCACCTTGATGCCGACGCCGGCGATGGCGTCGATGAAGGCCGAGATCGGGCCGTTGCCCACGCCCGCGATCTCCCGGATCTCACCGTCGAGACGCACGTCGGCGCCGATGCGGTCTTTGTCGTCGACGGTCGACTCGTGGCGGTGGGCCATGAGGCTCAGCCGGCCCCAGCGGTTGGCGGGGTTGGGCAGGTATTCGTCGCGGAAGATCTCGTACATGGCGGTGGGGCTGATCTCGCCGCCGCCTTCGTCGGTGCGGGCCTGCACGACCTTGGAGAACTCGATCTGCAGCCGGCGCGGCAGGTCGAGCTGGTGGTCGGCCTTCATGATGTAGGCCACGCCGCCCTTGCCCGACTGGCTGTTGACCCGGATGACGGCCTCGTAGGTGCGGCCGATGTCCTTGGGGTCGATCGGCAGGTAGGGCACCGCCCAGGTGAACTCGGCCACCGGCGTGCCGGCCGCCGCGGCGTCGCGCTCCAGGTGCTCGAAGCCCTTCTTGATGGCGTCCTGGTGGGAGCCGGAGAAGGCGGTGTAGACCAGCTCGCCGCCCCACGGGTGGCGCGGGTGCACGGGCAGCTGGTTGCAGTACTCGGTGACGCGGCGGATCTCGTCGATGTCACTGAAGTCGATCTCGGGGTCGACGCCCTGCGAGAACAGGTTCATGCCCAGGGTGACCAGGCACACGTTGCCGGTGCGCTCGCCGTTGCCGAACAGGCAGCCCTCGATGCGGTCGGCGCCGGCCATGTAGCCCAGCTCGGCGGCGGCCACGGCGCTGCCCCGGTCGTTGTGCGGGTGCAGCGACAGCACGATCGAGTCGCGGTGCCGCAGGTTGCGGTGCATCCACTCGATCTGGTCGGCGTAGACGTTGGGCGTGGCCATCTCGACCGTGGCGGGCAGGTTGATGATGACCTTGCGGTCGGGGGTGGGCTGCCACACCTCGTTGACGGCGTCGCACACCTCGACGGCGTACTCCAGCTCGGTGCCGGTGAACGACTCGGGCGAGTACTGGTAGAAGACGTCTACGTCGGTGGCCTCGGCCAGCTTCCTGACCAGCTTGGCGCCCTCGACGGCGATGGCGGTGATGCCCTCCTTGTCCTGGCCGAACACGACGCGGCGCTGGAGGGTGGAGGTCGAGTTGTACAGGTGGACGATGGCCTGCTTGGCGCCCTCGATCGCCTCGAAGGTGCGCTCGATCAGCTCGGGCCTGGCCTGGGTCAGCACCTGGATGACGACGTCGTCGGGGATGCGGCCCTCGTCGATGATCTGCCGGACGAAGTCGAAGTCGGTCTGGGAGGCGGCCGGGAAGCCCACCTCGATCTCTTTGTAGCCCATGCGTACCAGCAGCTCGAACATCTGGAGCTTGCGGTGGGAGTCCATCGGGTCGATCAGGGCCTGGTTGCCGTCGCGCAGGTCGACCGCGCACCACCGGGGCGCCTTGGTGATGACCTGGTCGGGCCAGGTGCGATCGGTCAGCCGGATCGGTTCGAACGGCTGATAACGATGGGCCGGCATGGGACTGGGCTGCTGGGCGTTCATGTCTGCTGCTCCTCGTCGGTCGAGTCGAAAGCGGCCGACGCGCATGACTGGCTCCGCGACGAGGGAGCCGGCCTTACAGGCCCTCGCCGCGGCAGCTAAGAAGCAGCCCGCGCAGCATGCCAAGCACGCTACCAGACGTCTCGGGATTCGCTGCCCTTGATCTCACATCATGAGAGCCGATCGGTCCACCGATGGTGAAACACCAGGTCAGGGCCGCGAAATTCCGGCGCGCGCCACTGTTGGTCCGGGAAGAGCACGCTCAGGCGAGTGACCTGGTCCGGGATGAGTACGCTCAGGCGAGTGACTGGTCCGGGATGAGCACGCTCAGGCAGGTGACGCAGCCCTCCAGCCGCTCGAACTCCGAGATGTCCACCCTCGTCACGACGAGCCCGCGCCGCTCCAGCATCGCCGCGGTCCTCGGGGCGGAGGCGGCCAGCAGCACCCGGTCGCCGCCCAGCGGCACCACGTGCGCGCCCGGCTCCTCCGGCGGTTCGAGCAGGCCGGGCAGCTCGACGCGACCGGGATCGCCGATGAGCGTCCCGTCGGGCAGGGCGGTCACCGCCGACTTCAGGTGCAGCACGCCGCGCAGGCCCACGGGCACGACCCGCCGCTCGGGCAGCAGGGCGGCGAGCTGGCTGACGCCCTCGTCGTCGGTGCGGGCCGACCTGCCGACGTACACGGTGGGGCCGACCTGGAGCACGTCGCCGCCGTCCAGGGTGCCGGGGCGGGCGATCCGGACCGCCTTCAGGCCGAGCTCCCGTACGGCCCGCTCCACGGACTCCACCTCCGGACGCCGCTCCGGCGCGCCCGGCCGGGTGAGCACGGCCAGCCGCCCCGACACCACCACCGCGTCCTCCACGAAGGGCGCGTCGGGCAGGTGGTCGGCGTCCTCGGCGTAGACCGGCCGCCATCCGGCCGCGGCCAGCGCCGCTACGTAGGCGTCGTGCTGGTGACGTGCGCGTTCGTGGTCCACGGGCTCGCGCTCGATGTGCGTGACGATGCCCTCGGCGATCCGGGGTCCGGGCTTCCTTACCAGCGCGATACCAGACATAGGGCGTGTTCTATCACGCAGTCGTTAGAGTCTTGGGCATGCGGGACGACGAGATTCTCACCAGGATCAGCGCTCTGGTCGCCGAGGAGCACGAGCTGCGCGGCAAACTGTCGGCGGGCGAGGTCACCTCCGACGAGGAGCACGCGCGGGTCAAGCAGCTGGAGGTGGCGCTCGACCAGTGCTGGGACCTGCTCCGGCAGCGCCGGGCCAGGCGCGGCGCGGGCGAGGACCCCGACGGCGCGGCCGTCCGCCCGGCCGGCGAGGTGGAGAACTACCGGCAGTAGGGCCCACCGGCGGTAAAACGGCTGGCCGGAGGCGGCGCCGATGCGATTGGCTGGACGGATGCACATCCAGCCAATCGACTCCGACCGGCCGGGCGAGCTGATGACGGGCCTGCACGACGCCTACCTGGCCGCCCACGCGCACGAGCCCGGCCCCAAGTTGTCGCTCACCCGCCTGTCCGTCATCGCCCTCCTGGGCCCGCCCGGTGACCGGGTCGAGTCCTGGGTCCTGACCGACGGCGGCAAGGTCGCCGGCGGCTACAGCCTGGCGCTGCCCCAGTCCGACAACCGGCACATGGGCTGGCTGTTCCCGCTCGTGGTCCGGCCCGAGCTGCGCGGCCGCGGCCTCGGGAGCGAGCTGTTCGAGCACGCCCTCGGCCGGATGCGCGCCCACGGCCGCACCCTGCTGCTCACCGAGACGCCCACCACCGGCGTCGGCGCCCGCTTCGCCCGCGCCCACGGGATGACGGTCGCGCTCCGGGAGGCCCGCCGCACGCTCGACCTGCGCACGGCCGACTGGGCCGCGCTGCGCGGCATGCTGCCCGAGGTGCCCGGCTACCGCGTCGAGCGGTTCGCCGGCCCGGCCGGCCCTGAGCTGCTGGCCGACCTCGCCACGCTGATGAGCGGCATGAACGACGCCCCGCGCGACGCCGACGTCGAGGACATGACCTTCAACCTCGACCGCCTGCGCCTGCGCGAGGAGCGCGTCACGCTCGGCGGCGAGACCTGTTACACGATGATCGCCAGGCGCGAGTCCGACGGCGCGCCCGCCGGCTACACGCGGATCTACCTCACCGCCGACCGCTCCGACGGCTGGGGCCACCAGGCCGACACCACCGTCCTGCGCGAGCACCGCGGCCATCGGCTGGGCCTGCTGCTGAAACTGTCCAACCTGCTGTGGCTGCGCGACCGCGAGCCCCACCTGGAGCGGATCATCACCTGGAACGCCACGTCCAACGCCCACATGCTGGCCATCAACGAGGCCATGGGGTTCGAGCTGCTCGACGAGTGGGACGAGTGGCGGCTGACGGTCTGACCTTTCCCCGGCTAACCTGACACGTCATGACGTTGGAGGCGTTGAGGGACGCGGATCCGCGGCAGGTGGGGCGCTACGCCCTCCTGGGCCGGCTGGGCGAGGGCGGCATGGGCGTCGTCTATCTGGGCGAGGAGCCCGGCGGCACCCGGGTGGCCGTCAAGCTCATCCACGCCAGGATGGACGCCGACCCCGACTTCCGGCGCAGGTTCGCCCGCGAGGTGGCCGCGGCCCGGCGGGTCGCCCGCTTCTGCACCGCCCCGGTGCTCGACGCCGACGTGCACGCGGACGTGGCCTACCTGGTCACCGAGTACGTCGAGGGGCCCAGCCTGGACGACGCGGTGCGCGACTCCGGGCCGCTGAAGGGCTCCGCGCTCGACGGGCTGGCCGCGGCCATGGCGATGGCGTTGCGGGCCATCCACGGGGCCGGGATCGTGCACCGTGACCTCAAGCCGTCGAACGTGCTGCTGTCCCAGGTGGGGCCCAAGGTCATCGACTTCGGCATCGCGCGGCTGGCGGAGTCGGAGATGAGCAGCGCGATCGTGGGGACGCCGTCGTACATGTCGCCCGAGCAGGTGGCGGGGTCGCAGGTCGGGCCGGCCTCGGACATCTTCTCGTGGGGCTGCACGGTCGCCTTCGCCGCCGGGGGGCTGCCGCCGTTCGGGTCGGGGTCGGTGCCGACGGTCCTGTTACGCATCGTCAACGAGGCTCCCGAGCTGCGGGGGTTGTCGGGGCCGCTGCTCGACCTGGTGACCGCGTCGCTGGCCAAGAGCCCGGCCGCCCGCCCCACGGCCCAGGATCTGATGGACGCCCTCAGCACCGCCACCCCCTCCGCCGCCCTCCCCACCCCACCCCCCTCCCCCACCACCGGGACGCCGCCCACCGTCCCCCCTTCACCTCCCGCCGCCGGGACGCCGGCCACCCTCCCCCCTTCACCTCCCGCCGCCGGGACGCCGCCCACCGTCCCCCCTTCTCCTCTCGAAGGGACGGACGCGACGACGGCGGGGAAGCGGCGGACGAGGCTGCTGGCCGCGGCCGCGGCGGTCGTGGTGGCGGCCGCCGGCGTCACCACGGCCCTGCTGTGGCCCCACGACGACACCCCCGCGAGCACCCGCCCGGCCACCGGCACAGAACCGGCCGCCACCGCCACCCCCCGCAACCCGCTGCGCGAGAACGGCGTCACCTTCTGGTCCGAGAAGGAGAAGGCCGCCGCCCGCCAGGCCGCCGTGTGGCGCGAGGACCGTCCGGCCGACGCCGCGCTCATGGACCGGCTGGCCGCCGTCCCGCACGCCATCCGCCTGAACCAGCCCGAGGTCAGGGCCACGGTCGAGAGCGCCGTGACCGCCGCGCAGGAGGCGGGCGGCGTGCCCGTCTTCCTGGTCAACTACATGCCGGGCGGCGGCGACTGCGCCGCCGTCGGCGCGGGCGAGATGCAGGTCTACCAGCAGTGGGTCAAGGGCGTCGCCCGGCAGATCGGCGACCGCAAGGCGGTGATCATCCTGGAGCCGTCCAGCCTGGTCAACCTGCCCGGCACCAAGGACTGCACACTGGCCGGCACGGCCGAGCAGCGCTACCGGGACCTGCGCGAGGCCGTGCAATCGCTCAAGACCGGGCACCCCGGCACGGCCGTCTACCTCGACGGCAGCCAGGACCTCTACCCCGGCACCGAGGTCATGGCCCAGCGCCTGATCGGCGCCGGGATCGACCGGGCCGACGGGTTCTTCGTCAACACCGCCTCCTTCCAGCCCACCCCCAAGGCCGTCGAGTACGGCAAGTCGCTGTCGGCCTGCATCGCCGTCATGCGCAGGACGGGCGGCGCCACCTGCCCGAAGGACGCCGACCCCGGCGGCGACCTGCCGCACTTCGTGGTGGACACGGCCAGGAACGGCCAGGGCTCGTGGTCGCCGACGAAGAAGTACAAAGACCCGCAGACCTGGTGCAACCCACCGGGCCGGGGCGTCGGCGAGCGGCCCACGACCGACACGGGCGAGGAGCTGGCGGACGCCTACCTGTGGATCACCCGGGCCGGCAGCTCCGGCGGACGGTGCCGGCGCGGCACGAACGGCGACAAGGACCCCGAACGCGGCGTGGTGGCGCCGGCGAGCGGCGAGTGGTGGGCCGATCTGGCGCTCGAACGCGCGAAGAACGCCCGGCCCCCGTTGCGCTGAGGAAAACCCGATGTTAAGCGCACGTTAGATCTGAGCCGCCGCACCTTGTCCGAACAACCTTCTGGGGAGAGGCTCTGGCCTGCATCCACTCCCCCCCAGGAGGTCCTACATGAACAAAGCGCGCGTGCCGTGGAAGGCAGTGATCGGCGGCTCCGTCGGCAATCTGGTCGAGTGGTACGACTGGTTCGTCTACAGCAGCTTCGCCGTGTACTTCGCCGCTTCGTTCTTCCCTGACGGGGACGACACGGCCAAGCTGCTCAACACCGCGGCCATCTTCGCCGTCGGCTTCTTCATGCGCCCGCTCGGCGGCTGGCTGCTCGGCCGCTACGCCGACCGCCGGGGCCGCAAGGCGGCGCTCACGCTGACCGTCACGCTGATGTCGGCCAGCGCGCTGCTGATCGCCATCGCCCCGACGTACGAGTCGGTCGGTTACGCCGGCGCGCTGGTCCTGGTGGTCGCGCGGCTGCTCCAGGGCCTGTCGGTGGGCGGCGAGTACGCCGCCAGCGCCACGTACCTGACCGAGGCCACCCCGCGCGGCCGGCGCGGCTTCGCCTCCAGCTTCCAGTACGTCTCCATGACCGCCGGCCAGCTCGTCGGCCTCGGCCTGCAGATCGTCCTGCAGAACACGATGTCGAAGGAGGCCCTGAACTCCTACGGCTGGCGGGTGCCGTTCGTGGTCGGGGCCGTGGCCGCCGCCGTCGTGTTCTACCTGCGCCGCAGCCTGCTGGAGACCGAGGCGTACGGCGAGGAGGAAGAGGAGCGCCGGGACAAGGGCACCATCCGGCAGCTTCTGGCGCACAAGAAGGAGGCGCTGCTGGTCATCGCCCTGACCATGGGCGGCACGGTCGCGTACTACACCTACACGACGTACCTCACCAAGTACCTGTCGAACACCGCGGGCCTGCCGAAGGAGACGGCCACGCTGGTCAGCTTCTGCGCGCTGTTCATCTTCATGTGCCTGCAGCCGCTGGCCGGGGCGCTGTCGGACCGCATCGGGCGCCGGCCGCTGCTGATCACGTTCGGGATCGGGTCGATGCTGGGAACGGTGCCGCTGATGACCGCGCTGGGCGGGGCGAGCGGCTTCGGGGGCGCGCTCGTCCTGTCGCTCGCCGGCCTGGTGATCGTGACCGGCTACACCTCGATCAACGCGGTGGTGAAGGCCGAGCTGTTCCCGACGCACGTGCGCGCGCTGGGGGTGGCGCTGCCGTACGCGATCGCGAACGCGCTGTTCGGCGGCACCGCCGAGTACGTCGCCCTGTGGTTCAAGGACAAGGGCATCGAGTCCGGCTTCTACTGGTACGTCTCCGCCTGCGCCGCCGTCTCCCTGGTCGTCTACCTGACCATGCGCGAGACCCGCGACGCGGCGCTGTCCCGCAGCGAGGGCGCCGAGCCGTCGGATCCGGTCACCGCCCGCGTCTAACCTGGCATCATGCGGGTTCTCCTGGTCGAGGACGACGATCGTCTCGCCTCCGCGCTCACCACCGCGCTGGCCCGGCACGGCCATTCGGTCACCCGCGCCGGCCTGGCCGTCGACGCCCTCCGCCTGGCGGGGGGCGTCGACTTCGTCCTGCTCGACCTGGGCCTGCCCGACATGGACGGGCTCGACGTGCTGCGCCGGCTGCGCCGCGTCTCGGCGGTGCCGCTCATCGTGGTCACCGCGCGCACGCAGGAGCGCGAGGTGCTGCGCGGCCTGCGCTCGGGGGCCGACGACTACCTGGTCAAGCCGTTCCGCACGGTCGAGCTGATGGCCCGCATGGAGGCGGTGCTGCGGCGCGGCACGCGTCCGATGCCGGCGCGCGACCACGTGGTGTGCGTCGGCGACGTGCGCATCGACCTGGAGTGCAGGCAGGTCACGGTGGCGGGGAAGCCGGTGGCGCTGACCAGGCGCGAGTTCGACGTGCTGGCGCTGCTGGCCCGCGAGCCGGGCGTGGTGCGCAGCCGGGAGGAGATCCTCGACGAGGTCTGGGGCGATCCGCTGCTGTCGGCGTCCCGGTCGCTCGACGTGCACGTGGCGGGGCTGCGGTCCAAGACCGGGCGTCCCGGGCTGGTGGAGACGTTGCGCGGCACCGGCTACCGGCTGGGCCCGGCGGGATGAACGCGCGGCTGGTGGTCACGTTCACCACGCTGATCGTCTTCCTGATCGCGGCGCTGGCGGTGCCGCTCGGCCTGGCCTACGCCTCCCACCGGACCAACCGCCTGCTGCTCGACCGGCGTGCCGACGCCACCCGCTTCGCCGAGCTGGCCGACGCCGCGGCCCGCGACGACGACCGCACGGGCCTGATCACCGAGGTGTCCCGCTACGCCGACCTGTACGGCGCGGCCGTCCGGGTGCGCGACCGCGACGGCTCGATCCTGGTCTCGGCCGGCCGGTTCGAGGCCGACGACCGGGAGGCGACCCGGCTCGCGCTGTCCGGCCGCACGACCGAGGACCTGCCCACGGTCAGCCCGTTCGGCCCGGCCACGGTGCTGCTGGCCGAGCCCGCCGGGCGTGACGCGCAGGTGTCCGGCGTGGTGCTGCTGGAGGCCCCGACCGGGCAGGCCCGGCTGGACGTGTCGCTGGTCTGGGGCGCGCTGGCGGCGGGGGCGCTGGTCGCGCTGGCCTGGTCGGCGCTGGCGGCCCGGCGGCTGGCCCGCTGGATCCTGCGGCCGGTGACCGAGCTCGACCGCACCACGCGGGCCATCGCGCAGGGCCGGCTCGACGCGCGGGCGCATCCCGGGGCGGGCCCGTCGGAGCTGCGGCGGCTGGAGGAGCGCTTCAACGCGATGGCCGACGCGGTCTCGGCGGCCATGGAACGGCAGCGGGCCTTCGTGGCCGACGCCTCGCACGAGCTGCGCACCCCGCTCACCGTGCTCGGGCTGCGGCTGGAGAACCTGGAGCCGCACCTGCGCGAGGAGGGCACGGCCGAGTACGCCGAGGCGATGTCCGAGCTCGACCGGCTGGCGTTGCTGGTGGAGGACCTGCTGGTGCTGGCCAAGGTCGAGGCGGGCGCGGGCCTGGCGGGCAAGGAGGCCGGGCTCGGCGAGCGGCTGGCGGTGTGGCGCGAGGTCTACGCGGCCAAGGGCGTGTGCCTGGTGGCCGACGTCCCGGCGGGCGCGGTGGTGCCGGAGGCGGCGGCCAGGATCGCCGACATCGCCCTGGACAACGCCCAGAAGTTCGTCCCCGAGGGCGGCACGGTGACGGTCACGCTCGACGGCGGGGTGCTGCGCGTCGCCGACGACGGGCCGGGGCTGGGCGCGGCGGAGCGGGCCGAGGCGCTGGGGCGGTTCTGGCGGTCGGGGGCGCACGCGAACGTCCCGGGCAGCGGGCTCGGCCTGGCCATCGCGGCCGAGCTGGCCAAGGCGTGCGGGGCCACCCTGCGGCTGCTGCCCGCCGTGCCGCACGGGCTGGTGGTCGAGCTGGCCCTGGCTCAGCCGTAGACCGAGCGGTAGTAGCGGGCCGCGCCCGGGTGCAGGGGCACGACGCCGGTGCCGATGGCGTAACGCCTGTCGAGGCGGCCGCCGGGAGCGGAGGGGGCCTGGAGGCGGTCGCGGGCGCGGAAGAGCGTCTCGGTGACGGTGAAGGCCAGGTCGTCGGGGAGCGTCGTACGGCACATCAGGTAGCTCGGCGTGCCCACGGTCGGCACCTGCCTGGCCAGCCCGTACGCGCCGGCCGGCACGGCGGCGTGCTCGTAGACCGGACCGTAGCGGCGGCGCAGCACCGGCACCAGCGACTCCAGCGGCACCAGCGCGATGTCGTCGAGCGCGGCGAGCGCGGGCGTCGGCACGCCGCCCGACCAGAAGAACGCCTCGATGCGGCCGCCGCGCAGCTCGGTGACGGAGGCGTCGAGGCCGAGCCTGGTGATCTGCGGCGGCGTGCGCAGCCCGGCGGCCGACAACACGCGCGTCGCGGTCACCGCCGTGCCCGACCCCTCGACCCCGATCGACACCGGACGCCCCGCCAGGTCGCCGACGCCGGTGATGCGCGCGCCCTCGCGGACGACCAGATGCACGTAGTTCATGTACATCCGGGCCAGCGCGGAGACCGGCTGGTGGCGCACCCTGACCGCGTCGTCGGCGCTGTCGGCCAGCGCGAACCCGACGTCGGCCCGGCCGCCGGCCATCATGGTGAGGTTCTGGACGCTGGCCGCGGTCTCCACCACTCGCACGGTCAGCCCGTCGTGCCGCAGCTCGCCCGCCAGCCGCTGCCCGAGCGCGCCGTACGGGCCGCCCGCCAGCCCGGTGACCAGCCGCAGCTCGGCGGGGCCGGCCGTGGAGCAGCCGGCCGCGAGCGCGGCGAGCCCGAGGAAGGCTCGGCGGGACATGGGCATGATGTCACGGTATCCGGTCGCGCAGAATGGACAGTGTGACCGAACGGGACGCACGCCTGCGCATCGCCGCCGAGCTGAGGATGTTCGTGCCCGTGAGCCGCCGGGGGGAGTGGCAGCGGGTGACCACCGACGGCACCTCGACGCTCGGCCATCACGTGGAGTCGCTCGGCATCCCGCTGACCGAGGCGGGCCCGATGCTGTCGGACGGCCGCGGCGTGGCCCCGTCCCACCTGCTCGCGCCGGGCGAGACGGTCGAGGTGCACCCGGTGCCCCGGCCGCAGCCGCTGCCCGCCGGGCCGCGGTTCCTGCTCGACGTGCACCTCGGCACGCTGTCCCGGCGGTTGCGCCTGCTCGGCGTGGACACGGCGTACCACAACGACATGGACGACCCGGCGCTGGTGGTCCAGGCCAACGAGGAGCGGCGGGTGCTGCTCACCCAGGACCGCGGCCTGCTGCGCCGCCGCGCGCTGTGGCTGGGCGCCTACGTCCGCGGCTCGCGCCCCGCCGACCAGCTCCGCGACGTGCTCGAACGCTTCGAGCCGCCGCTGGCCCCGTGGACGCGCTGCACGGCCTGCAACGGCGTGCTCGTGCCGGTCACGAAGGAGGAGGTCGGGCCGCTGCTGGAGGCCGGCACCCGGCGCGGCTACGACGCCTACGGCCGGTGCGGCGACTGCGGACAGGTCTACTGGCAGGGCGCGCACAGCGACAACCTTGAGGAGATCGTGCAATCGGCGCGCATTTGGGCCAATAGCCGCTGATTCGCGCTTTGAGAACGACCGTCAAGTTGATCTCAAAAACACCCTCGGCCGGGGGTTACGCGGACGATCAAGGGTATGAGCAGGGGAAACGGCATCACCCGAAATCGGGTGCATACTGACACCCTTCCACCCCGTTGAGCAAAAGACTCCAATTCGACGTTTATCCGGAAAAATTCGGATACGTCGCGTTTCCGCGTATCCATCTCGCGGCGCACGATCGGGGGAAATACCGCAAATGGCCAAGAATCGAAAGCTCGGCCATGGCGCCGGGCCCGCTCCACGCGTATGGAGCGTCAGAAGGAAGTGGGCCACCGCCATTGTCGGCATGGCCACGACGCTGGTGGGCCTGCCCGGCGTCGTGGTGAAGTACAGCCAGGCGCAGAGCGAGCGGGAGACGCCCCGGCTCGTCATCACCGCGCCCGTCACCGGCCCCGGGGCCACCGCCTCGCCCTGCCCGCTGGTGAGAGGCACCGCCACGCTGCCCGAGGGCACGACCCTGCTGATCGGCGTACGCCGGACGACCGGCACGCCGCGCACCAGACACACCCGCTTCTACCGCGTCGACCCCGTGCGGGCCTCCGGCCAGTGGGACGTGCCCGTCTCGCTCGAAGGCGGCGACCCCGCGATGGCCGGGGAGTGGTACGCGATCACCGCGCTCACCGTGCCGACCGAGTGGGCCGACTTCCTGGAGAAGGTCGGCGGCACCCCGGGCGATCCGCTGATGTCCGCGTCCGCGATGCCGCCGCACGTGGGCGAGACGCCCTCCATAGAGGTCCAGCGGGACGCCGGCCCCGCCACCTGCTGAACCCCACCGTGACCTCGCCGTCAGGCGCGGTCGAACTCGCTCGCCTTCACGCCCGCCACGAACGCGTCCCACTCGGCGGGCGTGAAGAACAGCTTGGGCCCGTCGGGGTCCTTGGAGTCACGCACGACGACCAGCTCAGCCTGCCCGCCCTTGTGCGCAGGGCCGCCAGGAACGTTCTTGAGCTCGGCGATCTCGACGCAGTTGCCGCCGTTGTCGCCGGAAAAACTGGACTTCTGCCACTGGACACAGCTCAGGTCCATCGTTCCACCATGGCTTTCTTTATCGTTTCAAGGGACATGCTCAAGGGCAACGCCTCGGTACGGATGGCCTCGAACCGCTCCACGGCCGCCGAGACGTCCTCATGATCGCTCGTCGTGATGCCGCGCACCGCGGTTTCCGCGTACAACACCTCGGAGCCTCCGTCCAGGGTCGCGATCACGAAGCCACCCGTCAAGCCGGAGTGCAGCCCGTGCGGAAGGACCTGGATGCTGAGCCGCGGGGTGACCGCGTCGAGCAGCCGCCGCAGTTGACCCTTCATCAGCTCCGGCCCGCCGATGGGCCGGAACAGCACCGCCTCGTCGATGACGCAGCGCAGCGACGGAGGGTCGTCGCGGGCAAGGATCGCCTGCCTCTCCATGCGCGCGGCCACCGCGGCCTCGTTGCCGCGCAGCAGGGCGCGGGCGTACTGCTCGGTCTGCAGGAGGCCGGGCACCAGGAGCGGCTCGTAGGTGCGCAGGGTGAGCGCCGCCTGCTCCTTCTCGTGCCACTTGCCGAACCAGGAGGGGAAGATCTGACCCTTGCGCCAGTCGAGCAGGCGGCGCAGGGCTCCGCCGGTGCCGAGGGCCTTGTCACAGGCCTCGGCGAACTCGGGGCTGGCCGGGAGCTGACCGGTCTCGACGCCGCTGATCAGGCCCTCGCTGAAATGGATGCGCTCGGCGAGCTGCCCCTGTGTCAGGCCCGCCGCCTTCCGGTAGTGCCGCAACTCTCTGCCCCATATCGCCTGAGGCGCGTAGAAGTCGGCCACCCTGCCCTCCCCTCGCCCGGGTTCAACGCCAACGGCACGGACTTCAAAGTCCACTCCTTGCAATCAGATCACTACCGACCGTAGTCATGTGGCGTCACGCTGGCCACATGAAATCCGAAAGTCCCGCCGTGACGCTCGCCGACCGGCGGCCCCTGCCGGACACGGTCCTCGGCGAACGGCGGATGCCCCGGCACCCCGGCTGCGTCTCCTCCGTGCGGCGGTTCGTCCGCGACGTCGCCAAGGATCACGAAGCGGCGGAGGCCGCCGTCGAGATCGCCCAGCTCCTCGTCTCGGAGCTGGTCACCAACGCGCTCACCCACGCCCGTTCGGCGGACCCCGTCCGGGTCGTGGTGGTCCGGGAGGGCCGGCTGCTGACCGTGGAGGTCCGCGACTCGTGCGCCACCCTTCCCCGGATGGGCCGGGCCGACCCGCTGGCCTGCCGGGGGCGGGGGTTGGCCATCGTGCACAGCCTGTCCCACGACTGGGGCTGGAACCCCGTGCCGCCCGGCAAGGCGGTCTGGTTCCAGGTCGTCGCCTGGGCGTCCTAGCGGCACACGTCGAACGGCTCGACCCCCGGCAGGTACGTCCGCCACTCCGCCGCCGTGAGCGCGCGGCCGGCGCGGGCGCACACGGTCGCGGCCACATGCCGCCGGTCGAGGTCGTGCGTACGGAAGGCGCCGTCGTCGTCCAGGGTGTACAGCTTGGTGCCGTCGGCCGAGAAGCCGAGCCAGACGTTGTCGCCGGTCGACTCGGCCATCGCGTCGAACACGACCCCGACGTACCGCCGCGAGGCCACGTCCCACAGGCGGATCCGCGGGCCCTTCTCGTACGTGGCGATCAGCCGTCCGTCGGGCGACCAGACCGGCAGCGCGAACTGCTCCGCGCCCGGCACGCTGGGGAAGGCGCCGAGCATGGTCCGCAGATCCCGGTCCCACAGCGTGATCCGGTCAGGATGCGAGAAGGCCACCTGGCCGCCGTCCGGGCTGTAGGCGAAGGCGCCGCCGACCCGCCGCGCCTCGGCCCCCAACGGCAGCGCGGTCCCGCCCGCCGGATCGTAGAGCCGCACCTCAGGGCCTCCCATGAGCAGCCGCGAACCGTCCGGCGCGAAGCTCATCGGCCCGGCGCCCGTCACGTTCGTGGTCCGCGCCCGCGAACTCGTGAGGTCGTGCAGCTCCAGCGGCAGCGGCCCCTCGAACCTGGACGGCAGCACGGCCAGGGTCCGGCCGCCGGGGTCGAAGGCGAGCGCGTCGGCCTTCTCCGCCCCCTTCCCGGCCAGCCCGAACGCCTGCGTCTCCCGCCCGCTCGCGACGTCGAGCACGCGGACGCGGGCGCCGTCGCCGTAGGCCAGCCGCGTGCCGTCCGCGCTGAAGGCCATCGCCGAGCCGTCGCCCTTCCAGGCGATCGGGCCGGCCAGACGGCGGCGGGTCGCCGGGTCGAGCAGTTCGAGCCGGTCGTCCCGCTTGACGGCCAGGATTCGGCCGTCCGGGCTCATCCGCAGGTCGGGCAGCTCATCGCCGAGCCGGGGATCGAACAGCGTGGAGACATCGACGGTGGAGACGCCGCCCGCCTCGTTCAGCAGGCGCACGGCCTTGCCCGCCAGGTCGAAGCGGACCTGCGTGACGCCGTCCGGCACCGGGAGCAGCAGAGCGGTCACCAGGCTGTCGCGCGGCCGCAGGACGAGCAGGTCCGCCGGACCCCACGTGGCCACGTACCGGCCGTCGAAGACCAGGTCCGCGGCCTGGCCGTTCGCGCCTTCGAGCTCGTACTCCGTGGTGCCGGAGGGCAGCTCGTACAGGCGGACCTTGGGTTTGTCGTGGCGGGCCACGTCCTCGACGACCACGAGGGCGCGGCCGTCGTCGCTGAACCTGGCCTCGACGGTGGTGCCGGTGCCGGGCAGCGTCGGCAGGTGCAGCCGCCGGCGGCGCCTCAGGTCCCACACCTCGGACCGGTCCTCGCTGTCGGCGACGAAGCCGTAGCGGCCGTCGGGGCTGACGCCGTTGAGTATCGCGCCGCCGGGGGCGGTGAGGGGCTTACGGGTGGCGACGTCCCACCACTGCTCGCCGTCGGAGCCGTACGGCACCGCGAGCCGGCGGCCGGTGCGGTCGAACTCCAGCGCCCCGAACCCGCTCGCCCTGCTCGCGAACCGGCCGCCGAGGCGGCTGCCGGTGACGGCGTCCCACAGCCGCACGCCCTTGTCGTCCAGGGCGGCGAGCAGGCGGCCGTCGAGGCTCACGGCGACGCTCCGCACGCCCGCGCCGAGTCCGGCCAGCTCGTGCAGCTTCCGGCCGGTCGGGACGTCCCAGACGCGGGCGGTGCCGTCCGTCACGGAGGCCAGGACGTGACCGTCAGTGCTGAGCCCCTGCACGCTCCCCGCGTCCACGTACGGCGCCACAAAGACGTCGGTGACGTGCTGGGAGCCCGCGTCGTACAGCGCGCCCGCCGTCTCGACCAGCGCCGGGGCCAGCCGCCAGGCCGCCACGGAGAGCAGGCCGGCCAGCGCGGGCTCCAGCTCGCGCAGCCCGGCGGCGCGCAGCGCCAGCTCCCTGGCCAGCGCCTCGTCCCGTTGCCGGGCCGACTCCCTGCGCAGGTACTCCGCCGCGCCGAGCCCGCCCAGCGCCACCACCAGCAGCACCGCCAGCACGGCCGCGAGCAGGCCGCGCCGCCGGGTGCGCCTGCGGGCCTGCCCGGCGGCGGCGTCCAGGAAGTCGCGCTCGCGTCCGGCCAGGGTGAGGTCCTTGCGTTCGGTGGCGGCCCACTGCAGCGTGCGGTCCAGGTTGGTGCCCTGGAGCAGGTCGGCGGGCTTGCGGCCGTGGGCGTCCCATTCGGCGGCGGCCTCGGCCAGGCGGCGGTGCACGGGCAGCCCCTCGCGGTTGCCCGCCAGCCAGTCGCGCAGCCGCGGCCACGCCTGCACCAGGCCGGGGGCGACCAGCTCGTACGCGCCACCACCCGGCGCCAGGATGCCCGCCGAGACGAACACGGCGAGCATCGAGTCGACCGCCTTGGCCTCGGGCAGCTCCTCGCGCTCCACGGGACGCAGGCCGTCGTCGTCGAGCAGCCGCAGGAAGACCTCGGGCACGGCCGTCCGCTCGTCCTCGCTCAGCTCGCCGTACAGCTCCTCGGCGATCGCCCCCAGGTCGGGCCCGGCCTGCCCCCTCAGCTCCCCCGCCACGATCCCGCCACGGGCCAGGGGGTCCCCGGCGTCCCGGCGGGCGCCCTCGCCCAGCAGGCGGAGCAGCAGGTCCCCGGCGGCGGGACGGGCGGCGGGATCACGGGCGGTGGCGGCCGACACCAGCGGGGCCAGCTCCTCCGGCAGCCCGGCGACGTCCGCCTCGAACTCCAGCACCCGGCCCACGACCGCCATCGGCTCGCCGGCCTCGACCGCGTCGCGCCCCCGCGCCGCGAACAGCACCACCATCCCCCACGCCCACACGTCGGCCGCCTCGGTGGCGGCGCGCCCGGTGAGCACCTCGGGCGCCATGTAGCCCGGCGTGCCCATGATCGGCCCGGTCGTGGTCGGCCCCACCTCCCTGGCCACGCCGAAGTCGATCACGCGCGGGCCGTCCGGGCCCAGGATGATGTTGTCCGGCTTGAGGTCGCGGTGGACGATCCCGGCCCGGTGGATGGCCGTCAGCGCGGTCGCGACGCCGATCGCCAGGCGGCGCAGCGCGTCCCCCTCGTACGCCCCCGCCTCCGCGGCCACCTCCCGCAGGCTCGGCCCCGGGACGTACTCGCTGACGATGTACAGCGGCGCGTCGTCCACCTGCGCCTCGATCACCCTGGCCGTGCAGAACGAGGCCACCCGCTGGGCCGCCGCCGCCTCCTTGGCCAGCCTGAACCGCGACTCCGCGCTGTCGGACCTGGGCACCTTGACCGCGACGCGCTCCCCGGCCTCGCCGTACGCCTCGTAGACCACGCCCTGGCCGCCCGCGCCCAGCCGTGCGGCCAGCCAGTAACGGCCCAAGCGGTGAGGGTCGGACGAAATCAGGGGAGCCATCAGATGTGCCATTCTGATCGACATCTCCTCCGAAAAGGAAGGCCGCGTGGAATTCCGCATCATGGGGCCGCTCGACGTCCGCGACGGCGGCCGGGATCGCACCCCCACGACCCCGAAGCACCGGGACCTGCTGGCCATGTTCCTGCTGAACGCGGGCCGCCCGCTGACCGTGGAACGGCTGCGCCGGCTGCTGTGGCCACGCGAGGGCGGCGACCGCTCCGACTCCCTCGTCCGCGGGTACGTGGGCCAGCTCCGCCAGCTCCTGGGCAAGGACGTGATCACCACCGTGTCCGGCTCGTACGTGCTGGCGATCGGAGCCCACCAGCTGGACGTCGACCGGTTCCGGCTACTGGTCGACCGCGGCTCGTACGAGGAGGCGCTGTCGCTGTGGCGCGGCCCCGCCCTGGAGGACCTCGACCCCGACGGCGAGCGCTGGGAGGAGACCCGGCGCCTGCGCGAGGAGCTGGAGGAGCTGCGGCTGCTCGCCCTGGAGCGCCGCGTCCAGGCCGACCTCGACGCCGGCCGCCACCGCGAGCTGCTGGCCGAGCTGAAACGGCTGACCAAGCAGCACCCGCTGTGGCAGCGCTTCCGCGGCCAGTACATGCTGGCCCTCTACCGCAGCGGCCGCCGGGTCGACGCGCTGGCCGCGTACGCGGTGCTGCGCGACCAGCTCGACGGCGGCCACGCGATCGAGCCCGACCCCGAGCTGCAGCTGCTCTACCACCGCATGCTCCACGACGACGTGTCGCTGCACGTCTCGGCGGGCCCCCCGGTGCTGCTGCCGCCGGACATCGCGAACTTCACCGGCCGCGCCGACCTGCTCGACCGGGTGGTCGGCGGCCACGTCGTCGTGCACGGCCAGGCCGGCGCGGGCAAGTCGGCCCTGGCCGTGCACGCCGCCTGGCGGGCCCGCGAGTCCTTCCCCGACGGCATCCTGTACGCCGACCTGCGCGAGACCACGGCTCCCTCGGCCGTCCTGGAGGACTTCCTGCGCTGGCTCGGCTGCCCGGCCCAGGCCATCCCGGCCGGGCTGGAGCAGCGCGAGCGCCTGTTCCGCACCTACACGGCCAACCGCCGCCTGCTGGTCCTGCTGGACAACGCCGCCGGCGAGGCCCAGGTGCGCCCGCTGCTGACGTCCTGCCCGACGGTCGTGACCAGCCGCTCGTCGCTGGGCGGCCTGACCGGCGCGACCCGGCTGTCGGTCGGCGTGCTCGGTCAGCAGGACGCCCTGGCCCTGCTCGTGGCCGGCTCCGGACGGCCCGCGGACGAGGCGCTGCACCGGCTGGCCCGCTTCTGCGGCGGCCTGCCGATCGCGCTGCGCATCGCCGCGTCCAGGCTGGCGGCCCGCCCGAACTGGACGGTGGACTACCTGGTGGGCCTCCTTGAGGACGAGCACAAGCGGCTCGACCGGCTGCACGCGGGCGACCAGACGGTCCGCAGCGTGTTCGCCATCGGCTACGACGGGCTGCCCGAACCGGCCAGGCGGACGTTACGCGGCCTCGGCGCCCTGTCGGCCCCCGACTTCGCCGACTGGCTCACCGACCGGCTCGGCGGCGGCGCCGAGGCCCTGGTGGACGCCGGCCTGCTGGAGACGCACGGCGTGGACGCGGCCGGCCAGATCCGCTACCGCATGCACGACCTGACCCGGCTGTTCGCGCGCGAGCAGCCGCTGCCGGGCGTGCTGGCCGAGGTGTCGGAGCTCGTTCTGGCCCGGGTGCGGGCCTCGCGCTTCTCGCTGGTGTCGGGCGACCCCGCCACGGCCGTGGCGACGAGGGACATCAGGGAGTCGGTCGAGTGGCTGGACGCCGAGCGGCCGTTCCTGGTGAGCCTGGTGGCCGACCTGCACGCCGCCGGGCTCGACGACCCCTGCTGGCGGCTGGCGCACCTGCTGGGGCCGTACCTGGAGCGGCACCGGTTCCTCGACGACTGGCGGGCGGTCTCGGAGCGGGCGCTGGAGTCCGCGCGGCGGGCCGGCGACGACCGGGGCGAGGCGCTCGTCCTGCTCGGCCAGGGCGACCTGCACCTGGCCGAGCGCGAGTGGGACCTGGCCCACGAGAAGCTGCGGCTGGCGCTCGGCATGTTCCTGCGGCAGGGCCGCACCCGCGACGTCAACCACACCCGCCGCCGCCTGGGCCGGGTGCACCTGGAGCGGGACCGGCTTGAGGAGGCCGAGCGGGCGCTGCTGGCTTGCCTGGAGGCGGCCGACCACCAGCGGGACGCCGCCGACGCCGAGCGCGTGCTCGGCGCGGTGCTGCGCCGCGCGGGCCGGCTGGAGGAGGCCGCCGTCCACCTCCTGGCGGCCGTCGGTCACCTGACGGAGCTGGGCGACCGTCATCGGCAGGCCGACACCCTGCTCGACCTGGCCGCCGTACGGCTGGCGCAGGGCGCCAAGGCCGACGCCAGGTCGGCCGCCGAACGTGCCAGGGGCATCGCCGTACGGCTCGGCGACCGCCTGCTGGACGCGTACGCGCTGCTGGCCCTGGCCGGGGTCAACCGGGCCGAGGGGGCCGCCGGGCGCGCCCGCGAGCTGGCCGCGGCCGCCCTGGAGGTCTTCGACGAGACCGGCGACCGCCGTGCCGCCGCCAACGCCCGCGCCTTCCTCTCCACACCCTGACCCCGTCCCCCGCCGCCCCCGCTGCTCGGCTTGGTGACGAGTCCGTCGCGTCGGGTGGTGGGGGCCGGGGGCGCGGCTTACAGTGATCGTGTGGCCGATGACCTCAAGCCCGCCCGGACGACGTCCGCCCGCCGCGGCGCCGCGCTGGCCGTCGCCGTCGCGGCCGCCCTCCTGGTGCTCACCGCGATCATGCCCTGGGCCGGCGTCGAGGCCCGCAGCGACCTGATCGGCGCCGGCGTCTCCGACGACGTGCGCGGCGTCGACGTCAGCACGGGCCTCTACACGCTGCTCGCCGGGCTGGCCGCGCTGGCGCTCGGCGTCACGGGCCTGCTGGGCGGCCGGCCGCGCGTGGCGGCGCTGGCGGTGGTGCCGGGCGCGGTGGCCACGCTGCTGCTGGTGATGTTCGTCGCCGACCCGCAGCGCGTCGGCGACCGGCTCTCCATCGACCTGGGCGGGCTGCTGTCGGTCGAGCCGGTCATCAGGTTCGGCTGGTTCGCCGCGCTGGCCTGCTCGGTCGCGATCGTGGTGCTGTCCGTGCTGGCCCTGGTGCGCCGCGCACGCTGACCGCCCGGCCCCGCGGGATCACCGGCGGCGTCACCGAAGCGGCGTCACCGGCGGGGTCAGTCGAAGAAGCCGAGGCGGCGCAGTTGCTTGGGGTCGCGCTGCCAGTCCTTGGCCACGCTGATCCGCAGGTCGAGGTAGACCCGCGTGCCGAGCAGCGCCTCGATCTGCTTGCGGGCCTTGGTGCCCACGTCGCGCAGCCGCTCGCCCTTGTGCCCGATGACGATGGCCTTCTGGGAGGGCCGCTCGACGAACATGTGGGCGTAGATGTCGAGCAGGTCGTCGCGGCCCTCGCGGGGCATCATCTCGTCGACGACCACGGCGATCGAGTGCGGCAGCTCGTCGCGGACGCCCTCCAGGGCCGCCTCCCTGATCAGCTCGCCCACCATCACCTGCTCGGGCTCGTCGGTGAGCTGCCCGCCCTCGTACAGCGGCGGCGACTCGGGCAGGTGCTCGATCAGCACGTCGCCCAGCACGTCGAGCTGCTCGCCCGACTGCGCCGACACCGGCACGACCGCCGCGAACTCGGCCACCTGCGACACCGCGAGCAGCTGCTGGGCGACCTGCTCCCGGCTCGCCAGGTCGCACTTGGTCACCACGGCGACCACCGGCGTCTTCTTCACCGCCGCCAGCTTGTCGGCGATGAAGCGGTCGCCCTTGCCGATCGGCTCGTTGGCCGGCACGCAGAAGCCGATCACGTCGACCTCGGTGAGCGTGGACAGCACCAGGCTGTCCAGCCGCTCGCCGAGGAGGGTGCGCGGCCGGTGCAGGCCCGGCGTGTCCACGATGACGATCTGGGCGTCGGGGCGGTGCACGATGCCCCTGATGACCCGCCTGGTCGTCTGCGGCTTGGACGAGGTGATCGCCACCTTGGCGCCGACCAGGGCGTTCATCAATGTGGACTTGCCGACGTTCGGCCTTCCCACGAAGCAGGCGAATCCGGCGCGATGATTGTCTGGCGAAGTCACATTGTGCATTGTCGCTTATCAGCTGCCATGTTCACGCCACCAGGCGAACGCGTCGGGCAGCGCCAGGGGTGTCCAGGCCGGCGTCGTCAGGCCGCCGGCCTCGTGCTCGGTCACCCACCGGTAGTCGTTGATCTCCTCGCCGTCGGGGGTCGGCGTGCCGGAGGCGAGGGTGCAGGCGTACATGGCGATGACGTACGCCACCTCGTGGCCGTTGGGGTAGACCGTGCGGTACTCGGGGCCGCCGTAGACGCCGACCAGCCCGCGCACCTCGACCTCGATGGCCAGCTCTTCGCGCAGCTCCCTGACCACCGCGTCCTGCGGGCGCTCGCCGGGGTCGACGCCGCCGCCGGGGGTGGCCCACAGGCCGTCGTCGCCGTGCCGGGCCATCAGCACCCGCCCGGCGCGGTCGAAGACGCACCCGTTGACCGACGGCAGCATGAGCAGGTCGTTGCCGATCTTGGCGCGCAGCCGGGCCAGGAACGGCGACATGGCCACGTCAGGACCTCAGCGTGCCGTCGGGACCGGCCACGAGCAGGGCCTTGACGCCCAGCTCGGCCGCGACCGCCTCGTCGGCCGGGTCCGGCTCGCCCGCCGTCACCAGCGCGACCGCCTCCAGCGAGCGCGCGCCGCCGGAGACCGCCATGGCCACCGCGACCTGCACGGCCGACAGCCTCAGCGACGACAACGCGACGCCGGTCGCCGAGTACGTGCGGCCGGTCTCGTCGCGCACGGCGGCGCCCTCGGCGGCCTCGTTGCGCGCCCTGACCGCCCGCGCCAGGGTGATGATCTTGCTGTCTTCAGGATCGAGAGTCACGGGAACCAGGTTAGGCCGTGGACATCGACAGCAGGGCGGCGACCAGCTTCCTCGTCCGGTCCCGGTCGACGTCGCTCATGCCCGCGTGCACGACCGACACCAGCGTGTCGCCGTCCCGCGACAGCACGACGTCGAGGGCGTACGGGTAGCCGTTCAGCCGTCCGCGCAGCCGTGCCGCGGCGGCCTCGTCCCCGGAGCGGGCGGCGTCGCCGACGTCCAGCCTGCGGGCCCGCAGGGCGGTGCCGCCCGACGTCCGGATCTCCCTGCACGACTCCAGGGCGTCGCTGAGGTCGTCGAAGCGCGCCTCGGCCTCGTCGCCGGCGTACCTGGCCAGGCCGACGGCCGCCCGCTCGCCCAGGCCGTCCCCCTGGTAGCTGACCGCCGCCTGGCCGGTGAGCCCCTCCTCGGGCGCGTGCCCGGCCGCCACGTCGAGCGCGGCCCGGCACGCCTGGTCCACCCGGCCGAACGGCACCCGCCAGGCCTGCTCGGGCCGTTGCGCGAAGCCGTCCGGCAGGCTCGGCCGCCTGGTGAGCACCTCACGGAGCTGGGCCATGGCCTGGGCGTCGACGACGGCCGCCACCTTCCCGTCCGCCCCGCCGCCGCTGCCCGCGCAGCCCGCCAGGGTCGCGGCCAGCAGCCCGTACACGATGATCCGCGCTTTCATGATTCCCCCTGGACCGCAGCCTCCCCCGGCGACGAATGCGGCAATCTCCGCAGAGGTTCCACCAAACGCAAAAAGGGTGCCCTCGCCCGGTTTCCAGACGAGAACACCCTTTACGCCGATCGACGTCCTGGCCGGCTAGCTGGCCGGAACGCCGTCGTCCCCCCAGGAGCGCCCTCCGGCCGCGAACCCCACCCGGCGTTCGGACGCTTCCTCGTGACACCCACCGCACCGGGTGTCAGGTATGAGACTGCCGGACCCCGCTTGCAGACGACTTGTAGAACGCTTGCGACATCTCCCCGCAAAGTGGTCAGTCACGGTCGGCGGCGGCCTGGACGTCGTCCTCCGTGGACGGCGCGACCCGGCGGACGACGACCGTGCTGATGCGGTTGCGCCGCCCGGCCAGGCTCTCGGCCGTCAGCTCCAGCCCGGCCACCTCCGCCTGCGACCCGGCGATCGGCACCCGGCCGAGCGCGTGGGCCAGCAGGCCGCCGACGGTCTCGACGTCGTCGACCTCGATCTCGGTGTCGAACAGCTCGCCCAGCTCGTCGACCGGCATGCGGGCGGTCACCCGCAGCGCGCCCTCGGACATGGTCTCCACGCGCGGGGCCTCCTGGTCGTACTCGTCGGTGATCTCGCCGACGATCTCCTCCAGGACGTCTTCGATGGTGACCAGGCCGGCGGTGCCGCCGTACTCGTCGATGACGATCGCGATGTGGATCTGCCGGGCCTGCATCTCGCGCATGAGCTGGTCGATGGGCTTGCTCTCCGGCACGTACGCGGCCCGCCGCATGATCGACTCGACCGTCTCCTTGCCGCCGCCCTCGCCCGACTCGTGGATCTTGCGGGCGATGTCCTTGAGGTAGGCGATGCCGATGACGTCGTCCTCGTTCTCGCCCACGACCGGGATGCGGGAGAAGCCGCTGCGCAGCGCGAGCGACAGCGCCTGGCTGATCGTCTTGCCGCGCTCGATGTAGACCATGTCGGTGCGGGGCACCATGACCTCGCGGACCAGCGTGTCGCCCAGCTCGAAGACCGAGTGGATCATCTCGCGCTCGTCCGGCTCGATCACCCGGCGCTCCTCGGCCAGGTCGACCAGGTCGCGCAGCTCGGCCTCGGAGGTGAAGGGGCCGTCGCGGAAGCCCTTGCCGGGGGTCAGGGCGTTGCCGAGCAGGATGAGCAGCTTGGGCAGCGGGCCGAAGATGCGGGTCAGGCCGTAGACGATCGGCGCCCCGGCCAGCGCGACCGGCTCGGCGTGCTGGCGCCCCAGCGTCCGCGGCATGACCCCGACGACGACGTAGCTGACCACGATCATGACGGCCGCGGCGGCCACGTAGGCCCAGCCCTGGTCGTGCATGAGGTCGATGAACAGCAGCGTGGCGATGACCGTCGCCACCAGCTCGCAGCTCAGGCGCAGCAGCAGGAGCAGGTTGAGGTAGCGGGGCGGGTCGGTGACGATGGCCTGGAGCCGATCGGCCCCGCGCCGGCCCTCGCGCACGAACTCCTCCGCGCGCACCCGGGAGATGCGCGTCAGTGCCGTTTCCGCACTGGCGATCAGGCCACCGATGATCACAAGGGCGATGGCCCACAGCAACCAGGCGTTCACCGCGAGTCGCGCACCTCCTGCCAGGACTCGAGCATCTGGGCCTGCAGCCCGAACATCTCCTTGTGCTCCTCGGGCTCGGCGTGGTCGTAGCCGAGCAGGTGCAGGATGCCGTGGGTGCACAGCAGCTCCAGCTCGGCCTGGGCGCTGTGCCCGGCCTCCTTGGCCTGCCTGGCCGCGACCTGCGGGCAGAGCACGACGTCGCCGAGCAGCGCCGGGTCGGCCGGGCTCTCGCCGTCGCCGCGCGCGCCGCCGCCGGGACGCAGCTCGTCCATCGGGAAGGCCAGCACGTCGGTCGGGCCGGGCTCGCCCATCCACTTCTCGTGCAGCTCGGACATGGCGTCTTCGTCGACCACCACGATGGACAGCTCGGCGAGCGGGTTGATGCCCATCTCGCCGAGCACGTGGGTGGCCAGCGCGACGAGGTTCTCCTCGTCGACGCCGACGCCGGACTCGTTGTTGATCTCGATGCTCACGGGCGTCGTTTCCCCCGGTGGATGGCCTTCGGCTCCTGGGCGGCCTGGGTGGCGTCGTAGCGCCCGTAGGCGTCGACGATGTCGCTCACCAGCTTGTGGCGCACCACGTCGGCGCTGGACAGGCGGGCGAAGTGGATGTCGGGGATGCCCTCCAGGATGTCCTGGACGACCCGCAGCCCGCTCACCGTGCCCGAGGGCAGGTCGACCTGGGTCACGTCGCCGGTCACCACGATCTTGGAGTTGAACCCCAGCCGGGTCAGGAACATCTTCATCTGCTCGGCCGAGGAGTTCTGGGCCTCGTCGAGGATGATGAAGGCGTCGTTGAGGGTACGGCCGCGCATGTACGCCAGCGGCGCGACCTCGATCGTGCCCGCGGCCATCAGCTTCGGGATCGAGTCGGGGTCGACCATGTCGTGCAGCGCGTCGTAGAGCGGCCGCAGATAGGGGTCGATCTTCTCGTAGAGGGTGCCGGGCAGGAAGCCGAGCCGCTCGCCCGCCTCGACCGCCGGCCTGGTCAGGATGATGCGGTTGACCCGCTTCTCCTGCAGCGCGCGCACGGCCTTGGCCATCGCCAGGTACGTCTTGCCGGTGCCCGCGGGCCCGATGCCGAACACGATCGTGTGCTGGTCGATCGCGTCGACGTACCGCTTCTGGTTGACGGTCTTCGGCCTGATCGTGCGGCCGCGGGAGGACAGGATGTCGAGCGAGAGCACCTCGGCCGGACGGTCGGAGGTCATGCGCAGCATGGCGATGCTCCGCTCGACCGCGTCGGGCGTGAGCTCGCCCCCGCTGCGCAGCACCTCGACCAGCTCCTCGAACAGGCGCACGACCGCGCCGCTCTCGTCGGGGCTGCCGGTGACGGTGATCTCGTTGCCCCGCACGTGGATGTCGGCCCTGAAGGCGCCCTCGATGACGCGAAGCAGCTCGTCACGGGAGCCGAGGAGGCTGACCATCGGGTATTCGTCCGGAATCAGCACCTTGGCTTGAGTGCGCGAGGGAGGTGCCGTGCGTCGGGATTCATGTAGTTCGGACATGGGCAGGCCAGCGGCCTGATGCCTCCCGGTCTGTTCGGTGTTCTTCTCCGCCCATCGTATCCGGCACCAGGCTGATTGCTCGCGTCAATATCAGCCGGGCGGCCACGTGAGGTCACGCCCTCCGAGAACATGGGCGTGCACGTGGAAGACGGTCTGGCCGGCGCCGGGCCCGGTGTTGAAGACGATCCGGTAGCCCCCCTCGGCCACGCCGTCCTGGACGGCGACGGCGTGCGCGGCCTTGAGCACGTCGTCGGCGAGCCCGTCGTCGGCGGCGGCCATGGAGGCCGCGTCGGGGTGGTGCGCGCGCGGGATGACCAGCACGTGCGTCGGGGCCTGCGGATTGATGTCGCGGAACGCCAGCGCCCTGGCGTTCTCGTAGACGACGTCGGCCGGAATTTCCTTGGCCACGATTTTGCAGAAGAGGCAGTCGCTCACGGCAGTACCCTATCGAGAGCGACCGTTCGGCAGTCCGTTGCGAATCGGTAATCCGTGGTGTCGTGCGCCCGAAGATCCGCGCGGTTAGGGTGAGTGTGCGACACTTCAGAGCAAAAAAGTTGATTCAGGGTCGGGCGAGCGCCACCTGGCGAGGAACACGACTGGGTAATGCACCCTAAGGAACCGGGGAAACCTTCAGAACCGGAAGAGAGTAAACCCTCTGGGAAGGCCGCGCGTCCCACTGATGTGACCACCGAAACCCTTCTGGCCGACAGGTCGATGGGGGCGGTGCCGGTCGGGTGGGATGCCGACATGGCCGTGACCGCGCTCTACAGCGCGCACTTCCGGTCATTGGTGCGTCTCGCGGTGTTGCTGGTGCGTGACATGGCAACCGCCGAGGAAGTCGTGCAGGACGCGTTCGTCGCCATTCACGGCGCCTGGCGCAGACTGCGCGATCCCGACAAAGCACTCGCTTACCTGCGTCAGTCTGTCGTCAACCGGTCCCGTTCCGTGCTGCGTCACCGCGCGGTCGTCGAGAAGTACGCCCCCAAGGGCCTGCCGGACGCCCCGAGCGCCGAGAACGGCGCGATCGGCGAGCTGGAACGCTCCGCCGTCATCGAGGCGTTACGCGCCCTGCCGACCCGACAGAGAGAAGCACTGGTTCTGCGTTATTACGGAGATCTGTCCGAAGCTGAGATCGCCCACGCCATGGGCATCAGCAAGGGCGCGGTCAAGAGCCACACCGCCCGTGGAATGGCCGCGTTGCGGTCCGTCCTGGAGAAGATGTCATGACCCAGCCCCCCGACGAGTACGGCGACGTCCTGCGCCGTGCGCTCCGCGCGGAGGCGGACGCGGTCGTGCCCTCGCCGGAAGGACTGCAGATCATCCGCGCCCGCATCGAGCGGCGCGGCGTCCGTAACCTGTTCTGGTGGCGTGCGGGCGCGGCGGCGGTCAGCGCCGTGCTGGTGGCGGGGACGATCGTGATGGTCGTTCCCGGGCTGCGCTCCCAGATCTTCGAGACGCCCGTCAAGGTGGTGGACAACTCGACCACCACCCCCGGCAACTCCTCCACCAGGCTGTCCACGCCGCCCAGGCGCGACAGTCACAGCGCCGAGCCGCCGCCCGCGGTGGTCGTGCCGCCGAGCCACAGCGAGACCCACCGGCCCTCGGAGACGGCCAGGTCGACCAGGCAGCCCACGCCGTCGCCGACGCCGTCCTCGACGCCCTGCCCGAGCGGCGAGCCCGTCGGCGACCAGGAGTGCCCCGAGATCACGCCGACCCCCACGCCGACCCCGCCGGAGACGACCGACTCGCCGACGTCGTGCCCCTCCGACGAGTGCCCGCCGGACGACCTGCCCACCGGCCCGAGCGACCTGAGCAGCCCGCTGGTGGACGTGCCGCACACGACACCCTGAGCTGGGATCACCAGCGCCCGGTACGCGCGAGCAGCACGGCCGCCGCCGCCACCCCCGCCGTGGAGGTGCGCAGCACGGTGGGCCCGAGCAGCACGGGCACCGCCTTGGCCGCGGCGAACCTGCGCAGCTCCTCCTCCGAGACCCCGCCCTCCGGCCCCACGACGACGACGATGTCGCCGCCGGGCGGCAGCGCCACCTTAGACAGCGGCTCGGCGGCCTCCTCGTGCAGCACGAGCCCCAGCGCCGCGTCGGCCAGCAGCCCCTCGACCTGGGCGGTGGAGGCGAGCTCGGCCACCTGCGGCAGGTGGAACCGGCGCGCCTGCTTGCCGGCCTCGCGGGCCGTGGCACGCCACCGGCCCAGCGCCTTGGCGATCTTGTCGCCCTTCCACTGCGTGATGCTGCGCGAGGCGGCCCAGGGCACGATCACGTCGACCCCCACCTCGGTCATCATCTCGACGGCCAGCTCGCCCCTGTCGCCCTTGGGCAGCCCCTGGACGACCACCAGCCGCCGCGCGGGCGGCTCGACGGTGTAGCGGGCGAGCACGTCGAGCGCGAGCGCGTCCTTGAACACCTCGCGCACCACGCACTCGGCGACGTCGCCCGCGCCGTTGGTCAGGTCGACCCGCTCGCCGGCGCGCAGGCGCCGCACGGAGGCCGCGTGCCGCCCCTCAGGGCCGTCGAGCGTGAGCTCGGCGCCGTTGAGGTCCTCGGCGAGGAACACGGGGACGGTCACGGGTGATCGTCACCTGCCGTTGAAGGCGTCACGCAGGCGGGAGAAAAAACCCTGCTGCCCCGGGGCGAACTTTCCCGGCGGCCGCTCCTCGCCGCGCAGCCTGGACAGCTCGCGCAGCAGGTCCTCCTGCGTCTGGTCGAGCCGCATCGGGGTCTCGACGTTGACGTGGATGAGCAGGTCGCCCCTGCCGGACTCGTTGAGCCGCTGCACGCCGCGCCCGTACATGGTGATGACCTGGCCGGACTGGGTGCCGGGGCGCACGTCGATCTCTTCGGAGCCGTCGAGCGTCTCGACCGCGAGGATGGTGCCGAGCGCGGCGGCCGTCATCGGGATCTGGACCGTGCAGTGGAGGTCGTCGCCGCGCCGCTCGAAGATCTCGTGCGCGCGTTCGACGATCTCCAGGAACAGGTCTCCGGGCGGGCCGCCGCCGGGGCCGACCTCGCCCTCGCCGGCGAGCTGGATGTGGGTGCCGTCCTCGACGCCCGCGGGGATGCGGACCTTGATCGTACGGCGGGTGCGCACCCGGCCGTCGCCCGAGCACTCCTGGCAGGGGTGGCGGATGATGCTGCCGAAGCCGCCGCACTGGGGGCACGGCCGCGAGGTCATGACCTGGCCCAGGAACGAGCGGGTGACCTGGGAGATCTCGCCGCGCCCGTTGCACATGTCACAGGTGTCGGGATGGGTGCCGGGGGCCGCGCCGGCGCCGTGGCACACCTCGCACAGCACGGCGGTGTCCACGACCAGCTCGCGGGTGGTGCCGAACGCCGTCTCGCGCAGGTCGAGCTCGACCCGGATGGTGGCGTTGCGGCCCCTCCTGGCGCGCGAGCGCGGCCCGCGGGTGCCGCCCGCGGTGCCGAAGAAGGCGTCCATGATGTCGCTGAAGGGGAAGCCCGCGCCGAAGCCGCCGGCGCCCGCGCCCGCACCCGCGCCGCCACCGAAGGGGTCGCCGCCCAGGTCGTACATCTGGCGCTTGTTCGGGTCGGACAGCACCTCGTAGGCCTGCGTGATCTCCTTGAACCGCTCCTGGGTCTCAGGATCGGGGTTCACGTCGGGGTGCAGCTCGCGGGCGAGGCGGCGGTAGGCCTTCTTGATCTCGTCCTGACTGGCGTCACGGCGCACCCCGAGGGTGGCGTAGTAGTCGCTGTTTGCCACTTATCGACCTCTTAAGATGCAGCCAGGATCTGGCTGACGTAGCGTGCCACCGCGCGTACGGCGCCCATCGTCACGGGGTAGTCCATCCTCGTGGGACCCAGCACGCCGAGCCGGGCCAGTTGGTTGTCGCCAGAACCGTATCCGGTTGCGACGATGGACGTGCCGCGAAGGTAGGGGTTTTCCGAGCCGATGCGCACGGTGAGCGCGGACGGGGTGTCTGTGGATGTCTCGCCGAGCAACCGCATGAGCACGACCTGCTCCTCCAGCGCCTCCAGCACGTCGCGCAGGCCGGTGGAGAAGTCGGCGCCCGCGAGATTGGCCGCGCCGGCGAACACGATCTTCTCGTCATGGCGTTCGACGAGGGTTTCGAGCAGCACCGACAGGATCGTGGCCACGGCGGGCCGGTCCTCGGCGGGCAGCCGCTCGGGAAGGTCGGCGACCAGCTCGGGGACGTTGCTCAGCCCGCAGCCGTCGAGGCAGGAGTTGAGCACCGCGCGCAGATGGGCGATGCGGTCGTCCTCCACCACCTCGGGCAGCTCGATCACGCGCTGCTCGACGCGCCCGGTGTTGGTGATCAGCACGAGCATGACCCGCCGCTCGTTGAGCGGGACCAGCTCGACGTGCCTGACCGTGGAACGGGTCAGCGTCGGGTACTGCACGACCGCGACCTGCCTGGTGAGCTGCGCGAGCAGCCGCACGGTGCGGAAGACCACGTCGTCGAGGTCGACCGCGCCGGCGAGGAAGGTCTCGATCGCCCGCCGCTCGGCCCCCGACAGGGGCTTGACCTGCGAGAGCCGGTCGACGAACAGGCGGTAGCCCTTGTCCGTCGGCACGCGGCCCGCGCTGGTGTGCGGCTGGGTGATGTACCCGTCCTCCTCCAGAGCGGCCATGTCGTTCCTGACCGTTGCCGGGGAGACCTTGAGGTTGTGGCGCTCCGCCAGCGCCTTGGAGCCCACCGGTTCGTTGGTGGACACGTAGTCTTCGACAATGGCGCGGAGCACCGCCAGCTTCCGTTCGTCGAGCACGTGCTCACCTCCTGCCTCTGCCTAACAGGGAAACGACAGGTCTAGCACTCCGTGTTCCCGAGTGCCAAGTGTACGGCTCTCGCCCACAAGGTGCGATAACACCAGGTCCCATCCTGTTGCTAGCGACTTACAAGCGACAGGCCTCACACTTGCCGCATGACCGACAATTCCCAGCCCCCGCAGTACGGACCGCCCCAGGGGCAGGGTCCCTACTACGGTCAGCCGAACCAGTACGCCCAGCCTCCGTACCAGCCCCAGCAGCACGGCCAGCCGCCCTACCAGCAGCAACAGCCGCCCGCCCAGTACGGCCCCCCGCCCCAGTACGACCAGCAGAACCAGTACGGCCAGCAGAACCAGTACGCCCACCCCGACCAGTACGGCCCCCACAACCAGTACGGCGGCCAGCCGCAGTTCCCGGCCAGGATCGACGGCAAGGCGATCAAGCCGCGCCTGTGGTGGATCGCCGTCGTGTGGGCCGTGGCCGTCGTGCTCGGCGTCGTGGGCGTGGTCGTGTTCGCCGGCGGCGTGCTGAGCAGCGTCTCGGACATGGCCCCCACGAGCACGTTCGCGTCGGGCGAAAGCGTGAAGGTCGCGATCGACCCCGCCAAGCGCCCGGCCGTCTACATCGCCACCGACACGCGGGTCAACTACCAGTGCGAGATCTCCGGCGGCCCGGCCCAGGCCAGGCTGGTCAAGGTCTCCGGCACCCAGACGCTCAGCGCCGGCGGCACCACCTGGCAGGAGATCCTCGCGGTCAACGCCCCCGCCAAGGGCGACTACCAGCTGACCTGCGCCACGCAGGAGGAGTCGTCGGCCCGCTTCGGCGTGGGCCGTGACGTGCTGTCCGCGGCGGGCGGCCTGTTCGGCGGGGTGGCGGCGCTGTTCCTGTTCCCCGGCGCCGGGCTGCTCATCGGCATCATCGGAACCGTCGTCGTCCTCGTACGGCGCAGCGGCGCGCGTAAGCGCCTTGCGGTCAGCGGGTGATTTGCTACGGTCCCCGTGTGTACGAGGGCGATGTGCTGGCGGGCAATTGGCGGCGGCCGGGCAAGGGCAAGATCCCGAAGGTGCCCGCCGAACTCGACCTGGTCGTGGAGGACGCCGACAGCGGCTTCTGCGGCGCCGTGGTGGCCTGCGACAAGGAGGCCGTCACGCTGGAGGACCGGTTCGGCAGACGCCGCCTGTTCCCGCTGGCGCCGGCCGCGTTCCTGCTGGAGGGCAGGCCCGTGACGCTGGTGCGCCCGGCGGCCGCGGCCCCGGCGGGGCCCAGGCGCAGCGCGTCCGGGTCCATCGCCGTGGAGGGGCTGCGGGCCCGGGTCGCCAAGGAGAGCCGGATCTACGTCGAGGGCGTGCACGACGCCGCGCTCGTGGAGAAGATCTGGGGCCACGACCTGCGGGTCGAGGGGGTCGTGGTCGAGTACCTGGAGGGCGTCGACGACCTGCCCGCCATCGTGGCCGAGTTCGCCCCCGAGCCGGGCCGCAGGCTGGGCGTGCTGGTCGACCATCTGGTGCCGGGGTCGAAGGAGAGCCGGATCGCGGCCCGGATCACCTCGCCGCACGTGCTCGTCGTGGGTCATCCGTACATCGACATCTGGCAGGCGGTCAAACCGTCCGTGCTGCGCATCCCGGGCTGGCCCGACGTGCCGCGCGGGGTGCCGTGGAAGGAGGGCGTGCTCGCCGCACTGGGCTGGCGCATGGAGCCCGCGGACGCCTGGCGGCGCATTCTGGGCGCCGTCTCGTCCTATGCCGACCTGGAGCCGGAGCTGCTCGGCCGGGTCGAGGAACTGATCGACTTCGTTACGGAGGCATCATGAGCCAGGCCCCGCCACCCCCCGACGACTCCACCCCGGACGTCCCGCCCTCTGACGTCCCGCCTTACGACGTGCCGCCTTCTGACGTGCCGCCTTCTGACGTGCCGCCGTCTGACGTGCCCCGCGACCAGGGCTCGGGCCCTCAGCTCGGCTACGGGCAGCAGCCGGGCTCCCAGCCCGACTACGGGCGGCAGCCGCCGAGCCGGCCCGGTCCGCAGCCCGGCCCCATCCCCACGCCGCCCCCCTACGTGCCCCCGCCGCCCGGCTACGGCCAGCCCCCCGGCCACGGCCAGGCTCCGGGCTACGGGCAGCAGCCGGGTTACGGCTACCCCGCCGGGCCGTACGTGCCCGGCCGGTTCGGCCCGCGCCGCGGCAGCGACGACACCACGATGGCCATGCTCGCCCACCTGCTCGGCCTGCTGGTCTCGTGGATCGGCCCGCTGGTCATCTACCTGATGAAGAAGGACGAGTCCCCCTATGTCAGGGACCAGGCGGCCGAGGCGCTGAACTTCCAGATCACGATGTTCATCGGCTACGCGGTGGCGATGGTGCTGTCGATCGTGCTGGTCGGCCTGCTGCTGTTCCCGATCATCTGGATCGTGTCGCTGATCTTCCACGTCCAGGCGGCCATCGCCACCAACCGGGGCGAGAACTACCGCTACCCGTTCGCCATCCGCCTGGTCACATGAGCTCGGTGATCAGGGCGTCGGCCAGCAGCCGCCCCTTGAGGGTGAGCACCATCCGGCCCGCCCTGAACGGCTCGGGCTCCAGCAGCCCGCGCGCCAGCGCGCTCGCCACGGACGTGCGGGCGCCGGGGGCGACCTCGGCGAGCGGGTAGCCGGAGACCAGCCGCAGCTCCAGCATCAGCCGCTCGGCGGCCCGGTCGTCGCCGGTGAGCACCTCGCGCGCGTGCGCGGGCGAGGTGCCCGCCGCCAGGCGCTGGGCGTAGGCGGCCGGGTGCTTGACGTTCCACCAGCGGGTGCCGCCGACGTGGCTGTGGGCGCCGGGGCCGGCGGCCCACCAGTCGCCGCCGGTCCAGTAGAGCAGGTTGTGCCGGCAGCGGGCCTGCTCGGAGGTGGCCCAGTTGGACACCTCGTACCAGGAGAAACCGGCTTCGGCCAGCATCTCCTCGGCGATCAGGTAGCGGTCGGCGGCGACGTCGTCGTCGGGCATCGGCAGCTCGCCGCGCCGGATCCGGGCCGCGAGCCTGGTGCCGTCCTCCACGATCAGCGAGTACGCCGACACGTGGTCCGGCCCGGCCTCGATCGCGGCGGCCAGCGAGGCCCGCCAGTCGTCGTCGGACTCCCCCGGCGTGCTGTAGATCAGGTCGAGGTTGACGTGCTCGAACCCGGCCGCCCGCGCCTCCTGGACGGCCCGCGCCGGACGGCCCGGCGTGTGCCTGCGGTCGAGCACCTGGAGCACGTGCTCACGCGCGCTCTGCATGCCGAAGCTGACCCGGTTGAAGCCGCCCTGACGGAGTTTGTCGAGGTAGGCGGGGTCGACGGACTCGGGGTTGGCCTCGGTGGTGACCTCCGCCCCCGGCCGCAGCCCGAACTCGGCGTCGATCGCGGCCAGGACGCGCGCCAGGTCCTCGGGCGGCAGCAGCGTGGGCGTGCCGCCGCCGAAGAACACCGTCTCCACGGGCAGGTCGGCGTCGCCGAGCACGCGCCGGGCCAGGCGCACCTCCGCCACGACCGTGTCGGCGTAGTCGCGGTGGGAGGCGCCGGGCCCTAGCTCGGCGGCGGTGTAGGTGTTGAAATCGCAGTAGCCGCAGCGGGTGACGCAGAAGGGCACGTGCACGTAGAAGCCGAACGGGCGCTCGCCGAGCCCGCGCAGCGCGCTGTCGGGCAGCTCGCCGGAGGCGGGCGCCGGATCGCCGTCGGGCAGGGTGGATGGCACGTCATCCAGTGTGCCTGCTCACGGGTGTGCTCCGAGCCATCGAAGGAGGCGGCACATGACCGGCGTGGGAATCGTGGGCGCGGGGATCTCCGGCCTGACGCTGGCCCTGCGACTCCAGCAGCTCGGCGTCGCGACCACGCTCTACAGCGAGGGCGACGCGGCCGACCTGGGCCGCGGGCGGCTGCCGAACACGGTCGGCAGGATGGGCCGCGCGCAGGACCGCGAGCGTGAGCTGGGCAGCCTGCACTTCCTCGACCCCGGCTGCCTGCTGGTCAGCGGCAGGCTCTCGATCAAGGGCGATCCGCCGCTGGAGTTCACCGGCCGCGTGACCGAGCCGTTCCACGGGGTCGACTTCCGGGTGCTGCTGCCGGCGCTCATGGACGACTACACGAGCAGAGGCGGCCGGCTGGTCGTCGATCCCCTCCCGCCGGACGCGGGCCAGGTCGCCCACTGGTCGCGCGACCACGAGCTGATGGTGGTGGCCACCGGGCGGCGCTCGGTGCGCGGGCTGTTCCCGCGGGTTCCGGCCTGGTCTCCGTACGGGGCGCCGCAGCGGATCCTGGCCGCCGGGCTGTTCCACGGATTCGATCCCGGGCCGGCCTTCGGCTTCAACATCTCGCCCGGCTGCGGCGAGATCCTGTGCATGGCGATGATGACGCGGTCGGGCGTGCATGGCGGCGTCCTGGTCGAGGCGATCCCCGGTGGGCCGCTCGACGTGCTGGCCCGGGTGCCCGCCGACGAGTTCTGCAAGACCTTGCTCGCCCTGCTGCCCGAGCACGCGCCGCGCCTGGCCGAGCTGATCGATGCGGCCGCGTTCGAGCTGCTCGGGCCGGAGGACCTGCTGCAGGGCGCGATCACGCCGGTCGTGCGCGAGGCGGTGGCCGAGCTGCCCGGCGGCGGCGTGGCGCTGGCGATCGGCGACGCCTGGGTCACCAACGACCCGATCACCGGGCAGGGCGCGAACCTGGGCTCGGCCTGCGCCTGGATCGCGGCCGAGGCCATCGCGGCGGGCGGCCCTTACGACGCGGCGTTCGCGCGGGAGACGGCCCGGCGCATGTGGGTGGCGGCCGAGCCGGTCGTCGCGTGGACGAACGCCTTCCTGCGGCCGCCGGCCGAGCACGTCCTCACCCTGCTCGCCGCCGCCGCGACCAGGCAGGAGGTGGCCGATCTGGTGCTGTCGCTGTTCGGCGACCCGGCGCGGGCGTGGCGGCTGTTCTCCAGCGCCGAGGAGGTGTCGCGCGTCGTTGACGGCACGGGGTGACGGTTCTACGATCGCGTCAACTTATAGGAAAGTTTCTTATAAGTTCACCCCCCAGGAGCGCCCGTGAAGAAGATCCTCCTCGCACTCTCGCTCTTACTCGGGCTCACGGCGGTGTCCGCGCCCGCCGAGGCCCATCCCGGATTCAAGCGGGTCGCCTACTTCATCCAGTGGGGCGTGTACGGGCGCAACTACCACGTCAAGGACGTGGACGCCAGCGGCGCCGCCGCCAAGCTCACCCACCTCAACTACGCCTTCGGCTTCGTCAACGCCGAAGGCTCCTGCTACTCGGCCGACCCCTGGGCCGACTGGCAGCGCCCGGTGCCGGCCGAGCAGAGCGTGGACGGCGTCGCCGACCAGCCGGGCCAGGCGCTCAACGGCAACCTCAACCAGCTGCGCAAGCTCAAGGCCAAGCACCCCGGCCTCAAGGTGCTGATCTCGCTCGGCGGCTGGACCGGGTCCAAGTACTTCTCCGACGCCGTGCTCACCGCCGAGTCGCGGTCCGCGCTGGCCCGGTCGTGCGTCGACCTGTGGCTGCGCGGCAACCTGCCGGGCCTGGAGCCCGGCGCGGGCGCCGGCGTGTTCGACGGCGTCGACCTGGACTGGGAATGGCCGGGCTCGGCGGGCAACGACGGGAACGTGATCAGGCCCGAGGACCGGCGCAACTTCACCCTCTTCGTCGAGGAACTGCGCGCCCAGCTCCGGGCCTTCTCGGCGAGCTCCCAGCTCACCGCCTTCCTCCCGGCCGCCGCCGCGAAGATCGACGCCGGGTTCGAGGTGCGCCGGGTGTTCCGGTCGCTCGACTTCGCCACCGTCCAGGGGTACGACCTGCACGGCACCTGGGAGTCGCGGACCGGGCACAACGGGAACCTGTTCAACGACCGGCGCGACCCCAACCCCGTCAGGTACAGCGTGGACCAGACCGTCCGCGACTACCTGTCGCGGGGCGCGCCCGGCCGCAAGATCGTCGTGGGCGTGCCCGCGTACGGGCAGGGCTGGACCGGCGTGACCGGCGGCGGCGACGGCCTCTGGCAGCCCGCGACCGGTCCGGCCGCCGGCAAGTGGGGGCCGGGCAGCGAGGACTACAAGGACCTGGCCGCCAAGCCCGGCAAGCGCTACCGGGACGTGCGCACCGGCGCGATGTGGCTCTACGACGGCAACGAGTTCTGGTCCTACGACGACCCGGCGTCGCTGCTGGAGAAGGCGGCCTACATCCGGCTCAAGGGCCTGGGCGGCTCGATGATGTGGTCGATCGACCAGGACGACGCCCGCGCCTCCCTCACCTCGGCCCTGTACACCGTCCTGCGCTAGACGGACGCCCGGCCGGGTGGGCGGTTCTCCAGACGGACGCCCGGCCGGGTGAGCGCTCTCTGGACGGACGCCCGGCCGGGTGGGCGGTCCCTACTCGCTCGCCTGGCCCGCACGGGCGGCCAGCTCGTCCCATTCCGGGGCGTGGCCGGGGACCGCGAGCACCCGGGCCAGCGCGTCGGCGTCGCCGTGGCGGGCGCGGAAGGCGTCCGCCACGGTCATCCCGGTCTCCGGGCGCGAGACGATCTCCACCTCGTCGCCCGCGCCCAGCTCGCCCAGTTCGACCACGGCCAGGTAGGCGCCCGGCCGCGCGGCGCGCGTGAAGCGCTTGAGCCAGCCCGGCTCGTCCATCCAGTTGCGGAACACCACGCAGGGGATGCGCGGGCCGGTGACCTCCAGCAGGGCGCTGCCGACGCGCCACCGCTCGCCCACGAGGGCGCCGTTGACGTCGAGGCCGGCGGTGGTCAGGTTCTCCCCGAAGCGGCCGTCGCGCAGGTCGCGGCCGAGCTCGCCCTGCCACCAGTCGTAGTCCTCGCGGGCGTAGGCGTAGACGGCGTGGGTAGGGGCGCCGTGGTTGGGCGTGTCGGCCCGCTCGTCGCCGGCCAGGCCGTTGCGCAGCACCTCCACCCGGTGGGGCACGGCCCGCTTGTCGATCGCCGTACGGCCGAGCTTGCCGGCCCATTCCGCGTCGGACGACAGCCCGACGTTGACGGAGAGGATGCGCATGCCGCGACGGTAGCGGACGAACGGGCCCGCGACGCACCGATTTTTCCGCCTTTCCCGCCCTACCAACAGAGAAGTACGGACATGTGCCCATTCGGCCTGTTCGCCGAGCCGTCACCCGTGCCTGTCGCCGGGCTCCGGCGCCACCCGGGCGAGCTGGGACTCGGCGTCGAACTCGGCCAGCTGTAACAGGGTCTCCAGGGCCGCCTGCCTGGTCTCCTCGACCGAGCCGCCGCGTTCGCCGAAACATTCGGCCGCGACGTCGAGCAGCGCCGCCACCACCACCGCGTCGGGATAGGGCACGTCGACCACCACCCTGCCGTCGCCGCCCACCTCGGCGGGTCTCAGGTGAAGCCGCAGCAGCCGCCTGGTCTCCTCCGCCACGGCCACTCCCAGCACAGCGGCACGCTCGAATCGCTCAGAAGCAATCACGTCACCCTCCAGTAGCACTGGTGTTCGGGAACAGCAAAGGTAGCGACCGGCACCGACAGAATCGGCTCTCCCGCCCCGGAAAGCCCCCGGGAAGGCTCGGGGAGGGCTCCGGGAAGGCGGGGGCAAGGCCCTGGAGACCGGTCGCGCGGGCGGCCGGCGGGGTGGCTACGCTCGAACGGTGAGCGGTTTGATCATCGAAGTCGCGGACCTGTCCGTCGAGCTCGGGGGCAATCCCGTGCTCCGGAGCCTCGACCTGGCCGTCGAGCCGGGTGAGATCGTGGCGGTCGTCGGGCCCAACGGATCGGGCAAGTCCACGTTGCTGCGCTGCCTGGCCGGCCTCCAGCCCGCCACCTCCGGCGAGGTCCGCGTGTTCGGCGCCGAGCCCGCCGACGACGCGCCCTTCTGGCGCCGGGTGGCGCTGCTCGGCGACGAGCCCGCCTGGTACCCGGGGCTGACGGCGCGCGAGCACCTGGAGCTCATGGGCGCCGTGTACGCCGAGGCGCGCATGACGGTGGACTCGGCGCTGGAGGAGTTCGCGCTGACCGAGCGGGCCGACGCGCCGCCGCTCAACCTGTCCACCGGCCAGCGCCAGCGCCTGTGCCTGGCCGCCACGCTGCTCAGGCCGAGCACGCTGCTGCTGCTCGACGAGCCAGAACGCGGCCTCGACGCGGCCTTCCGCGTCCGGCTCGGGGAGCTGCTGGAGGAGTACGCAGGCGAGGGCGGCACCGTGGTGATGGCCACCCACGACCAGGCCCTGGCCGACGCCGCCCGCCGGGTCTCCCCCGCCGGGGTGCCCGCATGAGCGGCCACGACGCCGTCGTCCGGGAGACCGGCCTGACGGGGAAGGCGGGCGGGCGGTGAGCGCGGGCGAGGTGAGCGTGCGGTCGGTGCGGGCGTTCGTCCGGGCGCGCGGGCGCGCCCCGGCCGGGCTGATCGATCGTTACGTCAGCCTGTTCGGCCTGTGCATGCTGCTCGCCGTCGTCGGGCAGCCGCTGTCCTCGGTGGTCTCCGGCCTGGGCGGGACGGCCGAGCCGGGGCGGATGGGCGCCGGGGTCGCCCTGGTGCTGCTGGGGTTCGCGGGCTGCCTGGCGCTGGCGCGGGCGGCCGGGCCGGTGATGGTGCCGGCGGCGGAGGCGTCCTGGTTGCTGACCTCGCCGCTGGACCGGCGGCGGCTGCTCGGGCGTTCCGGGCGGGTGCTCATGGCCGTCGCGCTGGTGGCGGGGCTGCTGCTCGGGATCGGGCTGCTGGCGGCGCTCGGCGCGCCCGGCGCGCTGGTGTGGCGGCTGCTGGCCGCCCTGGCGGTGGCGACGGCGGCGAGCGTGGCGGGCATGGCGCTGGCGATGCTCGCCCAGTCCTCCCCTACCTGGAACCTGTGGCTGACGGGCGTGCTGGTCGCGCTCCTGGTGCTGGCCGTGGTCGCCGTCAGCGGGCAGGCCCGTACGGCGCTCGCGGCCGCCGCGAACGCGCCCCTGCCCGCGCTGGCCGCAACGGCGTCGGCCATGGCCGCGCTCGCCGCCGTCCTGGCCCGCCGGGCGTGGGGGTCGCTGGCCGCCATCCCCACCCGGCTGCTGCTGACCGCCTCCACCCGGGCCGGGCACGTCACCAGTGCCGCCGTCACCCTCGATCCCGGCGCGCTGACCTGGATCGCCGAGGACAACCACTGGCGGGCCAGGAAGCTCGCCTCGCGGCCGTGGCCGGGGCTGCCGGCGCCGCTCGCGCTGGCCTGGCAGGACTGGGTGCGGCTCGGCCGCCGGCCCTGGCGGCTGGCGGCCACGGCGGCGAGCGCGGCGTTGCCCGCCGTGTTCGCCCAGGCGGGCGCCGCTCCGGCGGCTCTCGGGCTGGTCGTGCTGGGCGGGGCGCTGGCGGTGGCGGCGTCCGGCACGTCCGGGACGCGCCGGGACGCCGACAACCCCGCCCTGGCCCGGCTGACCGGCGTGGGCCGGCGTCCGGCGCTGGCGGCGCGGGCGCTGCTGCCCGGCCTGCTGGGCGGCGTGTGGGCGGCCCTGGCCCTGGCCGGTGTCGCGGCGGCGGGCGGCCTTCCGTCCGGCACGTGGGTGTTCGGGCTGCTCACTGCGCCCGCGCTCGCGGCCGGCGCGTTGCGGATGGCCAGGAGGGGGCCGGTCGACCATTCGATGCCGGTCATCGACACTCCGGGCGGCGCGGTCCCGACCGGCCCGGTGTTGTGGGCGGCGACGGGCGCCGACCTGGCGCTGCTCGGCTGCCTGCCCGCGGTGGTCGCGCTGGCCACCGGGCCGGCCGCGCCGGGCGGGTTCCTGGCGGCCCAGGCGGTGGCCGGCCTGGTGGCGCTGGCGGGCGTCCTGGTGCGGCCCCGTCCTGGCGGGCGTGCCCGCCTCTGAGCGGTCAGGCGACCGCTCTCGGGCGGGTCAGGCGACGTAGAGGTCGCTCGGCACGCCGCCGTACGGGATCGTGCGCTCCCTGTGCAGGCCCGCCTTCTCCGCCACCCGGCGGGACGGCTCGTTGCCGTCCCCGATCAGGGCCACCACGGTGCCCAGGTCGCGCCCGACGCGCAGGGCCGCCCTGGCGAGCTCGACCGCGTACCCGTGGCCCCAGGCGGTGGGGCGGAAACGGTAGTACAGGTGGAGCACGTCCTCACCGTCCAGGGCCGCGTGCCGCAGGCCGCCGACGCCCAGCACCTGCGAGCCCTCGGCCAGCCGGGCGGCCCAGTAGCCGATCCCCCGGTCCGCCCAGTCGGCCAGCCACAGGTCGAGCATGACCCGGCTGGCCTCCAGGTCGACGGTGGGCCCGGCGGAGCTGTAGACGTTCGTGCGCGGGTCGGAGTGGATCTCGTGCACGGCTTCGAGGTCCTCCGGGCGGATCCGGGAGAGGACCATTCGTTCCGTACGCACCACTTCCACCCTTTCAGGGTATCCGCTGCCATCGCTAAGCTATCGGTAGCAATCGAACAGCGATGAGGGAGCGCCGATGGACATCGCCCGCGTGCAGGCCTCGCTGCGTCTGATGGCACGCGGCCTGGAGGAGCTGGCCGCCGCCCTGGGCGACGAGGAACTGGGCGAGGCCGAGCGCACGGCCCGGGTCATCGCGGAGTGGGGCCGCCGCGGTCTCACCCAGAAGGAGGCGTCGGCGCTGTTCCAGCGGCACGGCTTCGCCCCCCAGACCACGGGCGGCTGGGCCCGCGGCGACTGGGTGGAGCTCGGCGACGACGGCCTGCGCTACCTCACCGCCAAATCGCACGCCTGGCTGGAGGAACGATCATGACCTTCTCGGTACGCATCGCCGTACGCGGCTACGAGCTCGACACCCAGGGCCACCTCAACAACGTGGTCTACCACCAGTACGGCGACCACGCCCGCTGGGAGTGCCTGCGCGCGGCCGGCATCTCGACCGACGACCTGCGGGAGGCCGGCGTCGGTCCGGTGACGCTGGAGAACACCATCCGCTTCCACCGCGAGCTGCGCGCCGGCGACGAGGTTGAGGTGACCTGCGCGTTCGAGTGGGGCGAAGGGAAGACGTTCCGGATCAGGCAGGAGTTCAGGGGCGCGGACGGCGAGCTGGCCGCCGAGCTGACCGGCGTCGGCGGCCTGATGGACCTGCGGGCCCGCCGCCTGCTCCCCGACCCGGGCACGCACTGGCGGGCGCTCGCGCGAACGCCCGCCGTGCTGGGCCTGTAGCGGCTACTTCTTGCTCTTGTCGGCGGCGGCGCTGGAGTCGGTGGACAGCGCGGCGACGAAGGCCTCCTGGGGCACCTCGACGCGGCCGACCATCTTCATCCGCTTCTTGCCTTCCTTCTGCTTCTCCAGCAGCTTGCGCTTACGGGAGATGTCACCGCCGTAACACTTGGCCAGGACGTCCTTGCGGATGGCCCTGATGTTCTCGCGGGCGATGACCCGGGCGCCGATGGCGGCCTGGATCGGCACCTCGAACTGCTGCCGCGGGATCAGCTCGCGCAGCTTCTTGGCCATGTCGACGCCGTAGGAGTAGGCCTTGTCCTTGTGGACGATCGCGCTGAAGGCGTCGACGGCCTCACCCTGCAGCAGGATGTCGACCTTGACCAGCTCGGCCTCCTGCTCGCCGGCGGGCTCGTAGTCGAGCGAGGCGTAGCCGCGGGTGCGCGACTTGAGCTGGTCGAAGAAGTCGAAGATGATCTCGCCGAGCGGCAGCGTGTAGCGGATCTCGACGCGGTCCTCGGACAGGTAGTCCATGCCGAGGAGCTGGCCGCGCCGCCCCTGGCAGATCTCCATGATGGCGCCGATGAACTCGGCCGGCGCCAGGATCGTGGACTTGGTGACCGGCTCGAAGACCTGCGCGATCTTGCCGCCCGTCGGGAACTCGGACGGGTTGGTGACCGTGAGCTCCTTGCCGTCCTCCATGACCACGCGGTAGACCACGTTGGGCGCGGTGGAGATCAGCGACAGGCCGAACTCGCGCTCCAGCCGCTCGCGCACGATCTCCATGTGCAGCAGGCCGAGGAAGCCGACGCGGAAGCCGAAGCCGAGCGCGGCCGAGGTCTCCGGCTCGTAGATCAGCGCGGCGTCGTTGAGCTGGAGCTTGTCGAGCGCCTCGCGCAGCTCGGGGTACTCGTCGCCGTCGATCGGGTAGAGCCCGGAGAACACCATCGGCTTGGGGTGCTCGTAGCCGGCCAGCATCTCCTTGGCGGGCTTGACCGAGGAGGTGACGGTGTCACCCACGCGCGACTGGCGCACGTCCTTCACGCCGGTGATCAGGTAGCCCACCTCGCCGACGCCGAGGCCGCGCTCGGCGGGCTTGGGCTCGGGCGAGATGACGCCGATCTCCAGCGTCTCGTGCGTGGCGTTGGTGGACATCATGAGGATGCGCTCGCGCTTGCTCAGATGGCCGTCGATGACCCTGACGTACGTCACGACGCCGCGGTAGGTGTCGTAGACGGAGTCGAAGATCAGCGCCCGCGCGGCGGCGTCGGCCTGGCCCACGGGCGCCGGGACGGTCGCCACCACGTGGTCGAGCAGCTCGCGCACGCCCACGCCGGTCTTGCCCGACACCTTGAGCACGTCGGAGGGGTCGCAGCCGATCAGGCCGGCCAGCTCCTCGGCGAACTTCTCCGGCTGGGCCGCGGGCAGGTCGATCTTGTTGAGCACCGGGATGATGTGCAGGTCGGCGTTCATGGCCAGGTAGAGGTTGGCCAGGGTCTGCGCCTCGATGCCCTGCGCGGCGTCGACCAGCAGGATCGCGCCCTCGCACGCCTGCAGCGACCGGGACACCTCGTAGGTGAAGTCGACGTGCCCGGGGGTGTCGATCATGTTGAGGACGTGGCCGTCCCAGGGCAGCCGCACGGCCTGCGACTTGATCGTGATGCCGCGTTCGCGCTCGATGTCCATCCGGTCGAGGTACTGGGCGCGCATGGAGCGGTCGTCGACCACGCCGGTGATCTGCAGCATCCGGTCGGCAAGGGTCGATTTGCCATGGTCGATGTGCGCGATGATGCAGAAGTTGCGGATCAACGCGGGGTCGGTCTGGCCAGGCTGAGTGCGCACCGAAGTCCGTTTCGACAGGGTTGAGGTCAAGCGTCTTTCATGGTGACATGCCCAGATGATTATCCGGACCGTCGTCCGCCGCGGCCTGCGCCTGGTCGCGCTGGCCTTGGCCGTCGTGGTGGCGCTGGCCGGCCTGCTCGCCGTCGCGCTCCGTCTCCAGTTTACCGGTGCCCCGGCGGCCTGGGCGAAGAGCACCGGCAACGACGCCCTCTGGCTCGGCCACGCCTGGGTCGACGGCCGCCGTACGGAGCGGGACATGGAACAACTCGCCGTCCGTCTGCGCACCACCGGAATCAAGGACGTGTACGTCCATTCCGGCCCGTTCGAGTGGGACGGCCGCCTTGATCCCGCCAAGTACCCCAAAGCCGCAGATTTCGTGACCTGGATGCATCGGCACCTGCCCGGCGTCCGCGTCTCCGCCTGGCTGGGCCAGTCCGTCAAGAACGGCCTCGACCTCGACGACGCCCGGTCCCGGGCGAACGTCCTGGCCGGCGTGGCCGCCGTCATGAAGGCGGGCTACGACGGCGTCCACTACAACTTCGAGCCGATCGGCGACGGCGACAAGGAGTTCCTCGACCTGCTGGACCGGACGAGGACGCACACGAAGCTGCTGTCCACCTCGACCCCGCAGATCGAGCCCTATCCCCTCATGCGCCCGGCGGGCAGGCTCGTCCTGGGCCACGACAAATACTGGTCGCAGGGCTACTTCCGGGAGGTCGTGAACCGGGTGGACCAGGTCGCGATCATGACGTACGACTCGGGGGCGCCCGCCCAGTCCCTCTACGGCGGCTACGTGGCCAGGCAGGCCACGCTCGCCCTCGACCTCGTCCCGGAGGGCAAGTCCCTGTTCGTCGGCGCCCCCGCCTACCACGACCACGGCCTGCCCTGGCTGGACGCCGCCGAGAGCGTGGCGATGGCCGCCGAGGGCGCCCGGCTGGCCCTGTCCGATCATGGCCGCCGCGAACGCTTCGGCCTGGCCCTGTACGTCGACTTCGCCGCCACCGAAGAGGACTGGACGGAGTACATGACCCGCTGGCTGGCCTAAACTGAGAACACCCGGGGCGTTGATTTGAGCAGCCACCTGGGTTATTGGTACCCTGTTCACTTGCGTGTGGCGCGCCCTCTCATCGAGCCCGCGCGCCCCATCCATCCTTAGACTTTCACCGAGGCTTCTTCGTGGCGAACATCAAGTCCCAGATCAAGCGCAACAAGCAGAACGAGAAGGCGCGTCTGCGCAACAAGGCGGTCAAGTCCTCTCTGAAGACGGCCGTCCGCAAGTTCCGCGAGGCCGCCGAGCAGGGCGACGTCGAGCAGGCCGCGGCGCTGCAGCGCGTCGCCGCCCGCCAGCTCGACAAGGCCGTCAGCAAGGGCGTCATCCACAAGAACCAGGCCGCCAACCGCAAGTCGGCGATCGCCAAGCAGGCTGCCGCGCTGGCTGCCAAGTAAGCTCCTGCCGCCCGGACACCCGGGCGAGCGCTGACGCCGCACTCCTTCTCGGGGTGCGGCGTTCTTGGTTTTGTGCACTTTCTGTCACAGTTTCGATATCACATCGGCATCGCCGCGGGGTATCGGCTGAGCATCCCTTAACAAGATCACCTTGCCTCCCGTCCGCCCTCTCCGTGAGGGTTCACCTAAACGGACGAAGGGGGACACATGCGGGGGCCGTTGGTCGTCAAACGGGCGTTCAGCGAGCCTTTGCTCCTCCTGGCCGCGTTCGGCTCGATCCTGCTCGCCACCACCACGCTGGTGGCGCTCACCATGTACGCCTCCTCCATCGCCGACGCCGGCGTGCGCAGGACGATGGAGACCGCCTCCCTGCGCCAGACGTCCGCGACGATCAGCGCGCCGGTCACGGACAAGACGTTCCCCGTCTACGACCGGGCGGTGCGCGCCGAGCTGGCCAAGGCGTACACCAAGGCGCCGGCGCTCACCACGAGCTTCCGCTCCGACTCCTACGCCATGCCCGGCCAGGAGCAGCAGGAGCGGCCCGAGCTGCTCAGGTTCGGCAGCTACGACGGCCTCGACCAGCACGCCAAGCTCGTCTCCGGCGCCTGGCCCAAGGCCGCCGACGGCCGGGTGGAGGCGGCGGTCTCGCTGTCGGCGGCCTCGGCGGCCGGGTTCAAGGTCGGCCAGGAGCTGACCACCGTGGGGCGGTTGTCGCCGGAGCCCGTCCAGGTGCGCATCACCGGCGTGTTCCAGCTCGACGACCCCTTCGGCGAGCGCTGGACCGGGGAGACACTGCTCAGCAGGGGCGTCGAACGCGGCGACTTCACCACGTACGGGCCGCTGATGGTCTCGCGCGAGACGTTCATCGGCCGCTTCGCCACCAACGTGAACGCCACCTGGACCGCCGAGCCCGACCTGCGCTCGCTGACGCCGGCCCAGCTGCGCCCGCTGGCCGCGGCGGTCGGCGAGGTGGGCGCGCACCTGAAGGCCGGCGACTGCCCGAGCTGCGTGACCACCAGCCGCCTGCCCGAGATGCTCACCCAGCTCGACACCGCCTCCCTGGTCGCCCGCTCGACCATGCTCATCCCGGTGCTGCAACTGCTGCTGCTGGCGGCGTACGCGCTGATGCTCACCGCGCGGCTGCTGGCCGACCACCGGCGCATGGAGGTGGCGTTGCTGCGCTCGCGCGGCGCGGGCACGCTGCGGCTGGCCGCGCTGGCCGGGGGCGAGGCGATGCTGGTCGCGCTCCCGTGCGCGATCGTCGCGCCGTTGCTCGGGCCGCCGCTGCTCGGGCTGGTGAGCCGGCTGCCCTGGATCAAGGCGTCGGGCGTGCGGCTCGACCCCTCGGTCGGCCTGGGCACGTTCCTGGTGTCGGTGGCCGTGGCCGTGGCCTCCGCGGTGCTGCTGGTGCTGCCCGCGCTGGCGGGCGCGCGGCGCACGTACGTGGAGGAGCAGTCGGCGCGCGGGCGCGGCGGCGGGCGCGGGCTGATCCAGCGCGCGGGCGCCGACGTCGCGCTGCTGGTCGTGGCCGGCCTCGCGATCTGGCAGCTCCAGCACTACGGCGCGCCGGTCACCACGACCGCGGGCGGCGGGCTCGGCATCGACCCGCTGATCATCTCCGGTCCCGCGCTGGCCCTGCTCACCGGCGGCATGCTCGGCCTGCGGCTGGTCCCGCGCATCTCCGCGGTGGCCGAGCGGATCACCTCCAGGCGCCCGTCCCTCGCCCCGGCGCTCGGCGCGTGGCAGGTCAGCAGGCGCCCGCTCAAGTACGCCGGCCCCGCGCTGCTGCTCACCATGGCCATCGCCATCGGCATCGTGTCCATGGCCACCGCCGCCACCTGGCGTGGTTCCCAGCTCGACCAGGCCCGCCACCAGGCCGGCGCCGACCTGCGCCTGTCCGGCCCGCCGGACGCCCCGGAGCTCGGCCCGCTGGGCCGCGGCACGGCGTTCACCGCCCTGCCCGGCGTGACCGCCGCCTCGCCCGTCTTCCGCGGCCAGACCGAGGTCAGCAGCGAGAACGCCATCCTCATCGGGATCGACGCGGCCAAGCTCGGCACGCTGTTCCAGCTCCGTCCCGACCTGGCCGACCGGCCCATCGCGGAGATCTCCCGGGCGCTGACCGGGCCGCAGGCGGGCAAACTGGACCTGCCGGGACAGCCGGCCGCGCTCACCCTGCGCGCCACGGCCGACGACGACCTGCCGGTTCGGCTGGTCCTGTCCGACGCGCTCGGGGTGTGGCGCGACGTGTCGCTGGGCGTGCTGAAGAAGGGCGAGAACACCCTCGACGTGGACCTCGCGGCGCTGGCGGGACGGAGCGGGAAGATCACGTACCCGCTGTCGTTGCGCGGGCTGGTCGTGAGCGCGCCGGCCTCCGGCAGCGGGAGTCTGACGGTGACCGGGATCAGCGCCGACGGGCGGCCGGTGACCGCGCCCGCCGTGTCGGTGAAGGCGGCCGGGCGGCAGCCCGCGACGGCCGTCTTCGGGTCGCCGCCGGTTCAGGGGCCGCTGCCCGTGGTGCTCACCGCCGGCCTGTCCGAGTCGCTCAAGCTGGGCGTCGGCCAGGTGGGACGGGCCAGCATCGACCGCAGGGTCATGGACGTCAAGGTCGTGGCCGTCGTGGAGACGATGCCGACGACGACCGCCGGGCAACACGCCGTACTGGCCGACTGGGGGACGATGCAGGCACAGGATCTGGCGGCGGCGCAACTGCCCAGGCCCGCCACCGAGTGGTGGCTCGCCACCCCGGACGGCCGGGCGGCGGCGGCGCTCACCAGCCGCCCCGCATGGGACGTCACCGCGATCGACCAGCGCGCCCTGGCCGCCAAGATGCAGGACGACCCGCTGGCCAGCGGCCTCCAGGGCGCGCTGATGCTGGGCTTCCTCGCGGCGCTGGTGTTCGCGGCGCTCGGCTTCCTGGTCAACGCGGCGGTCGCGGCCCGCGAGCGGATGAACGAGTTCGCGATCCTGCGGGCGCTCGGCGTGAACTCCCGGCAGATGTTCGGGATGCTGGCGATCGAGCAGACGTTCGTGATCGCGCTGTCACTGGCGGCCGGGACCGGGCTGGCCGTGGTCGTGGGCATGCTCGTGGTGCCGCACATCGTGCTGACCGGGCAGGCGTCGGCGGTCACCCCCGGCGTGGTGCTCGACATTCCGTGGGGCGCCACGGGCGCCATGCTCGCCGGAGTGGCCGCTGTGCTGCTCGCCATCGTCGCCGGACTGGCGCGCAACCTGCGCAGGCAGGGTCTCGGCATTCGGGAGGAACAGTGAGGATCCCTCTGCTGGCCCGCACGCACCTGGGCGCGGTGGCCGTGCTCTTCGTGCTGACGCTGAGCGCCTGCCTGCTCGTCGCGGGGCTGCCCAGGGCGATGCAGTCGTCGTTCGACCAGGCGCTGCGCGAGGCGCTCAGGACCGCGCCCGCCGAGCAGGCCGACCTGACCGTGACCGTCGGGTCGATGTCGAAGGAAGAGGACCTGCACGAGCGCGAGCAGTTCGAGTCCAGGGACCGGCGCTGGCGTCAGCTCCTGCCCCCGGCGCTGCGGCCGCTGGTGGTGCCCGCCGGCACGGGCGACAGCCACATGAGCGCCAAGACCGAGGTCACCCCGATCCACGGCTCGGGCGGCACCATGTTCATGAACCTCGGCTGGCTGTCCGACGCCGACCGGCGGGTGGACTGGGTCCAGGGCCAGGCGCCGGGCAAGCCCTCGACCATGCGCTTCGAGGGCGAGACGATCCCGCTCATCGAGGTGGGCCTGGTCGAGTCCGCGCTGACCGCGATGGACCTGAAGATCGGCCAGGTCAAGGTGCTCGGCGAGAGCCACTACGTGGCGGTGAAGCTGGTCGGCGCGTTCAGGGCCAAGAAGGCCGACGACCGCTACTGGAGCCACAACAGCGACATCCTGACCGTCACCAGGATGTTGCCGCCGGGCAAGCTGGAGTTCGAGAAGCACATCACGACGATCATGTCCGACGACGGGCTGACCGCGCTCAGCGGCGACGGGCGCAACCTGTCCTACTACTGGGTGCTCCCCATCGCCCCGGACAAGGCCGACGCGCTGGCCGCGACCGACGTCCAGGCGGCACTCAGCGAGTTCGAGCGGGTGATCGGGTTGCAGGCGTCGGGCTCGTACAGCCCGTACCGGGTGCTGACCGCGCTGGCCAAGCTGCTGACGGACTTCCTGGCCGCCCAGTCCACCGCGCAGACCGTGATGTACCTGGTGCTCGGCGGGCTGCTGCTGGTCGCGGTCGGCGTGATCGTGCTGGCGGTGCAGCTGCTCTCCGGCCGGCTCGACCAGACGCTGGCGCTGACGCGGGCGCGTGGCGGGTCGCTCGTGCAGGTGGCGGGCACCGGCGCGGCGCTGACCGCGCTCGCCGTCGTGCCCTCCGGGCTCGCCGGGTACGCGCTGTCCTGGTTCGTCCCCGGGCCCGTGCTGCCGATCGTGCACGTCGGGCCGCTGCTGGTGGTGCTGGCCGCCGTCGGGTTCACCGCCGCCGGGCTGGCGGTCACCCACCGGGTGCCGCTGCACGAGCAGCGCGCGGACGTCAGCACCGCCCGCCCGTCCGCGCGCCGGCTCACGCTGGAGGTGCTGGTCGTGGTGCTCGCGCTGGCCGGGGCGTACCTGCTGCGCACCCGCGGGCTGGCCGCCTCGGCCGGGTTCGACCCGTTCCTGCTGGTGGTGCCGATCGCGCTGACGCTCGCCGCTGCGGTGATCATCCTGCGCTGCTACCCGTACCCGTTGCGGCTGCTCGTCCGGCTGACCGCGCGGCGGCCCGGTGCCGTGCCGTTCCTGGGGTTGACCAGGGCGGCCAGGGCGCGCTCCGCGTCGGTGCTGCCGGTGCTGATCCTGCTGCCCGCGCTCGGCGTGTCGGTCTTCGCCGCGGTGATCTCCGACGGCCTGGTGAGCACGCAGCGGCTGGCGTCCTGGCAGCAGGTGGGCGCGCCGGTCAGGATCACGTCCCGGGTCGAGATCCCGGCCGACGTGATCGAGCGGGTGCGCAAGGTCGCCGGCGTCGAGCAGGTCGTGCTCGCGCAGACCGGCCGGGTCCAGGTCGGGTACGGCGCCGAACGCGCCGAGGCCATCGCCGTGGACCTGCCCGAGTGGCGGCGGCTGCTGGCGGGGGCGCCGATCGGCGTGCCCGCCGGGAGCGGCGCCTTCGTCTCGCCCGACCTCAAGGGGCGGGGCACGTACGAGATCGGCTGGCAGTCGCGGCTCAAGGTCCCCGAGGGCGGTGTGATCACCTCCGTGCCCGGCTTCTACAACCAGGGCAAGTTCATGATCCTGCCGATGGACTCGCTCGTGCGGCCCGCCGTGAACACCCTGCTCATCCGCGGCAACCCCGCGCTCGACCAGCTGCGCCCGCTGGTCCCGCTCAGCACCGTGGAGTCCCAGTCGCTGGCCCTGGCCGCCATCCAGGACGACCCGCTGACCAGCACCGTGCGCACCACGCTGGTCGTGGTCACGGTGTCGCTGGCCGCGTACGCGCTGGTCGCCGTCATCCTCTCGCTGGTGATCGGCGCGGCCGACCGGGCCAGGGCGCTGTCGTTCCTGCGCACGCTGGGTCTGTCGGACCGGCAGGCGCAGCGGCTCACCGTCCTGGAGATCATGCCGATGATCCTGCTGACCGCCCTGGCCGGCCTGCTGCTCGGCCTCGGGCTGCCCGCGGCGCTCGGGCCCGGCGTCGACCTGTCCTCCTACGCCGGCGACCTGCCCGTCGGCGACTACTCCCTAGACCTGATCACGCCGACCGCGCTGGCGGCCGGGCTGGCCGTCGTGGCCGTGCTCGGCGCGTACACGCACACCGCCATCAGCCGCCGTCGCAGCCTCGGCGCCGTCCTTCGAGTGGGGGACCTCACATGAACCCGACCCTGTCAGAGCTGGAAGCCAAGGCCACGCGGGAGAAGACCGCGTTCGGCGCCGACGCGCACATCGTCTGCGACAACCTGGTGCGCATCTACAAGACCGAGGGCGTCGAGGTCGTCGCCCTGCAGGGCCTCGACCTGGTGATCGACAAGGGCGAGCTGGTGGCCATCGTCGGCGCGTCCGGGTCGGGCAAGTCCACGCTGCTCAACGTGCTGTCGGGGCTCGACGTGCCGACCGCGGGGGTGGCCAGGGTCGCGGGCACCGACCTGCTGGCGATGACCGCCAAGGACCGGCTGCGCTATCGGCGGTCCGTGGTGGGCTTCATCTGGCAGCAGACCGCGCGCAACCTGCTGCCGTACCTGACCGCCAGGGAGAACGTCGAGCTGCCCATGAAGCTGGCCGGCGGCGGCCGGGCGCGCCGCGCCCGCGCCGGCGAGCTGCTGGAGCTCCTCGGCGTCGGCTACTGCGCCGACCGCCGCACGCCCGAGATGTCGGGCGGCGAGCAGCAGCGGGTCGCCATCGCCGTCGCCCTGGCCAACGAGCCGCAGCTCATCCTGGCCGACGAGCCCACCGGCGAGCTGGACAGCGAGACGTCCGAGCAGGTCTTCGACTCCCTGCGCAAGGCGAACCGGGAGCTCGGCGTGACCGTGGTCATCGTGACCCACGACCCGCTGGTGTCGGAGCAGGTGGACCGCACCGTGGGCATCCGCGACGGACGTACCAGCAGCGAGACGCTGCGGCGCGAGGGCGCCGAGGGGCAGATCGTCGCCGAGGAGTACGCCGTGCTGGACCGGGTGGGCCGCCTGCAGCTCCCCCGCGACTTCATGAACGCCCTGGACATGGAACGCCGGGTGCGCCTCGAACTCGAATCCGACCACATCGGCGTCTGGCCCGCCCGAGAGGAGCCCTCCCATGAGCAATGAGCCCCTGGTCGTGGTGGAGGGGGTCCGCAAGGTCTACCGGAGCGGCCCCAAGGAGGTCGTCGCGCTGCGCGAGGTGTCCTTCGAGGTGTTCCCCGGCGAGCTGGTGGCGGTCCGCGGACGTTCGGGGTCGGGCAAGACCACGCTGCTCAACCAGATCGGCGGCCTGGACCGTCCGGACGCCGGACGGGTCGTCGTCGCCGGGCACGAGGTCACGTCCATGTCCGAGGACGCCCTGCTGGCGCTGCGCCGGGACGTGGTGGGCTTCGTGTTCCAGTCGTTCGGGCTGATCCCCGTGCTGTCGGCGGCCGAGAACGTGGGGGTGCCGATGCGGCTGGCCCGCGTGCCGTCCGCCGAGCGGGAGGAGCGGGTCCGGCTGCTGCTGGCGCTGGTGGGGCTGGACAAGCACATGAACCAGCGGCCGTACGAGCTGTCGGGCGGGCAGCGGCAGCGGGTGGCGATCGCCCGCTCCCTGGGCAACCGGCCCAAGCTGCTGGTGGCCGACGAGCCGACGGGGCAGCTCGACTCGCAGACCGGGCGGCAGATCATGGAGCTGTTGCGCGCGCTGGTGCGCAGCGAGGGGGTGACGGCGCTGGTCGCCACGCACGACCCCAACCTGATCACGCTGGCGGACCGGGTGCTGGAGATCAGCGACGGCGTCGTCCGGGAACCCTCCCTCACCTGACCCGCCCCTCCTCTGCCCGCTCCGCCCGCTCACCGGCGGGCGGAGCGGGCGCGGGCCTGGGCGAGCGCGCCACGGCGGCGAGGTTGGCGACGGCGACCACCACCCCGCCGGTGACCATCAGCACCCCCATCCCGGTCACGCCCGCCAGCGGCGCCGCGACGGCCAGCCCCACCGGCCGCGCCGCGAACGAGATGAACTGGTCGAACGAACGCACCCGGCCCAACGCCCCCTCCGGGATCTCCTCGGCCACCACCGTCTCCCACAACGGGCTGAGCACCCCGAGCCCCACCATGGCCACGAAGTACGCCACCGCGACCACCACGGCCGACAGCCCGAACCCCACCGCCACCGGCAACGCCACCATCGGCAGCAGATAGAGCGCGGCCCCCACCTGAACGGCGACCAGCGGCCTGCGCACCGGCAACCGCGGCGCGACCAGCACCCCCGCCAGCAGCCCGACCGTGCCGCTCTGCACGATGATCATCCAACCGGTCTCGCCTCCCAGCCGCTGCACGGCCGCCACCGGCCCCAGGGTGAGGAACAACCCGGCCATGAAGTGCCACACGCCGTGCGACAGCACACAGGCCAGGAACCACGGCCGCCTCCTGACCTCCCCGAACCCCTCGGCCAGCTCCCGCCCGAACCCGACCCCCCACCGCCGACCGGCCTCCCCGCCGGGGACCGCCTTCGGCTCTTCCGCGACCTTCTCGCGCCCTGCGCCCCCGGCAGCCGTACGGACCCCGCCGAGGGTCAGCGCCGAGCACGCGAACAACGTCGCCGTGACCCCCGCGGCCCACCCGGGCCCGGCGGCCAGCGTGAGCGTCCCCGCGAGCGCCGGGCCCAGGACGGCCGACACGCTGGTCACCACCCCGATCCTGGCGTTCACCCGCAACCGGTCCGGCCCCGGCACCACCGCCACCACCAGCCGCGGCACGGCCGGACTCCCGAACGCGATCGCCGCCCCCGAGACCGCCGACAACACGGCGAGGTCGGGAATCCGGGCCACCCCGGCCAGCAGCTCGACCGCCATGAGCCCCTGGGCCAGGCATCGTGTGAGGTCGGCGAGCAGCACGACCCGTCCGGGCCGGACGCGGTCGGCCAGCACGCCGCCGACCGGCAGCAACAACAACAACGGCACCATCTCGCAGGCCAGCACCAGCCCCAGCGCCTCCCCCGACCCCGTGGCGCGCAGCACGGCCAGGGTCAGCGTGGTGGGGATCATGGCTGTGGCCAGCGCGGACATGCAGCGTCCGGCCAGCAGCCGGTTCCTGGGCCCGGCGAACAACGAAGACGACATGACCAGGAAGGTATTTCGTCAGCGAATGATTCGTCAACAAATTACTTGTTGGCGTATGATTCTGTGCCGTGGAGGACTCCGTCGATCGTCATCTGGCCCGCTGGCGCGGCAAGGCGCCCTTCGACGAGCGGGTGGAGGGCATCGTGACCCGCATGCAGTCGCTGGTGAAACACCTCGGCCACGCCAAGGCGGCCGCGCTGGCCCAGACCGGCGTCCAGGACTTCGAGTTCCAGACGCTCCACCGGCTCGCCGCCCACAACGGCACCGCCACCCCGACCGAGCTGGCCGCCGAGCTGCTGCTCTCCCCCGCCGGCATGACGGGCCGCCTCGACACGCTGGAGAAGGCAGGTCTGGTACGCCGCGTCCGCAGCACCGAGGACCGCCGTCGCGTGGACATCGAGCTCACACCCAAGGGGCACGACCTCTGGATGGAGGCCATGGCCGTCCTGGCCGTGCTGGAGACGGCCATGGTGAACGCCCTCTCCCCCGACGACCAGGACACCCTGGACAACCTGCTCAAACAGCTCCTGCTCTACGTGGAGACGAACCCCCATCAATTGCATTGAGGCGGGCGGGCGTCCGGTGATACCCATGCTGGGATGACACTTCCGACCTCGGAGCCCACATGGCCGTGACGCCGTTCCGCATAGAGGTTCCCGACGACGTACTCGACGACCTGCGCACCCGTCTCCGCAACGCCAGATTCACCCGCTCGCTGGACCACCGCCCCTGGGAAGGCGGAACCGACCCCGCCTACCTGCGGGAACTGGTGACATACTGGGCCGACGGCTTCGACTTCCGCGCCCAGGAAGCCCGCCTCAACGAGCTGGACCACTGCAAAGCCCCCGTCCGGGGACGAGACCTCCACTTCGTCCGCCTCCCCGGCACCGGCCGCGCGCCGCTGCCCATCCTGCTCTGCCACGGCTGGCCGAGCAGCTTCATGGAGATGCTTCCCCTGGCGGCCCGCCTGGCCGACCCCGCCCGGTACGGCGGCGACCCCGGCGACTCCTTCGACGTCGTGATCCCGTCGATGCCCGGCTTCCTCTACTCCGACCTGCCGGACGAGCCCCTCACCCGGCCCGCGATGGCCCGCATGCTGCACCTGCTGATGACCGAGGTCCTGGGCCACGAACGCTACGGGGCCTTCGGCGGCGACATCGGCGGCGCGGCCGTCGGCTGGCTCGGCGCCCTCTATCCGGACCAAGTGACCGGAATCCACCTCATCCACCCGCCCGCCCCCGCGTCCCTGGACGTCCCGCCGCTGACCCCCGACGAACAGGCGTTCCTGGACGCCGAGGCGGCCTACGACGAGCGCGACGGCGGCTACAGCGAGATCATGCTGACCCGTCCGGACACGATCGCCGCCGCCCTGCTCGACTCACCGGCCGGACTGGCCGCGTGGATCGTGGACAAGCTGCGCGCCTGGAGCGACTGCGACGGTGACCTGGAGTCCCGGTTCGACCGCGACACCCTGCTCACCATGCTGACCCTCTACTGGGCCACCGGCTCGATCGGCACCTCGTTCAAGTCGTACTACGACTGGCCGAGCAACCCGCCCCGGCCGCCGATCACCGTGCCGTCCGCCGTGACCCTCAGCCACGAGCCCTCCGTGGCGAGCCTTCCCCGCAGCTTCGCCGAACGCGCCCTGACCGACCTGCGCCACTGGAACACCCCGGCCCGGGGCGGCCACTTCATGGCCCTGGAGGAACCGGCCCAGCTGGCGACCGACATCACCACGTTCTTCCGCGCCCTACGCCTCGCCTGAGGAACGCCGCCGCCGCGCGGGTGTTCGCTACCGGCCCGTACGGCTGGCGACGATCACCTGCACGGCATGCTCCAGGGCGTAGGCCGTGTCCGCGCCGCCGCCCTTGACCTGCTCGTCCGCGGTGGCCACCGCCTGGATCGCCCGGGACAGCCCCTCCGGCCCCCAGCCGTTCAGCTGGCGCTTGACCCGGTCGACCTTCCAGGGCGGCATCCCCACATGGGCGGCGAGCTGCCCCCCGCGCAGGTTGCGCGGGGCACTCCCCACCTTGGCCAGCGACCTCAGCCCGCCGGCCAGCGCACTCACCAGCAGCACCGGGGCGACGCCGGTGCTCAGAGCCCAGCGCAACTGCTCCAGAGCCTCGGCCAGGCGGCCCTCGATCGCCGAGTCGGCCACGTTGAAGCCGGTGACCTCGGCCCGGCCCTTGTGATAGCGCGCCACGGCCGCCGCGCTGATCGTCTTGTCCTCGGTGTCGAACGCGAGCTGGCTGCACGCCGCCGCCAGCTCCCGCAGGTCGTTGCCCACCGCGTCGAGCAACGCCTGGGCCGCGTCACCCGCGATGTTCCGCCCGGCCCGCTTGACCTCTCCCTTGATGAACTCCAGCCGCTCGCCGGGCTTGGTGACCTTGTTGATCGTCACCACCTGGGCCCCGGCCTTCTTCACCCCGTCGACCAGCGCCTTCCCCTTCACCCCACCCGGGTGCGCCAGCACGAGAACCGTGTCGTCGGAGGGCTGCTTCGTGTACGACACCACCTCGGTGATGACGTCCTTCGGCAGGTCTTGCGCCGAGCGGATGACGACCACCGAGCGGTCACCGAAGAGCGAGGGCGAGGTCAGCTGGGTCAGCTCGCCGGTGGCGACCTTTCCGCCGACGAGATCATGCACCTCGGCCCCGGGATCGCCGGCCCGCGCCGCCGCGACGACGGCGCCCACCGCCCGCTCGGCAAGCAGCTCCTCGTCGCCGAGGACCAGGGTGACTAGTGCTGGATCGGTTCCCGCCATGTCAGGCAGCATGCCATGCGGCACCGACAACCTGGTACTCGACCGTTGCAGTTCGTGTCACGAACGACTATAGTTCGGGGCGCGAACTACATTTGGTCGGAGTCATGGTGAGTCGTACGGTTGTGATGATCGTGGGGGGCGCGGCGGCCCGGCGGTCCCACGGAGGTCGGCCGCCGAGATCGCGATGCGCGAGGGCCCGTCCGGCAATCGCTTCGCCGAGCAGTCGGTCTGTCGGTGCCCCGGTTGGCTCTGGGCACGATGATTTTCGGGGCGGAGACGTCCGAATCGGACAGTCACGCGATCATGGATCCGCACACGAGCATGGCATCGACTCCTTCGACACCGCCGACGTCTATGCCGACGGCCGCACCGGGCAGATCATCGGCCGCCGGTTCACCCAAGGGGACGGCAGGCGCGACAGTGCCGCAAGCACCCCCGACCAGGCTGGACGAGTTGTTCCGCCGCCTGGCCCCACGGCTCCAAACCCCCACCAGAAGCGTAAGCCTGGTGACCTCCTCTTTTTTCTCCGTGTGACGTATGAAAGGCAATACTGTGTCTGCATCTGATGTGATGTTCGGCTTCGGCGCGCATTCCGGTTTCGAGGACCTGCCCGAGCTGTTGCGCATGGTTCAGCAGGCCGACCGGGACGGGCTCGATCTCTTCTCGCTGTCCGACCATCCCTATCTCGGCGAGCGCCTGGACGCCTACGCCACGATCGGCTTCCTGCTGGGCGGCACGCGGCACATCGCCGGTCTGGCCAATGTCACCAACCTGCCGACCAGGCCCGCCCCCATGCTGGCCAGGACGGTGACGTCGCTGTCGGCGCTGTCGAACGGCCGCGTCGTGCTCGGCATGGGCGCGGGCGGGCTGTGGGACCGCATCGCCGACATGGGCGTGCCCCGGCAGACCCCAGGCGACGCCGTGGACGCCTTCGAGGAGGCGATCGTGCTGATCCGGAAGCTGTCGGGCGGCGGCGCGCCGGTCACCCACGAGGGGCGCCACTACCGGGTGCGCGGGATCGAGCCCGCCCCCGTGGCCGCGCCCCCGGTATGGACCGGCTCGAACGGGCCCAAATCCCTGGCCGCCACGGGCAGGGTGGCCGACGGCTGGATCCCCGGCCACGCGGCCGACTGGCGCAGCGAGCGGTATCGCGCCTCGCGGCCCATCATCGACGAGGCGGCCGCCGCGGTGGGCCGCGACCCACGCGAGATCCGTACGATCTACAACTTCCCGGGCCGCATCACCGACCGCCCGCTGCCCGCCACCCGCGACCACGACGGACGCTGGATCGGCGGCTCGGTCGGGCAGTGGGTCGAGGAGCTGACCGAAGCGGTGCTGGAGCACGACGCCTCGGGTTTCGTCCTCTTCTCCGCCGGCCACGGCGCCACCGACCTCACCACGCTGGCCCGCTGGGCCCAGGAGATCGTGCCGTCCGTCCGCGAGGCGATCGCGAAGTAGCACGACGTGCCGTCCGCCTGCACGCGGCCGCTCTAATCCACGGACTTGCCGAGGGAACGGAGCTCGCGCTGCAGATCCCGCCAGTGGCCAGGCAGTCTCGCGTCGATCAGGGTGATGCCCTCGCCGGTGTCGACGAGATAGCAGGCCACGACGTCATTGCCGAGGCGGTGCAGATGAGGCGCCAGTTTCATGGAACTTCTTCCGGGAGGACTGGGCTGAGGACGGAGACTGACGGCGCGGCCCTCGGCCCGCGGCCTGACGGTGAAGGCCGCACTCGGCGGGCGAGGCCGCAGCCTGACGGCGAGAACCGCGGCCCGACTGCGGGGGCCGCAGTCGGAGGGTGAGGGGCGCGGACTGAGGGCGAGGGGCGCGGCCGTGATTGCTAGCCCGCCAGGCCGTGCAGTGCGGTGATGACGCCGCGGCCGACGGGGGTGGTGAAGTCACGCACCATGCTGGTGACGAAGCTCGCCACGGACGTCACCGTGCCCCCTGCCGCTTCGATCTGGCGGAAGGCCGCGCTCTCCGTGCGCTCCGACATGCCGCCGCTCGCGTCAACCAGCACGATCACGTCGTAGCCGTCAGCCAGGGCGTCGAGCGCGGTGTGCAGGACGACGATCTCCGAGGTCACACCGCAGACGGCCAGCGTCTTGCGGCCCTCGGCGGCGATCGCCTCGCGCCATGCCTGGTCGTCCCAGCAGCACGGTCCGCCGCGCACGAAGGGGGACGCCTCGGGAAGTTCGGCGATGACACCGGGCCCACCGGGCCTGGGGGCGACCGACACGGTGAAGGGGATGTCCAGCGCCTGCGCGACCCCGGCGAGCACGCCAGCCGACCGCCTGATGACGTCGGGGCTGTTCGTCCTGCTCAAGGCGACGATGCTGTCCTGGAGGTCTGCGAAGACGATCTGCACGGTACGGGAATCGATCACTATTCTCTCCTAAAATCGTTCACAAGCTGAATGATAAAAGAACAGTAGCATGCCGCGCATGAACGATGCCAAGTGAATCTGCCCCCGTTTTCGGCTCAGCGGGCCGACTCGCGACGCCCTGCCCGCACACCTCGACCCATCCGGGCACCCTCGAACGGCTCCACGCCCCGACCGGCCGTGGGCCGCCGCGCCGCAAGGCCCGCCCGTGCCACCGCCGCCGACCCCGCCCCTCAGTGGCCATGGCCTCCCGAAAGCCAGGCCCTGGGCGGACGCCGGCGGCCCTGGCCTCCCAAAAAGCGGCCGCCGCAGAGGACCGCGTTTTTCACGGTGGCTGATGGTCACACCTGCCCCTGACCTCTGCAAGCAGCGCAAACACTGCCGAGAGGGTGGGGAGCGGACCGCCGGCGACTATCCACGCCGGCGGCAAGCCGATCTCTCGGCAGGAACGCTGCATCAACCGCACAGAGGATCTGCGGGGCCGGCCTTCTGATGCGACAGAACACCCAGCAGCCGTTCGAGCGGCCCACGTCGGCGGGGAGCCCTTACTGCCCCGGGCTCCTCCGACCGGCACAGAGCCCCTCACTGGGCATGAAGAGACACCGTCCCTCGCCCCACTGACATCCCCGTCGGAAGACCGGCTCGCCACCAGGCGCGAACGGTCACCCGCCCCAAGAACCGCTGACATCCCCGTCCAGGGGATCAGCTCCCCCATCGGACGTGAAGGGGCACCGGCCCGAGCCCCACCGTCACCCCCGTCCGGAAGACCGGCTTGCCACCAGGTGTGAGACGTCACCAGCCCATGACCCGCTCATACCTCGACCACGGCTCCGGTGGCCAGTTCCTGATCCGTTCGTGCGACCCCACTAGTGCCAGTCGTCTGCTCCCCTCCGCTTCGGTGGGCCTGGGTCGCGCTCGTTCGGTGTCGGATCACTCATGGCCCACGGGGGACTACGGCCAGGCTGCCCTCGTGTTCGACGACTGCCAGGTCACCCGATCGATCGGTGCGGTAGATGGCGGCGCCGAGGCGGTGGAGGAGGGCGAGGGTCGATGTGGCCGGGTGGCCGTAGTCGTTGCCGGCGCCCACGCTGATGAGGGCGGCCCGTGCACCCAGCGAGCCGAGGAAGGCCGGGGACTGGCGATTCGAGCCGTGGTGCGGGGTCTTGAGGATGTCGGCACGCAGGGCGAGGTGGCGTGCGAGATCGTCCTGGGCCTCGGTCTCCAGGTCTCCGGCGAGCAGGGCGGAACCGGCGCGCCAGCGTACGTGGATGACGACGCTGGAGTTGTTGATCACGCTGCCTTCGCCTTGGCCGTTGCTCCCGCCTGACGTCGGGTCAGGGGCGACGACGGTGAGCTCGGACGGGCCGAACCGCCATCGCGTGCCAGGTTCCGCGTTCCCTTCGGGAATCCGGTGTCGAGCCAGTACGGCCGAGATCCGCGCGCTGGACTGCACCGCCGTCGGCCGAGGGCTGACGATCACGGCCCCCACGCGTCGACTCCTGAGCACGCCTGGCAGGCCGTCCACGTGGTCGGCGTGCGGGTGGGTCAGGACGAGCAGGGGAACGTCCTCGACGCCGAGCCTGCGCAGGCATCGATCCATGACGACCGGGTCCGGGCCGGTGTCCACGACCACACCTCGTCCAGGTCCGGCCGCCACCACCAGCCCGTCGCCCTGCCCCACGTCGCACATCACCATCAACCAGCCCTTGGGCGGCCAAGCTCCCGCCAGCGGACGGATCACCAGCACGGCGATCAGAGCGGCCCCTGCCGTCAGCAGCGCCATCGTCCGCCAGCGGCGGTGCCTGAGTACCGGGATCGCGACGGCCACGGCGAGGGCGAGGAGCCCCAGACCGGGGAGGCCGCCCGGCCAGGGCAGGGTGGCGAGAGGGACGTTCACGGCCCAGCGAGCCACGGTGACGATCCAGCCCACCGCGTAACCGGCCGGGATGACCAGCATGCCGGCGGCGTCCGGCCAGATCGGGGCCACCAGGGCGGCGGCGAAACCGAGCAGGGTCGCGGGAGCCACGGCGGGAGCCACGAGCAGGTTGGCGGGCACCGCCACCAGCGTCAACTGACCCGACATGAGCACCAGGACGGGCGTCACGGCCGCTTGCGCGGCAGCCGACACGGCCAGCGCCTCCGCCAGCCATCTCGGCAAGCGGCGCATCCTTGCGACGGCACGTCGTCGTCCGGTGGGCGCGTCTTCGAAGGGAGAGGTCGCGCGGCAGTCGCCGGCCTCTTTAGATGCACTTGCCGCACGCCCCTGTACGTTGCCGCGTTCCCTTCCCTTCTCCGGTTTCCGGTCTGTCGTCGTGGTCGCTTCGGTGGCGTCGCGGTCGCCGGTCTCCGTCGGTGGTGGAGTGGAGAGTTTGTCGCGCCAGCGTGGTGCGAGGAGGAGGATGCCGGCGGTGGCCGCGACCGAGAGGGCGAAGCCGTACGAACGTGCCAGTTCCGGCGCGAACAGAACCAGCAAGAGGACGGTTGCCGAGAGGGCGGCGAGGCCGTCCTTCGCCCGCCCGGTACCCATGGCGAGGGCGGCGGCCAGACCCATCAGCAGGGCACGCAGAACGCTCGGGGACGGCCTGGCCACCACGGTGAACGCGAGCATCGCGACAGCCGCGAAGACGGCTCTCAGCGGCAGGGAGAGGCCGACCAGGCGGGAGAGTGCCAGGGCGGCGCCTGCGACGACGGCGAGGTTCGCGCCGCTTACGGCGTTCAGGTGGCTCAGGCCCGCCTCTTTGAGGTCGGCGGCCACCTGAGGGTCGATGCGGGAGACGTCTCCGACGACCAGGCCGGGCAGGAGGCCGCGCTGGTCGGGCGGGAGAGGATCGGCGGCTGTCCGGAGGCCGGTTCTGAGGGTGCCTGCCATGGTCTGCATGGACGAAGGCGGTGTCAGGATGCGGGGCTCGCCTCGTACCAGGAGGATGGCTGCCACCAGGTCGCCGGGCGTTGGTTGCGCCAGGCGACCGGTGACCTGGAGGCGTTGGCTCGGCAGCAGGCTGCTCCAGACGTTGCCGCCGGCGAACACCGTGATGGGGACGTCGACGGCCTGGCGTTCCGGTGGCGGAGATGCCTGCGCCACACCTCCGTCACTGCCTCCAGGGACGTCGGGACGGTTCCCCTCAGGGCCATCAGTAGTGGATCTGCCTCTCTGCCGCGCAGCCGACTCGATGATCTTGAGGGTGGCCGGGATCACGTAGCTGTCCTGGTTGAAGTGGCCGCTTCTGCGTGGCCTGCGCTTCGGGTCGTCGGACAGGACGATCTGAGCGGTCACGTTCGCGTTCCTGGCGGCGAGTTCAGCCACTGGGCCGGTGGTCAACGCCTGGACGCGGAAGGCGACAGACGCGGAGGCCGCCGCCGCGCAGATGAGGGTCGCGAGCACCACGTTCCGCCAAGCCCCCAAGAAGGGCGAAGGCCGACCGGGAGGGATCCGTCCTGAGGGAGGGGGCGACGAACGGTGGGGCCTGAACGGCAGGAGCAGTGGGAGGGCGGACAGAACGGATCCGAACGACGCAGGCAGGAACCTGCCGATCAGCGAACCGACGAGGGGCCAGCGGGTGAACGGTGAGCGGGTGCGCCAGATCAGGACGCCTGCGGCCAGGGCGGTGATGGCGGCCGTCGTCATACCCACAATGGGCGATTGGCCGAGCATGATCAGGGCGCTCGCCCAAGCGGACAGCGCCGGGAGGACCAGTGTCCAGGAGCGCTTGTGCTCGCCGCCGTCTGCGGTGGCCAGGCGCAGAGGGTCGGTGGCGGCAGGGCGCGGAGGATCGGTGGCGGCGATACTCAGAGGGGCGGTGGCAACGGGGCGCATGGGGCTGGCAGAAGGGCCAGGGGCCGAGGGGTCGTTGAAGGACGGCATGTCAGACGCGGACCTTCGGCTTGATTTCCTCATACTTTCTCGGGCCGATGCCACTCACCTCGCGGAGCTGGTCCACGCTGGTGAAGCCGCCGTGGGCGGTACGGAACTCGGCGATCCTGGCGGCCAGCACCTCTCCCACTCCCGGGAGTTCTTCCAGTTGGTCGGGGGTGGCGGCGTTGAGGTCGAGGATGGCTGTGGCGGGGTCCGCGCCGGGATATCCGGGAGGTACGGCGGCGGCGACCGCAGAGGGAGCACCCACGATGATCTGCTCTCCGTCGATCAGGCGTCGGGCCAGGTTGAGGGGGCCCGTGGAGGCGCCGTGTTTGAGCCCGCCCGCCGCCGTCACCGCGTCCGTCACACGGGAGCCCTGCGGGAGCAGGTAGACGCCGGGGTTGCGGACCTTGCCCGCCACCTGGACGGTCACCTTGGCAGCGGTCGGGGACGGGGATGGAGGGGTTGTCGCAGGTGGCGGCGGGAGGGGCTCCGGAGTGGGCTGGGAACGCCAGACGAAGAAGACGGCGACCGCGACGGCCAGGGCGCCGACGGCGACGAGCACGCGCAGGCCGGGCTTGCTGAGGTCGATGGTGCTGGACGGCTGGGCCGAGGTGATGGCGTCGCGGAACGCTTGGAAGGTCGGGGGCATGGGAGCGGGGCTGCCTGTGACCCGCCGAGGGATGTGCGGGGGCGCCCCTGCGGCGGCCTGGGGCTCGATCCCCGGCCCGCTCCGACGCCCAGCCCGACGCTCGGCTCCGGGGACGCTCTCCCCCGGCTCTGCCTGCTGCTCGGACTGCTGCTCGGACTGCCGCCCGGGCTGCGACATCGCCTGAGGCCCCGCCGAACGCCCGCCCCACGATTCAGGCCGAGGCTCACTCCACAGTTCGGACGAAGGCTCACCCCCGCCCTCACTCCCCGGCTCGCGGGAAGGCGCAACCCCACGGTCGCCCCACAGCTCGGAAGCTGACTCAACCCCACGCCCATCCCACCGCTCGGAGGAGGGCTCAACCCCGCGCCCATCCCACCGCCCGGGAGACGCGAACGCGGGAGCACCGAGCACAGGAGAAGCACTCACAGAAGCGGACGCGGAAGAAGTAGGCGCAGAGGGTGGTGGGGATGCGCTGAGTCGGGAGGTCGGAAGGTTCTGAGCCTCGTCGCCGTATGGATGTCGGTTGCGTCGTCCCGGACGCGGCCGCCGGGCAGGACTCGTGATCGACCGGAGCCTGGATTCGGCTATGGTCCGCTCTGCCGTCGGGTCCTGAGATCGCACGCCGACGAACCTAGGGATGTCACCCCCACCCCCGAGCTACCGAACCGAATTCTGGGGACGACGGAGCCAGGAAACGAGATGACTGTGGAAAACACTGCACCCACCAGAGGGAAGGCCCTCCAAAAGAAGCCGGTCTACCCCTCGTACGCCGTAACAGTCACCCCCAGCATCCCGGGCCCCACATGAGCCCCGATCACCGCCCCCACCTCCACCACCCGCACCTCACAACCCCCCGCCACCCGCTTCGACAACCGCTCCCCCAACGCCTCGGCCCGCCCCGGAGCCCCCATGTGCTGCACCGCCACCCCGGCCCCGCCCAGCTCCACGGCCGCCTCCACCGCCAGGTCCTCCAGCCGCGCGATCGCCCGTCCCGACGTCCGCACCTTCTCCAGCAGGGAGATGCGCCCGTCAACGATGTGCAGCAGCGGTTTGATCATGAGGGCCGACCCGAACAACGACGTGGCGGCGCCGATGCGGCCGCTCCGTCTCAGGTACTCCAGGGTGTCCACGTAGAAGAAGGTCCGGGTGACGGCGGCGGTGCGGCGGGCGGCGTCGGCCACGTCGCCCAAGGAGGCTCCTGCGGCGGCCGAGCGCGCCGCCGCCAGCACGGGATAGCCCAGGCCCATCGCGATGGACCGGCTGTCGATCACCTCCACCGGCACCGGCGCGTCCTTGGCCGCCGCGAGGGCGGACTCGACGGTGCCGGACAGTTCGCCGGACAGGTGGATCGACACCACGCCCGTGGCGCCGGCGGCGGCCAGCTCGTCGTAGCAGGCCGCGAAGCGCGCGGGCGACGGACGTGAGGTGGTGGCGGTGGCCAGGTCGCCGGTGAAGGTGTCCTCGTCGCGTGGGATGCCGCGGGCGACCACTTGTACCGGCACCACCGTCACACCGGGCACAGCGGGCAGGTAAGCGGTGGAATCGGTGACAACGGCGACAGAGGGCGGCATATCCCGAGATTAGCCACCCGCTCCCGAGTCCGGGATTACTGGACCGGCGTGCCGCCCCGCCAGACCCGGCGCGGCTTGAGCCCGAAGGACCAGGCGAAGGCGCCTTCGTGGTCGGCGTCCCACTGGACGATGTCGGCCAGCCGCCCGGGAGCCAGCACCCCGCGGTCGGGCGCCCCGAGGACGGTCGCGCCGCCCAGCGTGGCCGCGCGCAGCGCGTCGTTGACGCTCATGCCGAACGCCGACACCGCCATGGCGATGACCAGCGACATCGAGGTGATGCCGCAGTAGCCGGGGTTGTGGTCGCTGCCGAGGGCGATCTGCACGCCGTGCTTGATCATCTGACGGACCGGCGGCACGTGGCCGCGCTGCAGCGCCGTGGCCGGGCAGACCACCGCGGGCACGCCGTAGCGGGACATGATCGCGATGTCCTCGTCGGACATGTGGTGCAGACCGTCGGCGGAGGCGCAGCCGAGCTCGGCGGCCAGCTGCACGGCGCCGCGACGGCTGAACAGGCCGGCGTGGATGCGCGGGAGCAGCCCCACGTTGCGGCCCGAGGCGAGGACCCAGCGGGACTCCTCGGTGGTGAAGTGGCCCTCGTCGCAGTAGACGTCGACGCTGTCGGCGCCGGCCGCCGCCGCGTCGGCGCACCAGGCGCCCACGGCCTCGACGTACTCGCGCTGACGGCCGAAGTACTCGGGAGGCACGACGTGCGCCGCGAGGAAGGTGACGTGCACCCGCGGCATCATCGGCTCCTTCTCCAGCTCGCGCAGGAGCCGCACGTCGGCCAGCTCGCCGTCGCGGGTGAGGTGGTAGCCGGTCTTGGCCTCGACGGTGGTCGTGCCGCTGAGCAGCCAGCTCCGCAGCCGCTCGCGCACGCCGTTGCACAACGTCCAGGGGTCGGTGCCGCGCGTCACGGTGACGGTGGAGCCGACGCCGCCGCCCGCCGCGGTGATCGAGGCCGCGCTGGAGCCGCCGGTGCGGATGGCCAGCTCGGCGTAGCGGTTGCCGGCGTAGACCGGATGCGTGTGGGCGTCGATGAGGCCGGGCGTGACGAGCGCGCCGCCGAGGTTCTCCACGTGGTCGACGTCGACGATGTCGTCGACGACGCCGGGCACGCTCTGCGGGAGGTCGGGCGCCCGCCCGACCCAGGCGATGCGGTCGTTGTGCACGAGGATGGCCGCGTTGCTGAGGACCTCGTTACCCGTCCACAGGCGGCCGATGTTGGTCAAGAGCCGAACGGTCATCGCACCACCGCCCCCTGCAGGCGCAACACCCAGCGCACGGCCTGTGCCGCGCCCACTGAGTCCGCTCCGGGTCCGGACGACATGGGGGGTCTCCTGCTCTCATCCGCGTGATGTTGTGCGGTGACCGTATCGCCGGAGACATGACCCGGCGATTTCAGTTCAGTTACGTTATTTCACAGCCGGGCTTGGTGTACAGGGTTATTCGGAAGAAAGACCACTCATCCCATCCGTCACCCAGCCACGCCTTGCCCCCCTGGCCCCCGCTGACGACTGCCGCACTCAACGTCATCATCCGAAACCCAGAACCGAAACCAAAAAACCAGACCAACGTTAGGTCTGGCCATCCTAGCAACCCCAGGGTTCCGGGACCACTGCACTATTTGGGCAGCTCTGCGCTACTTTGAGCGAGAGCTGCCCAGCCGTCCCGCTAAGAGACGCGTTCGACCGGCTTGCCCACCCGCTCCAGCTCCTGGAACAGGCTCGGCAGCACGCGGGCGTGCAGGACGGTGCCGTCCTGGACGTGTTCCACGGAGAGCACCTCGCCCTCCTTGTGGGCCCGCGAGACCAGGTCGCCCCGGTCGTAGGGCACCAGCAGGTGGACCTCGTGGTCGAGGCGCGGCAGCCGCTCCTCGATGAGCCGCATGAGCTCGGGGATGCCCTTGCCGGTGCGGGCGGAGACCACGATGCTGTCGCGCTCGCGCCTGGCGATGCGGTCGAGCACCTCCTGGTCGGCCGCGTCGGCCTTGTTGATCACCACGACCTCGGGCACCTCGGAGGCGCCCTCGATGTCGGCGAACACCTCGCGGACGGCCGCGAGCTGCCCCTCGGGGTCGGGGTGCGAGCCGTCGACGACGTGCAGGATCAGGTCGGCGTCGGCGACCTCCTCCAGCGTGGACCGGAACGCCTCGACGAGCTGGTGGGGCAGGTGGCGCACGAAGCCGACGGTGTCGGCGATCGTGAACAGCCGGCCCTCCGGCGTGCGAGCGCGGCGCACGGTCGGGTCGAGCGTGGCGAACAGCGCGTCCTCGACCAGCACGCCCGCACCGGTGATGCGGTTGAGCAGCGAGGACTTGCCAGCGTTGGTGTAGCCCGCGATGGCCACGGCCGGGACCTCGCGCCGCTGGCGCCGGTGGCGCATGGTCTCACGCGAGGTGGACATGCCGCTGATCTGGCGGCGCAGCTTGGACATGCGGTCGCGGATGCGGCGCCGGTCGAGCTCGATCTTGGTCTCACCGGGGCCGCGGCCGCCGATGCCCACGCCGCCCGCGGCGCGACCGCCGACCTGACGGGACAGGTTGCCGCCCCAGCCTCGCAGGCGCGGCAGCAGGTACTGCAGCTGCGCCAGCTCGACCTGGGCCTTGCCCTCACGGCTCTTGGCGTGCTGGGCGAAGATGTCGAGGATCAGCGCCGTACGGTCGATGACCTTGACCTTGACCGTCTCCTCCAGCTGGCGGAGCTGGCCGGGGGTCAGCTCGCCGTCGCAGATCACGGTGTCGGCGCCGGTCGACTCGACCACGTCGCGCAGCTCCAGGGCCTTGCCCGAGCCGATGTAGGTGGCCGGGTCGGGCTTCTGGCGCCGCTGGATGAGCCCTTCGAGCACCTCGGACCCGGCGGTCTCGGCCAGGAGCTTGAGCTCCAGCAGGGAGTTCTCGGCGTCTTCGGCGGTTCCGGAGGTCCAGACACCGACGAGGACGACCCGCTCGAGCCGCAGCTGCCGGTACTCGACCTCGGAGACATCCTGGAGTTCGGTGGAAAGGCCCGCCACGCGGCGCAGCGCCTGGCGCTCCTCGAGGTCCATGTCGCCGGTCTCGAACTCGTCGAGCGCGGTGTATTCGTGCATTCGTGTCATCTCTATGAGGGAACGTCTGGACACCTCGGTGTCTTCCCACGATGGTGGCACGACATCCCCGGCGTCATCACCTGGTTATCCCGCCGAGAGCGTCACGTTGCCGGAACTGGCGGTCAGCGAGATCTTGTGGGGGGAGCTCGGGTCGGACTTGACCGAGACGGTGGCGTCGCCGGAGTCCACGTCGGTCTTCACGTCGTAGGACCCCGTGGGCACCCTCAGGACGACGTCGCCCGAGTCGGCCCGCAGCTCCGCGCTGTCCGGCGCGGTGGCGTACTTGAGCTCGACGTTGCCCGAGTCGGCCTGGACGTACACCTTCTTGCCGGTCATGCCGGAGCCTTCGAGGTCGCCGGAGTCGAGCTTCGCGTCGAGCTGACCGCTCAGCGCCCGCAAGGTGATGTCACCCGAGTCGCTGTCGAGGTCGACGGCCAGCCCCCTGGGGATCTCGATCTTGTAGTCGACGCTGCAGCTCCCCCAGTTGGACGGGCAGTCGTACGTCACGAAAAGCGCCTGGCCCTCGACCTTGTGCTGCGGCTTGGGCTTGTCGTCGCCCCGCCAGCGCAACGTCTCGACGACCCGGACGGCGGTGCCGTCGGTCTCGGTGATCACCGTGTCGCCGGCGTCGCTCTTCACCTGCAGCTTGGAAACCTTGTCCGTCACCTGGTAGGACACGGTGTCCTGGTTCGTGGAGCCGCCGAAGCTCTCGATCCGGCAACCCGTCAGCACCAGCGCGGCGGCCAGCAGTCCGCCCGCCACAGCAATCGTCTTCATGCCCCCGATCCTTTCGCGGGCATGACCCCCTCCGCATCGGGGATGCCCCCGAAGACGCCCCAGGGGTACCCCAGCCTTTGACCCGGGAACCCTGAGCGGAGTAGCTTCACTTCCACAATCCAGAATCAGTTTTCCACTCTACGGAAAAGAGGGGGACATGGAGATCACCGGCCCGATGCTCGAACGGTTCGACGAGATCCTCACGCCGGAGGCGCTCGGCTTCGTGGCGGCTCTCCAGCGGGAGTTCGGCGCCAGGCGGCTGGAGCTGCTCGAAGCCCGCCAGACGCGTCAGGCGGAGCTGTCGGCCGGCGGGACGCTCGACTTCCTGCCGGAGACCAAGGAGGTCAGGGAGGGCGAGTGGCAGGTCGCGCCGCCGGCCCCGGGCCTGGAGGACCGCCGTGTCGAGATCACCGGGCCGGTCGACAGGAAGATGACCATCAACGCGCTCAACTCCGGCGCCAAGGTGTGGCTGGCCGACTTCGAGGACGCCAACTCCCCCCTGTGGGAGAACTGCGTGTCCGGGCAGCTCAACCTGCGCGAGGCGCTCGACCGGGCGATCGACTTCGAGACCGGCGGCAAGACGTACGCGCTGCGGCCCGACGACGAGCTGGCCACGATCGTGGTGCGCCCGCGCGGCTGGCACCTGGACGAGAAGCACGCCCAGGTGGACGGGCGCCCGGTGTCGGCGTCGCTGTTCGACTTCGGGCTCTACTTCTTCCACTGCGCGCAGCGTCAGCTGGACAAGGGCAAGGGGCCGTACTTCTACCTGCCGAAGATGGAGTCGCACCTGGAGGCGCGGCTCTGGAACGACGTGTTCACCCGGGCCCAGGAGCTCCTGGGCATCCCGTACGGGACCATCAGGGCGACCGTGCTCATCGAGACCTATCCGGCGGCGTTCGAGATGGAGGAGATCCTCTACGAGCTGCGCGACCACTCGGCCGGGCTGAACGCGGGCCGCTGGGACTACCTGTTCAGCGTGATCAAGAAGTTCCGCACGCGGGGGCGGGAGTTCCTGCTGCCCGAGCGGAACGCGGTGACGATGACCGCGCCGTTCATGCGGGCCTACACCGAGCTGCTGGTGCGCACGTGTCACAAGCGCGGCGCGCACGCCATCGGCGGGATGGCGGCGTTCATCCCCTCCCGGCGCGACCCCGAGGTCAACGCGGTGGCGCTGGAGAAGGTGCGGGCGGACAAGACGCGCGAGTCGGGCGACGGGTTCGACGGCTCCTGGGTGGCGCACCCCGACCTCGTGCCGGTGTGCCGCGAGGTGTTCGACGGCGTCCTGGGGGCGCGGCCCAACCAGCTCGACCGGCTGCGCGAGGACGTCCGCGTCTCGGCCGCCGACCTGCTGTCGGTCTCCGAGACGCCCGGCGAGATCACCGAGACGGGCCTGCGCAACAACGTCGACGTGGCCCTGCGCTACCTGGCCGCCTGGATGGGCGGCCTGGGCGCGGTCGCGATCCACAACCTCATGGAGGACGCCGCGACGGCCGAGATCTCCCGTTCGCAGATCTGGCAGTGGATCCACAACGACATCACGCTGGCCGACACCGGTGAGCAGGTGACCAAGGAGCTGGTCGAGCGGATCATCGCCGAGGAGCTGGCCCGGATCTCGACGGAGCCGGGCTACGACGAGCGGCTGTTCGGGCAGGCGACGGCGCTGTTCAAGGAGGTCGCGCTGGACGACGACTTCGCCGAGTTCCTGACGCTGCCGGCGTACGCCCAGATGCCGTAGACGTGCTGGAGAGTGACTGGTGCTCGACACGCTGACGGCGGCGCTGCGCTCGCTGCTGCCTCCCGACTCGGTGATCACCGATCCGGTACGCCTGCGCACCTACGAGTGCGACGGCCTGACCAGCCACCGGGCGACGCCGGGCGTGGTCGTGCTGCCCGCGACGGCCGAGCAGGTCGCCGGGGTCGTCCGGATGTGCAACGACTTCGGGGTGCCGTTCGTGGCCAGGGGGTCGGGCACCGGCCTGTCCGGCGGCGCGCTCCCCCGCGAGGACGGCGTGCTCATCGTCACCTCGAAGATGCGCCGGATCCTGGAGATCGACCTGCCCAACCGCAGGGCCGTGGTCGAGCCGGGCGTGACGAACCTGGCCATCACCGAGGCCGTGCGCGACGCGGGCTACTACTACGCCCCCGACCCCTCCAGCCAGCAGGTCTGCTCGATCGGCGGCAACGTGGCGGAGAACTCCGGCGGCGCCCACTGCCTCAAGTACGGCTTCACCGTCAACCACGTCGAGGCGTGCGAGATCGTCACCCCCGACGGCGACCTGGTCGTCCTCGACCGCATGGACCCGGGCTACGACCTGCTCGGCGCGTTCGTCGGCTCGGAGGGCACGCTGGGCATCGCCACCAGGATCACCGTGCGGCTGAGCCGGGCGCCGGAGGCGGTGACCACGGTGCTGGCCGCGTTCGAGGACATCGAGCAGGGGGGCCGGGCGGTGTCGGCGATCATCGGGGCGGGCATCGTGCCGGCCGCGATCGAGATGATGGACGCGCTGGCCATCGCGGCCGCCGAGGCGGCGGTCGCCTGCTCCTACCCGCGGGGGGCGGGCGCGGTGCTGATCGTGGAGCTGGACGGGCCGCGGGAGTCGGTCGAGCGGGAGTTCGCGCGGCTGACGGAGATCTGCTCGGACGCCTTCGAGCTGCGTGTGGCGGCCGGTCCCGAGGAGCGCGCGGCCATCTGGAAGGGGCGCAAGTCGGCCTTCGCGGCGGTCGGCCGGATCAGCCCGGCCTACATCGTCCAGGACGGCGTCGTGCCGCGCACGTCGCTGCCGGGCGTGCTGGCGGCCATCGACCGGCTCTCGCGCGAGCACGGCATCAGGGTGGCCAACGTCTTCCACGCCGGCGACGGCAACCTGCACCCGCTGGTGCTGTTCGACGACGCCGAGCCGGGGGCGGGCGAGCGGGCCGAGGCGGTCTCGGGCGCGATCCTCGACCTGTGCGTCGAGCACGGCGGCTCGATCACCGGCGAGCACGGCGTCGGGGTGGACAAGGCCCGCTACATGCCGAAGATGTTCACCGGCGCCGATCTGGACACCATGCAGCTCGTCCGGTGCGCGTTCGACCCGGGCGGCCTGTCCAACCCGGGCAAGGTGTTCCCCACGCCGCGGCTGTGCGGGGAGGTGCCGGGCGTGCGCAAGGGCGCGCACCCGCTGGTCGAGTCGGGCAGGGCGGAGCAGTTCTGATGGCGGATCCGTTCTCGGGCGCCGGCGTGCCGGTCAGGGCGGCCGGGCCCGAAGACCCGGCGCACCGGTGGGGCGCCCGGTGGGTGGCGCTGCCGGAGACCGTCGAGGAGGTCGCCGCCGTGCTGCGCGCGTGCGCCGCGGCCGGCCTGGCGGCGGTGCCCGCGGGGGGCGGCACGAAGCTGCACTGGGGTCCGCCGCCGGAGCGGTGCGACGTGCTGCTCGGCCTGTCCCGCCTGGACGCGGTCCTGGAGCACGCGGCGGGCGACCTGGTGGTGCGCGCGCAGGCCGGCGTGCGGACGGCGGCGCTGGCGGCGGCGCTCGCGGCGCGCGGGCAGGAGCTGGCGCTCGACGTGCCGTTCGCCGGGCAGGCGACCGTCGGCGGCACCCTCGCCGCCGCCCTGCCGGGCCCTCGCGCCTTCCGCTACGGCACCGCCCGGGACCTGCTCATCGGCGTCACGGTGGTGCTGGCCGACGGCACGGTCGCCCGGTCGGGCGGCAAGGTGGTCAAGAACGTCGCGGGCTACGACCTCGGCAAGCTGTTCACCGGCTCGTACGGCACCCTCGGGGTGATCGCGGAGGCCACGTTCCGGCTGCATCCGCTGCCCGGCGAGCGGTGCTGGGTGGTCGCCGGGATGCCCGCGGACGACGTGCCGGGCGTCGCGGCGGCGCTGGCGGCCGCGCAGGCCGAGCCGAGCGCGGTCGAGGTGGACCGTCCGGAGCCGGGCGGCCCGGTGACGCTGGCGGTGCTGGTGGAGGGCACGGCCGCGCGGGCGCGCGCCGAGACGCTGCGCGACCTGACCGGCGGCGGGGCGGTGACCGGCGAGCCGCCGTCCTGGTGGGGGGTCGTCCCACGAGGTGAGGTGCTGGTCGAGGTGCGTTTCCCGCCCGCGGCGGCCGGCGCCGTGCTGCGGGCGGCGCAAGGGTGCGGCCTGTCGCTGCGCGGGTCGGTGGTCGCCGGCCGGGTGCTGCTGGAGCCGGGCGCGCCCGTCGCCGAGGACGCGCTGCCTGGCCTGGTGAGCGGGCTGCGGGAGCGGGTCGAGGCCGCGGGCGGCCGGGTGAACGTGCTGGCCGCGCCGTATGCCGGGGTCGACAGGTGGGGGCGGGTGAGCGCGCTGCCGTTGATGCGGCGGGTCAAGGAACGGTTCGACCCCGGGCGCATGATGTCGCCCGGACGGCTGGCGGGAGGCCTGTGACCATGGACCCGGAGCTGATCGGCGACTGCGTGCACTGCGGGTTCTGCCTGCCGACGTGCCCGACGTACGCGTTGTGGGGCGAGGAGATGGACTCGCCGCGCGGGCGCATCCACCTGATGAAGCAGCACGTCGAGGGCGTTCCGGTCACCCCGGAGATGGCCGGGCACTTCGACGCCTGCCTGGGCTGCATGGCGTGCGTCACGGCGTGCCCGTCGGGCGTGCGCTACGACCGGCTGATCGAGCAGACCCGCGCCGAGGTCGAGCGCACGCACGTGCGCGAGCCGCGGGATCGGGCGGTGCGGGAGATCGTGTTCAGCCTGTTCCCCTACCCGCGCAGGCTGCGGCTGCTGCGGCCGACGATGTGGCTGGCCGGGCGGATGGCGTCGTTCCTGACGCGGGTCCATCCGAGCCTGGGCGCCATGGCCGCGCTCGCGCCGCGTGTGGAGCACCGGCAGCGCCTGCCGCGCCTGGTCGGGGCCAGGGGCAGGCGCAGGGCCGTGGTCGGGATGCTCACCGGGTGCGTGCAGGGCGAGTTCTTCCCGCAGGTGAACGCGGCCACCGCGCGGGTGCTCGCGCTGGAGGGCTGCGACGTGCTCGTTCCGGCCGGGCAGGGCTGCTGCGGGGCGCTCAGCGTGCACGCCGGGCGCGCCGATCAGGCCCGGCGGCTGGCCCGCCGGACGGCCAGGGCGTTCCGGCGGGCGGGGGTCGAGACGGTCGTGGTGAACGCGGCCGGCTGCGGCTCCGTCATGAAGGAGTACGGCGAGCTGTTCGGCGCCGATCCCGGGTTCCGGGTGCGGGACCTGTCGGAGTTCCTGGCCGAGCTGGGCCCGGCGGCCAGGCGGCATCCGCTGCCGCTCACCGTCGCGTACCACGACGCCTGTCACCTGGCCCACGCCCAGGGCGTCCGGGCGCAGCCGCGCGAGCTGCTGCGCGGCATCCCCGGGCTGGAGCTGCGGGAGGTCCCCGAGTCGGCGATCTGCTGCGGGTCGGCGGGGACGTACAACATCCTGCAACCGGAGGCGGCCCGCGACCTCGGCGACCGGAAGGCCGGGGCGGTCGCCTCGACCGGGGCCGAGCTGCTGGTCTCGGCCAATCCGGGATGCACGATGCAGATCGCCACGGCGATGCGCCGGGCCGGGAAGGAGATCAGGGTGGCCCACACCGCCGAAGTGCTGGACGCCTCCCTGCGCGGGGTGTCGCTGTGAGCGTGCAGTCGGTCGAGCGGGCGCTCGACGTGCTGGAGGCGCTGGCCGAGCACGGCGGCGAGGCGGGGCTGTCGGAGATAGCGGCGCGGACGGGCCTGCCGTACGGGACCATCCACCGGCTGCTGCAGACGCTGCTCGCCCGCGGTTACGTGCGCCAGGAGTCCGACCGCCGGTACGCGCTGGGCGGCGGGCTGGTCCGCCTGGGCGGCATCGCGGAGAGCATGGTGGGCGGGTGGGCGCAGCCGTACCTGACGCGGATGGTGGAGCTGTCCGGCGAGACGGCGAACCTGGCGGTGCTCGAAGGCGACTTCGTCGTCTACGTGGCGCAGGTGCCCTCGCCGCGCAGGCTGCGCATGTTCGCCGAGGTCGGCAGGCGGGTGCTGCCGCACAGCACGGCCGTGGGCAAGGCGCTGCTGGCCGGGCGGGCGGCCGCGGAGGCGATGGCGGTGTTCGAGCGTACGGGCATGCCGCGGCGCACCCCGAACACGATCACCGACGCGGCCGGCATGCTGGCCGAGCTCGCCCGGGTCAAGGAGTGCGGCTACGCGACGGACCTGGGCGAGGAGGAGCTGGGCGTCCACTGCCTGGCGGTGCCCGTCCGCGACGGCGAGCGGGTGGTGGCCGCGATGTCGGTGTCGGGGCCGGCCGAGCGCATCGACGCCCTCGACCGCGACGAGCTGGCCGAGGGCATGCGGAGGATCGCCGCCGACTTCGGCCGCGAGCTCGCCCCGGCCTCGTCGAAGTAGCGCCTGCCGAACGGCTCCGGCGGCTATTCTGTTGCGCTGTGAGCAACAGCACGACGGTTCAGTCCGTCGACCGGGCCATCGCGATCCTGGAGATCCTGGCCCGCGAGGGCGCCACCCGGGTGACGGACCTCGCGGTCGAGCTCGACGTGCACAAGTCCACCGCGTTCCGGCTGCTGGCCGCCCTGGAGCAGGGCGGGCTGGTGGAGCAGAGCGGCGACCGGGGGCGCTACCGGCTGGGGTTCGGCGTCGTACGGCTGGCCGGCGCGGCCACGGCCCAGCTCGACCTGTCCAGGGAGGGCCGCGAGGTCTGCCTGCGGCTGGCCGAGGCGGTCGGCGAGACCGTCAACATCGCGGTCCCCCAGGACGGCGACACGGTCAACATCAGCCAGGTGCGCGGCCCGGCGGCGATCAGCGGCCACAACTGGGTCGGCCAGCGCACCCCGTCGCACGCCACCTCCAGCGGCAAGGTGCTGCTCGCCTTCGGCGCCCTGCGCCTGGCCGGCGAGCTGGAGCGCTACACCCCCCGCACCGTCACCTCCCCGGACGGCCTGGGCCTGGAGGAGATCAGGCGGCGCGGCTGGGCGGCCACGGTGGAGGAGCTGGAGGTCGGGCTGAACGCGGTGGCGGCGCCGATCAGGGGGGCCGACGGCTCGGTGGTGGCCGCGGTCAGCGCGTCCGGGCCGTCGTACCGGCTCACGCCCGAGCGGCTGCCCGAGGTCGGTGAGTTGCTGGCCGCGGGCGCGAGGGAGATAAGCCAGCGCATCGGCTATTACCGTTGAGAGCATGTGCAGAAGCATCAAGACCCTGCGGCCGCCGTACGCCGAGAGCGTGACCGAGGACGACGTGCGGGCCGCCGCGCTCCAGTACGTCCGGAAGATCTCCGGATTCCGCGCCCCTGCCGCCCACAACGCCGAGGCGTTCGACCGGGCCGTGGAGGCGATCACCAGGGCGTCCGAGGAGCTGCTGGGGGCGCTGGAAGTCCGCGGAGGTCGGTGACGCGTCCGCGCCCCGGCGGGCCGGTCAGCGGGTGGCGGGGCCGTCGGGGGTGCAGAAGATCTTGAGTTCGACCTCCTCGCCGTCCTCCGGCTCGAACTCGACCTTCGCCTCGCGGGCCGGGCCGGGCTGGACGCCGTCCACCGAGTAGCCCTGGGCCGGGCTCCAGGAGCGCAGCGTGACCAGGCCGCCGGAGCAGGAGGCGATGACCGTGCCGGCCTCGGTGCGCATGAGCCGGTCCTGGGCGCGGGCGGACGTCCGCGGCACGGGCGTGGCGGCGCGCGCGGTGGCGGTGGAGAGCGCGGCGCGCACCTCCGGCCCGCTGAGCACGCGGCTGGACGTGCCGGTCACCCCGGTTCCGAGCAGGCCGAGCACGGCCACGGCCGCCCCGGTCGCGGCGGCCGCGGTGACGGCCCAGGCCAGCACGAGACGCTTCACGCTCCCACCCTTCCCCACGTACGGCTAAGCGCAGGTTAAGGCGACGCTAACGGTGCTCGGTGCATCACCACGGACCGTCTACGGTTTGGGTATATGGCTGACATCCTGCTCATCGAGGACGACGTGACCATCCGGACGTCGTTGAGCCGGGGCCTGCGCGATCTCGGCCACGCGGTCTCCTCCTCCCCGACCGCGCTGGAGGGGTTGCGGCTGGCCGTGCAGGACCGTCCCGACCTGATCGTGCTCGACCTGGGCCTGCCCGACCTCGACGGCGTCGAGCTGCTGCGCATGTTGCGGGCGGTGAGCCGGGTGCCGGTGATCGTGGCGACCGCCCGCGACGGCGACGCCGAGATGGTGCCCGTCCTGGACGCGGGTGCCGACGACTACGTGGTCAAGCCGTACAGCGCCCGGCAGCTCGACGCCCGGGTGCGGGCGGTGCTGCGGCGCGCGGGCGAGGCCGCGCCGGAGCCGCTGGCCGTGGGCGGGCTGCGGGTCGATCCCCGGGCGCGCACGGCCACGCTCGACGGCGTGTCACTCGACCTCACGCCGCGCGAGTTCGACGTGCTGCACTTCCTCGCGGCCCGGCCGGGCGAGGTGGTCACCAAGCGCGAGCTGCTGACGGAGGTGTGGCGGCTGCCGTACGGCGGCGCCGACAAGACCGTGGACGTGCACCTGTCGTGGCTGCGCAGGAAGCTCGGCGAGACCGCGGCCGAGCCCCGCTACCTGCACACCGTCAGAGGCGTCGGGGTCAAGCTGGTCGGGCCGTCGTGAGGCGCTGGCTGGCGCTGCTGGTGGCGGCGACGACGTCGCTCGTGCTGATCGCCCTGCTGGTGCCGATGGCGCTGCTGATCGGCACGGTGGCCGAGAACGGCGCGATGAGCCGGGCCACCGCCGCCGCCGAGTCCGTCGCGGTCGCGGTCGGCACGCCCGACCTGCCGCTGGCCGTGGAGCAGGTGCCGCGGCGGGTGACGGTGTTCCTGCCCGGCGGGGGCACGATGGGCGCGCCCGCCGCCCGCTCCGACGCCGTGCGGCTGGCCGCGACGGGCCGCAGCGTGACCGCCGTCGCCCCCGGCGGCCGGGAGGTGCTGGTCTCGGCGCAGTCCCCCGACGGCACGGCCGTGATCAGGGTGTTCGTGCCGGACGACGAGCTGACGCACGGCGTGCGGGCGGCCTGGCTGGCGCTGCTCGTGCTCGGACTGGGGCTCATGGTGCTCGGCATCGTGCTGGCCGACCGGCTGGCGCTGGCCGTGACCAGGCCCGTGGTCGGGCTGGCCCGCGTGTCGCACCGGCTGGCCGGCGGCGATCTGAGCGCGCGAGCCGAGCCGGGCGGGCCGCCGGAGGTGCGGTCGGTGGCGCTGGCGCTCAACCATCTGGCCGGGCGCATCGGCGACCTGCTGGCCGCCGAGCGCGAGTCGGTCGCCGACCTGTCCCACCGGCTGCGCACGCCGCTGACCGGCCTGCGGCTGGAGGCCGAGTCGCTGCGCGACCCGGAGGAGGCCGCCCGGGTCCAGAACCGGGTGGACGCGCTGGAGCGGGCGGTCAGCGCGGTCATCACCGAGGCGCGGCGGCGCTCGGCGGGGCGCGGCTCGTGCGACGCGGCCGAGGTGGTGCGCGAGCGGGTGCGGTTCTGGTCGGTGCTGGCCGAGGACCAGGGGCGGCCGGTGTCGGTGTCGCTGCCCGACGCGCCCGCGCCGGTCGCCGTCGGCGGCGAGGAACTGGCCGCGTGCGTGGACGCGCTGCTCGGCAACGTGTTCGCGCACACCCCGGAGGGGACCGCCATGGCCGTGCGGCTGTCGTCCCGGCCGGGCGGGACGCTGCTGGTCGTCGAGGACTCGGGGCCGGGGTTCGACCCGGGGGCGCTGGAGCGGGGGATCAGCGGGGGCGGCTCGACCGGCCTGGGGCTGGACATCGCGCGGCGCACCGCCGAGTCGTGCGGCGGCACGCTCGCCGTCTCGGCGCCCGAGGGCGGCGGGGCCCGCGTGGAGCTGACGCTGACCGCCCCCGGCGGGGCTCTCAGCAGTCCTTGAGTATGCCTTCCATCGCGCTCTTCTCGCCGTCGGTGATCCAGACGTCGTACTTGCTCTTCACGTCGATCTGGCGGGCGATGTAGGCGCACCGGTACGCCTTGCGCGGCGGCAGCCAGGTGGCCGCGTCGGAGTCGCTCTTCTGGTTGTTCAGCGGGCCGTCCACCGCCAGCAGGTTCAGCGGGTCGTTGGCGAACTCCTTGCGCTTGGCGGGCGACCACTGCTGCGCGCCCTTCTGCCAGGCGTCCGACAGCGGCACCAGGTGGTCGATCTGGACGGCCGTGCTGGTGTCCTGGCCGCGCTTGAACGTGATGGTCTTGCCGCTGTAGGGGTCGTCCAGGGTGCCGGTGAGGACGATGCAGTCGTGGGTGCCCGACTTGAACGTCTCGTCCTTCAGGTCGCGCTTGAGGATGTCGTTGCGGGTGTCGCAGCCGTTGTGGTCGACGTCGGCCCAGGCGGGGCCGAACTCGTCGCGGTCGAAGCCGGTGCGCGGGGCTCGTCCCTTGACCTTGAGCTTGTCCAGCTTCTTGCGGGCGTCCGAGACCGACGCGGAGTCCGGTTCGGCCGGGTCCGGGCCGCCCGACTGCGCCTCCAGGCCGCCGCAGCCGGCCAGCATCGTCACCATGGCCAGACCGGCCGTGAACGCCCGTGTGCGCACGTGATCCCCCAGACTTCGGTTTTCGTAAAGTCTAGGTATAGCAAGTACCCCTAAATGGTCTTATAACGCTAAAAGGGCGTCCAAGAGCCACTCTGCCAGGTACGCGGTGAACGACGACCTGACGTGGATCCGGTACTCCCCGGCCGCCCGCCGTTCCAGGATCACCGAGGCCCGGCCCAGCAGCGTCTGCGCGTGCCCGGGGAACACGTCGGGATGCAGGTCCACGGGACAGCCGGTGATCAGGACGTCGTCCGCCATCGGCCCGGACAGCTCCAGGATCGTCCGCTGCCCCGAGGCGTCCACCCAGCCGGGCCCCGGCGCGGCGTCCCCGGTCACCAGCCACCACGACGGGCCGAGCCGCAGCCCCACGCCGGGATCGGCGCCCCTGACCTCCCACATCGGCTCGAACGGCAGCTCGCGCAGCCGCACCGACGGCCCGCTCGCCGCCGCGAACCGGTCGGCGAACGCCGCCGCCGGGCTCTCCCGCGCCGGAACGCCCCCGAGTGCCGCGGGCGCGTCCTCCTCCAGGGGGTCGCCGTCGCGGCGGGTGTTGCCCGGGTCGTACAGGACCGGCTCGACGACCGTCACGCCGGTGGCCGCCGCCCCCGACACCGCCGTGAGCCGGTCCCCGGGCACGACGTCCCTGACCATGGCCAGCCCGAACGTCCGGCCGAGCGCCGCACTGGCGTAGCCGGAGGTGACGTGCCCCAGCATGGGCGCGCCCGGCCCGCCCCTGACGAGCTGGGCGCCCTCCTCGATCGGCGTCGCGGGATCGTCGGCGAGCAGGCCGACCAGGCGTTTGCGGCCCTCGCGGGCGGTGTCGGGGCGGGCGTGCGAGCGTTTGCCCACGAAGTCGGGCTTGCGCGCGGAGACGATCCACGACATGCCGAGGTCGTGCGGCGTGACCGTGCCGTCGGTCTCCTGGCCGACGATGGCGAACCCCTTCTCGGCCCGCAGCACGTGCATCGCCTCGGTCCCGTACGGCACCGCGCCCAGCTCCAGCACGGCCTCCCACAACGCCCTGCCGTACGGCCAGGGCACGTTGACCTCGTAGGCCAGCTCGCCGGAGAAACTGATCCGGAACACCCGGCCGGGCACGCCGAGCACGTCCGTCCCGGCGTACCGCATGAAGGGCAGGCCGAGCGCGCCGGGCGCGACGGCGGCGATCACCCGCCGCGCCTTGGGGCCGGCCACGGCGACCGTCGCCCAGTGATCGGTGACCGAGGTGAAGGAGACGTCGAGCTCGGGCCACTCGGTCTGCCGCCACTCCTCCAGCCAGTCGAGCACCGCGGCGGCGTTGCCGGTGGTCGTGGTCATCAGGTAGTGGTCGGCGGCGAGCCTGGTCGTGGTGCCGTCGTCGAACACCATGCCGTCGGCCCGGCACATGAGCCCGTAACGGCAGGCGCCGACGGCGAGCGTGGAGTACAGGTTGGTGTAGATCCGGTCCAGGAACGCGCCCGCGTCCGCGCCCCGGATGTCGATCTTGCCCAGGGTGGAGGCGTCCATGGCGGCGACGGAGGTGCGGGCGGCCCGGCACTCGCGCGCCACGGCGGCCTCCATGGTCTCGCCGTCCAGCGGGAAGTAGCGAGGGCGCTTCCACTGGCCGACGTCCTCGAACACCGCGCCCGCCGCGACGTGCGCGGCGTGCATGGCGGTGGTCCTGACCGGGTCGGAGAGCGCGCCGCGGTCGCGCCCGGCCCACGTCGCGAACGACACCGGCGTGTACGGCGGCCGGAACGTGGTCGTGCCCACCTGCCCCGGCGCGGTCCCGAGCAGCGCCGACATCACGCCCACGACGACCGTCCCCGACGTCTTGCCCTGGTCGGCGCCGGTGCCCGCGGTGGTGTAGCGCTTGACGTGCTCGACCGAGCGCATCCCGGCGCCGGTCGCCCTGGCCAGGTCGGCCACGGTCACGTCGCGGTGCAGGTCGGCGAAGGCGGGCTCGTCGCCGTCCCCCTCGACCAGCCACAACGCGGCGGGTGGCCGCGGGGGGCGCTCGTCGCAGTCGGGCACGCGGAGTTCGCGGGCGGCGGATCCGGCGGCCTCCCGGCCGGCGGCGTGGCCGTCGGCGATGGCCTCGCGGGTGCCGTACCGGCCGCGGCAGGCGCCTGCGGAGCGTTCGGCCTGCGCCGAGACGTCCGGGACGAACGCCTGCACCCCCTCGTCGAAGCGCACCCGTCCCTGCGACTGGCTGAACAGGTGCACGGCGGGGTTCCAGCCGCCCGCCACGGCCAGCAGGTCGGCCTCGATGTGCCGCTCCCCCACCCGCACGCCGGTCAGCACGCCGTCCGCGCCGGCCGTGGTGCCGGTGATCACCTGCCCGGCCAGGGTGTCGGGGGTGAGTCCTGCGGGGCGCGGATCGACGATCGCGGCGATCTCCACGCCGGCCGCGCGCAGGTCCGCGGCGGCCTCGTAGCCGGAGTCGGCGCAGGCCAGGACGACCGCGCGGCGGCCGGGGAGCACGCCGTACCGGTTGGCGTAGGCGCGGGCGGCCGAGGCCAGCATGACGCCGGGCCGGTCGTTGCCGGGGAAGGCGAGCGAACGCTCGTGGGCGCCGGTCGCCAGGATGACCCGGCGGGCCCTGATGTGCCACAGCCGCTCGCCGCGCGCCCGCCGCTCGACGGCCACCACGTAGTTGTGGTCGTGGTAGCCGACGGCCGTGGTCCTGGTGAGCACCCGCACGCCGGACAGGTCGAGCGAGTCCACCCAGTCGAGCGCGGGCGCGCCGTCGAGCAGCACCCGGCTGTTCAGCAGGTCGCCGCCGAGGCGGGGCTGGTCGTCGAGCAGGATCACCCGGGCCGCGCGGGCCGCGGCGGCCGCCGCCAGCCCGGCCGGGCCGCCGCCGACCACCAGCACGTCGCAGTGCAGGTAGCCCTTGTCGCAGCGCCGGTCGTCGGCCGCGTCGAGGTCCACCCGGCCCTTGCCGCGCAGGCTCCACGCCTCCAGCCCGTCGTACAGCTCCACGGTCGTGGCCGCCAGCATCGGGTCGGCGCCCACGCGGACCAGGGCGTTCGGCTCCTCGGGACCGGCCGAGAAGACGCCGCGCGGGCGGCCGGACTCCACGCCCCGGCCCACCACCCGCACCCCGTTGCGCAGCAGTGCGGCGGCCAGCGTGTCGCCCGGCTCCCCCTGGAGGGGACGGCCGTCGAAGGTGAACCTCATGGCGCCTTCCTGATCTCGTGCGTGACCGTGTGCCGTTCGACGGTGAACCAGGTCCGGCAGCCGTGCGTGTGGAACCAGCGTTCGCGGAACCAGCCCTTGGGGTTGTCGCGCAGGAAGACGTAGGCGGCCCACTCCTGGTCGGACAGCTCGCCGGGGGCCTGCGGGTAGGGGATCCCGGCCTGGCCGCCGTAGTGGAACTCGGTCTCGTCGCGGGGGCCGCAGTGGGGGCAGTCGAGCAGCAGCATCAGTGGGCCACCGCCGCCGCGCCGTGCTCGTCCACGAGCGCGCCCGTGGTGAACCGCTCCAGCGCGAACGGCTCGGCCAGCGGGTGCGGCCGGCCGTTGGCGATCGTGTCGGCGTACACCCAGCCGGAGCCGGGGGTCGCCTTGAAGCCGCCGGTGCCCCACCCGGCGTTGACGTAGAGGCCGTCCACGGGGGTGGCGCCGATGATCGGGGAGGCGTCCGGCGAGACGTCCACGATCCCGGCCCACGTCCGCAGCACGCGGACCCGGCTGAACAGCGGGAACAGCTCCAGGGCCGCCGCCATCTGCGCCTCGATCACGTGGCACCCGCCGCGCTGCCCGTAGGAGTTGTACGCGTCGATGCCCGCCCCCATGACCAGCTCGCCCTTGTGCGCCTGGCTGACGTACACGTGGACGGCGTTGGACATGACGACGCAGTCGAGCACCGGCTCCAGCAGCTCCGACACCAGCGCCTGGAGCGGGTGCGACTGCAGCGGCAGCCGGATCCCGGCCCGTTCGGCCAGGACCGAGGTGTGCCCGGCCGAGGCGAGCGCCACCGTGCCCGCCGCGATGGGCCCGCGCGAGGTGCGCACGCCGGTCACCCGGTTGCCGGTGATCTCGAACCCGGTCACCTCGCAGCCCTGGATCAGGTCCACGCCGTACGCGTCGGCCTGACGGGCCAGCGCCCAGGCGACGTGGTCGTGCTTGGCGATGCCGCCGCGCCGCTGCAAGGTGGCCCCCAGGACGGGGTAGCGGGCCCGGCCGGAGACGTTGACGATCGGGCAGAACTTCCTGACCTCGTCGGCGTCCAGCCATTCGGCGTCCACGCCGTTGAGCCGGTTGGCGTTGACCCGCCGCCTGCCCTCGCGCACGTCGTGCAGGTTGTGCGCCAGGTTGAGCACGCCGCGCTGGCTGAACTGCAGGTCGTAGTCCAGTTCCGCGCTCAGGCCCTCCCACAGCTTCAGCGAGTGCTCGTAGAGGGCGGCGCTCTCGTCCCACAGGTAGTTGGAGCGGATGATGGTGGTGTTGCGGGCCATGTTGCCGCCGGCCAGCCAGCCCTTCTCCAGGACGGCGACGTTCGTCAGGCCGTGGTTCCTGGCCAGGTAGTAGGCGGTGGCCAGGCCGTGCCCGCCGCCGCCCACGACGACCACGTCGTAGGAGGGCCGCGGATCGGGGTTGCGCCAGAGGAAGCCGGGGTGGGTCAACGTCTGATCTTCTCCATCCGGGGGTCGAACAGCGGCTCGGCGGCGACCTCCGCGGGCACGCGGCGGCCGAAGTACGAGATGTCCACCCGCGTCCCCGGTCCGGCCAGCTCGGCCGGCAGCCAGGCGTAGGCGATCGGACGGCCGATGGTGTGCCCGTACGCGGCGCTGGTGACGTACCCGGCGACGCGACCGGCGTGCCAGACGGGTTCCTTGCCCATGACCACCTCGGCGCTGAGCAGCGGCACGAGCCTGCGCGACGGCTCGGCGCGCAGCGCGTCGCGGCCGTGGAAGTCCTTGTCCTCCTTGACCGCGAAGCCCAGCCCGGCCTCGTACGGGTCGTGCTCGGTGGTCATGTCCACGCCCCAGAGCCGGTACCCCTTCTCCAGCCGGAGGCTGTTGAACGCGGCCCGCCCGCCCGCGACCGGCGTCCCGGCGGACCGCAGCGTGTCCCACAGCTTGAGCCCCATGTCGGCGCCGGTGTAGAGCTCCCAGCCCAGCTCGCCCACGTACGAGACGCGCATCGCGAGCACCGGCACCTGCCCGACGTACCCGGACCGGCAGGTGAAGTAGCGGAAGCCCTCGTTGGACAGGTCCATGTCCGTGAGCCCCTGCACCAGCTCCCTGGCCTGCGGCCCCCACACGCCGACGCAGCAGGTGCCGGGCGTGATGTCCCTGATGTGCACCCCGCGGGGGGCGTGCCGGGTCAGCCAGTCGAGGTCGAGGTTGCCGTTCGCGCCGAGCTGGAACCTGTCCTCGGCCAGCCGCGCCGCCGTGAGGTCGGAGCGGATGCCGCCGCCGGCGTCCAGCAGCAGGGTGTAGGTGACCGTGCCGGGCTTCTTGTCCACGTTGTTGGTGGTCATGTGCTGGAGGAAGGCCGCCGCGCCCGGACCGCTGACCTCGATGCGCTTGAGCGAGGTCATGTCGTAGAGCGCGACCCGCTCGCGGGTGGCCCACGCCTCGGCGGCCGCGATGGGCGACCAGTGACGGGCGGCCCACGCGTCCCGCCGGTCGGCGCCGATCCGCGGCTCTTCGAGGCCGGCGAGCAGCGGCTCGTTCGCCTCGAACCAGTGCGGCCGCTCCCATCCGGCCGACTCCAGGAAGTACGCGCCCAGCTCCACCTGACGCGGATGGAACGGGCTGGTCCGCATCGGCCGCGGCGACTCCATGGGCTGCAACGGGTGGATGACGTCGTAGACCTCGACGAAGTTCTGCCTGCCGCGCTCCTCGACGTAGGCGGGCGACAGCTGCGCCTGCTCGAACCTGGCCGGTTCGCACTCGTGCAGGTCCACCTGCGACCGGCCGGTCACCAGCAGCTCGGCGACCGCCCTGGCCACCCCCGCCGAGTGCGTCACCCAGACGGCCTCGGCCAGCCAGAACCCGTCCAGCTGCGGCGCCTCGCCGATCAGCGGGAAGCCGTCGGCGGTGAAGGAGAAGACGCCGTTGATGCCGTCCTCGTACTTGGCGCCGGCCAGGGCGGGCAGCAGCTCGGCGGCGTCGCGCCAGGCGGGTTCGAAGTCCTCCTCGGTGAACGACTGGACCGAGGGCATGGTGGTGCCCTTGGGGCCGATCTCGTGCTGGGCGACCGGCATGGGGCGGTGGGCGTAGGAGCCGATGCCGATGCGGTCGCCGTGCTGCCGGGCGTACAGGTCGCGGTCCTGGTGGCGCAGGATGGGGCCCTCGGGCTGCGGAGGCAGGGGGCCGGACTTCGCGTACTGGTGGGCCAGCGGCAGCAGCGGCACGGTCAGCCCGGCCATCTCCCCGATCGACGGGCCCCAGAATCCGGCCGCGCACACGACCACGTCGGCCGGGATCGTCCGGTACTCCCCCGCGGCCAGGCAGGAGACGCCGGTGACCCGGCCGCCCTGCTGCTCGACGCCGGTCACGGTGTGCCCGCCGAGGAAGCGCGCCCCGCGTTCGGTGGCCCGCGCCGCCTGCGCCTCGCCGCAGGCCACGGCGGCGGCCAGGCCGTCGCCCGGCACGTGGAAGCCGCCCAGCACCCGGTCGCGGTCCAGCATCGGCCACAGCTCGGCGCACTGCGCGGCGTCCAGCAGGCGGCCCTCGACGCCCCACGACTGCGCCCAGCCGAGCTTGCGGTGCAGGTCGGTCCAGCGCTCGGGGGTGGTGGCCACCTCCAGGCCGCCGACCTGCCGGAAGCAGTGCGCGCCGAGCGCGGTGTACTTGCGCACGGTGTAGGCGGCGAACTCGGTCATGGTCTTGGACGGGTTCGTCTGGAAGACCAGGCCGGGGGCGTGCGAGCTGGAGCCGCCCGCGGCGAAGAGCGGGCCCTGCTCCACCACGGTGACCTCGCTCCAGCCGCGTTCGGTGAGCTCGTCGGCCACCGCGCACCCCACGATCCCGGCTCCGATGATCACCACGCGCGGCCGACCCATCACGCCTCCGGTTGTTCCTTAATACGCAACATGCACCGGACTACGCAACGAACATAAGGCCCTGGCTCCCTGCGGACAAGAGCTAGCCGAGCGGCGAGGTGTCCCGTCCCAGGTACGTCACCGGCCCGGCGTCGGCCACCGCCAGCTCCACGAAGCCGAGGCGGTCGTAGAAGGCCCGCGCGGGCGCGTTCGTGCTGACCATCCCCAGATGCAGCCGCGGCACCCCGGCGGCGCGCAGGCCGTCGACGAAGGCGCTCATGAGCCGGCGTCCCCAGCCCTTGCCCTGCCAGTCGGGCAGCAGGTCGATGTGCAGGTGGGCGGGGTGGCCGGCCAGCTCGGGCACCAGCATGCGCTCGGGCCGGTGGTGCAGGGCGAGCATCACGTCGTCCGCCGTGACCGGCGGGTCGGCGGGAAGGGGGCAGCGGGCCGCGGACGCCGGGATCCACTCCTCGCGGTAGCGGCGGACGAACGCCGCCGTGTCCGCGGTGCCCACGACGTAGCCGACGGCCTGGCCGGTGCCGTCGTCCACGACGTGGGCGTGCTCGGGCTCCAGGGTGACGTAGGGGGCGGCGAAGATGTCGCCCATGAGCAGGTCGGAGGCGTACTGGCCGCGGGCGTCGCCACCGGCGTCGGCCGTGCGCACGCAGATGTCGTAGACGGCGGCCAGATCGGCCGGACGGTAGGAACGTACGAAGGGGGCGGTCATTCCCGACAACGTACTAGAAGGACCGTCTAGGTGATCAGGATGCCGCCGTCCACCGGCAGCGTGACACCGGTGACGTACGACGAGGCGTCGGAGGCCAGGAAGACCGCCGCCGCCACCAGCTCGGCCGGGTCGCCGGGCCGTTTCATCGGCACCCGCAGCTCCAGCATGCGTTCCAGGTAGCCGGGCGGGTACTGCTCGGTCATCTCCGAGGCGAAGAACCCCGGCTCCAGGCAGTTGACCCGGATGCCGCGCCGGGCCGTCCACTGCTGGGCCAGGTCGCGGGTGAGCCCGGCCACGGCCGCCTTCGACGCGCTGTAGGCGGCCTGCGGCAGCCCGGCGGTGGTCGCGCCGAGGATGCTGCCGATGTTCACGATCGACGAGCCCGGCCGCATCACCCGCGCGCACGCCTGCGCCATCCAGTACGTGCCGTGCAGGTTGATCTCCACCACCCGGCGGAACTCCTCGGGCCGCTCGCGCAGCGCGGGCACGGCGGTGCCGACCCCCGCGTTGTTGATCAGCACGTCGACCGCCCCGAACTCGGCCACGGCCGCGGCGACCAGCGCGTCGCACTCCTCCGGCGCCGCCACGTCGGTCGGGACCGGGAGGCAGCGGCGCCCGGCCTCCTCGACCAGGCGCCCGGTCTCCGCCAGCCGGTCCGCGCGCCGGGCGCCGATCACGACGTCGGCGCCGGCCTCGGCCAGCCCGCGGGCGAAGGCCACGCCCAGCCCCGACGACGCGCCCGTGACGATGGCGACCTTGCCGTCGAGGCTGAAGCGCTCCAGCACGTCAGAGCCCGTATTCCTTGACGATGCGCTCGTGCCGCTCGACCTCGACGTCGATCTCGCGGGCCAGGTCGAGCCAGGCCAGCGGGTGCACCCAGCGCTCGGTGGCGTCGTCGAGCAGGGCGTCGACCTCGGCGGCCGACACGTCCGGCGGCACCGCGACCCAGCCGAACACGCCCGGCAGCGACTCGCCGCTGGTCGGGTGGGTGACGGTGTAGTTCTCGTCGCTGTAGACCCACATCGGCCAGCCGCGCTCGGCCATGACCTCGGTGAACTCCGCCCAGTCCTCCTCGCTCGGCGCGGCGCCGTCGAAGAAGTAGCTGGTGTAACCGCCGGGACGCAGGATGCGCACGGCCGCGAACGGCGGCACGAAGTTCTGCTGCTCCTGCGGGTCTTCCGGGACGGGCTCCAGCAGCTGCGGGTCGAACACGACCAGGTCGCCGGCGTTGTAGTCCATGCCGCGCGGCTGCGGCAGCGCCAGCCGGGCGGTGGCCGGGCCGGTGCGGATGGACAACACCTGGCGCTGGCCGCCGTCGGGCGCCGGGAGGATGAGCCGGATCAGGCCCATCTCCTCCTCGATCGGGCCCTGCTTGGACTTGATCGGCATGCCGATCTTGGCCGCGCCCTTGCGCACGGTGTCCCAGTCCTCCGCCGAGGTGGCCATGACGACCATGCGCCAGACGTCCTCGTCGGTCAGCTCGTCGAGCACCTCGGCCAGGACGCCGGCGGCCCTGTCGTTGTGGTCGAGCTGCTGGGCGGCGCCGGACAGCAGGCGCCTGGCCTCGATGCCGGCCCCGGCCGCGACCGCGTGCTCGGCGGCGTCGAGCGTCTCCGGCCAGCGCTCCCGGGCGCTGTGGAGCCGGGCCAGCGCGAGGTACTGGGCGGCGTGCGGCAGCAGCGCGGCCATCTGCTCCAGGCGCTCGTCCTGGCGGGCCTCGATGAGCAGGGTGGTCAGGTAGGCGATGTCGTCGGGGTCGGCCGAGGCGATGTCGCCGGAGTCGACCAGCAGCTTCCAGTAGATGTCGGCGCCCGCCGCGGGGAAGCCGAGGAAGCCGAGCGTGGTGGTGTGGCGGCGGGTGGCCTCCAGGTCCTGCCCGGACAGCGGCGCGAGCCAGCCCACCCACTTCTCGGGGTCGGCGTTGAAGCCGTCGGCGGCGTCGAACAGGCCGACCCGCTCGGTCAGGGGCCCGGGGGCCGCGGGCTCGGAGGTGGCGTCGGCGGCGGCCCGCAGCGCGGCGACGCGCTCGGTCAGGTCGCCGGTCTCGCCGCGCAGCTCCGCCGCGCCGGACTCGGCCAGGTCGGCCAGCAGGCGGGCCTGCCACACGCCGTTCCTGGCCAGGGCCAGCTCGCCCGCGACCAGCGCGAGCTCGACGCGGGCGCGGTAGCCGCCCATCATGCCGAAGTAGTCGATCCACTGGCGCAGCACGCGGCCGAGCTGCCAGGTGTTGGTGATCTGGGAGGATCCGGCCAGCTTGGCGACGGCGCGCGACCACTCGACGAAGACCCGCGGGTGCTCGCCGACCACGTCGAGGTCGGGCAGCGCGTCGACGGCCTCGGCCGTGCGGCCGAGCTCGGCCAGGATGAGCGCGCGGCGCACGCCCTCGCGGTGGGCCTTGGCGGGCGGGTCGTCGGGGGCGAAGTCGGCGGCGGCCTGCAGGGCGGCCAGCGCGTCGTCGGCCCGGCCGGCGGCCAGCAGGGCGCGGGCGCCCTCGGCGCCGAGCTCCCAGCTCGCCTCGCGGCCGGCCGTGCGCAGCCGCTCGACCGCGGACTCGGCGTAGGCGACGGCCTCGCCGGCCTTACCCGCGTCGACGAGCGCCGCGACGTACTGGGTGACCAGGCCGCTGAAGGCGGGCCGCTCCGGGCTCATGCCCTCCAGGAAGGCGCCCACCGTCTCCAGGCGGTCACCGGCGTAGCCGGGGCCGTCGGTGTTGGCCCACACGACGGCCATCGCCTCGACGGCGGCCGGGGTGGCCGGGCAGTCGCGCACGTCTTCGCGCTGGGCGAACGTGAGCAGCTGCCGCGCGTCGTCGATGGCCACCGCGCCCTGGGCCCGGTCGCCGATGCGGCCCATGAGGTGCCAGTAGCGGGCGTAGAACTCCAGCCAGGGCAGCTCCAGCGTCTCGGCCTGCTGGGCGATGGCCGGGGCCATCACGTCGAGCTGCGGATACCGGCCCTCGTAGGCCTGTGCGGGAAGGTCTCCCAGCGCCATGGCGAGGCCAACGTTGCCCGCCTCGGAAAGCTGCTGCTGGGTTTCGCCGACCCAGGCCCAGATGTCCACGTCCATGGGCAGTCAGTCTGCCAGGTCAACGAGCGTGCCCAAAACGCAGAAGCTCGATCAGCTCGTCCGATTCGCTGTCGCGCAGGACCGAGAAGACCGGGGCCATCAGGTCGTCGGTGGTCTCCTCGACCTGGGCCCGCCGCGCCACGACGTCGGGGCCGGGGGTGGCGTACGGCTCGGGCCAGGTGAAGAACCTGGCGATCGTCACGCCGTCGGCGTAGCCGAAGGGGGTGGTGTCGTGGACGGCGGCGAGCGTGGCCTCCAGGGGGTGCAGGCCGGCCGCGAGCACGGCGTTGGCGTGCAGGCCCCCGCGCAGCTCGCGCAGGACGTGCATGAGCTGGACGGCGCGCGCGGGCGGGTCGTCCGGCAGCGGCACCGCCCGCCAGCCGGCGAACAGCGGCGCGCCCACCGGCGAGGCCTGCGCGACGACCGGTTCGAGCAGCTCGGCGATCCGGGCGCAGCCGTCGTGACCGCCGAGCTTGCGCCGGCCCCACTGCCTGCACGCCTCGGTGTAGAGCTCGACGGCCTGCTCGACGGGCATCTTCCTGCCGCCGTTCCAGCTCTCCTCGACGTGGGCGGCGGGGAAGAAGACCGCCACCGAGGTGACGACGTCGGCGTGGCACTCACCGAGCACCCCGCAGCGCCCGCGGAAGTACAGCTCGCGCGGGCCGAGCCCGTGCTGCTCGCAGACGGCCTTGGCCTCGCGGGAGACCATGAAGCCGCCGCCGTACTGGCCGATCGGCGCCTTGACCTGGACCGCCGTGGTACGCGGGTCCGCCATCCTCAACCCCTCCTCGGTTCGGAAAGTGGACCCAGCATCCCTCAGGAGAACATCATTCTGCAAGCATCAGCTCGCCGCTCGCCAGGATCACCGCCGGGCCGGACAGGTAGCTCGTGTCCTCGTCGAGGATGACGGTCAGCGAGCCGCCGGTGACCTCGACGGTCCAGGTGCCGGTGGTGTCGCCGGACATGTGCGCGGCGGCCACGGCGGTCGCCACGGCGCCGGTGCCGCAGGAGCGCGTCTCGCCCGAGCCGCGCTCGTAGACCCGCATCACCACGCGGCTGACGCCGACCGGGTTGAACAGCTCGATGTTGACGCCCGCCGGGAACACCCCGGTGTCGAAGCCGGGCTGGTGGCTGAGGTCGAGCTGGACGACCGGGTCGCCGATCGCGCAGGCCAGGTGGGGGTTGCCCATGTCGACGTGGAGACCGGGGTACTCGTGCCCGCCGACGCCCGCCACGCTCTCGCCCAGCACGGCCGGCTTGCCCATGTCGACCGTGATGTCGCCGTTGGGCTCGACCCGGACCCGGCGCGGGCCGCCCCTGGTGGCCAGGGAGAACTCCGTCCCCTCCACCAGCCCGGCGTCCACCAGGTAGCGGGCGAAGACGCGTACGCCGTTGCCGCACATCTCCGCGACGCTGCCGTCGGCGTTGCGATAGTCCATGAACCAGTCGGCCACCGCGGCCTGCTCGGCCACCTCGGCGTGCTGCTTGGTCCTGGCGACCCGGAGCACGCCGTCGGCGCCGATCCCGGCCCGCCGGTCACAGATCTTGGCCACGAGCGCGGCCGTCACTTCCACGCCGTCGTCGGGATCGGGCAGGATGACGAAATCGTTCTCGGTGCCGTGCCCCTTGAGAAACCGCATTGCCTGAGTTTATGCCGCACCCGGGTCGGCGATGTGCGCCAGGGATCGTTCAAGCAGGTCGGGGGCGTCGTACGGGAGCCAGCGCACCCGCGGGTCGCGGCGGAACCACGACTCCTGGCGGCGGGCGAAGCGCCTGGTCGCCCTGACCGTCTCGGCGAACGCCTGCTCCTCGGTCCACTCGCCCTCCAGGAACCGGATGACCTGGGCGTAGCCGAGCGCGCGGCCCGCCGTGCGCCCCTCGGCCAGGCCCTGCCCGAGCAGCGCGCGGACCTCCTCGACCAGGCCGGCCGCCCACATGCGCTCGACCCGCAGCTCGATGCGCTCGTCGAGCACGGGCCGCGGCACCTCCAGGCCGAGCTGCACGCTGGGATAGACGGCGTCGTAGGACGGCATGGTGGCCGAGAACGGCCGGCCGGAGTGCTCGATCACCTCCAGCGCGCGCACGATGCGGCGGCCGTTGCTCGGCAGGATCGCCTCGGCGGCGGGCGGGTCGAGCTCGCGCAGCCGCGCGTACAGGGGGGCCGGGCCGCGCTCGGCCAGCTCCGCCTCCAGCCGGGCCCTGATCACCGGGTCGGTGCCGGGGAACTCCAGGTCGTCGAGGGCCGCCCGGACGTAGAGGCCGCTGCCGCCCACCAGCACCGGGACGTCGATCTTCGCGAACAGCTCCCTGGCCAGCCGCTGGTACTCGGCGACGCTGGCCGTGACCGTGACGTCCCAGATGTCCAGCAGATGGTGGGGGACGCCGCGCTGCTCGGCGGGGGTGAGCTTGGCCGTGCCGATGTCCATGCCGCGGTAGAGCTGCATGGAGTCGGCGTTGACGCACTCGCCCCCGAGCCGGAGCGCGAGGTCGACGGCGAGATCGGACTTCCCGGCCGCCGTGGGGCCCACGACGGCGATGACTGGCTGCTGGCGCACACCGACCAGTGTGTCAACTGTCCGGGTGTGGACGGACCACCTACAGGTCGAGGAGCGTCGGCTGGAGGTATCCCTCGTGGGTCAGCAGCCAGCGCTTGGTCTCCACCCCCACGCCGCCGCTGAACCCGCCCAGCCCGTTGCCCGCGACCACCCGGTGGCAGGGCACGATGATGGGGATCGGGTTGGAGCCCATGATCGAGCCGATGCCGCGGGCGGGCACGCTCGACCCGGCGCGCCGGGCCAGCTCGCCGTAGGTGACGGCGGTGCCGTACGGGACGCGGTGCAGGGCCTGGAGCACCTGCAGCCGGGAGCCGGTCATCAGCCGCCAGTCCACGGGGGTGCTGAACGTGCGCAGCTCCCCGGCGAAATATGCGTTCAGCTCGGCGACCGCGCAGGCCGTACGATCCGCATCATGAACCTCAGCCAGGCCGAGGCGGCCGGCCAGTCCGGCGGGCGACCCCCATCCCGAGGCGACCAGCCCCCGCTCGGTGACGGCCAGGACGAACGGGCCGACCGGCGTCGGCACCTCGGCGAACGCGACCGTGGACAGCGTGGACTGCGTGGTCATCATGTCCTCACGTGAACTCGTGGTGCTGGGCACCTCCAGCGCGGTGCCCACCCGACACCGTAACCACAACGGGTACCTTCTGCGCTGGGACGGGCAAGGCTACCTTTTCGACCCGGGCGAGGGCACGCAGCGGCAGATGCTGCACGCCGGGCTGAGCGCGAACGACGTCCACTGGCTGTGCGTGACCCACTTCCACGGCGACCACTGCCTGGGCGTGCCCGGGGTCGTGCAGCGCATCGCCCGCGACCGGGTGCGCCATCCGGTGCGCGCGGTCTTCCCCGCCGCCGGCGAGACGTACTGGCGCCGGCTGCGGCACGCGGCCGCGTTCGCCGACACGAAGGTGATCGAGGAGCATCCGGTCTCCGGCGCGCTGGCCGGGGTGGGGCCGCTGATCGCCCGCCGCCTGTCCCACCCCGTCGAGTCGTACGGCTACCGCGTCCAGGAGCCGCCCGGCCGCCGCATGCTTCCCGACCGGCTGGCCCGCCACGGCATCCGCGGCCCGGAGGTCGGCGAGCTCCAGCGCACCGGCTCGGTCCGGGGCGTCACGCTCGCCGAGTGCAGCGAGCCCAGGCCGGGGCAGAGCGCCGCGTTCGTCATGGACACCCGCCTGTGCGACGCCGTGTTCGAGCTGGCCTTCGGGGCCGACCTGCTGGTGATCGAGTCGACGTTCCTGTCCGCCGAGAGCGCGCTGGCCAAGGAGTACGGGCACCTGACGGCGTTCGAGGCGGGCGTGGTGGCGGCCGACGCGGGGGTGCGCAGGCTGGTGCTCACGCACTTCTCCGAGCGGTACGGGTTCGCCGAGGAGCCGGCGTTCGTGGCGGAGGTACGCCGCAGCTACGACGGCGAAGTGATCACCGCCCGCGACCTGATGCGCATCCCCGTCCCCCGCCGCCCCCACGCCTGACGCGCCTCCCGGCGCCGCCTCGTCAGCGCCACACGCCGGTGAAGTAGCCGACGCCGTAGGGCGAGGACCGCATGAGCAGCGTGCCGGTCAGCGGCGTCCCCTCGGCGGCGCCGGCCAGCACCTGGAGGGCCGCGCGGCCGGTCACCCACAGCCGGTCGGCCTCGACGGGGTCGAGCGCGGCCAGCGCCGCCGCGTCGGCGCTGCCGACCGCCTCGGCGATCAGGTCGTCGTACGGCCCCGCCGCCTCGTCGTACCGGCCCGGGGCCCGCTGGGTCAGGCAGGCCGAGCCGTCGGCCATGACCAGCAGCGCGACCCGCCCGAGGGCGGCCAGCCCGGCGCCGATCGCCCGGCACTCGGCCGGATCGGCGTCAAAGGCGACCGCCTGCCCGGGAACCCCGTCGGCGTCGGTGGCGGGGGGCTGTTCGGGGTCGTTCAGGAGGCGGCGGCCGACGGTCAGGGACAGCGGCAGCACGGGCCGGCCCTCGCCCACCGTGATGTCGAAGCCCCAGGGCCGCAGGGTGCCCGCCGCGGCGCCGTCGTAGGAGCGGGTCGTCTCCGCGCCGCCCACCACGACCAGCACGTCGGGACGGGCGGCCCGGAACGCGGCGACCGCGGTACGGCAGGCCGCGCGCAGCTCGGGCAGCCCGGTCACGATCAGCGGGGTTTGCGGGCAGACGGCCGCGGCGACAAGCACGAGCGCAAGCGTACGCGCCACCCGCACCGACCCGGCGGTCAGGTCGTGTAGGGGTCGTGGCCTTGTGCGATGGCGGCGAGCAGGCCCTGGGTGCAGGCGTGGGCCGCCTGGTGGAGGCCGCCGCCGAAGCTGATCCTGGCCACCCCCAGCTCCGCCAGCCGCGCGTACGACGGCGCCTTCGGCCGGAACAGGATGTTGACCGGCCCGCCCACCTCGGCGACGAGGGCCGCGATCTCGCCCTCGTCCGCCAGCGTGATCGGGTACACGCAGTCGGCCCCGGCCTCCAGGTAGCGCCGCCCGCGCGACACCGCCGCCGCCCGGTCGCGCAGGCCCCGCACGTAGGTGTCGACCCGGGCGTTGATCACCAGGGCGTCGCCCGCGGCCGCCCGCAGGCCGGCCAGGAAGTCCGCCTGCGCCCCGGCGTCGACCAGCTCATCGGTACGCGGGTCGGAGTCCTCCACGTTGCAGCCCACCGCCCCCGCCTCGGCCAGCCGCTCGGCCAGCTCACCCGGCGCGAGCCCGTAACCGCGTTCGACGTCGGCGGTCACGGGCACGTCCACGGCCCTGGCGATGCGGGCGATGGCGGCCATCATCTCGCGGACCGGCGTGCTCTCGCCGTCGGCGTACCCCAGCACGCGGGAGACGGCCGCGCTGCCGGTGGCCACCACCGGGAACCCGGCCTCCTGGACCGCGCGCGCCGAGGCGGCGTCCCAGACGTTGGGCAGGATCAGCGGGCTGCCGGGCACGTGCAGCCGTCGCAACGTGGCCGCTCTGTCAGTCGTCATGCCCGGCACCCTACGAGGACGGCCGGCTCTCCAGCAGATCCATTACCGGCCGGAAAGGGCGAGCCACTTGGGGGCGGTGTCTCAGCAGCCGCTCTTGGCGCACTGGCCGCTGAGCACGCCCGCGGGGCCGTCGGCGGGATTGTCGCCGTCCGGCTGCGGGGCCTTGGCGGACGGCGTGCCGGGCTTCTTGCCGGTGCCCGTCCGCGTCGTGCCGCCGGTGCCGTCGGAACCGGTCGATCCCTTGTCGGCGGGGTCGGAGCCGCCGCCCGTGTCCGTGACGGCGTCGCCCATGGCGGAGTCGTCGGAACCGTCGGTGGGCAGGCCGTCGTCGGGGGCGTCGGTGGTGGCGTCGCCCATGGTGGCGTCCTCGTCGGCCTCGAACACCTCGTCGCCGGCGCTCGTGGCCGGGGACGGGCGGCCGGAGCCCTGCTCCTGCTGGGTGCTCTGGCCGGGCTTGGCCGCCAGCAGGTAGCCGGCGCCGCCCGCGGCGAGCACGCCCACGAGGGCGAACGCGGCGATGACGGCGGCCTTCCTGCTCTTGCCGGGGGGTCTCGGGGACGAGCCCGGCCCGGAGAGGATCTCCTGACGATCCGTCTCGGTCGGATCATGCATGGTGGTGCAGCTCCCTGCGGTCGTATCGGGGAAAGCTCGCCGGCTTCCGCGGGTGATGGACCACACTAGCCGCATCAGCGGAATGCTCGCACACCAATCACAAAGGAATCACGACTTGTCCCCCCAAAGATCTGTTTGCCCAGGTGGCCGTCCCCGGCTGGGCGCCGCGGCCGGGGCGGCCGGGGTACTCGTCACGGCCGGGCTCGGGATTTTCCTCGCATTCACCAGTTCTCCGGAATCGCGCCCGCAAATCCGCCGTGAATTCGATCAGGAAACACCGCTTATCCCAAGATCGTATTTTCCTTCGCGGATCGCGGGCTCGCCGGTGGCCGAGCCGTCCCCGGCGCCGCCCACCCCGTCGGCGGGCCCCTGGTCGCCCGGCCCCTGGTCGCCGGGGTGGATGGAGGCCGTGCCGGCGCCCGACCGGCCCACGACGGCGGAGCCGGAGCCGGGCGAGCCCTCGAACTCTCCGGGAAAGGGCAGGCCGGTGAAGGGCGAGCTGTCCTCGCCGCTCGCGCCCAGGGCGCTTCCCACGCGTCCGCCGCTGGTCGCGCCGCCGCGTCCGTCCCGGCGGGCCGCCGTACGCCGTCCGGCCCCGCACGCGTCCCCGCAGGCGCCGCCCAGGGAACGGGTCGTCCCCGAGCCGGACCGTCAGGCGCCTCCCCCGCCGCCGCCTCCCTCCGTACGGGCCGGCGGGCCCGATCCGTGCGCCACGTTCGACGACTTCCGTCGGCAGCCGTGCTACAGCTTCCTCGACCGTCTCAGGCGCTGACCCACGCGCGACACCCCGCCGTCCCGAAGGAGCGGCGGGGTGTCGGAACGCGGTGGCTCAGTGGGCCGAGCAGGCTCCGGCGGCCGGGGCGGGAGCCGCCGGGCGGCCGACGGACGGCATGCCGAGCAGCACGCCGGCCCCCTTCGCCGGGGCGCCCTGGCGCGCCTCCCAGGCGTCGCCGGCCCGCGTGCGCCGCACCGCCCGGACCGCGCCGTCGGCGACCAGGTGGTGGGGGGCGGCGTAGGTGACCTCGACGGTGACCATGTCACCGGGCCTCGGGGTCTCCTCGCCCACCGCGAAGTGCACGAGCCGGTTGTCGGCGGCGCGGCCGGACAGGCGGCGCGTGGCGTCGTCCTTGCGGCCCTCGCCCTCGGCGACCAGCACCTCCAGCGTGCGGCCGACCTGCTTCTTGTTCTCCTCCCAGGAGATCTCCTCCTGCAGGGCCACCAGGCGCTCGTAACGCTCCTGGACGACCTCCTTCGGGATCTGGTCCTCCATGGTGGCCGCCGGGGTGCCCGGACGGATGGAGTACTGGAAGGTGAAGGCGTTGGCGAAGCGGCTCTGCCGGACGACGTCGAGGGTGGCCTGGAAGTCGTCCTCGGTCTCGCCGGGGAAGCCGACGATGATGTCGGTCGAGATGGCCGCGTCGGGCATGGCGGCCCGCACCCGCTCGATGATGCCGAGGTAGCGCTCGGCCCGGTAGGAGCGGCGCATGGCCTTCAGCACCCGGTCGGAGCCCGACTGCAACGGCATGTGCAGCTGGTGCATGACGTTGGGCGTCTCGGCCATGGCGGCGATGACGTCGTCGGTGAAGGCGGCCGGGTGGGGCGAGGTGAAGCGCACCCGCTCCAGGCCCTCGACGTCGCCGCAGGCCCGCAGCAGCTTGCCGAAGGCCAGCCGGTCGCCGAACTCGACGCCGTAGGTGTTGACGTTCTGGCCGAGCAGCGTCACCTCCAGGACGCCCTGGCCGACGAGCGTGCGCACCTCGGACAGGACGTCGCCGGGACGGCGGTCCTTCTCCTTGCCGCGCAGCGACGGCACGATGCAGAACGTGCAGGTGTTGTTGCAGCCGACCGAGATCGCGACCCACGCCGCGTAGGCCGACTCGCGCTTGGTGGGCAGCGTGGAGGGGAAGACCTCCAGCGACTCCTTCAGCTCGACCTGCGCCTCGCCGGCCACCCGGGCCCGCTCCAGCAGCACCGGCAGGGATCCGATGTTGTGGGTGCCGAAGACGACGTCGACCCAGGGCGCCTTGCGGACGATCTCGCCCTGGTCCTTCTGGGCCAGGCAGCCGCCCACCGCGATCTGCATGCGCGGGTTGTCCATCTTGGCCGGCCGCAGGTGGCCGAGGTTTCCGTAAAGGCGGTTGTCGGCGTTCTCCCGCACGGCGCACGTGTTGAACACGACGACGTCGGCCGTCCGGCCGTCGGGGGCCGGCACGTAGCCGGCGTCTTCCAGCAGGCCGGAAAGGCGCTCGGAGTCGTGCACGTTCATCTGGCACCCGTATGTGCGCACTTCGTACGTGCGGGCGCTCTCCTGGGTCACAGTCATGGCAGGTTCAAGGGTAGTCGTTGTCCGGCTCGCGGCAGCCGCCCCCGTCTAAAACACCAGCTTGACGGCTCGATGTGACCGGATCGGTACCACCTGGTTAGTGACCAGCGCCTTAATGACCTCTACCGTTTTGGTCCATGACGGAGAACGGCGACGCCACTCCACTCGTTCAGTTGGAGGGCGTCAACAAGCGCTTCGGGGCGTTGCACGTCCTGAAGGACATCAACTTGACCGTCTCTCGTGGCGAGGTTCTGGTGGTCATCGGGCCTTCGGGCGGTGGAAAGTCCACGCTGTGCCGGACGATCAACCGCCTGGAGACGATCGACGACGGCAGGATCGTGTTCGACGGCCAGGTGCTGCCCGAGGAGGGCAGGGGGCTGGCCAGGCTGCGGTCCGAGGTCGGCATGGTGTTCCAGTCCTTCAACCTGTTCGCGCACAAGACCATCCGCGAGAACGTCACGCTCGGCCCGATCAAGGTGCGCCGCAAGGACCGCCGGGCGGCCGACGCGCGGGCCATGGAGCTGCTGGAACGGGTGGGCATCGCCGCGCAGGCGGACAAGTACCCGGCCCAGCTCTCCGGCGGCCAGCAGCAGCGGGTCGCGATCGCACGTGCGCTGGCCATGGACCCGAAGATGATCCTCTTCGACGAGCCCACCTCGGCCCTGGACCCGGAGATGGTCCAGGAGGTGCTCGACGTGATGATCGGGCTGGCACGTGACGGCATGACGATGATGGTCGTCACGCACGAGATGGGATTCGCCCGCCGGGCCGCCAACCGGGTGGTCTTCATGGCGGACGGGCAGATCGTGGAGGAGAACACCCCCGACGAGTTCTTCACCAACGCGCAGACCGACCGCGCGCGTGATTTCCTTTCGAAGATCCTCACGCACTGAGATTTTGAGGCAGGTATACATGCACATGCGTCGTTTGGGAGCGGTGGTCACGGGAGTGGGCATGCTCGCCGCCCTGGCCGCCTGCGGCGGTGACAAGACCTACGCCAGCGTCCTGGAGAAGGTTCAGGACGGCGGCAAGGTCGTGGTCGGCACCAAGTGGGACCAGCCGAGCCTGGGCTTGAAGAAGGGGTCGGAGCCGGAGGGCTTCGACGTCGACGTCGCCAAGGCCGTGCTGAAGGAGATGAACGGCGGCAAGGACGCCCAGATCGAGTGGAAGGAGTCGGCCTCCTCCAACCGCGAGCCCTTCCTCCAGAACGGCACCGTCGACATCGTCTTCGCCACGTACTCCATCACCGAGGAGCGCAAGGCCAAGGTGTCCTTCGGCGGCCCGTACGTGATCGCGCACCAGGACATCATGGTCCGCAAGGACGACGCCGCGATCAACGCCCCGCAGGACCTCAAGGGCAAGAAGATCTGCAAGGCGGCCGGCTCCAACTCCTACAAGCGCGTCACCGACCCGCCCCCGGACGGCAAGCTCGACATCGACGCCACGACCGTCGACGCGGCCAACTACTCCGAGTGCGTGCAGAAGCTGTCGGGCAGCAACCTCGACGCCGTCACCACCGACGACCTGATCCTGGCGGGCTTCGCCAAGCAGGCCGGCGGCAACTTCAAGGTGCTCGGCCAGGGCTTCACCGACGAGAAGTACGGCATCGGCCTGAAGAAGGGCGACACCAAGACGTGTGAGGCCGTCAACACCGCGGTGAAGAAGATCTGGGACAACGGCACCATGAAGCAGCTGCTGGAGAAGTGGTTCGGCGGCATCGAGGGCCTGAAGCTGTCGGAGACCGCGCCCCCGGCCGAGGGCTGCAGCTAGTCACGCCAGAGGCGGCGGCCGGGATCCCGGCCGCCGCCGCTCTATGCGGTGGAGCACGATGGATGAACTAATCAAGTACCTGCCCGACCTCGCGATGGGCTTCTGGGGGAACATCAGGATCGCGCTCGTGGCCGCGGTCGTCTCGCTCGTCCTCGGGACGGTCCTGGCCGGGATGCGCGTCTCCCCGACGCCCGTGCTGCGCGCGGTGGGCACGGTCTATGTGAACGTGGTGCGCAACACCCCCCTCACCCTGGTGCTGGCGTTCTCGGCGCTGGGCCTGAGCGACAAGCTCGGCCTCGTCTTCTCCGGCGAGCCGCGGACGAACTCCTTCTGGATCGTCTCGATGGGCCTGTCGATCTACACGTCGGCGTTCGTGTGCGAGGCGGTGCGCTCGGGCATCAACACGGTCCCGATGGGACAGGCGGAGGCGGCCCGCGCGATCGGGCTGAGCTTCATGCAGACGCTGCGGCTGATCATCCTGCCGCAGGCGTTCCGATCGGTCATCGCGCCGCTGGCCAGCGTGATGATCGCGATGATCAAGAACACGACGGTGGCGGTGGCCGGCGGGTACGCCGCCGACGTGGCCGCGGAGATGAAGCTCACGTTCGACACCACGGGGGCCTCGATCCCGATCTTCCTCGGGGTGGTCGTGGCCTTCATGCTCGTGACCATGCCGATCGGCTTCTTCTCCGGCTGGCTGGCCCGGCGTCTGGCGGTGGCACGATGAGCGCGTCCGTCCTGTTCGACGCCCCCGGCCCCCGGGCCCGGCTGCGCAACCACCTGCTGACGGCGATCAGTGTCCTGGCGGTCCTGGCCGTCGTGTACTTCGTCTACCGGGGCTTCGACGCCAAGGGCCAGTGGGACGGCAAGATCTGGCAGCCGTTCCTGACGGCCGAGGTGTGGCAGGAGTTCATCCTGCCGGGCCTGCTCGGCACGCTGGAGGCGGCGGCCGCCGCGGCGGTGCTCGCGCTGGTCTTCGGCGCGGTCTTCGGCCTGGCCAGGCTCTCCGACCACGCCTGGATCAGGGTGCCGGCGGCCGCGGTGGTGGAGATCTTCAGGTCCATCCCGCTGCTGCTGCTGATCTTCTTCATCTTCTACCTGGCCCCGGCCATCGCCGGTGGCGGCGACTACGCCTTCATCGCGGTGGTGCTGGGCCTGATGTTCTACAACGGCTCGGTGCTGGCGGAGATCGTGCGCGCGGGCGTGCACGCCATCCCCAAGGGGCAGGCCGAGGCCGCCTACGCGGTGGGCATGCGCAAGAACCAGGTGCTGCGCCTGGTGCTGCTGCCGCAGGCGGTCACGACGATGATGCCGGCGATCGTCAGCCAGCTCGTGGTGCTGCTGAAGGACACCGCGCTCGGCTACATCATCGCCTACGTCGACCTGCTCAACACCGGGTTCAAGATCCTGCCGGCCGCGTACTTCGGCTCGCTGATCCCGGCGGCGATCGTCATCGGCGTCATCTACGTGGCGCTCAACATGACGCTGAGCTACCTGGCCACCCTGCTGGAGCGGCGCAGCCGGCGCAGCAGGAAGACCTCGGCGCGGCCGATCGCCACCCCCGGCGCGGCCTCCGTCGGCGTCGCCACCGGCCAGGGCACCGAGGGCGGCGGCATGGCGCCCGACATCCCCGTGGAGTGACCTGCGGGCCCGGCGGCGGGCCGGGGTGCCCGTCCCGCCGCCGTCTCGTAAAGAAAGCCTCAGATCTTCGTCCACCCGGCACGCGGACCGGCCCTCCGGGGCCGCCGAGCCCACAGACTCCTGTGCGTGCGGATACGTGGAGTCGTGGTGGCGCTGGCCGGCACGGCCGCGTTCGCCGTACCGGTGGCGTGCGGCGGCGGCGGCGCCTACTCCGACGTCGTGGGCAAGATCAGGGGCACCGGCCAGGTCATCGTGGGGACCAAGTGGGACCAGCCGAGCCTGGGCCTGAAGGCCGGTCCCGGCGATCCCGTGGGCTTCGACGTGGACGTCGCCCGGTACGTCGTCGCCAAGCTGGCCCGCGGCCGTCCCGTGCGCATCACCTGGCGGGAGGCGCCGGCGGCGGGCCGCGAGGCGCTGCTCCAGAACGGCACCGTGGACATGGTGTTCGCCACCTACTCCATCACCGAGGCCCGCCGGCCCAAGGTGACCTTCGCCGGCCCGTACGTGCTCGTGCACCAGGACACGATGGTCCGGGCCGAGGACGCGTCCATCCGCGACGTGAACGACCTGCGGGGCAAGCGCGTGTGCCAGGTGCCGGGCTCCAACTCCTTCAAGCGCGTCGCCGACCCGCCTCCTGACGGCAAGCTCGATCTGCCCGTCGTGGCCGTGCCCGCGGCCAACTACTCCGACTGCGTGCGCAAGCTCAGCGACGACGAGCTGGACGCCGTCTCCACCGAGGACCTGACCCTGGCCGGCTTCGCCCAGCAGGCCCCCGGCCTGTTCCGGCTGCTGAACGACCCCTTCACCGACGAGCGGTACGCCATCGGCCTGAAGAAGGGCGACATCGTCACCTGCGAGGCCGCCGAGCAGGCCGTGGTCGAGATGTGGCGGGACGGGACGGCCACGCGCCTGCTGCGCAAGTGGTTCGGCGACACTGGGCTCAACCTGCCCACCTCGATGCCGCCGCAGGAGAGATGTTCTTGATCGTGCCCCATGGCCCCGGATCTTCCGGCAGGATGCGGGTATGCCTTTCTGGCCGTCCCCCATCTCCGCCCGCGACGTCGCCGCCGCCGGTCTGCGGCCCGGCTGGCCCGTCGCGCAGGGCGGCCGGGTGTGGTGGACCGAAGACCGTCCGGGCGAGGGCGGCCGCACCGCGATCGTCCGCCGCGAGGCCGACGGCACCTGCCATGACCTGCTGCCCGCCCCCTGGAGCGCGCGCACGAGGGTCCACGAGTACGGCGGGCGTCCCTATGCCGTGACGCCCGGCGGCGACGTGGTCTTCGCCGGCCTGGCCGACCAGCGCCTGTACCTTCTCGGGCAAAACGGCCAGCCGAAACCCCTCACCGCCGAAGGTTCCCGCTACGCCGACCTGAGCGTCCACGACGGCGAGGTCTGGGCGGTGCGCGAGCGCCACGACGAGCACGGCAAGATCACCCGGTCCGTCGTGTCGATCCCGCTGGAGGGCGGCGAGCCCCGGGAGCGGGCCTGCGGCCACGACTTCTACGCCTCCCCCGTCCCGTCCCCCGACGGCGCCCACCTGGCCTACGTCTGCTGGAACCACCCCCGCATGCCCTGGGACGGCACCGAGCTGCGCGTCGTCCGGCTGCGCGACGGGCAGGCCCGCACGGTGCTGGGCGGCGAGGCGGAGTCCGTCCTGTCGCCCGCCTGGAAGGACGACGCCACCCTCTACCTGGTCTCCGACCGCTCCGGCTGGTGGAACCTCTACGAGTGCGGCCTCGACGGCGCCGCGCCGCGGGCGTTGTGCCCGGCCGAGGAGGAGTTCACGCAGCCGCCGTGGCAGCTCGGCGGCGCGCCCTACGCCGTGCTGGGCGACGGGCGGCTCGCCGTCCTGCACGGGCGCGGCGACCTGCGACTGGGCGTGCTCGACCCGGCCACGGGAGCGCTCCACGACCTCGACCTGCCCTACACCGGCTGGCAGGCCGCGCTCGCGGCCGACGGCATGTCCGTGACGGGCGTCGGCCACGCGGCCCGGCTGCCGCGCTCGGTCGTGCGGGTCGACGTCGCCGCCGGGCGGGCCGAGCCCCTGGCGCGGGCCGGCGAGCGCCTGCCCGACCTGTCCGGGGTGCCCGATCCGCGGCCGGTGGTCGTGCCGGGCGAGCGGCCCGTCCACGCCTTCCTGCACCAGGTCGCCGAGGAGCCGACGCCGTTCGTGGTGTTCGTGCACGGCGGCCCGACCGCCCACGCCGACACGGCGCTCGACCTGGAGAAGGCGTTCCTGACCTCGCGCGGCATCGGCGTGCTCGACGTCAACTACGGCGGCTCCACCGGCTACGGCCGCGCCTACCGGGAGCGGCTGCGCGGCCAGTGGGGGCTGGTCGACGTCGCCGACACCGTCGCCGCCGCCCAGTGGCTGGCCGACTCCGGGCTGGCCGATCCGGCCCGGATCGCGGTGCGCGGCGGCAGCGCGGGCGGCTGGACCGTGATGGCCGCCTGCTGCCGTTCCGGCGTGTTCGCGGGCGGGGTGTCCTACTACGGCGTCAGCGCGCTCGCGCCGCTCGCCGCGCACACCCACGACTTCGAGTCCCGTTACGTCGAGTGGCTGGTCGGCGACGACCCGGCCGTCTACGCCTCCAGGGAGCCGCTCGGCCTGGTCGACGGGGTGTCCTGCCCGATGCTGCTGCTGCAGGGGCTCGACGACCCGGTGGTGCCGCCCGAGCAGTCGACGGCCTTCGCCGACGCATTGTCCGAGCGCGGCGTCCCGTGCACTTATCTCGCTTTCGACGGCGAATCCCATGGATTTCGCCGATTGGAGACGCGGGTCGCGGCCCTGGCCGCCGAGCTGGCTTTCTACCAGCAGCTATTCAGTTAATGTCGCGATCTCCAGACAATTCCCGTACTGAATCAGCATTACCGACCAGTCGCTAGTCGCAAACAGTTACGTAACCGACCTCGACAGTCTTCCTCCGGCATGGGTTGCTCGTCTCAGTAAACGTGGGGCGCGCGTCGCGGCCACGACGCGCGCCCCAGCTGTGCCAGCCAACAACACCCCCATCTCGGCACGAGGGAGGCCAGATGGCCAGCTTGCGCCATCTCAGCATCATCACGGTGGCGGCGGCAACTCTGCTCGCCACCTCCTGCGCGACGCAGAACGGAACCAGCAAATCCGCTCCGCCCCCCGCAGCGAGCCAGAGCTCCGGAAGCCCCGTCACGGGCGGCACGCTCAGGCTCGTGGGCTCGGGCGACGTCGACCATCTCGACCCGACCAGCATCTACTACGTCGTCACCATCGGGATCATGCGCGGCTACTCGCGCCAGCTGTACGCCCTCCAGGGCGTCGCGGCGGGAGCCGACACCACCAAGGGCTACGAGGTGCTGCCCGACATAGCGACCGAACTGCCCACCGAGGCGAACGGCGGCCTGAGCGCCGACAAGCTCACGTACACGATCAAGTTGCGCGACGGCGTGCAGTGGGACACCCAGCCGCCGCGGCCGGTGACGGCGGGCGACTTCGTCCGCGGGTTCAAGCGCATCTGCAACCCGGTGGCGGGCTCCGGCGCGCCCGGCTACTACACCAGCACGATCAAGGGCATGGCCGAGTACTGCGACGCCTACATCAAGGCGTTCGAGAAGGCCAAGCCCACCGCCAAGGCCCTGGCCGACTTCCAGAACGGCCACGACATCGCCGGCGTGCAGGCCAAGGACGACAAGACGGTCGTCTTCACCCTGACCCAGCCGGCCGGTGACTTCCTCAACATCCTGGCCCTGAACTTCGCCTCGGCGGCGCCGCAGGAGTACGACCAGTACGTCCCCGACGACGCCACCTTCCGCCAGCACGTGATCTCCAACGGCCCGTACAAGATCACCTCGTACGTGGCCACCAAGTCGATCCGGTTGGAGAAGAACCCGGCCTGGAAGCAGGAGTCCGACCCGATCAGGCACCAGTACGTCAACGCCATCGACGTCAAGATGGGCGTCGGCGAGCCCGACGCGGTCCAGCAGCAGATCGAGGCCGGCAGCGCCGACCTGTCGTGGGACCTGCCGGTGCCGACCTCCCAGATCCCGCAGCTCAAGAGCAACGACCCCAACTTCACGATCTTCCCCGGCGCGGTGACGAACCCGTACGTGGTGTTCAACCTGCAGAGCAAGAACGCCGGCGGGGCGATGGGCAAGCTCAAGGTCCGCCAGGCCATCGAGTACGCGATCAACAAGACCGCCATCGCCAAGATCTACGGCGGCGCGGACGTCGCGACCGCGCTGCACACGGTCATCCCGCCCGGCAACATCGGCTACCAGGAGTACAACCCGTACCCGACGCCTGGTGACCAGGGCGACCCCGCCAAGTGCAAGCAACTGCTGAGCGAGGCCGGCTACCCCAACGGGCTGACCCTCATCGGCGCCTTCCGCAACGCGGGCAACCACCCGGCCAACTACCAGTCGTACGCGGCCGACCTGAAGAAGTGCGGCATCACCGTCAAGGGCCTGCCGCTGCGCCAGGGCGACTACTACACCTACCTGCAGACGCCCTCGCACGCCAAGAACAGCGAATGGGACCTGTCGGCCCCCGGCTGGATCCCCGACTGGTACGGCAACAACGGCCGCGCGGTCATGCAGCCGCTGTTCCAGACCAACTGCAACGCCGGCACCAGCAACTACGGCTGCTACAGCAACCCCAAGGTGGACGACCTGATCAAGCGGGCGCTCGCCGAGACCGACCAGGCCAAGGCCGCGGCGCTGTGGCACGAGGCCGACCAGACGGTGCTGGCCGACGCGGTGATCGTGCCGCTGAACAACCAGAACACGCCGCTCTACAAGAACAAGCGGGTGCAGAACGCCCTGTACCTGCCCTCGTACCAGGTCTTCGACGTCACCAACCTCTGGCTGAACCCCAACACGCCTTGACGACCGGCCTCCCGCGGGCGCGCCGGCAGGCGGGCCCGCGGGACGGCCGCGAGGGAGACATATGAGCCTGCTTGAGGTAACCGACCTCCAGGTGTCCTTCCCCACCTCCGACGGCGTGGTCCAGGCGGTGCGGGGGCTGTCGTTCACCGTCGACCGCGGCCAGACGCTGGCGATCGTCGGCGAGTCCGGCAGCGGCAAGACCGTGAGCACCCAGGCGATACTCGGGCTGACCCCCGACGCCGACATCACGGGCACGGCCCTGTTCGAGGGCGTCGACCTGCTCGGACTCGACAACGAACAGCTTCGCCGCATCCGCGGCGCGGAGATCAGCGTGGTCTTCCAGGACCCGCTGACCAGCCTCCACCCGCTCTACAAGGTCGGCTGGCAGATCGAGGAGCTGATCCGCGTCCACAATCCCGGCACCCGCCGCGCCGAGGCCAGGAAACGGGCCGTCGAGCTGCTGGGCCTGGTGGGCATCCCCCGTCCCGACCGCAGGGTGGACGACTACCCCCACCAGTTCTCCGGCGGCATGCGGCAACGGGCGATGATCGCCATGTCGCTCGCGCTCAACCCCAAGCTCATCGTCGCCGACGAGCCCACCACCGCGCTGGACGCGACCGTCCAGGCGCAGATCCTGGAGCTGATCGGGCGGGTGCAGGCCGAGTTCGACATCGCGCTCGTCCTCATCACGCACGACCTCGGCGTCGTGGCCGGCATGGCCGATGAAGTGCTCGTCATGTACGCCGGGCTCGTCGTCGAGCGGGCCGACCGGCGCACGCTCTACTACCAACCGCACCACCCGTACACCAAGGGCCTGCTGGAGTCGATCCCGGGCAGCACCGGCGACCGCGGCGGACGGCTGCGGCCCATCCCCGGCTCGCCGCCGAGCCTGATCGCGATCCCGTCCGGGTGCGCCTTCCATCCGCGCTGCCCGTACGTGATGCCGGTCTGTCCCGCCGAACGGCCGCCGCTGGCCTCCATCACGGGCGCGCGCGGGCACGCCTCGGCGTGCTGGCTGCCGCACGAGGCGATCGGGCTCGGCGCGGAGGCCGAGGCGCTGCGCAAGCGGGCGGTGCTCGGCACGGCGGAGGAGGCCTGATGCTGCTCGAAGTCGAGAACCTGGTCAAACACTTCCCCATCACCAGCGGCATGCTGATCAAGCAGACGATCGGCCAGGTCAGAGCCGTCGACGGCGTCAGCCTGTCGCTGTCGCCCGGCGAGACGCTCGGCCTGGTCGGCGAGACCGGCTGCGGCAAGTCCACGCTGGCCCGGTGCATCGCGGGCCTGCATCCCATCACCTCCGGCAGCGTGCGCTTCGACGGCGCCGACATCACGAACCTGCCGCGGCGCCGGATGCGGCCCTACCGGCGCGACATCCAGGTGATCTTCCAGGACCCGTACGGCTCGCTGAACCCGCGCCGGAGGGTCGGCTCGATCATCGCCGACCCGCTCGTCATCCACCGGGTGCAGAGCGGCCAGGAGCTGCGGCGGACCGTCCAGGAGCTGATGGAACGGGTCGGGCTCAACCCCGAGCACTACAACCGGTTCCCCGCCGAGTTCTCCGGCGGGCAGCGGCAGCGCATCGGGGTCGCGCGGGCGCTCGCGCTGCGTCCCCGGCTGATCATCTGCGACGAGCCGGTGTCGGCGCTCGACGTGTCCATCCAGGCCCAGATCCTCAACCTGCTCAAGGACCTCCAGGACGACTTCGGGCTGACGTACCTGTTCATCGCCCACGACCTGTCGGTGGTGCGGCACGTCAGCGACCGGATCGCGGTCATGTACCTGGGCAAGGTGGCCGAACTGGCCACCGCTGAGGAGCTGCACGCGGCGCCCCGCCATCCGTACACGAACGCGCTGCTGTCGGCGACCGCCGTGGCCGACCCCGACGAGGCCGAACGGCGGCACCGCATCATCCTCACCGGCGACGTGCCCTCGCCGATCGACCCGCCCGCCGGCTGCCGGTTCCACCCGCGGTGCCCGAAGGCGCGTGAACGCTGCTCGGCCGAGGAACCGCTGCTGGTGCCCCAGGAGCACCTGGTGGCCTGTCACTACCCCGTCGAGGCGGGCGAGGACCTGACCGCCGGGAGGACCGCATGACTCTCACGGAGATCCGTCCGGACGTCGTCACCGACCGCACGATCGCCGGACGCAGCCCCTGGCAGCTCGCCTGGGCGCGGATCAGGTCCGACCGGGTGGCCCTGATCTCGGGCATCGTCGTCGTGCTGCTGTGCCTGCTCGCCCTGGCCGCGCCGCTCATCTCGGCGTGGAACGGCCACGACCCCGACGAGCAGTTCCGCGACACCGGCATCACCGACCAGGGCCTGCCCGTCGGGCCCAACGGCGAGTTCTGGTTCGGCACCGACCGCCTCGGCCGCGACCTGTTCATCAGGGTCCTGTACGGCGCGCGCGTCTCGCTGCTCGTCGGCGTGGTCGCGACCGGCGTGGCGGCGCTGATCGGAGTCGTCATCGGGCTGCTGGCCGGGTACTACGGCGGCGTCATCGACACCATCCTGTCCCGGCTCATGGACGTGGTCCTGTCGTTCCCATACCTGATCTTCGCGATCGCGGTGGTGTCCATCGCCGGGCCCTCGCTGACCGCGACGATCGGGGTGATCTCGTTCTACTCCTGGGCGGCGATCGCCCGCGTCGTGCGCGGCCAGACCTTGTCGCTCAAGGAACGCGAGTACGTGGAGGCGGCCCGGTCCATGGGTGCCGGCGACGCGCGGATCATGTTCGTGGACATCCTGCCGAACCTGCTGGCCCCCGTCATCGTGCTCACCACGCTGCTGGTGCCGGCCGCGATCGTGTTCGAGTCCACCTTGTCCTATCTGGGGCTCGGGATCGTTCCCCCCACCCCGTCGTGGGGGAACCTGCTGAGCGAGGCCCAAGGGTTCTACCGGGTGGCGTACTGGTATCTGGGCTTCCCTGCGGCCTCGCTGCTGATCACGACACTGGCGTTCAACCTGGTGGGCGACGGGATCAGGGACGCCATCGATCCCCGGATGGAACGGCTGTTCAGCCGCCGGCGACGGCGGAACCGGCGCGCGGCCTCCGCTCCGGCGTCCGCTCCGGCCTCCGCGCCCGCCGTCGGCGGGTCCGATGCCGCTGCTGGGGGGTCCGATGCCGCTGCTTCGTGACCGGGGTGGGATGCCGGGATTGTTTCAGGAGGTGGAGGGCTGATGTTGCGACGGTTCCTGCTGCGGCGGACGCTGCTCGGGGTGCTGGTGTTGTGGCTGGTCTCTCTGGGCACGTTCTTCCTGTTCTTCGTCGCCCCCGGCGACCCCGCCCGTACGCTGGCCGGCCGCCAGGCCACCCCCGAGCAGGTCGACCTGATCCGGCACAACCTCGGCCTCGACCGTCCCACCATCGTCCAGTACTTCGACTACCTGGGCCGGCTCCTGCACGGCGACCTCGGCCAGTCGTACTTCTCGGGCGAATCGGTGGGCAAGCTGCTGGCCCAGGACTTCCCGCCGACGTTCTCGCTGGTGCTCGGCGGCGCCGTCCTGTGGCTCTGCGTCGGCGTCGGCGCCGGCGTGCTCAGCGCCACCCGCGTACGCTCGTTCCTCGACCGCGCCCTGACCACGCTGGCCCTGGCCGGGGTCTCGATGCCGACGTTCGTCGTCGGCCTGCTGCTGCTGTATTTCTTCTTCTTCCAGCTCACCATGGCGGGCGCCCCGATCCTGCCGCCCGACTCCTACGTGCCCTTCTCCGAGAACCCCGGCGAATGGGCCCGGCACCTGATCCTGCCGTGGATCACGTTGGCCATGGTCCAGGCGGCCTCGTACGCCCGGCTCACCCGGGGCTCCATGCTGGACGTCCTGGGCGAGGACTACATCCGTACGGCCCGCGCCAAGGGCGTGCCCGAGGGTCGCGTCATCTACCGGCACGGCCTGCGGGCCGCGCTGACCCCCGTGGTGACCCAGCTCGGCGTGGACATCGGCACGCTGATCGGCGGTCTGGTGGTGACGGAGTCGGTCTTCGGGCTCGGCGGCATCGGGCAGGCGGTGGTGCAGGCGTTCATCAGCGGGGACCTGCCGGTGATCATGGGCGTCGTCATCCTGGCCACCACCGCCGTGGTGGTGGCGAACCTGATCGTGGACATCGCCTACGGGCTCCTGGACCCCCGGATCCGTCTGGCCTGACAATGCGAGCGACGCCTCCCGGCGGGCGCACCACGCGCGCCCGCCGACGCGCCACCCTCTCGCCCGTCAGGAGGCTTCGACCCGGCCCTGATCCGCCCCCTGGACGGTCCCCCTACCCCGCGCTCCCCGGAATGAGCGCTCTGCTGGAACCAGCGGGCGCCTGGAACCAGCGAGCTCTGGAATGGGCGGGATCCTCGGAACGAGCGGGGCTGCCTGGGACCGGCGGGTGGTCTCCTCGGGGTCAGCGGGCGAACTCGGTGGCGCGGGACTCGCGCACCACCGTGATCCGGATCTGCCCCGGGTACGTCAGCTCCTCCTCGACCTGCTTGGCCACGTCCCGGGCGATCACCTGCGCCTGGATGTCGTCGATCGCGTCCGGCTTGACCATGACCCGGATCTCCCGCCCGGCCTGCATGGCGAACACCTTCTCCACGCCCTCGTACGACTGCGCGATCTCCTCCAGCCGCTCCAGCCGCTTGACGTACGCCTCCAACGACTCCCTGCGCGCCCCCGGACGGCTGCCGCTGATGGCGTCGGCCGCCTGCGTGAGCACCGCCTCGACCGTACGCACCTCGACCTCGTTGTGGTGCGCCTCGATGGCGTGCACCACGTCCTCCTGCTCGCCGTACCGGCGGGCGATCTCGGCGCCGATCAGCGCGTGACTGCCCTCGACCTCGTGCGTGAGGGCCTTGCCGATGTCGTGCAGCAGCGCGCACCGCTTCATGAGCTGCTGGTTCATCTTCAGCTCGGCCGCCATGATCCCGGCGATGTGCGCGGACTCGATGAGGTGCTTCAGCACGTTCTGACCGTAGGAGGTGCGGTATCGAAGCTGTCCGAGCAGCAGTGTCAGCTCGGGATGCATGTCCGTGATGCCCAGCTCGACCAGCGCGTCCTCGCCGGCCCGCGCGCAGAGGTCCTGGACCTCCTGGCGGCTGCGGTCGTGCGCCTCCTCGATGCGCTGCGGATGGATGCGCCCGTCCAGCACCAGCTTCTCCAGCGTGAGCCGCGCCGTCTCCCTGCGCACCGGGTCGAAACATGACAACAACACCGCCTCCGGCGTGTCGTCGATGATCAGGTTCACGCCGGTGGTCGACTCGAACGCCCGGATGTTGCGTCCCTCGCGCCCGATGATCCGGCCCTTCATCTCGTCGCCGGGCAGGTGCAGCACGCTGACGACCGACTCCGCCGTCTGCTCGGCCGCCACCCGCTGGACCGCCAGCGTCACGATCTTGGTGGCCCGCTTCTCGCCCTCCTTGCGGGCCTCGCCCTCGATCTCCCTGATGATCAGCGCCGCCTCGCGCTTGGCCTGGTTCTCGATCTCCTTGACCAGCTCGGACTTGGCCTGCTCGCCCGTCAGCCCGGCGACCCGTTCCAGGATCACCCGGCGCTCGTCCTCGACCTGGAGCAGTTCCTCGCGCCGGTCGGCCAGCTCGACCTCGGTCTCGGCCAGCTTCCTGTCCCGCTCGGACTGCCGCCTGGCCTCCTCGTCGAGCCGCTGCTCGCGCTCGGCCAGCCTGGCCTCCCTGCGTTCGAGATCGGTCCGGAGCTCCTTGAGCTCGGACTTCAGGATCCGGCTCTCCTCCTCGACCTCCCGCCGCATCTGCGCGGCGCTCTCGACGGCGCTCTCCGACCTGCGCAGGAGCTCCTCGGCGTCGCTCTCCGCCTTGGCGCGGATCTCCCTGGCCCGCTCCCGCGCCTCCTCAAGCTCCGTGTGTACGGCCTCCACCTGCTCAGGGCTCGGCTCGGACTTCCGGGGCAAACCGCTAGAGGTACGGCGTATGACGACGAGCAGCGCCACGATCATCCCGAACGCGAGCACGAGCACCGCCACCATCAGCACCACGACAAGCGGCTGCATGCGCGCCCCGCCCTCCTCGCGTCGTCAACACCTCATAACGCGGACCCAAAACGGGAGGGGTCACGTGCGCGCCGCGGAAAGCCCGGTCGGCGTCGTCTCCAGGACCGATGTCAGGCCAAGGCGGACCGGGCATCGGCCCCCATAGCCGACACCTCGCCTGCCTCGATCAACCGAGCTCGTTCGTCCGTCGTTCACCGGTATGGCAATCCGCGCTGCGCGGAGTAACTCCTCACTGCCGTCGAGGTTATGCGTCGAACAGGTCACGAGCAAGCAAACGCGTCCTCAAGCGTGTCTTACGGGCCCGCATCTCCCCAATCAACCACATAACCCACGATCACCCCCATTTGTCCCCCACCCGCACCTCTCCAACCCCCATTGCCCAGACAAAGCCCACAACCCGCACCCAGCGACCACCGGCCGGGAAACCGTAGGCCTCCGACGGGCACCCCAAGCCCTACGTCCCCCGTCGCCCGCGAGAAACTCTTCGAACGCCCGACGCCCGGCTCGCCCACCCCAACAGGAGCACACGGTGAACAACCTCATCGACAAGATCGCCTGGATCCACCTGGACAACAACAAGATCCTCAGCACCCGCTCACGAGGCAAGAACGCCTACTACCTCCCGGGCGGCAAACGCGAGCCCGGCGAAACCGACCTCGACACGCTGATCCGCGAGATCGACGAGGAACTCTCCATCACCATCATCCCGGCCACCGCCACCCACCTGGGCACCTTCCACGCCCAGGCACACGGCCACCCCGACGGCGTCACCGTACGGATGACCTGCTACACCGCCGAGCACCACGGAGTCCCGACACCCGGCAACGAGATCGAAGAAATCACCTGGCTCACCTACGCCGACCGCAACCGCGTATCCCCGGTCGACCAATTCATCTTCGACCACCTCCACCGAACCAACCAACTCCCCTAACCCACCCGGGTCTCCTCAAGCTCTGAACTCGGTGGCAGACCGACGGCCCCCTTCGGCTTCCCTGAAGTCCGAACCGGCGACAGACCTCCAGGCCGCCTCCCAAGCCCCGAGCGGGAGCGGGGTCCAGCCCCGGAGGCAGACCCCCAGCCCCCCTCCTCTCTGAGCCCTGAGCGTGACAGGCTTTGGACCTGGTGGCGGGTCAGGTGGAGGACCCTGGTGAATCAGGAGAAGTCGTCCTCCAGGTCGATGCCCTCCTGTTCGAGAGCCTCCCGGATCACCCGGTACGCCAGCCCCGACGAGTACCCCTTGCGGGCGAGCATGCCGGCCAGACGCCGCGTACGGGTCTGCGAGTCGAGAGATCGGGTGGAGGCGAGCTTACGGTCCACCAGCCGGCGGGCCGTCTCGGCCTCCTGGTCGGAGTCCAGGCGCTCCACGGCTTCCTTCACGGTCTCGGTGTCCACACCCCGATGGCGCAACTCGGCCGCGAGCGCACGCTTGGCGAGGCCCCGACCGTGGTGCCGGGAATCGACCCATGCCTCCGCGAACGCCTCGTCATTGATCAGCCCGAGCTCGACAAACCGATCAAGCACCTTTCCGGCAGCCTCATCCGGTACGTCCCGCTTACGAAGGGCCTCGGCGAGCTGCGCCCGCGTCTTGGGAGCCATGGTGAGCAGCCGAAGACAGATGGCCCGCGCAACGGACTCCGGGTCCGCCGCGGGCGCCGCCGCAGCGGAACTGCCGACGTCCGGCCCATCAGGCAACGGTCCGCCATGCAACGGCCCGCCATGCGATGACCCGTCGTGCAGCGGCCCGTCGTGCAGCGGCCCGTCGTGCAGCGGCCCGTCGCGCATTGGCCCGTCAGACGGCGTCCCGTCGGACGGCGGGCCGCCACGGCCGCTCGCGCCTCTCCCGAAGCGTCCGCTCCCCCTGCCGCTCCCTCGTCCAGCGCCCCGGCCGCCTGTCCGGCGCCCCTTGCCTGAACGCTTCCTCCCACCCGCGTCCTGCTCATCGCCGAACCAGCTGCTTCCGGCCAGCACCTCAGAATGCCACTCATCGGCGCCGCGCTTCACCTCGGAGGAAGCCTCGCCCTCCGGGCTTCCGCCAACGCCGCCGGGCTCGTACGGATCTTCCCGTTCCCGCAGGCGCTCCTCAGTGACACTGTCGTCATCCTGACCACTCAGCCCAGCCGGCCGCGCCCCGGAGCTTTCCTCACTCTCCTGATCTCCGTGCCCGCTCGTACGCCGCGGAGCAAGGCCGGCAGCATCCTCGCCATCATGGCCACTCAGCTCATCCGAAGGGCTTCCAGAGAAACCCTCGCCGTCCCGAGCCCTCCGCCTGCTCGTGCGCCGCCCAGCACCCCCGGCAGCGCCCTCGCCGTCATGATCGCCCAGCTCGTCCAGGGAGCTTCCGGCGGATCCCTCGTCGATCTGGGCCTTCTTCTTACGCCTTCCGGAACTGCCCTTACGGGCCGGTTCGGTACGGCCGTCTTCGGCAGGCAAGTCCGGGACACCGCTGCGGTCGGCAGGAGTCTTACGCTCGCCCGGCCAGACGAAGATCGGCGCGTCGGCGCCCTCGTCCGAGCGCCCTCGGGATCCCCGTCCCCGGGCCCGGCCGCCGGTCCGGCCACTGCCTCGCCCACCAGCTCGGCCGCGATCAGGCGGGCTGCCGTCGGGGGCGGCTTCGTCGTCCTGGGCGCTGGGGGCGGCCGAGTGGAGCCGGCCGGGAGAGGGCCGGCCAGCCGGATCTCCATGCTCAGCGCCCGGCCACGTCATGAACACCTCACTACGCGGCCTGAACCCGAAACCCGCTTCACCGCTCAGCGCAACATCGGCCTCACTGCCCGGAGTGACGCCAGCTCCTTCGCCCAGCCCAACATCGGCGTCGCCTTCCGGCACAACGCCCGCCCTTCTGCGCGGCCCAACGTCAGCCTCATCGCTCGGGACGACGGGCGCCCCTTCGCTGAGCCCGACCGCAGCCTTATTGCTCAGGCTCCCGTCGGCTTCGCGAGTCGAGCCCGTATCTCTCTCGTCGGCCTGGGAGCGGGGTTCGCCCGGCCAGTGGAAGGTCGGCGCGGCCATCTCCCGGCCGGGGCCCCACGCCGGGGGCACGACAACGGCCTGCCCGCCCGCACCCCAGCCCGACACGCCCTCGTCGTCCACCTGCGCAGAGACGACCACGTCGTTCATGTCCGCAGAGACGACCACGTCGTCCATGTGCGTAGGGACGATCACGTCGTCCGTATCGTCGCGAACCACCACGTCGTCCGCTTCGTGGTGAACGACCGCAGCGTCCGCCTGGGCGTGGACGGCCATGCCCTCCATGCCGGCGGCCCCGGCGGGATCGGCGGCGTCGGCCAGCCCGTCGTGGGGAGCCGGGTCATCTGCCCTGGTGTGGGTGGTCGGCGAGTGGTCGTCGTCAGAGGTGGTCGACTCGGAGGCGGCGGCTCGGAGGCGGGCGCGTTGTTCGTGCCATTCGTCTACCGACGGCCAGCCGTCCGCGGCCGACCGGGCCAGGTCGGCGCCACGTGAGCCCCTGCCCGAGGCCGGACGGCCGGTAGTCCGCCGGGTCACCGGCTCGGGGGTGGCGGCCCCGGACACCGACTCGGCCGGGGTGGCCCAGGTCGGCGGTTCGGGGGTGGTGGACGTGGACGTCGGGTCGGAGGGGGTGGCCCGGGAGCCGCGGGGTCCGCGCTTTCTGCGCTCCCCCGAGGCGGGGAGGTCGGGCCATGCGCCCCAGTCCTGGGAACGGGGCGCCTGCGACGGATCCCTGTCACTCATGCGCCGACCGATCAGACGTCACCCGGCTTGGGGGTGGACTTCGAGCCACGACCCGAAGGCGCGGCGGCGGGAGCCGGGACGGCGGCGGCGGGCTCGGCGGGCGTGTCGAGCTTCGGACCGACTCCGAGCTTGTCCTTGATCTTCTTCTCGATCTCGTTGGCCATGTCGGGGTGGTTCTTCAGGAAGTTACGCGCGTTCTCCTTGCCCTGGCCCAGCTGGTCGCCCTCGTACGTGTACCAGGCGCCCGACTTGCGGACGAAGCCGTGCTCGACGCCCATGTCGATGAGGCCGCCCTCGCGGGAGATGCCCACGCCGTAGAGGATGTCGAAGTCGGCGACGCGGAAGGGCGGGGCCATCTTGTTCTTGACGACCTTGACCCGGGTGCGGTTGCCGACCGCCTCCGTGCCGTCCTTCAGGGTCTCGATGCGGCGGATGTCCATGCGGACGGAGGCGTAGAACTTGAGCGCCTTACCACCGGTCGTGGTCTCGGGGCTGCCGAACATGACGCCGATCTTCTCGCGGAGCTGGTTGATGAAGATCGCGGTGGTGCCGGTGCTGTTGAGCGCGCCGGCGACCTTGCGCAGGGCCTGGGACATGAGGCGGGCCTGGAGGCCGACGTGGCTGTCGCCCATCTCGCCCTCGATCTCGGCCTTGGGCACCAGGGCGGCCACCGAGTCGATGACGATGATGTCCACCGCGCCGGACCTGATCAGCATGTCGGCGATCTCGAGCGCCTGCTCACCGGTGTCGGGCTGGGAGACCAGCAGGGCGTCGGTGTCGACGCCCAGCTTCTTGGCGTATTCGGGGTCAAGGGCGTGTTCGGCGTCGATGAACGCCGCGATGCCGCCGGCCCGCTGGGCGTTGGCCACCGCGTGCAGGGCGACCGTGGTCTTGCCCGAGGACTCGGGGCCGTAGATCTCGACGATGCGCCCACGCGGGAGGCCGCCGATGCCGAGGGCCACGTCAAGGGAGATCGACCCGGTGGGGATCACCTCGATGGGGGCTCGGGCGTCGTCGCCCAGTCGCATGACGGAGCCCTTGCCGAACTGCCGCTCGATCTGAGCGAGCGCGGTCTCGAGGGCCTTCTCGCGGTCGTTGATAGCCATGGGAGCTCCCTCTGGAGGGTCGTGGTCCGATCAGTCGAGTGAAAGCTACGGCCTGCCACCGACATTTTCTGAGACGGTCGGGGAAGGCGTGGCCGGGTTCGGCAGGTTCATCGTAGCCGAACGGCTGTTCGATCACATCACGAACACGCTGCTGGGATGCATGCGCGCGTGTTCAGAGGAGGGCGAGGCCGATGCTCGGACGTCGCTCGCGTTCATGGTGGTTGCCGGCCGATTGGCCGTGGGGTCTGCCCGGGGGGTCGCGGCCGTGGGATCGGGCGCGGCGGGCGGAGGTGATGGGGTGCCCTCGCATGGGCGGCTGCCTGGGTCCGGGTCCGACGAACGCCTGTCCCTCGCGGACGAGCGGCATCTGACCCGCCCGGGAAAACGCGGCTCCGGCCCGTCCCGAAGAACCCGGCTCCGGCTCGTCCCGGAGAACACGAATCCAGCCCGTCCCGAAGAACCCGGCTCCGGCTCGTCCCGGAGAACACGAATCCAGCCCGTCCCAAAGACCGCAGCTCCGGCCCGTCCCGGAGAACACGAATCCGGCTCGTCCCGGAGAGCGCGGACCTGAGCCGTCCTGAAGGATGCGGATCGCCGCGTGGGGAGATGTCCACGGACGCTCTCCCCACCGGCGCGGGGAGCGCGGGCACCGGGGCCAGGGAGGCACCGGGGACACGTGAGGCGAGGGCGTTCGTGATCTCCCGCGCGGGTTGCCGCCGACGTGTTGTCATACGCCGTGAGCTGGGGAGACTCCCATGCAGGGGATTGGCTGGGAGGCGGCGAAGTGGCGAGTGGCTACACCGGGGAACGACGCACCCTTCTGGAGGCGCTCGCCGAGTTGCTGCCCCATCGGGGGCTGGTCAGCCGCATGGTCGGCGGTGACGATCCGGTGCTGTGGGTGTGGCATCCGCGCACGCGCCGCCAGACGATCATCTTCGCCACCCCCTCCAGCGGGGGCTGGACGTTGTTGTGGTCGCCGGGCGGCCAGGGCAGCGCGGACGACCTGGAGGCCACGGCGGACGCGCTCCGCCGGACGCTGGGCTCGACGTAGCCCGGAGGGAACGTCCCCGACCTGGGGGTTCAGCGTAGCCCGGGCGAGACGTCCTCCACCTGGCACACGGCCCGCCACACGGTCTTGGCGCTCTCGCCGTCGGCCAGCGCCTGGATGACGGTACGGCCGCCCAGCGGGGCGATCACGTAGTCGCGGGCCCACGACTCGGCATAGGTCTCGCCGAAATGGACGTTCATCCGTCTCCAGAACTCGGTCAGGCGCATGGACCAAGTATGGAATCGCGTCAGGTGTGGGTAAGACATCCGCATGCCAAAGACCCCCAAGTCTTCACCCCCGAAGACCGCCAGGACCAAGGCCAACAGAGTGCGGCGCCGCCGGCTGTTACTCGCGATGCGGCAGGCCGTCCAGAAGGAGAAGGGACAGCGATCGGAGCGGCACGCGGGAATCAGGCAGGAGCCGCGTGCGGGCATGCCGCGTACGCGCAGGGCGTCACGGCGCTGAGCCGGGACGAACCGTCACAGAACTCGCGCACCGTACATCTCACCGAGATGGTCGGCGAGCAGCTCCAGGCGGGCGCCGTCGGGGTCCTTGAAGTAGATGGAGGCGCCGCTCTCGATCTGGTGCGGCACGCCGGCCATCTCCAGCTTGCCGCGCAGCCGCTCCCAGGTGGCGGGGTCGACGGAGATCGCCACGTGGTGCAACCCGCCGAGCACCTCCTGGTACGGGCCGAGGTCGAGCCCCGGGAAGTCGAAGAACGCGAGCAGGTTGCCGTTGCCGATGTCGAAGAAGAAGTGGCTCGAACCCTTGTAGTCGCGGTTCTCGATGATCTCCGTCAGCGGGAACTCCAGCAGTTCCTGGTAGAACTTGATGGTCCGTTCCACATCGGACGACAACATGGCCACGTGGTGCAGGCCACGGGCGCTGCTCGACGGCCGGTGCGGTAAGGCGTACTGGCTTCTCAACTGTGCGCGTCGGGTCTCGACGGCGGCATAATCAATGGTCACGGTCGCTGTATGTCCGCCTTGACCCCCACTCAATCACCCGGCGCCGCTCGAATGCGTTTTCTGTCGGTGGCGCGAGGCAGTATGTGCTGGTGAGCTCGCTAGACCACTTCACCCAGGTGACCAGGCAATGGTTCGCCGGCGCCTTCCAGGCGCCCACGGCGGCCCAGGAGGGCGCGTGGGAGTCGATCGCGCGCGGCGACAACACGCTGGTCGTCGCCCCCACGGGGTCGGGCAAGACGCTGGCGGCGTTCCTGTGGTCGCTCGACCGGCTCGCGGCGCGGGCGGCCGATCAGGCACCGGGCGAAGGTGCCGCGAAGGGGCGCAAGCCGGGCACCCGCGTGCTCTACGTGTCGCCGCTCAAGGCGCTGGCCGTCGACGTCGAGCGCAACCTGCGCGCGCCGCTGGCCGGGCTCAGGCAGACGGCGCGCCGGCTCGGGCTGCCCGTCCCGGAGATCTCGGTGGCGATCCGCTCCGGCGACACCCCGGCCGAGGAGCGCAGGCGGTTCGCCGCCAAGCCGTCCGACATCCTGATCACCACTCCCGAGTCGCTGTTCCTGCTGCTCACCAGCCAGGCGCGCGACGCGCTGCGCGACGTCGAGACGGTGATCGTCGACGAGGTGCACGCGGTCGCGGCCACCAAGCGCGGCGCCCATCTGGCGCTCAGCCTGGAGCGGCTCGACGCGCTGCTGGAGCGTCCGGCCCAGCGGGTGGGGCTGTCGGCGACCGTGCGGCCGGTGAGCGAGGTGGCGGCCTTCCTCGGCGGCACGCGTCCGGCGACGGTGGTGCAGCCGCCGTCCGACAAGCGCATCGAGATCGAGGTCGTCGTCCCGGTCGAGGACATGACGGAGATGGCGGGGGCGCCCGATCCCGAGCAGGTCGAGCCGTCGTCCAGCCGGTCGATCTGGCCTCATGTGGAAGACCGCCTGTTCGACCTGATCGAGTCCCACAGCTCGACGATCGTGTTCGCCAACTCCAGGCGGCTGGCCGAGCGCCTGTGTACCCGGCTCAACGAGCTGGCCTACACGCGGCGGCAGGGGCCGGAGGCGATCGACCTGTCGATCTGGGAGACGCCGCCGCAGGACGACCAGGAGCCCCCGCCGTCCAGGCGCATGCCCGCCGAGACGATGGCGCAGGCGGGGGCGAGCAAGGGCGTGGTGAGCGAGATCGTCCGGGCCCACCACGGCTCGGTGTCGAAGGAGGAGCGGGCCCAGATCGAGGAGGCGCTCAAGTCGGGGCGGCTGCCCGCCGTGGTCGCCACCTCCAGCCTGGAGCTGGGCATCGACATGGGCGCGGTCGACCTGGTGGCGTGCGTGGAGGCCCCGCCGAGCGTGGCCAGCGGGCTGCAGCGCATCGGCCGGGCCGGCCACCAGGTGGGCGCTGTCTCCCGAGGGGTGATCTTCCCCAAGTACCGGGGCGACCTCGTCCAGACGGCCGTGGTGGCCGAGCGCATGCGCGGCGGGCAGATCGAGGAGTTGCGCTACCCGCGTAACCCGCTCGACGTGCTGGCCCAGCAGATCGTGGCCATGACCGCGCTCGACGAGTGGACCGTCGACGAGCTGGAGACCGTGGTCAAGCGGGCCGCCCCCTACGCCACCCTGCCGCGCAGCGCGCTGGAGGCGACGCTCGACATGCTGGCCGGCCGCTACCCGAGCGAGGAGTTCGCCGAGCTGCGGCCGCGCATCGTCTGGGACCGCGTCACCGGCGCCCTGCAGGGGCGGCCCGGTGCGCAGCGGCTGGCCGTGACCAACGGCGGCACGATCCCCGACCGCGGCCTGTTCGGCGTGTTCCTCGTGGGTGAGAAGGCGTCCCGGGTGGGCGAGCTCGACGAGGAGATGGTCTACGAGTCGCGGGTGGGCGACGTGTTCGTGCTGGGCGCGACGTCGTGGCGGATCGAGGACATCACGGCCGACCGGGTGCTGGTCTCGCCCGCTCCCGGCCAGCCGGGGAAGCTGCCGTTCTGGCACGGCGACACGGCCGGGCGGCCGGCCGAGCTGGGCCGGGCGATCGGGCAGTTCCTGCGGGAGCAGGCCAAGCAGGGTTCCACCGACCGCATCAGGGAGGCGGGGCTCGACGAGTTCGCCGCGAGCAACCTGCTGGCCTACCTCGACGAGCAGCGCGAGGCCACGGGCTACGTGCCCGACGACCGTACTCTGCTGGTCGAGCGCTTCCACGACGAGCTGGGCGACTGGCGGGTGGTGATCCACTCCCCCTACGGCGCGCGGGTGCACGCGCCCTGGGCGCTGGCGATCAACCGGCGGCTGCGCGAGCGTTACGGCATCGACGTGCAGGCCGTGCACTCCGACGACGGCATCGTGCTGCGCATCCCCGACACGCTGGCCGAGCCGCCCACCGACGTGGCGGCGTTCGACGCCGAGGAGATCGAGCAGATCGTCACCGAGGAGCTGGGCGGGTCGGCGATGTTCGCCTCCCGGTTCAGGGAGTGCGCGGGGCGGGCGCTGCTGCTGCCGCGCCGCGTGCCTGGCCGGCGCAGCCCGCTGTGGCAGCAGCGCCAGCGGGCCGCCCATCTGCTGGGCGTGGCCTCCCAGTACGCCTCGTTCCCGATCGTGCTGGAGACGATGCGCGAGTGCCTCCAGGACGTGTTCGACGTGCCGGGGCTGGTCCAGCTCATGCGCGACATCGCGGCCCGGCGGATCCGGGTGGTGGAGGTCGAGACGTCGCAGGCCTCGCCGTTCGCCGCGTCGCTGCTGTTCCACTACGTCGGCGCGTTCATGTACGAGGGCGACGCGCCGCTGGCCGAACGCCGCGCGCAGGCCCTGGCCCTGGACACCACCCTGCTGGCCGAGCTGCTCGGCCAGGCCGACCTGCGCGAGCTGCTCGACCCCGACGTGATCGTGAGCAGCGAGCGCGAGCTGGCCCGGCTCGACCGGCCGCTGCGCGACGCCGAAGACCTGGCCGACCTGCTGCGTTCGCACGGGCCGCTGCTGACGCCCGACGTGAGCGTGCGCGGCGGCGACCCGTCCTGGCTGGAGGAGCTCGAACGCGCGCGCCGGGCCATCCGCGTGCGCATCGCGGGCGAGGAGCAGTGGGCGGCCGTGGAGGACGCCGCCCGGCTGCGCGACGCGCTCGGCGTGCCGCTGCCCGTGGGGGTGCCGCACGTGTTCCTGGAGCCGGTGCCCGACCCGCTGGCCGACCTGGTGGCCCGGCACGCCCGCACCCGCGGGCCCTTCCACGCCGGCACCGCCGCCGCCAGGTTCGGGCTCGGCGCGGCCGTGGTGACCGACGCGCTGCGGCGGCTGGCCGCCTCGGGGCGCGTGGTGAACGGCGAGTTCCGGCCGGGCGGCCGTGGCGAGGAGTGGTGCGACGCCGGGGTGCTGCGGATGTTGCGCCGCAGGTCGCTGGCCCGGCTGCGCAAAGAGGTCGAGCCGGTCGCGCCCGAGACGCTGGCCCGCTTCCTGCCCGCCTGGCACGGCATCACCGGTTCTGGCACGTCGTCCGACGGTTCGCGGGCCGGGGCGGCCCGGGCGATGGACGCGCTGGTGCGATCCGTCGAGCAGCTCCAGGGGGCCGCGGTGCCGGCGTCCGCACTGGAGACGCTGGTGCTGCCCTCGCGGGTGCCCGGCTACCATCCGGCGCTGCTCGACGAGCTGACCTCGTCGGGCGAGGTGATGTGGGTGGGGCAGGGGTCGTTGCCCGGCGGCGACGGATGGGTGTCGCTCTACTTCGCCGACACCGCGCCGCTGCTGCTGCCCGACCCGGCCGAGATCACGATGACCCCGCTGCACGAGCGCGTGCTCGACCTGCTGGGCGGCGGGGGCGCGCTGTTCTTCCGGGGCATCTCCGACCAGCTCGGGGCCCAGGGCGGGGCGCTCGACGACGCGACGCTGGTCTCGGCGTTGTGGGATCTGGTGTGGTCGGGCCGGGTCTCCGGCGACACGCTCGCGCCGCTGCGGGCCACGCTGGGCACCGGGCGTCCCGCGCACCGGCCCGCCACGACGCGGCGGCGCCGGGCCGTGCTGCCGTCGAGGAGCGGGCCGCCGACCGTGGCCGGGCGGTGGTGGCTGCTGCCCGGTCCGGCCGACGACGCGACGCAGCGGGCGCACGCGCAGGCCGAGGTGCTGCTCGAACGGCACGGCGTGGTGACGCGCGGGGCGGTGACCTCCGAACGGCTGCCCGGCGGGTTCACGCCTGTCTACCAGGTGCTTCGCGCCTATGAGGAGAGCGGGCGGTGCCGCCGGGGGTACTTCGTCGAGGGGCTGGGAGGCGCGCAGTTCGCGCTGGCGGGCGCGGTCGACCGGATGCGCGCCATGACCCCGAGCGTCGCACCGACCGGCGGTGGGCCGGGCGAGGGCTTCGGTTCGCCGCCCGAGGCCCCCGCCTGGGAGACCGGCCGGCCCGGCGGCGGGGGGTTCGGTCTCTCGGGCGGGGGGTTCGGCGGCGGAGAGGGCGGCCGGAGCTCGCGGTCCGGTGGCGGCGGCTTCGACCGGGGCGGGGAGGCCGGGATGCCCGGTCAAGGCGGCCGGGGCGGGTCCGGGCGGCGGGCCGTGGTGCTGGCCGCCGCCGACCCGGCCAGTCCGTACGGGGCCGCGCTGCCCTGGCCGCAACGTCCCGGCGACGTCGGGCACAAGCCAGGCAGGAAGGCGGGCGCGCTGGTCGTGCTCGTGGACGGCTACCTCGTCCTGTACGTGGAGCGGGGCGGCAAGACGTTGCTGTCGTTCGCCGACGACGAGCGGCTGCAACCGGCGGTCGACGCGCTGGCGCTGGCCGTACGCGACGGGGCGCTCGGCAAGCTGACGGTGGAGCGGGCCGACGGCACGTCCATCGTGGAATCGCCGCTGGCGGCCGCTCTGGAGGCGGCCGGGTTCCATCCGACCCCCCGGGGGCTGCGCCTACGCGCCTGACAGTCGGCGGTGGCGGGCGCTCGGCCGTCCACGGATTTGTATACGATGGGCGGCCATATGGCTGATGTGATGCGGGGCGCGGGGCGTACGACGCTGCTGGGCGAGGTCACCGAGGAGCTGCGTCGTCGCATCCTGTCCGGTGAGCTGGCGCAGGGAGAGCGGCTGGTCGAGGATCGGCTGGCCGCGCTGCTCGGCGTGTCGCGCAACCCCGTGCGCGAGTCCATCCGGGTGCTGGCGGCCGAAGGGTTCGTCGAGGTCGTCCCCCGGGTCGGCGCGACGGTCGCGCGGCTGACGGCCGAGGAGGGCGAGGAGCTCTTCGACGTGCGCATGGCGGTCGAGGGCCTGGCCGCCCGGCTGGCGGCACGCAAACGCAGCCCCGAGGCCGTCGCGCGGCTGCGCCGGATCCTCGACGCGGCCGGGGAGGCCGTGGCGGCCGGGCGACCGGCGGCGGTGGCCGAGCTCAACACCGCCTTCCACCTGGCCGTGGGCGAGGCGGCGGGCAACTCCTACCTCAACCTGATGATGAAGCCGATGGTGCTGCGGGCGCAGTGGGTCTTCAGCCAGACCGCCGCCGCCCGGGGGCCGCACTCCTGGACCGAACACCTGAGCCTGTGCGAGGCCATCGCGGCGGGCGACGAGGACGAGGCCCAGGCCAGGGCGATCGCGCACGTCGCCGCCGCCCGCCGGTCGTTCCTCGCGGCTGTGCCCCGTACGGCCAACCACCCGAACAACACGGACAACAAGGACGCGCAGGCGGCAACCGGTACCCCGCAGCACGGGTGAGGCGCGGGGATTGTATACATTCTCCTGAACCGTCCCCCCGGAGGAGAGACCGTTGTTCACCACCAGACCCGAGCTGACGGGCGACTTCGGCATGGTCGCCAGCACCCACTGGCTGGCCTCGGCGGCCGGGATGGGCGTGCTGGAGCGCGGCGGCAACGCCTTCGACGCGGCGGTGACGGCCGGGTTCGTGCTCCAGGTCGCCGAACCGCATCTGAACGGCCCCGGCGGCGAGGTGCCGATCCTGCTGTGGAGCGAGGAGGAGCAGAAGGTCTCGGCGGTGTGCGGCCAGGGCGTGGCCCCCGCCGCCGCGACCGTCGAGCGCTTCGCCGCGATGGGGCTGGACGTCGTCCCCGGCACGGGTCTGCTGGCGGCGACGGTGCCCGGCGCGTTCGGCGGCTGGATGTTGCTGCTGGAGCGCTGGGGCACCTGGTCGCCGGCCGAGGTGCTGGCCCCGGCGATCCACTACGCCGAGCGCGGCGTGCCGGTGCTCGACCGGATCGCCGCCACGATCGGCACGGTCGAGGAGCTGTTCAGGCACGACTGGCCCACGTCGGCGGCCACCTGGCTGCCGGACGGCCGGGTGCCCGCGCCCGGTTCGAGGCTGGCCAACCCGGTGCTAGCGGCGACCTACCGCAGGCTGGTCACCGAGGCCGAGGCCGCCTCGGGCACCCGCGAAGGTCAGCTCGCCGCCGCCCGGCATGCCTGGTACGAGGGTTTCGTCGCCGAGGCCGTCGCCGATTTCAGCACCGGCACCGCCTGGCGGGACAGCTCGGGCGAGGTCCACGGCGGCCTGCTCACCGGGGACGACCTGGCCCGCTGGTCCGCCATGGTCGAGGAGCCGGTGAGCTTCGACTACCGCGGGCACACCGTGTACAAGACGGGACCTTGGGGGCAGGGGCCGGTCTTCCTGCAGCAGCTCGCCCTGCTGTCCGGGTTCGACCTCGACGCCGCCGGCTTCCTGGACGCCGACTACGTGCACGTGGTGACCGAGGCGGCCAAGCTCGCCTTCGCCGACCGCGAAGCCTGGTACGGCGACGCGGACGTCCCCATGGCCGACCTGCTGAGCGCGGCGTACAACGAAGAGCGGCGGCGGCTGATCGGGACCGAGGCCAGCCTGGAGCTGCGGCCGGGCGCGCCCGGCGGCCGGGAGCCGCGGCTGCCGGTCCTCCCGCCCGGCGCGGCGGCCCTCTCCCCCGCGATTCCGGCGCCCGTTCGTCCGGGCATCGGGGAGCCGACGGTCGCCCGCCACGACGCACCGCCGACCGGCCGCCCGCGCCCCCTGACCGGCGCCGGTGAGCAGACGGTGACGCCGGACGGCGCGGTGCGGGGCGACACCTGTCACGTGGACGTCGTGGACCGGTTCGGCAACATGGTCTCGGCCACGCCCAGCGGCGGCTGGTTGCAGAGCTCCCCCACGATCCCCGAGCTCGGCTTCTGCCTGGGCACCAGGGCGCAGATGTTCTGGCTGCAGGAGGGGCTGCCCGCCTCGCTGCGGCCCGGCGCGCGCCCGCGCACCACGCTGTCGCCGTCGTTCGCCACCCGGGACGGCAGGCCGTGGCTGGCTTTCGGCACGCCGGGCGGCGACCAGCAGGACCAGTGGAGTGTCAACTTCTTCCTGGCCGTCGTGCACGGGCGGCTGAACCTCCAGGAGGCGATCGAGGCGCCCATGTTCCATTCCGCGCACTTCCCCAGCTCGTTCTTCCCGCGTGGCTCGCGTCCCGGGGTGCTGCACGTCGAGGAGCGGCTCGACCCGGGGGTGGTGGCCGAGCTGCGGCGGCGCGGGCACGAGGTCGAGGCCGAGGGCCCGTGGTCGCTCGGCAGGCTGAGCGCGGTGGCCCGCGACGGCGCCTTCCTGCGGGCCGCCGCCAACCCCCGCGGCGCCCAGGGCTACGCGGCGGGCCGATGACCGGCAACCGCACGTCCCGCCTGAACGCGAGAACCACCGCCGGCCGCGCGTCGAGGCTGGGGGTGGGGTGGTGACGGCTGGGGAGCTGGTCTTTCTGGTGGGGGCCGGGTTGCTGGCGGGGGCGGTCAACGCTCTGGCCGGGGGCGGCACGCTGATCTCCTTCCCGGCGCTGGTGGCGTTCGGCTACCCGGGCGTCACCGCGTCGGTGACCAACGCGGTGGCCCTGTGGCCCGGCTACCTGGGCGGCGTCGTCGGCTACCGTGCCGAGCTGCGCGGGCAGCGGCGCAGGGTGACGGCGCTGTCGGCCGCCACCGTGGCGGGCTCCGTGGCGGGCTGTTCGCTGCTGCTGCTCACGCCGGGCCGGCTGTTCGACTCGCTGGTGCCGTGGCTGGTGACCTTCGCCAGCCTCGCGCTGCTGGCCCAGCCGTGGCTCAAGGACCGCTTCGGCGGCGCGGCCGGGCAGCCTCCCAGCAGGCTGGTGTACGCCGGGGTGTTCCTGGGCGGCTGCTACGGCGCATACTTCAACGGCGGGATGGGCGTGCTGCTGCTGGCCGTGCTCGGCATGTTCCTGCACGACGACCTGCACCGGGTCAACGCCGTACGGGCCGCGTTGTCGCTGGTCGTCAGTACGGTGTCGGTGGTGGCGTTCGCGCTGTTCGGCCCGGTGGAGTGGCAGGCCGTGGCGGTGGTGGCGCCGGCCAGCCTGGCGGGTGGCTTCCTCGGCACCCGCGTGGCCCGGCTCATGCCGCCGAACGTGCTGCGCGGCGTCGTCGTGACCTTCGGCCTCGGCGTGGCGGCGGTGCTCGCGCTGCGGTGAAGCAGCGTCGAACGGGCGGTTCAGGCGACGGTGGCCTCGATCAGGTCATCGACCACGTCGGTCAGGTCGTTGCCCCGGGCGTGCACACGCCGCTGGCGCACCGCCCCGGAGCCCTTGCTCAGCAGCCGTTCCAGGCCCTCTTCGATGAAGGTCAGGTCGCCGGCCTCGGCCAGCGCGGCGCTCACGTGGCCGAACAGACGGCGGGCCATCACCGTGGCGGGCACGAGCGTTCCGTGCCGCACGTCGAGGCTGTCGCCGACCAGGCCGTCCCGGGCGGCCCGCCAGTAGGCGGCCCGCAGCACCTCCGACGGGATCGGCAGCCCGCGGTCGCCGCGCGCCACCTCTCGCAACGCGGTCACGACCAGGGCCCGGATCAGGCCGATGATCGTCAGGCTGTCGCTCACGTCGAGCGGAACGTCGGCCACCCTGATCTCGACCGTCGGCAGCCTCGGCGACGGACGGGTGTCCCAGAAGACCGTCTTGGGGTCCATCAGCGCGCCCGACTCCGACAGCGCACGCAGCGCCAGTTCGTAGTCGCCGAACGTCGGGAAGTACGGCGGCGCCCCGGACACCGGCCACCGCCCCCAGCTGATCACCCGCCAGGACGCGTAGCCGGTGTCGCGGCCCACGAAGAACGGCGAGTTGGCGGCCAGCGCGATCAGCGTCGGCAGCCAGGGTCTGAGATGGTTGCCGACGTAGACGGCGATCTCCTCGTCCGGTACGTCGACGTGCACGTGCAGCGCGCAGATGCTGATCTCGTCCTGCAACGCCCGATAGAGCTCCTTGCCCTGCTGATAGCGGTGGTCGTCGGTGAGCGGCGGCGGCATGACGTTGCCGAGCACCGGGATTCCGCTGGCCACGACCGCCAGGCCGCAGGACCGGGCCGCCTCGGACACCTCCTTCCGTGCTGCCCGGAGCTGGGAGCCCAGCTCACTGAGGTCGGCGGAGGGCGGCGTACGGGCCTCCACCTGGAAACGGGTGATCTCGTGGGCCACGTCGAGCATGTCCGTCGCGGCGGCCAGGACCTCGGCCGCCCGGGGGGACACGTGGCGGGTGCGGGGATCGACGACGAGGTATTCCTCTTCGATCCCGATCAACGGAACCATGCACACCTCGCTGGGGGAGTCCGAAGAGCCTCCGCCACAGGTTGTGCCCGTGCCGCTGCCGGGGGAAAACCTGGCTAGAAGGGGGCAGGACCGTACAGGGCAGCGGGGGCGCCGGTGGACATGGCCCAGTAGCGGTCGCCGTACGACCAGTGCCACCACTCGGTCGGGTAGTTGACCAGGCCCACGGGCTCCAGGGCGGCGGCCAGGATCTTGCGGTGGGCGCGGGCCTGCGCCGGGATGCCGGCGGCGGCCGTGTAGCAGGCGCCGCCGCTCTCCTCGGGGTTGTCGTTGACCTGGGTGCCCATGTCGTACTCGGTGCCGTCGGGGGCGCACAGGGTCAGGTCGACGGCGGCGCCGGCGGTGTGGGGGGCGACCTCGACGGGGGACACATAACGACTCGCCGCGATATAGGACTCGTCAGGCGTCATGTCGGGATAAGTGGTGAGGAGCTCCTCGCGGTACCCCTCGAAGATGCGCCGCTGCGTGGCGATGGGCCGGTATCCCTCGACGATCAGCAGGTGGAAGCCGTCGGGCAACGAGCTCTCGGCCCGCTCCAGCCGGTCGAGCAGCCCCGCCCGCAGGTGCGCGTACGCGCCGTCGGCGTCGGCCAGCCGCGTGTCGATCCGCAGCCGCCCGCGCACGTCGGCCAGCGGCTCACCGCACTCGCGGACGGGGACCGCCGAGACGCGCGGGTCGGAGATGAGGACTACGTCGGTGTCGAGCTGCCACATGGGCAGAAATTCTCACACAGTGTCGGAGAAAACCTGCTCCCGGGCCTGTTCCAGGGCCGCGACCATGGCCCCGCGCAGCACCGCGTTGCCGGTCACCCTGGTGGTCACCACGGTCGGCTGGCTCGGGCACACGCGGGCCACGGCCTCCTCGACCTTGGCGGCCAGCCGCTCGCCGCCGGCCCGGCCGACGTCGCCGCTGAGCACGATCAGCCCGGGGTCGAGCACGACGGCCACGGCCGCCGCGCCCACGGCCAGGCGGCCCGCCACCTCGTCCAGGTAGTCCTCGTCGCCGTTGCGGACCAGGTCGGGCACGGTGTAGCCGATCACGCCGTGCTCGCCGGCCAGGCCGCGCAGGGCGTCGTGGCCCACCAGGCGCTGGAACGAGCCCGACTGCGGCTGCGAGACGTCGGACGGCAGCGGCTCGCCCGGCACCGGCAGCCAGCCGATCTCGCCCGCGCCGCCGGTGATCCCCCGGTGCAGCCGGCCGCCGAGCATGACGCCCAGACCTTGGCCGACGCCGGCCCAGATGACCACGAAGTCGTCGTGGCCGACGGCGGCGCCGTAGCGGCTCTCGGCCAGGGCGACCAGGTTGACGTCGTTCTCTATCGTCACCGAGCCGCCGAGGGTCTGGCGCAGGCTGGCCAGCACGCCGACGTGCCAGTCGGGCAGGTCGTAGGACCAGCGCACGTCACCGCTGCGGGGATCGACGACGCCGCGGGTGCCGATGACGAACGAGCGGAGCTGGGAGAGCTCGACGCTGGCCGTGGCACAGGCCCGCTGGACGGCCGAGTGGACCGCCTTCACCGGATCGCGGGCGTCGGACGGGTTGACCGTCACCTCGACAACGATTTTACCTGTGATGTCCGCCACACCCACAGTGAGACTGTCGGGCAGCACCTCCAGCCCGGCGACGTACGCGCTCGACGGAACCACCGCGTACAGGGCGGCGTGCGGTCCCCGGCCGCCGGCGCGCTCGCCCGCGACCTCCACCAGGCCCCGTTCTTCGAGTCGAGCGAGCAGCTGACCTGCGGTTACCTTGGATAGCCCCGTTCGCTCCCCCAGTTCGGCGCGGGTCAGCGGACCGTCCGCGAGGAGGAGTTCAAGTGCCGAGCGGTCGTTCAACCTGCGCAGCAGCCGGGGGATCCCCGGGCTTCGACTCATTACCGCACCCCTCTCGTCACGAATGGCTAACGAGCGTTTCTTTTAAGAAAGTTTCTTGTTAGTTTAACAGCGTCGTTCGGCATTTGACGATCAGCCTGGTGCGGACCGTAGGCCAGCACCCGGGAAGGGAGAACCCTGTGAGGATCGCGAAGATCACAGCCACTACGGTCACCACGGCCGCCCTGGCCCTGGGCCTGGCCGCCTGTGGGTCAAGCGAGGAGCCGAAGCCGTCGTCCAGCGCGGCCGCCCCCGCTTCCAGTGGCCCGAAGTTCGCGGGCAAGACGCTCAGCGTGTGGCGTCTGGGCGACAGCAACCCCGCCGCCGCCAAGTACATGGAAGAGCTCAACGCCGAGTTCAAGAAGCAGACCGGCGCCGAGGTCAAGCTTGAGTGGATCCCGTGGCCGCAGGTGGCGGACAAGTTCGCCGCCGCCGCGACCGGCACCGGCCCGGACGTGACCGAGATCGGCAACGACCAGGTCCCGATGTGGCAGAGCCAGGACGCGCTCACCCCCATCACCGACATCGCGCGTGAGGGCGACCGGGCCCAGATCCCCGAGAACCTCTACGGCTACGAGACGGTCGACGGCGAGATCTACGGCATCCCGTGGGGCGCCGGCGCCCGCGCGGTGCTCTACCGCAAGGACTGGTTCGCCGACCTGAAGATCGAGGTTCCCAAGACCTGGGACGAGCTCGTCGCCGCGGCCAAGAAGATCCAGAAGGAGAAGGGCGCCGGCGTCGACGGCTTCGCCTTCAACGGCGGCTCCGACGCCAACCACCTGCTGGCCGCGTTCGCCTGGTCCGAGGGCGGCGAGTTCGCCGTCAAGGAGGGCGACAAGTGGGTCGGCAAGCTGACCGACCCCGGCTTCCAGAAGGGCTTCGAGACCTACACCGGTCTGGTCACCGGCGGCCTGTCCAGCAAGGCGAACCTGACGCTGAACACCGTCGACATCCGCAAGCGCTTCGCCAACAACAAGGTGGCGATGTACCTCACCGCCGGCTGGGACCTGCCCGGCATCGAGGAGGACTCGAAGGGCAAGCTGAAGGGCGACAAGCTCGGCTTCTTCCCGCTGCCCGCCAAGACCGGCGGCCTGGCCCCGTCCTTCTTCGGCGGCAACGACATCGCGCTGTGGGGCGGCACCAAGGAGGCCGACCTCGGCAAGGAGTACATCAAGCTCGCCACCAGCAAGACCTGGGCCGACCGCTACGCCAAGGAGGGCGGCCTGCTGCCGGTCTACCCCGACACCCTGGCGGCGCTGAACGAGGACCCGGCGCAGGGCCCGTTCGCCCAGGCCTTCGCCAAGGCCAAGGCGTTCCCGGCCGACCCGAACTGGGCCGAGGCCGACGCCACCAAGGCCGTGCTGCAGAACGCGGCGCGCGCCGTCATCGAGGGCAAGAAGGACACCACCACGGCTCTCGCTGACGCCAACAAGGAACTCGAAGAGATCCTGAACCAGTAACGATGGCGAACACGACTACGGTCACCCGGGGCAGGGGCTCGTCCCCCGCCCCGGGGCGCCGCCGTAAGAAGGGCGGCGGGCCCGTCAAGGCCACCGGGATGCCCACGTGGAGCATCCCGTACGTGCTGCTCATCCCCGGTCTGCTGGTCATCGCGGGACTGCTGCTGTACCCGATGTTCCAGCTCGGCGTGATGGCCTTCCAGAAGGTCGGGCTCGCGCAGATCAGGGGGAGCAAGCCGGCCGAATGGGTGGGCCTGGACAACTTCAACAAGGTCCTCTCCAACGACATCTTCTGGTCGGCTCTGCGCAACACCGTGGTGTTCGCCTTCGTCGCCGTCAGCCTCACGTTGATCGTGGGCACCGCGGTCGGCGTGCTGCTGAACAAGCTCGGCAAGAAGATGTCCCTGTTCGTGGTCATCGGGTGCATGTTCGCCTGGGCCGTGCCGCCGGTCGCGCAGGGCGTCATCTGGCGCTCGCTCTTCGACGCCGAGTCCGGCATCGTGAACTGGCTGCTCAACCTGCTGCCCGACTGGCTGGCCGCGCCACCCGCCGGCCAGCAGGACTGGACGGGCACCCCCTGGCTCAACGACACCTTCCCGCTCTACGTCGCGCTGATCGTGTGCGTGGTGTGGGCCGGGTTCCCGTTCATCGCGGTCTCGGTGCTGGCCGGGCTCAAGGGCATCCCGTCCGAGCTGTACGAGGCGGCCAAGGTCGACGGCTCGGGGGCGTGGCGGACGTTCAGGAAGATCACCCTGCCGCTGCTCAAGCCGGTCTTCGCCGTCCTGACGATCCTGTCGATCATCTGGGACTTCAAGGTCTTCAGCCAGCTCTACGTGCTGATGAACGGCCCGACCAACCGCGACGGTTTCAACCTGTCGATGTACGCGGTCGCGGAGGCGTTCAAGCCCCCGCAGAAGCTGGGCACGGGCGCGGCGATCTCCATCGTGCTGACGATCATCCTGCTCATCATCACCGTCGCGTACGTCCGGCAGATCGTGAAGCAGGAGGAGATGTGAACGCGCTGGCCCGCAAGAAGCTCGGGAAGATCCTCCTGAACACGGCCGGTGTGCTGGTCTTCCTCTACGCGGTCTTCCCCGTCTACTGGATGGTCTCCACCGGCTTCAAGGAGAACGACCAGATCTTCACGACGGAGTTCATCCCGTTCCCGACGCACTTCACCTTCGACCACTTCGCGCGGGTGCTGACCGAGGGCGTGGCGAACAACTCCATCTGGCTCTACATGCGCAACAGCGCGATCGTGGCGCTCGGCACCGTGCTCATCGGCTCGGTCTTCGCGCTGCTGTCGGCCACGGCCATCGCCCGCTTCCGCTTCAAGGGGCGTGGCACGTTCCTGGTCATCCTGCTGATCGTGCAGATGTTGCCGGCCGAGGGCCTGCTCATCCCGCTGTACATGATGGTCAAGCGGGTCGGCCTCGGTGACCAGCTCATCGGGCTGATCATCACCCAGGTCGCGCTGACGCTGCCGTTCGGCATCTGGATGTTGCGCACGTTCGTGGCCGCGGTGCCGCGGACGCTGGAGGAGGCGGCCTGGATCGACGGCGCGAGCCGCCTGACCACGTTCTGGAAGGTGCTGTTCCCGCTGGTCGCGCCGGGGTTGGTGGCCACGAGCATCTTCTCGTTCATCACCGCCTGGAACGATCTGGTGTTCGCCCTCTACCTGATGTCGGGTTCCGAGGGCTACACGATGCCGGTCGCCCTGCAGTACTTCTTCGGCCAGAAGGGCGTCGACTGGGGCGCGATCATGGCCGGTTCCACCCTGATGACCCTTCCGGTGGTCGTCTTCTTCCTGCTGGTACAACGCCGCATGGTCGCCGGTCTCACCGCCGGGGCCGTGAAGGGGTAACAGGCACTGATCCTCGTACGGCTCGGCTGGTCCGGGCCGTACCCGATCGTGCCTTCATTCAAGTGATGAGGAGCCATGAGTCAGAGTGATCGGGGGCTGCGTCGCCTCGCGGCCGGCACGCTGCTCGTCGCCTTCCAGGGCACCACGGCGCCCGACTGGGTGCTGCGTGAGCTGGACAACGGCCTGGGCGGCGTGACGCTCTTCGGGTTCAACGTCGCCGGTCCCGACCAGGTCAGGTCGCTCACCACGACGTTGCGCGCCTCGGCCGAGCCCGTCATCTCGCTCGACGAGGAGGGCGGGGACGTCACCAGGCTGGCCTACCACGTCGGCAGCCCGTATCCGGGGAACGCGGCGCTGGGGGCGGTCGACGACGTGGACCTGACCTGCCGGGTCTACGCGGCGATCGGGTCCGAGCTGGCCGCGTGCGGCATCAACCTGGACCTCGCGCCGAGCGCGGACGTCAACACCGAGGCCGACAACCCGGTGATCGGGACCAGGTCCTTCGGCGCCGACCCGGCGCTGGTGGCCAGGCACACGGTCGCGGCGGTCAACGGCCTGCAGTCGGTGAACGTGGCCGCCTGCGTCAAGCACTTCCCCGGCCACGGCGCCACCCGGGTGGACTCCCACCTGGCCGTGCCCGTCGTGGACGTCGGCCTGGACGTGCTGCGCGCCCGCGAGCTCGCGCCGTTCCGGGCGGCCATCGAGTCCGGCGCCAAGACCGTGATGACCGCCCACGTGGCGGTTCCGGTGGTGACCGGGGACACTCCGGCCACCCTGTCACCCGCCGCTCTGACCGGGCTCCTCAGGGGCGAGCTCGGCTACGACGGCGTGGTGATCACGGACGCGCTGGACATGCACGCGATCACCAAGAGCGTCGGCCTGGCCAACGGCGCCGTGCTCACGCTCGCGGCCGGGGCGGACCTGATCTGCCTCGGCCCGATCCCCGGCGAGGACGACGTCCAGCGGGTCATCGGGGAGATCGTGGCCGCGGTGACCGAGGGCCGCCTGCCGGCCGCCCGGCTGGAGGAGGCGGCCGACCGCGTGGGAGCGCTGCGGGCCTGGTTCGGCACGCCCGAGGTGATCGCGGCCGAGCAGAACGGGGTCGGCCTGCACGCCGCCCGCCGCGCCGTGCGGCTGACCGGCGAGACGGAACCCCTGGTGGAACCCCTGGTGATCGAGGTGGACACCCCGCCCACGATCGCCGTGGGGAACGTGCCATGGGGTGTGGGGCCGTGGCTGCCGGACGCCGAGATCGTCCGCGTCGAGCCCGCGGCCGCCGACGTCCCCGCCCTGCTGGCCAAGGCCGCGAACCGGTCGCTGGTCATCGTGGTGAAGGACGCCCACCGCTACCAGGCGAGCCAGGAACTGGTCTCCGCTCTGGTGGCGGCCCGCCAGGACGCGACGGTGATCGAGATGGGCCTGCCCGTCTGGCGGCCCGACAGCGCCGCCTACATCGCCACGTACGGGGCGGCCAGGGCCAACGCCCAGGCCGCCGTGGAACTGATCACCGCCTGAGGCGAACAGCCCAGGCCCGCCGGATCAGGGCGTGAGGAGCTCTTCGCGCGCCTGGTCCAGGGCGGCCAGCACCGCGCCGCGCAGCACCGGGTTGGCGTGGGCGACCGCCGTGGTGACCACCTGCGGCCGCACCGGGCAGATCCGCGCCACGGCCTCCTCCACCCTGGAGGTCAGCGCGGATCCCCCGGCGTGGCCCACCTCCCCGGCCAGCACGACCAGCCCCGGGTCGAGGATCACGCAGACCGCCGCCACGCCCAGCGCCAGCCGGTGGGCGATCTCGTCGAGCATCGGCTCACCGCGGGACCCGGCCGCCACCGCGACCTCGACGCACTCGCCGGCGCTGTCGGCCGTGAAACCGTAGCCGCGGGCCAGCTCGGCCACCGCCTCGGCGCTCACCAGCGACTGCAGGCCGCCCGCCAGCGACGGCAGCCGGCCCGGCTTGGTGCGGATGTCCTCCGGCAGCGGCACGCCGGGCACCGGCAGGTAGCCGATCTCCCCCGCGCTGCCCGAACGCCCCCGGTGGAGCTTGCCGCCCAGCATGACGGCCATGCCGAGGCCCCGGCTCGCCCACACCAGCACGAAGTCGTCGACGCCCTTGGCCGCGCCGTCGGCGTACTCGGCGATGGCGGCCAGGTTCACGTCGTTCTCGATCGTCACCTCGCGCCGCAGGTCGCCGGCGAGCGCCTCGTGGATGCCCTCGTGCCAGCCCGGCAGGTCGAAGGAGAAACGAACGTCGCCGCTGCGCGGATCGACCACGCCCGGGGTGCCGATCACCACGCCGCGCAGCTTGGCCAGGCTGACCTTCGCGCTGCGGCACGCCTTGACGATCGCGCCGTGCACGGCGGCCACCGGGTCGTCGTGGCCGCCGGGATCGACGGTGACCTCGGCGATGGTGCGGCCGTGGATGTCGGCGACGGCGGTGGAGATGAGCTCGGGCCCGACCTCCAGACCGGCCACGTACGCGCTGGAGGGGATGACCGAGTAGAGCGCCGCGTTCGGCCCCCTGCCGCCCGCCTGCGCGCCCACCACCTCGACCAGGCCGCGCTCCTCCAGCCGCGCGAGCGTCTGGGAGGCGGTGACCTTGGACAGACCGGTCAGGTCGCCGATCTGCCCCCTCGTCATGGGGCCGGTGGCCAGCAACAGCTCCAGTGCGGCCCGATCGTTGATCTCCCGGAGAAGTCTGGGCACACCAGGACGACGCTCCACGCTGATTCCCACCGTCAATTCGAAAAGGTTGTTGGAAGTTTAGCGTCCCAGCTCTTGCATATCATCGGAGCCGAACACGAGGATGCCTCATGACAATCCCCCGCGGCCCGGCGATCATGCTCGCGCTGGGCCTCGTGCTGCTGCTGGACGTGTTGAGAGTCTTCCTCCCGTCGTTGATCACCCTGTTCGGCCGGGCGGGCGAGACGCCGCCGGAGCTGATGGGCCTCTACGCCGCCGCCTGGTTCATCCTGCCTTTCCTGGCGCTGTTAGCCAAGCCGCGCCACGCTCTGCTCGGCGGCGCCGCGGCGCTGGTCCTCACCAGGATCCTGCTGCAGGCGGGCGTGAGCCAGCTCCACGTCGCCTCCGCCGGCGTCACCGCGGGCCTGGTGTTCCTGTACGGCTGCGCCCACACCGTCCCGCGCCGGGCGGTCCCCGTCGGCGTCATGGGCGGACTGAGCCTGTCACTGATCGTCCACCTGCTGCTGGACGGCGTGGACCTGGTCTGGCGCGACGGCCTGGTCCCGTGGCTGGCGGCGCTCTGCGTCTGCGCCGCCTTCCTGAGCCTCCTCCGCCCGCCGGCCGCCGAGGTGGACCGCGCGCCCGCGCTGACGTGGTTCCTGCTCGGCCCGGCGATGCTGCTGACCGGCGTCGCCGCCACGGGCTGGGCCAAGCCCGAGGACGGGCCGCCCGCTCTGTGGCAGGTCATCATGGGCACCGGCCTGATCGTCCTCGTTCTGGTGGCCGCCGGGGTGCGGGCCGTCAGGCCGCCGTCCTCCCCCGTCTTGGACCTCGGCGCCGGGGTCCTCCTGGTGCTCTGCGCGGTGACCTTCCTGTTCGAGTCGTTCACCTCGGCCGGCGCGCTGCTCATCCTCTGGCTCGGCTTCCTGCTCGCCGGGACCGTCCGGCCGGAACGTCCCGGTGGGCGGCGTCCCGGGGTGGCCGTGCTCGGGGGCGGGCTGGTCTTCTTCGTCGGGCTGTTCGTCTACTACGCGGCCTACGACATGAGCCTCGGCTTCCCCAACGGCCTGATCCTCATCGTGGTGGCCGTGCTGGTGGCGGCCCTCACCGTCGTCAAGGCGCTCGCCGTGGACTCGTCCGCCGTCCAGGAGCGCGCCCCGGGGGGATGGCTGCCGCCGGCGGTCGCCGTGCTGCTGGTGGGGCTCGTCACGCTCGGGACGCCGTCCGCGCCGCCCGTACGGGCCAAGCAGGGCGACACCTTCACCCTGATCGCCTACAACATCCGCATGGGCTACGGCCTGGACGGCCGCCTGTCGCTCGACAAGATCGGGGCGTGGGCCGCCGCCCAGAAGCCCGACGTCGTGCTGCTCAGCGAGGTGGACCGCGGCTGGCTGCTCAACGGCGGCCACGACGACCTGGCCAGGATCGCCCGCCGCCTCGGCATGCGCTACCACTTCGCGCCCGCCGCCGACCAGGTGTGGGGCGACGCGCTGCTCACCAACCTCCCGGTCAAGCAGGTGCACTCCCACCCGCTGGGCGCCCACGACTACCCGACGGGGGCGCAGGCCCAGACGGTCGTCCTGGAGGTCGGCGGCAGGGAGGTGGGCATCGTCAACACCCATCTGCAGGCTCCCGAGGGCCAGGCGCCCGAGGTCGCCGCGATCGCCCGCGCCCTGGCCGCCGGCCGGGACGCCGACGAGGCCGGGCGCGGCGCGGCCGGAGCCGGGGAGCAGGTGAGGCGACCGGTGATCCTGGCGGGCGACCTCAACACCCGGCCCACCGATCCGGCCATGGAGGTGCTGAAGGCGGCCGGTCTGAGCGACCCGCTGACCGCGTTCGGGGACCCGCCGACCTCGCCCGCCGACGCCCCCAAGGAGCGCATCGACCACGTGCTGCTCACCAAGGGATTGACCGCGATTTCGGCGCAGGCGCCGCGGTTGCCGTATTCGGATCACCTGCCCGTTCTGACGACCTTGCGCCTAACCAGTGTTGACCAGGAGGGATAATCGAGAACATGCGCCTTTCCGCTCGTGTCGACTACGCCCTCCGTGCCGCCGCTGAACTCGCCGCAGCCGGCGCGGGTCCGACTACCGTGGGTGAGCTCGCCAAGGAACAGGACATGCCTCCCAAATACCTGGAGAACATCCTGCTCCAGATGCGCCGCGCCGGCCTGGTGCGCGGCCAGCGGGGTCCCGAGGGCGGCTACGTGCTGGCCCGGCCCGCCGCGAACATCTCGCTCGCCGACGTGATCAGGGCCGTCGACGGGCCGCTGGCCAACGTGCGCGGCGAGCGTCCCGAACACGTCGGCTACCGGGGTCCGGCCGAGTCGTTGCAGCAGGTGTGGATCGCGTTGCGCGCCACCGAGCGGGCCATCCTGGAGGAGGTCACGCTCGAACAGGTCGCCACGGGCAGCCTTCCCGAGCGCGTCCGCCAGCTCGCCGCCGACCCCGCCGCCTGGGACTGACGACCACCGGCCGGGCCCGGCGGCGGGCGCCCTCGGGCCCCACGGCCGCCGTCCCGGCCGGGAGGCGGGTACCTAGACTGGAGGGATGCCCGAGGGAGACGCCGTCTACCGCACCGCGGCGCGCCTGCGCGGCGCGCTCGACGGCCGCGTGCTGACCAGGTCGGACTTCCGCGTCCCGCGGCACGCCACCGCGGACCTGAGAGGCCGTGCGGTGCTCACCACCGTCTCCAGGGGCAAACATCTGCTGACCCGGGTCGAGGGCGGCCTGACCGTGCACACCCACCTGCGCATGGACGGAAGCTGGCGGGTCATGCCCGCGGGCCGGCGCACGGCCGGCGGCGACCAGGTGCGGCTGATCCTGGCCAACGAGGAGTGGCAGGCGGTGGGGATCAAGCTCGGCATGGTCGACCTGGTCACGACCGCCGACGAGGAGCGCCTGGTGGGGCACCTGGGGCCGGACCTGCTGGGCGCCGACTGGGATCCGGGCGAGGCCGTGCGAAGACTACGAGCGGCACCGGACAGGACGATCGGCGAAGCGCTGCTCGATCAGCGCAACCTGGCGGGGATCGGCACGATCTATCGCGCCGAGACCCTGTTCCTGCGCGGGATCTGGCCGTGGCGGAAGGTCGGGGAGATCGAGGATCTCGAAGGGCTCGTCACGCTGGCCCACCGGCTGCTGGAGGCCAACAAGGGGCATGGCGGCACGGTGACGACAGGTGATCGCCGCCCGGCGAACCAGACCTGGGTCTACGGCAGGGCAGGGAGACCCTGTCGCCGATGCGGCACGCGCATCAGCCGCGGGGAGATGGGGGCACAGCCACAGGAAAGGCTGATCCTGTGGTGTGGTGGCTGCCAGCCGCGTTAGGCCGCCACCATGTCCTTGACCTCGGGGAACACGGTGTCGCCGATCGAACCGGGAACCGTCTCGGCAAGGGGCAGGCGCTCGTGCTCGGGCATGTCGGCCAGCACAGGCGCGGCCTGGAGCTCCGCCAGCGCGAACTGGTCGGAAACCTCACGCAACACCTGCGAGAGCGGCACACCGAGGGCACCGCAAATGGACGCGAGCAGCTCGGACGAGGCTTCCTTCTGGCCACGCTCGACCTCGGAAAGATAACCGAGCGAGACACGCGCCAGCGTGGACACCTCGCGTAGCGTGCGCCCCTGACGCACCCGCAACCGCCTCAGCACGTCACCGAGCAGCTGACGCAGCAGAATCATCTGTCGCTCCCTCCCCGGCGTGGATGTCTTCACCACGCCCCGCGCGATCGGATCGTGCCGCACATTGGTCTTCTTGGCTTCGTACATACTCCTCGCCGTCATCATGGGGCGTCGCCTCCCCGGGTCTGCCGCTCGTGCCTGGTCGCGCGACTCATCAGGCCCGCCTGCCGGGCGCTCGGTGCTTGCAGTTGGCTCACGGACCTCACTCACAGCTCCACCGTACCCGTATCCACCGACACCGCGTCAGACCGTGCTTCGCATGTTCGCTCGGGACGTAACACGGTAATCATCCGGAATGTTCCCCTTTGTTGGCCTTCAGCACACCTGCGAGGAGATCGACTGCCTCGTGCACCGTCCTTACCCGGATACGTTCGCGCGACCCCTCAAGGCTCAACGCACGCACCAGGTTCTCCCCGCCCGGGCCGTGGACCGCGGCGTACACCAGGCCCACGGGCTTTCCGTCCTGGGGTTCCGGGCCGGCCACACCCGTCACGGCCAGCCCGTATGCCGCCCCGCACACCCGGGCCACCCCTTCGGCCATCGCCGCGGCCACCTCGGGATGCACGGCCCCCTCGCGGCTCAGCAGCTCGCCGGGCACGCCCAGCAGATCACGCTTGAGATCGGTGGCGTAGGAGATCACCCCGCCCCGGAACGCCTTGGACGCCCCCGAGACCGACGTGAACGCGGCCCCGATGAGCCCGCCGGTCAACGACTCGGCCACCGCCACGGTGGCGTCCTGCCGCACCAGCAGGGCCAGAACCTCGGCCACGTCCGCCATCGCTCAGATCACTCCCCACGCGCCCGTCTGGCCACCTGGCGCAGCTTGACCGCCCGTACGAGATAGTCGACGCCCGTCGCGACGGTCACGACAAGGGCCGCGCCCATCACCACCCATCGCAGCGGGTCGGGCACCCCCGGCAGGATGTAGAGCACGATGGCGGCGATCTGCAGCACGGTCTTGACCTTGCCGCCGTAGCTGGCCGGGATGACCGCGTGCCGCAGCAGGACCAGCCGGAGCAGGGTGATGCCCAGCTCGCGGCCCAGGATCACGATCGTGACCCACCACGGCAGCTCGTCGAGGATCGACAGGCACACCAGCGCCGCCCCGGTGAGCGCCTTGTCGGCGATCGGGTCGGCGATCTTGCCGAAATCGGTGATCAGCCCGTAGCGGCGGGCCAGCTCGCCGTCGAGATGGTCGGTGATCGAGGCGACCCCGAACACCCCCAGGGCGGCCAGCCGCCAGCCGGTGCCGGGCAGGAACAGGCATGCGACGAAGAAGGGGACGAGCGCCAACCGGAGGACCGTGAGGACGTTGGCGATGTTCCACGGGCTCACCACGCGGCGCTCGTCCCTGGTCATGGACTGGCCTTGATGCGCGCGATCAGGTCAACCCCCTCGGCGTCGACCACGACCGCGCGCACGATCTGTCCCTTGACCAGGCCGATGCCCTGGACCGTCACCGAGCCGTCGACCTCCGGGCCCTGGTGGGCGGCCCGGCCCTCGTAGCCGCCGTCTCCCAGGTCGTCGTCGATGAGCACGTCGACCTCCGTGCCGATGCGCTCCTCCGCGCGCTGGGCGGTCAGTTCCTCCGCCAGCTCGGTGAGCACGCGCACGCGCTCGTCGATGACCTCCTGGTCGAGCTTGCCCGGCAGGTTGGCCGCCTCCGTGCCGTCTTCGTCGGAGTAGCCGAACACGCCGATCACGTCGAGCCTGGCCTGCTCCAGGAAGCCGACCAGCTCGCCGAACTCCTCCTCGGTCTCGCCCGGGAAGCCGACGATGAAGTTGGAGCGCACGCCCGCCTCGGGAGCGCCCTTGCGCACGCTCTCCAGGAGGCCGAGGAACCGCTCGGGGTCGCCGAAGCGGCGCATCCGGCGCAGGACGCCGCCGCTGGCGTGCTGGAAGGACAGGTCGAAGTAGTCGGCCACGCCCTCGGTGGCGGTGATGACGTCGATCAGCCCCGGCCGCAGCTCGGCGGGCTGCAGGTAGCTGACCCGCACCCGGTCGATGCCCGGCACGGCGGCGAGCTGCGGCAGCAGCTTCTCCAGCGCCCGCAGGTCGCCCAGGTCCTTGCCGTAGGAGGTGGAGTTCTCCGAGACCAGGACGAGCTCGCGCACGCCGCGATGAGCCAGCCAGTCGGCCTCGGCGAGCAGCTCGTCGGGGTTGCGCGAGACGTAGGCCCCGCGGAAGGCCGGGATGGCGCAGAACGTGCAGCGCCGGTCGCAGCCGGAGGCCAGCTTGAGCGAGGCGACCGGGCTCTCGTCGAGGCGTTTGCGCAGCACGCGCGGGCCGCTGGCGGGCGCGAGCCCGTCGGGGAGCTCGCCGTGGCCCGGGATGCCGGTCTTGGGCGCGCTGCCGCGCTCGACCGGCGAGATGGGCAGCAGCGTGCGGCGGTCGCGCGGCGTGTGCGGCTTGAGCGGACGCCCGGCCAGCACGTCGTCGAGCCGGCCGCCGATCTCGGTGTAGTCGTCGAAGGAGATGACGGCGCTCGCCTCGGGCAGTGCCTCGGCCAGCTCGTTGCCGTAGCGCTCGGCCATGCAACCCGCGGCCACCACCTTCGCCCCGGAGTCGGCGGCGGCGAGCAGCGTGTCGATGGAGTCTTTCTTGGCCGAGTCAATGAAGCCACACGTGTTGACGACGACGACGTCGGGGTCGTCGTCGCCCAGCTGCCAGCCGGCAGCCTCTAGTCGCGCGGCCAGCTCCTCGGAGTCGACCTCGTTGCGCGCGCAGCCCAGGGTGATCAGCGATGCGGTTCGGCGGGATGACATGGTGAACACTACGGTATCGGGAGTTGGCCACCACCTGATGCACGGCCTCCCCGCCGGACTACCGCGGAGGCGACGCGTCGAGGCCGAACGAGCGGGTCACCATCTCGCCCCGGCCCCCGAGTTTGTCCACCTTCTTGCCGTTGACCTGCAAGGACACCGCTCCGGCGTCACCGAGGAGCAGGCTGACCTTCTCGGCGGCCCGCCAGGTCGAGCTGTCTCCGGCCTTCAACATCCCGGCGAAGAGCATGCGGCCCTGACCGTCGCGCACGTTCACGTACGACGTACGCCTGGCCTCGATCTTCAGGGTGACCATGCCTTTGCCCGCTTTGCCCTTGCCCGCCGCGGCCCTGGGCCCCTCGGTGATGGGCGTGTTCGGCGGCACGCTGGGCTTGGGCGTGATGGCGTGCACGTCGGCGGTGCGCACCTGGTCGCTCGCGCCGCCGAGCACGCGCACCGTGCCGAACACCACCACGACGGCCAGCGCCACGCCGAGCGCCATCGTCCAGTTGGGCCCCCGGCGTTCGCGCAGGGCGAGCGTGCGGTCGGCCTGGAACACGGCGGCGGCGCGGACGGGCTGCGGCGCCCCGCCGTGTTGCTGGTCGAACAGGTGGACCGTGGCCTCGGGATCGAGCCCGACGACCTTGGCTATGGCCTTGACGTGACCGCGGGCGTAGAACCCGCCCCCGCACTGTTCGTAGTCTTCCTGCTCGATCCGATTGATGATCGTTTCTCGGATCCGGGTCGCCGCGCTGACCTGCGCGACCGTCAATCCCGCCGCCTGCCTGGCCGCTGCCAGCATGGCCCCGATGCTCTGTTCCTGCACAGCGAACGCCTCCCCACCACGACAGTGCGTAGTGGTTCATATTCAATCAGTTATCGCCGTGGAACCGTGCATTGGGGTCATTCGCCACGCAGGTCGGCCAGCAGGCCGGGCAGATCGTCCGGTTTCACCAGCACTTCCCGGGCCTTGGAGCCTTCGCTGGGGCCCACCACGTTGCGGCTCTCCAGCAGGTCCATCAGCCGTCCGGCCTTGGCGAAGCCGACCCGCAGCTTGCGCTGCAACATCGAGGTCGAGCCGAACTGGGTGGTCACGATCAGCTCGGCGGCCTGGATCAGCAGGTCGAGGTCGTCGCCGATCTCCTCGTCGATCTCCCGCTTGACCGGCGCGGCGGCCACGTCGTCGCGGTACTCGACCTGCATCTGCTCCTTGCAGTGCGTGACGATCTCGGCGATCTCCTTCTCCGAGACGAACGCGTTCTGGATCCGGATGGGCTTGCTCGCGCCCATCGGCAGGAACAGCGCGTCACCCTGGCCGACCAGCTTGTCGGCGCCCGGCTGGTCGAGGATGACCCGCGAGTCGGTCAGCGACGACACCGCGAAGGCCAGCCTGGACGGCACGTTGGCCTTGATCAGGCCGGTGACGACGTCGACCGAGGGCCGCTGGGTGGCGATCACCAGGTGGATGCCGGCCGCGCGGGCGAGCTGCGTGATGCGCACGATCGAGTCCTCGACGTCGCGCGGGGCCACCATCATGAGGTCGGCCAGCTCGTCCACGATCACCAGCAGGTACGGGTAGGGCTGGTAGACCCGCTCGCTGCCCGGCGGCGGCACGAGCTTGCCCGCGCGCACGGCCTTGTTGAACTCGTCGACGTGCCGGAACCCGCTGGCGGCCAGGTCGTCGTAGCGGCGGTCCATCTCGCCCACGACCCATTCCAGGGCCTCCGCGGCCTTCTTCGGGTTGGTGATGATGGGCGTGATGAGGTGCGGGATGCCCTCGTAGACGCTGAGCTCGACGCGCTTGGGGTCGACCAGCACCATGCGCACCTCGTCGGGGGTGGAGCGCATGAGGATGCTGGTGATGAGGCCGTTGACGCAGACCGACTTGCCGGCGCCGGTCGCGCCCGCGATGAGCAGGTGGGGCATCTTGGCGAGGTTGGCGACGATGGTCCGTCCCTCGACGTCCTTGCCCAGGCCCACGATCATCGGGTGGTGGTCGGCCTGGGCCACCTGGGAGCGCAGCACGTCGCCGAGCGCGACCAGGTCCTTGTCGGCGTTGGGGATCTCGACGCCGATCGCCGACTTGCCGGGGATGGGAGACAGGATCCGGACGTCGGCCGACTTGACGGCGTAGGCGATGTTCTTGGTGAGGGCGGTGACCTTCTCCACCTTGACCGCCGGGCCCAGCTCGATCTCGTAGCGGGTGACCGTCGGGCCGCGGGTGAAGCCGATCACCTGCGCGTCGATGGAGAACTGCTCCAGCACGCTGGTCAGCGCGTTGACCACGGTCGTGTTGGCCTTGGTCTGCGGCTTGGGCGCGGTGCCTGGCTTGAGGAACTGCAGGTCGGGCAGGCTGTACGGCCCCGCCTGCGGCGACAGCACGAGCTGCTCGACCTTGCGCGGCGCGGGCGTGGGCTCCGGCGGCTCCGGCCTGCGCTCGGGCACGGACGGCTCCTCGTCCGCGGGCCCGTCGACGAGCCCCGGCACGATCTCCGGCGAGTGGTCGGCCAGCTTGTCCTTCTCGGCGATGACCGGCGTGTCGTACGGTTTGACCGTCTCGGCGCCCTCGGCCTCCGCCTTCTTGGCCCGCGGCCGGCGCTTGGCGGGCTCGCGCGGGGCGAGCGGCTCGGCGTGCCGCTCGAACAACATGTGCCGCAGCTCCGACAGCCGCTCGGGGATGCGGTGGACGGGCGTGGCGGTGATCACCAGCACGCCGAACCCGGACAGGAGCAGCAGCAGCGGGATCGTGATCCAGGACGGCAGGATGCTCATCGGCGGCGCCGACACGATGAACCCGATCATGCCGCCGGCGGCCGACACCTTGTCCATGCCCTGCCCCTGGCCCGCCGGGTAGGGGGTGTCGTTGGCCACGTGGATGACGCCGAGCACGCCGACCATGAGCGCGCTCCACCCGATGACCATGCGGCCGGTGTCGGCGTTCTGGTCGGGGTGGCGCAGGTAGCGCCAGGCCAGCAGGCCGAGCAGCAGCGGCAGCGCCCAGGCCAGCGAGCCGAACACGGCGTGCACGACGGTGTTCACGACGCCGGAGACCGTGCCCTCGGGGTTGCGCCAGGTCATCGAGGCCAGCACGATCGCGCCGGCCAGCACCGACAGGCCCACGCCGTCGCGCCGGTGTGCGGGGTCGAGCTCGCGGGCGTTCTTGCCGAGCGCGCGGGCGGTGCTGCCGATGCCGTTGGCGAGCAGCATCCACAGCCCGACGATCAGCTTGCCGATCATCGTGAAGACCCAGCTGATCGGGTCGGGATGGGTCACGGAGGACTTGCGGCCGGAGCTCGCGGCCTTCGCCCTCGGTCGCCCCGCCGCCGTGGCCGGCCGCTTCGCGGGGGTCGATCGAGGCGAGGTCGACCGCTTCGCCGGCCCCTTCGATGCGCTTTTCGGCGTACGGGTGGCCATGATGCCAAAGGTACGTCGGAGACGGCGTCGCACGCGCGGAGACGCGCCGTGCGCCCGAAATGTCCTACTGTCTTCATATAGATGACTGATCACGTTCGGTGGCGTCGTGCATCGTCCGCCGTCATGACGTACACGCTGATCCACCTCACCGACGTCCATGTCGTGCCCGAGGTGCCGCTGCACGGCTCGGCGGACCGGCGGTCGGGGAGGCTACGAGCTGGACACCGAGGTCCTGCTCAGTCATATCGGGTGACGAATGAGATCATGTCGCCGCGGCAGCGCCGCTCGACGTGACACAGGGGCTGCCCGTCGTGCGTGAGCAGCCCCTCCCGCACCAGCACCGCCTCGCCCGCCTGCATCTCCAGCATGCTCTGGTCGTGCAGATCGGCGGGCTCGGCCGAGATGGCGTGCCAGGCGTAGCGGTAGGCGTGCCCGGCGGCCTCCAGTGCGGCGAGCACGCCCGCCCTGGCGTCGAGGCGCAGCCCGGCCAGCTCGGGGGCCAGGCGGTAGCGGCTGAGCACGCAGGGCCGCTCGGCGTTGCGGAGCAGGGTGGTGATCTCGTGCACGACGCCGCCGGGTAGCCGCAGGTGACCGGCCGCCACCGGATGCGCCGTCTCCGCGCGCTCCACGACCCGCTCGCCGCCGCCGAACACGCCCGCCATGCCCGCGATGTCCGAAGGGCGGTGCCGACGCGTCTCGGGGTCGACGGAGACCTCGATCCGGCGCGGCGCCCGCCTGACGAAGCTCCCGAGCCCCTGCCGGGTCTCGACCAGGCCGGCCTTGCGCAGCTCCACCATCGCCTGGCGGGCGGTCAGCCGGTGGACGCCGTAGCGCTCGGCCAGCGCGTCCTCGGTCGGCAGGCGCTCGCCCGGCGCCAGCTCGCCCGACTCGATGGACCTGCCGAGGACTCGGGCGATCTCCCGGTAGCGGGCTTGTCGTGGCACGTGAACACCTTAAAGGCGCCGCAGGGTTCATCACCCGGCCACATGCGGGCAGCCTTTCCGCCGCTGCCGTCCGGCCTGCCGGCCTGACTCGGCCGGGCGCCGCGGCGCCGTCGGCCGCCTTCCGCGGGGCGTGCGTCAGCCGGGAGCACCTTCTTCACAACCGGAGGTATCAACGGCAGCCATCTGACACTCTGACTGTGACCGAACTGCCACAACGAGTGATGTTCTAGGACGCACAGTGGACACGACCAGAGTGTCGAGCACAGCCTTCGACGGCACTCCGCACGCCCCGGCGCACGCGCGCCGCTTCATCCGCCAGGTGCTCGGCGAGTGGCGCCTCAACCACCTGACGGAGGACGCGGTGCTGCTGACCAGCGAGCTCGTCACCAACGCCGTGCTGCACGCGGGCACCGGCATCGAGCTGACCTGCCGCCTCGACGTCGCGGCGAGCCCGGCCAGGCTGGAGATCGAGGTCGACGACCACCGGCCCGGCAGGACGGTCCCGACCCCCGAGGCCATGTCCACCGACCCCGCGCGCACGTCCGGGCGCGGGCTGGCGCTGGCCGCCATGCTGGCCGACGCCTGGGGCGTCACCTACACCAGGACCGCCAAACGGGTGTGGGTCCGCATGGAGCTGACCGACGGGCCCGACCACCAGGAGGTCATGGTCGGCACGCCGGGCCTGGCGCCCGCCACCGTGGCCGCGCCCATCGAGGGGCTGCACGTCGGGGTGCTGCTCGCCGACGCCGACGGGACCGTGCAGTCGTGGAACTCCGAGGCCGAGCACCTGCTGGGCTGGACGTCCGAGCAGGCCGTCGGCAGGCCGCTGGCCGACCTGGTGGCCTGGCGCGGCCACGGCCCGTACGCGATGTCCCTGGCCGGCACCCTGTCCCTGGGCCGCTGGCGGGGCGAGGCGCGCATGCGCCACCTCGACGGCCGGCTGATCCCCGTCTACGTCTCCCACGTGCGCAGCCGCGGCGGGCCGCAGGACCGGCGGTCGATCTGGATGATGGTGGCCGGCGACCACCGCTACGTGCTGACGCCGCCGGCCGCGCCGCTGCGCCGGGAGGCCGGGCGGCGGATCAAGGACCTGCTCGACCGGGACATGCCGTTCGCGGAGCTGCTGGACACCATCGCGCGGATCGTCCAGACCAGCAGCGGCGGCGACGCGGCGTACGTGCTGCTGGCCGCCGAGGGCGGCGACCGGTTCGGCGTGGCCGCGGGCGCGGGCGCGACGGCGGGGCTGGTCGGCGTGCTGGCCGCGGGCGTGTTCGGCCCCGACGGCAGGACGCCGTCGATGATCGACGACCTGCTGGCCGGCGACGTCGAGCTGGCCCAGCAGCTGCGGGCCAGGTCGCTGGCGTGCGCGCCGATGAGCGTGGGCGGCGAGGTGACCGGCTACATCGTGGTGACCGCGGCCCAGCCGGGCCGCTTCGACCAGGAGCTCACGGTCAGCCTGCAGCACATCGCCGACCAGGTGGCCGTGCCGGTGCAGCGCGAGCGGCTGGCCGAGCGCGAGCGCGCCCACCGGGGCCGGCTGTCGTTCCTGGCCGAGGCGGGCGAGCTGCTGGCCGGGGTGCACGACGAGGAACTGATCGCCGCGCTGACCGCGCAGCTCGTCGTGCCCAAGATCGCGACGTGGGCCGCGGTCTACCTGACCGATCTGGCGGGCATGACCAGGCTGGCGCACGTCTGGCACAGCGAGGAGCGCTACAACGCCAACCTGCGCAGGTCGCTGCCGGCGATCCCGCGCACCGCGCTCAACGAGGTGAGCTGGCCGGTCGGCCCCGAGACGGTGCTGTCGTTCCCGCTGCTCACGCAGGGCAGGTCGCACGGCGCGCTGGTGATCGGCCGCTCCGAGCCGACCCTGCCGCTGGAGCTGGCCGACCTGCTGGCCGACCTGTGCCGGCTGGTCGCGCTCAACCTGCACACCGCCATGCTGTACGCCCGCCAGGCGACCACCTCCCGGGTGTTGCAGCGCAGCCTGCTGCCCATGCGCGTGGCCCCCATGCCGGGCCTGGAGTCGGCGGTCGTCTACGAGCCGGCCGAGGAGGGCGCCGACGTGGGCGGCGACTTCTACGACCTGTTCACCGTCTCCGACCACTGGTGCTTCGCCCTCGGCGACGTGTGCGGCAGCGGCCCCGAGGCGGCCGCGGTGACCGGCCTGGCCCGGCACGCCGTCCGGCTGCTGGCCAAGGAGCACTACACGGTGGCCGACATCCTCGACCGGCTCAACCAGGCCCTGCTGGAGGAGGGCGACGACGGCCGTTTCCTGAGCCTGCTGTGCGGGGAGCTGATCCCGCTGCCCCAGGGCGGCGCGCTGTGCACGATCGCGTCCGCCGGGCACCCGCCGCCGCTGCTGCTGCGCGCCGACGGCGCGGTCGACACGGTGGCCGCGCCGCAACTGCTGCTCGGCGTCGAGGCCGGCGCCAGGTTCTACGTCGAGACGTTCGAGCTGGCGCCGGAGGAGGTGCTGCTGTGCGTCACCGACGGCGTGACCGAGCGGCGCGACGGCGACCGGCTGCTCGACGACGACGACGGCCTGTCGGCGCTGCTGTCCACCTGCCGCGGGCTGAGCGCCCACGCGGTGGCCGAACGCGTGCGGCACGCGGTCGAGACGTTCGCCCAGGAGCCGTCGCAGGACGACGTGGCGCTGCTGGTCATCAAGGCCGCGACGGAGCTGCGCGGGGTCAGGCCGTGAAGCGGTAGGTGGTCGAGGAGGCGTGGCGCTCGCCGGGCCGCAGCACGGTCGAGGGGAAGTGCGGCTGGTTCGGCGAGTCGGGGAAGTGCTGGGTCTCCAGGCACAACCCGGCGAAGGGCCCGTACGGCGTGGCCACCCCGTCGAGCATGCCGCCCGTGTAGAACTGCACGCCCGGCTCGGTGGTGGTCACCCGCATGGTCAGGCCGCCCGCGCTGACCTCGATGTCGCCGTCGAGCACGTAGCAGTGGTCGTAGGCGCCGCCCATCCGCTCGCGCACCGCGTGCGGCTCGGTGAAGTCGAAGGGGGTGCCCTTGACCGGCGCGAGCTCCCCGGTGGGGATCTTGCCGTCGTCCACCGGGAGGTAGTGGGCGGCGTCCAGCCTGATCAGGTGGCCGAGCACGTCGCCGCCGCCGGTCAGGTTGAAGTAGGAGTGGTTGGTGAGGTTGAGCACGGTGGGCGCGTCGGTCTCGGCGGCGTAGTCGAGGCGGAGGGCGTCGTCCTCCAGGGTGTAGGTGACCGCGGCGGTGAGCGTGCCGGGGTAGCCCTGGTCGCCGTCGGGGCTGGTCAGTTCCAGGGTGACGGAGGCGGGGGTGCGGGCGGTGATCGTCCAGACCTTGCCGTCGAAGCCCTCGGTGCCGCCGTGCAGGCTGTTGGGGGCGTTGTTGACCGGCAGGCGGTGCTCGCGGCCGTCGAGGGTGAAGCGGCCGCCGGCGATGCGGTTGCCGTAGCGGCCGACCACGGCGCCGAAGTAGCGGCTGCGGGTGCGGTAGTCCTCCAGCGTGTCCAGGCCGAGCACGACGTCGAGGCCGGAGACCGCCAGCGAGCGCAGGACGGCGCCGTAGGTCAGCACCTCGGCGCGCAGCCGTCCGGACGCCAGCTCCACGCGCTCGACGGTCTCCCCCGACGGCAGCGTTCCGAAGATCATGATTGGGCCCTTCCCGTGGACTCGCGGACGATGAGGTCGGTGTCCAGGTTGATCACCGCGCCCTCGCCCTCTGACTGCAGCAGCAGGTCGACCGCCATCCGCCCGGCCACCGCGGCGGGCATCGCCACCGTGGTGAGCTTGGGCCGGCCGAGCCGCCCGGGCAGGATGTCGTCGAACCCGATCACGCTGATCCGGCCCGGCACCTCGACGTCGATCGCGGTGAGCCCTTCGATGAGGCCGAGCGCGACGAGATCGTTGTAGGCCAGCACGCCGGTCGCCCCGCAGGCGGCCACCTCCGGCGCCACCGCCAGGCCGCCGGACTCGGTGGGCTGGTTGGGGCCGAAGAAGAGCAGGTCGAGGCCCGGCATCTCGGCCGCGGCGGCCTGCATCTCGTTGCTGGTCCACGAGCCGGGCGGGCCGGACAGCAGGGCGATCCTGCGGTGGCCGAGCCCGGCCAGGTGCTCCAGGGCGAGCCTGGCGCCCTTGCCGACGTCCATCAGCACCGCGGGCATGCCCTTGATCCGCCGGTTGACCAGCACGAACGGCACGTCCTCCGCCAGGCGTTCGATCATCCGGTTGGACAGCCGGGGGCTGCACAGCAGCACGCCGTCCACCTGCTTGGCGAACGTGCGGATCAGCTCCTCCTCGACCCGCGGATCCTCGTCGGTGTCGGCCACGAAGACGTGGTAGTCGCGCCCCCGCGCCTGCGCCTGCGCGGCCTTGATGAGCGGTGGGAAGAAGGGGTTGGCGATGTCGGCGACGATGAGGCCGAGGTTGAACGTGCGGCCGGTCGTCAGCGCCCTGGCCGCCCTGTTGGGCCGGTAGCCGAGGTCGTCGGCGGCGGCCAGCACCCGGTTCCGCGTGGCAGGATTGACCAGGTGCGGCGCCGAGAACGTGCGCGAGACGGTCGACACGTGCACGCCGCAGGCGCGGGCGACGTCTTTGATCGTCACCGTCATGGCCGTCCTCCTTGCAAACGGTTGCCAGAGCCAAGCCTTGACCTTCGGCGGTCCCGGCGTCAAGGTTTCTGCAACCGTTTGCCTACCAGGAGCCGCCGAGTTCGTTGAGCGTGAACATCCCGCCGGCGCGGTCGTGCACCGGGTCCGACAGGTCGGGCTCGCCCTGTTCTGCGACGAGGGCGGCGGCCTGGGGCTCGGAGTCGTCGCGGGGCTCGTAGCCGAGGCGGCGGGCCTCCTCCAGCGACCACCACCGGCGGGCGTTGCCCGAGACGCCCCAGACGACGTGGTAGCCGGGCGCGACCAGCGCGGCCTCCACCAGACGGGCGAGGTCGCCGGGCGAGATCCAGGTGGCCAGGCCGCGGGTGTCGGCCGAGCCCTCGTTGCAGGTGCCGAGCCTGATCACGGTCACGTTCATGCCGAACCGGTCGTGGTACAGGCTGCCCAGGGCCTCCATGACGACCTTGCTGACGCCGTAGAAGGTGTCGGGCCGCGGGAAGGCGTAGTCGGGCAGGTCGGAGCCGTCCCGTGGCCTGGTGTGGAAGCCGGCCGCGTGGTGGCTGCCCATGAGCACCAGGTGCCGGACGCCCTCGTTCCTGGCGGCCTCCATGAGGACCTGGGTGCCGTTGACGTTGGCGTGCACGATGTCCTCCCACGGGTGCTCGCGGCTCTGGCCGCCCAGGTGGAGGACGGCGTCCACGCCCTTCATGACCTCGGCCACGGCCGCGCGGTCGGCCAGGTCGGCGCCCGCCCATTCCTCGTCCGGGCCCGGCTCGACCGGCCGGAGGTCGGAGAGCCGCAGCGTACGGCCTGGACGGGCGAGCCGCGGACGGAGCAGCGTGCCGACTTTTCCCGCGGCGCCGGTCATCAGAATGCGCATGCCCACCGTTGTACACAATCCTGATTCAAATTCACATACTTGAATATTGACCGCCGTGTCGCGCGATAGTTACCGTCACAGGAACAAGTTCATGCACACGACACGTGTCCACGTATGTGAACGGGAGGCGGTCTGATGTCACGCCGTTTGCTGGCGGCCGCGCTCGTCGCGGCCCTGGCCGCAACGCTGACGGGCTGCGGTTCCGGGGGATCGAGCAGGAACGACACGCTGGAGATCTGGATCAGGCAACCGCCCGACTCCGATTCCGCGAAGACGGCGGTGAAACTCGCCGACGCCTTCACCAAGGCCACCGGGGTCAGGACCAAAGTCGTCGCGCTCTTCGACGACTTCGAGACGAAACTCAACCAGCAGGCCGCCCAGAAGGCGCTTCCCGACATCGTCATCAACGACACCGCCCAACTCGGCAACATGCATTCGCAGGGCTGGCTGCAGGAGGTCGACAAGGGCCGGCTGGCCGGCGGTGACCAGCTCTCGGACCTGGCCTGGAAGGCGGCCACCGGCTCCGACGGCAAGTTCTACGGCGCGCCCTTCTCCGCACAGGCCTTCGCCCTCATCGTGCGCAAGGACTGGCGGGAGAAGGTCGGCATGCGTCCGCCGGCGACCTGGGCCGACCTGGCCGCGCTCGCGCGTGCCTTCACCGAGAAGGACCCGGACGGCGACGGGCGGCAGGACACCGCGGGCTTCGTGATCCCGGCCGGCACCAAGCGCGGCTACGCCTCCTGGTACGCCTCCTCCCTCGTCTACGCCAACGGCGGCGACTTCGTGAAGCCCACCGGACCCGGCAAGTTCGCCGCGATGACGGACGACCCCAGGACCGTCGAGGCCGTCCAGTTCCTCCAGGACCAGTTCTGCAAGAGCAAGACGGTCAATCCGGGCGCGGTGAGCAACGACACCACCGTCACGCACGAGGTGTTCGAGAAGGGGCAGGGCGGCATCTACCTGGTCGGGCCGTACGTGCTGGCCCGCTTCGTCAAGAGCGTCGGGACCGACAGGATCGAGGTGCTGCCGGTGCCCAAGGGCCCGTCCGGCGGCCCCGGCACCCTCGGCGAGGGCGAGAACGTCTACCTCATGGTCGGCTCGGACCTGGCCGACGCCCAGAAGAAGTTCGCCGAGTTCGCGATCTCCCCCGAAGGCCAGCGGATCGGTATGAACAAGGACGCCAACGGCGCCATCGTCCGCCTGCCCGTGAACAAGGGCGTCGACCTGGCCGCCGAGCGGCAGGACCCGCGCTGGAAGGTGTTCCAGGAGTCCTACGAGCACGCCGTCTACGCGCCGCCGGTGCCCAACTGGGCGCCCATCCGGCAGGACTCGGCCGACGTCATCAACACCGTGTGGGCCGACTGCGGCGCCAACGTCAAGGCCAAGATGGCCGAGCTGACCGCCAGGCTCAACCAGGAACTGCGGAGCCAGAAAGCGTCATGACCGCGACCGTCACGGGGACGCCGGCCACGACGGCCGCCCCGCGCCACCGCGCCGGGCGGGCGCGGCGGCGCGGAACGCTGGTCGCCTGGCTGTTCCTCGCGCCCGCCCTGCTGCTGTTCCTCTACTTCAAGTTCATCCCGATGGCCCTCGGCCTGTGGAAGAGCTTCAACAAGGTCCAGTACGCCTCCGACGAATGGGTCGGCCTCGGCAACTACCGCACGATCATCGCCGACGACGCGTTCGTCTCGGCCGCCTGGCACAGTCTCGTGCTGGCGCTCGGCACCACGGTCGGCTCGCTCCTGCTCGGGCTCGTGCTCGCGCTGCTCATCGAGGGGCCCGCCCGCTACCTGTGGTTCGTCAGGACCGCGGCCTTCCTCCCGGTCGTCACCACGATGGCGGCGGTCGCCGAGGTGTGGCGGATCATGTTCCATCCGGGCGACACCGGCCTGCTCAACGTCGTCATCGGCTGGATGGGCGTCGATCCGCAGCCGTGGCTGGGCAGCGAGGACTCCTCGCTCTGGTCGATCATGATGATGAGCGTCTGGCGCGGGACGCCGTACGACATGATGATCTTCCTGGCCGGTCTGGTCGGCGTGGACCGCAGCCTGTACGAGGCCGCCGCCGTCGACGGCGCCGCCACCCGGCACCGGCTGCGGCACATCACGTTGCCGGCGTTGCGGCCGGTGTTCTGGATCCTGTTCACGCTGGCCGCCATCCGCGGGCTGCGGGTGTTCGTCGAGGTCTACGTCCTGACCAACGGCGGCCCCAACGGCTCGTCGGAGGTGCTGATGACGCTGATCTACAAGCTCGGCTTCCAGAAGAACGAGCTGGGGGTGGCCGCCGCGGGCGGGATCGTGCTCTTCCTGGCCACGCTGGCGCTCACCCTGGTCGTGCAGGCGCTGCGCAGGAGGCAGGCGACATGAGGTTCGACAGCGCCCTGGGCCTGGAGGCGCGCAAGGGGCCGGCGGCCACCCTCGGGAAGGTCGTGCTCTACTCGGCGATGGTCCTGGTGTTCACCGGGCCGCTGGTGGGGCTGCTGGTCAGCGCGTTCAGCAGGACGCTCGACCCGACGTCCTTCTCGTTGTGGCCGGACGACCTCACGCTGGAGAACTTCGTCCAGGCCGGGGAGAAGAACGTCTACCTGTACCTGGTCAACTCCTTCGTCGTCGTGGGATTCGGGCTGCTGCTGCAACTGCTGGTGAGCGTGTTCGCGGCGTACTCGCTGGCGCGCAAGCGGTTCCGCGGCATGACCGTCGTGATGCTGCTCATGCTGGCCACGATGATGCTGCCCGAGGAGATCATCGCGATCCCGCTGTCGCTCGTCCTCGCCGACCTGCCCGTCCTGCACCTCAACCTGATCGGCACGTACGCCGGGATGATCCTGCCCGTCGGCGCCTGGGGCTTCTCGATCCTGGTCATGACGGAGTTCATGAAGGAGGTGCCGGTCGAGCTGGAGGAGGCCGCCCGCATCGACGGCGCGGGCGAGCTGCGCGTCTTCGCGACGATCATCGTGCCGCTGTGCCGTCCGGCGCTCGGCGTGATCGGCGTCTTCGGCTTCACCATGATCTGGGACCAGTACCTGCTGCCGCTGATCGTCTCGACGGACTCCAGCACCTGGACCCTGCCCATCGCCCTGCGCTCGCTCCGCTCCGACGAGGAGGTCGGCATCGGCGTGCTGCTCGCGGCCTCGCTGCTGGCGCTGCTGCCGTCGATCATCGCGTTCCTGGCGTTCCAGCGGCAGTTCATGCGGGGTCTGACAAGTGGCGCGATCAAGGGTTGATGTCCATGTATCTGGACGGGATCCCATATCCTGACACCCTGCAGCCGCCGCCGAGATGGGACGAGCATGGAGCCACAGCTGGTCAAGTCCGCCGAGCGGACCGTACGCATCCTGGAGACCCTGGCGGAGTCCGCCGCCCCCATGACGCTGTCGGAGCTCCAGCGGCGCACCGGCTTCCCGCGCAGCAGCCTCCATGCCCTCATGCGCACCCTCGTCGAACTCAACTGGGTCGAGACCGACACGACCAGGTCGGCGTTCGGGATCGGGCCGCACGCCCTGCTGACCGGCACCGCCTACCTCGACAAGGACCCGGCCCTGCGCTTCGCCCAGGAGACCCTGGAGGACCTGCGCGACGAGATCGGCCAGACCGTGCACTTCGCCCGCAGGGACGAGGCCCACGTCCTCTACCTGGCCACCCGCGAGTCGCGCGAGGCCGGTCACGTGATCCCCAGGGTGGGCCGGCGGCTGCCCGCCCACGTCACCGCGCTCGGCCAGGTGCTGCTCGCCCAGCTCACCGACGACGAGGTCGTGGCCCTGCTGCCCGACCCGCTGCCGGCGCTGACCGAGCACACCATCACCGACCTGACCAAGCTGACCGGCGAGCTCGACCAGGTCCGCACCCGCGGCTGGGCCCTCGAACGCGAGCAGGGCACCCCCGGCGTGGCCTGCGTGGCCGTGGCGGTCGACTACCGCATCCCGGCCACCGACGCGATCAGCTGCTCGATGCCGGCCGGGTCGCCGCCCGCCGAGATCGAGCGCGTCACCGAAGCGGTGATCAAGCACACCCGCAAGCTGGCTGCCACTCTGCGCAGGGAGGGCATCCGCTAGACCCCCTCGTTGGAAGGACTGCCGAATGCGGCTGGATGGTGTTCTCTTCTTTCCCGTGACCCCCTTCGACGGCGACGGCGCCGTCTCGGCGCCGGTGCTGGCCGAGCACGTCTCCGCCGGGGTCGCGGCCGGGGCGGGAGCAGTGTTCGCCGCCTGCGGCACCGGTGAGTACAACGCCCTCGACCTCGCCGACTACGCCGAGGTCATGGCCACGTCGGTGGCGGCGGCGGGCGGGCGCGTGCCGGTGTTCGGCGGGGCGGGCGGGCCGCTGCCCACCGCCAGGGCCACCGCGCGGGCCGCCGCCGACAGCGGCGCCGACGGGTTGCTGCTGCTGCCGCCCTACCTGGTCAGCGCGCCGCCCGCGGGGCTCGTGCGGTACGTGCGGGAGGTGGCGGCGGCCACCGACCTGCCGGTCGTCATCTACCAGCGGGGGAACGCGCGCTTCTCCCCCGCCGCCGTGGCCGAGCTCGCCGCCCTGCCGAACGTGATCGGCTTCAAGGACGGGCTGGGCGACCTCGACCTGCTCCAGCGCATCATCCTGACCGTCCGCGCGGCCGCGCCCGCCGGGGAGTTCACGTTCTTCAACGGACTGCCCACCGCCGAGCTGACCGTGCCCGCCTACCGGGGGCTCGGAGTGAGCCTGTACTCCAGCGCCGTGTTCGCCTTCGCGCCCGAGATCGCGCTCGCCTTCCACCAGGCGGTGACCCGCGGGGACGACCTGCTCGTGCGGCGGCTGCTCACCGGGTTCTACCTGCCGCTGGTGGAGCTGCGGGACCTGGTGCCGGGGTACGCGGTCTCGCTGGTCAAGGCAGGCGTGCGGATGCGGGGGCTGGACGTCGGCGGCGTCCGCGCCCCCCTGACGGACCCGGCCCCCGACCACCTGGCCACCCTGCGGCGCCTCATCGCGAGGGGCCTCGAACTGGCCACGCCCTGACCCGCTCCTGGCGTCGAGAAGCGCCTGGCGGGCCCGCGTTCCAAGGCCGTGGGCGGCCTGTCACGCCGTCCGCGGGCGGCCGTCCACCCGGCGCGGGATCCCGAGGGGGTTGGCGTCCTTGAGCTCGTCCGGGAGCAGCGCCTCCGGCCAGTCCTGGTACGCGACCGGCGCCACCCACCGCCCGACCGCCGTCGCCCCCACCGATGTGTACGCCGACGTCGACGCGGGCCACGGCCCACCATGGTGCATCGCCCAGCAGACCGCCACCCCGGTCGGCCATCCGTTCCAGATCAGCCGCCCCGCCTTCCGGCCGAGCACCTCGACGATCGCCTCGGCCTCGTCCGGATCACCGCCGTGAACGGTCGCCGTGAGCGACCCCTCCAGCCGCTCCAGCACCCTCCTCAGCTCGGAAACCTCCCGATAAGTCACTACAACAGCCGCCGGTCCGAAGCACTCCTCCGCGATCCCCGGCAGCCGCTCGCCGAACGACTCCAGATCGGTCGTGAACACCTTGGGCGCCACCGCCCAGGCCCCCTCCCCCGGCTCCCCCTCCGCCAGCAGGGTCAGCTCGCCGAGCCGGCCGAGCCCGCCCAGATATCCGTCCCTGATCCGCTCGGCCAGCATGGGGCCGCCGCTCGTGCCCTCCACCGCCGCGACCAGCGCCTTGCGCAACTCGTCGTCCTCGGGCACGAACACGAGCCCCGGGTTCGTGCAGAACTGCCCGGCCCCCAGCGTCAGCGACGCCGCGAACCCGCTCGCCACCTCCTGCGCCGGCGCCGACGGCAGCACGACCACGGGGTTGACGCTGCCCAGCTCGCCGTAGAAGGGGATGGGCGTCTCCCGCTCGTCGATCAGCTTCTGGATCGCCTTGCCGCCCGCCACCGACCCGGTGAACCCGGCCGCGACCACCCGCGGGTGGCGTACCAGGTCGGCGCCCGCCTGCATCCCCCGCACCAGCCCGAGCAGGTCCGGATAGGGCAGGGCGTTCCGTACGATCTTCGCCACCCGCTCGGACGTGTGCGGATGCCCCGGATGCGCCTTGACCACCACGGCACACCCCGCGGCCAGCGCCGAGGCGGTGTCCCCGCCGGCCACCGAGAACGCGAACGGGAAGTTGCTCGCCGCGAACACCGCGACGACCCCGGGCAGCGGATGGTTCATCCGCCGCACGTCCGGCCGCGGCGGCGTGAGCGCCGGATCCGCGTGGTCGATGACGGCCTCCAGGTAGCCGCCGTCCCTGACGACCTGGGCGAACAGCCGGAACTGCCCGGCCGTACGCGCCACCTCGCCCCGCAGCCGTGCCTCTCCGAGCGCGGTCTCCCGGTCGGCGAGTTGCCACAGTTCGTCCACGTGCGCGGTGAGCGCCTCGGCGACGGCCTCCAGCGCCGCCGCCCGCTCGTCGGCCGGGGTGGCGCGCCACGCGGCGCCGGCCGCCGTCGCCGCGGAGACGATCAAGTCGACCCCGGCGCCGTCGGTCTCGGGCAGGCCGCCGCCCACGGTCTCACCGGTCCTGGGGTCGTATCCGTAGATCATCGAGTGGCCCTTCGGAGTCTTGACACTTTCTCGGCTCGATTCTTACAGTTGCGGCAACCTGTCCACAAATCTGGCTATCGTTCACATATATGGACGGCGGTTCTGAAATGATTATCCGGCAGATCCACGTCACCCCCGTCGCCTTCCGGGACCCGCCCCTCCTCAACGCCGCCGGCGTGCACGAGCCGTGGGCCCTGCGGACCATCGTCGAGATCGTCACGGACGAGGGCATCTCCGGACTGGGCGAGACCTACGGCGACCTCGGCCACCTCACCAAGGTCCGCGAGTGCGCGCAGGTCCTGCTCGGGCTCGACGTCCACGCGACCAACGAGATGTACGCGCGCATCGCGGCCACCGTCGGCGACGTCGTCACCGACCTGCACGGACTGACCGGCGTCGCCACCAAGGAGAAGAGCGTCGACCGGGTCTTCTCCCCCTTCGAGGTGGCCTGCCTGGACATCCGCGGCAAAGCGGCCGGCGTGCCCGTCGTGGACCTGCTCGGCGGGCGCGTCCGCGACGCCGTCCCCTACAGCGCGTACCTGTTCTACAAGTGGGCGGGCCACCCCGGCGCGGACCCCGACCGCTTCGGCCCGGCCCTCGACGAGGCGGCCCTGGTGGCGCAGGCCAGCCTCCTGATCAAGGAGCACGGCTTCTCCTCGATCAAGCTGAAGGGCGGCGTCCTGCCGCCCGACCAGGAGATCGCCGGCATCCGCGCCCTGCACGAGGCGTTCCCCGGCGTCCCCCTCCGCCTGGACCCCAACGCCGCCTGGACCGTCGAGACGTCCATCCGCGTCGGCCGCGAACTCGACGGCGCCCTCCAGTACCTGGAGGACCCCACGCCGGGCATCGCGGGCATGGCCGAGGTGGCCAGGGCCGTCCCGATGCCGCTCGCCACGAACATGTGCGTCGTCACCCCCGCACACCTGCCGCCCGCCGTCGCCGCCGGCGCGATCGGCGTGCTCTTGCTGGACCACCACTACTGGGGCGGCCTCGTACGATCCGCGCACATCGCCACCCTCTGCGGCACCTTCGGCCTGGACCTGTCGATGCACTCCAACTCCCACCTCGGCATCAGCCTGGCCGCGATGACCCACCTGGCCGCCGCCACCCCGAACCTGACCTTCGCCTGCGACACCCACACCCCCTGGCAGGACGGCCAGGACGTGGTGCTCCCCGGCAGCCTGCGCTTCGTCGACGGCGCCGTACCGGTGCCCACCGACCCGGGCCTGGGCGTCGAACTGGACCGCGACGCGCTGGCGGTCATGCACGAGCAGTACGAGACCTGCGGCCTCCGCGCCCGCGACGACACGACCTACATGCGGCGCATCGAACCTTCCTTCTCCGCGAAGGTCCCTCGCTGGTGAACGTCGCCTACGTCTACCCCTGGGACGTCGTCGGCGACCCGGCCGCCCCCGCCCGCCTGGCCGAGTTGGGCGTGGACACGATCGCCCTGGCCGCCGGCTACCACTCCACCCGCGCCGCCACGCCGTACCACCCGGCACACCGCGTCCTGGACGTACCCCATCCCGCCTTCTACCTGCCGATCCGCCCCCATGCCTGGTCCCGCCTGGTCCCCGCCGCCCCCACCTGGACCCCGCCGGACGCCTACCTCCAGGCCCAGACGGCCCTGCGGCAGGCCGGCCTGAAGGTCCACGCCTGGGTCGTCCTCACGCACAACTCCTACCTCGGAAGCCGGTTCCCCGAGGTGGTCGTGCGCAACGCCTTCGGCGACCCGTACCCGTACGCGCTCTGCCCCGCCCATGAGGACGTCCTGGCGTACTGCGAGACCCTCGTCACGGAGATCCTCACCCTCGCCGAACCGGACGGCCTGATCCTGGAGGCGTGCGGGCCGATGGGGTTCGGGCATCAGGGCGTGCACGAGAAGACGTCCGGCGCCGACTGGACCCCCACCGACGCCGCCCTCCTCTCGTTGTGCTTCTGCACCGCCTGCGCCCCTCAATACCCCCCGGAAACCGCCGCACAAGTCCGCACCACCATCGACACCGGCAGGCCGTCCTCCACCACCGTCCCCCTGCCCACCAACCCCCCACCCGCCTCAACCAACCCCGCCGTTGCCTCCGAAACCCCAACCACCGCCCCTTCGGCTGCCGACACCTCAACCAGCTCCACCGCGACCTCTTTGTCCCCAACCGCCTCCACCGCGACCTCTTTGTCCCAAGCCGCCTCCACCGCGGCCACACGCACGACAGGCGCGCCGCCCGCAGCTCCAAGCAGCGCACAGGCCGTCTCCCGAACCCCCCACCCCCCGAAATCCCCCTCCACAGGCCCCGGCACCCCGCTCCTGGGCACCCCACCCCCGTGGCCCTCGGCCGCGGAGACCCCAACTCCAGGGCCCCCAGCCTCGAAGACGTCAGCCTCGGAGACACCAGCTTCCGGTCGGCCAACCTCAGAAACCCCGCCCTCAGAGGCCCCCACTTCAGAAACCCAAGCCTCAGAGACCCCAGCCTCACGACTCCTCACCTCAGAGACCCCACCCTCACGGACCCTCCCTTCGGAGAACCGAGCCCCAGAAGCCCGAGGCTCGGCGCCCCGAGCGTCAGGGGACCCAACGCCAGGCACCCGGGGTGTAGCGGCCGAAAGCGCTGCTCGGTCATTTCCAAACACCACAGTCCGCACCCCCACCGCCTCGGACACCACCGGCCATCCCACCCCCCACCACCCCATCGACACGATGGACCTCGCCCTCGGCCCCCTCGCCGACGAGGTAAGAGCAAGCCGGGTGAGACTGTCAGCCTCCCTCCGCCACCGCCTCATCTCAGCCGCCCGGCGAACAGCGCCGAACATCCCCATCACGCTGCACGCCGACCCGAACCCATGGGCTACCGGCGCCTTCGCCGCCCTCCCCTCGGGCGACCCGAACCTGAACGTCCTCGTAGGCAATTGCTGGGGCGACACCCGCACCGACGCCGCCCGCCTCACAGCCCTGGCGAACCTCTGCACGCCCGGCCAACGAGTAGGCGCCTACGTCCTGACGCTCCCACCCCGCCCCGCCGACGCAGCCGCCCTGGCCGAACAACTGAAGATGTACGCCGATGCCGGCGCCACAGAATTCCACCTCTACCACGCAGGCCTGGCGTCCCCCCATCGCCTCTCCGCCATCGCAACCGCGCTCCGCCTCTTTGAGTAGCCGCACTCCAACGGCCTGTACCAGCCCCCGAAGCCCGGCCACGAACCAGTGACCGATCACCGTTCCGAACCGAGCCAACAGCGGGCCCGGAGCTCCAAGAGACCATCAACGGTGCAGCCCACAGCGAGCCCCACGCCTCACCACCAACAGGACAGCCGCCGACAACTCACCGCAACACGGAACCGCCTGATCAGTAGCGCCGCCCTGCGACCCGGCACCTCACACCCTCAGACGAACAGACACCAACCCAGCGGTGCCTCACTCCTCACCCGCCGATGCCTCTGTCGCGAAACGAGCCACCGTCGCAGAGAACAGCGATGCACCAGGCACGCGTCGATCTCCAAGCCTCGGATTCACACCGGAGAGCCCGCACGAGGTCGCTGATGGCTCGCCCTGCGAGCCGAAGCCCCACGCGACGATCGACCCCAGCGTGATCGACCACCTGGCGAAGGCCGCAGACCGCCCTGCCACGATCATCGATTGCCCGCCTTGGCGCAGCAAAGGCGGGCGAACACTCACCTACCAGCGCGAGCGAAGGAAGCCACAACCAGCCGCTCTCCAACAACAAGCCATGACACAGGAACCCGCGGCACCTCAACGGACGCAAGCTTCACACCACGTTTAGGTGCTCCCCAACCACCCATCACCATCACCGTCCGGAAGCCAAGGTCACCCACCTGAGCAGCTCCAGCCACCCACCCGACACTCCAACGCACCCTGCCATGTCGGCCGCCGGCGCAAGCCCTAGCCTGCCGCCCACTCCACCCACCATCCGGACCGACGGCACTCATTCCATCATCGCAAGCCACTTCACGTGCGCTCCCCCGAACGGCCCTCTACGAGCCCCGACCGCATCCATCAGCCACCGCGCGCTCGCCTCCGCCCCGGCGATCAACTCCGGCGGATACCCCAGCGCCACCTGATGCTCGGCGAACTCGTCCTCATCGTCGAGAATGAGCCGCCCATCCCGCTTCCTGATCACGTCGAGATCGAGATCGAACATGGTGACCTCGCCATCTCGCCACTCGGGAACCGTGGTGACATCCACATAGACCTCGGTGCGATGCGGTGCCGCATTGAACGATGCCGTCCACCAGGCATCCCGCGGGAACAGCATGATCGCGTGGTTGTCCCAGGTGATCGCCGGCCCATCCCCCTTGCGGGCAACCGTCCCTCCGGGCACGGCCACCCAAACCCCGTATTGATCATCCCCGAGCACCGTGCCCGGATGGTTCCAGTGCAACGCCCCGCCGTACTTCCGAAACACCACCCGTACATCACTCATAGAACAAATCTACTTTTCGTCGCCCCCCACCACGAGAACCGAGAGGTCACCTCTCTCCTCCCCTCCTCAGCCCACCCTCTCCCAGCCCCTGAAGCCGCCCCCTCGCCACAGGCTCGGTCCCGCACAGCACATGCCTCAAGCCACTCAACACTCCCCAGAATCGACGGACTTTCCCCTTAACCAACTCCTAGAAGACGAGCCAGCCATCAGCGGCCACTCCCAACTACCCTCTGAGACCCCTGAGGGACTTGCACTGGAAGCAGAAATACAGCTCGTCCATAACTCCAAGTGCACGCCGAGCGCATTCAGACTTCTGACCTGCGGACCACAACGACGAGCGCCCCGTACTCCCAACCGGTCCAGCGCCAGCCCACTCGCGCTACACCAAGGCCAGCACGCTCTACCTCCGCCGGAAAGTCACCCATTCTAAGCAGTCACGCCCTCATCAGAACAAAGCTCATCATGCATCACCAGAACCGCATCATCCTCAGCCAGCGCACTCCGCCCTTTACCCACCCTCACTTCAAGCAAGCCACGAGGAACTTCTACAACCGCACATCAGATACCACACAGTGGCAATATCATCTCATCAGGCCCCCAACAACATCAGCTTGATAAGCTGCGACCTATCGCCCAAAGACCCAGGCATTTTCGCCGTTCCTACCCCGCTCACACACTTTCAGCCGAAGAACGCTCCAAGGAGCCCCTTACCACTTCCCTCGGATCCCACTTAAATAGTGAGCCGTGGTAACACGTAGCGAGTTGACCGACAAAACATGGGATCAGACCGCCCCCTACTCCCGTCCGCAGCAGGCCCTGGCCGCCCCTGGCGTGGGCACCGGCAGGCAGTGAAGGGAATCCTTTGGCGCTTTGAGACCGGATCGACCTAGCGAGAAATCCCAAAATGCTACGCCCCCTGGCACACCTGCTACGAACGCCACAAACGCGGGACCGAGGACGGAACATAGGCACGGGTCCTAGCGGAGTCACAAGTCGAAGAAGACCCCCTCCCCCAGAGCATCACCCAGCCACCAACCCGCACAACTCGAAACTCTCAAAAGACTCAAATCCCACTAGACAACCCCTCAAATCCGCGACAATTACACCTAAGGCCACAAAAAGCACCTGGCCCCACTCGCCCTGAACCGTCTACCTTCGCCGTTCCGTCAGCATCAAGATAAGAATTCGCTACCACAACTAGGCCACCGGCTAGTAATCTTCACCCTGAGCAAGCCGAAACAGCGAACAGCTCCACACCCACCTGTTCAAGTAGGACAGATCGATCCGATACCGGATCCCATAGACACCCGCGCGGGCACTTAGAATCCCCCTCCATTTTGCCCGCGCGGGCACCTACCAGTTCCCCCATTCCGGCCCGCGCGAGCACCAACCCCTACACCTGTGCCCGCGCGGGCCGCCCCTTTGGGGTCGTGCAATACCGCACAAACCCACCATCGATGTTCACACCCAAGCCCCCACGAGCGCGTAAGCCCTGCCCCCCGCAGTCGATGGGACAGCAGGCGGGCACCAAGCCCCTCCCCCGAAGGGACAACCGCCTCCATCACGACCAAACAGACCCTGTAACCCACCCCAGCATGTCCATCCTCAGTACGCCCCCATGCCGCTTGCGCCGCCCCCTGCCTGCTGCTCCATCAAGCCATCGGCGAACGACTCCAGCCGCACCTCTCCAAAACTAGGCACGCATGCAAACGCCGCAGCACCGACATCACGCGGCTCCAGCGAAAACCCTCCCGCTGCCCCGGCTCCCCTACACCGGAACACTTTCCCCGTGGCGCCCGTCGATGCCGACACAGTCGACGAACACACCTCCTGGTCGACCCCACTGCTCATAACTCGGTTGACGCGAATCGCCCCAGTACCACCCCCCTGAAGCCGAGAACCAAGAGCACCCTCAGCGGCGGAGACGCCGCCCGCGTCTCGGCTTCGCCATGATCGACCCTGATCAGTGCCTACGCCCCGCCTTCGCCTCGCAGAAGGCCCGAACCAGCCGAGAATCGATCAAGGACGATTGCCACGCATCCGGCAGACGATGGTTCCCACGGCACCCTGAACCCGCAGCCGAAACTCAGCCGACTGCCCGGAAGCCCAAATCACGAACGGTGCGGCTCCGCTGGAGTGAGCGGTTCCACGAGCGTGGGCGGGACTGTAAGAACAACGGTGTAACTCCTGATCATGGAGGGCACCCCTGATGAGTACTGTGATCCAGGCATCGACGGAGATCGACCTGGAGGACGCCGCGGTGGCGCGCAAGAAGCCGGACAACTCGACGGACCGGGAGCTGGTGGCCAGGCTGGTCGACCAGGCGCGAGCCGAAGGAGTGGAGCTGGTGGGTGAGAACGGGCTGCTTGGCCGGCTGACCAAGCTGGTGCTGGAGTCCGCGCTGGAGGGCGAGATCACCGATCATCTCGGGCACGACAAGCACGAACGCTCCGGCAATGAGACGGGTAACACCCGCAACGGCAGCCGGTCCAAGACCGTGCTCACCGACGTCGGGCC
>NZ_JBIAOF010000006.1:0-601387 GCF_042878785.1 Nonomuraea sp. NPDC003560 | reverse complement strand
GGGTATGGCCCGCCGTCTCACCCGCATGGGCCCCGCTCGGCGACAAGCCAGAATCGTCTGCGACTAATGAAGATCGCTGATCTCAAACACTCACTCAGATGAAGGACGCCAGCGACCTCATGGGCGCGGTGCTCTGGGGATGACGACCGAACTGCGACCCACATCCCCGCAGGGATCGAAGGAGGTCCTTCCCCGAAGATCGAGGAAGGACCTTTCGCCTGGCGGAGATCGGGAATTTGAGCCCCGGACGGTTTTGCCACCGGACCGCCTCGGCAGATAGAGGCGAGATCGTGTCGTTCCGTCCCACCTGGACCAACATGGTTGGGCAGTCGTCCTGGGACGAGTTGGAGCACGAATGAACTGCAACCCGAACTGCAACCCGGCATCGGCGTCGATCACGCTGCCGATGATCTACATCCGACCAGTCGGCACCTTGTCGGCCCACCCACCCAGGCCCACTTTCAGCACCTCTTCGAGCTGTGCCTTCGCGACGCTTTCGGCCAGATCCTCAAGGCACTTACACTGATTGAGGATGCCGGCGGCCGTACAGAAGTAGATTCCCATGATCCGTAGCGCCTGAGCTGACATCGCCAGAACTTCTTCGCCTGGGATCGGGATTTTCTTCGCGTAGTTTCGGAGGATTTCCACCAGGCAGGCCCCTGCCCGGTCAGCGGCGGGCTTGCCCACCAGTGCGTCGGCAACCAGTTCGTGAGCCTGCTCCTTCGCTTCCAGGAGCCTCCGCGCAGCCGCCGCAAGGGGATCACAACCTCGGCGCTTCGACGCCTGAACCTCCGCCCAAAGACTCCTGCCGAGAAGATCAGAGCCTTCCTTGGCGAGCGTAGCCTGCCAACCTTCCGTCGTTACGTTCGCGGCAATCCGGCGGACCGCTTCGTCCACAGCATTGGACGGCATGCCTGCTTCTGACCGCTGGGGCGTTCTTCGGACCCGAAGCCCAGTCGCGCGACCTCGGTGATCACTGCAAGGTGCACGCCTTCGACGCCGGCACGGCTCTCCTGTCCGTGTTTCCACCGAACCACACAGACCAGCCATGACTCGACCATGGGCGCCGTCTATCTCTTCACCTAGTGGCCAGGCCGCTACAGTTATTCAACTGACGGTAGTCACATCACGCATCACCAAGGTAGGCACTCTTCTTGTTGGCCCAGCCGTCTTTGGCGCTGGGTCCTAGCCCGAAGTCGCCGAACTCCAGTGACTTTCGGCTGGCGAATCGGTCCGGTCTTCGAGGGCCTCGCCCTGCGCGACAGGCGGCTGTGCAGTGCACTTTCAACCCGCGTGTGGAGTTCAGGCGGGTGTAGGAACCGCACAGGGTGCGGGCACCCCGCTCGGCGCGGCTGATCAGGTTGAGCTCGAACTCCCCCATACGGGGACTGCAGGCGGGATATCTCCGCCCGGACTGCGCCCAAGCAGGCCACGCTCATCACAAGCGGCCCTGCCTCAAGGACTGCGCCAGCCATGCGGACAAGTGCCCCAAGCGAACGGGCGATGGCCCGTCTTCCGTCAGCGCAAGAGCAAGCTCACTCTCCAGCGCCCGCCCGAGCTCCTCGCCCAGCTCAAGGCGCACCGCGAGATCCAAGGTGCCGAGCGGGGACGTAGTGCGCTGAGAGGATCATGCCCTGGGGTGCATATCCACGCACGGCACACCCATCGAGCGCACCGACGACTGGAGGATGTGAGAAGCCTTCCTCAAGCAAGCCGGCGTTCGGGAGGTCCGCGTCCATGCGCCGCCATGAGCAGGGTGTGAACATCCATGTCGTTCAACAGGTCCTGGCCACACCCGCGTGATCACCACTGAGCGGTACACCCACGTATCCACACCGCTGATGCGCGATGCCAGGGAACGACTCGCCTCGGCTCTCTGGGGAGAGCCGTTGCAACTAGCACTGCAACTACGACGCCCGGAAAGATCGAAAGGCCCTCCCCCCGAGTTCGGGGAGAGGGCCTTTCACCTGCGGAGGATCGGGGATTTGAACCCCGGATGGTGTTGCCACCAAACCGCATTAGCAGTGCGGCGCCATAGACCTGACTAGGCGAATCCTCCTGGAAGCCATCGCGGCTCAGCACAGCGTACCGGCCTTCTGCCGAGGCGGCAAAGCGGTTGCGCGTCGTGCCTTCACCAAGAGTTATCAACAGCCTGTGGGTAACCACCTGTGGATGAAGCCCGCCCCATGCCAGGGCGGGCTTCCGGGGTGTGGATAACCCAGCTCAGGCGGGGTTCGCCTCGCCCTCGATCTCGATCTTGACCTTCTTGCCCACGAGCACACCGCCGGCCTCCAGGGTCTGGTTCCAGGTCAGGCCGAACTCCTCGCGGTCGAACTCGGTGTTGATGGAGAAGCCCCAGACCGAGTTGCCCCAGGGGTTGGTGCCGGCGCCGCCGTACTCGACCGTGAGCTCGACCTCCTTGGTGACGTCGCGGATGGTCAGGTCGCCGACGACGGTGAACTCGTCGCCGGAGTGGCCGACCACGCGGGTGCTGCGGAAGGTGATCTCGGGGAACTTGTCCACGGCGAGGAAGTCGTCGCTGCGCAGGTGGCCGTCGCGGTCGCCGACGCCGGTGTCGATGCTGGCGGTCTTGATCGTCAGCTCGGCCGTGGACTCCAGCGGGTTCTCCGCGATCGTCACGGTGCCGCTGAAGTCGCCGAAGCGGCCGCGGACCTTGCTCACCATCATGTGCTTGACCACGAACCCGATGCGGGTGTGGGCCACGTCGAGGTTGTACGTGCCGGCGGCGGGGATGGTCAGGGACTCCCAGGTGCGGGTGCTCATCGGGTTCTCCTTGGGAACGTTGCTGTGCGGATGTCTGCGGCAACAAATGTCTACACGAGGAATATTCCGCGAGTCAACTAACGTCGGTTAAAGTATGGACGTGAAGCACATCGATGACCCCAGGCTGACGGCGATGGGCCTGCTCGCCGAGGTTCACGCAGGTCTGACGGCCCGGATGCAGCCAGTCTTCAGCGCGGCTGGGCTGTCGGGCATCGACTTCGAGACCGTCATCCGCCTGGCCCGATCACCGCGGCAGGCGCTGCGGATGACCGACCTGGCCGCCCAGACGGGCCTGTCCACCAGCGGCGTGACCAGGGTCGTCGACCGGCTCGAACGCGAGGGCCTGGTGACCAGGCAGGCGTGCGCCACCGACCGCAGGGCCTCCTACGCCGCGCTCACGGACGAGGGCCGCGACCGGCTGGCGAGCGTCCTCCCCCAGCACCTTCAGGACATCGAGGACACCTTCACCGGCCTGCTGAGCCAGGACGAGCTCACCGCGTTCCTGCAGACGCTCCGCAAGATCAGAGACGTCGTCCGCCCTTGCGCGACCGCCGGCGCCGAGGAGACCACCCCCTCGCTCAACTGATCCTTGGAGCGCTCCTACGAGGACGTCTCCGGGACCCCCGGCCCTCCCGCGTCCGAGGGGATCCCCAAGGCGCTCCTGAGCTTGCCCATCGCCCGCGACACCGTGCTCTTGACCGTGCCGACGCTGATCCCGAGCGTCCTGGCGATCTCCGGCTCGGTCATGTCCTCGTAGTACCGCAGCACGATCGCGGCCCGCATCCGTTCGGGCAGCCCCTCCAGCGCCTGTTCCAGCAGCTCGTGCACCTCCCCGCAGGCCGGCGGGTCCGCCGTGGCCACCTCGGGCAGATCGTCCGACGGGTACTCCTCCAGCTTGCGCCGCCGCCACTGCGAGATGTTGATGTTGACCATCGCCCGGCGGACGTACCCGTCCAGCGCCCCCCGGTCCTCGATCTTGCCCCACGCCAGGTACGTCTTGGCCAGGGCGCTCTGCAACAGGTCCTCCGCGTCCAGCGGATGCCCGGTGAGCTGACGGGCGGCGCGCAGCAGCGCGGGACCGCGGGCCATGACGTACTCGCGGAACTCCTCTTCCCACCCGGTGGTCTGCATCGTGGCCAGAATCGCAGCCTGATGCCCTTTTGCGACTGAGCCACAATTCAGGTTTCGGCCCGACGAAGACAAAGGTCAGTCAAGGTCGGTGGCAGATTGTTCGAAGGCGGGTGTCAGCTACCTTCCCCGGGGATGCGTATTTTGCTCCCATCTGTTCGCCGCGGCACGAGCCGCTCCGGAGTCATGTGAACCTAGTACCTGACGAGGGAGGGCGGATGGGCTATCCGAACGTCGATCGCCGCAGACTGCTCGCGGCCGCCGCGCTGGGCCGCGCCCCGGGCATCGCCGGCCCCGACCCGGCCGACGGCGCGCCTTTATGCGCCGTCACCGGCGAGATCCTTGACGTGAGCCCGCATCTCATCGCCATCGAGACCCCAGAAGGCACCGAGGAGCGGCTGGTGATCGCCCCTTGGGCCACGGCCTGGCACGGCGCGGAGATCGCGCCCGCGGACCTCCCGGTGGGCTCCATGGTGCTCATGCGCACGTTGCGCGAAGGCCGCGTGGTCGAGCGGATCTGGGCCGACACCACGCGCCTCACCGGCACGATCGTCTCGATCGAGGGGCGCGGGGAGCTGACGGTCGAGCTCGACTGCGGCCCCCACCGCGGCCCCCGCACGATCGTCATCCCCTACCCGGCCACCGGACGGCTGCAGGTGCGGCATCCGAAGTTCGAGCCGGGCTACCTGTTCGACGCGATCGGGATCAGGCGCGACGGCTCCGCCCTGGCGCTGCTGCCGGCGACCTCGCAGCCCGCCCACCGGTCGGGCAGCGTCCCGGCTCCGCCGCCGGCCTACGCCGGGGCGCAGGCGCGCATCTCCGGCACCGCCACCTGGTCCGACACGTTCGACGAGGAGGAGCGCGGCGCGGCGTACCCGATGCTGGAACGCGTGGACACCGGCTGCCCCGACGCCGGGCTCTCCTGCGCCGGCCTGCCCTACCTCGCCATCGGCTCGCTGCTGCAGATCAGGAACACCTGCGCCGGCCGCACGGCCAACCTGCCGGTGGTCGCCTGCGGATGCCTGGCCGGGCGGTTCTGCGATCGCTGCGTCGAGTGCGAGACCTCGCCGCGCGGCCGGGTCGCCGAGCTGTCGCCGGCCTCGTTCGTCGAGCTGGGCGGCGAGTTGATCAAAGGCTGCTTCAACGCTCAGATCGGATTGGGGTGACGGACGTGCTGGAGACGGGCGTGCTGGAATCGCAGCTGCCGATCCTGATCGTGCTGCTGGTCATGGGCACCGGCGCGAAGGTGGTCACGGTCCGCGGGGGCGGGGAGCCGGGCGCCCTGTCCAGGCTGGGCCCGGCCGTGCTCATGCCCGGCCGGATGCGGGCGCCCTCGCTGCTGGTCTGCGCGGCGGGCGAGCTGGTGCTCGCCGTCGGGCTGCTGGCCACCACCGCGCCGATCTTCAGGTGGGGGACGGTCTGCTTCTTCGCTCTGTCCACGTACGTGCTGATCGAGCTGCGCAGGCGACGTCCGGACGCGGGATGCGGCTGCTTCGGCGAGGTCAGCTCGGCGCCGGTCGGCATGCGCTCGATCGGCCGGACGGTCGTGCTGACCGGGATGTCGGCGTTGTCGGTGGCCGCGCCGGCGTCGGGCTGGGCGGCGATGACCCATCCGACCTGGTTCACGGCCGCGGGGGTGGCGGTGATCGCGCTGCTCTCCCCCGAGATCGAGGAGCTGATCGATCGGGTACGGTACCGCGCCCCCTGCGAGCAGCGCCCCGGCCCCGCCGAGCAGGTGATGCTCTCCAGGCTCAGGTCCAGCGGCCCGTGGCGGACGTACCGGGAGGCGCTGACCTCGTCCGAACCGTACGACAGCTGGCGCGAGCTGTGCTGGCGCTTCTTCGTCTTCACCGGCCACGACCACGACGACGTGGTCTTCGCGGTCTACCTGAGCGGACGGCGTCCGGCGGTGCGCGTGGCGGTCGTGAGCAGCGACGACAGCGATTCTCTGCCGGAATATACGTCCGTATCGGCATGACGCTAGAGAGCCCTAGATTTCTCTATCCGGGCATGGCGATACAGCTCTATTGGGCTGTCTAGCTTCCCCACTAGACAGCCCAATAGAGGTCTAGGGGCGGCGCTCAAATGGGTTGAGCCCGCAGGAACCTTCCGAAGTGCGGCACCGTGAACGCGATCAGACCGCGTTCGGCGCTGTAGATGAGCCCTTTCTTGATCAGACTGTCGCGGGCGGGCGAGAGGCTGGACGGCTTCCGCCCGAGGGCGTCGGCCACGTCGGCGGTGGCGACCGGCTCGTCGCCGATCTGGGCCATGGCGTGCATGTAGTCGCGCTCGGCGGGGGTGGCCCGCTCGTAGCGGCTGCCGAAGAAGCCCACGGCGAGCTCCTCCTCGGCCTCGGGCGCGGACACCTTGACGTCGTCGAGGGTGATCGGGCTGCGCAGCGCGAGGTCCCAGGCGACCTTGCCGTACGCCTGGACGAAGTAGGGATAGCCGTCGGCGGCCTCGTAGAGCGCGTCGAGGGCCTCTTGGGTGAACTCGACCTTCTCCTCCCGCGCGGGCAGGATCAGCGCCAGGTCGGCGGCCTCACGGTCGAGCTTGTCGATGCGCGCGTAGCGGAAGAGCCGTTCGGAATAGCTCTTGCTGGCCGACAGCACGCTCGGCAGGTGCGGCAACCCGGCGCCCACCACGATCAGCGGCCCGCCCGACTGGGACAGCTCGTGGCAGGCGGCGCAGAGCGCGGAGACGTCGGCGGACTGCACGTCCTGCATCTCGTCGATGAACAGCGCGATGCCCACGCCGAGGTCGGTCGCCACGCCGGCGGCGTCGACGAACAGCTCGGTGAGGTCGATCTCCAGGTCGCCCGAGTCGGCGCGCCCGCGGCTGGCGGGCACCTCGATGCCGGGCGACCAGTGGGAGGTGCCCTTGGCCGCGGACGGGTCGCGCATCGCGAACGCCTTCAGCACGCCGAGGAACTCCTCGATGCGCTCGGGCGCGCGGTGGCGCGGCGCCAGCTCGCGGATGGCCATGTGCAGGGCGGCCGCCACGGGACGCCGGATCGACTGGTCGGGCCGGGCCTCGATCTTGCCCGTGCCCCACAGCCGCTGCATGGCCATGGACTTGAACGTGTTGAGCAGGACGGTCTTGCCGACGCCGCGCAGGCCGGTGACGACCATGCTGCGCTCGGGGCGGCCTCGGGCGACCCGCTCCAGCACCACTTCGAACTGCTGCAGCTCACGGTCGCGCCCGGCCAGCTCCGGCGGACGCTGCCCGGCGCCGGGGGCGTAGGGATTGCGCACAGGGTCCACGCTCTCGGACTTTATTGCCGGATATAGCGGCCGTCTTAGATTTGGGAAGAAAGTGCTACGGCGTGTCCGAGCGGGAGCTGTGGCGAGCATCGTCATCGGACACACCCCCTCTCACCAGGCCGAACCCTTGTTCGATTTCGATACCCAGAACTGTAGCGCGGACTCGAACATGCATGCGATGGTTTCGAGTAAAAGATCTTTGCAACAGTCCGGGACGCCCGTGCGTCTGGGTGTTGTGGAGTTCGAGGAGTTCGTGCAAGCGCGTGGCGCAGCCCTGCTCCGGTACGGATACGTGCTCACCGGGAATCCGGACGACGCCGCCGACCTCGTCCAGGAGGCGCTGCTCAAGCTCGGGGACACCTGGCGCAAGGTGCGCAACAAGGACAACCCGGAGTCCTACGTCCGCACGATCATGGCGCGGCAGCACGTGAGCTGGTGGCGCCGGCGGCGCAGGGAGCAGCTCACGGGCGAGGTGCCCGAGGGGGCGTACACCGACAGCCACTCCTCCGGCGAGCTGTGGCGGGAGCTGGCGACGCTGCCGCGCAGGCAGCGGGTCGTCCTGGTGCTGCGGTACTACGAGGACCTGTCGGACCAGGAGATCGCCGACATCCTCGGCATCTCCCGCGGAACCGTCCGCAGCCAGGCGTTCCGGGCGCTCCAGACGTTGCGCATCAGGCCAGGGCTGTTCGAGAAGGGACGAACATGAGGAGCGAGGACGACCTGACGGAGGCCCTGCGGGCGGCGGCGGACCGTGCGCCGGAACCGTCCAGGCTGCTCGGCGGGGTGGCGGCGCGCAGACGGCGACGGCGCAGGCGGCGTACACAGGGGCTGGCCGCCGCGACGGCGGTGGCGGCGGTGATCGCGGCCGTCACGCTCACCACCGGGAACGGACGGGAGGAGGCGCCGCGGCCCGTCGCCGCCCCGCAGGTCGTGCCCCTGGAACGGGCGTGGCCGCAGGCGGTCACCACGATGCCCGCGCAAGGGCCGGACGGATGGCGGCGCTTCCCGCTCACCGCGTTCGACGCCACGCGGATCCTGGTCGCCACCGGCCCCAGGGAGGACACGTTCCGCCTGTTCGAGGTGTACGACACGGTCACCCGGACGTTCCGCGAGCTCGCCGGCCTGACGGTCCCTCCCGGCATGAGGACGTACCTGCCCCAGCCGCCGGCGTTCGACGGGACGAACCTCGCCTGGTACGTGAAGGCCCTCCGCGACGACGGCACCCCCGTACGCGAGATCTGGACGGCCCCGCTCGCGGGCGGCGCGCCCCGGCGGGTCGCCGCGATGACGGGCGAGCACCTCCGGATCGAGCGCATCGCCGTCAACGGTGACCGGATCATCTGGTCGGAGGGCGGCGGAGGCGTGTGGTGGATGCCGCTCGCAGGCGGCGAAGCGCCGCGGCTGATCCCCGGCAGCGAGGGCCTGCACCTCATCAGATGGCCGTGGGCCACGGACGCGGACGACTCGCAGAAGGTCCAGACCAAGGTCGTGGACCTGTCCGGCGACCCCCACACCGTGCGCGTCGTCGCCCCCCGGGACGTCGTGACGCTGCGGTGCGGGCCGTTCTGGTGCTGGGGAGCCCAGGGCGGGCGCTCGTACCTGCAGCGGGCCGACGGGACCGGCGCGATCGAGCCCCAGGGGCTCGGCCTCGCGCCCCGGCTCGCCGACTACCCGGCTCTCGACCGCTTCGCGGTGTCCAACGGCGAGGTGTACGACCTCGCGACCGGCGCGCTGGTGACGTTCGAGCGGCCCGGGATCTGGTGGGGCGACGACATGTCCGCCGAGCCCAGCACGATCGTCTTCTGGATGGTCTCGGGGAAGGAGTACCGGTTGCTCAACTTGGCAGCCGTCCCGCCCGCGCAATAGCGTTCGTGGCCATGCGGACCTTCGCGAACGTACAGGAACTCAAGGCGGCCGTGGGCGAGACGTTCAGCCCGACCGAGTGGCGCACCGTCACCCAGGAGCAGGTCGGCCTCTTCGCCGACGCCACCGACGACCACCAGTGGATCCACGTGGACGTGGAGCGCGCCAAGGAGGGGCCCTTCGGCGGCACGATCGCCCACGGCTTCCTGACCCTGTCGCTGCTGCCGACGTTCATGTTCGAGATGGTGCGCGTCGAGGGCATCGCGATGGGCGTCAACTACGGGCTGAACAAGGTCCGTTTCCCCCGGCCGGTGCCCGTGGGCGCACGGGTCAGGGCCGTGGGCGAGCTCACCGACGTCAAGGGCACCCCGGCCGGCTATCTGGCCAACCTGAAGATGACGATCGAGATCGAGGGCGAGCGCCGGCCGGCCTGCATCGCCGAGTCGCTCATCCTGTACGTCCCCGCGAGCTGATCACCGCAGCGACAGGACGATTCCCACCACCGCGGCGAGCCCGATCAGCCCGAGATAGGCCAGCACGAGCCGGGTGTCCCTGAGCAGGCATTTGCTCCGGGTCAGCCCGGCCCGCCGCGCCTTCCAGTACCCGGCGAACCCCAGCGCCGCGAAGCCGAGCACCGCCCACGGCCCGAGCAGCCAGGCCAGCAGCGCCACGGTGGCGTACACGCACAACCGGAGCGGATCGTACGGCTGGCTCTTCAGAGGATCACCAGCCCCGGCTTGGCGGCCACCGCGGACAGCCGCTGCCGCGACAACTGCGGCCAGGCCTGCACGGCGCAGAACGGCGCGCACTGGTCCTGCTCGGCACGCGTGCCGACGTGCACGCAGCACTGCGTGAGCCGCTCCTCGATCATGGTCGAGATGTCCATGAACGGCTTGATCGTGATCCGCACCACCCGCTCGCCCAGCATCCTGCGCAGCTTCTTCCGCCGGCCGGGCAGCGCCGAGGAGGCGAGGGTGAGCAGCGTGGCGACGCCGAGGTCGCAGTTCTCGCAGATGTCCCGCCACAGGTCGCCGATCTGCGGGTGGGACAGCGACGACTGCTCCGACAGCAGCCCCAGCAGCGATTCCTGGACGGCCATCCGCAGCTCGCGCGGCAGCTCGGAGTCGGCGATGCGGTTGGAGACCAGGCCCAGGTTCTCCTTGAGGCGGTCGTGGCCGATCAGGGCGACCAGCGAGCGCCACTGCCGGGCGTCGTCGCGGATCAGGTAGCCGACCGAGCAGCAGTGGGGGTGCGAGCAGGGCAGCGCGGTCAGGTCGCGCCAGGTCACCAGGCCGCCGGTCTGCGGGCCGAGCCGCTTGAGCACGCCGGTGTGGGTGAGCCGGTCGGACGGGTCGATGACGCCCGATCTTCCCGAGCCGAACTGGGGTTGCAGCGACACGCCGCCGACGAACGGCGTGTCGAGCGCGAGGCGCACGACGTCGCCGATCTCGCCGTCGTTGACGCCCAGGGCCGCGGTCATGACCAGGGTCGTGAAGATCTCCCGCTCCGACAGCCGCCGTACGGCCGCCGCCTTGATCCGGCGCAGGTCGCCGCCGCGGTGGTGCTTGGACGCCTCGGCCGACGAGCCGTCGTACTGGAGGTAGACCTCCACCCGGTCGCGGTGCTCGGTGAGCAGGTCGAGCAGCGCGTCGTCCCTGGCGATGAGCACGCCGTTGGTGTTGATCAGGATGCGGGTGACCGGCCGGCTCACCAGCTCGGCGAGGAGGGTCTTCAGCTCGGGGTGGAGCGTGGGCTCGCCGCCGCTCAGCATCAGGACGTCGAGCTTGCCGTTCTCCCTGGCCAGACGCTGGTCCACGTTCGCCAGGACGTCGGCCACCGGGACGACGCCGGTCAGGTCGGGCGAGCTGTCGGCGAAGCAGGTGGGGCAGCGCAGGTTGCACGCCTCGGCGATGTCCTCCAGGAGGATGCAGGTGTGCTGGGTCTGCATCTCGGGCAGGCCGTCGAGGTACGCGCCGGGGATCGGGGCGAAGTTTCCGGACACGTCGGGGATGTGCTGCTTGGTGGGAGCGGTCCACTCCTCCAGGTAGGAGAGGATCTCCGGGTCCTCGTCGTACAGCGTGCGGACCAGGCCGTGTTCGCGGCAGCCGCGTTCCAGCCACACCTTGCCGTCGCGTTCGGCCAGCCAGCCGCTCAGCCGTTCGACCTGGTCGAGGTCCCGGCCGTGGCATTTCGGGCAGAACGCGTTGACGTACCGGAGGATGCGGTCTCCCCGTAGCCCCATCCCTGCGCTCATGTCGTGACCTTCCGTTTGAAAAGGGCATCGTAGTGGCCTCGACGCCAGCCGTACGCGAGCCTGAGCGCGAGCAGCGTCAGGCCGGGGACCAGGAACCATTGCGGCCCGGTCAGGTCGAGCCACAACGTCTCGTTCGCCCTGGTGAACTCGACCAGGAACCGGAAGGCCGCGTATCCGGCGAGATAGAGCGTGAACAGCTCGCCGGGCTCGGTCAGCCGCTTGCGCGCCCACCGCAGCGCGACGAACGCGGCCAGCTGGAAGACGATCTCGTACACGAACGACGGGTGCATGGCCTGGCCCGTCAGACATCCCGGGCATTCCGGGGTGGACGGCGGCGCGTGCACCCCCCAGGGCAGGTCCGTGGGCCTGCCGGGGGCCTCGGTCAGGTGACAGCCGATACGGCCGATCGCCATGCCGAGCGCCACCGCCGGGGCGAACAGGTCACCGGTGCGCTCCTTGTAGCCGATGACCTTCTTGGCGACCAGCACGCCGACGTACGCGCCGGTCAGGCCGCCGAGGATGCTGCGGGAGCCGTACAGCCAGAGGTCGGCGAGGTCGAGCGTCTCCAGCCAGCCCGCCAGACGCATGCCGATCGCGCCCCCGACCAGGGCTCCGGTGACGGCGACCAGTGACTGCTCGTTGAGCGCGCCCCTGGCCCTGGCCTCGCGGACGAAGACCACCGAGGCCACCAGGACGCCCAGGCCGACGAATATCTCGTGGTAAGGCATGGTTCAGCCGTACAGGCTGGGGTTGAGGCCGGTGCAGACTCCGGCCGTCAGCATCGACCACAGTGCCCAGCCGATCGCGAGCCCCAGCCCCAGACCTCGGGACCACGACTTGCGGACCAGGCCGAACCCCAGACCGCCGCCGAGACCGACGAGGGCCAGCAGCACCGCGGCGGCGATCACGACCCCCTTGTTCGTGCCGTTGATGGCGGAGAAGAAGGCGAAGAAGCCCACGATGCCGTTGACGACGGTGTAGGTGAACACGCCGACGACCAGCATCGCGCCGAGAAGCATCGCGGAGTTGCGACTGCTGGGTGGTGGTGACGGTAGAGGCGTCGACTGCCACGGTCGCGGTGGTGACGACGGGGGCGGCGGGGGCGGCGGGGGCGGCGGGAAGTTCCCCGCCCAGGATTGTGACGGTGGCGGTGCCAACGGTGCTGGCCGTGACGACGGCGGGGGCATCGATCCCCCCTGTGACGACGGCGGGGGCATCGGCCCCGCCTCTGACGGTGGCTGTGATGGCGGCGGGGGCGACGATGGTGGTGGCCAGTTCTGGTGCGGCCCCGGCGAGCCCTGTGGCGGTGGTGTCGTCATCCCGCTACCTCTGGCCGGCAGGGGATGCTGCGTGCCGAACGATCAATGCCTTCACCTATGCGTACAGGCCGGGGTTCAGCCCCGTGCAATATCCGGCCGAGACGATCGACGCCAACGACCATCCGATCATCAACCCGAGCCCCAGGCCGAACGACCACGGCTTGCGCAGGACGACCAGCACGATGCCCAAGCCGAGCCCCAGAAGCAAGAGGAACCCCGCCGCGACGCCGATCCCCGCCGAGGACTGCGTGCTCAACGCAAGCAGCCCGACCACCAGGTTGATCACCAGGTAGGCGAAACTCCCGGCCAGCGCCAACGCAACGGTCAGCCCAGGCTGCCGCCGCGGCTCCGACGGCCCGCCCGGCGGTCCGGTTGGCGGCCCGAACGGCGGCTGCCCGGGAGGAGGAGGCCCAGGTGGACGCTGCCCGGACGATGGCTGCCCAGAAGCCCCGAACGGCGACTGCCCGAACGGCGGCTGTCCGGACGGCGGCTGTCCCAACGGCGGCTGCCCAGACGGCCCGGACGGATGCTGCCCGGAGGGCGGCTGCCCAGCTGGAGGCTGGCCACCCGGCGGCCCGGGCGGACGCTGCCCGAGTGGAGGCCCCTCGGGGGATGGTTCCCCAGGTGGAGGCTGGCTGCCGGGCGGCCCGGGCGGACGCTGCCCGAACGAAGGCCCCTCGGGGGGCGGCTCCCCGGCTGGAGGGGGCGGCGGCGTGGTCACGGCGTTCACCCTACGGGGCTAAAGCGACTCTGAGTAGTAAATCGCCGCCTGCACGCGGCTCTTCAGGCCCAGTTTGTTCAGCAGCCGGCTGACGTGCGTCTTCGTGGTGGCCTCGGCCATGTCGAGCTCCTTGGCGATCTCGGCGTTGGACAGGCCACGACCGATGCAGGCCAGCACCTCACGTTCGCGCGGGGTCAGGGCCTCCGGGTCGGGCGGCTCACGGCGGGGCGGCTGGTCCGCGAAGGCGGCGATCAACCGTCTGGTGACGCCCGGCGCGATCATCCCCTCGCCGCCCGCCACCAGCCTCACCGCTTCCACCAGGGCATCGGCCTCGGTGTTCTTGAGCAGGAAACCGGCCGCACCCGCCCGGAGAGCCCCGAAGACGTACTCGTCGACGTCGAACGTCGTGAGGATCAGGACGTCACTCACCCCCGCCAGCTCCCTGGTGGCGGAGATGCCGTCGAGACGAGGCATGCGGATGTCCATGAGGACGACGTCAGGGCGCAGATCATGAGCCAACCGAACCGCCTGCTCACCATCGGCGGCCTCACCCACGACCTCGACGTCGTCCGCGCCGTCCAAAATCATCACAATTCCGGCCCGTACGGCCGCGTGATCGTCAGCCACCAACACCCTGATGCTCATGCCACGTCCGTTCCGCCATCACCATTCCTGGGTCACTCGCCGCTCCTGGGACGGGCGTCGAGCGACTGTGTGTCCGGGGTGAGCGACGTCGGAAAGGCCGCCGCGATACGCCACCCACCCCCCGACCGCCCCGCCTCGAAGAACCCTCCGACCAGCGAAGCCCGTTCGCGCATGCCGATCAGCCCCGCCCCCGAACCCGGCAGCCGAGCCCCCCGCCGCCCGACCCGGTTCTCGACCATCAGGAGAACCTCCCGAGGTTCGTACGCCAGCGAGACGACGACCGGTGCCTCACCATGCTTGAGCGCGTTCGTCAGCCCTTCCTGAAGGATGCGATAACCGGCCAGATCCACCGAAGCCGGCACCTCACGCACCTCCCCGTCGACCCGCAGCTCGACCTCCATCCCAGCCCGCCGCGTACGCTCGACCAGGCTCTCCGCGTCGGCCAGCCGCGGCCTGGTGGCCTCAAGCTCCGGCCCGTCCCCCTCACGCCCGCCGTTGGCCTCCCGCAGCAGCCCGATCATGTCCCGCATCTCGGCCATGCCCTTGACGCTGTTCTCCCGTACGGACTCCATGACCTTCCGGACCGTCTCCCGATCCAGGTCCTTGCGGGACAGAGCAGCCGTCGACTGGATGGCGATGGCACTGAAATGGTTCGCGATCATGTCATGCAGCTCACGAGCCATCCGCGTACGCTCGGCCGCGATCGCGGCCTGCCGGTCGAGCTCGGCGAGATGCGCGACCTGCTCGGCCCGCGCGCGTTCCGCGGCCGCCCGGTCGCGCTGCTCCCGCAGCACCCACGCCGTGGTGACCGGCGTGACCAGCACCAGCCCCGCCTGGATCCCCATGACGGCCAGCAACCGCCAGTCCGCCGCGACGAACGCCGCCACGGCGCCGGCCACCACGGCCAGCACCGTCGTGATCCCGAGCAACCACCGAGCGAGCCGCGCCGGCCCATAGAGCGCCGCGGCGTAGAGATTGTCGGTGAACACCAGCACGGTCGCCAGCGACGGCCCCACCAGCCCGTCGATCGTGACGGCCACCACCCCCAGCGCCAGCGACCACAACGGCGCCCGCTGCCGCAGCAACACGGCCGAACAGGTGATCGCCAACGGCACCAGCAACACCCACACCGGCACGCCGCGGCGCAGGTATCCACCAGCCAGAATCAGCAGCGCCCCCAGAACGAAGGCCACCCCGGCCGCCACCCCAGGCGGCACCCTGCCCTTCTCCTGACCGCCGCCCCCGGAGGCCCCTCGCGCCTCGAACCGCCTCAACCACCGTGAACCCGGCCGCACCCCGGCACCCCACGGCAGCGGCACCGACCGCCACCACTGTGAAACCGACCGCGTCGAGGCCGGCGGCCGGTCAGCGACCCTACGCACCCGGACCACCCGGCCTACTCCGGCCCCGCCCACACCCTGAACAACCGAAGGCGGCCCCCAGCGACGCCCCGGACAGTGTCGCCCGACCCGCCCCCGCCCGCGCCCCGGCGCCACAGCCCCTCACCGCCGCTCGTGTCATGTCCTCATCTCACCACTCCCGAACGCCGCCGCCGTCCTCCGAGGGTCAGCCTGTGGATACACCTTTCGATGTATCCACAGGCTCGTTTTCGCCGACGATGTGCCGGGCCGCGAATCACAACAAGCTGGTACATGTGATTGTCGCCATCCTCATCGGCTGCGAAATCGGCTTCTGGCTCCTCCTGGGCCTCGGCCTGGCCTGCCGCTACCTCTGGAAGCGCCGACGGCTGAGCACGGCCCTCCTGCTCTGCGTCCCGCTCCTCGACGTGGTCCTCCTGGCCGCGGCGGTCATCGACATGCGCGGCGGCGCCACGGCGGACCTGCGCCACGGCCTTGCCGCGGCCTACCTGGCGTACTCGATCGTCTTCGGCCACCGGACGATGCGCTGGGCCGACGCCCGCTTCCACCACCGCTTCGCCGGCGGCCCCCCGCCCTGGAAGCCTCCAGCAGGCGGACCCGCCCGGACACGCTACGAGTGGGCGTTCTGGCTGAAACTGCTCCTGGCGTACGGAATCTCGTGCCTCATCCTCTTCGGCCTCATCTGGCTCGTGAACGACCCCTCCCGCACAAAAGCCCTGGTGGACTTCATGCTCAACCTCCTCAAGGTCCCCCTGATCGCCCTGATCTGGCCGGTGAGCCACACCCTCTGGCCCAAGAAGGAGGAGCCGGCTCGCCAGTGATCGCGGTATTCGGTTCGATGCACTGCACAGAACCCGCTATGCTTGCTTACGCAGCGAGCGGCCGTAGCTCAATGGATAGAGCATCTGACTACGGATCAGAAGGTTGGGGTTTCGAGTACCTCCGGCCGCACAGCAGGTCAAAGGCCCTCTGGGATTATCCCGGAGGGCCTTTTTCGTGGGCGTACGGCAGCGGTGTACGGCAACGCAGCCGCGTGCATGCGCATCCTGCAACAGCAGGCCGCACTTCCAGCCGCCAGCCGCTCCGCTCAGCCGCCGCCAAAGCCCTCCTGCAGGCGGCGAACCCAGTCCGCAGGGAAGACCTGCTCAAGCCGCTCTCTGCTGATCGCCAGCGAGCCCTCCTTTGCCGAGGGGAGCAGAGCGTCCTCCTGGACGGCATGCGCTTCTGGGGTGCCGGGCAGATCAGTACGGGGCGCGTGGTGACCATCGAGTTCAATGCCTCCAACGCCTGCATGCGGCGAGCCCAATGCCGTTCGGCCATCGTCGGCTTCGGCCGGCGCGCCTACCACTGCGTCCCTGGCGAACCCGTGCCCAAGCCTCGCCCAACCCCACGGAGGTCCCCGCGAAGCAGCTGCCCGCTCTTCGGAGGGCGCGAAGAAATGGGACGTGAAACCGTCTACGGCGCGTTCTACGCTCGGCGACTACCCGGTCACAGTAGGCACCGGACGGCATCGTGTTCGGCGACACTCTGGAGAATGCTCTGAAGGCGGACGGCCGCAGGATGAGCGGAACGGTCACCCTCGACGACTAGGCCGTCCTGCTGACGGTGTCATGGGTTCCGGGGGTGGCAGTACATCAACGAGGCCGACTAGCCAGTGACGTTCTGCCGTCGTCTGCGGGTGAGCCATCGCAGCGTCGAGTAGCAGCCCCATACTGTTGCGGAGAACGCCAGAGCGGCGATACCGAGCTTCAACCATGGCTGCGTCGATTCAGACACCTTTATCAAGATCATCGCAGCCATGAAACCGACCAAACCGGCTGCCGAAATCGCGGCCGGAATCGTCCACGCAGGCAGTTGCCGGCCGGTTCGGGTGGCAGCAGTTCCTGGTCCGGATGCTGCGCCAGAAGTCCTCGTCACCACGCCATTCTCCAGCCCTTCAAGGGCATGTGTGAAGGCTGCGCCGAACGTCTCCGGAACGCGATTCGATGCCGCTTCCGAGTGTGCCGTCCGATGCGGGGAACTCTTCGTTTGCCCCCATTCCTCATTGAGGAGAACCCTCAATGAGGATCTTTAGAGCGCTGTAGTCGTGTCCGCTCTCGTCGTCGGCCTCGGTGTGCCTGGTGCCGCGTCCGTGAGCGCCGCGCCGGGCAAGCCGGAGAGCTATGGCGTGTGCATCAATGCCAAAGGCCGGGGCCGTGCGACCGCTGCCCCTGCGCCGCAGCCAGTACGGCAAGTGCAAGGCTGGCGAGCAGAAGGTGAAGCTGCCAACGCTTAACGCCATCCCGGCCGTCCCGCCGCCGCGTGCGGTTGGGTGCCGCCGAAGGTGCCTGGCGTCCTGATTGTGGCCGTACGCTCCATCGGCGCGTAGTACATGGATTGGCGCCGCTCATTGAAGACAAGATCCAAGCGCCGCCAGCGCGCCAACATTGACGCCTACGAGAAGACCGTCCTCAATCGGGCCTGGAGGCCTACGGTGGTGCCCGGCCTGCTTCAGGCCACCGCCCGCCTTTCGCTGACTTGGGCGTCGCAGCGGAGGATCAGGTCTTCCGAAAGCGGTTTCGCTTTCCGAACGTCTATGTACGAAACCGGCCCCGAATCTCGCCTGACCGTCGGAAGCGCGTGCACGCCGGTACCGCCACGGCGGCACCCGCGACCGAACGCAAGCCGCTGCCCGCGCACTGCGAGCACTTGGTCAGCGGGGGTTGCGGCTGACGGCGACGTGGAGCACGGCCACAAGCGCCGCGGCGATCAGCAGAGCCGTGAACGGGCCCATGGCGGCACTCCCTCCAGTAGCGGTGCCCCTACAAGTGACACGGAAAGACGCATCCTTGTAGCGGGTAGCGTCCGCCCTGAGCGGTCTGGTTGTCGTTCTCATTACCTGGCGCGTAATCGCGGTCCTTACGTCTCGCTGCCATTGTTCAGGTGTCGAAACGAGCACTTGAAGGAGCAGAGATGACCGCCCTCACCATCACCGCCGACCGGACCAAGTTCCTGCGCCTCGCTCTTGTTGCGGACGCCGTCGTCACCGGCGTGAACGGGCTGGTGTACCTGGCCCTGGCCGGGCCCGTGAGCGGCCTGCTCGGGCCGGGCGCGGGGCTGCTGCGCGAGATCGGGGTCTTCCTGCTCGTGTACGGCGCCGCCGTCGGCCTGGTGGCCGCGCGTCCAACGATCAGCCAGAACGCCGTCAGGGCCGTCATCGCGTTGAACATCGCCTGGACCCTCGGCAGCGTGGCCGCCGTCGTGACGGGTGCGCTGGAGTTCAGTACGCTCGGGGCCGTCTGGGCCATCGCGCAGGCCCTGGTCGTGGGGCTGTTCGCCGAGCTGCAGATCACCGGACTGCGCAAAGCCCGTCGCTGAACCCCTGGACAACCTGTTCGAAGGCATCGCCGACCGTGCCGCCGCGCCTTCGGGGGGCGGCGTGCGGCCGGGCCGGCTCCCTGGTGATGTGCTCGTCCGCGGGAGGAGCGGGGGCAGCTGTTGTTCCCAGCGGCGTTCCATGTCACATGGTCGGGGTCGATTGCTTGCGATATGGAGATCGGCCCCGAAATGGGGCTTCAGGAGCGTCGGTGCGGGCACTGGCTGGGATTTATTTCAGGCGCGATTAAGCCACGCGATCAATAAGGTGTCTCCCATGCGAGGCCGAGCCGGAAGAAATCGAAAGACAGACGTTGTGCGGCTGCGCCATCACGCGGACTTGGTTCCGCCGTCCCGGGGCGCGGAGATGGTGAGTACGGCGGCGGGCCCAAAGGGGGAACTCGTCGTTGTGTGGGCCTCGCAGGAGAACGCTGATTCGCTGACTGCACGGACTGTCGCCTCTGATGGGGCGTCCTTTCCCCATTCGCGTACGGCCGAGCCAGTCTCGTTACATGTCGCCACGTACCGTCCCCAACTGACGAGGTCGGTTTCCATCGCCCGGCACTCACCGGCGCACAACCACGTCCAGCCGATGCCGGACGGGGCCGTGCTCTTGGTGGGGGCGCGGTGCCGTTGGCGGGACGGAGCGGCCGAGTCCAACGCCGCCGTCTACGATGCCGACGGAAAGCTCCTGCGAAAGGGAGTGTTGGGAGACGGAATCGCCGACGTGCAGACGACGCTTTCCGGCGACATATGGGTGAGCTATTTCGACGAAGGCGTGTTCGGCAACTTCGGCTGGGGAGAGAAAGGCAGTCCTGCCCCCATCGGCTCCCCCGGACTGATCCGCTTCGGGGCTGATCTGGCTGCCGCGTGGCGATATCCGTACGACGGCGAGTTCGGCGCGATCTCCGACTGCTACGCGCTGAACGTGTCGGGGAGTGAAGCCTGGGCCTACTACTACACCGACTTTCCGATTGTGCGGGTTCGAGCCGGCGCGGTTGCCGGCTGGTCCACGCAGGTGAGGGGCGCTCATGCGCTGGTTGTCGCCGGCGACCGGGTGGCGCTTGTCGGCGGATATGAAGGACAGCGGCACCGGGTGGTCACCGGGAGCATCAAGGGAGAAGGCTTGTCGGTGGATCGTCCCACCCGGCTGGTGATGCCCGACGGCCGGCCGGTTCCCAGGACGGCGGTTGTGCTGGGGCGCGGCAGTGAGCTGCACGTCGTCGTGGGGCCTACGTGGTTGAAGGCAGGGTTCGAGGACCTGGCGTCGGCGTGAGTGATCGAACGGCACGTGCGGAGTCTGTGCCAGTCGAGTGACCATGGTTTGCGGCCTTTGGCGAGAACGCGGCCGAGGACCGATCGGGCCTGGACGACATTGCCGTCGACGTCGCCGCCCACATCGCCGACCTTGAGCTCGCCGAGACCTGACGCTGTTCGTACGTGATGGCGCCGCGGGAGGCGCTGGACCAGGCGTAGGAACGCACGCCTGATAATTCATGCACGCCTGCCGACGGGAACATCCGGGGGCTGGCTGCTGCGGCGTTCCTACTGCTGGACGTATGCCTCGATGCCGTCGAGGATTCTGGCGAGGCCGAATTCGAAGCCGTCGAGCGGAGGTTCGTCGGCGAGGAACATCGGGTCCTGGATCGCGTCCGCGACGGCGTTCAGGTTGCGGGAGCGGAGCTGGCCGTCGAGGAACACGCGGACCGCGCGTACCGCCCGCTGCTGGTCGGGGTTCGCGCGGCGCAACGCGGCCGGTGTCGGAGTGTTGCGGCGCAGGTTGGCGCCGTACCGGGCGTGGCTGTCGAGGAGGTACGCGCAGTTCAGCATCAGCTGCGCCTCCATGCCGGTCGATCCGAGCGCGGTGATCAGGGCGTCCAGCCAGGCCGCGTTGTGCGGGGTCAGGGAGACGGTGGTCGGCACGTCCAGCAGCCACGGACGGGAGAGGAAACGCTCGAACAGCCGGCGTGACCACAGCGCGGCCGCCTCTCGCCAGTCGCCGTCGGGCAACTCGGGCGGGTCGCCCCAGGCGCGATCGGCCAGGAGCACGATGAGCTCTTCCTTGGAGCTGACGTAGCGATACAGCGCGTTGGCGGTCACGCCGATCCGGGCGGCCACCTTGGGCAGGGAGGCGGCGGCGATGCCCTCCTCGTCGGCCAGTTCGGTCGCGACCGCGATGATCTTCTCGACGCTGTGCGCCGGCTTGGGGCCGCGCCGCCCACCGGTGTCGACGACGCCCCAGGCCGCGGCCAAGCCAGGCGGCAGCGCATCGAGGTCTGCGTCGTCGGCGGGCCCGGGATCCGGCGCGGGCTCGCGGTCTCGCGTGAGGTCGCGTCCGGAGCTCTTGCGTGGGGTCATGGCCGGCATCCTCTCGAAGATCTGAAGGAAATAGTAGACGGCTTACACAGTTGTTGCTACTGTGCATGCCATGAACACTTCATTACTTACACAGATTCAGCTCCCGCCCACGGCGCGCCGCTGGATCGGCGTGGCCGCGATCCTCGGCGCCGTCTTCGCGATGGCCGAGCTCCCCCTCTACTTCGTCGTGCCCGCGTGTGACCCTCCGGCCTGCGGTGTCGAGACCGGCGCCCTCATGCCGGACTGGCTGATCCTCACCCGTACGCTCTTCAACTTCTGCGCGCTGACGCTGTTCCTGGTGTTCATGAGCGGCGTCCGGTCCCTCATCACGCGGGCCGACGCCCGCTACGAATGGTTCGGGGCGGTCGCCGGCACCGCCGGCGTGGCGTGGACGATCATCGACATGGTCGCCAAGGGGATCGAGGGCAGCAACGCCATCAAGGCCGTCGAGGAGATCGACCCGACCCGCACCGTGCCCACCTACCTGCTCTACGGCTCGATGAGCCATCTGATGCTGGTCGTCTTCGGTGTCGCCTTCGGGTACGCGGTGCTGCGCACCGGCGCCCTTTCCCGGTGGGTCGGCTGGTCGGCGTTCGGCATCGCCGCACTGCATCTGGCCGGGGTGCCGTCGATGTTCTTCGGCTTCAACTCGTCGGAGTTCTACGCCTCGAACGGCTGGGGCGCGGTCGCGATGTTCAACGGCATCGCCGCCATCTGGGTGGCGGCCGTCGGCGTCGCGGCGCTGAGGAAGAGGGTCATCCCGGCGCCACGGTTCGCCTGACGGCGGCGACGCACAGGCACGTACGCGTGGCGAGTTCGGCGGGCCGGATCCCGCTCAAGCAGGCCGGATCCCGCTGAAGCGAATCAGATCCCGCTCAAGCAGGTCGAATTCCGCTCAAGCAAGCTGAAGCAGGTTGGATTCCGCTCAAGCAGGCTGAAGCGGGTCGGATTCCGTTGAACTCCCACGCGCCGAACCCCACGAGGAGCGATGGAACCGAAAGGCCGGTGCGGGTGAGTCTGTGGTGAAGGGTGCGAACGCGCCCTGTGGAAGGACTTCCCCCCATGAGAGGACTCACCCCGGTGGCGGCCATCACGGACGCCGCCCTCATCGAGGAGTCGCTGGCCGACCCCGATCGGTTCGCGGGCCTCTTCGACCGGTACGCGGATGAGATCCACCGATATGCCACCAGACGCCTCGGCCAGGAGAACTCCGCCGCGGCCGACGACGTGACGGCCGAGACGTTCCTCGCGGCGTTCCGAAAACGGTCCCGCTACGACCTGTCCAGACCGGACGCCGCCCCCTGGTTGTACGGCATCGCCGCCAACCTGATCGCCAAACACCGCCGTACCGAGGTGCGCAGGCTGCGGGCCCTGGCCAGGATGCCGGGTCACGACGACAACCCCTTCGAGCAGCGCAGCATCGACCGGATCGACGCCCAGCGGCTCGGTCCCCGCCTGGCCGACGCGCTGGCCAGGCTCTCTTCGGCGGAACGCGAGCTGCTCTTCCTGGTCACCTGGGCCGAACTGTCCTACGAGCAGGCGGCTCAGGCGTTCGACATCCCGGTGGGCACCGTCCGTTCCCGTCTGTCCCGGATCCGGGCCAAGATTCGCAACGTCCTGGAGGACCCCCGATGAACGAGTTCGACCTGATCAACGAGGTGCGGCCGGAAGTGGCGCCCTACGACCCCGGCACCAAGGCCATGGCCAGGGATCGGCTGCTCAGGGCGGGGCGGTCCCGGTGGGCCTGGCGCAGGCCGTACACCTTCGCCCTCGCCGGAGGGCTGGCGGTGGCCGTCGGCGTGGTCGCGGTGCAGGTCCCGTCCCCCTCGAACCCGCCTCACGAGATGAAGCTGCTGTCGGCCGCCGAAGTGCTCAACCGCGCGGCGAGGGCCGCGGCCGACGAGATCGAGCCGCGCGACGACCAGTACATCGTGGTGAAGACCCTGCAGACGATGGACTACTCCCTGATGCCCTACGAGAAGTCCAAGGACCACTACTACCGGCGCTACAAGAACACCGTCTGGCTGCGAGCGGGCGAGCGGCGGCCAGGGCAGTACGCCGACGGCGTGCGCAAGCAGACGCCCATCGAGCCCCTGGCCTATGCCGGCGAACCGATCCCGAAGTCCGCCTACAAGGACATGGGAACCAAGATCCAGCCCATCGTCTACTGCAAGGACTTCAAGAGCGACTACCCGACGATCAAGAACCTGCCGACCGACCCGGCCGGCATGCGCACCCACCTCGACGCCATGTGGAAGCCCAAGGCGGAGAAGCTGACGCCGTTCCTCGCCTTCCTCGCCGCACGTGAGCTGCTGTGGCAGACGTACCTGCCGGCCGCGCAGCGCAGCGCGTTGTACCAGGCCCTGAGCACGTTCCCCGGCATCACCATCGACGAGGAGGTGCAGGACGCGGCGGGCCGCAAGGGCGTCGGCGTGGGTTTCACGAGCCCGGACGGGCTGCGCTGGGAGCTGATCTTCGACAGGGACACCTACGCGCTGCTCGGCGACCGTCAGGTGGTGGTCGACACCAAGACGGCCAAGGCGGCCAAGGTGGCCAAGCCGCCGGTCGGCACCCTGGTGGCCGCCACGGCGCAACTCGACATCTCGGTGGCCGACTCGGCGCCCGACGTCGAGATCGAGGAGAGGTTCAAGAGCGGGCAGTGGTGCACCGGCAGCTAGTCCCGACGAGGGCAGCGGGGGTGTGGTTTCCCGCACCCCTGAACGGCCACCTGCCTCATGGTGGCCACCCCTTGGTCGTTCCTAGTCTCTGACGCATGACGGAATGGCTGATCGACCTGATGGAGCTGCTGGGCGCGCCGGGAGCGGGGATCGCGATCGCGCTGGAGAACCTGTTCCCGCCCCTGCCCAGCGAGGTGATCCTGCCGCTGGCCGGCTTCACCGCCTCCCAGGGGGCGATGAACCTTGCCGCCGTGCTGCTGTGGACCACGGCCGGCTCGGTGATCGGGGCGCTGGCGCTGTACTGGGTGGGCGCGGCGCTCGGCCGCGAGCGCACGCTGGCCCTGGCCGCCCGGCTCCCGCTGCTGAAGGTCTCCGACATCGCGCGGACCGAGGCGTGGTTCCACAAGCACGGGCGCAAGACGGTGTTCTTCGGCCGGATGATCCCGATCTTCCGCAGCCTGATCTCCGTTCCCGCCGGGGTGGAACGTATGCCGCTGGGCGTCTTCACGCTCTTGACCACGGCCGGGAGCCTGCTCTGGAACACCGTGTTCGTGCTGGCCGGCTGGGCGCTCGGCGAGAACTGGTCGCTGGTGGAGTCCTACGTCGGCATGGGCACCAACGCGGTCATCGCCGTGGTGCTGCTGGCCGTGCTGGTCTTCGTGGGCGTCCGGCTGGGCGAGCGGCGCAAGGGACGGCATGCGGCACAGGCCGGATGACGGCGCGGGCCGGTCGTCACGGAGGCGCTGCGCGACGGACGGCTCGGGCGTCCTGCCCGGTCAACGCGGCGAGGGCGTCGAGGAGGGTGGAGGCGGCCGGAGGGCCGGACCAGCGGGCGGCGACGTGCCCGTCGGGACGGACGAGCAGCGCTCCCTGCGCGGTGATCCCGCAGAACGCCGCATGTTCCACGGGAAGGGACTCGACGCGCACCGGCCACGGCGTCGTCGGCCCGGCCCAGGCGACGGGGTCCGGGGTGAGCACGGTGAACCATTCGCCGAAGGTGTCCAGGGTCGAGCGGTCGCGGGCGAGCCAGAGGTGCGGCATCCGGCGACCTGGTTCCGCGCTGGGCACGTAGTCCGCGCCCGGCGGCTCCGGCGCGGGCCCCTCGCCCGCGAGGACGGCGCCGGAGCGGTACGCGCCGCCCAGCACCAGGCCGAGCTGCGCGAAGTACCGCTCCGACCAGGGCAGCTCGACGTGGTCCGGCGCTGCCCGGCCGCGCTGGAGCTGGGCGCGGCGCCGGTTCTGCACGTCGAGCATGAGCTCGGTGTTGGCCACCGCCTGGCGCAGTGTCCGGCAGGCGACCGGCCGCCGCTCCTCCTCGTACGTCTCCAGCAGGCCGGGAGCGGCCCACCCCCGCAGGACGCCCGCCAGTTTCCAGCACAGGTTGTGCACGTCGGCGATGCCGGTGTTCATGCCCAGCCCGCCGACGATGGGCATCGCGTGCGCGGCGTCGCCGGCCAGCAGGATCCGGCCGTGGCGGAAACGCTCGGCGACGAACGCGTCGGTCTCCCAGTGCTGGATCCGGACGACGTCGGCCGGCACGCCGCCGAGGGCGCGCGCGAGCAGGGCGGGCCAGTCGGCGTGCGGGCCGTCGTCCGGGGTGGGGACGAACCAGGCCCAGCCTCCTTCCGGATACAGCGGCGCGAACAGGCCGTGCGCGGTGAAGTAGACCCCGGCCGGCCGGTCGGCGCACCAGCGGCGCAGGTCGGCGTCGAACACGACGGTGGTGAAGCCCCCCATGCTCCCGGGCCCGGTGACGCCGATGCCCAGCAGGCGCCGGACGGTGGAGTTCGCGCCGTCGGCGGCGAGGACGTGACGGACGCGGAGCCGGGTGCGCTCGCCGCCCCGGGAGCCGCCGACCAGGACGGCCACGACGCCGTCCGCCTCCTCGGCAAGCTCCGCGAGCTCGACGCCGAAGCAGGCCGGCGACCCCGCCCCGGCGAGCAGGACGGGTTCCAGGCGGTCCTGCGAGGTGACCACGCCGGTCACGGGGCTCTCGGGCACCGGCGCGTCGATGCCGGTCATCGCCGCCGTGGCGAAGTCGCGGCCGCACAGCGTGTCGCGGAAGCGGATGCGGCCGTACTCGGGGGCGAACGCGTGGGCGGTGATCCCGGCGGCGAGCCCGAGCCCGCGGTAGATCTCCATCGACCGCACGTTGACCAGCCGGGCCCGCGGGAAGGGCGACGGCTCGCGGTGCCGTTCGACCAGCAGGGTCCGCACGCCCCAGCGGTCCAGCAGCGCCCGTGCGGTGAGCCCGACCGGCCCGCCGCCGACGATCAGCACCTCCACCTCGCCGTCCGCCCTGGGGACGCTCCGCAGCCGATCCACGCCTCATCGTAATCAGACCAGGTCGCGCGAGCTTCCCTGCGCCGAAGAAGGGGCCGGCCACCCGCGGTGGCCGGCCCGTCGTGCAGGTTTATGGCTGGTTCTCCTCGCCCTCGCCGCCGAAGGCCTCCTCGACCGCCTCCAGGCCCTTCTTGATCTGCTGGTCGTACTGGTGGCCGGTGTCGTCCTCGACGAACTCCTCAGCCCGCCGCAAGACCTCCGCCGTCTCGGCGGGGTGCTCCTTGGCCAGGTCCTCGGCCTTCTTCAGCCAGTCGCTGATTCCCATGATCGGGTTCTCCTTGCTCGATGCGGTTCACTGCTGGACGGCCCACGCGCCGGTCCTGTCAACGCGGTAGTTGCCACCTCCCTCGGCCACGACGGCTTGGGCGTTGGGGAAGTTCTGGGCGCAGTAGTCGCGGAATCGCTGGCGGTCGTTCGACGACGCCGACTGGACGGTGAAGAAGCCGATGATCCGCGTGCCGGCGACGTTCGGGACGCCGGCGAACAGCGACGGCAGGTTGATCGCCTGGAATCCGCCGGACCCGTGGTAGCCGCGTACGTTCTGGTACGCGCCCGCGACCTGGTTCCAGAGCACGACCACGGACACGCAGTCGCCCATGGGCCCGGTGATCATCACGTTCTGGTTGGCCGGAAGGTCCTCGGCGGGTGCGGGCGTGGATTGCTGGGTGAGAATCACTGCTCTCTCCTTCGTGTCAGGTGTGCAGCGGGACGACGGCTGTCGGGCGCAGCGGCGCGACCTTGGCCGCCAGCGCCCCGCTGAAGGCGGTGGTGAACACCATCCGGTTCATCGCGGCGGAGCCGCTGAACTGGGTCAGCGTGCCGGGCTCGGTCACCGCGGACCACGGGTAGGTCGTGGCGTCCGTGCCGGGCGTGAGCTGGTTGTAGTTGTAGGCGAGCATCGGAACGCCGCCGGTGAGCGTGGCGACGAACAGCAGGCAGCTCGGCGGGCCGGTCCGGCTTGCCAGGGCCCATGCCTGGCGGACCTGCGGGCCGGCCGTCTGCAGGGCGGAGACCCCGGCCACCACCTGGTCGGCGAGATCGCTGGTCAGCTGCCTGGCGAGCGTCTGGCCGATGATGGTCAGAGGCACGCATTCCGGGCTTCCGGCGGTGCCGCCGGTCTTGCCGGCCTTCCAGAACCTCCCGGTCTTGTCGGGCTTGTCGCCGCAGTCCAGCTGGGTGCTGTCGCGGGTGAGGTCCGTGGTGGTCCAGCCGATGTTGCCGAGCGCCTGACGCAGCTCGGCGGCGTGCCCCATCGCGTCGGGCGCGGCGGCCTGCGCGGCCACGTGCCCGGCCAGCAGGACCGAGTTGACGACGTCCTCGCCCTGCTGGGCCGTGAACCCGCCGTCCAGCAGCAGGAAGGCGCCTTCGACGAGCATCGCGGTTGTGGCGTCCATCGAGCCCTCCTACAGCGACGGCAGGTTGTCGATGTAGTTGCTCGCATGGCTGGACATCTTCTGCGCCACGGTCGCCCTGACCGCGCTGTAGACGGAGTCGTTGAGAACCATGGTCGTCTGGCCCTGCTTGATGTCCACGGACGTCGCCGAGTAGGACATCCACAGGAACTTGGTCGCGGTCTCGGTGCCGGCGAAGTGGAAGGCGGACAGCTTGACGGCGACGTTGTTGTTCGTCTCGGTGGCCAGGCCGATCGAGAAGCTTCCGGTGGTGTCCGACGTGGACTGGCTGTTGTAGATCTGCCACGGCGCCCCGTTACTGTCGGCGGACGATTTCAGCGCCGTCACGGCCGCCTTGACGATCTCCAGCTCAGGCTCGGTGACCAGGGTCGCCATGATCTCCAGCACCACCTTGTCGATCTCGACGGTGGCGGTCTTGGTGTCGTAGCCGGCGAAGTTGACCGACTGCCCGGTGTAGCCGATGTTCGTCAGCACCTCGATGACCTTGTGGTAATAGCCGAGCGGGTCGGTCTCGGGGTTGATGCCCTGGGCGACGGTCGAGAGCTGCGCCAGCCCGAAGGAGTTGAGCAGGTCGTCCTTGTGCTGCGCGGACACGTTGGCGGTGAAGGCCACCATCGAGTTCCCGACGACCGAGGCGCTCTCGCCCTCGCTCTGCTGCGGCGGTTCTGCCGCCGCCATCGCGGCCTGTGGCCTGGGCGGCGCGGGTGGCATCTTCAGCGAGCCGGCGAACGCGGCGGGTGCTGATGGGGTGCTCACGGTTCCTCCTATTGGTCGGAGCGGACTGATGACCAACAGTGAACAATTGGGGCCATTTCCGTGACAGCGCCGGAATCTGACATCCGCGCATCCCCCGCGCATGCGGACGTGGCGATCCCGTGGCCCCCGAGAGACGCCGGGCACAACGCCCCGGCACGGCGGCGCAACACGGCCGTGTTCCTCCGCCGGAACGCACACCGTCCGAGCCCCGAAAGCCGCCATTCTCCCGCCATCGGCGTGACCGGCGCGTCTCACCGCGGGCACCGATGCGATCCCGCCCGCGGGACGCCGGCCGTACGCGGGCACCGCGCGAGCGCCACCGCCGGGAGTCGCCCGCGGCACGTGGACGCGGCCGTGACTTTGAGCCCGGCGTTCCGTATATGCCTGGCTACGCTCTGACAGTCGGAGGCGTGGGAAGGATGTATGAGTGGCCAAGTCAGACCTGGAACTGCGACTTCTGGGACCGTTCCGGCTGCGTTGCGGCGGCTCCACGCTGGCCCTGCCCTACGGGGTGGCCAGACTGATCGCGTCTTTGGCGATCATGGGACCGATGTCCCGCTCGCAGACGGCCGGACTGCTCTGGCCGGACGGGACCGAGCAGCAGGCCCTGGCCAACCTCCGTACCACCCTGTCCAGGCTCGCGCGCAGAACCCGCGAGCTCGTCGAGACCGACGGCGACATCCTGAACCTGTCCGAGACCACGAGGGTGGACGTCGACGCGCTGACCCGCTGGATCAACGACACCATCTACGGCGGCGGCCCGGCCGGGGAGCTGACCGGCCCGCCCGCCGACGTCGAGCGCCCGCTGCTGGCCGGCTGGCCCGACGACTGGGTCGTCGACCGCCGTGACTGGCTGCGCACCCTCACCGCGCAGGCCCTGCAGAGCGCCGCCGCCCGGCTGCTGGCCCTCGGCCGGCCCGCCGAGGCGCTGCCGTACGGGCTGGCCGCCGTGCAGACCGAGCCGTGGTCGGAGAGCGCGAACCGCATCCTGCTGGAGATCCACGCGCGCCGCGGCGACCCCAGCAGCGCGCTGCGCCAGTACGAGAAGTTCAGCGGGATCCTGCAGCGGGAGCTGGGGGTGCCCCCGGCGCCGGACATCGTCGCGGTGATCCAGCAGCTCTACCCCTTCGGCACCGGCCGGGTGAAGGCGGTCTGAGCGTGACCGCCGAGGCGTTCCGGCCTGGGCGGCGAAGGAGCCGGTCTGAGCGCCACCAGCCGAGGCGGTCCGGCCGGGGAAGGCCGACCGGCCGGGTCGTCGCGGCGGGGCGGGCGCGGGAGGCGGCGCGGGCCGGTGAATCGTCCGTAAGCTGAGGATGTGTCTCCCGCACTGGTCCTCCTCGACGGCGTCCGCTGGCACGGCGCGCGCGTCGTGGGCGACCGCGCGCACACCCTGCTGGCCGTGCTCGCCCTGCACGGGCGCGCGGGCGTCGGCGACGAGCGGCTGGTCGAGGAGCTGTGGCCCGACGGCGCGCCGGCCAACCCGACCAAGGCGCTGCAGGTGGTCGTGTCCCGGACCAGGGCCGCGACCGGCCCCGACGTCGTCGTGCGCGTCCCGCGCGGTTACCGGCTCGGGCTGTCCGCGGACCAGGTCGACGTCCTGCTGCTGGGGACGCTGGTGGAGCAGGCGCGGGCCGCGCTGGGCCAGGACGACGCGACGCTCGCGCGCCGCCGTGCCGAGGAGGCCCTGGACCTGGTCGTGGCCGGCGGCCCCGACGGCGCCACGGGCGCGCTGGCCGACCTGCGCGCCGTCGCGGCGCGGCAGGCGGCCGAGGCCCGGCGGGTGGCGGCGATCGCGGCCGCCCGCGGCGGCGCGCACGAGGCCGCGCTGCCGCTGCTGGAGGAGGCCGCGGCCGACCGGCCGCAGGACGAGGAGCTGCTGGCCTGCCTGCTGCGCAGCGAGGCCGCCGTCCGCGGCGCCGCCGCCGCGCTGGAGCGCTACGAACGCCACCGCTCGGGCCTGATCGCCCGGCTCGGCACCGAACCCGGCCCCGAGCTGGCCCGCGTGTACGCCGAACTCCTCGCCGCGGACCGGCCGGTGCGCGTCGGCCTCCAGTTCGACGGCTCCTCGCTGCTCGGCCGCGAGGACGACATCCGCGCCGTCCACGCCCTGTTGCAGACCAACCGGGTGGTCTCCGTCGTCGGCCCCGGCGGCCTGGGCAAGACGCGGCTGGCCCATGTGGCGGGCCGGAACGCCGCGCAGCCCGTCGTGCACTTCATCGAGCTGGTCGGCGTCTCCTCGCCGGAGGGCGTGGTGGGCGAGGTGGGGTCGGCGCTCGGGGTCCGCGACTCGGTCAGCGGGCGCCGGATCCTGACCGCCGGGCAGCGCGCCGACGTGCGCGCCCGCATCGCCCAGCATCTCGACCAGGCTCCGGCGCTGCTCGTCCTGGACAACTGCGAGCACGTGATCGAGGCCGTCGCCGACCTCGTGGCGTTCCTGACCGTGACGACCCGCGACCTGCGGGTGCTGACCACCTCGCGCGCCCCGCTGTCGATCCCGGCCGAACGCGTCTACCTGCTCGGCGAGCTGCTCGCCGAGGACGCGGCGGAGCTGTTCCGGCAGCGCGCCACGGCCGCCCGCCCCGGGGTGCGGATCGGCGAGGACGCGGTCGCCGAGGTCGTCGCCCGCCTCGACGGGCTGCCGCTCGCGATCGAGCTGGCCGCGGCCAAGGTACGGGTGATGTCGGTCGAGGAGATCGCGCGGCGGCTGGCGGACCGGTTCGCCCTGCTGCGCGGCGGCAACCGGACGGCCCCCGACCGCCACCAGACGCTGCTCGCGGTGATCGACTGGTCGTGGAACCTGCTGGACGAGCCCGAACGGCGGGCCTGGCGCTGGTTGTCGCTGTTCGGCGACGGGTTCACGCTGACCGCCGCCGAGCACGTGCTCGGCCCGGATGCCCTGGCCGTCGTGGACGCGCTCACCGAGCAGTCGATCCTCGGCGTCCGCGAGACGGCGTACGGACTGCGCTACCGGATGCTGGAGACCGTCAGGGAGTTCGGGCGGCTGCGGCTGAAGGAGGCCGGCGAGGAGGCGGCGGCACGCGCGGCGCAGCGGAAGTGGGCCACGGCGTACGCCCTCGCACACGCCTACACGCTGTTCGGCCCGGGGCAGTACGAGTCGGTCGACGCGCTGCGCGCGGAGGAGGGCAACCTCGCCGACCTGCTCCGGCAGGCACTCGGCGAGCCCGACCCGGCCGCGACGGTCCAGTTGCTGGCCGGTGTGGGCTCGCTGTGGTCGATCCGCGGCGACCACACCCGGATCTTCGTCCACCGGGAGGCGATCGGCCAGGCGCTCAAGGGCTGGACGCCGCCACCGCCGCTCGTCGAGGTGACCAGGGCCGCCCTGCTGATCACGCTGATGAACACCATCGCCGTGACCGACCGCGCCCACGATCCCCTGCGCCTGCTCCTTGAGGAGCTGCCGCAGACCGGCGAGACCGATTCCCGCCTGGGGGCCATGACCGTGGTGGCGCTCGCGTGGGACCGGGACGACGCCCACCGCAAGCTCCTGGAACTGCGCCGGAGCCCCGACCGCGACGTGGCGCTGGCCGCGGCGCAGGCGAGCATCCACGTCCTGGAGAACGTCGGGGAGGTGCACCAGGCGATCGGGGCCGCCGAGCAGGCCCTGTCGCTGCTCCGCGACAGTGAGGGCCCGTGGATCGGCGCGGTCGCGCACGCCGTGCTGGCCCAGCTGTTCATGCAGCTCGGCGACCGCGGGCGGGCGGTCGGTCACGCGCGGACCGCGCTGCCGGTGCTGCGCCGGCTCGGCGCCGTCGACGACGAGGCCCAGCTCCGCTCGGTCCTGCTGATCTCGGCACTGGCCGACGGCGATCTCGACGCCGCCGAGGCCGAGCTGGCCGGCATCAACGGAATCAGTGAGGGCGACACCGTGCTCGGCGGCGCGGCGATCGACTCGCTGTGCGCGGCCGAGATCGCCCTCGCCCGCGGGGAGACGTCCGCGGCGCTGGTGCACTACCGCAGGGCGGTCGAGCGGGCGCGCGACCTGCGTCCGCCGGGGGTGCCGTACGAGGGGGCCACGTCGTGGTCGGTCGTCGCGGAGTCGATCGCGCTGACGGCGTACGCCCACCACGCCGGGCCGCGGGAGGTCCGGTACGGCGCGGAGCTGTTCGCCGCCGCGCGGGGCTACGACCTGCTGATCGTGACGAACCCGGTCCTCGACTTCCCGGTGTGCGGCTCGATGTTGTTCGCGCTCGGGACGTGGGGGCTGCTGCGGCAGGCCGTGGCGGCGCGCGACGCGATCAGGCTGCTGGTGCTGGCCGAACGGTTCTCGTACAACAGCACGATGCCGAGCATGCACTTCGCGCTGATCGAGCCGCACGCGGAACGGGCCGCGCCGGGCACGCTCGCGGCCGTCCGGGCCGAGTACGGCCACCGGCGCGGCCCTGACCTGCTCGACGAGGCCCGGCGGCACGTCGATCAGGTCTTCGGCCATGACCGGCGGCGCTCACATGTGCCGCTTGTAGCTGCGCACCGACAGGGGCGCGAAGATCGCCATGACGACCGCGCACGCCAGCAGGGTCCAGGCCACCTCGCCGCTGACGAGGGCGTTGTTGGCGAGGTCCCGGGTGGCCGTGACCAGGTGTGAGACCGGATTGACCCGGACGAACGCGGCCAGCCACCCCGGCAGGGTCTCCACGGGGACGAACGCGTTGGACAGGAACGTCAGCGGGAACAGGATCATCATCGAGATGCCCTGCACGGCCTGGGCGCTGCGGGCGATCGTGCCGACCCAGGTGAAGATCCACGCCAGCGACCAGCCCGTGAAGATCGCCAGCAGGATCGCGGCCAGCACGCCGCCCACCCCGCCGCCCGGCCGGTAGCCCATCACCATGCCCATGCCGAAGGTCAGCGTGGCCGCGATCGTGTAACGCAGCAGGTCGGCCACCATCGGGCCGGCGAGCGGCGCGATCCGGGCGATCGGCAACGACTTGAACCGGTCGAAGACGCCCTTCTCCATGTCCTCGCGCAGCTGCGTGCCCGTCGCCATGCACGTCGTCAGCACCGTCTGGGCGAGGATGCCGGGGATCATCAGCGGGAGGTAGCTCTGCACGTCGCCGGCGATGGCGCCGCCGAAGATGAAGGCGAACATCGCGGTGAACAGCAGGGGTTGCAGCGCCACGTCGAAGAACTGCTCCGGATTGCGACGCATCTTCTTCAGCGCCCGCCAGGCCATCGACAGGGTCTGGCTGACGGTCTCCGCCAGGGTCACGCGCCGCCGCGCGGCCTCCACGCGGTCGGCGGCCCTTACCGTCTCGCGGGTGGGGGCGATCATGGTGCTCATCGGTTCTCCTCCGTGCCGGTCGCGGCGTCGTCGTCCGTCCCGTGGCCGGTCAGGACGAGGAACACCTCGTCCAGGCTGGGCTTGGCCACGCTCACCGACGAGATCGACACCCCGGCGGTGCGCAGGGCGATCAGCACCTCGGCGGCCAGGTCGGCCTGGTCGAGCGCGACGTTGAGGCGGCCCAGCTCCGGGCTGAGCACCGGGTCGGAGCCGAGCACGCGCCGCACGACCTCCACGGCGGCGGGCACCTCGTCCGGCTCGGCGAGCAGCAACTGCAGGGTCGAGTTGCCGACCGCGCTCTTCAGCTGGTCGGGCGTGCCCTCGGCGACCTTGCGGCCGTGGTCGATGACGGCGATGCGGTCGGCGAGCTGGTCGGCCTCGTCCAGGTATTGGGTGGTCAGCAGCACGGTGCAGCCGTCGGAGACCAGGTCGCGGATGGCGTCCCACATCTGGCCGCGGGTGCGGGGGTCGAGGCCGGTGGTGGGCTCGTCCAGGAAGATCAGCGGCGGTCTGGTGATCAGGCTGACCGCCAGGTCCAGGCGCCTGCGCATGCCGCCGGAGAACTGCGAGATCGGCTTGTCGGCCGCGTCCTCCAGGCCGAACTGGCCCAGCAGCTCGGTGGCGATGCGCCGGGCGCGCGGCTTGGCGATGCCCTGGAGGCGGCTGAACAGCCAGAGGTTCTCGCGGGCGGTCAGGTTCTCGTCGACCGAGGCGTACTGGCCCGTGACGCCGACGAGCTGGCGGATCACGTGCGGGTTGGCGGCCACGTCCACCCCGAAGATCTCGGCGCGGCCGGCGTCGATCTTCAGGAGGGTGGCCAGCATGCGGAGGGTGGTGGTCTTGCCCGCGCCGTTGGGGCCGAGGACGCCGAAGATCTCGCCGGTGCGTACGTCCAGGTCGATCCCGTCCACGGCCCGGTGTGCGCCGAACGTCTTCACCAGCCCTTCGGCGCGTACGGCCGCCTCGGTGGCCGCTCTGGGGGGCGGGCCGACCCCGGTGTGCCCGAGTTCTGTGATGCTCATGGCTCCAGTGTCGGGGACGCCGGTTTCATGGCGCCCTCGACAAGGTTTCACCGGTTGCCGAGGAGAATGTACGGATGCGTGAATCGCCGTGGATGATCCTCATCGGTCCCGCCGCGGCGGGCAAGAGCACCCTGGGCGAGGGCATGGCCGCGGCGACGGGCCGGCGCTTCGTCGACATCGACGCGATCGGCGCCGACTACTACGCCGAGGCAGGCTGGGACATGGACCGGCTGCGCTCCCGGATCCGGGCCGTCGGCCGGGTCGCGGCCGAACGGGAGTGGGAGCCGGCCCGCGCCCATGCCGTGGAACGCGCGGTGGCCGACCACCCGGACGCGATCATCGCCCTCGGGGCCGGGGCCACGACCGTCCTGTACACCGACGCGGACACCCCCGACCAGGCCCTCACCCGCCTCCTGACCGCGTGCGGGACCGGCTAGCGCTCGGAGCCGAAGCGGTAGACGGTCGAGTTCCCGGCCCGGAACCCGAGGCGGTCAGGCGCCCAGGACGGCGTTTCTCTCCTGGCGGATGACGTCCTGGATGTCGAGGTCGTAGTTGCACAGGATGACCCCGACCCAGTCGCTGTCGAGGTAGATCGACCAGTTCGTGTTGCCGCCCGCGATGCCGCCCCCGTGGCTGACGTGCCGCTGGTCGCCTGTGATCCCGGCGACCGGCCCGTACGCCTGGAACGCCTCCGCCGCGGGCGCGGGGCCGGGGCCGGCGAGGGGCGGGCCGGAGACCTTGGGGCTCAGGTAGAGCTGGGTGTAGGCGTGGTTCAGCAGCTTGTCGCGTTGCAGCGCGAGCGCGAAGCGCACCAGGTCGGGGGCGGTGGAGAAGCCGCTGCCGCCGCCGGAGCCGATGAAGGCGCGGGCGGCGTTGGTGCCCGGCCCGCCGTTCAGCACGGCCCCCGCCTCCAGGTGGCGGACGCCGTCCACCCGCGAGCCGTCCGACTGGTAGATGTACGGATGGGCGATGCGTGCATCGTTGAGCCAGTCCGTCCGGGTGTAGTAGGCGGAGCGGGTCATCCCGGCGGGGACGAAGATGTTGCGCCGCACGTACTCGTGGAAGGGCAGCCCGGAGAGCGTGGCGACGAGCTCGCCGAGGATCTCGTAGCCGGAGCTGCTGTAGGTCTTGTCGGTGCCGGGGGTGTAGACGGGCTTGAGCAGGCGGGTCCGCGTCCTGACGAACCGGGTCTGCTCCTCGACGCTGTGGGTGACCAGCTTGACGTCGTCCGGGTCCTGGACGGTGAAGTCCGGCAGCCCGGAGCTGTGGGTGAGCAGCTGGTGCACGGTGACGTGCCTGGCGACCTCGTCGGGGAAGCCGTCCAGGTACGTGCCCAGCTTCTCGTAGAACCTGAGCCTGCCCTGCTGGGCGAGCTGCACGACCGCCAGCCCGGTGAACGGCTTGGACGCCGACGCCAGGCAGTACACGGTGTCGGTCCGATTGCGGATCGACCGTTCCTTGTCCGCCATCCCGTACGAACGGGCCAGCACCGGACGCCCGCGACGGGCCAGCAGCGCCGTCCCGGAGAACTTGTCCTGCTCGGCCAGCGAACGGAGATGACGGTCATAGGCGGCCACCCCGCCCTCGGCAGGCGTCGGCCCGCCACCGGCCGCCAGGGGCACCGCCCCGAGCAGGCCCAACGTCGTCCGCCGCGACGGCCTCGCGAATCCGGCTCCACTCATGCGCACCTCTTCTCGGACAGGTCCAGGAAAGGCATGCAACCGGTCACGGCGTTTCCCCGGTGTTTCCCGTACGGCCGCCACGCCGGGCGAATCAGCACGGTAATCTCATCGGACGATAACTAAATGCATTAATCTGACGACTGTGAGTAATGGACACGTTGTCGGTACGCCGCCGCTTCGCCGTACCCTCACCCGCGTCCTCCGCCGCGTCGGCAGGCGGGGCGCCTCCTTGACGTTCGTGGGCCTGCTGAGCCTGGCCATCGCGGCCTCGCTGGCGTTCGTGCCGGGCAACCAGCGCGGCACGCCCGGCTACGCCTCGCTGGCCGTCGTCGCGCCGTTGCCCGCCTGGGCGGCGGTCTGGTGCGCGCTCGGCATGCTCTGCCTGGCGCAGGCGTTCATGCGGTCGGACCGGGTGGCCTTCGCCGCCGCGACCGCGCTGCTCCTCACGTACGGGCTGATCTATCTGATCTCGACCTTCACCGGCGACAACCCGCGGGGCTGGGTCGGCGGGGCGGTCTGGCTGGCCTTCGGCGGCTGGATCGCGCTGATCGCCACCTGGCCCGAGGCGGTCGTGCTGGGCCGCCTGCCGGGCGGCCGCGCGGCGTCCTCGACGGCCGTCATCGTGGCCGACGCCTCGGGCACGATCCAGTCGTGGAACCCGCAGGCCGAGGCCCTGTTCGGCTGGGACACCGACGAGGCGGTCGGCAGGTCGCTGACGATCCTGATGCCGCCGCGCTTCCGCGACCCGCACACCGACGGGCTCGCCAGGGTGCTCTCCGACGGCCACTCCGACCTGGCCGGCCGGATCATCCCGCTGGTCGGCCTCCACCGCGACGGCAGCGAGTTCCCGATCGCGCTGACGGTCAACGCCTGGCACAGCGACGACGGCGTCACCTACACAGGGGTGATTCGTCCATTGGGGGGCCGCCATGTCCGCTCTGAGTGACATCCTGGTCCAGCTCGGCGTCGGCATCGTGCCGCTCGGCGTGGCCTACCTCGCCTTCCGCTCGGCGACGGACGCCAGCAAGAAGTCCCAGCAGAGCGCGTTGCTCCAGGTCGAGCACCAGGCCGAGGTCGAACGCTCGAAGGTCGACGCCGAGGCCTTCATCCGCGCCAAGACGATCTACGAGGACGCCCTGGCGCAGATGGAGAAGCAGATGACCCGGATGCAGGGCCAGGCCAGCCAGCTCGGCGCGGAGCTGGTCAACGAGCAGAGCAGCTCGGTGGCGATGCGCGACCAGATCCGCCGCTTGCAGGCCCAGATCCGGGCCCTGGAACGCACGGTCCTCGCGTTGCGCTCCCAGCTCGTGGACGCGGGGTTGTCACCGGCGCCGCCGTCCGACCTGACCGGGCCGCATCTGCTGCGGCCGCAGCACTCGGCCGACTAGGAGGCGTCGCGGGCCAGGCCGTGGGCGGCGGCCAGTAGCTCGATGGAGCGCAGCCACGCCTTCCTGTCGGGCGCCGAGGAGACCACGATCAGCTCGTCGGCCTGCGCGTGCGCGGCGAAGCGGGTGAGATAGTCCTCGACCTCGCCGGGCGTGCCGACGGCCGAGTACTGCATCATCCGCAGGATCTGCTGCCCGCCCGGCGATTCGAGCACCATGTCGGCCTCCTCCGGCGTGAACGTGCGCCCGCGCCCGAGGAACCGGCTCACCCGGTACCGCTTGGCCGTCAGCAGCTGCTCCTGCGCCTCCTCGCGGGTGTCGGCGGCGATCACGTTCACCCCGGCGATCACGTACGGCTCGGCGAGCTGCTCGGACGGCTTGAACTCGCGCCGGTAGAGCGCCACGGCCTCCTCCAGCGCGTCGGGCGCGAAGTGCGAGGCGAACGCGTACGGCAGCCCGAGCGCGGCGGCGAGCTGGGCGCCGAACAACGACGAGCCGAGGATGTACAGCGGCACGTTCGTGCCCTTGCCGGGCGTGGCGTCCACGCCGGGGATGCGGGACTCGCCGGTCAGGAATCCCTGGAGTTCGAGGACGTCCTGGGGGAAGGTGTCGGCGGCGCCCGGGGTGCGCCTCAGGGCGCGCATGGTGGGCTGGTCGCTGCCGGGGGCGCGGCCGAGGCCGAGGTCGATGCGTCCGGGGTGGAGGGTCTCCAGGGTGCCGAACTGCTCGGCGATGGTCAGCGGGGAGTGGTTGGGCAGCATGATGCCGCCCGCTCCGAGGCGGATCGTCCTGGTGTGAGCGGCTACGTGGGCGATGAGCACGCTGGTGGCCGAGGAGGCGATGCTCGGCATGTTGTGGTGCTCGGCGTACCAGATGCGGTGGTATCCCAGTTCTTCGGCCCGCTGGGCCAGACCCACGCTCGCGGCCAGACTCTCGCTCGCCGTCTCTCCGTCGCCGATGTGCGCCAGATCAAGGATGGAGAGTGGAACAGTCATGGGGAACGAGCCCTTTCGCCTGGACGGTGGCCATCGGGCAGTGCAACCGTAATGGCTCTCCGCTTATTTCCCGGGCTGCTTCCCGGGCTTGTTCCCCGGGCGCCCCCGCGCGGGGGCGCCCGGGAGGCGTCAGGACGCGGTGCAGGTGAGGGCGGGCGGGGTGCTGGTCGCGGCGTCGCCGTTGGCGAGGAAGCCGAACGTGGTCGTCGCGCCGCCGGCCAGGGCTCCGTTCCAGCTCAGGTTCGTCACGGTGGCGTTGCCGGACAGGGTGCCGTTCCAGAGCTGGCTGATCGTCTGGCCGCCGGGGAACGTCCACTGAACCTTCCAGCCGGTGGTCGGCGCCGAGCCGGTGTTCTTCACGGTGACCTCGCCCTGGAAGCCGCCCTGCCACTGGCTGGTCACCTTGTAGGCGGCCGAGCAGCCGGCCGGGCCGGTGGTGGGGGTGACGGTGGGCGTGACCGTCGGGGTCACGGTCGGGGTCACCGTGGGCGTCACGGTCGGGCTCGCGGTGGGCGAGGGCGCGGCCATGGCCAGGTCGTACGCCCGCTGCGGCACGAACTGCCCGGCCCCCGCGATGCAGCCGTCGGCCTCGCCCGGCGGCTTGACCCACAGGTAGGCGTCGATCGCCGCGTCACCCGTGTTCGTGGTGCTCCAGATGCCCGTGGCCCGGCCGGCGGGGTCGCACCACTCGCTGCCCGCCGGGCCGTTGCCGTTGCGGCTGGTGTCGATGACCGCCTTCAGCCTGGACACGCCGGTCGCCGCGATGACGCTCTTGGCGTACGACACCAGTCCCGGCGTCGCGCGGTAGTTGGAGGTGTTGAGCGCGATGCCGTCGGCGCTGCCCCCGACGTCGGCGCCGTTGAGCCTGGACGCGGCCTCCGACGGCGACAACCAGGCGTCATGGCCGATGTCGAAGTACACCTTGACCTGCGACGACGTCGCCTTGAACTTCTTGCCCGCGTACGCCATGGACGCCTTCACCTCGGCCTGCTGCGCGGCGTTCATGCAGTTCGTCATGATGGCCAGCGCGTCCGGTTCGAGGACGACGGTCGCCGCCCGCCCGCCCAGACCAGCCGCGATCTGGTCGATCCACGCCCGGTAGGACGCGTGGTCGGGCGCCCCGCCCGCGCTCGCGCCGCCGCAGTCGCGGTTGGGCATGTCGTACACGACGACGATCGGGATCTTGCCCGCCGCGGCGGCGGCCCCCACGTAGGAGTCCACCTGGCCGCGCACGGTCGCGGGGTTGTAGCTGGCGAACCACCGGCCCTGCGGCACGGCGGCGATCCGGTCCCTGATCACCGGCGTACGGCTGTCGCCCGGGTTGGCGGCGACCCATTTGGCGGCGTTCGTCTGGGGATCGAGGTAGAAAGCGGAGTCGGCGGCCTGGGCGGTGGACGAGGCGAGGACGACCGCCCCCGCCGCGGCCACGGCGGTGGCGGCGACGAGCGCCGCGAGCACGGGCCTTCTGCGAGACATGAGGTTACTCCGTCCGTAGAGTGGGAGTGGGAGCGCTCCCACGGCTCTCTCCGGATCGTAGGGAGCCCGCCCGGCCACAGAAAGACATCCGACCGCTGCCGACCGGCTTTCCCCAGGCCACGGCCGGTCAGCGCGATGAAAGTTTCACTCCGCCAGGCACGCCTCGAACACCGCGGTCAACCGGTCGACATCGGCCGCCGTGGGCTGCTCCGGGCCCAGCCGGCGGCGCATCGCGCCGATGCCCAGGAAGACCGCCGTCGCCATCCTGGCCCGCGCCTGGACGTCGGGCCCGTCGAGCTGCGCGGCCAGCGGATCGAGGATGGACGTGCGCAGGCGCTCGCGCACGACGTCCTGGATCTCCGGATGGGCGGCCGAACGTTCGAGGGTGCGCAGCACCGGGCTCTCGGGGTCGTGGTGCATGCGCTCGGCGGCGTATTCGGCCAGGCGTCGCGGCAGGCTCCCGTGATCGCCGGCCAGCAGGGCGACGAACGTGGGCTCGCCTTCGAGCACCGCGCCGAAGAGCCCGGCCTTGGAGCCGAAATAGCGGCCGACCAGGGCGATGTTGGCCTCCGCGGCCGCAGCGATCATGCGGACGGTGACCTGCTCGTATCCGTGCTCGCCGAACAGCACGCGGGCCGCGTCAAGGATGCGCTGCCGGGTGGCCTCGCGTCCGCGGGGCCGGGCGTCCGTCGTCGGGGCGTCCATGTTCCGAACTCTACTCAGGAATAAAGTCACTTGCCGCGCGGCTAGTAAACATGCGTATACTCAACATTGGATAAGTGCGTACGAAGGGGATGTGGTGTCTTGGTAGCCCAGGCACAGGCCGCGCCCCCCGCCCGAAGGCAGTACACCCACCGCGAGATCCTCGAAGTCATGTCCGGGCTCATGCTCGCCATGCTGACGTCGATGATCTCCACTTCCGTGGTGGGCACCGCGTTGCCGACGATCGTGGGGGAACTCGGCGGTCAGGACCAGTACTCATGGGTGGCCAGCGCCACCATGCTGACGATGACGGTCTCGACGCCGTTGTGGGGCAAGCTGTCCGACCTGTTCGGACGGAAACTGCTCTTCCAGACCGCTCTCGGTCTGTTCGTGGCGGCTTCACTGGTGGCCGGCCTGTCGCAGAACATGGGACAGCTCATCGCGGCACGTGCCGTGCAGGGCCTGGGCGTGGGTGGTTTGTCGGCACTTGCGCAGGTGATCCTGGGAGACATCGTCTCGCCGCGCGAGCGCGGCCGGTACTCCGGTTACATGGGGGCCGTCTTCGGGATCTCCACCGTCGCCGGGCCGCTGCTCGGCGGGTTCATCGTGGACACCGACTGGCTCGGCTGGCGCTGGTGCTTCTACGTCGTGGTGCCGTTCGCCATCGTCGCGTTCGCGGTGGTGCAGAAGGTGCTGCGGCTGCCCAAGGTCAAGCGGAACACCTCGATCGACATCTGGGGCGCGACCACCATCACGGCCAGCGCGGCCTCGCTGATGCTGCTGCTGACGCTGGGCGGCAACGAGTTCGAGTGGAACTCGTTCTGGACCTACTTCCTGGCCGCGTTCGCCCTGCTCATGCTGGCCCTGGCGGTGCTGGCCGAGCGTACGGCCCGCAACCCGATCCTGCCCCCGCGGCTGTTCAGGAACCGCACGTTCGTGCTCACCAGCGCGGCCTCGCTGTTCGTCGGCATGGCCATGTTCGGCGCGATGATCTACCTGCCGCAGTACCTGCAGATCGTCAAGGGCCTGAGCCCGACGAAGTCGGGTCTGATGACGCTGCCCATGGTGGTGGCGCTGTTCCTGGCGGGCGTGATCTCCGGCAAGATCGTCACGAACACCGGCAAGTGGAAGATCTTCCCGGTCGCCGGTCTGGTGATCGTGGCCGTCGGCCTGTTCCTGCTCTCCCGGCTGCACGTCGACTCCAGCGAATGGCTCATCGGCTTCGACGTGGGCGTCCTGGGTATCGGCCTCGGCCTGTCCATGCAGATGCTCATCCTGGCCGCCCAGAACGGCTCCGAGCTGCGTGACATGGCCTCGACCACGGCCGGCGTCTCGTTCTTCCGCTCGCTCGGCGGCGCGATGGGCGTCGCGGGCTTCGGCGCGATCCTGACCAACCGGCAGGCGAGCGAATTCGCCGACCTGGTGGCCCAGGCCCGCCTCCATCTGCCCAGCACCGGGCAGAAGCTGGGCAGCCCCGCCGCCATCCAGCACCTGCCCGAGCCGATCAAGGGCATCATCCTGGAGTCCTTCACCCGGGCCCTGGAGACGGTGTTCATGGTCGGCGTGCCGATCGCCCTGCTCGGGTTCGTCGCGGCGCTGTTCCTGAAGGAGCTGCCACTGCGCGGCACCACGATGCCGGCCGGCCCCAAGCCCCTCGGCAAGGACGACCTCGTCCTGGCCGGGCTGCTCCTGGAGCTCATCGCCCAGCGCGTCGAGCGCTCGAACGGCCAGCCGTCCGCGCTGCTCTCCGCGGTCGCCAGGATGGCGCCGCCCGACGGCCGCCCCGAGCGCGAACGCGCCTGGGCGGTCGCACAGAACGTGCTCCGGCCCACCTCGCGCGCCCTCATCGCGCAGGCCACGCCGGCGCAGCAAGACCTCGTATCCGGAGGAGTCTCACAATGATTCGCAAGTTCGTGGGCGCCGTAGCGGCCGCCCTGGCGGTCATGGCCGGCCTGTGGCTGATGATCGCCCCCTTCGCCCTCGGCACGCAGCCCGAGAACGCCGACTGGACCGACCCCACCACGACCGAGTTCTTCTCGGGCCTGGGCGTGACCGTCTTCGGTCTCGTGGGCGTCGTCGGCTTCGTCCTGGCCATCTACGAAGAGCTCGTGGTCCGCGGGCTGGTGAGCGTCAAGCAGCGCGTGCAGCCGGAGCCGGAGCCCGAGCCCGTGCCCGCCGCGCCGCAGGCGTCCTCGGCCGAGCTGGCGAGCCTGCTCGCCCCGCTCGTGGAGGCGCTGCGCGAGGACATGCACAACCCGAGCCGCGGCGGTGAGCACCGTCAGAACGGCAGGACCACCCTGGTGGGTCTGGAGGAGTCCCGATGAAGGCCAAGCTGGGCATTGCCGCCCTCGTCCTGCTGTTCCTGACCGGGCTGTGGCTGGTCGCCGCGCCGTTCGCGGTCGGCTACCAGCCCCGGGGCGCCGGGTACACGGACGCGACCGTCAACGACCTGTGGGTCGGCGGCGGACTCGCCGCGGTCTCGTTCGTCGCCCTGGTGATCTACGCCGCCGACTCACTGCGCGAGCTGGCCCGCCGCGGCAAGCACGCGGACGCCTGACGCGAGTCCTGCCGTGTTCGGCGGTAGCACAGACCCCGGCTGGGAGCCGCTGGAAGGCCGGCTCCCGGCGGGGCAGTTCGAGATCGGCAAGGACGGCGCCGGGCTGCTGGTCGTCGGCTTCGACGGGTCGGACCCCAGCCGCAACGCGCTCGCGTACGCGGCCGGCCTGGCCCGGCGGGACGCCGCCGCGCTGCTCGTCGTCTTCGTGGAGCCGATCAACAGCACCACGTTGTGGTTCTTCGCCGGCTCCCCGGTCATCCCGGACAGCGCGGCCGACCTCACCGACGACCTCCGGGACGAGCTGAAGGGCGCCGGCGTGCCCTGGCAGTTCGTCAGCGTCCGCGGGGACACCGCCCGCGAGCTGGAGGCGCTTGCCGGCTCCTACCGGGCCGACGCCATCGTGGTCGGCAGGTCGCGTTCCTCCTGGCACGCCCTGGGCGGCTCGGTGGCCGTCGGCCTGGCGAAACGGGCTCGCCGTACCGTGCTGATAGTCCCCTGACCTGGCATGACGTCGCATATGGTGGCCAGATGAAACGTACCGCCGCCATCGCGTTCGTGGTGCTCACGTCCGTTTCGTGCGCAGGGCAGGAGCCTGTCGCCTCGTCCGGCGCCACGCCCACGCCCTCCGCGCCCGCGTCCGGGACGACGTCGCCCACGACCTCGCCCACCAGCGAGCCGAGCCCGACGGCTCCGCCGCCGTTCACCTCGAAGGTCACGAAGGTGTCGCGCGAGCGGCTGCCGTACTCGTGGCGGCCCGGTTGCCCGGTGTCCTACCAGGACCTGCGGCTGGTCACCATGTCGTTCTGGGGCTTCGACGACAAGCCGCACACCGGCGAGCTCGTCGTCCGCAAGACGGTCACCGACGACATCGAGACCGTCTTCCGCAAGCTGTACGACTGGCGCTGGCCCATCCGGCAGATGAAGCTCGTCGACGTCTACAAAGGCGACGACTTCGCCTCCATCGAGGCCGACAACACCTCGGCATTCAACTGCCGTCGCGCGACCGGCTCCAGCAATTGGTCGAACCACGCGTACGGCCAAGCGATTGACATCAATCCACGCGAGAACCCATATGTCACTGCAAGCGGTGGCACAGCGCACCAAAATGCCAAGAGGTACACCGAGCGCCCAATGAAGGGTAAAGGTGTGGTAAACCCTGGAGACAAGGTCGTAAGGGCCTTCGCCGACGTCGGATGGGAGTGGGGCGGCTACTGGACGGGCGCCAAGGACCTGCAGCATTTCAGTAAGGGCGGAGGCTGAGACAATCCCTCATGGCGGCTAAGGACGGCGACGGCTGGGCCGAATGCGGGCTCGGACACAGACATTGGGGCATTCACGGAGCGTCGGGCCTGCTGCTCGTCCACCATGACCCGCTCGGCGTGCCCCACGTGCTCATGCAGGAACGCTCCTTGTGGAGCCACCACGGCGGCACCTGGGGGCTGCTCGGCGGCGCCCGCGACAGCCACGAGGACGCCGTCACCAGCGCGCTGCGCGAGGCCCGCGAGGAGGCCGCCCTCGGCGGCGACGGGTTCCGCGTCCAGGGCGTCTACCTCGACGACCACGGCGGCTGGAGCTTCGAGACGGTGATCGCCGAGTCCGCCGAGCTGGTGCCGGCCAAGCCCGCCAACAGCGAGAGCACCGACCTGCGCTGGCTGCCGCTGCCCGAGGTGGCCGGCCGCAAGCTGCATCCCGGCTTCGCCGCGACCTGGGACCGCGTCCAGGCCGCCATCCGTCCCGAGACGATCGTGCTCGACGTCGCCAACATCATCGGCGCGCGGGCCGAGCGCGGCTGGTGGAACGACCGGCTGGGCGCGGCCACCCGCCTGCTCACCGACGTGGCGGAGCTCAGGCTGTTCCACCCGGTGTTGTCGCAGTGGTTCCCGCGGGTGGTCGCGGTGGTGGAGGGCGCGGCCAGGAGCACCCCCGAGATCCCCGGGCTGCAGGTCGTCGCGGCGACGGGCAGCGGCGACGACGCGATCGTCGACGTCGTGGCACGGGCCAAGCCGTGGGAGCGGGTGCTCGTCGTCACGGCCGACCGCGGACTCCGGGAACGGGTCGCCGAACTGGGCGCCGAGACCGAGGGCCCCCGCTGGCTCCTGTCACAACTGGACCGCTGAACGGGCGGCACTGCCAAACAGGAAGCACCTCACGGGCGGCACGTCTAAACAGGGAGCACCTCGTCGAAGGCGGCCGTCAGCCCGGTCACGTCGAGCACCCGTCGCAGCACGCCGTGCACGCCGAACAGGCGTAACGAGCCGCCGTGCCCGGCGACCGCGCGCTGGTGCTCCACCAGCGTCCACAGGCCGCTGGAGTCGCAGAAGTCGAGGTGGTGGGCGTCGATCGCGAGGTGCACGAGCCCTTCGGCGGTCAGCCCGGCCAGCCGCTGCCTCAGCAGGGGCGCAGTGACCTTGTCGAGGTCTCCGGCCAGGCGCACCGTCGTGTCGCCGGGACCACGCTCCACCTCGACGCCGAGATCCGCCACCTCCTGAACGTACACCCCTGCCACCACAGCCGCTATCGTGGTGTCCGCACAGGAGGGTTCGCATAGTGGACGAGTGCAGCCGCCTTGAAAGCGGCCAGGTCAGCGATGGCCTCGTGGGTTCGAATCCCACACCCTCCGCTCACTCGCGCACACCCGCGAACCCGTCGCCCACACTGGCGGCGAGCTGCAGGTAGGCCTCCCTGGTCGCCTCCTGGAGCCGGTCGAGGTCGATCTCCGCGCCCTCCTCCAGGTGCGGGTCGTACGGCACCCTGATCACCGCGCGGCACCTGGCCGCGAAATGGGCCTCCAGCTTTCTGATGTCCACCGCCGACTTCGACCGCGGCCGGACGCTGCACAGCACCACGGTCGCGTTCTTCACCAGGTCGGCGTAGTGGTGGGCCTCCAGCCAGTCGAGAGTGGCCGAGGCGGCCCTGGCGCCGTCCACGGAAGGGCTGCTGACCAGCACGATCTGGTCGGCGAGCCCGAGCACGCCGCCCATGGCGGAGTGGAGCAGGCCGGTGCCGCAGTCGGTGATGCAGATGGAGTAGAAGTTCTCCAGCACCTGGGAGACGGCCTGGTAGTCGGCGCCGCTGAACGCCTCCGACACCGACGGGTCGCGGTCGGAGGCTAGCACCTCCAGCCGCGAGGGCGCCTGCGAGGTGAACGCCCTGATGTCGACGTACCGCTTGACCTGGTCGCGCTCGTTGAGCAGGTCGCGCACGGTGGCGGAGGTCTCCAGCACCAGCTTGTCGGACAGCGTGCCCCGGTCGGGGTTGGCGTCCACGGCGATGACGCGGTCGCCGCGCATCTGCGCGAGCGTCGCGCCGAGCCCGACCGTCGTCGTGGTCTTGCCCACGCCGCCCTTCAGGCTCAGCACCGCCACCCGGTGGTGGCCGGTGGTCACGGGGGTGCGCGCCCTGGTCACCAGCTCGCGGCGGCGGCGCACCTCCGGCGCCTCGCCCGGCTTGATCCAGCCGCCGGACGCCTTGTAGACCAGACGTCGCCAGCCCTTCGAGGGCGCGTTGCGCCTGCCGCGCAGCAACGACTCCGGGTCGAGGCTGTCGGCGGTCGGCCTGCCGGTGAGCGGCGGGCGCTGCGGCGCGGTGAACACGGGGATGGGCGCCGGACGCCGGCGGCGCTCGTGCGGCGGCGGGATCTCCCGCTCGGCCGGCCGCCACTCCTGGCGGTCGCTCCACTGCGGGCGCTCGTCCCGCGCGGCGTCCTGGGGGGCGGGGGCCTCGCCGTGCGCGAGGTCGGGCCGCTGCGGGCGGCCCTCGCGGAAGGAGGTGTCGGACCACTGCGGCCGCTCGTCCCAGCGGGGCCGCTCGTCGGCCGCCGCCTCCTCGACCGCCTCCCCGCGTATGGGCTCCCTGCGTACGGGCTCCTCCGCCCGGACCGGCTCCTCTCGGCGGACGGGCTCCTCGAACCCCCGCGGCGGCTCGACGGGGGCGGGCTCGGCGGCTTCGATCGGGGCGGGCTCGTCGAACACCCTGGCCGCGTCGGTACGGGACGGCACGTCGAACGCCCCGGGCGACTCGGTACGCGACGGCACGTCGAACGCCCCGGGCAGCTCGGTACGGGACGGCAGGTCGAACGCCTCGGGCAGCTCGGTGATCATCGGCTGCGTCTCGTTCGACTGCTCGGCGGGCCGGGACCAGTCGCCGAGCGATGGCCAGCCCGGCTCCTCGCTCTCGCGCGCCTGCTCCTCGCTCTGCTGGCGGCCCTGCTGGCGGCCCTGCTGCCGTCCCTGGTCCCCGACCGGCTCCTCGCCCTGCCCCTGGCTCGGCCTCTCGCCCTGCTCCCGGCCCTGCTCGGTGTCCTTCTCCCCGCTCCCCGCCCGCTCGGGCGGCGTGAACGTCAAGGAGTAGCTGTCGGTGTCGTCAGGACGCGGCAACGGCTTGAGCGGCGCCAGGAAAGGGTCCTCCGACCGGCCGAGACTCACCGGCGGCACGGCCGGCTCGCCCGCCGCGCTCTCCTGCCCCTTGCTGCCTTCCTGCCCCCTGCCGCTCTCCTGCGTGGCGGCCCTGTCCAGCCACTCCCCTGCCTCGCTCTCGGCCGCGGGCAGATCCTCGGCCGCCGCGTGGCCGTAAACGGAGTCGACGGCGGCGCGGAACAGCGGCGGCGTCGGCGTGTCGTGCGGCGTGGGCACGAGCAGCCAGGGGTCCTTGGGGTACGGCGAAGCGACCGGCTCGTCCGCCGACGCGGACGAGGCTCCGACGGAGACGGGCGTCTCCTCCGTCTCCTTGATCGCGTCGAGCCAGGCCAGCTGTTCCTCGAGAGATTCTTCTCGATCGTGTCTTGCCACCGTGTTCCCCCTCGGGTGGGTCTAAAGGGGCAGCAAATACTTTGCAGGTTAACGCCACGCGTTCCCGCGCAGCCCGGCAACCCACAACTTCTTTGCCCGGCTACCGTGGATCGCATGCGAGCCATTGAGATCACCGAGCCGGGTGGACCAGAGGTCCTGGAATGGCGCGAGGTGCCCGATCCGGCCGTCGGACGCGGCGACGTGCTCATCGACGTGGTGGCCTCGGCGGTGAACCGCGCCGACGTCCACCAGCGGATGGGCTTCTACGACCCGCCGCCCGGCGCGCCCCTGTACCCGGGGCTGGAGGTGTCGGGCGTGGTGGCCTCGGTGGGGGCGGACGTCGAGCAGTTCAAGGCCGGCGACGAGGTGTGCGCGCTGCTGGCCGGCGGCGGTTACGCCGAGCGCGTGGCGGCGCCCTGGCAGCAGGTCATGCCGGCGCCGCAGGGCGTGCCGCTGGCGGAGGCGGCGGGGCTGCCCGAGGTGGCGTGCACGGTGTGGTCGAACGTGTTCATGGTCGGCCGGCTGCGGCGCGGCGAGACCCTGCTGGTGCACGGCGGGGCCAGCGGCATCGGCACGTTCGCGGTGCAGCTCGCCAAGGCGCTCGGCTCGCGGGTGGCGGCCACGGTCGGGTCCGAGGCGAAGGCCGAGCAGGTCAGGAAGCTGGGCGCGGACGAGGTCGTCAACTACCGCGAGGAGGACTTCGCCGACCGGGTGGAGGCCGACGTCATCCTCGACATCATGGGCGCCAAGTACCTGGCGGCCAACGTCCGGGCGCTGCGCACCGGCGGCCGGTTGGTGATCATCGGCCTCCAGGGCGGCGGAAGGGCCGAGCTCGATCTCGGCGCGCTGCTGACCAAGCGGGCCTCCGTCCACGGCACCACGTTGCGCGCCCGTCCGGTCGACGAGAAGGGCGTCATCGTCCGGAGCGTCGTGGACAACGTCTGGCCGCTGGTCGAGGCGGGTGCCGTACGTCCCGTGGTCTACGCGAGCGTGCCCATGGCAGAGGCAGCCGATGCACACCGAATGTTGGATTCGGGAGAGCACGTCGGCAAGATCCTGCTAGTACGGTGAGTGTTATGAATGCTGAGGACAACAACACCCCTCACATCGTGGTGGTGGGCCCCGACTTCCAAGGTCAGGGCGATAGCGGTGATGAAGAGCGCTCGGTCACCAACCTGGTCGAGCAGCCCGCCAAGGTGATGCGCATCGGCAGCATGATCAGGCAGCTCCTGGAGGAGGTGCGCGCCGCCCCCCTCGACGAGGCCAGCCGCAAGCGCTTGAAGGAGATCCACGAGTCCTCCATCAAGGAGCTTGAGGACGGTTTGGCGCCGGAGCTGGTCGACGAGCTGGAACGGCTGTCGCTCCCGTTCACCGACGACAACGGCACGCCCCCCAGCGAGGCCGAGCTGCGCATCGCGCACGCCCAGCTCGTGGGCTGGTTGGAGGGTTTGTTCCACGGTATCCAGACCACCCTGTTCGCCCAGCAGATGGCGGCCAGGGCCCAGTTGGAGCAGATGCGCAGGGCGCTGCCCGGCGTGCCGGGTGACGAGGGCCACCGGCCGCCGAGCGGGTCGGGCCCCTACCTGTAGAGCCGTTCCAGCACCTGAGCGACGCCGTCCTCGTCGTTGGACGCGGTCACGTGATCGACCGCCGCCAGCACGTCGGGGTGGGCGTTCGCGACGGCGTACGACGTACCTGCCCAGCTCAGCATGGGCAGGTCGTTCGGCATGTCGCCGAAGGCGACCACGTGGGCCGGCTTGATCTCGTGCCGCCCGGCGAGCGTGGCCAGCGCCGTGGCCTTCGTCACGCCCTGGGCGCTCATCTCGACCAGGCCGCCGTGGCTGGAGTGGGTCGCGGTCACCAGGTGGCCCACCAGGTCGTGCACGGTCGCGTGCAGCTCGTCGGCGCCCATCTCGGGATGGAGGGCGAGCAACTTGGCGCAGGGCCGGGCGGTCAGCGCGTCTCGGTCAATCCGGACAACTCCGACACCCTTGCGATCCAGACCACCGAGCCGGAAATCGGACTCATGCGCAAAACCGCCTTCATACTCGACCGAAAATACGAGACCGGACACGTTCGCTCGTAGCTGAGCGACGACTTCCCCCAGTACGTGGGCGTCGATGAGGTGAGATTCCACTATCCGTTCGGTATGGAGATCGTAGATCAGTGCGCCGTTGGCGCATACGGCCAGGCCACGGTGCCGTACGGCGCCCGCGACCTCCCCCATCCACCTGGGCGGCCGTCCGGTCACGAAGACGAGCGCGGCCCCGGATTCCTCGACTTTCGCGAAGGCCGCAGCCGTCCGGGGAGACACGGTTCCGTCGGCGCGCAGGGCGGTGCCGTCGAGGTCGGTGGCCACTAGGCGCGGCGGTGCAAGGCTCTGCATAACAGGTTCCAGTTTGCCCGGTGATGCCGCCTGACAGAAATCTTCGTAGGGACGGGAACACCAACGCGCCAGAATGGTGTTAGATGTGATGGCGTTGTATTAGCTGATCCCGTAGTGAAAACCAGCATGACTTTGTCTGAGCCACCCCGGGTGCCTGCTGTACGACACACCGGGATCCACGAGGTGTGGGTCCCATAGATTCACATCCTGAGGGAGAGCTTTTATGGCTCAGGGAACCGTCAAGTGGTTCAACGCTGAGAAGGGCTTCGGCTTCATCGCCCCGGACGGCGGTGCGCCGGACGTGTTCGTGCACTTCTCCGAGATCGTCGGCAACGGCTACCGCAGCCTTGAAGACGGCCAGCGGGTCGAGTTCGAGATCACGCAGGGACAGAAGGGGCCGCAGGCCTCCCAGGTCCGTGCTATCTGACCTGTAGTTCGTAGTTCGCAAGTAAGGCCGGGGTCCGCATTCCAGCGGACTCCGGTCTTTTTGCTTCTCGCCCCGGAGACCGCCATTGCCTCTCGCCAAAGCCTGAGGACGCCGTGGCGGCCCCGAGAGGCGTCGTGCGGCCCCTCCCATGTCCGGACATGTACTCGCGCCTCAGCGGCCGTCTGAAGCGCCTGCCGCACTCCTGTCCACAGGCGCCTGTCGCCCTGTGGACAAAGGGGAGTTTCACAAATCAGTCACGGCCTCGGGCACGGCCCAACTTCCCTCCGTCTCCCGCCATCCACCCGTATATGAGGTACGCGTGGTTATGTCACCCCGTGACCATCACCGGGGTCATCCTGCTCCTGCTCAACGACCACCTCTTCAAGCCGCTCTGGCCCGGCCTCCTCACCGGCAAGCTCAGTGACCTGGCCGGACTCGTGGTCGCCCCCGCCGTGCTGGCACTGCTCCTCGGACGCCGCGCCGACCTGGCGGCCACCGTCCTGGCCGGCCTGCTGTTCACGTTCATGAAGACCACGGAGACGGGCGCCGATCTCGCCTCCCAGGCTTGGAGCCTCGTGGCCGGCCCCGCGCGCGTCCTGGCCGACCCGACGGACCTGATCGCCCTGCCCGCCCTCGCCCTGGCCTGGTGGGTACGGCAGCGCAGCGCCGGCACCGACTCCCCGCGCCGGCGGATCATGGTCACCGTGCCGCTGGCCGTCCTGGCCGTGACCGCCACGGCCGGGCCCGTCCCGGCATCGGCGGCCCTGTCCGTGGACGTGACCGAGTCGGGCAAGATCGTCGTTGGGACGACCGGCACGGAACACAGTTCCCGCCTCTCCGACGACGGCGGCACGACCTGGACCGACGGAACCGCCCCCGCCGCGACCCGGACGTCGATCAGCGCCCAGTGCGTGCCCGGCCAGGCGACCCGCTGCTACCGCGTCCGCCAGAACCACCTCGGCGTGGACCAGTCGGACGACGGCGGCCGGACCTGGCGGCCCTCCTGGGAACCGTCCACCGACGCCCGCCTCCGCCTGACCAGGAAGCACGGCGCGGAGGAGAGCATGCTCATGTCCTACGACCTGGCGGTCCAGGCCAGGCCCGGAGGACACGTCGTGGTCGTCGCCAACGGCGTGGACGGCATCCTGGTCAGGGACGTCTCAGGCGCCTGGCGTCGCCTCGGCTGGTCGTACACGCTCGACGACGTGCGGGCCGACGAGGTGGACCTCAGCCCCGAGCGGAACGTCGCGCTCTTCCTGGCGGTGTGCATGCTGCTGGGCGGCGTCGGCGCCAGGATGCGCAGGTATCAGGGCGCGTTCGCGACATCAGGGGCGATCGGGGCGCTGGCCATGTACGTCGCGCTGGACAGCGGGATCGGCGAGACGGTGTTCGTCAACCTCACCGCCGTGTTCAGCTGGGCGGTCGCGCTGGCGACCGGGCTGGCGTGCCTCGTGCTGGCCTGGGACGGCAAGCCGCAGCCGGTGAGCGCGCTGACCGGCGTGGTGGCCGCGCCGCTGGTCTACGCGGCCGTCTACCTGCCCTTCCACGGCTGGGCACGCGGCACGCCCGAGACCCACGGGACCGCCGTCACGCTCGCGGCCCTGCTGACCGGCCTGATCGTGGTCGCGGGCGTCGCCGTCATCGCGATCGACGCCCGCCGCCACTCCTACTTGGACGGCTCCAGCACGTCGAGCCCCACGTAGGGACGCAGCGCCTTGGGAACCACCACCGAGCCGTCGGCCTGCTGGTGGTTCTCCAGGATCGCCACGATCCACCGGGTGGTGGCCAGCGTGCCGTTGAGCGTGGCCAGATGCTGCGGCTTGCCGTCTTTGTCCCGATAACGGACGGCGAGCCTGCGCGACTGGAACTCGGTGCAGTTGGAGGTCGAGGTCAGCTCGCGGTAACGGCCCTGGGTCGGGATCCACGCCTCGCAGTCGAACTTGCGCGCCGCCGACATGCCGAGATCGCCCGCCGCCGTGTCGATGATCCGGTAGGGGACCTCGATCTTGGCCAGCATGTCCTTCTCCCAGGCCAGCAGCCGCTGGTGCTCCTCGTGCGCCTCCTCGGGACGGACGTAGGAGAACATCTCCACCTTGTCGAACTGGTGGACCCTGATGATGCCCCGGGTGTCCTTGCCGTACGAGCCGGCCTCGCGGCGGAAGCACGACGACCAGCCCGCGTAGCGCAGCGGCAGCTCGTCGCCGCTCACGATCTCGTTGGCGTGGTAGCCGGCCAGCGCCACCTCGGAGGTGCCGACGAGGTAGAGGTCGTCCTCCGGCAGGCGGTAGATCTCCTTGTCGTGGGCCACGTGGAAGCCGGTGCCCTGCATGGTCTCCGGCTTGACCAGCACCGGAGTGATCATCGGCGTGAAACCGGCCTCGATCGCCTGCTGCATCGCCATGTTGAGCAGGCCCAGCTGCAGGCGCGCGCCGACGCCCTTGAGGAAGAAGAACCGCGAGCCGGACACCTTGGCGCCGCGCTCCATGTCGATCGCGCCGAGCGCCTCGCCGAGCTCCAGGTGGTCCTTCGGCTCGAAGTCGAACTGGCGCGGCTCCCCGAACGTCTCCAGGACGACATAGTCGTCCTCGCCGCCCGGAGGGGCGCCTTCCTCGACGATGTTCGGCACCGTCTGCATGAGCTGGTCGAGCTCGGCGGCCAGCTTCTCCGCCTCGGCCTCGGCGGCCTTGACCTGGCTCGCGAGGTCTTTGGCCCGCTGGAGCAGCGCGGCCTTCTCCTCGCCCTGCGCCTTGGAGACCGACTTGCCCATGCTCTTTTGCTCAGCGCGCATCGACTCGAACGAGGTCAGCGCGGATCGGTGGCGCTCGTCGAGGTCGAGCAGCGTTGCGACGACGGAGTCGTCCTCACCGCGGGCACGCTGCGACGCCCGTAGCCGGTCGGGATCCTCACGAAGGGTACGCAGGTCAATCACAAGGAAAGGCTACCGGCGCCCACCCCCACCCCGCCCCTGGATTCCCCGGCGCACCACTCGGGGCGCACCCGCGGACCCCCCGAAGGCACCGCGACCTGTGTGAACCACCGGGAACGGCCGGACCCGCGTCACCACCTCAGAGCGGTCAGGCCCGCGTGAACGCCCCAGGGGTCAGAGCCGGCCGGACCTGATGCGGGCCAGCCAGTCGGCGGCCTCGGCGAACTGGGTGTCGGCCGTGCCCCTCTTGATCTGCGGCGTGACCCCGTCGGCGCGGGGGTAGCTGCCGAGGAAGCGCACCTCGCCGCAGATGCGGTGGAGCCCGGCGACGGCCTCGCCCACCCGCGCGTCGGCGATGTGCCCCTCGAAGTCGAAGTGGAAGAAATAGCGCCCGATGCCGTCGCCCGTCGGCCGGGACTCGATGCGGGTCAGGTTGACCCCGCGCACGGAGAACTCGGTCAGCATCTCCAGCAGCGCGCCCGGGTGGTCGTCGGCCAGGAAGACGACCAGCGTGGTGCGGTCGGAGCCGGTCGCCTCCGGCAGCGGCCCCGGACGGCTCACCTTGACGAACCTGGTCACCGTGTCGGACCGGTCGCCGATGTCGCCGGCCAGCGCGACCAGCCCGTAGTGCTCGCCGGCGATGCGCGCGGCGATGGCCGCGTCGTACGGCGAGCCGGGCAGCGAGACCTCCTGGGCCGCGGCCGCCGTGGAAGGCGCGGCGACCACCACGGCGTCGGGCAGCTCGCGGGCGATGAAGGCGCGGCACTGCGTGATGGCCGCGGGATGGGTGTAGACCCGCTTGATGTGCGCGATCTCGGTGTCGGGCCTGGCCAGCAGCGAGAACTGGACCGGCAGCAGCAGCTCGGCCGTGATCGTCAACGGCTCGCCCCACGCGAACTCGTCGAGCGTCGTGGTGATCGCGCCCTCGATGGAGTTCTCCAGCGGCACGACGGCGCCGTCGGCGTCACCGGAACGGGCGGCGTTGAGCGCCGCGCTCACCGTGGCGCAGGGCAGGCGCTCGGCGGCGGGGTCAAGGAGCCTCAGGGCCTCTTCGGTGAAGGTCCCTTCCGGTCCGAGATAGGCGAGTCTGGGCATGCATCCAGAGTATCCGCAGGTGGTCGCAGCACGCCGCCCTTTCGCCGACCGCGTACGGCACCCGTGCGGACACTCAGCGTGAACCTTTGAGGACCCGCGGCGGGACCAGCGGCCCCAGCCCGGGCCGGGCCGCCCGCACCGCCTGCTCCTCCTCCGGCGACAGCGGCTGCTGCCCCTTCCCGCCCACCACCGGACGCACGTACGTGCGCGTCTCGCTGGTGCCGTTGATCGAGGTCAGCACGATGCCGTCGCCCAGCCCGTTGATCATGGCCACCGAGAACGAGAGCCTGCCGCTCATCTCGGCGAGCGCGTCGTAGCGGCACACGGCCACGTCCCTGATCGCCCTGAGGTCGCCGGCGCCTTCGCCGGCCTGCCTGGCCACCCTGCGCAGACAGTCGTCGACGGCGGCCCTGGCCTGCCTGAGGCCCATGTAGCCGATGAACACGCCACTCACCCCGGCCACGAGGCCCACGACTACCCAAGCGGTAACGAGCACGCCACAGAGGGTAATACTTCGGTCAAGCCAGTTGCCGCCTTTTGGGCAACCAGGACGCCAGCAGCCAGACCAGAACCAGCGCCCCGAGCCCGAACCCGTCCTGCACGATCTTCCCGAGCACCAGGCTCACCCCCGGGATCCCGGCGGCGATCAGCGAGACCCCCCACCAGGGCACGGGCACCACGTAGAACAGCCAGACCCCCGCGGCCACCCGCAGCCTCACCGGATCGCGCCCGTCGCCGACGATCGCCCCGAGCACCACGACCACCCAGGCCAGATGGTGGATCCAGGCGACCGGCGAGAGCAGCACCGCCATCAGCGACGTCAGCGCCACCGCCGTCAGCTCGTCCTTCGCCAGGTACGCCGCCCGCGCCGCCCGGAACCCGTACCAGGCCACGGCCGCCACGATCACCGCCCAGATCACGAACGTCAGCGGCTCCGGCATGTACAGCCGCAGCAACATGCCGCGGATCGACTGGTTCGTCGTGGCGGTGTTCGCCCCCAGCCGCTCCGGATCGAGCAGCGCCGAGAACCAGAAGGCGGACGCGTCCTGCGGGATCACCACGAACGGCAGCACCGTCAGCACGGCCGCCACGAAGGCCGCCATGAAGAACGTCCGCCACTGCCTGGTGACCAGGAAGTAGATCAGGAAGACGCCGGGCGTCAGCTTGACGGCCGTGGCCAGCCCGACCAGGAACCCCCGGGGCAGCCAGGGCCGCCGTGCCAGGCAGTCCACCAGGCACAGGGCGACCAGCAGGATGTCCACCTGCCCGAACCGCACCTGGTCCCGGATCGGCATCAGGTACGTGCAGGCCACCATGAGCAGCCCGAACACCCATGGCACGTAGGCCCGCAGCGCCTGGCGGAAGGCGAACCAGACGGTGACCGCCAGCGCCGCGAAGATGCCGGCCGTCCACACCCATTGGGCGGTGCCCCAGGACATCTCGGCCAGCGCCACGGCCAGCATGGCCGCGACGGGCGGATAGGTGAACGGCAGCAGCTGGGGCGCCGGGGTGAAGAAGTCGTACACCGGACGGCCGTCGAGCAGCATCTGGCCGCCGGTACGGTAGACGTCGAGGTCGACGAGCCGCTGGTCGTCCGGGTTGGTCAGCCACGTGTGCACGAGAGGCGCGGCCGCCGCCGCGACGACGAGCGCCACCACCACCCACGCCCACCACTGCCGCCGGATCACTCGCACCTCGCCTCTTGTCACGATGTGGCACGTTACCGTGGCTGTTGATCGAGGGCGCAGACACTGGGGGTTCCGCACATGCCTTACGCCACGCTCGGGGGCGAGCACCAAGCGCGTCGCGTACGCCCCGCGACCCCGAGCGCCCGCCCCGAGCCCCCGCACAATCTCGGTGCAGCGGCGCCTCGGGCGCGCCGCCATCTCGTCACGGTGCTCCTCGGCCTCCTGCTCGCCGCCCTCCTCCTCCCCGGCACGGCCGCCGCCGCCCAGGGGAACGCCGCGGCGGCCTCGGGCAACGGCGTCCCGGGGCAAGGCGGGCCGGCAGGGCGGCGGGTCGTCGTGGTCGGCGTCCCCGGTCTCCAGTGGAGTGACTTCAGCGAGTCGGGCACCCCGACCCTGTGGAAGCTCGTCGCCCAGGGCAGCTCGGCGTCACTGTCCACCCGCGCCGTCCCGCCCAAGGACCGTGGCCTCACCTGCCCCATGGCCGGCTGGCTGACCGTCTCCGCCGGTCAGCGCGCCGGCACTCCCGGACAGGGCTGCCCCGCCGCGACGCCTCCTCAGCCCGCCGGGGAGGGCGCCACCGTCCCCGGGTGGCGGGAGCTGGTGGCCTTCCAGGCCGACACCGGCTACGCGGCCCAGATCGGCACGCTCGGCCAGTTGGTGGCGGACGGCGGAGGCAAGGTGGCGGCGATCGGCCCCGGCGCCGCCCTCGCCGCCGCCGACAAGACCGGAAAAATCACCAAATACGCCCCCACCCTCGACGCCCTGAACGACCTGACCCCCTACAACCTGATCGTCTTCGAAGCCGCCGACCTCACCACCGCCTGGGCCCGCGGCCCCCTCGACGATCACGGAATCCCGGTCTCGCTCCCGGCCGCCGAACGCCAAGCCGCCGCAACCAGGGCAGACCAGCAGATCGCCGCCCTGATCGGCAAAGTGCCCCAGAACACCACCGTCCTGCTCGCCGGCATCTCCGACCTCGGCCCGAACGCCCACCTCCACGCGGCCCTCGCCACGGGACCGTCCCCGAGCGGGCAGCCGTACCCGCAGGGTGGCTCTCTCACCGCCTCCTCCACCCGCCAGGACGGCCTGGTCACCATCACCGACCTCACCGCCACCGCCATCCAGCTCCTGGGCCTGACCGCCCCTCGCGACGTGGTCGGCCGCGCCTGGCAGCCCGACGGCGACGCCTCCGCGCCGGCCGCCGCCACGGTGACCCGACTGGCCGACGGCGACCTGGCCAGCCAGGTGCTCCGGGACGTACGCGGGCCCTTCTTCACCGTCCTGGTGAGCGTCCAGCTGCTCTTCTACGCCCTGGCCGCCCTGGCGCTGCGCCGCCGCCGCTCCTCCCGCGTCCGGCAGGCCCCGCCCGCGTCCGACGCCGCCGGCTCGTCGGCCGACCGCACGCCCACGGCGACCGCCGCCGTGCCGGGCGCTCCCCAGGCGAACGACCACCCTGCCCCAGCTGCGGGCGGCGACCCGGCCGACGCCTCGAAGCTGCTGGCCGCCATCCAGGTGGTGGCGACCGTCAGCGGCGCCATCGCCGTCTCCACGTTCCTGGCCCAGCTCGTGCCGTGGTGGAGCCTGCCGATGCCGATGGTCTCGGTGATCGTGACGATCCTGGCCATCGCCGCCCTGATCACCGGCCTCGCGTTCGCCGGCCCCTGGCGTGCGCACGTGCTCGGCCCGCTCACCGTGGTCGCGGCCGTCACCTCGCTCGCCCTCCTCATCGACGTGATGACCGGCTCGGCCCTCCAGGTCAACGCCGTGACCGGCTACGAACCCGTCACCGGAGGACGGTTCTACGGCTTCAGCAACATCGCCTTCGCCATCTACGCCACCGGCACGGTTCTCGGCCTGGCCGGGGTGGCGCACTGGCTGCTCGGCAGGGGCGTCTCCAGGACGGTGGTCGTGGCGCTGTGCGGCCTGTACGGCGCCTTCGCCGTCTTCGCGGACGGCTCGCCCTCGTGGGGCGCGGACTTCGGCGGTGTCCCGGCGTTCGTGATCGGGGTGGCGGTCTTCCTCATCCTGCTCTCCGGCAGGCGGGTGTCGGTGGTGAAACTCCTGCTCGTGGGGGTGGGCGCGGTCGCGCTGATCGCCGCCATCTCGGTCTTCGACTGGATGCGCCCGGCCGACAGGCGCACGCACCTCGGCGCGTTCGTGCAGCAGATCATCGACGGCCAGGCGTGGACCGTCGTCGGACGCAAGTTCGGGGCCATGATCGGCGTGACCGTGGGCAACTGGCCGCTGACCCTGCTCTCGCTGGTCGCGCTGGCCTTCCTGTTCCTGGTGCTGGCCCGCCCGTCGCGATGGGGGATCTCGGCGCTGGGTCAGGCGTACACGCTGGCCCCGCCGCTCAGGGCCGGCCTGTTCGGGACGCTCACCTGCGCCTTCATCGGCTTCCTGATGAACGACTCGGGCATCGCCATCCCGGCCATGGCGCTCACGGTGGCGGTGCCGCTGACGCTCGCGGCCTGCGTACGGGCCCTCCAGCTCGCCACGCCCACACCACCAGCAGAACGGTCAACGCCAGCAGCGCCCACGCGATCTGAGGCCTGAGGACGCCACTGAGCCATTCGACGCCCCGCGGCTGCCCGTCGACCCGGGCGGGCAGGTAGGCCAGGGACAGGACCAGCAGGTGGGCGACCATGAACCCGTCGACCGCCGAGGCGCCCACCAGGGCGAGCATGCCGAACGCCAGCCCGTCGTACCAGGGCAGGAGGTACGGCGTGGCGAACAGGTAGGCCACGACGAGCGCCGCCGCCACGACCGGCGCCTCCAGCCCTCCGGAGGCCCCCTCGCGGAAGGCGGACCGCCGGGACGCCAGCCGGAGCAACGACCAGGCGACGAGCGCGAGCACCACCAGCGCGCTCACCTGGATCTCGCCCCGGTACGCGCGCCCGGTGCCCACCAGGGCCCAGAGCCACCCCTGCACCAGCTTCCAGAACGAGGCGTGCGAGATCGCCTTGCTGGTGGTCGTCACCGGCGTGATCGCCTCGGGCCCGACGACCGCGTAGCCGACGACCACCACGGCCAGCGCGCCGGCCGCCATGACGGCGAGCCGCCCGGGACGTCGGCGCAGCTCCCACGCGGGCCCCAGCGCCACCAGCCCCGCGTTGAGCTTCGTCGCCACCCCCAGCCCGAGCAGCACCCCCGACGCGACCGGACGTGCCCTGGCCAGCAGCGCGGCCACCATGCACGCGATGGCCAGGGTGTCGGCGTGCATGCCCGCGACCAGGTGGTAGAGCAGGAGCGGATTGACCGCCCACAACAGGGCGGCCCGCAGCCGCCGGGCGGGATCGTCCCTGGTGAAGCGGTCGATCAGCAGGGCCGTGACGACGAAGGCGGCGGCGTTGAACACCGCCAGCACGAAGATGGTCAACCGGAGCGAGTCGCCGCCGATCCAGCTCGCCAGCGCCTGCAGAGCGGTGGCGACGGGCCCGTAGACGCTGGGTTCCTCGCGCCACGGCCGCTCGACCGCGTCGGCGATGGGATCGCCCGGCAGGTCGACGGCGCCGTGCGTGTAGGGGTTGAGCCCCAGCGTGACCATCCGGCCGTACACGGCGTAGTTGAGGTGGTCGCCGGAGCCCGAGGGAGGCAGGAACGCGAGCACCCCCGCGGCGAGACAACCGAGCAGCACCAGCGGCCGGACCGGCAGCCCGGGACGCGGCCCGGCGGCCAGCGCCGCCAGCAGCCCGGCTCCGCCGATGAGCAGAGCCGCCGCGGCCAGGACGAGCACCGCATAAGGATCAGGACGGGCATCCAGCCAGTACGGCGGCTGCCACCCCGGCCCGCCCAGCGCGGGCACCATGGGAGAGGGCCCGAGCAACCCGATCGTGATCGTCAGGAGCACCGAGACCGCGATCATCACCAGCCCGGGAACCGCGAGCCGCGCTCGAACGGCGTCGAGGAGCCGCCCCGGCCGAGGCGCCGCCGCCCGCCCACCGGCCGCGGAGGCCCGGGCGAACACCGGCCGCCCACCGGCCGCGGAGGCCCGGGCGAACACCGGCCGCCCACCCCACGCGACGACCCCGCCCCCGCCCGCCGGGAACCGGCGCCGGTCGGCGGCAGACCACGGAAGCCGCAGCGATGCCACCCGGAAGGGTGGGGCTTGTGCTTGTTTGCGGCGTCTCTCCGAAGTCACCCGCAAATTCCAGCACACTCGTCACGGCGCCAGCCCCAGATCATCCACGCCTGTGGATAACCCGGAGCACGAAATCACCGCTTGGGAAGGAGTTTGCCGAGACTTTCGACGACCACCGGCTCCCGGCTCGCCAGAGCCAGAGCGACGTCCCGCAGCTGCCGAGCGCGGTGCAGCTGGGCCCGCCAGTCGTTGCCGGTGGCCCGGTGGGACATCTCCACCTCGACCTCGACGACCCTGAACCCCTTGCGCAGCAGGTCGATGGTGAGCGCCGTCTCCACGCCGAACCCGTGCGCCAGCGGCCGGGCGGCCTCGAAGGCGGCTCGGGTCAGGCAACGCTGGCCGTTGAGCGGCTGGGCGGCCTCGAAGCCGGTGGCGCGGCGGATGCCGTCTTTGGACACGCGCACGACTAACCCATGGCCGCCGAGCTTCACCCGCGTGCCGAACAGCGCGATCGTCATGTCGGCCTTGCCCTCGCGCACGGGCTCCACCAGCGGCGCCGCGGCGCTCGCCGTGTCACCCAGGTCGGCGTCGAGGAAGAGCAGGTGGCGAGGGGTACGGTCCTCGTCGAGGAGGCGTACGGCCTCAGCGCCCGTCTCCATGGCCGCGGCCTTGCCTCGGTTGCGGCTGTGGCGGACCACCCGCGCGCCCGCCGCCCGCGCCACCTTGCCGGTGCGGTCGTGCGAGCCGTCGTCGACGACCACGACGAGATCGACGCCCGGCAGGCCGGCCGCCGCGGCGACGGTGGCGGCGATGCGGTCGCCCTCGTTCACCGCGGGAATGACGACGGCCGTGTCAGCCTGCGTCATGATCCCTCGGTGATGAGGAACTCCTGCGGCAGCTCGTCATGCACGGTGAACACCGAGACGAGCCCCGTCACCTGCAGGATCTTGCGGACGGCCGGACGCGGCGCGGCCACCTCCAGCACACCTCCCCGCTCTTTCATGCGCTTGAGCGCCGAGAGCAGCACGTTCATCCCCGTGGAGTCGCAGAAATCCACGGCGGACATGTCGATGACCACCCGGCTGGGCTCGTCCTGCAGCAGCCGAGTGAACTCGGCCTGCAGGTGAGGCGCCGTATAGAGGTCGATTTCTCCGGCGATGGCAACGAGTGCGCACCCGGCATGTGATCGAGTCGAGACCTTGAGCTCCACATGGGCAGGCTAGCGGCGCGGAGGCTTCCGGTCACGTTGTCACGCCGAGAGGGGAACGACAGGTTTTTGTCCTCCGTTTGGGCTCCATCAAAACGGAGAGTACGCGAAGCTTGACAGCGTGACACCGGAACCGGCAACGCTTCATGGAGAAGGAGGGGCTGTGGCCCGCCCCATGGGCCTCGTATCGATGAATGCAGAGAAACCTGAAGATCCACAGCGTCAGGGGCTCCGGGAACGTCTGGAGACCATCCTCATCCGCACAGAAAAGGCCACGTCATGGCATGACGAAGCAGCGCGCCTGCGCAGTCTGCTGAACCACGAGGGCTACGTCCCGATCCGCACCAGGCTGGCGAGCGAAGACCTCGACTTCCTGGCCGGCTCCCGCGCCGACCTGCTCAGGTTCGCCGAGCTCGGGCTGCGGCTGCTCGACCTGCACCAGCCGCGCGACGCGGGTGGCATCACGAGCGACACCGCCAACCCGATCCTGCGGTGCCGGAGCTGCATGTGGCGCTGGCCCTGCCCGACGTTCCGGGCGATGTCGGAGTCGTTCGGGCAACGCGACACCGCGCTCCCCGAACCCGCCTGACCCGGGCGCCCTGACCCGGGCGACCCACGACCGAGGAAGCGAGACCACAGCGGAAGATCGAGGCAGGACACCGTGCGGGAACGTCAACTTCCGGACACCAGGGGCAACCGGATCTCGAACCGGCACCCCGGTCCTTCGTTGACCACCCCGATCATCCCATCATGCGCCTCGACGATCCCCTGGGCGATCGCCAGCCCGAGCCCGGCGCCGCCGTCGGCGGTGGGCGTACGCGCGGCCTCCCCCCGGAACGCCACCTCGAACACCCGAGGCAGATCCTCCTCGGGAATCCCCCCGCAACCGTCGGCCACCGAGAGGCAGGCCATCCCCTGCTCGTCCACCCCCGCCCGCAGCACCACGGCCCGTTCCGACGGCGTGTGCCGGATGGCGTTGACGACCAGGTTCCGCAGTGCCCGGCCCAGCGCCGCCGCGTCGGCCTCCACGGGCACCGCCCCCGCCGCCTCCGCCGTGAGCACCACCCCCTTGGCCCTGGCCAGCGGCTCGACCCCGGCCAGCGTGTCCGCGACGAGGTCGGCGAGCCCGATCCTGGCCCGCGAGAGCCGCAACGCGCCCGCGTGGATGCGCGACAGCTCGAACAGGTCGTCCACCATGGCCGAGAGCCGTTCGACCTCCAGCTTGATCTGGCCGTGGTAGCGCGCGACCGTCTCGTGGTCGGCCACCACCCCGTCCTCCAGGGCCTCGGCCATGGCCCGCAGGCCGGCGAGCGGCGTGCGCAGGTCGTGGCTCACCCAGGCGACCAGTTCCCGGCGCGCGCCTTCGAGCGCGCGTTCCCGCGCGTACGCCTCCTCAAGGGTGCTCGCGATCTCCTGGAGCTCGGCCGGCAACCCCAGCGGCGCCCTGAACGGCACGTCGCGCACGGCCGCCACCAGCCGCCTGCTCTCCCCCACCACCCGCCTGGCCAGCACGAACGCGACCCCGAGCCCCACCAGGCCGCCCACCGCGACCACGCTGAGCACGAAGTCCTTGACCGCCCCCTCGATGATCATCTTCATGGTGATGGCGACCACGCCCGCCAGCGTCGCCGCCACGGCGACCACCACCACGACGGCCAGCATCACCCCGATCGACCTGGTCCGCAGCCGTCCCATGGCCCATACGCCGGCGGCGGCGACCAGCAGCCCCAGCCCCGCCGAGACGGCCACGACCATGGGCAGCTCGCTCACCGACACCATGGGATCGGGAGGCGTCACCCCGCGCTCTCCTGCGGCTCGTACCGGTAGCCGACACCCCAGACCGTGACGATCCGCCGCGGCTCGGTCGGGTCCGCCTCGACCTTCTCCCGCAACCGCCGCACGTGCACGGTCACGGTCGAGGAGTCGCCGAACGACCATCCCCACACCTGGTCGAGCAGCGCCGACCGGCTGAACGCCTGCCGCGGGTTGCGCATGAGGTAGGCCAGCAGGTCGAACTCCCTGGCCGTCAGCATCACCCGCGCGCCGCCGAGCCGCACCTCGTGGGCGCCGACGTCCACGACGAGGTCGCCGTCGCGCAGCACGCCGGTGCCGGCCGTGACCGACGCCCCCCGCGCCCGGCGCAGCACCGACTGCACGCGCAAGGCCAGCTCCCGGGGGCTGAACGGCTTCGTCACGTAGTCGTCGGCCCCGGTCTCCAGGCCCACCACCCGGTCGATCTCCTCGCCGAGCGCGGTCAGCATGATCACCGGGACCGGCCACCGCTCCCTGAGCTTCCTGCACACCTGGAGCCCGTCGATCCTGGGCAGCATCAGGTCGAGCACCATGAGGTCGGGCGGGTCGGCCAGGGCCCTGCGCAGCGCCTCGGCGCCGTCGCCCACGCACTCCACCTCGTGCCCGTCGCGCTCCAGATAGCGCGCCACGACCTCGGACACGGTCGGATCGTCGTCGACCACCAGGATGCGGGTGTTCACCGTCTCACCGTACGGCTGAGCCCCACGTGGCGGACATGGTGGCGGACATGGACGTCACAGGTTCGTAAGCCTCGCGGATCATGCTCGCAGGACGTACGGTGGCCTCATGAGTAGAGTCGTGATGCTCGTTTTAGGGACCCTTCTCGGTCTCTTCGTGCTGTTCAACTTCCTGCTGCCGCTGCTGGCAGGTCTGTTCAAGTTCGCCCTGATCGTCGGGGTCGTCGGCCTGATCGTCTTCATCACCGTCACCGTCGTCGGTAAGTCCCGTTCGTCGCAGTGACGTCGCTTCTGTTCGATCCGTGGCTGGTGGGGATCACCATGATGGCGATCCTCCTGCTTGCCACGTGGGCGGCCACGTTGCCGCCCGTCCTCGGCGGTGAGTCTCCCGGCTTCCCGCTGACCTACGCGCGCCGCACGGCCTTCCAGCGGCTGCGCGATCCCGACGCGGCCGGACGCCCGCGTCCACGAGCGCCTTAGGCGAGCCCCGCTTCCGTCAAAGCGGGGCTCATCGTCATGGGTGAGCCCTGATCCGTCGTCATGTCTGAAGGGCTCATGATCGATTCACTTGTCACGTTCGTCATCGGCGTGTCCGGCGGCCATGCCGCGCTCGCCATCGTGCTGTTCACCCTCGCCGTACGCCTGGTCCTGCTGCCGCTCAACGTCCGGCAGGCGCGGGCCGGCCAGGTCCGGCAGCGGCTCGCGCCGAAGTTGCAGGAGCTGCGCAAGCGCCATGGGCGCGATCCCGAGCGGCTGTCCAAGGAGCTGACCGCTCTGTACGCCCGGGAGGGCACGTCGCCGTTCGCGGGGATCTTGCCGATGCTGGCGCAATTGCCGTTCCTGTGGCTGATGTTCAGGGTGGCCACGCACCCGACGGCACTGGCCGGTCACACTCTGTTCGGGGCGCCGCTGGGCCAGCAGCTCGCGGGCGTGGTGGCCAATTTCGGTCTGATCAGTTGGCCGGTTTCGGTCTTTGTCATCGTGATCGCGGGGCTCGTGCTGCTGGCATGGCTGTCGGCACGCTCGATCAAGGTGTCGGAGGAGCAGCCTGAGTTGCTGCGCAGGGTCATGCCGCTGTTGCCGTACGGCTCCGCGCTGGCCGTGCTCGTGCTCCCCCTGGCGGCCGGCCTGTACCTCCTGGTCTCCACGGCGTGGGCCGTCACCGAACGGGCCGCACTGGCGGCCAGGACCGCCTAACCGGCCTCCTTCAGGGCCGCGACCTGCCCGTTCACCGCCGCCCCGTTGGGTGCGGGCAGGATGGCCCACACCGTCGTCGTGTCACCGTCGTGACGAACCCCCCAGCTCTCAGCCACGTATTCGACGATCCCCAGCCCCCGGCCCCCGAGCGAAGACAGGGTCGGGCGGCCCGCCCGCGGCTCCGTCGCCGCACCCCCGTCGCTGACCGCCACCTCTATGTGATCGTCGCTACGCATCCAGGCGACCCTCACCATGCCTGAAGGCAGCGGATGCGCGTGCCGCAGCGCGTTGCTCAGCAACTCGCTCACCACCAGCACCGCATCGTCGATCGCGGCGGTGTAGACCCCACAATCCTGCAGGTCAGTGCTCAGACGCTGGCGGGCGACGGCGACGCTGGACGGCGCGTACGGCAGCAGCACCACGCTTGACACACCCACCTCCCCGTTCCCTGTGCCCCCCGCGGGAACACTCCCCGGTACGACCGAAATGCCCCGTTAGCCAATCGCAGAAACCGCATCTCGATCACAGCTTGTACACATTGGACGATAGATCAGCTCAACTGTGACCACCTCGTTACCGCATCGGTGTGTCGGATCGGATAGGGGAAGCGCGCCTCAGGATCAACCGCATCCTCGTACCCCCTCCGGGCCTCGGTTGAGCACTCACTTCTCCCCCCTGTGCCCTGGCCAGACTGCGCACGATGTAGAGCCCGAGCCCCACTCCACCAAAGCGTCTCCGGTCCCCGCTGTCCACCTGGACGAAGCGCTCAAAGATCCGTTCGCGGTCAGGCGGTGGGATTCCGACCCCCTCGTCATCCACCACTACGACCACGCCGTCGTCTTCGGGCCAAGCTTCAACACAGATCAATCCACCCATTGGGGAATATTTAAACGCGTTCTCCAGCAATTGCCCCAAGACGATGTCGGTTGCCAGGGCGTCACCCAGCACCGGCGGCAATTCGTCCGGGATGCGTACTTCGACGCGGTGGCGGTCGGACAACGCGGGGAGGCCGAGCGTGGCCGCGTGGATCCGGGCCGCGAGGTCGAACGCCTCGATCCGCACGGCCAGCTCGTCCGCGCCCGCCCTGGCTCCCAGCAGCAGGTGGTCCATGAGCTGGCCCAGCGATCCGGCCCGCTCGGCGATCGTGTGCACGGCCGAGCGGCGTTCCGCGTCGCTCATCTTGTCCCAGCGCGCGTCGAGCGTGCCGGCGAACCCGCGCACGATCGTGATCGGCGTGCGCAGCTCGTGGCTGGTGGTGGCCAGGAAGAGGTCCTTGGCCTCCTCCAGCTCCTTGGCCTGGGTGACGTCGCGGAAGTCGATGACGATCTCGCCGGTCTCCTCGATGCGCGCGCTCACCACGTCCAGCCAGCGCCCGTTCTCCAGCTGGAACGTGAGCTTCTCGCCGGGGCTGGGCAGCGGGAACGGCGGCGGGCCGCCGATCACCGCGTCGGCGGGGAAGGCGGTCAGCTCGGCCGCGGCGGGGTTCCAGCGCACGACCCGGCCGGCGTCGTCCAGCACGGCGATGCCGTCGGCGCTGGCGTCGAACACGGCCCGCTCGTGCGCCCGCTGCCGCACCGCCTCCTGGTAGGCCACCGCATTCCCCACCGCGATGCCGGCGTGCCCGGCCAGCAGTTCGAGCAGCTCCAGCTCCAGGTGGCCGGGGGCGGGCCCGGCGAACAGCGCGTAGAGGGCGCCGTAGGGGCGGCCGCCGACCGCGGCCAGGCCGAGCGCGATCGTGTGCAGCCCGTTGAGCCTGGCCCACACCAGGTCGCCGAGCCCCTGGGACTCCAGCATGACGGTCTTGCCCGTCCGTAAGAGCTTGTCCACCAGGCTCGTCCGCAGGCCGGTGGTGGTGCCCCTGAGCGTCTCCGGCAGCCGGTACGTGCTGACCAGCCGCAGCCGCTCGCCCTCGATCAGCACGAACCCGCCCGCGTCCGCGCCCGTCAGCTCGGTGAGGCTGGCCGAGATGCGGTCGAGCACGGCCGGCAGCTCCAGCTCGGAGTTGATGTCGCCGACCACGTCGGTGAGCCGGCGCACCAGCCTGGCCCGGCGTTCCATGCGCAGCCCGGCGACCTCGTCGGCCCGCGCGGGATGGTGGGCCAGGACGTAGCCGACCACGGAGTTGCCCATGCGCAGGGCGTTGATGTCCACCCGCAGGTCGAGCGGCCTGCCGTCCTTGTGGACGCGCTTGGTGCGCAGCGACACCTGGCCCCCGGTGCGGACGCGCTCCAGCACCGCGTTGTGCTCGGCGGCCAGCTCGTCGGGGACGATCGGCGCCCGGCGACCCAGCATCTCGGCCGCCGTCCAGCCGAACAGGTGCTCGGCCGCCGCGTTCCAGACCAGCACGCTCTGGTCGCGGTCGAGCGCCACCACGGCGTTGGGGGACCCGGCGAGCACGGCGCGAGCGATCTCCTCGTCACTGCCGACCCATGCGTATCCCACACCTCCATAGTGCACGTGGCGTGGTGGGTCTGACGGGCGATCCGTCCGATACGCTGCGCTCACGAAGATTCCGGTGGCTGAAACGGGTGAGCGGCATGTCGAGCAGCGACCTCGATGCCCTGCTGAGAGTGACCTCCAGCACCTACAAGGGCGAGGGGCCGCCACACATCGCGTTCGGCACCTACGACGGCGCCGTGGGCAGGCTGGTGCTCGCGGTGACCGGCAAGGGCATCGCGGCCTGCAGCTTCGAGGCCGAGAACACCGTGTTCGAGCGGGTGGCCAAGGAGGTCGGCACGTTCATCGGGCCCGACGCCCGCCGCCTCGACCCGGTGCGCCGGGAGCTCGACGCGTACTTCTCCGGCCGGCTGCGCACCTTCGCCACGCCGGTCGACCTCGCGCTGGCCACGCCGTTCGCCCGTACCGTGCTGCAGAAGACCATGGCGGTGCCCTACGGCACGACCACGACGTACGAGGAGATCGGCGCGAGCATCGGACGGCCGCGCGCCCTTCGCGCGGTCGGCAACGCGGTCGGCGCCAACCCGGTGTGCGTGATCGTGCCCTGCCATCGGGTGGTCCGCGAGGACGGCGAGCTCGGCGACTACGCCGGAGGCGTGGCCGCCAAGCAGCACCTGCTCAACGTCGAACGCCGGGTCTCAGCGGGCCGCTGAGCGACGCCGGCCGAGCACGCCGATGAGCAGCGTCACCAGGGCCGCGACCAGCGCCCCGCCGAGCGCGCCGTTCATCCACGGCTCCCGCGTGAAGCCGACGGCCTCGCGGGCGGAGGCCCAGAAGCCGTCCCAGCCGGCGACCGTGGGCGTCGAGGTGGTGAACCAGTAGGCGGCGAAGCCCAGCGCCCACGGCAGCAGCATCAGCCAGCGCGAGGGCGCGTCCTCGGCGGTGTTCCAGCGGGCCGCGCCGCCGAGCACGAAGTAGTCGACGGCCAGCACGGCGAACATCGGCACGAACACCGCGCCGATCACCCCGAGGAACGCGCCGTAGGAGGTGACGTCCACGACCAGGGCGATCGCGGTGGTGAGCACGCCGATCGCGGTCGAGACGACCCGGCGGTCCACCTTCGGCATCAGGTTCTGCAGCGAGACGGTGGTGGAGTAGACGTTGGCGAAGGACTGGTCGGTCTCGCGCAGCACCAGGATGCCGAAGAACAGCGCGCCCAGCGGCGCCGCGACGAACGGCTGGAACACGACCATGCCGTCGGCCTGGACCGCCTGGGCGCCCGCGATGGCCACCGCGTACACGCCGAGTGCCAGGCAGGCCACCTGGGCGACGGTGTAGCCGCCGACGACGCCGGTGAAGGCGGCCCGGCTGGAACGCGAGTGCCTGGCGAAGTCGGCGGCCATCGGCACCCACGACACCGACAGGGCGATGACGTAGTCGACGGCCGGGGCGAAGGCCGTCCACGACCCGCCCGTGTACGTCGGCGCCTCGCCCAGGAACGACACCGTGAACCAGATCAGCGACACGATCACGCCGGCGGTCACGTACCGGCGCAGCAGCCGGATCGACCCGAGCGGCCAGACGGCGAGCGCGGTGGTCAGCACCCCCGCCACCACCACCCACACCTGGTACGGGACGCTCCCGAAGATCGCGTTCGCGGCCTTGGCGATCACCCAGAGCTCGAAGGCCCCCCAGCCGAGCATCTGCACGATGTTCAGCACGGACGGGACGTACGACATCTTCGCCCCGAACAGCCCGCGCAGCAGCACCATCGCCGGCCGCCCGGTCTGCGTGCCGGGGATGGCCGACAGGCCGACCATGGCCGTGCCGATGAGGCTGCCGACCACGGCGGCCGTGAGCGCGGCCACGAGGCTGAGCGGCGCGTTGCCCAGGGGATCGATCAGGACGAGCGCGCCGGAGAAGCCGAGGAGGCTGACACCCAGGTTGGCCCAGAGCGCGCCCTGGTCGAGGACGCCGAGGGTCTTGGGGGGCGCGCCGTCAAGGGTCAGCGGAACTTCGTCGACGACATGCGTCATCGCACACTCCCTACGCCGGCATTACCCGGACAGGTTCAGGCGGTCGGCAGCGGCTGTGTTGCTGCCCTCTCAGCCCGGCACCCCGAGCTCCCGCGACTATGCAGTTGGCGCCCTCATCATGCCTCAATGGCGGCGGAACCGCCACAGTGGGGCATTCAGGCCACGAAAGGATCCTGCCCGGTCTCGCTGACCATGGGACGGCGCGCGAACTCCCACGACTGCATGCCGCCGCCCACGTTGACGGCGTCGCGCCCGAGCTGGTTGAGCCACGCCGTGACCTGCATCGACCGGCCGCCTACCCGGCACACCACGTAGACGGTGCGGTCGGCGGGCACCTCCTCGACCCGGCCCTGGATCTGCGACATGGGGATGTGCACGGCCTCGGGGGCGTGGCCGGCCAGCCACTCGTCCTGCTCGCGGACGTCGAGCAGGTAGGCGTCGTCGGGAACGGCGGTGACGTCGATCTCTGGAACGGTCATGTCTCCATCATCCCGCGCCCGGGACCCTACTTGAGCAGGCGCGACATCCGCCGGTCGGCCAGCGGCTTCCCGCCCGTCTGGCAGGTCGGGCAGTACTGGAGCGCGGAGTCGGCGAAGGACACCTCGCGGATCGTGTCGCCGCACACGTCGCACGGCTGGCCGGCCCGGTTGTGCACGCGCAGCCCGGACTTCTTCTCCGCCTTGAGGTCCTTGGCGGCCAGCCCGTGCGCCCGTTCGACGGCGTCGCGCAACGTCGTCACGATGGCCTCGTGCAGGTCGGCGATCTGGGCGTCGGTCAGCGTCGCGGCGATCTTGAACGGCGACATCCTCGCCGCGTGCAGCACCTCGTCGGAGTAGGCGTTGCCGATGCCCGCGATCACCTTCTGGTCGCGCAGCAGCCCCTTGATCTGGGTGCGGTTGCCGCCCACGATGCGCTTGAGCGCCTCGACGGTGAAGGCGTCGTCGAGCGGGTCGGGGCCCAGGGCGGCGACGCCGGGCACGTCCTCCGGCTTGTCGGTGACGTAGACGGCCAGCCGTTTCTGCGTGCCGGCCTCGGTCAGCTCGAAGCCGGGGGCCAGGCCGTCGTCGTCCGGCGCCAGCCGTACGCGTACGGCCAGCGGCCCCTTGCCCGGCCGCACCGGCCGCGCGCCGGTCAGGTCGTCGCGCCAGCGCAGCCAGCCGGCGCGGGCCAGATGGATGATCAGGTGCAGGCCGTCGCAGTCGAGGTCGAGGAACTTGCCGTGCCTCGACACGTTCGTGACGGTGAGCCCGCCGAGCGCGGTGACCGGCGGGTCGAACGTCTTGAGCGCCTGGAAGCCGACGACGTCGACGCCGGCGATCGAACGGCCGACCGCCCGCTCGCGCAGGAAGTTGGTGAGCGACTCCACCTCGGGAAGTTCCGGCATGCCCCCAGGGTATGGCGCGCGCCGGGCCGGCACGCGACTACGGCACGTCCCAGAAGGCGAGCTCGTGTGCCATGCCCTCGGCGAACAGCGCCTCCGCCCGTACGGGGTCGGGGTCGGCCTCGTCGATCATCTGCCCGATCCGTACGGTCAGCACCGCGAACGCGGGGTCGGCGTAGGTGTCCACCCAGGCCCGGTACCGCGGCTCGGCGGGCGGGTTCTCGGCGAGAATCTTCCCAAGACTCGAATATCCCCACATACACGGATAAAGCGCGGCCAACCCCTCCCCGTACGACCCCGCCGCCTCCAGCAGGAACGCCGTGTACGCCACACACGCCGGCCCCTTCACCGCGTTGTCCAGATCGGCCCCGAACTCCGCCGACAACGACCGATGCAGCCGCAGTTCGTCGTGGTACGTCGCGTACGCCAGATCCACCAGGTCTCCCACATGCCCGTCCGGCGCCTGCCAGGCCAGCCTGGAGAACACCCGCACATAGTCGAGCAGGTACAGGTAGTCCTGCTCCAGCCAGGACCGGAAGACCGGCTCCGGCAGGTCGCCGCGCCCGATGCCGGCCACCGTGGGATGGTCCAGCTGCGCCTGGAGCAAGGGCCGGCCGATCGCGTGAAGTCTTTCCGAAATGCTCATGCCTGGGAGGTTAGTGTCGGGACATGACCGTGACGATCGCCGAAGAACTCCTCCTCCTCGCCCACGACGAGGAAGCAGGCAAGCAGCTCATCGGAGGCGTCCAGCTCGATCCCGCGCTCGGCGGCGCGATCCTCGCCGAGCTGGCCGCCGCGGGCCGCGTCGAGCTGGCCGACGACAAGGTGACGGTGACGGACCCCACCCCGCTGGGCGACGCCGAGCTCGACGCCGCCCTCGCCCGCATGGCCGAGGACGGCAAGGCCAGGAAGCCCGCGTGGTGGGTGCAGCGGCTGCAGTCGGACAAGCTGCGCAGGCGCCTGCTCACCAGGCTCGCCGAGGCGGGCGTGCTGGCCGAGGAGCGCGGCCGGGTCCTGGGCATCTTCCCGACCACGCGCTGGCCGGAGGCGGACCCCCAGGTGGAGGCCGACGTGCGCGAACGCGTCACGGCCGTCCTCGCGGGCGCCGACCCCGACGAGCGCACCGCCACGCTGATCGCGATCATGCACGCGGCGAAGCTCGACCGCAAAGCCTTCCCGGGCGCCGACCGCGAGCGCGTCAAGGAGATCGCCGAGGGCGAGTGGGCCGGCCAGGCGGTCGCCAAGACGATCACCGCCATCACCGCGGCCATCGCGGCCACCGCCTCCACCGCCGCGGTCGTCGCCGCCACCACGACCTGAGCCGGCCCTGACCGGGCCCGGCCGTTCCCGCGAGGCTCGCGCCTTTGCGGGAACGGGTCAACCGGCGTCCACGATCTCCTTCGGCACCGGCTTGTCGGCCTTCAGCGCGTCGAAGAGGGCCAGCGCCTTGAGCCGGTCCCACTTGACCGCCGCGCCGCCGCCGGCGACGATCTCGTTCCCGCCGAACGGCACCACCGTCGTGACCGGGCTGTCGCCCATCGCCAGCCCCAGCGAGAGCATGTCGAACGCGCCGGTGCCGGAGTCGACCTCGACCGCGTCCGTGGCGCTCATGGCCAGCGGGATCGAGGTGAACGGGTTGATCAGCACGCCCGGACTGGCGGCCTTCTTCACCACCGCGCCGAGGAACTGCCGCTGCCGCTTGGTGCGCTCGAAGTCCGGCAGCGCGCCGCCCTTGCGGGTGCGCACGTAGCCGAGGGCCTGGGCGCCGTTGAGCACCTGCTTGCCCTTCTTGAGCTTGAGCCCGGCCTTGGGGTCGTCGACGTCGGCCCGGACGTTGATCTCGACGCCGCCGATCGCGTCCACGATGTCCACGAAGCCGGCGAAGCCGATCTCCATGTAGTTGTCGACGTGCACGCCGGTGACCGTCTCGATCGTGCGGACCAGCAGCTTCGGCCCGCCGGACGCGTACGCCGCGTTGAGCTTGTCGCGTCCGCGCCCCGGAATGGTCACCGCCGAGTCGCGCGGCAGGCTGACCAGGGTGGGCTTGTCGCCGTTGTCGGAGATGTGCAGCAGCATCATCGAGTCGGTGCGCTGCCCGACCGCGCGCCCGGTGGCCAGCTTCTTGCGCTCGGCCGCGGTCAGGCCCTTGCGGCTGTCGGAGCCGACCAGCAGCCAGTTGGTGCCGGGTGTGTCGGCGGGCCGGCCCGGGTACTCGTCGAGCACCCCGTCGATGCCCGCCAGCCGGGAGTTGATCCAGAAGAACAGGCCCACGGACGCCACCAGGAGCAGCGCGACCAGGCCCGCGACGATCTTCAGGACGGTCCGGCCGCGCACCCGCGGCCCCCTGGGCCCGCGCGGCTCCTTCGGCGCGGGGTCGCCCGCCGCCCTGAGCGGTTTGACCGGGCTGTTCCCGGCACGCTCGCGTCCGTAGACCTTGCCCGATCGGGGAGGCGGTGGAGGCGGCGGCGACTGCTGCTCGTCGGAGTAGGCGGGCAGCTTGGACGTGGCCGCGTTCGGCACGCCCGGCGGGACCCGGTGGGCGGGTGCGCCACCGGAACGCTGCCCGTCGCCGGGCCTCGGTGGCAGCGGGCGGCCGTCGCCCGGCGAGCGCATGGCCCGCGTACGGTCGTCCTCAGACACTTCGCCTTCTTCCCTTCGGTATGCCATAGACGCTACGTCCAACCCCCTGGCAGTGAAGACATCTCACCAAGTTTCTCCCACGTACAAGTACACACAACTAGCGGAGAGTCACTGCGGAAACATAGACGCGGACTGCGTCGTTAGCGTTATGGACGACCTCTATCGAAGGGATGATCGTGTCCGCTCCGGACTCGTGGAGTCTTGGCCCGTGCCTCGGCACGGGTTCCTCTGAGGGCTCACCCCGGTGAGCGCCTATCTCGGCCTACTGGCCCTTTTCCTCCTCACCGCCGCCACCGGGTACTTCGTCGCCCAGGAGTTCGCCTTCGTCGCCGCCGACCGGGGCCTCCTGCGCGAGCAGGCCGCCGCCGGTGACACCCAGGCCGAAAAGGCGCTCCAGGTGACCTCCCGGCTCTCGTTCATGCTCTCGGGCGCCCAGCTCGGCATCACCGTCACGGCCCTGCTCGTCGGCTTCCTGGCCGAGCCGGCCATCTCCGTCCTGGTACGGCCCTGGCTCGACGGCACGGGCCTGCCCGACGCGGCGATCACGGGGCTGTCCGTGGCCGCCGGCGTGTTCGTGGCGACCGTGGTGCAGATGGTGCTCGGCGAGCTGGCGCCGAAGAACCTCGGCATCGCCAGGCCCGAGCCGGTGGCCAAGTTCCTGGCCGGGTCCACGCTGGTCTACCTGGCGGTCGTCGGGCCGGTGGTCAAGCTGTTCGACTCGGCCGCCACCGGGCTGCTCCGCCGCGTCGGCATCGAGCCGGTCGAGGAGGTCGAGCACGGGGCCACCCCCGAGGAGCTCTCCCGGATCATCGAGGAGTCGACCCAGGCGGGCGAGCTGCCCCCGAGGTTGTCGGAGCTGCTGGAGCGCGCCCTGGAGTTCGGCGACCACAGCGCCGAGGAGATCATGGTGCCGCGCCCCCGCGTGGTGGCGCTGCGCGACTCCCAGCCCATCTCCGACCTGGTGGAGGTCATGCGCGAACGCGGCCACTCCCGCTACCCCGTCGTCGGTGACGACGGCGACGTGGTGGGCGTGACGGGCGTGCGCGAGCTGCTGGAGTCCGGCCTGGACGAGGGCCTGGTCGGCAGCATCACCCGCCCCGCGCTGCTGGTGCCCGACTCGCTGCCGCTGCCGGCCGTCCTCGACCGGATGCGGGCGGCCAACGACGACATCGTCTGCGTCATCGACGAGTACGGCGGCCTGGCCGGCGTGCTCACCGTCGAGGACCTGGCCGAGGAGCTGGTCGGCGAGCTCGTCGACGAGAACGACCCCGAGCCGGCGGGCGCCGTCGAGCGGCCCGGCGGCGTCTGGGAGGTGCCCGGCTGGCTCAGGCTGGACGAGGTCGAGCGCGCGACCGGCGTCGCGCTGCCGGAGAGCGACGACTACGACACCCTCGCCGGCCTGGTGCTGGCCCGGCTGGGCCGGATGCCCGACCCCGGCGACATGGTGATCGTCCCCATCGAGGGGGACGCCGACCCGTTCGCCGAGGACGCGGCCGAGCACCTGGCCGAGCTGACCGTCATGTCGCTCAACCGCCGGGTGCCCGAATGGGTGCGGCTCGCGCCCGTGCAGCACGCGGAGGCGTCCCGATGACGATGATCCTGGTCAGCCTCGCGCTGCTGTTCTTCAACGCGCTGTTCGTGGCCGCCGAGTTCGCGTTCGTCTCCGCCAGGCGGCACCGCCTGGAGGAGATGGCCTCGGGCGGCAACCGCCTGGTCCGGGTCGCGGCCAAGTCGGCCGTGGGCGGCGGGCGTCAGCTCTCGCTCATGCTGGCCGGCGCGCAGCTCGGCATCACGCTGTGCACGCTGGGCCTCGGCCAGGTCACCGAGCCGGCCATCGAGCACTTCCTGGAGCCGGTCTTCGCCGCCGTCGGCGTGCCGGAGTCGCTGCGCATGCCGATCGCGCTGACGATCGCCCTGGCGCTGGTGACGTTCCTGCACATGGTGGTGGGCGAGATGGCGCCCAAGTCGTGGGCGCTGACGCACCCCGAGCGGGCGGCGCTGGTGCTGACGCTGCCGTTCCGCGGGTTCACGCAGCTCATGCGGCCGCTGCTGTCGTCGCTCAACGGGCTGACCAACCTGATCCTGCGCCTGTTCGGCGTGCAGCCGCGCGACGAGCTGGCCACCACCAGGACGCCCCGGCAGCTCGCCATGCTGGTGGGCGAGTCGGGCCGGATGGGCCTGCTCGACCGCGAGGAGCACGACCTGCTCACCCGCGCGCTGCGGCTGCAGGCCGAGGGCATCGAGCGTCTGATGGTGCCGATCGACCGGGCCGTGAAGGTGCCGCCGGCCGCCGGGTCGGCCCAGATCAGGGCCAGGGCGGCGGGCAGCGGCCACCTGCGGCTGCTCGTGGGCGGTCCGGCGGGCATCGAGGGCGTCCTGCACGCCCGTGACGCCCTCCTGCAGCCCACGCGCACGGCCGGTGAGCTCGCCAGGCCGCTGCCGAGGCTGGCGTGCGTCACGCAGGTCCCCGAGGCCGTGACGGCCCTTCAGGAGGCCCGCGCGCACCTGGCGCTGGTCACCGGCCAGGGCGGCGCGGTCATCGGCATGGTGAGCCTCACGGACCTGCTGGGCGAGCTCCTGGACACCAAGGCCGCCTCGCGCGCCTACTCCCCGGCGGCGAACCCGTCGAGGTAGGCGGCGTGCTGCGCCCGCTCGGTCTCGATGAGCGGGTGCGGCTCGGCGTAGACGTGTTCGAAGATCGCCGAAGGGGCGGGGTCGGGCAGTTCGAGCAGCCGCCTGCGCAGCTCGGCCCCGATCTTGGCGGCGTCGGCCTCGACCTCGCCGAAGAAGTCGTCGCCGGTGCCGACCGCGGTCAGGTACGCCCTGACCCGCTCGATGGGGTCGCGCCGCCGCCACGCCTCGACGTCGTCCTTGGCCCGGTAGCGGGTGGGGTCGTCGGAGGTGGTGTGCGCCCCCATCCGGTACGTGAACGCCTCGATGAGCGTGGGCCCCTGCCCCGACCGGGCGTCGGCCAGCGCCTTGCGCGTGACCGCGAGGCAGGCCAGCACGTCGTTCCCGTCGACCCGGACGCCGGGGAACCCGAAGCCCTCGGCCCGGCGGTACAGCGGGATCCGCGACTGGCGTTCCTGGGGCTCGGAGATGGCCCACTGGTTGTTCTGGCAGAAGAACACGATCGGCGCGTGGCAGGCGCCCGCGAAGACGAACGCCTCGTTCACGTCGCCCTGTGAGGTGGCGCCGTCGCCGAAGTAGACGATGGTCGCCCCGGCCTTGTCGGTGCCGATGACGCCGTCGCGCTGCATGCCCATCGCGTAACCGGTGGCGTGCAGGGCCTGCGTCCCGATGACGATCGTGTACAGGAAGAAGTTGTGCCGGGACGGGTCCCAGCCGCCGTGGTTGACGCCGCGCCACATGGCGACCACGTCGAGGGGGTCCATCCCCCGGCAGTAGGCGACCCCGTGCTCCCGGTAGGAGGGGAAGACGGCGTCCAGATCCCCGACGGCGCGCCCGGAGCCGACCTGGGCGGCCTCCTGCCCGAGCAGGGACGTCCACAGCCCCAGCTCCCCCTGACGGGCGAGCGCGACGGCCTCGGAGTCGATCCGCCGGACGACCACGAGATCCCGATAAAGATCCCGGATCTCATCATCCGAGACGACCAGCGGATATTCCGGATGCTCCACGCGCTCACCAGAGGGCGTGAGCAGCTGAACCATCGAGTCATCCATGTGCGGCAACCCCCTGAACAGAAACCCAGCGGCCACAGTTTGCCGTAGCCCTCAGGATCACCCGAACCCGCCCACCAAACCAATGTGACCTAAATCACGCAAGCCACCAGAAAGTTCGCTGCAAGCCGGCCGACCTAAGGTCCAAGAACCACGTCACGAGAAAGAAATCCCAGGACCCTTGCGCACCAGGACCCGGTACGAAACTGTGGGCCAGACCCGAGAGACGAGCATCCCCCATGGACGGGGGTCCGGGGGAGAATCCCCCGAACGCTTGTCCCCCTGGGGGTCCGGGGGTCATCCCCCGGGCAGATATGACGAGGGGACCCGAGGAAGCCGACCTGTAAGGCCGGCGACCAAGGATCCCCTAGTCACCGAGTGGGCGAGGAGGGATTTGAACCCTCACGTCCTTTCGGACACACGGACCTGAACCGTGCGCGTCTGCCGTTCCGCCACCCGCCCGTTTGTGGGTGCGGAGAAACAGTAGCACGGAACAGCCACTGGTACTGAACCCGGATACGATCGCAGAAGACACGGAAGCGGAGGAGCTGGGCGCGACTGGCAACGAGCGTCACGACGCCGCCACGTGGGACGAGCGGAAACCGGGCGCCGGAAGCGTCTGGGGCCGCGATCATATGCAGGGAAGAAGGGAGGTACCCGGTGGGAGTCCTTCAGCGCTTCGAGCGAAGGCTCGAAGGCTTGGTTGAGGGGGCCTTTGCGCGGGCGTTCAAATCTGACCTTCAGCCGGTCGAGGTCGCCAGCGCGGTTCAACGGGAGATGGACGAGCGGGCGGCGATCGTCGCACAGGGCCGGACGCTCGTGCCCAACGACTTCGTGGTGGAGCTGTCCACGACCGACAGCGAACGGCTTGAGGTCTACGCCGACAGCATCAGCCACGAGCTGGCCAACCTCGCCAGGGAGTACGCCAAGGAACAGGGCTACTCCTTCGTGGGACCGGTCCGGGTGCGCTTCGAGACCGCCGGGGACCTGGCTGTGGGGCTGTTCCGCATCCGGTCCGGCGTCATCCGCGGCGCGACGGTCGAGCAGGACGAGATCCGCCAGCCGGCGAGCGACCTGCCCCCGTCCAGGCCCGGGGCCTTCAACGGGCGGCCCAGGCTGCTCGTCTCCACCCAGGACGACCCGCAGGGCGACCGCTCCTACGAGCTCACCACGCCGGTGACCTTGCTAGGCAGGGGCACCGACTGCGATCTTCGTCTTGTCGATCCGGGAGTCTCGCGGCACCATGCGGAGCTGCGCGTCGAGGGGCAGCTCGTGGCCCTCGTCGATCTCGGTTCGACGAACGGCACCTTCGTCAACGGCCAGCCGGTACGCAGAATCGAGCTCCAGAACGGCACGCGAGTGACGCTGGGACGCACGACTCTGGTGTTCCGGCGCGATTAGGGGTAGACAGACGGTCCATGTCCGAGCTCACGCTGCTGCTGATCCGGCTCGCCTTCCTGGCGGTGCTGTGGTTTTTCGTCATTGCCGCAGTCGGCGTGATCCGGACTGACTTGTTCGGTTCACGCACGGCTCCCGCGGGCCCGCGCAAAGCCGTGAAGCCCGCCAAACCGGTGGCCAAGCCCAAGAGCAAAAAGGGCGAGCCACGCCAGCTCATCGTTACCGGTGGCCCATTGCAGGGCACCACCATTAACCTCACGGAGACGCCCATCACCATTGGCCGGGCGAACGACGCCACGCTGGTAGTCAGCGACGACTACGCATCCAGCCGGCATGCCCGGCTCTTCCCTCAGGACGGTCAGTGGATCGTGGAAGATCTCGGTTCGACCAACGGCACGTATCTCGACCGCTCGAAAGTCACCCGTCCGACCCCGGTGCCGCTCGGTGTTCCGATCCGCGTCGGCAAGACAGTCATTGAATTGCGCAAATGACCATCGCACTCCGCTACGCCGCCCGCTCGGACGTCGGCCTCCTCCGCGAAGGGAACGAGGACTCGGCGTACGCTAGCGGCCGCCTGCTGGCCGTCGCCGACGGCATGGGCGGGCACGCACACGGCGAGGTGGCGAGCTCTGTCGCCATCGCCGCCATGGCCTCTCTGGAAGAGGCCCAACAGGGGGGTGACCTGCTCAACGCCATCGAGGCAGCGGTGCGCGACGCCAATCGCCGGCTGCACGAGATGGTCGGGCGGGATCCCAGCCTCAAAGGCATGGGCACGACGCTCACCGCCATGCTCTGGAACGGCACCCAGGTCGCCCTGGTGCACGTGGGCGACTCGCGCGCCTACCTCCTGAGACGCGGCGAGCTCTACCAGATCACCCATGACCACACCCTGGTGCAGCAGCTCGTCGACGACGGGCGCATCACGCCCGAAGAGGCGGCCACGCACCCCCAACGATCGATCCTGCTGCGCGCGCTCGACGGCAGCGGCGAGGTCGATCCCGACCTCACTCTGCGCGAGGCGCAGGTGGGCGACCGCTACCTGCTCTGTTCCGACGGCCTGTCGGGCGTGGTGAGCGCCGAGACGCTGCACGCCACGCTGACCAACATCGACGACCCCGAAGAGGTGGTCCGCCAGCTCATCGATCTGGCGAACCGGGGCGGCGGGCCCGACAACATCACGTGCGTGCTCGCCGACGTGCTGGAGATCAGCGACGGCCAGGAAGTTCCCGTGGAGGCGGCGGTCGTCGGCGCCGCGGGGATGACCAGGCTGCGAGGAGGCGCTCCGGAGACCCAGCCGGGGCGAGTGAGCGCGGTGACCGCACCCCAGCCGGCGATCGCCGACGGTGACGACTTCGATGAGCCGGTCGCGCAGGCGACCCGGCGGTCGGGGCGGCGCCGTCGTGTGTGGCCCGTGCTGGTCACCGTGCTCGGGGTGGGCGCCGTCGCCTTGGGCGCCGGCGGTTACCTCGGATGGCAGTGGACCCAGGACCAGTTCTTCGTCGGTGCCAGGGGCGACGAAGTGGTCATCTTCCAGGGGATCAAGCAGGAGGTGGGGCCGATCGAGTTCTTCCACGTGGAGAAGCGCACCGGCCGTCCGGTCTCCAAGCTGTCCCCGGCGGACCAGGCCCTGATCAAGAGCGGCATCCCCGTCACCGACGTCAACGAAGGCGTGACGAAGATAAACGGATTGAAGTTCTCCCAGGACGACAAGGGCGACACGGGCGACACGAGCTCCACCACGGCCACGTCCCCGACTCCCTCCGCCACCAAGACGAAATCGCAATAAATGGCAGAAATGCTCGCGACCCCCGTCCCGATGCCGGCCAAACGGCGGGTGGCCCAGCTGGTCCTGCTCGCCCTGGCGGTGCTGATCATCATGGGCGCCTACGCCAACGTCGGCCTGGCCGTCGACGGCAAGGTGCCGGCCGGCATGCTGGCCTACGGGCTGGGCCTGGGCGGCCTGATGCTGGCGGCCTACCTGGTGCTGGCCAAGTTCGCGCCATGGGCCGACCCGCTGATCCTGCCGCTGGTGACCCTGATCAACGGCCTCGGGCTGGTGATGATCTACCGGCTGGAGTCGGCCGACATGGGCGGCGCCTCCGCGGCCAACCAGATCATGTGGACCGGCGTCGGCGTCGTGATGTTCTCGATCACGTTGATCGTGCTGCGCGACCACCGCATGCTGCAACGCCTGACGTACACGGCGGGCGCGGTGGGCCTGGTGCTGCTGGCGATCCCGGCGCTGCTGCCCGGCTCGCTCAGCGAGGTCCAGGGCGCCAAGATCTGGATCCGCATCGGCGGCTTCTCCATCCAGCCGGGCGAGTTCGCCAAGCTGGCGCTGGTGGTCTTCTTCGCCGGTTACCTGGTGGCCAAGCGCGACGTGCTGGCGCTGGCCGGGCGGCGGCTGCTCTTCATCGACCTGCCGCGTGCCCGGGACCTCGGGCCGGTCCTGGTCACCTGGGGCCTCAGCCTGCTGGTGCTGGTCTTCGAGAAGGACCTGGGCACCTCGCTGCTGCTGTTCGGGACGTTCATCGCGATGCTCTACATCGCCACCCAGCGCACCTCGTGGGTGCTCATCGGCATCCTGCTGTTCGTCGGCGGCGCCTTCCTCGCCGGGCAGGTCTTCGACCACGTGGGCGCGCGTTTCGACGCCTGGCTCGACCCGAGCAACCCGGTCTACTACGGCACGGCTCCCGTCTGCCTGGAGGACCCGCCGGGCGACCCGATGTGCAGCAAGAGCTACCAGATCATGCAGGGGCTGTTCGGGTTCGGCGCGGGCGGCATCCTCGGCACCGGGCTCGGCCAGGGCCACCCCGACCTGATCCCGCTGAGCTTCTCCGACTTCATCTTCGCCGCGACCGGCGAGGAGCTCGGGCTGACCGGCCTGATGGCGCTGCTCATGCTCTACGCGCTGCTGGTCGAGCGCGGCCTGCGCACCTCGCTCGTGGCCCGCGACCCGTTCTCGAAGCTGCTGGCGGGCGGCCTGTCGTTCATCCTGGCCTGGCAGGTGTTCATCATCGTCGGCGGCGTGACGAACCTCATCCCGCTGACCGGCCTGGTCACGCCGTTCATGTCGCAGGGCGGCTCGGCGCTGCTGGCTAACTGGATCCTTATCGCGCTGCTGGTACGCATGTCAGACGCGGCGCGACGGCCCCCGCCCCAGGCGATCCAGAACGAAGGACTCACCCAGGTGTTCCAGCGATGAACAGCACTCTGAAGCGCGCGGCCGTGGCCTGCCTGGTCATGTTCGCGCTCCTGATGATCAACGTGAACATCCTCCAGGCGGTCCGGGCCGACGACTACCGCTCCAACCCGAGCAACCGCCGCAACTACTACGAGCGCTACGCCGTCGAACGCGGCCGCATCACCGCCGGCGGCAAGGTGATCGCCCAGTCGGTGGAGACCGACAGCAAGAACTTCCGGTTCGTCAGGAAGTACACCGACGGGAAGCTCTACGCGCACGTCACGGGCTACTTCTCGCCCGAGAGCGCGAGCGCGATCGAGGGGGCCGAGAACAAGCTGCTCGACGGCTCCAGCGCCGACCTGCTGCTGCGGCGGAGCATCGACCTGTTCACGGGCGAGCCGACCAGGGGCGCGAACGTCGACCTCACGATCAACCCCAAGGCGCAGAAGGCGGCCTACGACGCCCTGCGCGCCAGCGGCAAGCGCGGCGCGCTGGTGGCGCTCGACCCGCGGACGGGCGGGATCCTGGCCATGGTGTCGCTGCCCACCTTCGACCCGGCCGAGCTGTCGGGCACCGACAAGGGCACGGTGTTCTCCCGCTACAACGAGCTGGACAAGGACAAGAGCCAGCCGCTGCTCAACCGGGCCATCGCCCAGACGTACCCGCCGGGGTCGACGTTCAAGGTCGTGACGGCGGCGGCGTACCTGGAGGACGACTCCTCGCGCGGCGGCGACACCACGGTCGACGCGCCGCAGCGGCTGCCGCTGCCCAACACCAACATCAGCCTGCCCAACTACGGCGGCGCGGCCTGCGGCGCCGGCCAGGTGCCGCTCGTGTACGCGCTGGAGAAGTCCTGCAACACGCCGTTCGCCAAGATCGGCATGCAGCTGGGCTTCGACAGGCTCAACGAGCAGACCGAGAAGTTCGGCATGGGCAAGCAGATCGGCGTGCCGATGTCGGTGGCCCAGAGCGACTTCGGCAGCAAGTACGACGACGCCGCGCTCGCGATGGCCTCGATCGGTCAGCGCGACAACCGGATGACGCCCCTGCAGATGGCCATGATCGCGGCCGGCATCGCCAACGACGGCAAGGTGATGAAGCCGTACCTGGTGAACAAGATCACCGACTCCAAGAACGACGTCATGGAGGAGGCCAAGCCCGAGGAGCTGACCGAGGCGGTCAGCTCCGAGACGGCGAAAAAGCTGCGCGACATGATGGTCAGCGTGGTCAACAACGGCACGGCCAACCTCGCGCAGGTGCCGGGCGTCCAGGTGGGCGGCAAGACCGGCACCGCGGAGACCAGCAACGGCGCGCCGCCGCACGCCTGGTTCATCTCCTTCGCGCCCGCCGAGGACCCGAAGGTGGCGCTGGCGGTCATCGTCGAGTCGGGCGCGGCCAACGTCGGCGCGGAGGCCACGGGCGGCCACACCGCCGCTCCGATCGCAAAGGCTGTGCTGGAGGCGGTGCTGAACAAGTGAGTGACGGTAACGTGCTGGGTCATGCGGCTCCGTAACCGCTATCTCCTGCTCTCCCGCATCGCCACGGGCGGTATGGGAGAGGTGTGGCGCGCCCGTGACGAGCTTCTGGGCCGCGAGGTCGCGGTCAAGATCCTGCGCAGTCACATGCACGCCGACCCCACGTTCCGCGAGCGCTTCCGCAACGAGGCGCGGCTCACGGCCGCCCTGGCCGATCCCGGGGTGGCCCAGATCTTCGACTACGGCGAGCAGAGCGATCTGGCCTATCTCGTGATGGAGCTGGTGCACGGCGAGCCGCTGTCGGCCATCCTGGGGCGCAACGGCGCGCTCGGGCCCGAGGTGGCCCTCGACGTGGTGCACCAGACCGCCAAGGCGCTGCACGCGGCCCACTCCTCCGGGATCATCCACAGGGACGTCAAGCCCGGCAACCTGCTGGTCACCCGCGAGGGCACGATCAAGGTGACCGACTTCGGCATCGCGCGCGCCTTGGAGGCCGCGCCCGTCACGCAGACCGGCACCGTCCTCGGCACCGCCCAGTACGTGAGCCCGGAGCAGGCCCAGGGTTTCCCGCTCACACCCGCGACCGACCTGTACTCGCTGGGCGTGGTGGCCTACGAGTGCCTGGCGGGCCACACGCCGTTCCGGGCCGACAGCCAGGTGGCGATCGCGCTGCTGCATCTCAACGAGCAGCCGCCGCCGCTCGGCGCGGACGTGCCCGTCCCGGTGCGCGACCTGGTCATGACGCTGCTGTCCAAGGAGCCGGGGATGCGTCCGGCCTCGGCGCTGGAGGCGGCCGACCGGGCGTACGTGCTGCGCCAGTCGCTGGTCGAGGGCGTCGAGCAGGGCGCCGACCTGAGCATGTACACCGATCCGGCGGGTTTCCGGGTGCGCGAGCCGGCCACGGAGGACCAGCGGGCGACCGAGAGCCTCGCCCCGGCGACGACCGTCCAGAGCCCGCCCGACCCGCCGCCCCGCAGCCGCCGCGGCGCGCGGACGCTGGCGCTGGTCGCGACGGCCGGCTGCGTGGCCGCGGTGGGGTTGAGCGCGATCACGTTCGCCAACCGCGATACGACGCCGCCTCCCCTGCCGGAGATCGCCGAGCCCAGCCACTCCCCGATGCAGTCGCCTGAGCTGCTCAGGCCCACGCGGACGAAGAAGCGCACGCGCCGACCCCCGGCGGTTCCGGTGAAGTCGACGCGGCCGGTACCCTCGCGGTCGGCTACGGTAAGCAAGTCGGCTACTCCTACGAAGAAGCCGACACCGAAGCCAACCCCGACCACCCGTACCCCGACTCCCACCCCCACCACCCCAACGCCCAGCAGGACACCGACAACTCCGACACCAACCGCTTCGCCGGACCCGGGTGGCACAAACCCGCCGAAGGAGGAGACGTGATGCGCTACGGGGTCGATGATGGACACCGGCGGCCCCCCGAGCAGGCCGGTACCCAAGATGAACGGTAAGGGACAGTGCAGGAAATGACTCAGCCTCGGCTACTCGGAGGTCGTTACGAGCTCGACGGTGTCGTCGGGCGCGGCGGCATGGCCGAGGTGTATCGCGCCCGAGACATCCGGCTGGACCGCATAGTCGCGATCAAGACCCTCCGCTCCGACCTGGCGCGCGATCACACCTTCCAGGCCCGCTTCCGCCGCGAGGCGCAGTCGGCGGCCTCACTGAACCACCCCGCCGTCGTCGCTGTCTACGACACCGGCGAAGACGTCACCGACGGCACCCCGGTGCCCTACATCGTGATGGAGTACGTCGACGGCCGGACGCTGCGCGACCTGCTGCGCCAGGACCGCCGGCTGCTGCCCGAGCGGGCGGCCGAGCTGGTCGACGGCATCCTGCGCGCGCTCGACTACAGCCACCGCGGCGGCATCGTCCACCGTGACATCAAGCCGGCCAACGTGATGATCACGCGCGCCGGCGACGTCAAGGTGATGGACTTCGGCATCGCGCGCGCGATGGCCGACTCGGCCGCCACCATGACCCAGACGGCGCAGGTGATAGGGACCGCCCAGTACCTGTCGCCCGAGCAGGCCCGCGGCGAGCGCGTCGACGCCCGCAGCGACATCTACTCCACCGGCTGCGTGCTGTACGAGCTGCTCACCGGCCAGCCGCCGTTCACCGGCGACTCCCCGGTGGCGATCGCCTACCAGCACGTCCGCGAAGAGCCGATCCCGCCCTCGCAGATCGACCGCGAGATCCCGGCGTGGGCCGACGCGATCGTGCTCAAGGCCATGGCCAAGGACCCGGCCCACCGCTACCAGAACGCCGGCGAGATGCGGGCCGACATCCAGCGGGCCATGTCCGGCATGCCGGTCGACGCCCAGACGATGGCGATGACCGGGAACTTCAACCAGGGCACCCGCATGATGACCGCCACCCAGGCGGCCCAGGGCCCGGCCACGCAGCGCACCGGCGCGGTCCCGCCGTACGAGTACGGCGACGGCGACGGCACCCGCGTGGGGCGGCGCAGGGCCTCCGGCGGTGGCGGCAACGCGGTCAAGACTGCGTTGTGGATCATCATCCCGCTGCTGATCATCGGCGCCTTCGTCACGGTCGGCTACCTGGTGTTCGGCACCAAGGCCGCGCCCACCGACGCCTCGATCACCATCCCGGCCCTGGCCACGCAGAAGCTGGATCCCGCGCAGAAGGCGCTCATCACCCTGGGCCTGAAGCCCGAGGTGGTGCAGGAGGCCAGCGACGAGTTCGGCAAGGGCACGGTGATCCGGACCGAGCCGGCGGAGGGCGAGAAGGTCGAGAAGGGCGCCACGGTCAAGCTGGTCGTGTCCAAGGGCAAGGAGAAGGTCGCCGTACCCGACGGGCTCATCGGCATGGACACCCAGGAAGCGATGAAGGCACTCGCCGATGTCGGCCTGAAGGGCGTGGTCAAGACCAAGCAGTCCGCCAAGCCCCAGGGCAAGGTGTTCGAGACCAAGCCGGCGGCCGGCACCGAGATCGAGAAGGACGCCAGCGTCACCCTCTACGTGCCGTTCGAGCTGACCGAGCTGCCCGACGTGATCGGCTACACCCAGCAGGACGCCATCGCCGCGCTCAAGGGCGCCGGTTTCAAGGTGAAGGTGTCACCGCAGGCCAGTGACCAGGCCGAGGGCACGGTCATCCAGCAGAACCCGGGCGCGGGCCAGAAGCTGCAGCCGAACACGACGATCACGATCGTGGTGTCCACCGGCCCCGAGACGGCTCCGCCGCCCACCAACGAGCAGCCGACCGAGCAGCCGACCGACGACCAGACGGACGACTTCCCGTCCGACGAGCCGACCGAGGACAACCCGATCGGCGACGACGGCCTCAACGGCTGACCCGACCACCCAGGGCCGCCCTCCCCACATGGGAAGGGCGGCCCTCGGCGTTCCGTCGCAGAACTTCCGGCGCGCCGACAACTACGCCTCGCGGAAGGGGCCGGGGGGCGAGTGCGCCGTGTTGTGGGAAGGGCCCGAGGTGGTGAGCGTCCCGTGTTGCGGTAGGCGGCGGGCGGCGAGTGTCCCGCGTTGCGGGAAGGGCCGAGAGTAGCGAGCGTCCCGTGTTGCGGGATGGCCCGGGGGTCGCGAGCGTGTGGCGTTGCCGGAAGGGCCGGGGTGGCGAGTGGCGAGCCCTGCCGGAAGGGCCGGAGTGGCGGGTGTTCCGGCGCGCCGGGAGCCGGGGTTCACGGGGAGCGTGGAGAACGCCCCCGCCGCTCGGGGGCAACGGCGGGGGCGTTCATTTGGTAGTCGCTCTGTGCGAGCCGGGCGTTACACGATCCCGTGCAGCCAGTTCCCGAGCAGCCGGTGGCCGTGCTCGGACAGCACCGACTCCGGGTGGAACTGGATGCCCTCGATGGGCGCCCGGCGGTGGCGCAGGCCCATGATCACCCCGTCGTCGGTGCGGGCGGTCACGTCGAGGACCTCGGGGACGGTCTCCGGCAGCACGGCGAGCGAGTGGTAGCGGGTCATCGGCACCGGCGACGGCAGGCCCTCGAAGACCCCCTTGCCGTCGTGGTGCACGGCGCTGGTGCGCCCGTGGACCAGCTCGGGCGCGCGGGCCACGGTGGCCCCGAAGGCGACCGCGATGGCCTGATGGCCGAGGCAGACGCCGAGCAGGGGCGTGCCGCGTTCGGCCGCGCGCAGCACCAGCGGCACGCTCACGCCGGCCGCCTCCGGGGTGCCCGGCCCGGGGCTGACGAGCACGCCGTCGAAGGCGTCGCCGTCGCGCACGCCCACGACGTCACGGGGGCGCACGTCGCAGTCGGCGCCCAGTACGCGCAGGTACTGGACGATCGTGTGGACGAAGCTGTCGTGGTTGTCCACGACCAGCACGCGGGTCATCTTCTTACGGTCACCTCGTCGAGCGTCACCGCCGGCTCCAGGAGCGGGAACACGGCATACCAGAGTACGACCCCCACGACCATGACCAGCAAGGCGGCCGCCAGCACCTTGCGACGAGGGTCCCCGGGCAGCTTGCGCCAGATCCAGCCGTACATGTCATTCCTTCCTGAGCTCGGTCTTCTTGAGCACGCCGTACACGATGAGGCGCTGGGCGGCGGAGTACTCGGGGTGGCAGGTGGAGAGGGTGATGTAGGCGCGGATGGGACGGATGTCGGGCTTGCCGGGGACGGGGGCGAGCACCTCCACCTCCGTGGGCTCCACGACGTCCTGGGACGTGACGCGGTAGGTGTAGCGCGCCTCGCGGGCGTCCACGACGATCTCGTCGCCGCGTTCGAGCTCGTCGAGCTCCTTGAACGGGGCCGCGTACGTGGTCCGGTGGCCCGAGACCACGAAGTTGCCGATCTGGCCGGGCATGGCGCTGTCGGGGTAGTGTCCCGGGCCCTTCTTCAGGTGCTCGGCGTCCACGCCCTCGACGATGGCGTACCGGTAGTCGCGGCCGAGCCGCGGGATGCTCAGCATGGCGACGGCCCTGCCGAGCTGGACTTTGTCGATGCGGCCGCGGTCGCGCTCCGCCTTCTCGGCGGCCAGCTCGCGCTGGAGCAGCAACTGCTGGCTCTTGGTGTAGGCGCCGGTGCCCCAGAGCAGGTAGGCGCAGAACAACATGAGGACCAGGCCGGCGGTGATGCTCAGCTCCCCCACGGCCCGGAAGATGGACCGCATGTCGTCAGCGTATTCATGACATCTCCCGACGTGGGGGATCGCCATGTCGTGCGCGTGGCGACTATCCTGGGGCACGCTTCAACTACGCTTAACGAAGAGCCTGTGGACGATCCGGAAGCCCAGGCCCTCAGCAGGAGTTACCCAGTGCCCAAGTCCAAGGCTCGCAAGAAGGCGGTTTACACCCCGCCGCAGAAGTCCCAGCAGGTCAGGGTCAGCCCGCGCTGGCTGGCGCCCACCATGGTGGTGTCCTGGATCATCGGCATCCTGTGGATCGCGATCTACTACATCGCCCCGCAGGCGCCCTTCTTCAGCGACCTCCAGAACTGGAACCTGCTGATCGGGTTTGTCTTCATCATCTTCGGTGTGGTTCTTTCCACCCGCTGGCGTTAGTTCTTTCCACAGTCTTTTCCACAGCCTGGGGAAGTCAGATCGAGCTCAGGATCGCCGAGGTCCGGGCCATCACGAGCACGGCTAGCACGGCCAGCGCTCCCGCGATCGCCAGCACCTGCCACAGGGTCCGGTTGTTCTTGGGGGCGTAGGCCATCGCTCCCGCCAGCACCGAGCCGGTGATCAGGCCGCCGACGTGCCCGGTCCAGCTGATGCCGGGGAACACGAAGGTGATCACCAGGTTGATCACGATGAGCATGGCGATGCCGCGTACGTCCATGTTGAGCTTGCGGCCCACCACGAAGACGGCGCCGAAGAGGCCGAAGATGGCTCCGGACGCCCCCACGGTCGGCTGGCCGAGCGGGTCGAGCCAGAGGCTGAGCACGCTGCCGCCGACGGCGCTGACGAGGTAGAGGGCCGTGTAACGCACGTGCCCGAACGCGCGCTCCAGATAGGGCCCGACGACGTAGAGCGCCCAGCAGTTGAACAGGATGTGGAAGACGCCGGCGTGCACGAACGCGGCGCTGACCAGCCGGTAGTAGTCGCCGAAGACCGCCACTCCGGCCGGCCACATCTGCAGCGCGCCGGTGACGGCGGGCACGAGGTATTGGGCGCCGAAGACGAGGACGTTGACGGCCAGGATGGCCCAGGTGACGTACGGTGTGCCGACGACCTGGCCGCCGAAGGTGGAGCGGGCCTGGCGGAAGCCCTGGTTGCCCTGGGCGACGCATTCGGGGCACTGGAAGCCCACGGCGGCGTCGCGCATGCAGTCGGGGCAGATGGGCCGGTCGCAGCGCTGGCAGCGGACCCAGGTCTCCCTGCCGGGATGCCGGTAGCACGTGGGGACCGCCTCGGCAGGCTGCTCGGGCTGCGAGGGCGGGCTGGGCGGCTGGCTGGTCATGTCCAGAGCCTATGACGTACCGGACGTAGCTGTGTGCCGTCGATCAGGGCTGTGACATGCCTGCCCGAAGGGGGCGGGGACCCGTGGACGGCCCGCCCCCGTCAGGGATCGGCTCAGCCCTGTACGCGCTCGATGGTGACCGACTCCAGGACGACGTCCTGGACGGGACGGTCACGCCGGTCGGTGTCGGTCTTGGCGATGGCGTCGACGACGTCCTGGCCCTCGACGACCTCACCGAAGATCGTGTGCTTGCCGTTGAGGTGCGGCGTGGGCACGACCGTGATGAAGAACTGCGAGCCGTTGGTGCCCTTGCCGAACCGCACGCCCGCGTTGGCCATGGCCAGCAGGTAGGGCCGGTTGAAGTAGAGGTCCGGGTGGATCTCGTCGTCGAACTCGTAGCCGGGGCCGCCGATGCCCTGGCCGAGCGGGTCGCCGCCCTGGATCATGAAACCGGAGATGACCCGGTGGAAGATGGTCCCGTCGTACAGACGGGCCGTGCTCTTCTCGCCCGACTCCGGATGCGTCCACTCGCGGGTGCCCTCGGCGAGCTCCACGAAGTTGCGGACGGTCTTCGGCGCCTGGTTCGGGAAAAGCTCGACCTTGATATCGCCGCGATTGGTCTTCAGATTTGCGATCAGCTTCTCAGCCACGAGACAGCTGCCCCCCTCTATGCACAGGGTTGTTTGTGATGTTCTGAGCAGTATGGCCGTTCGGCCTCCTGAGCCATCCTCCCATGGACCGCCATGATTGAGCCGCCTTGTCCAGGGAAGGTCAAGCGCGGGGCCCCAACGACAGGGGAGGTTGTCGTGTCCCTGACACTGAAGAGACGCCGCGTGGTAATAGAGGTACCCGCCACGTGGATGGGCCGCATGAAGGCCCAGGCCGTCAAGACCGGCCATCGCATGGCGCCAATGGCGGACCAGGCCAAGGTGGCCACCGCACAGCGCATCGAAGACGCCCGTTACTGGGCGGCGCCAAGGCTCGACGCCGCGGCGCACGGGTTCGAGGATCAGGTCGCCCCCAAGGTCAGCAGGATGCTGTCGGCGGCGGCCAAGCGAATCGACCCGAAACCGTCCCGGTCACGGCGGTGGCCGACGATGGTGCTGCTGACCGGTCTTGCGGTCGGCGCGATCGGCTACATGGCCTACCGTCGCAACGCCCAGCAGTGGACCGAGCACATGAAGGACTCTGCCTCCGATGCATCACGCTGGGTCGGTGAGAAGGCGGACAGGACCGCGCATTCAGCGGACCGGATGGCGTCCAACGTGCAGAACAAGACGGACCAGGCATCGCACAACATGCCCTGATCCGGACCGAAAGCGCGCCCCCGCTCTCACGAGAGCGGGGGCGCGCTTTCGCGTTCCGGCCCGTTGACGGTTCACCAAGCGCTTGCTACAAAGCCGAGCATGGCGCTGTCACCGCTCGACGATCACCCCGTGCACCAGACCGCCCAGGTCATGCGGCACGTCGCCACCTCCGACCGCAACTTCTACGACCGCTACTACTTCAACTGCCACGCCGGCACCGACGAGCTCATGCTGATCGTCGGCCTCGGCCAGTACCCCAACCTCGGCGTCACCGACGCCTTCGCCCTCGTAAGGCACGGCGACCTGCACCGGGTCGTGCGGGCCTCGCGCGAGCTGGGCCCCGACCGGATGGACACCAGGATCGGCCCCTTCCGGGTCGAGGTGATCGAAGGGCTCAAGCGGCTCCGCGTGATCCTGGAGCCGACCGAGCATGGCCTGTCCTTCGAGCTCGACTGGGAGGGGACGATCCCGGCGACCCTCGAACCCCGCCACTTCCTGCGCTGGCAGGAACGGGTGATGTTCGACTCCGTGCGGCTCGCCCAGACCGGCCGCTGGTCCGGCAGCATCACCGTCGGCGACCAGGTGATCCCGGTCACCCCCGACCGCTGGCTCGGCACCAGGGACCGGTCATGGGGCGTGCGGCCGGTGGGCGAGCCCGAGCCGCCCGGCATCCAGGCGAACAACCCCGGCACGTTCTACTGGCTGTACACGCCGATGAAGTTCGACGACCACGCCATCCTGTGCATCATCCAGGAGGACCACCGTGGCCGGCGGCTGCTGGAGGAGGCCGTGCGCGTCTGGACGGACGGGCGGGAGGAGGAGTACCTCGGCCGGCCGGACTACCGCCCGGTCTACGCCCCGGGCACCCGGGACGTCGTGGACGCCGTGATCGCCTTCTCACCGCCGGGCGGCAGGCCGTTCGAGGTGCGCTGCACGCCGGTGCTGCCGGTGCACCTCATGGCCGGCACCGGATACGGGCTGGAGCCGGAGTGGAGGCACGGCATGTACCAGGGGCCGGGGCCGGTCGTGCAGGGGGTGACGTACCGGCTGCCCGACGACGCCGCCAGGATGTGGGGCCTGGTCGACGCCGTCGGCCGCTTCGAGTATGACGGGCTCGTGGGCCACGGCCTGTACGAGTACTGGGCGCTCGGCCCGCACCCGTCGTTCCCCGGGTGAACCTACTTGGCGGGCTCGGCGGGGGCGCACACGATGTGGACGACCTTGCTGGGGTCGTCCAGCTGCTTGGCGCCCGGGGGAAGCTCGGTCGCGGGCAGCGCCGGAAGCATCCGCGCCGCCTCGCCTTCAGGAAGGGCGGTGGGCCCGGCCTCGGCATCGGTCAGGGGGGTCGCCGGGACGGCGGGCACGGCCTCGCCCTCGGGAACGGTGGCGCTCGGCGTGGTGGGCGCGGCCTCGGTGCCGGATTGAGGGGCGGTCGGAGCGGAAGGGGTGGTCGGGGCGGCCTCGGTGATCGTCCGGGGGGCGAGTTCGATCACGCGGCCCCGCTCGGCCTTGAGCTCCGGCGCGCCGTCCGCCCGCTCCCCCTTCTCGTCGCGCATGACGAAAATGCGGGCCGCCGGGCCGTCGGCGAGCTTGACCTCCTTGCCGTCCGGCGTCCGGCAGAAGACAGCCGTGGTGGTGGCGGTGGTGGCGTCGGGTGCGGGGGTTCCGTCGGCCAGGGCGGAGCCGCCCAGGCCCGCGAGCGCGAGCACCCCCACCGTGCCGAGGACCGCGAGACGTCGCTTGAACATGCATTCTCCTCAGTGGAATCCATCCGAACGCCCCCGAGCGTGCTCGCCCGCACCTGAAGCGACCCTGAACGCGCCCGAAATGATCTTCAGGTTGGCTTTAGGTTCGCTCAGGCACTCTGGACGTCGTGCGAGTGCTGCTGGTGGAGGACGAGGAACGGCTGGCCGGCCTGATCAAGGGCGGGCTGGCGGGCGAGGGCTTCGCCGTGGACGTGGCCCACGACGGGCGCGACGGCCTGTGGATGGCGACCGAGAACGCGTACGACGTGATCGTCCTGGACGTGATGCTGCCCAGGATGAACGGCTACACGGTCTGCTCCCGGCTGCGCGAGGCGGGCGACTGGACCCCGATCATGATGCTCACCGCCAAGGACGGCGTCCACGACGAGGCCGAGTCGCTCGACAACGGCGCCGACGACTACCTGGCCAAGCCGTTCTCGTACGTGGTGCTGCTGGCCCGGCTGCGCGCCCTGGTGCGGCGCGGCGGGACCGAGCGGCCGGTGACGATCACGGTCGGCGACCTGGTGGTGGACCCGGCCGGCCTGCGCTGCCGCAGGGGCGGGGTGGAGGTCGGGCTGACGCCGAAGGAGTTCGCGGTGCTGCACGCGCTGGCCCGCCGTCCCGGCGAGGTGGTCTCCAAGAGCGAGCTGCTGGCCCAGGCGTGGGACTTCTCCTACGACGGCGACCCGAACATCGTCGAGGTCTACATCAGCGCCCTGCGCAGGAAGATCGACCTGCCGTTCGGCCGGACGACGCTGGTGACCGTCCGGGGAGCGGGTTACCGGTTGGAGGCGGCATGAAGGCGCTGCTCGGACGGCCGACGTGGGCCCGGGTGTCGAGCGGGATGTCGTCGGTGCGGGTGCGGGCCACCGTCGCGGCGACGCTGGTGGTGGCCCTGGCGCTCGGCGTGGCCGCCCTGGTGCTGGTCATGGCGTTGCGCGGCACGCTGGAGGGCAACGCGGGCGAGGAGGCGGTCAGGCGCGCCGCGGCGGCGATGCCGTACGCGGAGACGGTGCCGATCATGCCGGAGGGGGCGACGCCGGCGGCCACGACGACCGCCGCTCAGATGAGCACCATCCTGGTGGACGACCTGTCCGTGGTGCGGCTCGCCGATCCGGACCTCGTCCTGGCCGGCCGCGCCACCGGCTCGCCCGCCCTGTGGGCGCAGCCGGCCGACTACGCCGTCGCGGGCCTGCAGGTGAGCACGCCGACCGGCCCGGCCACGCTCTGGTCGCGGGTCTCCCTGGACGGCGTGCAGAAGGCCGTCCAGGCCCTGTACGGCGCGTTGCTGCCCGGCGTGCCCGCCCTGCTGCTCGTGGTGGCCGGGATGACCTGGTTCTCCGTGGGCCGCGCGCTGGCCCCCGTGGCCGCGATCAGGGCCAAGGTGGCCGACATCACGGCCCGCGACCTGCACCAGCGCGTGCCGGTGCCGGGCTCCAAGGACGAGATCGCGGCCCTGGCCACCACCGTGAACGGCACCCTCGACCGCCTGGAGACGGCCGTGGGCCGGCACAAGCGGTTCGTCGCCGACGCCGCGCACGAGCTGCGCAGCCCCATCGCCACCCTGCGGGCCCGGCTCGAACTGGCCGAGCAGAGCGAGCTGACCCGCGAGGCGCTGGCCGACGTCGAACGCCTGCAGTCGCTGGCCGCCGACCTGCTCATGCTGGCCAAGCTGGACGCCGGCGAGCCGCTGCGCACCGACGAGCTGGACCTGGGTCAGGTGGCGGCCGAGGAGTCGCTGCGCGCCAGGCGGCGGCCGGAGATCAGGGTCGAGCTGGACATCGAGCCGGACGTGGTGCTGCACGGCTCCCGCGCCCACCTCGACCGGCTGGTCACCAACCTGACCGACAACGCGGTACGGCACGCCGCCTCGGCCGTACGCGTACGGGTGCGCGCCGAGAAGGGCCGGGCCGTGCTGGAGGTGCGCGACGACGGCCCGGGGATCCCGCCGGAGCACCGCGAGGCCGTCTTCGGCCGCTTCACCCGCCTGGACGAGGCGCGGGCGAGGGACGCCGGCGGCGCCGGGCTCGGCCTGCCCATCGCCAGGGACATCGCCCACCTGCACGGCGGCACCCTCACGTACACGGACGCCGGTTTCGTGGCCCGGTTCCCCCTCGCGGACGGAGCGCTCAGCCCCGTTTGACGGCCAGGGCGTAGTTCGTGCTGCGCTGGAAGATCTCGAAACCGGCGCGGGAGTAGACGCTGACGGCTCCCGTGGGGTTGTCGGCGTCGACGCCCAGCCCGGTCGTGTCGAACCCCTGCACGCGGAAGGCGGCCAGGGCGTGCGCGATCAGCGCGCCGGCCACGCCCTTGCCGCGCCACTCCCGGAGCGTGCCGATGATCTGGATCCAGGCCCGGCGCTCGCCGGCCAGCGCGTTGTAGCCCTCGAAGGTGTGGGTGATGAGCGTGCCCACCGGCCGCCCCTCGTGCAGGGCCAGGAACGACGATTCGGGCAGGAAGTTCTGGGAGCCGACGATGTAGTCGCGCCAGCTCTCCGGGGTGTGCGGCACGCTGCCCCAGTGGTCGAGGAACGCCTCGTTGCGTACGCGGCGGGCGCCCTCGTCCAGCTCGGGCGACCAGGGGGCGATGGTCACCCCGGCGGGCGGCGTGACGGCCGGCAGGTCGCCCGACAGCGAGCGTCCCATCTGGGCGAACCAGCGGTTGGCAACGAAACCGGCGCCCTCGGCCAGCGCCTTCAGCCCGACGTTGGTGTCGGGCGCGTAGAGGTGGATCTCCGGCTGCACGCCGGGAAAGGCCCGCTCGCTCAGCCCCGGCGCCGCGGCCAGGCTCCAATCGACGATCCGCCGCCCGAGCCCGCGCCTGCGGTGGGCGGGGTGCACGCCGCCCGACAGCCGCATGACGTGGGTGTCGGTGACGGACTGCCGGGTCGGCAGGTAGCCGTAGGCGACGATCTCGCCGCCCTGCCTGGCCGCGAGCGTCCCCGCGGCCAGGTCGATCAGGCGGTGGCCGAGCTGCTCCCTGACGTCGTCGAGGTCGTGGACCTCGCCCGTGCGGTCCTCGGCCTCGATCGCGGCCAGGAGTGCGGCGAGCGCCTCGGCGTCGTCAGGGGTCAGCGGTTCCCACACCAGGCTCATGGCCAGCAGCCTAGGACAGCCTGGCGGAGCACCCCAATTCTTTCCCGATGCGGACGATGCCTTCGGCGAAGCCCATTCTCGTCCGCTGTGCGAACCCGATGAAGAACCGGTTGGCCAGAGGCACGGCCCAGCGTCCCCGCTCGGCCACGTCGTAGACGCGGTGCTCCACGCGGGCGCCCTCGGGGTGCGGGAGCACGGTCCACTCGCCCCGGTACCACCAGCCGCCCTGGTAGGCCACGGTGTACCCGTCCTGCTCGACGGTCATCGGGTGTTCGGGCAGGGAACGCGTCAGGGCCTGCCACACCTGCTCGGCCGGGGCGCCGACCACCCCGGCCACCTCGGTGATCAGCCGTTTCCTCACGGCTTGCGCACCCGGCTGTTCTGGAAGGAGGCGAACCGCCAGCCTTCCGGCGTGCGCAGCGCGGTCAGCGTGACGACGGACTCCCTGCTCGGGTCGGGCACGCCGGCCACCGACGAGCTGCCGCCGGCGATCACCAGCGCGACGTCGTCGGTCAGCGGCCTGACGAGCGGCGCGGGGCCGCCCTCGGCGAGCTTGACGGAGGTCTCGAACAGCGCTCGGTGGGTCTCCTCGATCGCCTTCCTGCCCCGCAGGTGCAGGCCGAAGAAGGTGATGTAGTCGGCGTCCTCGGTGAACAGGCCGGCGTAGGCGGCGGAGTCGCCGGCGTTCCAGGTCTCGGTCATCCGCTCCACCAGGCGGGTGATCTCTTCGGACATGGCACAGCTCCTTTCGTCGCGGCGCCTATCCTGGGAGTTGCGCGTCCGGGCAGGGCAGGCGCCGTGTTCGGATGTCCGGCCGCCGGGGTGTTGGCGCACCCCGGCGGCCCTTCTCTCACCCCTCGATCGTGCTCGTCCAGGCGAGCTCGCCCTGGTCGAGCCGGTCGAGAAGGTTTCTGATCCAGGCGAGCTCGGCGGCGTGCAGCGCCTGCTCGCACTCGACCTCCAGCATGAGGATCTCGGGCAGGCCACTGTCGCGCATGGCCTTGATGTGTCCTTCCATCCCGGCGAGCGTGCCTTCGAGGGTGGCGGCGCGGGTGCGCAGCGCCCGCTGCGCCTCGGGCAGCGGCAGGCAGCCGATCAGCGAGATGGCCGCCACGAAGGCGCGCCGGTCGGGGTCGGGCTGCTCCAGCAGCCGCCGGAGCCGGGTGATCAGCTCCTCGCGGCCCTCGTCGGTGATCTCGTAGACCGTGCGCTCGGGCCGGCGGCCCTCGCGCCCGGTCGCGGCGGGGACGATCAGCTCGTCCCCGGCCAGCCGCTCGACCGCGTGGTAGAGGCTGCGCGGCAGGCCGGTGATGTAGTCCTTGTGCGTGTCGATGATGAAGCGGTGGAGCTCGTAGGGGTGGCTCGGCTGCATCGTGAGCAGGGCGAGCACGGTCAGGTCGACCAGGCCCTTGCGTTGTGCCATGTTGCCTCCCCCTATATTGCAGTTTGCAATATAGCTCACCTGTCGAGCTGGAGGAAGGCCCGCTCGATCGCCTGCCGCGACACCTCCTCCGGGTACGGGAACCGTGTGATCGAGTCGCGCAGCCCCTCCACGTGGGCCTTCGCGGCCAGCTCCGCCACCAGCGCCAGCTCGGCCTGCTGCTCCTGGACGAAGGCCCGGCCGACCACCGCGCCGTGCCCCGGCACGAACACCGGCTCGGGCAGCGCGTCGAGCATCGCGGCCGTCGTGTCCGGCCAGTCGAGCGGGTAGGAGTCGCCGAACGCCGGCGGCGCGCCCTCCTCGACCAGGTCACCGGCGAACACCACGCCGGCGTCCGGCACGTGCACGACGATGTCGTTGCTGCTGTGGCCGAGCCCGAAGTGCCGCAGGTGCACCATGCGTCCGCCGATGTCGAGGCTGGCCGAGGTGGTGAAGGTGTGGTCGGGCGGCACGATGGCGATCTCCTCCATCTCCGCGCGGCGGTCCGGCAGCCGTTCGATGACGTCCGCGCGGTGCCGCTCGCCGTAGACGTCGATCTCCTCGGCGCACCGGACGTGGCTCCAGATCTCGGCGGGACGGAAGAGCGCGTTGCCGAAGTAGTGGTCGAAATGCGAATGGCTGTTCACGACCGTCCACGGGTGGCCGGTGATCGTCCTGATCGCGTCGATCAGGTCGGCCGCCTCCCGGTGGGAGCTGCGGGTGTCGAGCACCAGGCAGTGCCCGTCGCCCACGATCAGGCCCGTGTTCAGGTCGAAGGACTCATGGCGGCGCACGTAGACCCGGTCGCCGACCTCCTGCCACTGCTCGTTCATGGCAACGAACCTTACTTTTCGGACTTCCCGCCGGTCATCCCCGAAGGTAGGCCAGCACGGCCAGGACCCGGCGGTGGCCGTCGGACTCGGGCGGCAGGTCGAGCTTGGTGAAGATGCCGGCGATGTGCTTGGCCACCGCGGCGTCGGTGACGACCAGCTCCCTGGCGATCGAGGCGTTCGCGCGGCCCTCGGCGATCAGGGCGAGCACCTGCTGCTCGCGCGGGGTGAGCCGGGCCAGCGGGTCGCGCCGCCGGCGCAGGAGCTGGCGCACCACCTCCGGGTCCACGACCGTGCCGCCCGCGGCCACCCGGTCGAGCGCGTCGACGAACTCGCGCACGTCGCCGATCCGGTCCTTCAGCAGGTAGCCGACGCCCGCGCCGGCGCCGGACTCCAGCAGCTCGGCCGCGTACGTCTGCTCGACGTACTGGCTGAGCACGAGGACGGCCAGGTCGGGGTGGCGGCGGCGCAGGCCGAGCGCGGCGCGCAGGCCCTCGTCGGTGAAGTCCGGGGGCATGCGCACGTCGGTCACCACGGCGTCGGGGCGGTGCTCGGCGACCGCCGCGACCAGGGCTTCGGCGTCGCCGACCGAGGCCGCCACGGTGTGGCCGAACCGTTCGAGGAGCCCTGCCAGCCCCTCGCGGAGCAGCACGGCATCCTCGGCGATCACGACGCGCACGGAATCTCCACTCGTACCAGGGTCGGGCCGCCCGGCGGGCTGGACACCGACAATCTTCCCGCCACCACGGCGAGCCGGTCGGCCAGGCCGGTCAGCCCGGTGCCCCTGGCCGGGTCCGCGCCGCCGACGCCGTCGTCGCGCACCTCGACGGCCAGCGTGCCGGCCGCCGTCCGGGCGGTGACCGTGGCCCTGGTGGCTCCGCTGTGCCTGGCCACGTTCGCCAGCGCCTCGCTGACCACGTAGTAGGCGGTGACCTCGACGGGCGCGGGCAGCCGTCCCAGCTCGTCGGCGTCCACGTCCACGGGGACGGGCGAGCGTCCGGCCACGTCGCGGATCGCCGCGCCCAGCCCGCGGTCGGTGAGCACCTGCGAGTGCACGCCCCGGATCAGCTCGCGCAGCTCGGCCAGCGCCTGCCTGGCCTCGTCGTGCGCCACGTCGAGCAGCCGGGCCGTCGGCGAGTCGTCGGGCACGTCCAGCCGGGCGAGGCCGAGCGTCATCGACAGCGCGACCAGCCGCTGCTGCGCGCCGTCGTGCAGGTCGCGCTCGATCCTGCGGCGTTCGGTCTCGAACGCGTCCACCAGGCGCGCCCGCGACCGCACGACCTCGCCCAGCTCCGACCCGGCCGGCGCGAGCACCGCCCTGACCATCGCGCCGCGCGCCCCGCCCCAGGCCGTGATCGTGTACGCCGCCACCGGCAGCAGCAGCACCCCCGCCACGCTCGCCACGGCGCCGAGGCCCGGCCCGGCCTCCGGCTGGACCACGGGCGACAGGATCAGCAGCACCGGCCCTCCGACGGTGAACCCCAGCATGACCAGGTCGATCCACCACATCGCGAACACCGTCATGACCGCGACCCCGATCTCCCGCCGGCGCCGGTCGGGCACCGGCGGCAGCGGCACGGTGTCCACCAGACGCAGCCGCACCCGTTCGAACCGGGCGATCAGCGGCACGACCAGCGCCATCAGCACCGGCACGAGCAGCAGGCCGGCCGGCGGCCCGGCGAGCCCGACCGCGATGGCCCCGAGGGCGACGGCCGCCCCCGGGACCACGCTGCCCACCAGGTACGCCACGCACCGCCACGGCCAGGCCGACCGGAGGAAGCCGGGCGGCCGCCGCGTGAGCGCTTCGAGCGCGGTCCTGTCTCCCACCCGGTGACCGTATCCGGGGCCGGGAACGGCCCGCAGTAGTGCAGGGTCTACCGTCGGCGGCTCAGCCCGCCATCAGCGGCTCGGCGGCGGTGCGCAGCTCGGCGCTGAACGGCGTGGGCCGGAAGGTCTGCGGATCGAGGTTGACGTTGACGCGGTAGCCCTCGGCGTGCACCACCGAGCGGTCCTGCGACAGGACGCGGAAGCCGTACACGCCGCTGGTGCGGCCCATGCGGTCGATCCAGAAGTCGACCTGCACCTCGCCCGCGCCCATGACCGGCGCGTTGTAGGTGATCTTGAACTCGCGTACGGCCAGGTAGAGGTCCTTGAACTTGGAGATCGCCGGGTCGAAGCTCCAGCCCTGCTCGGCCCAGTAGGCGGAGATCGCGCGCTCGACCAGCAGGGCGTAACGCGAGTTGTGCAGCAGGCCCATCGCGTCGAGGTCGTCGAAGTGCACCTGGGCGGGGCGGGTCTGGGTCACGCGAACTCCTTCAGTCGGTCGTGGACGGCTCGGCGGGCCCGCTCGTAGGCGGCCTCGCCCCTGCCGAGCAGGCGGGTGTGGGTGACCGCGGCCTCGCCGAGGGCGTCGATCTCGTACGCGAGCTGCGCCGGGTCGGTCTCCGGGGGCAGCTCCCCCAGCTCGACCGCCTCCCGGACCAGCCGCTCGATGAACCTCAGCCAGTCGGCCATCGACTCGGCCACCCGGTCCCTGACCGGGCCGGGACGGTCGTCGAACTCCACCCGCGCCGTGTAGAAGAAGCACCCGCCGGGCAGGACGCCTCTCTCGTAGAACCGCAGGCGGGCCTCGTGCAGGGCCAGGACGCGGGCCACGCCGGGAGGGGCCTTGAGCGCGGGCTTGACGATCTCGTCGGTCCATTGGCGGACGGCCCACTCGATGGTGTCGAGCTGAAGTTGCTCTTTATCCCTCCAATGGGCGAAAAATCCGGATTTGCTGACTCCGGCGGCTTCGGCCAGCCGGCCCAGGGTCAGCCCGTCCAGACCGTGCACCGAGGCCAGCGACACGGCCTGCCCGAGGATCGCCTCACGGCTGCGCTGCCCGCGCGCCCGGCGACCGTCTTCCTTCACGTCGGCCATGCCGCCAGCATACATTAACGACCGATCGTTCAGATTGCTGGGTCAGATCCTTCCGGAGCGCACCCCGTCAGATCCTTCCGGAGCGCACCGCGACCGCGTCGAAGATCCGGACCGCCGCCGCGGCGTCCGCGTCCGCGAGCGGGCAGTCGAGCTGGGGATCGTTGCCGTCGAGCCCCGACTCGCGCTCGACGATCCGCGCCACCTGGTACATCAGGTCCACGACCCGGCCCGCGGCCTCACCGTGCCACCAGTAGGGCACGCTGATCCCCCAGCCGCCCGCCCAGTGGTCCACGGAGATGCCGGTGCCCTCGTGTTCGAGCTCCCAGTTGGGCGGGTCCTCGAAGACCGTCACGTCGCCGAGCAGCGCGCGGGCCTGGGTGACGACGTTGTTCCAGGCCACCGGGTCCGGCGGGCGCGGCTCGGCGTCCTCCGAGCCGAAGTACAGGTCGTAGCTCATGGTGGACGAAACTAGCGCCCACCCCTGACGAATCCACGCAAAATACGCTGAACGACAACAACCAGCGCGAGCGCCACCCCGACCCCCACCACCACGGAACTCCCCCCGCGGGCCGCCCGCGCGGCCACGGGCGCCGCCCCGCCGGCGGTGACCTCCGAGTAGACGTCGTCGATGATCAGGTTGAACCGGCGTTCCCTGCGCGACCCGGCGCTCGCCGTCCGCAGCGTCCGCGCCTGCCGCCAGAAGTCACGCCCGATCGGCCCGGCGAGCACGGTGGCGGCGATCTCCCGCAGGTGCGCCTCGGTGATCGAGCGCAGCTCCCACATCAGCAGCCAGTGGTTGAGGATCATGTTCACGTACAGGTGGGCCCGCTGGCCCTCCTCGTCGCCGGAGGCGAAGAACGCTCCCCAGCAGGCCCGGTAGAGCGGGTCGTCCATCGCCATCTTCATCAGGTCGCCGTGCAGCGTGCGCAGCGCCTGCTCCCTGGCGGACTTGGCCTCCCTGGCCTGGAGCACGAGCGAGAACGCCACGCCGATGAGCGCGAGGACGGCCAGGATGGCCGAGGCCGCGCCGTACGTCTGGCCGATGTCGCCGAGCACCGACCAGTCGCCGCGGCTGCGCCCCAGGGCGGCCAGGAAGAACGGCGAGGCGACGACCAGCCCGGCAGCGGCGACCACCGACAGCAGGAGCAGGATGGTCACCCAGTAGCGTCCGAACGACCGCCTGTTCACCGGGCTACAACGTGGCGGAGTGGCGCAGGGGCGGGGGGAGGACGTCGCGTTCGGCGGCCATGTACGGAATGAGCTCCACCCCCTGGCCGAAGATCTTCTCCATGTCGTCTCCGCAGCTCTCGATCAACGACCGGTCGAGGATCTTGCGCGCTCCGGTCAGTGTGCCGTCCTCGCTGTAGAGCACCTCGTACATGACCGTCGAGTCAAGGACGACCAGCTCGGGCAGCGGCCCGGGGAAGCCGAGCGCGGGCAGGCGGTCGGCTTCGAGCACGCGGATGTGCTCACCCGCCAGCGCCCGCAGGCGGATGTAGTAGAGCTCCCACTGCAGGTAGCGGCTGAAGGGCCGCTCGACGAGCCGGACGCGCCGCATCGCGAACTCCCCCGCCTCGCGCAGCGGCCGCTGGATCTCGTGGCGGCGTTCGTCGATGAGCCGGATCGCCTCGCCCCAGTCGCCGGCGTCGAGGGCCAGCCAGCTCGGCTCGTCCGGCTCGCGGTAGCTCTGGCGGGTCTCCAGTTTCCAGAAGACGCGTTCGAGCCCTTGGAAGTACGGCCAGAAATCGGAGAAATACTCATCTGGAGTGAGCAGCTGGGACTGCGCCGCAGCGACGTTTCTAAGCATCAGGGATATCCGGCTTGGCGGCTACGAGCATCTTGCGAGGAATGACGACCAGGCGTTCGTCTCGGGCAATACTAACCCCCGCGGGCAGGCGGCCACGATAACTCTCCGTGAGGTCGCGTCCGATCACCGCGATATCGCCGTTGGAAAGCTCCCAGATGTCAGGACATGAGGGACTTGCCGTGGTATCGCCGAGCTCAAGGGCCGACCTCCCCAGGCGTCGTCGCAGTTCGGCCGATGCGTCAGCTTCCCATGGACGCGCCACGGCAAAACCTCTTTTCCCTGGTGGCGTTACGCATGAGTGTGACATCGAATGCCATGACGGACAATGTCCCTGTCACGGAAGAGTGAATTCACTGCGGCGGCAGTAATGTTTTCACGGTGCGCGCCGGATCATTCTCCCTCTGCGCGCTTGCGGAACTCCAGCCCCTCGAACGCCCCCGACGTGCGCCAGCCGTCGATGTAGGCGAAGTACGCCATCGCCCCCTGTGGATGGCCGATGTTCAGCCGGCCTTTCATGCCGGCGTCGCGGCCCTCGTTGTTGTAGTAGCCGGGGGTGCAGTCGGCGGAGGCGCCCAGGATGCTTCCGGGGCCCGACAGCAGCAGCTCGATCCAGGCGTCCTCGGCCTCCTGGGTCGCCTCGACCTCGTCGAAGCCCTGGTCGAGCGCGTGGCTGACGATCGTGGCGATGGTCCGGCCGGCCTCGGTGAGGTTGTGCGGGATGTTGGAGATGAGGTTCGCGCCCTGCGTGGGCTGGACGACGAAGACGTTCGGGAAGCCGTGCACGTGGATGCCGTGCAAAGTGCGCATGCCGTCCGCCCAGCGGTCGGTGAGCCGGAGGCCGTCGCGGCCGGTCAGCTCGTAGCCGGCGCGCCGGGTGTAGTCGGTGGTCACCTCGAAGCCCGAGGCGTAGATGACGCAGTCGACCTCGTACTCGACGCCCGCGGCCACCACCCCGCGCCCGGTGACGCGCTCGACGCCCTTGCCGTCGGTGTCCACCAGGCGGGTGCCCGGCACGTTGAAGGACTGCAGGTACTCGTCGTGGAAGCAGGGACGCTTGCAGAGCTGGCGGTACCAGGCCTTGAGCTTCGCCGCGGTCTCCGGGTCGGCGACGATCGCGTCGACGCGGGCCCGGATCTCCTCCATCTTCTCGAAGTCGGACTCCTCGTACGCCTGCGCCATCTTCTCCAGGGTCAGGTCCTCGGGCGGCAGGGCCGCGATGCGGGCGCGGACCCGGCGGGCGATGTCGGTCCAGCCGTCCATCACCAGGTCCTCGTCGACCAGGCCGCCGGTCTGGTTGCCGGTGAAGTTCTCCAGCCAGCGCTGCTGCCAGCCGGGGGTGGCGATCCCGGCGAACCAGGCGGGGTCGGTGGGCCGGTTGTCGCGCACGTCCACCGAGGAGGGGGTGCGCTGGAACACGTACAGCTCGGCGCAGGCGCGGGCCAGGTGCGGCACGCACTGGACGGCCGTCGCGCCCGTGCCGATGACGGCGACGCGCTTGTCCGCCAGCCGGTCCATGGGCGCGCCCGTGGGGTCGCCGCCGGTGTAGTCGTAGTCCCAGCGGCTGGTGTGGAACGAATGCCCGCGGAACTCGTCGATGCCCGGGATGCCGGGGAGTTTGGGCACGTGCAGCGGGCCGATGCCCATGACCACGAACCGGGCGGTGAAGGCGTCGCCGCGGTTCGTCCGGACGGTCCAGCGCGACCGGGACGCGTCCCACTCCAGGTCCTGGACCTCGGTGTGGAAGAGCGCGTCGTCGTACAGGCCGTAGTGCTTGCCGATGCGGCGGCAGTGTTCCAGGATCTCGGGCGCGTGCGCGTACTTCTCCGTCGGCATGTGGCCGGTCTCCTCCAGGAGCGGCATGTACACGAACGACGCGGTGTCGCACTGGGCTCCCGGGTAGCGGTTCCAGTACCAGGTGCCGCCGAAGTCGCCGCCCTTCTCGACGATCCGCACGTCGCCGACCCCCGCCTCCCTGAGCCGGGCGCCGGTGACGAGCCCGGCGAACCCGCCGCCGACGACGGCCACCGTCACGTGGTCGGTCTTCGCTTCGCGCTCGGTCCTCGGCGTGTACGGGTCGTCGAGGTAGTGGGCGAAGCGGCCGGTGAGGCGGACGTACTGGTCGTCGCCGTCCGGGCGCAGCCGCTTGTCGCGCTCTTCGAGGTATTTGCGGCGGAGGGCTTCTTTGTCCATACGTCCTCCGGGGACGAGGTTCCGAATTCCAGAATGTCATTCGCGAATCTCGTTCGACAAGGCCCGCGGACGGGCGAAGCGGGCCCGCAGCCGACCGAGGACCGGCGGACCGCCCGCGAAGCACCACAACGCGATCACCGGATCGCAGATGGCGCAGCCGAAGGAGGAGTCCGCGGCGAAGGGCAGCAGCGGGCTGCCCTGGAGGTGGTGCAGCACGTCCCAGGCGGTGTGCAGCAGCCAGCCGATGCCGATGAACGTCCAGCTCTCCAGCCCGCGGTAGGCGACGTAGGTCATCACGACCGGCAGCAGGAACTCCCAGTAGCCGAGCCCGCCGCCGCTGAGGTAGGCGGCGCCCGCGCCGGCCACCAGCACGGCGTTGGCGCGGCGGCCGTGCGGCTCGGGGATCAGGGAGACGAGGGAGACGGCGACCAGGCCGATCAGGATCGGCATGAGGATGGACATGGGGCACTTCCTGCCGGTTTCGAGGGGAACGCAGCCAGGTCCTACCGCGCCTCTTTCCGGCCTCTGGTCACGGACGAGCCTCTCGTCACGGACGGACCTCTCCTCACGGAGGGACCTCTCGTCACGGACGGACCTCTCGTCACGGAGGGACCTCTCGTCACGGACGCAGCGCCGTGAGCGCGCTCTCCCAGACGTAGGTGTCGTTGCCGTCGCCCGCGCTCGGCGTGTGCGGCTCGAACTGCCCCGGCCCGATCAGGACGCGCACCCCCTCCGACCGCAGCTCCTCGACGCTGCGCCGGAAGGGCGCGCGGGCGGCGAGCGCGCTGTTGACGAACGGCAGCACGACCACGGGGATGCCGAGCCCCGGGGCCTCGGCCAGCAGCCCGAGCGCGTAGGTGTCGGCGACGCCCATGGCGAACTTGTTGATCGTGTTGTACGTGGCCGGGGCGACGATGATCGCGTCGGCCCTCGGCGGCCTGGGCTCGTGCGGCTTGCGGTAACGGCTGCGGACCGGGCGCCCGGTCAGGCGCTCCAGCTCCGGCACGTCGATGAAGCCGAGCGCCGACGGCGTGGCGACGACCTGGACGTCCCAGCCCTCCTCCTGGGCCGGGACGACCAGCCTGGCCACGTCGCCGGCCGGGCCGGCCGCGCACACGATGACATAGAGACTGCGTGCCGGTGTCTTCACGGTTGAGATCGTAGGACGCCCGCCGCCCCCTCGACCTCGCGTACGCGGGCGGCGACCTCCGGCGTGAGGTGGCGGGCCAGCACCTCCAGGGCGGCGGTGACCTCGCGGACCGCCTCGGGGGCCGGATCGGGCAGGGCGGCGGCGAGGGCGTCGTCGATCGTGGCGGCCCTGACCTCGGCGACCCGGGCGGAGGGCGTCGCAGCGGGACGGATGAGCCGCCGCCGCCGGTCGGCCGGATCGGGCACGCCCTCGATCGACCCCGTGGACTCCAGCCGGGCGACGGCCGTGGACACCTGGCTCTGCGGCAGGCCGGTCCGCGCCGCGATCTCGCTGACCGTCGTGCCGGGGTGGGCGACCACGTCGCCGAGGACGACGAGCACCGTACGGACCGAGCCCCGGGGGCCGTCGCCCTTCGGCTGGGGCATCGCCTGCTCGCCGATCTTCATGAGGGTGCGGCCGAGCAGGAACAGTTCGACTCCGTTCATGAAGTCATGATACATCTATATCGATACATCTATTTAGATGCTTTTTCCCTAGCGGAGGAGACCCCCATGAACGCCCTTCCCGTCCCAGGCGCCACCCTCCACTTCCAGGTCGAGGGCAGCGGCCCGGTCCTGTTGTTGTCGCAGAGCGGCGAGGGCGACGCCGATCGCACCGCCGACCTCGTGCCGCTCCTGGCCGACGCCTTCACCGTCGTCACCTACGACCGGCGCGGCCTGTCGCGCAGCACCCTCGACCCCGCCGCGCCGCCCGTCACCATGGCCGACCACGCCGACGACGTCGCGCGGCTGCTCGCCGAGGTCGCCGACGGGCCCGCCCTGATGGCCGGGTTCAGCATGGGAGGCGCGATCGGCCTGCGGGTCGCGGCCCGCCACCCCGGCGTGCTCGGCACGCTGATCGCGCACGAGCCCGTGCTGCCGAACCTGCTGCCCGCCGCCGGCCGCGCCGAGCACGTGGCCGAGTTGGCGGCCATCCAGCGGGCGTACGCGGACGGGGGGCTGGCCGCGGCCTTCCCCGCGATCACCCGGCACCTCGGCATCGACCCGGCCCACGACGAGACCGAGGACGGCCTCACCCCGCAGCCGCTCACGGCCAGGCGGCAGGCCAACTTCGGGTTCTTCATCGGGACGGAGTTCACGGCCGTCATGGAGGACGACCTCGCCCCGGCGGAGACGGTGGGCACCGGGACCCGGGTGATCCCGGCGATCGGCCTCGCCACCCGGCCGTCGGTGCACACCTACCGCTGCGCGCTCGCGCTGGCCGAGCTGCTCGGCGTCGAGCCGGTCACGCTGCCGGGCGGCCACAACGGCAACACGGCCTTCCCGCGCGCGACGGCTCGGGCGCTCAAGGAACTGCTGGCTCCCGGCCAGTGAACATGCGGCCGGCTGGACGTGCGGTCAGCGGCCGCAGGTGCGGAGCATGTTGGACAGCGCCACGCGCTCGCTGCGCGTCACGAACAGGCGGTAGTGGTGCTTCACGGTGATCCACGACGTCGCGTAGCGGCACCAGTAGGCGCGGCGGCGCGGACGCCAGCTCTGCGGCCCCTGCCCGCCCTTGGCGATGTTGGCGGAATGACTGACGGTGACCAGCTCAGGACGGGTGAGATCGTTGGCGAAGGCCCGCCGCCGCGCCTGGCTCCACCTCTTGGCGCCCGAGCGCCAGGCGTAGGCCAGCGGGACGACGTGGTCGACGTCCACCATGCGCTCGCTCTTCAACCGCCTGCCGTCGTACGGGCTGTACCAGACGCCCTTCACCGGATGGCAGGCCGCGTTCCTGCGCACCCGCCGCCCGTCCCGGGCCAGGACGGTCTCGCGTACGTCACACCTTCCCTTGTGACGTCCCCACCTGGGCTGGAACCGGCGGTGGGTGTAGCCGCGCAGGGATAAGGGCCTGGCGACCCGTAGCTGGGCCAGCATGCGGCGGGCCCGCGCCGCACCGGCCTGCGCGCCCGCGTGGGCGCGCGCGCCGGACTGCGCCGCGGCCGGCTGCGGCGCGGCGACGACCTCGGTGATCGGGACGACCAGAAAGGCGAGGACGGCCATCAGGACGGCCCGTCTCAGGAAGATCATGCTTTACCCCATACCCACCCAGGACGGACCTCCTCCAAGTGGATGGCCAGCCCTCCGCAAGTGGGGGTGCGTACCTTCCCGAACCATGAGAAAGCTCCCTCTCCTCCTCGCCGCCCTGACCGCCGCCTCCGCCACCGCGCTGCCCGCGACCGCGTCCCTCGCGTCGGCCTCCACCGCCGGGAAGACGCTCTCCTTCCGCGGCATGACGCTGCGGATCCCCGCCGACTGGAAGGTGCACCGGTCGGGCGACCACGTCGTGGTGGTGACCGGGTTGTTGTGCAAGAAGCCGGAGCCGTTCGCGCCCGACTGCGAGAGCTTCTGGATCTTCGGCCCGAAGGACTACACGAACGTGCCGGTCGGCGGCGGGTCCGTCACGTACACGGGCAAGCAGCAGTTCCATCCGTTCAGCGGGGTGATCCCGTGCCCGTTCAACTCCAACCTGAGCTGGTATCCCGGCGAGAAGGCGTCCTACCGCGGGCTGCGGCCGGTGGGCTCCGGGCACAAGGCGACGTACACCACCTGGCCGAACCGCTGCGTGACGAACGACACCGGCCGCACCACCGCCAGGTGGAACGAGAAGGAGTGGTTCCTGCCGCGGTCCGGGATCCTGGTGGTGGACGCCTGGAACACCTACGGGCTGGCCGGCGTGCTCAAGCGCGCCACCTGGAGCTGATCCCGCACGTCCCGGTTTCCGGCACCATGGGCGGTGGTTCGGTGATGCGGGGTGAGGGATGACGAGCCGGTTCTTCATCGGTGAGGGGTACGCGTCGTACCAGGGGCCGTCGGCGGACAACTCGCTCCATCGTCACGCCGCCTACCAGGTGACGGCCGCCGTGGAGGGCGAGGTGACCGTCATCGACGAGCGGGGGGCGTGTCATCGCGGGCCTGCCCTGATCATCCCGCCCATGGTCCGGCACCGCATGCCGGGGGCGCCGGACGTCCGCATCTGGTTCGTCGAGCCGCAGTGCTCGTACGCGTCCGCCCTGCGCGACCGCTGCACCCCGGCCCCCGACCGGTCATCCACCGGCTCCGGCCTTTCAGCTGCGGGAGGCAGCTCCCCCGCCGGCTCGGGCCTTCCGCCCACCGTCGGCTCCTTCGGCGGCTCCGGCTTCCCGTCCGTCGGTGGGGTGATCACCGCGGCCGCCGACCTGCATGCCCTCCGTGAGGAGGACTTCCGTCTGGTGGCGGAGCCTCGGCCGTCCCGGGCGCTCGATCCGCGCCTGGTGATCGCGATGGAGGCGTTGACGTCGCGGAACCTCCTGGTCGCCGACGCGGCCGCGCAGGCCGGGCTGTCCCCCCAACGCCTGCGCGCCCTGGCCCGGCTGCAACTCGGCATGCCGCTCGCCCGGTGGCGCATCTGGCGGCGGCTCACCCGCGCGGCCCGCGCCCTGGCCGACGGCCGCTCGATCGCCGAGGCCGCGCTCGACGGCGGCTTCGCCGACCAGGCCCACTTCCACCGGCAGCTGCGCGACATGCTGGGGCTCACACCGGCGACCGTGCTGCCGCTACTGCGCCGGTCAGCCGCTGGCGGCCACGTAGACGGAGATCGAGCCGGTCAGCCGCGGTCGGCCACGTAGACGGAGATCGAGCCGGTCAGCCGCGGGTGGCCACGTAGACGGAGATCGAGCCGGTCACCGTCCGCACGACCTCCGCCTCCCGGACGTCCGCGAACCCCGCGCCGGTCATCAGCTCCGGCAGCACGCCGTCCGCGTTGGGCTGCGTGTCCCGCACCCCGTCGGCCAGTTGCACGACACGGAACGCCAGCCGCATCGACGCCGTCCGCTGCCATCCGTAGTCGGCGATCACCAGCTTGCCGCCGGGCCGCAGCACGGCGTGCATCGAGGCGAGGATCGCGCGTTTCATCGGAAGCGGACATTGGTGGAGGACCAGGCTCGACATCGCCGTGTCGGCCGAACCCGGCCCCAGCAGGCCGGTCAGCGCGTCCCCCATGCCGAGCCGCCATTCCGGGGCCGTACCGCTCGCCCTGCTCTTGCGTCGCGCCTGGGCCAGCGTCTCCGGATCGGGGTCGACGCCGATGATTCGGGCCCGCGGTTCGAGGCGGTGCAGCAGCATGGCCTGCGAACCGGTGCCGCAGCCGACGTCCACGATCGTGTCGTCGGGCCTGGGGGCGACGTGCATGGCCACCAGGCTGCGCCACAGCCGTTCCCGCGTCAGGGCGACCACCGGGTCGTACAGGCGGGTGAACTTCAGGCGTCCGAGGGCGGGGGTGAAGGTCTGTTGCGACATGAGCGCAGTCTCAGCCGTACGCCACATCCCGGTCTTGAACGAAACGCTCGGCCGACCCCGTTCATCCTGGACGCCGGCCGCTCTGACCACCTCTGCGCCTGCGCGGGCGTCGCTGACGTACCGGCGCGGTCGAGGAATCGTAGCCGGACCATCGCAACATCAAGATGGACAGGCCGACGACCGTGGTCACCGCACCGGAGAAGAGGCCCAGAAGCACCAGGACGCTTTCGCCTTCCCCCGGACGGGCCGGTCTCGACCCATTCGCCCATGGCCCATGCCTGAGTGGCGACCAGCACCCCGAAAAGGGTCGTGACCGTGCCCAGCAGATAGCCAGGAGTCCGCGCCCATGCCCCTTTCACGGCGAGCACGAACCCCCCGACCAGCGCGATCGGCACGGTGACGAACTGCCCCATCTCCAGGGCCATCAGCGTCGAGAGTCGCGCATGCTGAAAATCGTCCGCACGTAGCGGCGGCCACAGGACCAGGCACAGCGCAGCACCGGCAAGCAGGCCTATCGCGAACAACCGGAGCATCGCCACGGGCAGCATGATCCCGGACCAACCCACCGAACCACCAGACGTTTGACCATACTCATCGACCGGCGGACCGCCCGCTCCAAACCGGGTGGTACGGTATGCGTCATGCGGATGATCCACTCATTTCTCGGCTGGTGGCGCCCCTAACCGGGCGGCACTGCTCATCCGCGCAGACCTGACAAAGCGGCCGCCCAGTCCCGGGCGGCCCGTCGGTGTCCTCATCTCTCGGCCGATCCAGGACGACAGGCGGCTCCCGACCTGAGGGAGCTCCACCGATGCCACGACGTCTCACGGGTTTCACGCCGTCCGGCGACCTGCACCTCGGCAACTACTTCGGCGCCATCGCGCCGATCATCGCCGGTCAGACCACCACGGACACCGTCGTCTTCATCTCCGACCTGCACGCGCTCACCCTGGACCACGACCCCACCCAGGTGCACCGGCGAACCCTGGAATTCGCCACCCTGCTGCTCGCCGCCGGCACCGACCCCGAGTCCTGCCTGTTCCTCGTCCAGTCGCACGTCCCGGAACACACCGAACTGCACTACCTGCTCGAATGCACCACGGGCTACGGCGAGGCCCAGCGGATGATCCAGTTCAAGGAGAAGTCCGGCCGTCAGCAGCAGGTCCGCATGTCGCTGCTGACGTACCCGATCCTCATGGCCGCCGACATCCTGCTGTACGACACCGACGAAGTCCCCGTCGGCGAGGACCAACGCCAGCACGTCGAGCTGGCCAGAACCGTCGCCCAGCGGTTCAACACCCGGTACGCCCCCGTCTTCACCGTGCCCACGGCGGTCAACCCGCCGGTGGCCGCCCGTCTCATGGACCTGACGTCCCCGGCCGACAAGATGAGCAAGTCGGCCGCCACGCCGGGCGGCGCCCTGCGCCTGCTCGACGAGCCCGACGTGCTGCGGCGCAAGGTGATGCGCGCGGTCACCGACGCGGACAACACGGTCGCGTACGACCCCGACCGCAAACCCGGCGTCTCGAACCTCCTGGCCATCCTGGCCGCCTGCACCGGCCACGCCCCTGAGGACCTGGCGTCCCGGTTCGACCGCTACGGCGAGCTCAAGGAGGCGGTGGCCGACGCGGTGGTGGCCACCCTCACCCCCATCCGCGACCGCTACGTGCACCTGTCGGAAGATCCCGGCCACGTCCAGAAGGCCCTGCGGGCCGGCGCCGAACAAGCCCGCGACCTGGCCGGCGCCAAGGTCCGTCAGGCCAAGGCAGCCATCGGCCTGCTCCCCGCCTGACTGCGACTCAACCCCGCACCACGCCCGCCTCCGACCCCGCACCGGAGGCGGGCACGCGCCCCCCGCCGATCAGGACATGGACCCCGTCGGAGCCCTCGCAAATCCGCCCGAGCACCCGCAGAAAACGACGACCGTGCGGATACAGGTTGCTCCCGGGAGGTCCCGGCGTCAGAGCAGCGCCAGGCAGGCCGCGAACGGCAGCGGGATGAGCACCGCCGTGCCGAGCCGGGCCGCAAGCCCCCGCCCGCGCCGGACCGGGAGAACCACGTCGACCACGACCACCAGCGCCAGGATGACGGCGCCGGTCACCGCCAGGAGGAATATGACGACGCTCGCGTGATCGAGCGTCGTGTAGTTGCAGTTGACGAGACCCGGCTTGGCGAGGTCTTCCGTGCTCCTGCAGTCCATCGGCAGGTACTCGGTCAGTAGCCAGCGCGCCAGAGCGAGCGGCAGGGCCGCGGGCACGCCGAGCGCGAGGTTGGCCAGGGCGGGGCCCAAGAGCCCGCTCCTTGCTCGTCGCTCACGCCGAGAAGGCGGGTCCGTCCTGCGCACAGCCATCGACACGCCCTCTGCTCTTCGGTAACCCGCCAGGGGCATCATGACCTACGACGCCCGGCCGACCCTTATCGGCTGACCTGTTCCCATGCGACGCCTACAGGCAGCTTGGCAGCGGGACGGCCGGTCAATCACGCAGGCGAATCGCGGCTTCGATGCGAAGGCCGACACCGATCCCAGCGAAAATGAGCGTCCCGAGGAGAGCATTGGTGGAGAGCTCTTGCTGGAAAATGAGATCGAAAGCGGTCACCACCGCTGCAAGTATGAAAGCGGCGTTCCCCAGGGCTCTCACGGTAAGGGCGTCACCTGTTGCGCCTGTTTCCGGGGTGGCGGCGTCGTCCGGCTCATTCACACGGCAGAGCATCGCAGAAGAGTCCGGAGCAGCACAGGCAGCAGATCGGGATGTGGCGTCCGGTGGAAGGACGCGGCTGTCGGCTGGGCCCCTCATTCCTACGAGCCCGTTTCCCGGCCTGGAGAGGTGACGGCTTGCGGCAGCACGGCTCTACTTGTCCACCCGCGTACGCTACCGCCATGCTGCCCGATTTCGCCTATCACCCGGCCCCCCTCAACACGGGATCGGTGACGGCATCTGATGCCGCCTGCGTGTGTTGCGAGAGACAGAGAGGCTACGTCTATACAGGGCCGGTCTACTGCGTCGAGTCTCTCGCCGGTGAGCCATGCCCCTGGTGCATCGCGGACGGAAGTCTGGCAACCCGCTTCGATGCCACCTTCGTGGACGTGTATGACGTCCCGGACGACGTCCCAACGAAGGTGATCGAGGTCATCAGCCGCCGCACCCCCGGTTTCTCCACCTGGCAGGGAAACCGTTGGCTGTTCCATTGTGGCGACGGAGCTGCTTTCCTCGGCGCAGTCGGGGCATCGGAACTCGTCGCTTACCCGGATGCGCGGGAAATGCTGCGCTTCGAGAATTCCACCGGCGGGTGGACCACCGAGCAGGTGGACGAATTCCTTGCCGCGCTCGACAAAGACGGCAACCCGACCGGCTACCTGTTCAGGTGCCGCAACTGCGGGATCCACATGGCGTACGCGGACTACACCTGACCTCGGTTGTGCACGCCGAGCCCCTATTGGGACGGCACCTGGCTGGCATTTATCGAGGCTCGTTCAGCGTCGGTCAGGCCGGCTTCCGCGAGGATGGCCTGGACCGTCGCGTTCTTTCCTCGGACGTAGTCGTCCATGTCGGCGGCGTTCCCGGCAGCGTGCTTCTTCACCATGGCGTACTGGTCGCGAAGTCTCGCGTTGGTTCGCAGGGTGTCTCTGACCGCGAGATGATTGCGGAGGGACAGCGAACCGTCGACGATGACGTAGGTGTGGGTCCCGGCGAGTCGTGCGGGTGCCTTGAAGGCCCATCTCTGGGGGATCCCCCGCTCGCCCAACGGCGAGAACCCCAGGCCGATCAGGACGTCCGTGGCGGCGGCGACATCCTGCTCCGCCACCACGATGTCGCAGTCGATGATCGGCTTGGCGGCCAGCCCGGGAACTGACGTGCTGCCGACATGTTCGATGGAGATCACGGCGACTTCGGCGGCTGCCAATGCCTCGGCGTACTCCCTGCGCAGCGCCTCGAACCGATCCGGCCATATGGGGTCATAGTCGACCATCGTGATCACGGCTGGAGCCTAGTGGGCGGACAGGCATCCGCGAGCGGTGCGCAGGAAAGTCCGACTGCCGGCCATGTTCCGTTCGGGCCGAACAGGCGATGATCGACTACACCCCGATCGGCCCGCACAGACTGCCGGCCCGCCACCATCCGGGACCGGCCCCCGCCGCGCGCCCGGACGGCGGGCGGGGTGAGGGCCGCGGTGCCGTTCTTCCGGTGCCTCCTGTCGGGCGGGACGCCGTCCGGCATCGTGCCCCGTGATCAGGAGGGTCGGTGACCGCGATCAACGGTGGTTGGGCGGTCGTAGACGCCGACCGCCCACTCGCCGGGCTGTTCGCCGACCTCCGCCGACAGGCGTTCGAGCACGTCCGGACGGGGAAGTGAGGCGCTGGCCGCCGGCTCGTCGCATGTCGCCCCCTTCCGGGACGGCAGGCAGCGGCCGAGTTCTTCGGCGACCCTGACGACGGGGGCGTCCGCGGGGAAGACCCATACCTGGATCGTCTGGCGGCCCTTGAGCCATTTGGTCGGTGCCGACAGCCGGTCGTGGTGGCCGCCCACCCCGGCGCCGCACCGCCCGGACGTGCCGCCCGATTCGCCGCTCCTGAGCGGGACCCTGACGACGACCCATGCTCGGGGATCAGCACAAACCACCTTGTAACCGGTGGAGAAGCTCGTTGGTGTGAACGTCACGCTCTGGCGGACGCCTGTCGTACCGAAGCGCTGGGTGTGGATGAGGGGAAGGGTGAACTTCTCGGCTCCCAGCGCTACGGGGAACGTCTTGGGCAGCTCCGGGGGCGTCTGGATCCGCGCCGAGCTGGGCGGCGCGGCCACCGCGGCCTGATCGGTCCGGTCGGGGCCCGTCAACGTGACGGCAGCGACGGTGGCGACGGCCAGCACCCCGACGTTCAGCGAACGTCGGACCCGCCGCATCCGGCGGCCTCGGCGGACGATCGCGTCGAGGTGGGGGACCGGTTCCCTGCTGTTCGCGTCATGGGCGTACGTGTCCAGGAGCGTGCGCAGGTTGCTCTCCGTGTGCCTCATCGCTGGAGCTCCTTCAGATTCATGGTGCGGATGTCCGGATCGACGCGCAGACGGGTCAGCGCCCTGCCGAGCTGGCTCTTGACCGCGCCCAGCGAGCAGCCGATGATGTCGGCGATCTGGGTGAGCGTCCGTCCCTCGAAATAGTGCAGGACGATCACCGCCCGCTGACGGGGCGACAGGGTGGCGATGGCCTTCCACAGCGCCGCCTGGTCCCCCACGGCGGCCGCGTGGTCCTGCGGGTCGGCCGTCTCGGGCAGGGTTTCGACCGGCACCTCGCCACGCCACAACCGACGCCACCAGGTGGCGTGGGTGTTGACGATGATGCGATAGACGTACGGATCGGGGTTGCCCTCGATCCGCCGCCAGGCCACCCATGCCTTGGCCAACGCCGTCTGCACCAGGTCCTCGGCGGTGCCCCAGTCCCTGGTGAGGAGGTACGCCATCCGGCACAGCCGTAGATGGCGATGCGCCACGTACTGGGCGAACCCGTCGTCCATCAGTCATCTCCGTCTCGTCGTCTCCGGCGATGACTACAACGTGGGTGGCACGTACGGATGACAGGCACGCGCTGGAAAGCGCCGGAGACCGTCACCACTCTCAGGGCAGCCTGACGACCTGAACCCTGTGGATCAGACCGGAAGAATACCCGGCTCCTCCAACGGATCGTCGCTGCTCAAGCAGCACGTCATACGCTGTGATCATGTCGGTCACCCCTGACTGGAGTGGGCCCATGACCAGTTCAGAGGAACTTGAGCGAGAGAACGCGATAGTTCTGGATGCGGTCCAAGCATTATTGGGACTTATTTCTGCTGACGTCATTGCGGTCGCAGTCTGCGTGGAGACGGAACGCGTCGGATTGCATTTCTGGGATCGACGCCGTACCAGTGAACTCGACGAGGACATCGAGGATGCGATTTTCGAGCTCGACGCTCTTCTCTCTGGAGACGGCCCCCGCATCGAGTCACGAATCCATGACGGGCCACCTGATTCGACGATGCTGCGTTCGTACGGTCGGATGATCTATTGGGCGAGGTGCTAGGCGCGCTGTAGCTCAACCGCGTTCCCCGCGCCCCCACCAGCCCTCTGATTTGCCCCCATGTCGAACCGCTCACACCTGAGCCCAAGATCATCGAACGTACTCCGGGGCCTGGAGTGGTCAACGGTGACGGACAGCCGCTTCAATGCGCAGAGTCAACCCAACCAGGACCACGAGCGTGAAGACTCCAAGGACCTGCCAGGGTGGCTCACCCTCTGCGAAGAACAGGGCTCCTACGCAAAGAGCCAGGCCCAGCACCAGGACAACGGTGCCACACACGCGGAGGGTATCGATCTTGTCCGACTCGGTGGGCGGGGTTGTATGGAGCATCGTTCACCTCGTCCCTACCGCGGTCATGGCGAGAGCATCCCACGTTGATCCACGATCCGAAAGTGCGTAGTTTGCCGCATCTACGCCCCGACTGGTCCATGCCTCAGATTGGCAGCAGACCGCAATCACACCGCCCCCAGCAATATGCGACGGCCAACTACGCGTGGCGATCGTCAAGGCTGCACCTGTACGACGGCATTGGGCCAGGTTGGAGCGTTCGGTTCATACGTGCGGGGCCGGCCCGGTGTCCCGCCATTTGATCGAGGAGCCGATGGCCCGCATGGGCCGCACAGCACCAGCGCCACCCTCACCTGCCAGCACTCCACGGACGAACGTCAACGCGAAGTAGCACGCAAGTCCGACGAGCTTACTTGTGGATTTCTCCTGTGAAGTGAATACGCTGCCGGAATGGTCACGGACAATGGGACGTCGGAATCGCAGTTCCCGCCGAAGCGGGTGGTTGGTCAGGCGCGTGGCTGGTATCGAGGTGACTGCCATGTGCATTCGGTTCTCTCGAACGGTGGAGAGCTGACGCCGGAGCAGCTTGCGGCCGGCGCTCGTGCGGCGGGGCTGAACTTCATCGCGACCACTGAGCACAACACCGCAGATGCGCATGGTGCGTGGGGTTCGCTCGTCGGCGACGACCTGCTGGTGATCCTTGGCCAGGAGGCCACCAGCCAGACCGGGCACTGGCTGGCGCTCGGCATCAATCCGGGGCAGCTGGTCGACTGGCGGTACGGCGTCCGCGACGACGTGATCGGCAAGCATCTGGATCAGGTACATGAGGCTGGTGGCCTTTGCGTGGCGGCCCACCCGCATGCGCCGTACCCCTCTGGTGGCTTCATGTACTCGTTCGAGGGATTTGATGTGGTGGAGGTGTGGAACGGGCTTTGGCTCTCCGATGAGCCTTGGCAGGCGGACAATGCGGCAGCACTGGCCGAATGGGGCCGGGGCCTGGCCGTCGACATCCGCCGTGGACGGTGGCGACCTGCGATGGGCAACAGCGACACCCATCTGGAGGGCCAGATCGGCAGACCGCACACCGTCGTGCTGGCTGAGGAACTGAGTGCGGACGCGGTCCTCGCCGGCATCCGTGCCGGCCGGAGCTGGATCGCCGAATCGGCCACGGTTGAGCTGTCGCTCCAGGCCTTTGCTGGTGATGGCAGCGCCGATATCGGGGGGCGGCTGGATACCTACGGCGAACCGGCGGTGGTCCGGGTGGACGTCTGTGGTGTGCCGTCCGGCATTGTCAGCTTTCACACCGATCGAGGGACGGTGCACCGCGCAGCATTGCCAGGCGATGGATCAGGTGTCTTGGAGTGGCATACCAATGCGGAGGAATCGTCCTTCGTCCGCGTTGAGGTGCGTCATCCCAACGAACACATGGCGGCGCTCACCAACCCCATCATCCTGAGCTGAGACGACGAAGGGAGCCCAGGTAGGCGCCCACTACGGAGCCGAGATGGACGCCCTCGACTCCGGCAGCGACGCACACGTCTCGGCCCACCGACGCTACGTCGAGACCCTGCGTTCCTACCGCAACCGCGACGGCGGCTTCTGGGTCGCCGCCACCGACCCCCTCGCCGCCGACCAGGCCCTCACCGGCAACATGCCCGCCAACCGGGTACGCGCGGCCGCCCTGCTCAGCGACGGCGCATCCCTCCTCGTCGACCGCTTCCACCTGGCCACCTGGCGCGAAGCCCTCGACGTACTCGACCAGCACGGGCCGGCGAACCTCATCTCTCAAGTCCGGGCCGCCGAACACTCAGACCCGCACGGCGAACGCTGGCCCCGCGGCAAGACCTACGACGACGCCACCGCCGCTCACCTCTCATTCACCACGACGGAATAGGCACGTGATGTTGTCGTGGCGGCGGCCGAAGGCGGCCACCAGGACGCTGGTGGCCATGTGCTCCAAGTACCACCCCTGCCCCTCGATCTCCTCGATGAGCTCACCGATCTCGGGGAGAGTTCTCCCTTCGGGCGCCTTGTCCAGAGGGGCAGTGAACCGGGCGATGAAGACCCGCCGCCCCGCCGCATAGGCATGTCCGGCAGCCATGACAACCTGCTGCTGGCTAGGGCTAGCCCCACGAAGCACCATTAATGACGCACCTTTCTGCCATTCATCGAGGGTTGCCTCGATTTGACATGCAAAGGGCATAATCCCAGCCCAAGGCGACTGAGCACAGCAAAAATTCAGACCCCTTAGCCGCAGCCCCCTATTCGCCACTCCGAGAAGTCGACCACCAGTGGCGACACCCCGGACAGGTGGGGGGAATCTGGCTTTCGTCCTCCACGTAGCTACCTGGACAGCTCCTCCGAGCGAACCGATCGCACCCGAGCCGCGCTGCCCTCTCAGGACCCCACAGATGAACGCCAGATCAGAAGCCCAGGCTGATGCGGACGCCGTGTTCAGAGGGTGATGGACGGTCGTCGCAGTGAGCCCGTGTGCGGGGACGTTGCGGTCAGGGCTGCTGTCATCGCGCTTGCTGGACCATGACCTTCGTCCACTACTGTCGCCCGAGTCGATCTACCGGCAAGCAGGAGAACGGAAGCTGTCGTGGGGCAGACACCTCATGCGGAGACGAACCTTCTCGCAGGGGCACTCCGCGCCGGGGCGGTCCTGGCCGTCTCCGGGCCGGTCATCCTGAAGACCTCCCGGATCAGCGCGGCAGAGCTGAACATCGGGATCTGCCGGGGAGCCGACTTCGTCATTCCCTTCCTCATGACGACAAGTGCATGGTGGCAGCTGCTCTCGTGGGCCGAACTCCTGCTGCCTGTGGTCCTGGCAGGTCTCCTGCTGCGCGCCTCGCCACGGACCATGCTCTTCGAGGTCGCGGCGATCAGCATGCCCGGACGTTCCTTGAACACCTTCGGACCATAGACGAACCGCTCTACGCCGCCTTCGTGCTCATGCTCGTCCTCGGCCTCCGGCGTGGTGAAGTCCTCGGCCTCACCTGGGACAGCATCAACCTCGACGGCCAAGAGCCGTGAATCTCTCAGCAGCTCAACCGCGTCCACGGAAAACTGCTCCACCGCGACACCACCAAAACCACCGACTCAGACGCCTCGCTGCCGCTCCCGGCCTTGTGCGTCACCGCGCTCAAGCACCGACGCCGGGTCCAGGAGGGAGCTCGCAAGCTCAACGCCAGCCTAGATCTCTAGCCCCGCAGAACCCTAGTCATGCAACGCATCAGCGGAGGCCATTCCCATGGCTAGAGGATGGTCTCCGCTGCGGTTTGAATCGTCCCGGGTTCGGTGGAGACTTGATCTCTTGAGAGGATCGAGTCCATGCCAGGTAAGTCTCCCTACCCCGCCGAGCTTCGCCGCCGAGCGGTGCGGATGGTCGCCGAAGTACGACCGGATTACCCGACCGAGTGGGCCACGATCAACGCGGTCGCGACCAAGCTCGGTATCGGCACCGCGGAGACGCTGCGCACCTGGGTCCGCCAGGCCCAGATCGACGAGGGCAGCCGGCCCGGCTGAACAACCGCCCACGCAAGTGCCTCGGCTACCGAACCCCGGCCCAATGTGTTGCCTTGACTCTTTGAATCTAAGTCGGCTTTCTTCGCGGCCGAGCTCGACCGGCCACACACGCACTCGTGACCTTCATCGACCAGCACGCCGGCGTGTTCGGTGTCGAGCCGATCTGCCGTGTCCTGACCCAGCACGGCTGCCCCATCTCCACCAGCACCTACTACGCCGCCAAGAACCGACCGCCCTCGGCTCGCGCCCTGCGCGACGCCGACCTGGACGAGCACATCACCCGCATCCACGCCGACAACTACGGCGTCTACGGCGCCCGCAAGATCTGGCATCAGCTGCAGCGCGAAGGGCACCAAGTGGCCCGCTGCACGGTCGAACGCCGCATGCGCGCCCTTGGCTTGCAGGGCGCGCGTCGCGGTAAGAAGGTGCGCACCACCGTGGCCGACCCCGGCCATGAGCGGGCGACCGACCGGCTCCAGCGCGACTTCACCACGACTCGGCCGAATGCGGCGTGGGTGGCCGACTTCACTCACGTGACCGCCTGGTGCGGCGTCGTCTACGTCGCCTTCGTGGTCGACGTCTACTCCCGGGCGATCGTCGGCTGGGCCGCCTCGCTGACCAAGCACACCACGCTCGTACTCGACGCCCTGGACATGGCCCTGTGGCGGCGGGAGCGTATCGGCCGGCCAGTCGAGCCGGGGCTGATCCATCACAGCGATGCCGGCAGTCAATACACGTCTTTCCGGTTCACCACGCATCTGCTGGCGGCCGGGATCGACGCCTCCGTCGGCAGCGTCGGCGACGCGCTCGACAACGCCCTGATGGAATCGCAGATCGGCCTCTACAAGACCGAGCTGATCAAGCCCCGAGGACCCTGGCGCAGCCTGGCCGACGTCGAGCTGGCCACCGCCGAATGGGTCGCCTGGTTCAACGCCACCCGTCTGCACTCAGCGATCGGTCACCTACCACCAGAGGAGTTCGAAGCTCTCTACTACACTCAACATCAGCCCAACGAACCCGCCGGAATCAACCGTTGAGGTCTCCATCGAAGTCGGGGCGCTTCAGTTCTAGGCGTGGGCCATCTGCAAGTCGCCTCCCCAACTTCGGGCGATGACAGCTCCACCCTCGAACTCGAAGGCCATGCGCATGCGTTGGCCGGACAAGTCATCGAACTCCTCGACCAAGCGCCGCAACCGCTGACCGATGTACCTCACGAAGGGAACTTCATCGGGAGCGGTGATCACATCCACGCGACTGCCCAGCTCCTCCATCACGTAGCCCTCCCCCGGCTCCTCGGGGTCGATCCTGAGTTCCCAATCAGCGGCCACACCTAGGTTGACGGTCAACGTCTCGAATCTCAGCCAGACCTCGCCTATGACCGGGGCTTCAGATCGATGTGTGAACTGACTTGCTAACACGCTCGCCAAGCGCAGATTCTCCAGGGCAGTCGCATCCACCGGATCAGCCTAATCCGTAGCCCATCGATGGGCATGGGCTGCAGGGTTGCTGTATGGCGCTGCTGTACGGAGATCAAAAAAGGCCCTCCCGGATCATCCGGGAGGCCTTTGAGCTGGGAGCCGCCTTGGGGATTCGACCCCCAGACCCCTTAATTACGAGTGAAGACACGATCGACGAGAAGACATACGCAAGATACTCAAGTGCCTTGGAGATCATTTAGAACGCCGGAGACAGAAGGACCTTTCACAGTAGGCCACCTGTGACCGGGGCGGCTTTCGCAATTCACGGCTTCGTACAGCAACCGCTCTCTACCCTGCCATCGACAAGGCTCGTAACGTCAGCAGTCATGGCAGACGTCGTGATTTGGGTGAAGCCCTACGAACGCAAGAATCACAACCCAGGCACAGAGGGATACAAAGGCCTGTGCGGCTGGCACGGAACGACCTCCGGTCGAGGACCGTGTCGCAACGAGCCATACGCGAGCGTGAAACTGAACTACGCGAACTACCAGCCAGTTCAGTCGGCCTGCGTCCAAGCCCTCAAGGAGATCTCACAGCGCTACGGCTTCCCCATCCCGCAAGAGCAGAGCGTGCGCGCAGACGATTGACGCCGTGGCTGGGCCTCGCAGCCATACAAGATCGAAAAGGCCACTTCCCGATCACGAGTAGTGGCCTTTGACCTGCGGTGGAGCCTAGGAGATTCGAACTCCTGACACCTGCTTGCAAATCGGCCTGATCCTGAAGGACAACAGCCTCGACCTGCGCGGGAGACAGTCCGCGAGTGACCGCGATCAACCGCTGTTGACCGCCCTTAATGGCACGCTAATGGCACGACGATCACGCTCGCCACCTGGGCACTCCGCCCAACGCGAGGACCCCGTCCTCTGATCGTCCCGTCTACCGTCGACCCGCCCGAAGGGAAAGCCGGCCAGAGCCGATGGCGGGCGCGATGATCAGGCTTGCACCTCAGCCACCTACCGCGTTGATACCCGGCATGACGACCATCCCGGAGCCGGAGCGCCCTCGCCGGAGGCAAGAGCACCTGGCTGCGCTTCACACGCGAAAGCACCTCGTGGTCAACTCAGGGAATGTCGGCGATCGTCACATCCATCATTGCGGTCACAGGGACCCTCTTAGGTTCTCTGATGACATTTCTGCTCCAGCGACGTTCCATCGACAGATCGGAAAGGTTCGCTCGAGCGGAGCGGCTTCGAGGCGAGCAGATCAAGATCTACAGCGACTTTGCGCGTACAATCCTGGACTTCCGCAGTGCCCAACGACGGGCCTGGAGTGAGCGGGCCAAGGACGACAGGAACAGCGAGGCCTACCGCACGGCGGTGGATGAGGTCTTGCGCGCACGTGCAGCGGGGTGGACGGCTCTGTATCAGGTAGAACTGATCACAGAGGATGTCGAGATCAGACGACTCGCGAACCACGCCATGGAGTTGGTCAAGAGCATGAACAAGGCCGAGACCTCGGATGAGGTGAAGGCTTTGACTCCGGAAGTCCGCGTGGCGGTGGAGGACTTCGTCCGTGCGGCCGGCGTCATGGTGCGGAAGGTGTAAGTAGGCGTGATCCGAGCGCGGACGCGTGCGGGAACGGCCCTCAGGCCGCACGCGTAGCGTGGGGCCGCGCTCGGGCGGCCACTCGGGCGGCGGCGAGATGCGCCTGGGCCCGCTCAAGTCACGAGCAGGACGCCGGACGGTGAGCATCCCGGCAGTCGTCATCCCGTACTGACCGAACACCTGGCCACCTACGTCGCCCCACCGGGCGATGCCTTCGTCTTCCTAGGCAAGCGCGGGGCCTTCCTGAGGGGCGGCAACTTCAGACGCGAGGCCAAGTGGGCGAAAGCGCTCAAGGAGATGGACGCACAGGGCCTGCACTTCCTCGACCTCCGCCACACCGGCAACACCCTGGCCGCCCAGTCAGGGGCGAGCCTGACCGACCTGAAGGCTAATGGCACGAACGCCGCTTCCCGTGATCAGAGAAGCGGCGGTTTGGCTGGTGGAGCCTAGGAGATTCGGCAGGCCGGGGCTTAGGAACGTGTGAGCGGCCATACAAAACTCTAGGTCGACGGACAGGCGCATCCAGGCGGTTAGCCAGAAGGATCCCGATGGGCGGACATCGGAATCCTGGTCGATGGACACGTAATGCCTTGATCTTGCCGTTACTACCGTAGTTCCTGGAAGCACGACAATGACTGACCGCGATCAAGAGAAACGCGATGCGCCGGCTTATCCCGAGATGTGGCGATCCTGCTTTGCGACGGCTGGCCACCGCGCAGGACGAACCCGATGACCTCGCCGCTGTGGGGCGTCCGTACCGTCAGCGTGCCGGTGAGGTGGTGTCCGAGAGTCAGCCGGCCTGATCACCGGATCGGACCAATCGGTGTTCCCAGACCAGGGCCGCGACGATACCGACGGCATAGGCGACCAGGTCCCATGGGTCGGGGAACGCGCCGACCAGGACACCGCCGATGCCCGGCGGGGTCATGCCGACTATTTGGTAGAACTCGACGGCGACGGCGATCGCGGCCGTGGCCAGGGTGCGGCGTGCGGCGGTGGTGCGCCACAGCAGGCCCAAGAACGCGTAGACCAGCATGGTGGCGGCGACGTCGCTCACGTAGCCACGGATGAACGGTTGTCCCGGGCCCCGGTAGAAGAGGACGAACGCGCCGACGGCGAGGGCGACGCCACCCAGAAGGACCATGGCGCGGCGCATGAGATTGACATCTTCTCCGAATCTCAACGATCAGGACGAACCTGATCATAGAGCTCGTCACCTATGGCGCATGCTCATTGCGTCAGGTCGGCGACCGCGGCGGAGTGCCATGGCCACGGCATGCCAGCACGCTGGCACGTAGTGACGATTCATCCGGAATGCAGCCATCGCTCATCCCCGCCCCACCGAATCGACACGCGCGTGCTCGCTGCTCGACTCATGCAGACGGCTTCTCAGACATTCTCGGTGCGTGACGACGGTATGGCTGCCAGGGCCGTCTGCGCTCCTGACATCCATGACCACGCCGTCCCCTGCCGGGCTGAGGACGGTGGGCGTACCGCAGAAATCGCACAGCCACTGAAAGCTGTGAAGGTCCTGAGATCGAATCGTCAGACGCGCCCACGCCGGCGGACTCCATCGACGGATCTCTTGCACCACGGCGTCCACCTCCGTCCCCACAGCCGGATACTCGCCAAGCCACGCCCGTCCGGCGCCGGAGGGACTGTCGATCGCCGCGCCATCGATCGATGCACCGATGCCCTCGTGACCCACGATCTCCACCATGACGCCCCATGGGTGCTGCTGGGTCACTCGAACCCGGACCCGTTGACCAGGGACCAGGTCTGTTCCTGCGGCATCGAATCGCTGCACGAGATCATTGTGTCGCAGGGGCGTGTTGAACCGTTCGCCCACCTCGTTAAGCAGGGCGAACGATAGCTTGAGCTCCTCTAGGCAGAGCTGACGGTTTTACATCTGGTGACTGCTCCGGCCCCGACTTGGCCTTCCGTCTGCAACAGGACTGAAGCCCCAACGCTAAGGGAGATCTCCGGACGCGAACGCAGAACCTGCGGATCAGCACCGTAACTCCGAGACAGGTCCTCGTGGCATCGCTGGATCCCAAACGAGGGGCGAGACGTACCTGTGTTGTAAGACCCGTCGATCAACGTGAGCTACAGATAGGAACCGAAGTGGTCGGCCACGGTGTCTGCCACGACTTCCGCATCGTCGGAGCCATCGACCTCCAGGACTCGGATGCCCAAGCGGCAAGCGGAGCGGACCGCCTCATCTGCGACGAGTCGGTCTCGGGCAAGCCGGTTCTCCTGAGCTCGCTCAGGGTCGCTCACCTGGAGGCGGAGGCTGCCGGCACGGGGCAGTTCGCGTAGCTGGCGCTGACGGAATGCTTCGCTCGGCACCATGACGATCATCCGACAGGGCGAGTCGATGATGGGAGCGACCAGTTCGGGACGCAATCCCCAGCCTTCGGCAACGACAGGTCGCCCCGACACCAGGCCGCGCAGGTCGTCCAACGCCCACTCGAACCGCGCGGGAAAGCCGGCCAGGGTCTCGTCGGCCATCTCTTGAGGGGTGGTGTTCACCCAGACGGTCTCCGGGTCAGGATCCGCGGTGGGCTCGCCAAGTCGCACTCGACGGGCGATCCGACGGTCATTGTGTGCGCGCGCGTCGTGGTAGTCGTAGTGATAGGCGGTCAGCCCGTGCCGGATGGCCAGCACCCTGGCAACGGTGGATTTCCCGGCCCATTGCCCACCTCCGATCCACAGGGCATTGCGGAGGGTGCCGAACGGATCCCAGACCTCGCTACTTGTGGCGTTCACGGATACAGCTTGGCGAAGGCATAGGCCAAGAAACAGTCTTGTTGTGCTTGCCCACCCGGATGATGATCGTAGAGAGGGAACCGCCACCCTCTCCACTTACAACGTTTTCGGAACGCACCTGGTGTCGCATCGTCCTCTGCCCCCTGCATGACCGGACCGCAATCAGCCGGTTCAGGGGTCAACTCGCAGACCAGCCATCGATCGCCTCCGACCATGCACGGCGGCCAGCCATGCCGTGGCGATCGTGTGGGCTTCGTCGGTGCGGCGGCGCGGCAACCATGGTCGGTGCGCCCGGTTCGTACGACGCAGCAGGCGTGTGGCCCCCGGCCCGGTGTCCCGCCGCCGTCCAGGACCGGCCCCAGGCCGCACGCCCGGACGGCGGGCGGGCGGAGGGCCAGCGGTAGGCGTGCCTGCGCTTGACGAGCTAGCAAGGGGAGCCCTGAGTACATCGGGCACGCAGCGGGCACGACCCCAGAACAAGGCCCGCTGAAGATCAAAAGCCCAGGCCATTGACCTGGGCTTTTGTATGAGTGGAGCCTAGGAGATTCGAACTCCTGACATCCTGCTTGCAAACGGGAGCCAGTCACAAGGCGGGGCGCTTTTTCGCCTGGCCAAGCGGTAGGTGATCGCTGGTGAAGCGTGCTGCTGGACGTCGGCGTTGCTGTACTTCGCTGCTGTACAGCAGTCAGGCAGGCGACCAGCCCGCTTATCCAGTGGCAAGCCGACCCGGAGCGCAGGGCCGCCAGGCCCGAGCACCGGAAGCGGCGCGGCAGCCTGCCCTTCAATCGCTGCATCAGTTTTGGCGACCGTCCGTCCGCTTCCTACCGCCTCCTGCTCCTTGCCCTGGACGTTTCATGATCCATGCCTCAATCACGTCACGCTCCCACACGGGTGTTCGACCGATATACCGCGGCTCTGGCAGCACCCCTCGGTAGCGATACGACCGGATCGTGGCAGGGGTTACTCCCAAACGTTCCGCAACGTCAAGCACCGTCCAAAAGTCGCGTTCCAATTTGCCGCCCAATGGCCCCATCAGTCTTCTTTGCGCGCCGACTGTCCACAACCATACCTACGCCCCGTCGTCCAAGCGAAGATCGTACTGCTAACCTTATCTATGTCACATAGACGAGGATGAGAGGGCTCAGATGTCGACGCGCATCAGAGTTGAAGGCGATTCGTACAGGAGTGCCCATAAGCGCGCTGAGGTCTATACCCTTAGGCCGTCAGGTTCCTGGCTGCGACCAACGTCTCAGGCCGGGACTGAAGACGGTCAAGGAGAGGACGCAAGGGTGGTCAACGAGCGCACGACGGAGGACATCGTCCGCCAGCATCTCAGGGCTCACGGTGTCGCCGGCCAGCGGGTGGAGGAGCAGACGAGCTCTCATCCGCAGATCAAGCGCGCGCTCGCCAGTGCAAGCAAGACCGGCAGTGGCGTGGGCAAGCCTGAGTTCTTGATCTCATTCCCGGAGACCTATCCCAAACTAGTGATCGTCATCGAGTGCAAGGCGAACGCCGCGAAACACGAAAGCCCTTCTCGAGATAAGTTCGGAGAGTTCGCTGTCGATGGTGTCCTGCACTATTCGTCACACCTTGCTCGACACTTCGACGTAGTTGGCATCGCCGTCAGCGGGACTGCTAGTGAACATCTAAAAGTGTCAACGTTCCGACAGCTTAAGGGCGCCGATGCTGCAACAGCGCTCCCTTCGCCTCATGGGCCAGTCGATCAGCTTTTGCCAGTACAGAACTACATTGAACTCCTAACGTGGGATCCGGCAGTACGGGCACGCAATGAAGCGGAGCTAATCGCCTTCAGTCGAGTTCTGCATAACTATATGCGGGACTACGCAAAGCTCTCAGAGCCAGAGAAGCCACTAGTGGTATCTGGCATTCTGCTTGCTCTTCAAGATCCAGTTTTTAAGCGTAGCTGGTCCGACTACGGACCCAAGCACCTCGCACGTGAACTCTATAGTGCTATCGATCGTGTTGCACAAGAGGCAGATTTCAATGACGCCAAGCGTGAAATCATGCTCGATCCCTACCGATTCATTCGTACTCATCCTGAACTGAGCAGGCCTAACAACGAAGGAGAGACTCCGCTCTATCGTCTTGTGGACGATATCGATGAGCACGTAAGCCCCTTCCTTGATGCTTATCACGACGTTGATGTGATCGGCCAGTTCTACGGCGAGTTTCTTCGCTACACAGGCGGTGACAAACGAGGGCTTGGAATCGTTCTTACGCCGCGCCATCTGACAGAGCTATTCGCAAAGATTGCGGCTGTCGGCCCCGAGGACACCGTCGTCGATACCTGCGCTGGGACCGGCGGCTTTCTGATTGCCGCCATGGCAGAGATGGACGTTAAGCTAGGTAATGATGTCGAAGGCCGTCGACGTATCCGCGAAGAACAACTCATCGGAGTAGAGCAGCAGCCGCACATGTTTGCTCTGGCCGCGTCGAATATGATCCTGAGAGGAGATGGCAAGGCCAATCTTTACCGGGCCAGCTGTTTTCAGCCTGATATTATCGAAAAACTTTCAAAGGGCGTAGACCGCCGGCATAAGCGGCCGAATGTCGGCCTAATCAATCCTCCTTACTCCCAGAAGGGAGAGGGACTGCATGAACTAGACTTCGTAGCTGTACTGCTGCAATGTCTTCAGCCGGGAGGCGTGGCGGTAGTTGTTGTACCAATGTCATGCGCGATCATGCCGCATCCCAAAAAGAGTGAGCTGTTGGAGCAACATACGCTTACTGCGGTGATGTCACTGCCCAACGATCTATTCGCGCCTGTCGGCACCGTAACCTGCGCAATGGTCTTCAAGGCCCACCAGCCTCATGTCCACGCTCCTGCGCCCACGTGGTTTGGCTATTGGAAAAACGATGGCTTCGTAAAGACAAAAGATCGCGGACGTATCGATCTCAACCAAGAGTGGGAGTCGATCCGCGACGCCTGGCTGACGTCCTATCACAGCCGGGCAGTTGTCCCTGGCAAGAGCGTTCTGCGACGAGTATCAGCTGACGATGAGTGGTGCGCCGAGGCCTACCTTGAGACGGACTACAGCAGCCTTACGCAAGCGGACTTCGAAAGAGACCTCCGTAAATATGCGCTTTATAGGTTGATGCAAACGAGAACGTCATCGTCAGAGGAAGTCGAGGGGGAAGAGTAGCATGCCCCGAGTGATGGACCTCTTCGTGGTGCACTATGGGCACTCTCTCGAACTCAATCGTCTGGAGAAAGATACAGGGCCAAGGGCGATAGCATTCGTGTCCAGGACTGCGCGAAATAATGGGGTTTCCGCGCGGGTCAAGAGAATTGACAGCCTAGCCCCCGCTCCTGCTGGAGCCCTATCCGTTTCATTGGGCGGGCGCAACTACGCTCTCGAGACGAGTCTCCAAGTAAATCCATTCTATTGTGGTCGAGATGTGAGCTACCTACTCCCTAAGTATGACATGAGTGTCAAGGAGAAGTTGTGGTGGGCAGCCTGCATCCGAGCGAATCGATACCGATTCAACTATGGACGGCAGGCTAATAAGACCCTTCCTCATTTGGTGCTCCCCGATGAGGTTCCTGAGTGGGTCGAAAAGTCAAAGCTTCCCGTGTTTGATCGGCAATCGGCAGGGGTAACTCATAACGATCTCGCTCTCGACGTCGCATCCTGGAAGGAATTTCGATTCTCCGATATCTTCACCCTTGTCCGGGGAATACGGTACATTCGGAGGGAACTAGCGGAGGGGGCCACCCCATACATTAGAGCGACTGCAGACAAGAATGGCGTAAGTCAGTATGTGGATCTTCCGCCGAACTCTCCTGGCGGACTGATTACGGTCTCTAGCAATGGGAGTGTCGGCGAAGCTTTCTATCAGCCGGAACCTTTCGTCGCTTCCGATGACGTGGTAGTTCTCCATCCGAATGAGCCAATATCTGAAGCGGCCTGCATGTTCTTGTGCACCGTAATCCGCACGGAGAAGTATCGGTATAATTATGGCCGGAAGTGGTTTACGGCCCGAATGCGAGAGTCCGTCATCAAGCTTCCTGTAACGTCGTCAGGTAGTCCTGATTGGGAATTCATGGAGAGTTATATAAGGTCGCTCCCCATATCGTCACTCGCACTTTCGGACAATATTCCCCCGTCGCTTTCCGCGCGTGGGTGACGCTGGCCGCGACCGGCCGAAGAGCCGCAGCGCGGCCAGCGACCGCCCAGACGCGCGCCGGGCGCCGCAGGCGGACGGCCTTGAAATCGTAGGGAAAGTTCTCATCCGGTTGTGAAGCACGCCCTCTGACCTGCTGTTTCGTCAACTTCTCCGGCGCTGGCGATGCTGTTCAGGCTGGGGGTAGCACCTTCGGGTGCAGTCCGGACTGAGTCAGCCGGCCCCCTTCGACGTACGAGGCCAGGTTGGCCAGCGAGGAGGTGATCCCGGCTTCGTGCACCGCCTGGTTGATGCCGGGTGGTACGCCTGTGGCGGTAACGGTTACTACGGTTCCTTCGCCGGCGGCGGCCAGGTGCCAGGTCATCGTCATGGTGCCAGCGTACGATGGGTCATCGGCCTCGAACACTGCCCGCTGCACCACGCGCTCCGGTGGAACCAGTTCGGCGAACGCGACGTCGACGACGTCCGTCGCGTCTGACGTCTTGCCTGGGCTGTCGGTGGGGTCGAGGTACGTGAGGACCATCCGGAACCCGCCACCAGGCCGGGGATCCCACCGCTCGATCCGCCCGCGCATGCCGTCCGGCGGCAACCAGGCTTCGAGGGACTCCCGGTCGAGCAGGGCGCCGTAGACGGTCGCCGGTGGTGCCGCGATCAGCCGGCTGGCGCGGTCAATCCTGGCCACGGCCCGAGTCTAAGGCCGAAGCTCTCCAGGACCATCCTCGTCGAATGACGGAGACCAGCGCCTTTGAAGGTGTCGTGGACAGATCCCCCCTCAGGGTGTCACTCGAGATGGGCAGGCATGACTACTGTGGGGACACGATGGAGCCCTTGCCGGGCTTTGTGGTGATCAGCTCTCGTTCCCTGAGCGCTTCCATCGCCTTGCGGATGGTCACTCGTGCGACGTCGAACTCCTCCTGCAGCTTCACCTCGGAGATGAGGGTGAGGGGCGGGTAGGTGCCATCGCCGATGCGCTCGGCAACGACGTTGGCTATCTGCTCCCACTTGTAGAGCCGCGGGTCCCATTCGATCACGGGACGACTCTAGGTATCCCTGCACCTAACGGCATAGAACAGGCATGGCTAGCAATGCTATAGACAGGCTAGGACAGGCTGGGATAGGTTTTGGTCATGGCGTTGGTGAGTGGCTGTGCGGAGTCCCGCCGGGTGGGGCTCCGTTCGGGCGCTTCGGTCTGCCACTCCGCGAGGACGCGTTGTGCGGCTGGAGACAGCTCCTCGTTCACCAACGCCTGTTCATCGATCGCGACATCCGCGAGCACTGCCGGCGCCGCGCCGGCGATCGCGCGTTACGAAGGACGGTGAGCCCGGTGACAGAAGTCGGAGACCTTCACAGTACGCACCCCGCCTCGCCTCGACCGCACGCGGTGTCGGTGAGGTGGCTCCCAGCCGAGCAACGCCCCGATGGCACTCGGGTCCTGAACTACACCTGCGAATGCCGGTCGCCCGTCTTCGAGCATTGCATGGCCGGCGGGCAGAGCTTCATCCGGCGCTACGACCGGTCCGCCCCCTCCCCGAACGTCGTGGAGAGCCCGCGCATGCGGGTCGCCGATGCCATGACGCTGTGGCGACAGCTCATGCGAGGGGAAGCGAGGTAACGACGCGCGGATCCGGCGAGCCATGCACACGTAGCGTCACTTTCTGAAATCGATCAGTGACGAGCGTTTCCGCAGGTCGAAGGCCGACCTGCGGTTTCGCATGCCCTTCGACTGGCAGTTTTTCTGCCAGTGACGCAGGTCACCCGTCTTATCGTCGAAGCAGGCGACGACGAGAAGGAGGGGCGGCGACGTGGCAACAGAGTACGTGACGCAGGGCCAGCGGATCGCGCGGGCTCGTCACCGCAGGGGCTGGGATCAGGCAACCCTCGCCGAGAAGGTCGGCCGATCTGTCTCCTGGCTGTCGAAAGTGGAGAACGGGCGGATGCCCCTGGACCGGATGAGCGTCGTCGGGCAGCTCGCCGAGGCGCTCGGGGTGGAGGTCGGCGAGCTGACGGGCCAGCCGTACCAGCACGAGACGACGGAGCTCGACTCCGGGCACGCGGCCGTTCCGGGGCTTCGGCTCGCGCTCCAGCAGGCGTCGTTGCCCAGCGGGATCGGGCTGCCGGTGCGCGGGGAGCCGCGGACGTTGCAGGAGCTGGAGGCGAACGTCCGCCTGGCGGAGCAGCTTCGTCAGGACGCCAAGTTCACCGCCCTCGGTGAGGTGCTGCCCAGGATCCTCACCGACCTGATCGCGATCATCAACGGCTCCTCGGCCGATCGCGACCGGGCCGAGGCGCTGATGCTGCGGGCCTGCCATATGGCGCGGGTGTCGTCGAACCTGCTGGGTCACCATGATCTCGGCTGGACGGCGGTACAGCGCGAACTCGTGGCCGCACAGCACGTCGGCTCACCCGATCTGATCGCGGCGGCGAGTTGGGACCTGTGCGGGGTGTGGCTGCACGAAGCGCAGCTCGACCCGGCCAAGGACGCGGCCCTGTCGGCACTGGACCAGATCGAGCCGTACGTGAGCGGAGACGACACGATCAAGGCGATGTGGGGTGCCCTGCATCTACGGGCCGCCGTGGCGTACTCCCGGCTGTGGGACCAGAGAGAGGCGGAGAGCCACCTGGACGAGGCCCGCCGCGTCGCCGAGGTCCTGCCGCGGGACGGCAACGCGTTCCAGACCCAGTTCAACCGGGTCAACACCACCATTCACGCCGTCGAGGTCAGCATGGAGCTGGGCCGGCCTCGTGAGGTCATCTCGCGGGCCGAACACGTCGAGATCGCTGAGATCGCCTCGTCCGAACGCCAGGCTCACTACTGGACCTGCACCGCGGCGGGCTACCACATGAACAGAAAGGACAACGAAGCCGCAGACGCTCTGCTCCGTGCCGACCGGATCGCGCCTCAGCACGTCCGGAACCGTCCGTTGGTCCGCAACATCGTGCGCGACCTGCGAGACAGCGGCAAGCTGCATCGTCAGCGCGAGATTCTCAACCTCGCGAAGGTGATGCGGCTGCTCTGAGCACGACGAACGGAGGGCTATCCGCGCAATGGCTCCTCACCCGGCAGGTAACCCGGGGACGCTTCGGCGTTCTGCCTACACGATGGGGTGATACGTGGGTCTTAGCGAGACTGAACGACAGATCCTGCTTCGCGAGCTGGCGGAGATCGCGGTCGACCTGACCGAACTCCAGCGGCGTGCGATGAGGGTCTCTACTCGGCTTGATCAGGGCGAGTCCGAGCGTCCAGCTCGTCCAGCCTGACCGTCAGCTTGTTCATGTGCTGACGGATCTCGCGCAACTGCTCGGAGATGATGCGGAACTCTTCGCTGTGCTCGCCAGGGGCGGGGACGGCCTCGACGTCGTCAGGGGTGCGGGTGACGAAACTGCCCGCCCCCTGGCGGGTCTCGATGAGCCCTTCATCGCGGAGTACGGCCAGGGCGTTGCCGATGGTCATCATGGCCACGCCGTACTTCTCTGACAGCTCACGTGCTACGGGGAGCTGCTCTCCCACTGCATACCGGCCTGAGGCGATGTCGCGCCGAATGTCCTCGGCAATCCGCAGGTACGGCCGGCGCCGGTCAGTGGTTGCCATGCACTCAATTTTAGCGGTTCTAGGTGCCTAGGTCTCTGGGCAACCTGTAAGGAATCTCGAAGCGCTTTAGCGATCTCGGGTTACAGAGCTAGATACCTAGGTATCTTTGTAACTAGCTCAGTCACTCCAAAGGAGACCAGCTCTCATGCGCACCATCCCGATCCCCGTCGACACCTCCAAGCTCGTCATCACCTGCGTGAAGGCGCCGAAGCCGCGCCTGGTCAACAAGGACACCGGCGAGATCAAGACCGACAAGAACGGCAACACCGTCTACGAGATCACCGTCTCGGTGGAAGACGAGTTCGGCCGGATCGAACTCGTCAAGATCGGCACTTCGGGGGAACCCCCGATCGCCGCCGGTCAGCAGGTCAACCCGTCCGGCATGGTCGGCTACGTCTGGGAGATCGCGGGCCGGTGGGGCATCTCATACCGCGCCGCCACCCTCCTACCGGCAGACACGGAGCCGCTCCGTGTCTGACACCACGCTCCTCGCGCTCGGGGTCCTGGCCGCTGCGGCGGCCGGGCTCTGGGCCTGGCGCCGCTGGCACTACCCGTCGTTCTGGCTTGTGGCAGCCTTCCCGCTGGTCGCGATCAGCGTACGGGCGAGCTGGCGCAAGGTCGCCCTCGGCTGCCACCTCACCAAGAAGCGGCAGCGCTTCTGGTTCACCACCGTCCCCGGCCTGGTCGCCTCGACCGGCGTCGTCCGCGTCCGGCGCAAGTGGCAGCGCATCGCCGTGGACACCAAACCGTTCATGTGGCTGCCCAAGCCCACCCGCTACGGCTGGCGCGTCACCCTGCACACCTTGGAAGGACAGATCCCCGCCGACTACGCCGACGCCGCCGAACGGCTCGCCCACTCGTGGGGCGTGCACGCGATCCGCGTCTCGTCCCCTCGTCCTGGACGAGTCGTCCTGTCTGCCACCGTCCGCGACCCACTCGTCCGAGTCGAGACTCTGCCGACCTCGCCCGAACTGCTCAAGGTCACCGTGGGACGCCTGGAGACCGGCGGCCCCTGGACCATCGACTTCAGGACCGTCCCGCACTGGCTCAACGCCGGAGCAACCCAGTCCGGCAAGTCCAACCTCGCCAACGCTCTGGTTCAAGGGCTAGCTCCACAACCGGTCGCCCTGGTCGGCTTCGATCTCAAGGGCGGCGTGGAGTTCACCCCGTACAGCCCTCGCCTGTCGGCGCTGGGCACCACACGACCTGAATGCGTCGGCCTGCTGGACGACCTCGTCAGTCTGATGACTGGCCGGATGGCCCAGTGCCGGAAGGCCGGCGCCCGCAACATCTGGCAACTCCCGGACGATCAGCGGCCTGTGCCCGTCGTGGTCCTGGTCGACGAACTGGCCGAGCTGTACCTGATGGCCGACAAGTCGGAGAAGGACGAGATCGCCAAGACCTCGACAGCCCTACTGCGGGTCGCCCAGCTCGGCAGGGCGTTCGGCATCTACCTGTTCTGCTGCGGCCAGCGCATCGGCTCCGACCTCGGACCCGGCGTCACTGCTCTCCGTGCTCAGTGCTCCGGACGGATCTGCCACCGCGTCAACGACCCCGAAACCGCCACCATGACCCTCGGCGACCTCGACCCGGCGGCCCTTGCCTCGGCTCGTGCCATCCCCGCCGAGACACCGGGCGTCGCCATCGTCGCCTCACAGGACGGCCAGTGGTACCGCGCCCGCTCCTACTACGTCGGCGAACAAGCCGCCGAACTCGCCGCCTCGACCTACGCCGACCGCTCACCTGTCTGGGCCGACGTGGTCGCCGGCCACGCCGCCCAGGTGAGCGACACCGATCTCGCCGAGTTCCTCAACTCCATCCCTGACCCACGAGAGGCCTGAACTCCGATGCGACGCCTCGCCCACTGGCTGCTCGACACCGGCCCCGTCCTCGTCCTGGCCCTCATCGCCGGAGCCGGGTCTTTCACCCACATCCGCGACACCGCCAGCGACCACGGACAGTCCGGCTGGATGGCCTGGGCGATCGCCGTCTGCATCGACCTCACCTGCGTCATGGCCGCCCGCGAGCGGCAACGCGACAAGAAGACCGCCCGCGTACGGCGTGGCCTGATCTCCTGGCCCGTCCTCGTCCTGACCGGAGGCATTGTCCTGTCCCTGGCCGCCAACCTCCAACAAGCCGACCCGACCGCCTGGGGCTGGATCACCGCCGCCACCCCGGCCGCCGCCTTCCTCGTCGCCGTCTCCATGCTCGAACGCCGGACGTCCGGCCCGCGTCCCGACTCGTCCCCAGAGGTCTTCGGGACGTCCCCGGAAGACGTCCCCGCGTCCCCACCGCGTCCCGACGCCCCCGTAGCCGTCCCGTCCGCAGACCGTCCCGCCCTCGTCCCCGCCCAGGGGCGCCAGGACGAACACCCCGGACCGTCCCCGGCACTGGTCGACTACGCCCGCCGCGTCGCCGACGAACACCACACCCGACACGGCAAGCCCATCACCCGCGACGTTCTCCGCGCCCGCCTGGGCGTGTCCGAACAACTCGCCTCCGACCTGATCCACACCTTGCGCACCGTCCCAGTGACCATCTGAAAGGCGCACCACCATGAACAACGACCGAGACGCCCTCATCGCCGGACTCATCTCCATGGCGGGCTTCCTCAAGGCCCACCCTCAGATCCCGACCTCGATAGCACCCGTCACCCTCCGCGCCTTCCCCGACAACGGCTCCGACCACGACATGCGCGCCGAGGTCGACAAGGTCGCCGCCCTGCTCGGCACGGAGATCGACCCCCACCACCTGCCCCATGACCACTACATGACCGGCATCGGCTTCGGACCGGTCCGCTACGAGTTCATCGCCATCCTCGCCGCCGCCCGCGCCCGCTATGCCGCCGAAGACAGCTACCGCGACTGCATCCAGATGGACACCAACCAGGAGCCCTGACCATGCGCATCCGCCTCGAAGGCAACCGCGCCGAACTCACCCTCGGCATGATCCACCTACGCCAGATCTTCACCGTCACCAGCATGTCGCGGGCCTTCCCCGACAGGAGCCGGCCGCGGAACTACCGCCTCTACGTCACCATCACACCGCGCAAGGACCACCGCCCATGACGACCGAAGACCCCTGGACCGACTGGCCCGACATCCTCGCCGCCGTCTCGCTCGCCTACGGCCGCTGCTGCACCTGCAACGGAAGGGGCCTCGACGGCGACAGCGACACCTGCCGCGACTGCGACGGCAGCGGCATCGACAACCACGGCGCATAACGCGCAGCGCCCCCCGCCTGGCCACACATCCGCCAAGATCCGCGCCAGGCCGGGGGCCATCCACACCAGCGTCACTGGATAGGACGGAACCCATCTTGCCCCACCTTGCCCGCTCTCACGCGGTAGCCGGGATGATCGACCGGCTCCACCAACCCGACTACGACCGCTGGGCGCACCAGATCAAGCGCACCGGCGGCTGCCGCCAGCCCATCCACCTGCGTGGAAAGGTCGAACACTACGACCAGGCCACCGGCCAACTGCTCCACCGCTACACCACCAACCGCGAACCGAACGGCGTCCTGCGCGTCCCGTGCAAGACCCGCCGCGCCTCCCGCTGCCCGGCCTGCGCCGAGGTCTACCGCGCCGACACCTACCAACTCGTCCGCGCCGGCCTCATCGGCGGCAAGGGCGTCCCGGCGACGGTCAGCTCGCACCCGTGCCTGTTCATCACCCTCACCGCACCTCCTTCGGGAGCGTCCACGTCCGGCGGGAGAAAGACGGCAAGGTCCAGCCCTGCCACGCCCGCCGCAACGCCCAAACCTGCCCGCACGGACAGCTCATGTCCTGCACCGACCGGCACCACGCCGACGACCCGCGCCTCGGCGAACCGCTCTGCCCCGACTGCTACGACTACGACGGCTCGGTCCTGTTCAACGCCATCAGCCCTGAACTGTGGCGCCGCTTCACCCTCGCCATGCGCCGCCGCTTCGCCCGGCTCAACGGCCTGACCGTCAAGGTCCTGCGCGACCAGGTGACCATCGCCTTCGCCAAGGTCGCCGAGTACCAGCGCCGCGGCGTCGTCCACTTCCACGCCGTCATCCGCCTGGATGGACCCGACGGCCCCAACTCGCCACCGCCGGCCTGGGCCACCGCCGACGCCCTGGCCGACGCCGTCCAGCACGCGGCAACCGCCGTAACCGCCGAGATCAAGCCGCTGGGCCGCACGTTCCGATGGGGCACACAGCTCGACGTCCGCCGCATCACCATGAACGGCGACCTCACCGAACAAGCCGTCGCCGCCTACATCGCCAAGTACGCCACCAAGGCCGCCGAGTGCGTCGGCACTCTGGACCGCCGCATCCAACCCCTCGACAATCTCGACGCCCTACCTGTTCGCGATCACGCCCGCCGGCTGATCGCCGCCTGCATGCGCCTTGGCGAGAACGCCGACCTGGCTGACCTGCGGCTCACCCATTGGGCTCACATGCTCGGCTTCCGCGGCCACTTCTCCACCAAGAGCCGCCACTACTCCACCACCCTCGGCGAACTCCGCGCCGCCCGCGAAGAACACATGCGCTCAGAAGAGATCATCACGGGGCGCCTCCCGCTCTTCGACGAGGACACCGTCCTCGTCGTCGCTCACTGGGAGTACGCCGGACAGGGCCTGTCCATCGGAGAACAACTCCTTGCCGCAGCCATCACCGGTCACCATGTGCCACACCTCGGGGGACCTTTTGACGCCTGAACTGCTTACCGTTCCGCAGGCCATGACCGTCCTGAAGGTCAGCCGGTGGACGCTCTACAACCTCATTCGCTCAGGCGCGCTCGCCTCGGTCATCGTCGGCGAACGCTGTCGTCGCATCCCAGTGTCCGCCCTGAACGACTACGTGACCCAACTCTGTGAGGAGGCTGCCTGATGCCCGCCAAGACCGCACCCGCGACTCCAGAAGAGCAGCCCAAGCGACCTCGCAACGGCGGCCGTACCCGCGCGAACAACGAAGGCTCGATCTTCCCGTACAAGAACGGCTGGGCAGGCTACGTCTGGGTCACCACGCCCGAGGGCAAGAAGACCCGCAAGTGGGCCTATGGCAAGACCCGCGAGGAAACCCACGAGAAGTGGCTCAAGCTCCACGAGCTGGCCCGCAAGGGTCCTGTGGTCACCAAGTCGCCGAAGCTCTCGGACTACCTGACGTACTGGCTCAAGAACGTCGTGGAACCCAACCTCGCACCCAAGACGTCCGCCAACTACGAGATGTTCGCCCGGCTCTACATCACTCCGGCACTCGGCAGCAAGAGGCTCGACAAGCTGACCGTCCGGGACGTTCAGGCGTGGGTGACCAAGATGCGCCGCTCCTGCCAATGCTGCGACCAGGGCAAGGACGCCGCCCGCCCCAAAGTCCACAGCAACCCGAAGCGCCGCCAGCAGTGTTGCGCCGTAGGCAAGTGCTGCAACGCCGTCCCCTCCGACTGGACCGTCCACGACGCCTACATGACCCTGCGCGCGGCCCTGAGCAACGCCGTACGCGAGGAGGTGCTGACCCGCAACGTCGCCGCCAACATCAAGATGCCGGCTCCTCGCAAGCGCAAGGTCAAGCCCTGGTCGGTCGAAGAGGCACGGGCCTTCCTGGAGTCGGCCCGCAAGAACGAGGATCCGATGTACCCCGCCTACGTCTTGGTGCTCGTCCTCGGACTGCGCCTTGGTGAGACACTCGGGCTGCGTTGGGAAGACGTGGACCTCGACCAGGCCGAGATGACGATCGGCTGGCAGCTCCAGCGCGTCGGAGGAAAGCTGCTGCACCGCCAGACGAAGACGGACGCGTCCGACGCCACGCTGCCGTTCCCAGAGATCGTCACAATGGCCCTCCGTGCCCGTCAACGAGCACGCGACACCGCCCGAGAAGCGGCTGGAGACGGCTGGCAGGACACGGGATTCGTCTTCACTACCGCCAGTGGCCGGCCGATCGAGGCATCCAACTTCCGGCGCAGCTTCGCGAACGCCTGCGCCAAGGGGGGAGTCCGGAAAGTCCACGTCCACGCGACTCGCAAGACCTGTGCATCCTTGCTCGTCGCCCTCGACGTCCACCCGCGGGTCACCATGCAGATCCTTCGCCACTCACAGATTTCCGTGACCATGAACGTGTACAGCGAAGTCTCGTCCGCAGAGACGCGCCGAGCACTCAAGAAGCTCGGTGATCAGTTGGAGTCGTAGTAGCGTCCAGCTCCGGCGAAGGTCAACCAGGCCATTCCCTTGATCACGGGGGGATGGCCTTCCACGTTCGCTGGTGTTCGCGATCACCGCCGTTGGTTGTCATGCAGACGCTTGCAACCTTGCTATATCACACGAACACTCTCTGCTTGAGGCCCCTTCTGCCCTTGCGTTATCACGAACTCAACACGTTGACCCTGTTCAAGGCTTCTGTACCCGTCCGTCAGGATGGCCGAGTAGTGGACGAAAACGTCCTTACCACCATCAACAGCGATGAATCCGTATCCCTTATCTACGTTGAACCACTTCACAGTCCCCGTTGATACACCGGAGGAGGACGTATGAACGTGACCTGCCCGTAGCCGCTGCCGATCTCCAGGCTCTCCCGAGCGCGTGGGTAGCCACTGAAGGAGCGTGCCTGCAATCCGGTCTGCGTCCGCTTCAGCTATCGGACGTCTTTCTGACAACTCCACAATGAAGTTCGCGAGGTTTTCAGCATTATCTGAGGGAACCTCTGGACAGGCGTCAGCGATCAGGCCCTCCAAGACCTTCGCCATGCTCACACGCTCTGCCATGATTCCAACCTAACTCGCCATAGCGCCGACGAGAAGTTCCCGGTCAGCCACACCATGGGCAGCGACCCACCTTCGCAAGTCCCCATAGGAAGCCTTGAGCAACCGTTTCAGCCTTGCGGACGGCTTCTCTTCGACTGAGCTTCTCCATCTCCTCGGACCTGTGCAGGAGCTCCCGCACGGTACGCTCCCAGTGATCTTCTGCGATCGTCCATCTACCGCCGTGTGGATTTCCAGCAAAGAGTTCTGCGAATTTCTTCCCGCCTTCACCCTCCCTGTGGAGGTCACGGAGCGACCTCATGGTCTGCCTCCACGCCCAGCAGACTTGTTAGCACGTGCACGCTTTCGCAGATCTTGAAGCACGTCGGCTTCAGACTCAGTCCGTCGAGCGTCGATCTGCCTGGTAACGAGATAACCAACCAGCCCGCCCACGAAGGCCGGAGCGATGAGCCAGCCAACCAGCGAGACTGCCCAGCTCACCGGCGCGTAGCCAACTTCCGCCGGAGACTTAATACCGATCAGCACTTCGTAAGCTGGCGACCAGCCAATCAGGTATCCGTCTATTGCGAAAAGTATTCCAACGGCCAGCAGAACCCACACTGCTCGTGTCACGAGCCAGTACCGAGGTCGGTTTAAACCCGCAAGTGACCGCAGCCGACGACGTCCCCTCGCAACGAGGGACCCCTTAGATGGAGGCGGAACGGCGGCAGCCATGGCCAGAAGATATCGGATACATCCTCACCTGGGCAGTAGTTCTGCCATGCCAACGTTCAGGGGCAATGGGCCCCCTTCGTCCCAGGTCGGCGTCTGGCGCGCATCTCAGCAAGGAGGGAGAGGGACACCGTTAGGGCCATGTCAGTGGAGGCTCCGGTCAAGGGCGGATGATCTTTTCGCAGTCCGTTCCCGCCTACGAGAACCGCACCTTGGAACAGCCTTCGATGGAAGGCGGAGCTGTAGCTGTACTTTGCAGCTGTACAAGATCGAAAAGGCCACTTCCCGATCATAGGAAGTGGCCTTTCACCTGCGGTGGAGCCTAGGAGATTCGAACTCCTGACATCCTGCTTGCAAAGCAGGCGCTCTGCCAACTGAGCTAAGGCCCCTTCGACGAAGATAGCTTACCGGGCCGGGGAAGCCACCCGCGTCGTCCCGAGGTCGTCGCTCAGCACCAGGCCTGGGAAGTCCGCGATGGAGTCCAGGATGTGCGTGGCGCCGCCCTTGAGCAACCGTTCCCTGCTGTGCACGCCGGTCATCACCCCTGCCACCACGGAGGCCCCGGCCCGGCGCCCGCAGAGCATGTCGCTCTCCGAGTCGCCGACGACCGCCACGTGCCGTACGTCCGCCACGCCGAGTCGCAGCACGGCGTGCAGGACCATGTCCGGCCAGGGACGGCCGCGGCCGCCCGCGTCCTCCGGGGAGATGGCGAGGTCGATCTTGTCGTGCCAGCCGAGGACGCCGAGCACGCGGCTGAGCGTCGTACGGCTGAACCCGGTGATCAGGGCGAGCTTGACCCCGGTGCCGCGGAGTTTGTCCAGCGCCTCCAGGACCCCGGGCATGGGCTCCAGACCGGCACGTTCCAGCGCACCCTCGTAGGAGCGCTCGAACGTCAGGTTCGCCGCCTGAGCCTGGGCCTCGTTGCCGGGGAAGATGCCCCGGAAGACATCGATCTTGGGACAGCCCCGGGACCGGTGCACGTGAACCATGGCACGCGCGTACGCTCCGGTCCCGGGCACTATGCCCTGGGTGGCGATCGCCTCGGCGAAGGCGCGCTCGACCATGGCGATGTCACCGACTGTGGTGCCTGCCAGGTCCAGGCACGCCAGCTCGATGGGGACGACGTCACTCATCGCCTCGCCGGTCGGTTAGTTCTCGCTGCCGGTCGCCTCGGTCCAGAGATCGAGCTCGGCGCGGTCAGCCTGCACCTTACGCCAGATCAGCAATCCCCCAAGGGCGACCAGCGCCAGAACGAGCAGCTTCTTCACGGTGTGACCCCACTTCTTCGACGGTCTCACCTGCCGGGGTGAGACCCAACGGTTGACATGCAGCCTAGCAAGGGATGGCTGCGCTCCTTGTGTTGCGCACGAACCTGATGTGCGGCTTGTGCGTAGAACGAGCCTTCAGCTCGGCCTGGATCACCCCTTCGACCCCGGCCTGTCTCCATCCCGTCCTGGGCAACCTGCCAATCACTTCGGACAACATCCCGATCATGCCAAATATCCGGACGTCCCGCGCGCGCGGCATACCCCTGCCCGTATCTTACGTTCCCGCCGCCGCCCAGTTCATGGTGATCGCAAAAGCGTCCGTCGCGAGGCCGGAGACGCAGCGCGGTCGTGGCTTCTCGGCCGGCGGCGGGGGCCCGCTGTATGAGGTGGTCCGAGCTGTTCGGGGCGTGTAGGGCGTTCGTCCCCGGATGGGTGGCGCCGATCGGCGGGCCAGTGATCGCCGCCGCGGCCGGGACGGCCAGGGCGGGATGGCCAGGGCGGGCTCGCCGGGCGCGCAGGGCAGGGTGTCGGCGGCGCGCTCGTCGCCCCCACCGCGATGCCCCTGCTCGTGGTGCTCTTCGGAAACGACTCCCGCGGTTTCCGGGCCGCCCGTCCGGGCACCGCGGTGGTGGCCGGTCGCCGCGCGACGCTCGCCGCCCCGTTGAGGCGCCAGCGGTCCGTACGCGAAACCGTGAGCTGAATCTCATGCCCTCCGGAATACCCTAGGGGGGTACCGTGTTAGAGTATTCGGCAGGAACCGGAACCACGTTGAAGGAGACCGTAATGAGCACCGCCACCTACACCGTCAAGGGCATGACCTGCGGCCACTGCGTGAGCTCGGTGAAGGAGGAGGTCGGCGGCGTGGCCGGCGTCACCGGCGTCGAGGTCGACCTGGCCAGCGGGCGGCTCACCGTGACCAGCGAGAGCCAGATCGAGGAGTCCCAGATCGCCTCCGCGGTCGAGGAAGCCGGATACGAGCTGGTCGGGCAGTCATGAACACGGCCGCCAAGCTCGGCTCCTACGCCCTGGGGCTCGCCGTCGTCTTCGGCGGGGCCCTGGGCGTGGGCCGGGCGGTCGGCCCAGTGGCCCAGGACCCGCCGACACAGAGCCACACCGCCATGGCGAAGAGCCAGGAGGGCCACGAGGGCCAAGACGCCCTGAAGGGCCAGGAGGGCCACGCGGGCCAGGAGGCCGGCGAAGACCAAGAGGGCCGCGAAGGGCAGAAGAGCGAGAAGAGCCAGGAGCACGGGACGCCGGAGCAGGCGTCCAGTGACACCCCCGGGGGGCTGCAAGTGTCGCAGAACGGATACACCCTCAACCCGCTGACCCCGATCGAGACCGGCAAGGCCACCGACTTCCGCTTCGCGGTCACCGGCCCGGACGGCCGCCCGGTGACCGACTACCAGGTGGAGCACGACAAGAAGCTGCACTTCATCGTGGTCTCCCGCGACCTGACGACCTTCCTCCACCTGCATCCGGAGATGACCCCCGACGGCATCTGGTCGGTCGGGCTGACGCTGCCGGCGGCGGGGCCGTACCGGGCCTTCGCCGACTTCGCCCCGACCGGCGGTGGGAACCCGACGGGCGGTGGGAACCCGACCGGCGGCGAGAAGCTGACGCTCGGCACGGACCTGCAGGCCGCCGGCGACTACCGGCCGAAGCCGCTGCCCGAGGCGAGCCGCTCCTCGAAGGTCGGCGACTACACTGTGAGCCTCGACGGAGACCTGGTCCCCGGGCGGGCGAGCAAGCTCACCCTCTCGGTGAGCAAAGACGGCGAACCGGTCACCGACCTGCAGCCCTACCTGGGCGCGTACGGCCACCTGGTCGCCCTCCGCGCCGGCGACCTGGCCTACCTGCACGTGCACCCCGAGCAGAGCGAGAAGGCCGGTCCGCAGATCACCTTCTACGCCGAGGTGCCGAGCATCGGCGACTACCGGCTGTTCCTCGACTTCAAGCACGGGGACGAGGTCCGCACCGCGGACTTCACCGTGCGCGCCACGCAGGGCGACGCGACCGCCGCGGAACCGTCGGCCCCCCACGGCCACTGAAAACACCGAGATATCGAGAAAGGAGAGGTGATGTCTTCCCTCACCGAGGAAAAGGCCGTCGAGCTCGCGATCGGCGGAATGACGTGCGCGTCCTGCGCCAACCGCATCGAGCGCAAGCTGAACAAGCTTGAGGGCGTGACCGCGACGGTCAACTACGCGACGGAGAAGGCGAAGGTCACCTTTCCCGACGGGCTCGACCCCCAGGCGCTGATCAGCGAGGTGGAGAAGGCCGGGTACACCGCCGCGCTCCCGGTCGCCACGGAGCAGAAGGAACAGGCCGAGCCCGCCGACGAGCTGCGTCCGCTGCGCGACCGGCTGATCGCCGCCGTCACGCTGAGCGTGCCGGTGATCGCGATGGCGATGGTCCCGGCGCTGCAGTTCACGAACTGGCAGTGGTTGTCGCTGGTGCTGGCCGCGCCGGTCGTGGTCTACGCCGGCTGGCCCTTCCACAAGGCCGCCTGGACGAACCTGCGCCACGGCGCCGCCACCATGGACACGCTGATCTCCATCGGCACCCTGGCCGCCCTCGGCTGGTCGCTGTGGGCGCTGTTCTTCGGCACGGCGGGCACGCCGGGCATGACGCACCCGTTCGAGCTGACCATCGAGCGCACCGACGGCTCGGGCAACATCTACCTGGAGGCCGCGGCGGGGGTGACCGCGTTCATCCTGGCCGGACGCTACTTCGAGTCGCGTTCCAAGCGGCGGGCGGGGGCCGCGCTGCGGGCCCTGATGGAGCTGGGCGCCAAGGACGTCGAGCTGGCCGACGGCCGGCGGGTGCCGGTCGAGCAGCTCAAGGTGGGCGACACGTTCGTCGTGCGGCCGGGCGAGAAGATCGCGACCGACGGGGTGATCGAGGAGGGCACCTCCGCGGTCGACGCCTCGATGCTGACCGGCGAGTCCGTGCCCGTCGAGGTACGTCCCGGCGACGCCGTCACCGGCGCGACGGTGAACGCGGGCGGCCGGCTGGTGGTGCGGGCCACCCGGGTCGGCGCGGACACGCAGCTCGCCCAGATGGCCAAGCTGGTGGAGGAGGCCCAGACGGGCAAGGCCGAGGTGCAGCGGCTGGCCGACCGCGTGTCGGGCATCTTCGTCCCGATCGTGATCGCGCTGGCGGTGGGCACGCTGGGCTTCTGGCTCGGCACCGGCAACGGCGCGGGGGCCGCGTTCACCGCGGCGGTGGCCGTGCTGATCATCGCCTGCCCGTGCGCGCTCGGCCTGGCCACGCCCACGGCGTTGCTGGTCGGCACCGGCCGGGGCGCGCAGCTCGGCATCCTGATCAAGGGGCCGGAGGTGCTGGAGTCCACCCGCCGCATCGACACCATCGTCCTGGACAAGACCGGCACGGTCACCGAGGGCAGGATGACGCTGGTGGACGTGCACCTGGCCGAGGGCGAGAGCCGCGAGGAGGTGCTGCGGCTGGCCGGCGCCATCGAGCACGCCTCCGAGCACCCGATCGCCCAGGCCATCGCCAGGGAGGCGAAGTCCGACGCGACCGTGGAGGACTTCGCCAACGTCGAGGGGCTCGGCGTGCAGGGCATCGTGGACGGGCACGCGGTCCTGGTCGGCCGGCCGAGGCTGCTGGCCGAGTGGTCGCAGCACCTGCCCGCAGACCTGGCGGCCACCCTTGAGGAGGAGCAGGCCAAGGGCCGCACGGTGGTCGCGGCCGGCTGGGACGGCAAGGCCAGGGCGCTGCTGGTGGTGTCCGACGTGGTCAAGGAGACCAGTGCGGAGGCCATCGCCAGGCTGCGCGCGCTGGGCCTCACCCCGGTGCTGCTGACCGGCGACAACGAGGCCGTCGCCCGGCAGGTCGCGGACGAGGTCGGCATCGACGAGGTGATCGCCGAGGTGCTGCCCGCCGACAAGGTGGACGTGGTCAAGCGGCTGCAGTCGGAGGGCAAGGTCGTGGCGATGGCCGGCGACGGCGTCAACGACGCGGCCGCGCTCGCCCAGGCCGACCTGGGCCTGGCCATGGGCACCGGCACGGACGCCGCCATCGAGGCGTCGGACCTCACCCTGGTCAGAGGCGACCTGCTGGTGGCCGCCGACGCGATCAGGCTCTCCCGCCGGACGCTCGGCACCATCAAGGGCAACCTGTTCTGGGCCTTCGCCTACAACGTGGCCGCCCTGCCGCTGGCCGCGCTCGGCCTGCTCAACCCGATGATCGCGGGGGCCGCGATGGCCTTCTCCAGCGTGTTCGTGGTCAGCAACAGCCTCCGGCTGCGCCGCTTCAGGTGACCGCCGGGTCGAGTGATCGTTGAGCCCATCTGACGGCCGGTGCCATCGCGGCGCCGGCCGTCATGAACGCCAGCCCCAGCAGCAACCAGCCCACGGTCCCGCCGTCGAGCACGAGCGTGGTGAGCACGGCCGGGCCGAGCATCCTCGCCACCGCCGTGCCGGTGCCGAAGAAGCCCTGGTACTGGCCCTGCCTGTCGTCGGGGGCCAGACCGAAGCCGATCTCCCAGGCGCCCGCGGCCAGCAGCATCTCCCCCGCGACCTGCAGACAGCCCGCCGCGATCAGGAAGATCCAGCCGTGCGGACTGAGGGCGAACACCGCGCACGCGGCGAACAGCACGACGCCCGCCCGGCGGACGGCCGTGGACGCGTCCCGCAGGTCGCGCACCCGGCGGGCCACGCGTACCTGGAAGAGCAGCACGCTGCCGGTGTTGAGCACGAGCAGCACCGAGACCATCCAGGCGGGCCCGGACGTGCGCTGCGCGATCCACAGCGGCACCACGAGGCTGAGCAGCGGCATGTAGAACAGCATCACCGCGTTGATCACCGTGACCAGCGCGTACGGCCGGTCCCTGAGCACGGCCAGCCGCGGCCCCGGCGCGGCCGGCGCGGGCGGCACGGCGGGCAGCCTGAGCAGGACCAGCGCGGCCACCAGGAAGCTCAGGGCGTCGAGCGTGAACACCGCGACGTATCCGGCCCGGGTGCCGACGGCCAGCGCGACGCCGCCCAGCGCGGCCCCCACGGCCATGCCGCCGTTGAGCGTGGACTGCAGCACCGCCCGCACGACCGTGCGGCGGGCCGGCTCGACCAGCCCGGCCAGCAGAGCCTGCCGGGCCGCCGACAGGCCGGTCTGCGCGGTCCCGTAGAGGCAGGCGACCAGCAGGAACAGCGCGAACGAGTGGACGAACACGAACGAGCCGGCCGCCACCGCGGTCGTGAGCGCGAGCAGCACCGCCACGCCGCGCGGCCCCCGCCGGTCGGCCAGGTGCCCGAGCGGCACCCCCGCCACCGAGCCGACCGCCCAGCCCAGCGTGAGGCCGAGGCCGATCTCGGTGGCCGACAGCCCCACGACGTCGGCGAAGTAGAGCGCCGAGGTGACCAGGTACGCGCCGTCGCCGATGGAGTTGGCGAGCTGCGCGGCGGCGAGCACGCGCTGGGTTCTCATGACTTGTATGACTCCGGGGTCATCCGGGTGGCGACGCCCATCCTGTTCCAGGCGTTGATGGTGGCCACGGCCACGGTCAGCGCGGCCATCTGCTGCTCGTCGAAGTGCGCGGCGGCCTGCGCCCAGACCTCGTCGGTGACGTCGTCGGTGGACAGGCGGGTGGCGGCCTCGGTGAAGGCCAGGGCGGCGCGTTCCTGCGGGGTGAAGAAGGGGGCCTCGCGCCAGACGGCCACGGCGTGCAGCCTGGCGTCGCTCTCCCCCGCCTGCTTGGCGTCGGAGCTGTGCATGTCCACGCAGTAGACGCAGCCGTTGATCTGGCTGGCGCGCAGCCGTACGAGTTCGAGGAGGGGCTTGGGGAGGGTGCTCTGGGCCACGAACCGGTCCAGGCCGGCCATCGCCTTGTACGCTTCGCCGGCGAACTTGCCGAGTTCCATGCGTTCGGTCATATGCCCATCTTGGCCGTACTCTTGTCCCGACATAAGCTCCAATTTCCGCCAAGTTGATTGGGCCAAGTTGGACGTTCACATCAGCCTCCGAGGGCGCGGTGACCTGGCCGCACAGGTCTACCGGCAGCTGCTCGACGCCATACTCGACGGCCGCCTGCGCTCGGGCGAGCGGCTGCCGCCGACCAGGGAGCTGGCCGGCCGGCTGGAGATCTCCAGGAACACGGTGGCGGTGGCCTACGACCGGCTGGTGGCCGACGGCTTCCTGATCGGCCGGGCGGGGGCGGGCACGTTCGTGTCGGCCGAGCCGGTGCGCGGCCGGGCCGCGCCCAAGGGGGTGGTCAGGCCGCGGGCGTTCTGGCGGGAGCTCGCGGAGACCGTCGAGGTGCCGCCCGCCCGGTACGACTTCCGCGTCGGCGTGCCGGACGCGCGGCTGTTCCCGATGGAGACCTGGCGCAGGCTGGTGGCCAGGGAACTGCGGGTGGGGCTGGCGACGTACGAGCCTTCGTCCGGCTACAAGCCACTGCGTGAGGCTATTTCGCGTCATATCGGGATCAGTCGGTCGGTGCACGCGGGACCCGACGACGTCCTGATCACCAACGGCGCGCAGCAGGCCCTCGACCTCATCGGACGCGTCCTCATCGAGCCCGGCACGACCGTCGCCGTCGAGGAGCCCGGCTACCCGCCCGCCCGCCGGCTGTTCAGCTCGCTCGGCGCCCGCGTGATCGGCGTGCCCGTGGACGCCGAGGGCCTGGACGTGGCGGCCATCCCCCGCTCGGCGAGCCTGGTCTACGTCACGCCCTCGCACCAGTTCCCGCTGGGCACGCCCATGTCGCTGGCCCGCCGCGCCGCCCTGCTCGCCTGGGCCGAACGCCGCGCCGCCGTGGTGATCGAGGACGACTACGACAGCGAGTTCCGCTTCGGCGAACGCCCGCTCGAACCCCTGCAAAGCCTCGACCGGTCGGGCCGGGTGATCTATGTGGGCTCGTTCTCGAAGACCCTGCTGCCCATGCTCAGGCTCGGCTTCCTCGTCGCCCCCGCCTCGCTCGGCCCGGCCCTGTGCACCGCGCGGCAGCTGTCCGACTGGCACGGCGACATGCCCACGCAGGCCGCCCTGGCCCGTTTCATCGACGAGGGCCTGCTGGCCAGGCACATCAGGAAGGCGACCCGCGAGTACGCCGCCCGGCACGAGCTGGTCACCGCGACTCTGGCCGGGGACGAGCGGCTGCGCCTGATCCCGTCCGCCGCGGGTCTGCACGTGTGCGCCCGCCTGGCCCCCGGCGTGTCCCTGGGGCCCGTGCCGGACCTGGCCGTCGAGCAGCTCGACGCCTACTGCGGCGAGACCCCGGCACAGCCGGGCCTGGTGCTCGGTTACGGCGCGATCGGGCCGCGCGACATCGGCCCCGGCCTGCGCCTGCTCACCGACAACCTCAGGACGACCACGCCGGGTCAGTAGTTGCGCCGGCTCCAGAACCGCCGCGCCCGGTCAGTAGTTGCGCCGGCTCCAGAACCGCCGCGCCCGGTCCCCCGTCAGCTCCGGATCGTCCGGCGGCGAGGGCTGCTGCACGATGACGACGGTCGTCTTGGCGTGGCGGGCGCAGTACATGCTGGTGGAGGGCAGCAGGATCCGGCTCAGCAGCCGCCGCCGCCCCCGGCCGAGCACCAGCAGGTCGCCCTCGCGGGCCAGATCGACGAGGTGGTAGCCGGGGTCGCCGACCTTGCTGAGCGTCGCCACGCGCAGGTCGTCGGGCACGCCCCCGGCGACGTCCTCGAACACGCCCGCGATCACCTCCGCGCAGCGGGACTCCTCGCCCTGCCGGATCGCGTGCTGCACGGGCAGCGCCTCGGGAAAGGGATGGACGGGCGCACGACTGACGTGAACGGCCACCAGAGCCATCCGGTGCAGCCTGGCCGCGCCGATGGCCCAGGCGAGTGCCCAACGCGAGGCCGGGGACTCGTCCACCCCCACGATCAGCCTCACACCGCCAGGCAGATCCTGTTCCACGGTGCCTCCTGGAAATGAAGTACGACCATAGTGCGCCAACCGGCCAGTTACCGGGAGGTGGCACTTTGCGAACTCTGGAGTCCCCCGCGAGCCCGGGCGTAGCATGCGGGGGTGGAACGAGGGTGGGTGCAACCCCGTCCCGCCCTCGACCGGCGGCTCGACGGGGCGCTTACGCACAGGCTCACCACGCTCGTGGCCTCTACAGGCTACGGGAAGTCGATCGCGCTCGCCGGTTGGAGCCACGCCGTGGGCGGCGTCCTGCACCTGCTCGGGCCCGCCGACCGCGACCTGCCGACGCTGGCGGGCTCGGTGGCGTCGGCGCTGGCCCAGGCCGTCCCGGGGTTGCCCGCCGACCTGCTGGCCGCGGCCGGGGCGCCGCTCGGGCCCGACGCCGACGAGCTGTCCAGGGCCGCCGCGCTGGCGGGCGCGCTGGCCGAGGCGCTGGCCCGGCGGCTGACCAGGGGGCTGGCGCTGGTCTTCGACGGCGTCGACGCGATCATCGGCGCGCCCGGCTCGGTGCGTTACGTCGAGACGCTGGTCCGCGCCGCGCCCCGGCACCTGCACCTGGTCACCGCCTCGCGGGCGCCGCTGCCGTTCCCGACGGCCCGGCTGCGCCAGGACCACGAGGTGCTCGACCTCGACGCCACCGACCTCGCGCTCACCGCGTCCGAGACCGGCGCCTGGGCCAGGGAGCGGCTGGGCGAGCAGGGAGCGGACATCGCCGCCAGGCTGCACGAGGCGTGCGCGGGCTGGCCGGCCGCCGTCCAGGCCGCCCTCGACGCGCTGGCCCGCGAGGAGCCGGCGAGCTGGCCGCGCACCGCGGCGAGCCTGGCCGCCAACTCGGCCACGCTCGAACACCTGACGCTCGCCGCGTTCAAGGACCTGCCGGCGGGCATGCGGGAGCTGCTGCGCGCGGCGACCGTCCTGCCGGTGCTGACGTCCGGCCTGGCCGCCACGCTCGGCGCGCCGCCCGACACGCTCGCGGCCCTGACCAGCCGCGGCCTGTTCATCGAGGCCGACCAGGACGGCCACCGGCTGACCTCGACCAGCAGGCACGTCCTGGCCAGGCACGCCCCGCTCGACCGGCACGAGGCCCACGACGTGGCCGCCGTCGCCGCCCGCTGGTACGTCGAGCACGACCAGCCCGAGCTGGCCCTGCGCGCCGCCGTCGCGACCGCCCACCCCGACCTCGCCGCGGCGCTGCTCAACTCCCACGGCCCCCGCCTGGCCGAGCGCGGCGACGTGATCGCGGCCCTCGACCTGCTGCCCGAGCAGGCCAGAGGGTCGCCGCCGATGCTCAGGCTGGCCGGCATCGCCGAGCAGAACCGCGGCCACTGGACCCGCGCCCGCGACCTGCTGGCCCGCGTCGCCGACGGCCCCGCCTTCGACGCGTTCGTGGCCAGACGGCTCGGCTTCATCGACCACCTGCGCGGCGACCTCGACGCCGCCATGACGATGTACGCCAAGGGCCACGCCTACGGCTCGCCGCCCGCCGACGCCGCCATGTGCGCCGCCTCCATGGCCTCGGTGCTGTGGCTGAAGGGCGACCGGGCGGGCTGCGCCGAGCTGGCCGACCGGGCGCTGGAGCAGGCCGGCGGCCTCGGCGACCCCGGCGCGCTGGCGATGGCCAACACGGTGCTGGCCATGCTCGCCGCGCTCGACGGCGACCGCCGCGCCAACGACGCCTACTACCTGCGCGCCCTGGAGTACGCCGAACGCGCCGGCGACGTCGTCCAGCTCATCAGGATCCGGGCCAACCGGGCCTCCCGCCATCTGGACGAGGGCGCCTACGCCGAGGCGCTGGCCGAGACGGAGGCCGCGAGCAGGCTGTGCGACCTGGTGTCGTTCGCGCCGTACGCCGCGCTCAACGTGGCCAACCGGGCCAAGGCGCTGGTCGGGCTCGGCCGGCTGGAGGAGTCGGCGATCGACGCCGCCGACGCGGTGGCCAGGTGGGAGGCGATGGGGTCGCGGCTGGTCAGCGTCGGGCTGGTCCGGCTGGGCGAGATCCACGCGCTGCGCGGCGACCGCGGGCAGGCGGCCGCCGTCTACCGCCGGGTGATCGCCGAGACCGAGCCGCTGGGCGAGGTGCAGACCCGCTCCAACGCGCTCAACGCGCTGGCCGAGCTGCTGGCCGAGGACGACCCCGAGGAGGCGGCCCAGGTGGCCCAGCAGGCGATGGCGTACGCCGGCGGCATCGCCGGGGTCTCCGCGCGGGTGGCCGCGGCGCACGTGGCCCTGGCCTCCGGCCGTCGCGACGAGGCCGCCCGGCTGGTCGGCGAGACCGAGCCGATCGCCGTGGAGCGCAGGGACCACGCGGTCCAGGCCGTGCTGCACGAGCTGCGCGCCCGGCTCGACGGCGATCCCGCGCAGGCCGACGAGGCGGTGCGCCGGTGGGCGGCGCTCGGCGACCCGATCGGGCGGGCCAGGGCCGAGCTGGTGCGGGCGGCCCTGTCCGACCCGGTGAGCGGGGGTGAGGTGGCCGTACGGGTGCGCGAGCGGATGCACGCGATCGGCTGCCGGGCGCTCGACGACCGGATCGACGAGCTGATCGCCCGCGCGGCGCCCGCGCCGGGGGCGGCGGTGGTGATCGAGACCATGGGAACGTTCCGGGTGCTGCGCGGCGCGGTGCCGGTCCCGCGTACGGCCTGGCAGTCGCGCAAGGCCCGCGACCTGCTGAAGATCCTGGTCAGCCGCCGGGGCGGCGCGATCAGCAGGGAACGGCTGGTGGAGATCCTGTGGCCCGAGCAGCACGACGACGCGGTCGGGCTGCGGCGGCTCAACGTCATGGTCTCCACGCTGCGCGCGGTGCTCGACCCGGCCCACGAACGGCCCGCCGACGACGTCGTGGTCTCCGAGGAGGGCGCGCTGCGCCTGGACCTGGCGCACGCCGACGTCGACGTGGAGCGCTTCCTCGACCTGACCGCCGGAGCCGTACGGCTGGAGCAGGCCGGCCGCGCCGCCGAGGCGCTGGAGCGGTGGACGGCGGCCGAGAGCGCGTACGGCGGCGAGTTCTGCGAGGAGGACCCCTACGCCGACTGGGCGGTGGGCCTGCGCGAACAGGCGCGGCTGGCCTACGTGCAGGCGGCCGCCCGGCTGGCCGCGGCGCGCACCCGCGAGCGGCGCTACGACGAGGCCGCCCGCTACTGGCTGCGCCTGCTGGAGCGCGACGGCTACGACGAACGCGCCCACCTGGGCCTGGTGCGCGTGCTCGACCTGGCGGGCCGGCGCGGCGACGCCCGCAGGCGCTACCACCTCTACGCCGAGCGCATGCGGGAGCTGGAGGTCGAGCCCGCGCCCTACCCCACCTGAACCAGACCTGAACCGTCCGGGGCGATGGTGATCAGATGAGGACGGTCATCGTACGGCTGGTCGAGCCCGAGCAATCCGGCGGCCAGCTCCGCGGGCTGCTCGAAGAGGTGGGGGGCGAGCCGGTGCCGTTCAGCGGCGCCGACGCCGTGATCACCCTGTTGCTGAACGCGGCCGGCCTGAACCGCGATCCCGCCTGAACCTCGCGCGAACCTCGGCTCGCCACCATCTGTGGTGAGAGGAGGCACGATGAGCGAGCAACTGGGGAGTGGATGGCCGTTCGTCGGGCGAGGGGGATCGATCGCGACCGTGCGCGCGGCGCTGCGGTCGGGAGCGGGCGCGATGATCGCCGGTGAGGCGGGCGTCGGCAAGAGCAGGCTGGCCGCGCAGGCGCTGGCCGGTCTCGACGGGTACGAGGTCGTGCGCGTGCTGGGCACGGAGTCCGCGTCGATGATCCCGTTCGGGGCGTTCGCCCATGTGTTGACGGGGCCGCCGCGGGGCGGCGAGAACCTGCTGCGCTGGGCCGCGCGGCACCTGCGCAGGGGAGAGGGAGAACTGCTGGTGAGCGTGGACGACGCCCACCGGCTGGACGCGGCGTCGGCGGCGCTGGTGCACTACCTGGCCGCGGGTGGGGAGGCCAGGGTGCTGGTCACCGTGCGTACGGGCGGTCCGCTGCCCGCGCCGGTGGCCGCGCTGTGGAAGGACGAGCTGCTGACCAGGGTCGAGCTGCCGCCGCTCGGCCGCGACGAGGTCGGCCAGGTGCTGGCGGGCGCGCTCGGCGGCGAGGTGGCGGAGGGGACCGTACGGCATCTGGCGGCCGTCACCGGCGGGAACGTGCTCTACCTGCGCGAGGTCGTCCATGCCGGGCGCACGTCCGGCTGCCTGGCCGAGAGCGGCGGCGAGTGGCGCTGGCGGGGCGAGCTGTCGATGACGACCCGGCTGCGCGAGCTGGTCGGCGCCCGGATCGGCCACCTGGACCAGGACGAGCGGGAGGTGCTGGAGCTGGTGGCGTACGGCGAGCCGGTGGGCGCGGAGCTGCTGGTCGCGCTGACCTCACCGCGCGCGGTGGAGCGGGTCGAGGCCCGCGGCCTGGTCACGGTCGCCGGCGACGGCAGGCGCGAGCAGGTACGCCTCGGCCACCCCCTGTACGGCGAGGTGGTCCGCGGCGACTGCGGCACCCTGCGGGCCAGGCGGCGGCTGCGGACGCTGGCCGAGGCCCTGGAGGCCGGCGGCCTGCGGCGGCGCGAGGACGAGCTGCGCGCGGCCGTCTGGCGGCTGGACAGCGGGTCGGCCGCCGCGCCGGAGCTGTTGTTGTCGGCCGCGGGCCTGGCCTGGGCCAGGCGTGACCCCAGGCTGGCCGCCCGGCTGGCCAGGGCCGCGATCGAGGCGGGCGCGGGCGTGGCGGCGGTCGCGCTGCTCGGCCAGGTGCTGATGGTGCTGGGTGACCAGGACGCGGCGCTGGCGGCGCTGCGGCAGGCGGCCAGGAACGCCGTCACCGAGGGCGAGCGCGCCCAGCACGCCTTCAGCCTGGGCATGAACCTCGCCTGGGCGGGCGCGGACGCCGAGGCGTGCCGGGTGCTCGACCTGGCCGCCGGGTCGCTGACCGAGCCGGCCTGGCGGCAGGAGGCGCACGTCTACCGGGGCGTCGCCGACTTCTTCGCCGGCCGGCTGGCCGGGGCCGCGGACGCCCTGGCGCGGGCGCGCGCGTGCGGGCCGGCGACCGTGCGCGGCGCGGCGCACGCGGCCGCGCTGGAGTCCTGGACCGACGCCTACTCCGGGCGTACGGAGAGCGCGCTCGCCGTGGCCGGACGGGCCCTCGCGGGCCGGGACGACTGGGACGACGACGCCCCGTACGCACTGCCGGCGCTGCTGGACGCGCGCTGCGCCGCCCAGGTGTTCTCCGGCCGCCTGGACGCGGCGGCGCGGACGGCCGCGGAGGCCATGGAACCGGCGGCGGCCGAGCTGTCGGTGTCGGGGTTCGGGGCGTACCGGGCGATGGTCGGCAGGCTGCGCGGCGACGCGGCCGGCGCGGCCCGCTGGGCCAGGCAGGACGCGGCCCGGCTGCCGCCCGGGACGCCGTACCGGGGGCGCTGCCTGGCCGAGCTGGCCCACGCGCGGGCGCTGCTGGGGGAGACGGCGGCGGCGCGGTCCGCGCTGGCCGAGGCCGAGGGGCCGGCCTCGCGGTGGGCGTTCACCCGGCAGCCGGTGTTGCAGGCCGCGGTCTGGGTGACGGCCTCGGCGGGCGACCTGGACCAGGCGGTGAGCCTGTGCCTGACGGCCGCCGGGCTGGCCGAGCGGCACGAGCAGTCCGGGTACCTGATGTTCGCGCTGCACGACCTGGTGCGGCTGGGCGCGCCCGCCCTGGCGGCCCGGCGGCTGGCCGCGCTCGCCGAACGGGTGGACGGGCCGCTGGCCGGACTGTTCGCCCGGCACGCGCGGGCCGCGGGCGACCCCGCCGAGCTGCGGGACGTCGCCGCCGAGTTCGAACGGCTCGGCCTGATCCTGTACGCCGCCGAGGCCCTCGCCCAGGAGTCGGCGGCCCACCGCCGGGACGGCCGCGGCACGCTGGCCAAGGGGGCGCAGACCAGGGCGTGGGCGCTGGCCAGGCGGTGCCCGGGGGTCTCCACGCCCGCGCTGGTCGAGCTGGCCACGCCGGAGCTCACGCCGCGCCAGCGGGAGATCGTCAAGCTGGCGGCGGCCGGGCTGACGAACCGGCAGATCGCCGACCGGCTGACGCTGTCCACCCGTACGGCGGCCAACCATCTGCAGGCGGCCTACGAGAAGCTGGGGGTCAACGACCGCACGCAGGTGGGCCGCCTGCTCGCGGCGCTCTAGACAAGGCTCGCGGCGCTCTAGACAAGGCTCAGGAGGCCGGCGTACAGGGCCTGGCGGTCGTCGTCCGTCATGGCCCGGTACGGGTCGGCGGCCCGCCGGTTCGTCTCGGCCTCGATCGCGGCCCGGACGGGACCGTCCTTCAGCGCGACGATCCCGTCCGCGGTCAGCCCGGCCGCGCGCCAGGACTCGGCGTGCGCGTCGGCCCGGTGGTAGCGCAGCGCGGCGAGCCGGTTGAACAGCAGCAGGCCGGCGGGGGCGGCGTCCGGCTCGTACGGCGGCGCCATCACCTCCAGGGCGCCGCCCGGCACGCGTACGGCCCGGTCGAGCACCCCGCCCACCGCCACGGCGAGACCGGCCACGTCGCGGCCCGCCCAGACGCGGCCGGCCGCCTCGGCGTGCGCGGCGTACAGGCCGTCCACGAACGCCCGCCCCTCGGGGGTGAGCCGCAACGCCCCGCCGTCGTCCCGTTCGAGCGCGCCCTCGCGCAGGTGGACGCCGACGCCTTCGGTGACGTCGCCGTACCGGTGGACGGCGGCGAGCGCGGCCGTGGTCACCGGGCGCAGGGGGAGCACGAAGCGCAGGTCGTTGAGGAGGCCGCTGGTCAGGCCGGAGCTCTCGGTCAGGTCCAGGACGGCTCTGCGGGCGGCGGCGTGCACGTCGACGTGGGCCGCGTCGATGACGGGGGCGATCGCCGCGGCAAACTCCCCCAACCCCTGAAATTTCGGCATTGAGCGTCATTATGGCGCTCAATCCGTAGCCCATCAGCAGGAAACCGTAATCGCCTGGCTCCAGGGTGAGGTCAACCGTCCGGCGTCCGCCGGTGTTCTTCCACCGCCCGGTTCCTCCCTCCCCTGGAGTCCCTGATGTCCCTCCGTCCTCGCTGGGCGGCCCTGCCCGTGGTGCTGGTCGCGGTGTTCATGACCACGCTCGACTTCTTCGTCGCGAACGTGGCCGTGCCCTCGATCCGCGCCGACCTGGGAGCGGGCGACGCGGCGAGCCAGTTCGTGGTCGCCGGGTACGGGCTGGCGTACGCGGCAGGCCTGATCGTCTCGGGGCGGCTCGGCGACCTGTACGGGCCGCGCCGCCTCTTCGCCGCCGGGCTGGCCCTGTTCACGCTCGCCTCGGCGGCCTGCGGCGGCGCGCCGGACGCCGCCGCGCTCGTGCTCGCCCGGGTGGCGCAGGGCGTCGCGGCGGCGCTGCTCGCGCCGCAGGTCCTGACGCTGATCGGGACGCTGTTCCCGGGCGCGGGCCGGGCCAGCGCGTTCGGCTGGTACGGCACGGTGGTGGGCCTGGCCGGGATGAGCGGCCAGGTCGTGGGCGGGCTGGTGGTGGCGGCCGATCCCCTCGGGCTCGGCTGGCGGGCGTGCTTCCTGGTCAACGTGCCGATCGGCCTGGCGGCGCTGGCGCTGACCGGGCGGCTGGTCCCCCGCGTCGCCGGGGCCGGGTCGCGTGCGGGGCTGGACCTGCCGGGGGCGGCGCTGGTCGCGGCGGGGCTGGCAGGCGTCGTGCTGCCGCTGGTCCAGGGTCGCGAGGAGGGCTGGCCGCAGTGGACGTGGCCGTGCCTGGGCGGCGCGGCGCTCATGCTGGCGGCGTTCGTCCGGCGGCAGCGGCGGCTGGCGGCGACCGGCCGCGAACCGCTGCTGGACCTGGCGGTGTTCGGCGAGAGGGGGTTCACGTCCGGGCTGGCGGCGGTCGCGCTGCTGTTCGGCACGTCCGCGGGCCTGTCGTTCGTGCTCGCCCTCCACCTCCAGGACGGCCTCGGCCTCGGTCCCCTGGCCGCCGGGGCGGTGTGCACGGCGCTGAACGCGGGCTTCTTCCTGGCCTCGCCGCGCGCGGCCCGGGTGCCGCGCCCGGCCGGCCCGCTGGCGCTGCTGCTCGGGCTCGGGCTGCTCCTCCAGGCGGGAGAGTCGCCGTACCTGGTGGCGGGCGCGCTGCTGGTCGTGGGCGCGGGGATGGGGCTGGTCATGTCGCCGCTGCTGTCGTCGGTCCTCGCGTCCGTACGCCGGGAGCGGGCGGGCGCGGCGGCCGGGGTGCTGGGGACCGTCCAGGAGACCGGCGGCGTGCTCGGCGGCACGATCACCGGCGCGGTGTTCTTCGGCTCCCTGGACGCCGGCTGGCCCGCGGCCACCAGGGCGGCCCTGCTCGTGCTCATCGTGGGCGCGCTGGGCGTCCTGGCCCACTCGGTACGCCGCCCGCGCCGCCCCCGCCGCCCCGAGCCGTGCCCGGCGATGTCCCTGGAGCCGAACCGCTGATCGCGGGGCCCGTCCAGGACGTCAGCCGTACCGGCCGGCCGTGGGCGGGCGCAGGGCGGCGGCCAGGTCGCCGGCCAGGCGCGGCAGCTCGTCGGGCCGCAGTGTGGAGACCGTCAGCCGCAGCGCGGGCGGCGTGCGGACGCGGTTGCGGGCGCCGGGCGCGGCCGCCCAGCCGAGGGCCAGCAGCCGGGTGACGGCGGTGGTCTCGTCGGCGACCGGGACCCAGACGTTGAGCCCGCTGCGGCCGTGCGCCCGCAGGCCACGCGCGGCCAGCGCGTCGATCAGGCCGTCGCGCCGACCGGCGTACGCGGCGGCCACGGCCGCGGTGTCCACAGCCTGTGCACGCCACAGGTGGGCGACCGCGCGCTGCAGCAGATGGCTGACCCAGCCGGCGGCCAGCCGCTGCCGCCCGCGCAGCCGGTCGAGCGTGACGGGATCGCCGGTGACCAGCGCCAGCCGCAGGTCGGGGCCGAACGCCTTGGCCGTCGAGCGGGTGAGCAGCCAGCGGGTGGTCACGCCGGCCAGGGGGTGGAGGGGGAGGTCCACCAGGCTCGCGCCGTGATCGTCCTCGATCAGCACCACGTCGGGACGGGTGGCGAGCAGGGCACGCAGGTCCGCGGCCCGCCGGGCGGTGACGGCCGCGCCGGTGGGGTTCTGGGCGCGGGCGGTGATCACCACCGCTCGTACGCCCGCCCGCAACGCCCGGTCGAGCTCGTCCGGCAGCGGGCCCTCGTCGTCCAGCCGCATCGGGACCGGCCGCAGGCCCAGGGCGGCGACCAGGTCGAGCAGGGCCGTCCAGCCGGGGTCCTCGACGCCGATCGCGTCGCCGGGACGAAGGTGGGCGTTCAGGACGCGTTCCACCGCGTCGAGGGTGCCGGAGGTGATCGCCAGCGGCGCGGCGGGCACGCCGTCCGCACGCAGACGGGCGGCGGCCAGCGAGAGCAGCTCCTCGTCGTCGCCCGTGCCGTACATGGCCGGACGCTGCTCGTGCGCCCTGGCGGCGGCGGCGAGCGCCTCGTGCAGCGGCGGCAGCAGGGCCGGGTCGGGGTTGCCGTGCGACAGGTCGCGCACGCCCGGCGGCACCTCGATGCGGATCTCCTCGCGGGTCGTGGTGGCCGGGCGCGGCCGGACCCGCGTGCCGCGCCGGCCCGCCGTCTCGACGATCCCGCGCTCCCGCAGCAGCCGGTACGCGGCCGCGGCGGTGTTCGGGCTGACCTCGGCCATGGCGGCCACCTCGCGCACGGGCGGCAGGTGCGTCCCGGGAGGCAGCAGGCCCGCGGACACGGCGGACTCGACGCCCGCCGCGATCTCGCTGGCCGTCCCACCGACGATCCTGTATGTTTCTGACACAAAGTACATTATGTACTAATACAAAGCTGGGCGGGAGGCTTTCACGTGCTCATTCATCCCTGGGACGCGGCACGGGACGACGACGAGTGGCACACCTGGCTGGCCACCCGCGACTTCGGCCAGCTGGCCGCGAACGCCCCCGACGGCGGCCCGCCCGTCGTCGCCCCCACCCACTTCCTCTTCGACGCCGCCGCCGGGGAGGTGCTGCTCCACCTGGCCAGGCCCAACCCGGTGTGGGCGGCGATCGAGCGCGATCCGGCGGTCCTGCTGAGCGTGCACGACGACTACGCCTACATCCCCGGCGGATGGCGGACGGGCGACCCCGAGACCGGCGTGCCCACCAGCTATTACGCCTCCGTCCAGCTCACCTGCCGGGCCGAGGTGGTGGACGACCCCGAGGGCAAGGCCGAGATCCTGCGCCGCCAGCTCGCCCACTTCCAGCCCGACGGCGCGCACGGCGTCGTGGCGGCCGGCGAGGGGCCCTACCACCGGCAGCTGCCCGGCCTGCGCGGGCTGCGGCTGGCGGTGGTGGAGGCGCGCGCCAAGTTCAAGTACGACGGCCGCCATCCCGTCGAGGTCAGCGAGCGCGTCGCCGGGCTGCTGGCCGAGCGCGGCCTGCCGGGCGACGCCGGGGCCAGGGAGCAGCAGCTCAGGCGGATGGCCGACCGCTGAGGCAGGTGCGCAACATGCGGATGAGGGCCCGTTTCTCCCGGTGGGTGACGGTCAGCCCGTAGTGGTGTTTCAGTCGTACTCGCTGAACCAGGTGCCGTGGACGGCCTCGCAGTCGAGGTCGGTCGTCACGGACACGGCGTCACGCCGCAGGACGACCTCCCGCGTGTCGCACGCACCCTCCGCCTCGGTCCAGGACGGCATGAACCGCTCGTGCGAGTACCCCCTCAGCGAACGGGCCTCGGCGACGACCAGCTCCCGCAACTCGCTCCGGGCGCGGACGACCGAGGTCGGCTCGGGCAGGACCAGGGGGAGGAGCAGCAGCGGCCACACAAAGACGATCATGGATCCAGCATTAGCAGCCCACCCCTCGTTGCTCCTAGTATTTGACGACTCACACAGAGCGATGTCGATGGAGAGGGTCCCACATGCAGTCGCCGGACGGTCCGGGCCGGGAGCAGGTGCTCGACTGGGTCGAGCGGGTGGCGGACTTCGTCTCCGAGGAGTGGGGGCTGGCCCCGATCACCGGCCGCGTCCTGGGCTGGCTGATGGTCTGCGACCCGCCCGCGCAGACGGCCTCCGACATCGCCGACGCCATCGGCGCGAGCCGCGCGTCCCTGACGACGACCATGCAGCTGCTGACGTCGATCCGGCTCGTCCACAAGCTGCGCAGGCCGGGGGAGCGCAACGTCTACTACCGGATCGAGGACGACGCCTGGTCGAAGGTCCTGCGCCAGAAACTGGCCGCGTTCACGGCCTTCGACGCGCTGGCCGAGGAGGGCCTGCGACTCGGCTGGACGGACGAGACCCAGACCGCCCGCATCCGCTCCGCGCACGACTCCATCGCGGCCGTCGCCACCGCTCTCGACAGCCTGTGGAAAACCGACGCGCCTGTGGATAACTAGCCGTCGGCGTCCGGATACTGGAAGACGTCGTCCAGGGGCACCCGGAACACCCGGGCGATCTGAAAGGCCACCTCAAGAGAGGGTGAATAGCGGCCCTGCTCGATGGCGATGACGGTCTGCCGCGTGACGCCGACCCGCTGGGCCAGCTCGGCCTGCGTCATCTCCCCGTGCGCGAACCGCAGGGCCCTGATGGAGTTGGTCACCTTGGTCGGTTTGCCCATGCCTACAGGCCCCTCCGGTAGGCGAGCAGCCGCAGCGGGGTGGCCACCAGAGTGGACAGGACGAGCGCGGCGTAGATGGCGTTGGCGATCCAGAAATGGTCGGCTTCCGCCATGGTCAGGCCAAGGGGGACCACCATGGAGGCGGCGAGCACGACGCCTCCGACATGTTGGGCGGAACGGTTGATTTCCCTGTCTCGCACGTCGCTCTTGTGACTCTCGCTGGGCTTCACGATCTCGACCACGATACGGCCCACGATCGACAGGACGATGCTGATCCCGATCGCCCACACCATCGGCGCGACATAGGGGACGGCGCTGAGCGGGCCGTCGCCGGCCCGGCTCAGGATGACGATGACGTAGGCCACGTAGGCGCCGGCCGTCGCCACGAGATAGACCCAGGCGCCCTTTTCCTCGTACGACATCACAAGCAGGGAAGGTAAAACAATCCAGACATCGTGTCAATGATTTCAGACTTGTCCACCACTGTGGACAACCGTCCCCAACCTGTGGATAACTTCGCGCCCTCTGGGGCTGTCAACGGGAGCCCCTTCCCCGGGCGTGGCGCATCGCTGCGGCGAAACAGCCTGCACCGGGCGGGCCCGTCCACCATGCTTGCACCTGTCCCAGGACAGGAGGCAACCGTGCGCTACTTCCTTGAGGTCCCCCTCGACGACGGCGGCACCGTGCTCGTGGAGGTCAACGAGCGGCCCGGCGACGAGCCGCTTCCCGCCGGACGGACCCGCGCGGCCGTCGAACGCATGCCGGAGGCGCTGGGCGCGGGCCTCCAGCGCGTCCAGACCTTCGCCACCGACGTCCTGCGCCGCATGCGGTCATGCCCCGAGCCGCCGGACGTGGTCGCGGTCGAGTTCGGGATGAAGCTGACCGCCAAGGCCGGCGTGGTCGTCGCCGAATCGACGGGGGAGGCCCACCTCAAGGTCACGGCGGAATGGCGGAAACCGGAAGGCGGCTGACCCGGCCTTCCGTCGAGGCGTGGTCAGGTCACGCCTTGATGGCCGTGCCCTGCGCCGAGACCAGCCGCCAGCCTCCGTCGGGGCCGATGGCGTACACGTGCGTGTACCGGCTGCCGGCGCTGAACGTGCTGCCATCGGGGTTCGTGAAGTTCATCCCCGTACGCCCCACGACGATCCCGACGTCCCCGATCACCCGCACGATGGCCTCGTCGGGGAACGAGTCGATCTTCGGGAACCGCAGGCTGCCCGACGTCACCAGGTCGAGCAGGACGCCCTTGCCGGCGACCGCGCCGTCCTCGACCCCCACCAGGACGAAGTCGTCCGCCAGCAGGTCCTTCAGGCGATCGTGGTCGTTGGACACCAGGGCGTCGAAGAAGCTCTGGTCCAGCTCGACCAGGGTGGTGCGGTGGGTGCTCACAGGAGTCGTCCGTTCTCGTCGATGTGCGGGCAACGAGGGTAGACGTTGACGCCGGTGACAAGGTCAAACCGTCGGACCGTCAGGCCGCGAACCGCTTCAGCAGCAGCTCCAGCCTGCGTTCGTGGTGCTCGGCCGGCAGTCGCTTGCCGCGCATGAGCGTGACCAGCCCGTGCAGGGCCGCCCAGTAGGTCTCGGTGAGCAGGCCCAGGTCCTCCCCCTCGCCGGCGTGCGGGCGCAGCCCCTCGACCAGCTCGCCGAAGGCCGCGTGCAGGGCCGCGGGAGCCTCCGGCGTGGCGAACGGCAGGTCAACGTTCTGGCTGAAGATGACGTCGTAGAGCGCCGGACGCCGCTCGGCGAACGCCGTGTAGGCCGCGCCGACGGCCGCGAGGGCGCTGCCGGCGTCCGGAGCGGCGGTACGGGCCGCGCGTAGCTCGTCCGCGAGGATCACGCACCCCTCCACGGCCACGGCCGCCATGATCGCGCCCTTGCCCTTGAAGTGGCTGTAGAGCACCGGCTGGCTGTACTCGATGCGCTCGGCCAGCCGCCGCGTCGTCACCGCCTCCCAGCCCTCGGCCTCGGCCAGCTCGCAGGCGGCCGTGATGATCAGCTTCTCGCGTTCCGCACGTTCGCGCTCCCGGCGCGCCTGTATCGACATGCTCTCGATTCTAGCACCGCTAGCGCTTCTGTCATCGTTCTGCTAGCGTCGTCCTCGTTCCTAGCAACGCTAGCTCTTGGAGACGGACATGCTCACCACCCTTGCCTACGGCCTCGCCATCGCCCTCAACCTGCTGGTCGTGTTCATCGGCGCACGCTTCCTGTTCGTCCCGGTCGCCGCGGCCGCCGGTTACGGCGTCCCCGCCAAGCAGGACGGCGACCGCGCCTACCTGACCATCAAGGGGCTGCGCGACGGCACGTACGGGCTGCTCGGCCTGGCCCTGCTGGCCTTCGTCGGCGCCCAGGCCGAAGCCTGGTTCATGCTGATCGTCGCGCTGCTGCCCCTGGGCGACACCCTGATCGTGCTCCGCAACGGCGGCACCAAGGCGGTCGCCTTCGGCGTGCACTTCGCGACCGCCGTCGCCCTCCTCGTCAACGCCGCCCTGCTCTTCGCCGTGTGACCCGGCGATCCTTGAGCTACCCCGCCGCCGCCGTCGCCGTCCGCACGTCCCCCTCGATCTCCCGCCGGGACGTGCGCAGCGGCGAGAACCACATGACCACCGGACCGGCCAGCATCCCGGCCGAGAACACGACAAGCGTGCCGCGCATGCCGATCCCGCCGGCCAGCGCCCCCGCGAGGACCGCGCCGACCGGCGTGGCGGCCCAGGTGAGCCAGCGGGACGTGGCCGCCAGCCGCCCCTGCATCTCCTTGGGCGTCAGGAGCTGCCGCAGACTGCGCTGGGTGCTCTGGAAGACGAGCGTGACGATGATCATCAACGTCCACGAGACGCCCACCACGAGCTGCCCGGCCAGTCCCGGCCCCACCAGCCCGATCGACCCGCTGCACAACGGGTACGCGAAGGCGGCCCCGAGCAGCACGCGTGGCATGCCGTACCGCTCGGTGAGCGGCCCCGCGACCGCCCCGGCCGCCAGCCCGCCGGCCATGCTCACCCCGAACACCAGGCCGGTCGCCAGGCCCGACCAGCCGAGCTCCCGTACGACGTAGTTGACCTCCAGCGCGCTCAGCCCGGCGATGCAGAAGCTGACCGTGGCCATGTAGAGCACCAGCGGCCCGATCACACGATGGCGGACGACGTACCGCAGCCCCTCCGCGATCTGCTCGCGCAGCCGAGGGGCCAGCTCCTTCCGCTCCGGCCTGGCCTCCGGCGACCTGATCAACGCCAGCGCGAGCGCGCCCACCAGATAGGACAGCGCGTCGGCGAGCACCGCCTTGGCCGGCCCGAACAGCGAGATCAACACCCCGCCGATCGGCTGCCCCGCCATCCCCGCCACCGTGACCGTGCTGGTGAGCTTGGCATTCCCTTCCATCAACCGCTCAGGCCCGAGCAACGTCAGCGGGTACGTCTGGTAGGCGGGCGTGAAGAACACCTCACACGTCGCGACCACCAGCGCCACGGCGTAGAGCTGCCCGAGCGTGAGCCCTCCGGCCACGGCCGCCAAGGGCACCGTCCCCATCGCACACCCGGACACCAGGAATGCGACGATCATCACCGGCCGCTTGCGCCACCGATCGCTCAGGGCCCCCGCCGGCAACGACGCGAACAGCACCGGCAACCGCCGCGCCGCCGTCAGCAGCCCGAGCTCCACCGGCGAGGCGTCCAGCACGAGCCCCGCGACCAGCGGTAACGCCAGATAGGAGATCTCGTTCCCGAGCGAACTGGTGGTCTGGCTGCCCCACAGGAGCACGAAATCCCGCTGCCGCCACAACGACCCCGCCCTCGACATCCGCGACATTCTGCCACCGCGCGCCGGTGGCGAAGGCCGGTTCCGGTACTAGCTCGCCAACCACCCGAAGTCCGGCGCCGGGACGTCGAGGACCGCCCCTTCACGGACGTGCCAGCATCGCGCCCGGCCGCGCTCGTCGGTGACCACGAAGACTCCCCGCGGCCGGTCTCCGTCCTCGTCCACCGGCGGCAGTGCGGCCAGTCGCTCGACCTTGGCCCGGATCTCGTGCAGCGCGCCCTCTCTGACGTCGCCCCCGTAGAACAGGTAGAGCGTCCAGTTGAAGGGCTTCGCCGGCCACGCCCAGCCGCCGGAGTAGGGGTCGTCGTCCGCGATGACGCGCTCGGCGTCCGGCTTCTGAGCGAACCCCAGCTCAAGCCACCCTCTGACCGAGACGAACATCCCCATGCACCCGATCCTACGAACGCCCTGCGGACCGCCCCAGCCTCATCGATCCGAATCTGGGGCCTTTCCTCATCAGCGCGGCTTGCTAACTCTGCGGCAGCTGCCACATGAGAGTCGCCCATTTGGCACCCTCGGGCGCCTCGACCTTGACGCTCCGGACAGCCACGTCGTCGGGGATCATGCTGACGCGCACACCGCCAGGCTCGATGGAGCACCGATGAGGGAGCTGAGTTCTGCCTACGCGGACGATTATCGTCCCGCTCGCTCCAACGCAGTCCACCTCAAGACGAAACGATGCTCCCATCTTGAGTTTCGTGGTCCAGCGGTCAGTCCGCCCCTGCTCATCGACATGATGAAGCAACACCTTGCCTTTGGCGCTTTTCGTAAGATCCGCGAGCGCGCGATTGACAGCGGGCGGATCGGTCGAGAAGCGAGGCGGCGATTCCCCTTCCTGTCCTGAGAACGAAATTGCACAACCGGCCAGGAGCGACGAGACGACGGCAATGACCGCAACGTATCTGCGCATATCACCCCTTCGTTGATCGAGTCGCGGCAAGGCTAGGCCCCGCTCCGTAGCCTGCTGGGCGGTAGCTACCTCATATGGAGCGGTCGAGGCAATCCTGAACAGCGACAGCAGATGGATCGCCTACATCGACGCGGCCAACCTCTACTACGGAATCTGCGAAAGTGCCGGCCCGGCTACTGGCGTGTGGACGTCGTCAGAATGTGCGACCAGGTACTGAAGGCGTACAACGGCAAGCTGATCAGGGTGAAGTACTTCACCACGGCGCTGAGCGGTCAGGCCGGAGTGAATCAGAAGCAGTTCGAACAGGACACCATCCGCGTCTACGGCAAGCGGTTCCAGCCGTTCATGGGAGGACCAAGTACGACGACAAGACCGGCAGCTGCAAGGAGAAGCAGGTCGACGTGCGACTGGCGGCTCACTTGGTCGGTGACCTGTGCACCGAAGCGTGCGAGGCGGCGCTGGTGGTGAGCTCGAACTCCGACCTGGCCGCGGCGATCGGTGAGGCCAGGTACTACGCGCGGGGCCGGACCATTGTGGCGGCTCATCCCGACGGCGTGCCTTCCGGCGCCTGCACAGATGTCGTCGACGAGGCCATCCCGATCGACGCCGGCATGTACAGGAACGCCGCACGCCTGGACGTGACGCGCACGAAGTACCGCGAGTAGAAGGCGAGCCCGCGCACTCCCGCCGTTCCGCCCGAGACGAGCAGGCCCTCAGCCGGGTCAGTGGTCAGAGAGGATCGAGTGATGGGCCCGCCGGCGGATCGTTCGACCCGCCCATCATTCGACCTCGCCCAGCGCCGCCGCGCCCCCAGCTGATGTCAATGCGAATCGACCTCTGGCACCTGAAGACTGACACTCGTGGCGGCACATTGATGACAAACACTCAAAAGGCCGTCCCCCGATCTCCAGGAAACGGCCTCTGCATTGAGAAACTGTGGGGCTACCAGGACTTGAACCTGGGACCTCTTCCTTATCAGGGAAGCGCTCTAACCGTCTGAGCTATAGCCCCGCACACCGAACGGTATCGCATTCGCCTCTTGGAGGCGAACCAGTTGTTCGGACGAGAAAAGCTTACCGTGTCCGACGGGCTGCTCGTGCCGTACCAGCCACCCCGGTACGGCACGAGCCCCCGCCCGAACCTGCTATTCGGCCTCGCTGAACGTCACCTCAACGCCCCCGACCAGGTCGGAAGCGATGTTGTAGATGACCGCGCCCAGCGTGGACAGAGCGGTGATCAGCACCACGTTCACGGCGCCGATCAGCGCGGTGTACCCGAGGATGCGCACCGGCTCGAACCACGAGGCGATGTTGATCGGGATCGAGCTCTGTCCCTGCTCACCCTTGCCGAGCTGGTTGACCAGGTCGACGAGTGAGTCGAACACCCCCAGGGCCGACAGCACGCCGTACAGGACGGCCACTGCCACGAAGAGCACCACGAAGCAGACCAGGGACACCACGAAGCTGAACTTCATGGCCGACCACGGCTCGATGCGGCGCAACACCAGGTGTGCCTTGCGGGGCAGCCTGGACCCCGCGTTGTTCGACGACTTCTTCTTGGGCATCTCGACGGGCGGAGGTGCCTCACTGGTGAGCGACGGACGGAGGCGCACCGTCTCGTTGCCCTCCGCCTGCGGCTCGTCCTTGGAGCGGGGCTGAGCGGCGGCGCCCTTCGCGGGCGTCCTGTCCTGCTCGCCGTCGACCGAATTGAAGATTTCCGGCTCAGTGGACTTCTTCGGCTGCTGTCCGTTACCCGACGCCGCCTGGGCTCTGGCGGTGCCACCCTGGGCGCTCATGATTTACTCTCCTCCCCCGTCTTCCTCATTCTCCACCGGAGTCTCCATCGACTCCGCGTTCCGGGCGAGGGCAACCACGCTGTCGCCTTCGGCGAGGTTCATCAATCGCACTCCCATGGTCTGGCGGCCGGACTGCTTGATCTCGCCGGCACTCGTCCGGATCACCCCGCCGGCGGACGTGATCGCGAAGACCTCGTCCTCTGGGTTGACCATGACGGCTCCGACCAGCTTGCCACGGGAGCTCACGATTTTCGCAGTCAGCACGCCCCTACCGCCACGTCCTTGAACTGGATACTGCTCCACTGGCGTCCGTTTTGCGTACCCAGCCTTCGTGGCGATAAGCACATCTTGACCGTCGGCGATCCGATTCATGGCGAGAAGTTCGTCTCCTTCGAGGAACCTCATGCCGATGACACCGCTGGTCGCGCGGCCCATGGGCCGCAGCGCCTCGTCGGAGGCGGTGAACCTGATCGACTGCGCGCCCTTGGAGACGAGCAGCAGATCGTCGGTCTCGGAGACCAGGCGGGCGCCGATGACCTCGTCGTCCTCGCGCAGGTTGATCGCGATCAGACCGCCCGACCTGGGGGAGTCGTACTCGGACAGGCGCGTCTTCTTGACCAGGCCGCTGCGCGTGGCGAGCACCAGGTAGGGGGCGACGTCGTAGTCGCGGAGGTCGAGAACTTCCATGACTGTTTCGTCGGGCTGCATGGCCAAAAGGTTCGCGAGATGCATGCCACGGGCGTCACGCCCGGCATCAGGCAGCTCGTACGCCTTGACCCGGTACACCCGGCCCTTGTTCGTGAAGAACAGCAGCCAGTGGTGCGTCGTGGTGACGAAGAAGTGGTCGACGATGTCGTCCTGGCGCAGCTGGGCGCCGCGCACGCCCTTGCCGCCCCGCTTCTGCGCCCGGTAGAGGTCGGTACGAGTCCGCTTGGCATAACCGCCGCGGGTGATCGTGACGACGATCTCCTCCTCGGCGATGAGGTCCTCGATCGACATGTCGCCGTCGTAGGCGATGATCTCGGTCTTGCGCTCGTCGCCGTAGCGGTTGACGACCTCGGTCAGCTCGTCGCCGATGATCTCGCGCTGGCGGGCCTCGCTGGCCAGGATCGAGTTGTACTCGGCGATCTGGGCCATCAGGCCGTCGTACTCGTCCTGGATGGCCTGCCGCTCCAGGGCGGCCAGCTTGCGCAGCTGCATGTCCAGGATGGCCTGCGCCTGGATCTCGTCGATCTCCAGGAGCCCCATGAGGCCCTGCTGGGCGTGCGAGGCCGACTCCGAGGCCCGGATGAGGGCGATGACGTCGTCGAGCCGCTCAAGGGCCCTCAGCAGCCCGCGCAGGATGTGCGCGCGCTCCTCGGCCTTGCGCAGCAGGTAACGCGTCCGGCGGACGATGACCTCGACCTGGTGGGCCACGTAGTGGCGGATGAACTGGTCGAGCCGCAGCGTGCGCGGCACGCCGTCGACCAGCGCCAGCATGTTGGCGCCGAAGGTGTCCTGGAGCTGGGTGTGCTTGTACAGGTTGTTGAGCACGACCTTGGCGACCGCGTCGCGCTTGAGCACGATCACCAGGCGCTGCCCGACCCGCGAGGAGCTCTCGTCGCGTACGTCGGCGATGCCCGAGAGCTTGCCCTCGCGCACCAGCTCGGCGATCTTCAACGCCAGGTTGTCCGGGTTGACCTGGTACGGCAGCTCGGTGACGACGAGCGCCTGCCGGCCCTTGTCCTCCTCGACCTCGACGACCGCGCGCATGGTGATCGAGCCGCGCCCGGTGCGGTACGCGTCCTCGATGCCCCGGCGTCCGACGATCAGCGCCTTGGTCGGGAAGTCGGGCCCCTTGACCAGCCTGATCGAGGCTTCCAGCAGCTCCTCGTCGTCGGCCTCGGGGTTCTCCAGGTACCACCGGACGGCGGCCGAGACCTCGCGCAGGTTGTGCGGCGGGATGTTGGTGGCCATGCCGACCGCGATGCCGCCCGAGCCGTTGACCAGCAGCTGCGGGAACCGCGCCGGCAGGACGTCGGGCTCCTGCGACTTTCCGTCGTAGTTCGGGCGGAAGTCGACGGTGTCCTTGTCGATGTCGCGCAGCATCTCCATGGCGATGGGCGCGAGCTTGCACTCGGTGTACCGCATCGCGGCCGCCGGGTCGTTGCCCGGCGAGCCGAAGTTGCCCTGCCCGTCGACCAGCGGATAGCGCAGCGACCACGGCTGGGCCAGGCGGACCAGCGCGTCGTAGATCGAGGTGTCGCCGTGGGGGTGGTAGGTGCCCATCACGTCGCCGACGACGCGGGCGCACTTGAAGTAGCCGCGGTCGGGACGGTAGCCACCGTCGTACATCGCGTAGAGCACCCGCCGGTGCACCGGCTTGAGACCGTCGCGCACGTCAGGCAGCGCCCTGGACACGATGACGGACATCGCGTAGTCCATGTAACTGCGCTGCATCTCGGACTGGATGTCCACCGGTTCGATGCGGTCAGCCGGGGGAGTGGTGTTCACGTCCGTCACAGGTTTAGGTCCTTCTTAAACGTCGAGGAAGCGAACGTCGCGCGCGTTGCGGATGATGAAGTCGCGCCGCGCCTCGACGTCCTCGCCCATGAGCACGCTGAACAGGTCGTCGGCCTGGGCCGCGTCGTCGAGCGTGACCAGGCGCAGCAGTCGCGTCGCCGGGTTCATGGTGGTCTCCCAGAGCTGGCCGGCGTTCATCTCGCCGAGGCCCTTGAACCGCTGGACGTTGTCCCGCGGGCGCGGGTCTGCCTTGCCCTGCGCAATGCCGTCGTTGATGACCGCGTCGCGCTCGGCGTCGGAGTAGGCGTAGGAGGCGTCCTCGCCCTTCCGGTCCCACTTGATCTTGTAGAGCGGCGGGCACGACAGGTAGACGTGCCCGGCCTCGATCAGCGGCCGCATGAACCTGAACAGCAGCGTCAGCAGCAGGGTGTTGATGTGCTGGCCGTCGACGTCGGCGTCGGCCATCAGGATCACCTTGTGGTAACGCAGCTTGGCGATGTCGAACTCGTCGTGCACGCCGGTGCCCAGGGCGGTGATGAGCGCCTGGACCTCGTTGTTCTTCAGGACCTTGTCGATCCGCGCCTTCTCGACGTTGAGGATCTTGCCGCGGATGGGCAGGATCGCCTGGAAGCGCGAGTCGCGGCCGCCCTTGGCCGAGCCGCCGGCCGAGTCGCCCTCGACGATGAACAGCTCGCACTTCTCCGGGTCGTTCCACTGGCAGTCGGCCAGCTTGCCGGGAAGGCCGCTGCCGGACTCCAGGAGCGACTTGCGCCGGGTCAGGTCGCGGGCCTGGCGGGCCGCCAGGCGGGCGCGGCTGGCCTGCAGCGACTTGTTGATGATGTCCTTGGCCTCGCCGGGGTTGCGCTCGAACCAGTCGCGCAGGTGGTCGTTGCAGGCCTTCTGCACGAACGACTTGGCCTCGGTGTTGCCCAGCTTGGTCTTGGTCTGGCCCTCGAACTGCGGGTCGGACAGCTTGACCGAGATGATCGCGGTCAGGCCCTCGCGGACGTCCTCGCCGGAGAGGTTGTCGTCCTTGCCCTCCTTGAGGAACTTCTGCTCGCGCGCGTAGCGGTTGACGATGGTCGTCAGCGCCGCGCGGAAGCCCTCCTCGTGGGTGCCGCCCTCAGCCGTGTTGATCATGTTGGCGAACGTGTAGACCGACTCCGAGTAGGAGTTGTTCCACTGCATGGCGATGTCGACCGCGATGCCGTCGCCCTCCTCCTCGAAGGAGACGATCGACGCGTGCGCCGCCTCCTTCTTGGCGTTGAGGTGCTTGACGAAGTCGGCCAGGCCGCCCTCGTAGTGGTATTCGACCGTGTGCGGCTCGCCGTTGACGTGGTCGGGCCGCTCGTCGGTGAACGTGATCGTCAGGCCCTTGTTGAGGAAGGCCGTCTCCTGGAACCGGCGCGAGAGCGTCTCGTAGTTCCAGGTGGTGGTCTCGAAGACGTCGGGATCGGGCCAGAACGTGATCGTCGTGCCGGTCTCGTCGGTCTCCTCGCCCTGGGCCAGCGGCGCGGTGGGCTTGGAGTGCTCGTAGCGCTGCCGCCAGTAGTGGCCGTTCTGCTTGACCTCGACGTCCATGGCGGTGGACAGCGCGTTGACGACGGCCGAGCCGACGCCGTGCAGGCCGCCGGAGACCGCGTAGGACTGGCTGTCGAACTTGCCGCCCGCGTGGAGCGTGGTCAGCACGACCTCGACGGCCGAGCGCTTCTCCACAGGGTGGATGCCCGTGGGGATGCCGCGGCCGTTGTCGACGACGCGCACGCCGCCGTCGGCCAGCAGCGAGATGTCGATCCTGGTGGCGAAACCGGCCAGCGCCTCGTCCACCGCGTTGTCCACGATCTCGTAGACGAGGTGGTGCAGGCCGCGCTCACCGGTGGAGCCGATATACATACCCGGGCGTTTGCGAACCGCCTCAAGTCCTTCGAGTACGGTGATTGAGCTAGCGTCGTAGGACAACTGCGAAATCCTCCTGCCGCGGACACGCGGCGGGGGAGGCCGTCAACTTCATGCTGCCCCTACCGTGCCCGTCACCGTCGTGAGTGCCCCGATGCGCGGTCACCCGGGGGAGTCGGCTTACTGCCGGGGTGACACGCAAGCGGACGTGTCCGGAATCCTTTTTCATTCTACCGCTTCCCGGAGCCCGTGGTGGCAATACACGCGCCTGTGATGCGCCCTAGCTCGATTTGCCCCCCACTCAAGCATCCCCCCTTCGGAAAGGGGGCTTATCGCGTCTGCGGCTGTCTGATCGCCCCCGGCGCCTAACCATAGGTGTCGCCGGGCCCTCTACTTCCGGTCACCCGCAAACCCCCTGTGGGCCGGGGCGCGTTCTGCGGCCCCCTGACCTTGACCTTTGTCACGGAACCGTCACCCAGCTCCTCGTTGAGCCTGCGGATGAGGGTGCGCGCGAGCAGCCTGACCTGCGTCGCCCAGGCCGTGGAATCGGCCGCGATGAGCACCTCGCCCTCGTCGAAGGACTCCGGCCGGGTGTGGGCGGCCAGGTCGGGGCCGACGATCTCCTTCCACCGGCCGAACACCGCGCCGACGGCCGCCGAGCACTCCCAGCCGCGGTCGGCCAGCAGGTCGGCGATGGCCCGGCCGAAGAGCTGGGGATCGCCGGCCTCCCTGCGCGGGCCGGCCTTGCGCCTGGGCTCGCGGCGCGGAAGCTGGCCGCGCTTGGCCGCGTCGGCCTTGGCCTGCGCGAGCTTCTCCCTCGCCATGGCGGCCCCCCTGGCCGCCGCGTTGTGCTGCTCATCGGACACGGGTCACGCTCCCCTCAGCGACGTCGAAACGGGCTCCCGCCAGCTCCTTCGGCACGTCGTCGGGCACGGCGGCGGTGATCAGCACCTGTTCGGCCGGCGCGACGATCTCGGCCAGCCTGCGCCGGCGCTGGCTGTCGAGCTCGGCGAACACGTCGTCGAGGATCAGCACCGGGTCGCCGCCGTCGGCCCGCAGCAGGTCGTAGGCGGCCAGCCGCAGCGCCAGCGCGAACGACCACGACTCGCCATGGCTGGCGTAGCCGCGGGCGGGCAGGTCGCCGAGGCCCAGGATCAGGTCGTCGCGGTGTGGGCCGACCAGGGTGACGCCCCGTTCCAGCTCGGCCTGGCGGACCTCCGTGAGCCGGTCGCGGAGCTGCTGTTCAAGGGTTTTCCCCAAGTCTGTGGATAACGTCTGCGCATCGGGAGATCCCCGCTCACCGGCGACTTCGTCCTCCGCGCCGTCCCCACCTGTGGACAACGTGCTGCGGTAGGCCAGCGTCGCGGGGGCGCTCGTGGGGGCCAGCGCGGCGTAGGCCCCGGCCACCAGCGGGCGCAGCGCCTCGATGAGCTCCAGCCGCGCCCGCAACAGCTCCGCGCCGTGCCTGGCGAGGTGGGCGTCCCACACCTCCAGCGTGCTCAGGACGTCGCCGGCGCCCGCGGCGGCGAACGCGGTGTCGCTCTCGGCCCGCCGGCCGCTCCTGCTGCCTCTGCGGGCCTGCGCGGCCGTGCGCAGCAGGGCGCCGCGCTGCTTCAGCACCCGGTCGTAGTCGGCCCGGACCCCGGCGAACCTCGGGGCCCTGGCCACGAGCAGGTCGTCGAGGAAACGGCGGCGCTCCGACGGGTCGCCCTTGGACAGCGCAAGGTCCTCCGGCGCGAACAGCACCGTGCGCAGCAGCCCGATGACGTCGCGCGGCCTGGACACGGGGGAGCGGTTGAGCCGCGCCCGGTTGGCCTTGCCCGGGTTGATCTCCAGCTCCACCAGCGCCCGCCGGTCGTCCCTGTGGACGGCGCAGCGCACGATGGCCCGCGCGGCCCCCTGCCGCACCAGCGGCGCGTCGTTGGCCACGCGGTGGCTGGAGTGCGTCGCGACATAGCCGAGGGCCTCGACCAGGTTGGTCTTGCCCTGGCCGTTGGGCCCGACGAGAGCCGTGACGCCCGGTTCCAGACCGAGCTCCACGGACGCGTAGGACCTGAAGTCGGTCAGCGAGAGGTGGGCGACATGCACCCCACGAAGGTTAGTCCGCCGCGGGGGCCGCCCGTGTCACCGGCTTGCCGTCCTGTGGAAAACCTCTGGCTTCCCCGGCCGGCCTGTGGACCACCGGCCGGCCCGACCGGCCGGACCCCGGCTGGGCTGCTCGGCCGGGTTACTCGGCTTCGCGCGGCGGGGCCACGTCGGCGCCGGGCGAGTCGGCGCCCTTGCCGGTGCTGCCCTCGGTCGAGGTGATCGCGTGGCCGCCGAACTGGTTGCGCAGCGCGGCGACGACCTTCATCGCGGGGGAGTCGTCCTGACGCGAGGCGAACCGCGCGTACAGGGCGGCGGTGATCACCGGCAGCGGCACGGCGTGGTCGACGGCCGCCTGGACCGTCCAGCGGCCCTCGCCGGAGTCCTGGGCGTAACCGCGGAGCTGGTCGAGGTGCTCGTCGTCGTCGAGCGCCCGCACCATCAGGTCGAGCAGCCAGGAGCGGATGACGGTGCCGGTGCGCCAGCTGCTGAAGGAGCCCCTGACGTCCTTGACGACGTCGGACGCCTCCAGAAGCTCCCAGCCCTCCGCGAACGCCTGCATCATGCCGTACTCGATGCCGTTGTGGACCATCTTCGCGAAGTGGCCGGCACCGACGTCACCGGCGTGGACGAAGCCGTCCTCGCCCTCGGGCTTGAGCGTCTCGAAGATCGGCATGAGCCGGTCGACGTCGGCCTGCTCGCCGCCGCACATGAGGGCGTAGCCGTTCTGGAGCCCCCACACGCCGCCGCTCACGCCGCAGTCGACGAAGCCGATGCCCTTCTCGCGCAGCTCGGCGGCGTGCTTCTGGTCGTCCACATAGTGTGAATTGCCGCCGTCGACGACGATGTCGCCTTCGTCGAGCAGCTCGCCGAGCTCGTCGATCGTCTGCTGGGTGGGCTTGCCCGCGGGAACCATGACCCAGACCGCGCGCGGCGCGGACAGCCGTTCGACCAGCTCCTTCAGGCTGGCCACGTCGCTGATGCCGGGGTCGCGGTCGTAACCGACCACCTCCTGGCCGCCGCGGCGCAGCCGCTCGGCCATGTTGCCGCCCATCTTGCCCAGTCCCACCATGCCGATCTGCATGACGCTCCTCTACCCCCTTGTCAGGCTTCCATCATCCCCGATGACGGGATCAGCCCGACAGGCGGATGGGCATGATCAGGTAACGGTAGTCCGTACCTGCGCCTTCGTCCACAGGCTTGCCCCCTGTGAGGATGGCCGGTTTGGTCGAGGTCGTCATCTGCAGGCGCGCCACGTCGGAGTCGATCGCGCCGAGCCCCTCCAGCAGGAACTGGTGGTTGAAGGCGATGTTCATCTCCTCGCCCTCGTAATCCACAGGCAGTGCCTCGACGGCCTGCGCCTCGTCGCCGCTGCCGGCCTCCAGCACGACCTCGCCGCTCTTGAACGCCAGGCGTACGGGGGTGTTGCGCTCGGCGACCAGGGCCACGCGCTTCACCGCCTCGACGAACGGGCCTGTGGACAGGTCGGCGCGCGCGGAGAACTCCGTGGGCAGCAGCGAGCGGTACTTGGGGAACTCGGGGTCGAGCAGCCGCGTCGTGGTGCGCCGGCCCGCGCTGGAGAAGCCGATCATGCCCTCGCCGGTGCCGCCGGCCGAGCTGAGCGCGATCTCCACCTCGGCGCCGGTGGTGCCGAGGGCCTTGGCGGTGTCGGCGAGCGTCTTGCCGGGGATCATCGCGATCGCGGCGAAGTCGGGCTGACCCGGCTGCCACTTGAGCTCGCGCACGGCGAGCCGGTAGCGGTCGGTGGCGGCGAGGGTGACGGTGTCGCCCTCGATCTCCATGCGCACGCCCGTGAGCATCGGCAGCGTGTCGTCCCGGCCCGCCGCGACGGCGACCTGGCTGACGGCGGAGGCGAACACGTCGCTGCCCACCCGCCCGGCGGCCGGCGGCATGGCCGGGAGCGACGGGTAGTCCTCCACAGGCATGGTCAGCAGGGTGAACCGGGCGCTGCCGCACGTGACGACGGCCTTGGCGCCTTCCACCACGAAGTCCACAGGCTGTGCGGGAAGCGCGCGCGTGATCTCGGCGAGCAGCTTGCCCGAGACCAGGACGACGCCCGCCTCACCGGTGTGGAGTTCGAGCGTGACCTCGGCGGAGACCTCGTAGTCGAACCCCGACAGCTTGAGCTGCTGGCCCTCCGTCACCTCCAGGCGCATGCCGGCGAGCACGGGCACCGACGGGCGCGCCGGGAGACTGCGTGCCGTCCATGCCACCGCCTCAGCGAGGACGTCTCGCTCGATTCGGAACATCACGGTGATCAGCCTCCTGGGTTCGTCGTTGATTCAAGTGTTCACTCTCCCGCACCGCGGTTCGGGGAGAACCCCTCTATGGGTCTTTGATTTTCTTAGTAAGAGAGATAAGAGGTCATCACACTAGGGGCTGTGGGAACTGTGGACAACTGATGTCCTCGCAGCTCAGTGCCCCTGTTTTCATCCACCGAGGGTGTGGGTGACGCCTGGGGGAAACTTCGCCGCCTGGGGATGGAGATTCGTCGCCCACAGGCCGTCCCCAGATCATGGGGTGTTCATCCACCGGTTATCCACGAGGTTTCCACAGGTTGTCCACGGGGTAAGAGGGGGCCTTCTGGAGTCCCAGATCGACTGTTCACAGGCCGTCCACACGTTATCCACGAGTCATCCCCAGGTTCTCCTCAGGATGTCCCCAGATTCGTCCCCAGCCCTTGTGGGTGGATTTTTCCCGGCATTGGCGGTCGTACCGACGCGCCGATTTTGCGTTTCCGCTGGTCCACAGTGTTTTCCACAGGCTGTGTACGAGCATCAAGATCCACGCTTGCTCTGTTTGATACGCATTGTCAGCTCGTTGACCTGGTTGTACATCGACCTGCGCTCGGCGATGAGCGACCGGATCTTGCGCTCGGCGTGCATCACGGTGGTGTGGTCGCGGCCGCCGAACTGCTGGCCGATCTTCGGCAGCGACAGCTCGGTCAGCTCGCGCGCCAGGTACATGGCGATCTGCCGGGCGTTGACGAGCGCGCGGCTGCGCGAGGTGCCGCACAGGTCTTCGATGCTGATGCCGAAGTAGTTGGCGGTCTCGGTCATGATGGCCGCGATCGTGATCTCGGTGTCGGACTCCGAGGTGATCAGGTCCTTCAGCACGACCTCGGCGAGCTGCAGGTCCACACCCTGCCTGTTGAGGCTGGCGAACGCGGTCACCCTGATCAGGGCGCCCTCCAGCTCGCGGATGTTGGTGGAGATCCGGCTCGCGATGTACTCCAGCACCTCGGGCGGCGCGGCCAGGCCCTCCTGGATGGCCTTCTTCCGCAGGATCGCGATGCGGGTCTCCAGCTCGGGCGGCTGGACGTCGGTGATCAGGCCCCACTCGAACCGGTTGCGCAGCCGGTCCTCCAGCGTGATGAGCTGCTTGGGCGCGCGGTCGCTGGAGATGACGATCTGCTTGTTGGCGTTGTGCAGGGTGTTGAAGGTGTGGAAGAACTCCTCCTGCGTCTGCTCCTTGCCCTCCAGGAACTGGATGTCGTCCACAAGCAGGATGTCGATCGCGCGGTAGCGGCCGCGGAAGCCGTCGGCCTTGTGGTCGCGGATGCTGTTGATGAAGTCGTTGGTGAACTCCTCCGAGCTCACGTACCTCACCCGGGCGCCGTCGTACAGGCTCTGCGCGTAATGCCCGATCGCGTGCAGCAGGTGGGTCTTCCCCAGGCCGGAGTCGCCGTAAATGAAGAGCGGGTTGTACGCCTTCGCGGGGGATTCGGCCACCGCCACGGCCGCGGCGTGCGCGAACCGGTTGCTGGCGCCGATGACGAATGTCTCAAATGTGTACTTCTGGTTGAGTCTGGCCGGCTCGCTGGGCTTGTTGCTCTTCGCTTCCCAGCGATTCGGCGCCGGCTCCGGCGCTTTCTCCACAGGCGGTGTGTACGGCTGCACCTGTTCAAAAGAGAACGAAGGCTGTGGATATTCGGTGGACGCCGGAGGCTGCTCGGGCTGTGGAGAATAGAACTGCGGGGGCTCGGATGCCTGGTAGTGCTGGGGTTGCACCGGCTGTGTGTAACGCGGCTGGCTATCCACACTCTGGGGATAAGGCACATTCACAGGCTGTTGATGGGCGTCCGGCAAAGGCTGTTCCGGAGCCGTGGTGTCGATCATCACGGCCAGCCGCATCGTCATCCCCAGCTCCTGGGACAGCGCGTGGGCCACCAGCGGGCGCAACTTGCCCTCGATGAGGTCCTTGAGAAAGTCGTTGGGGACGCCGAGCACGATCGTGTCGTCCGCGAGAGCGATCGGACGGACCATCGACAGCCAGGTGCGCTGCTGGATGGGCACGTTCTCGTTGAGGAAGTTGCCCAGGGCCCTCGCCCATACCGTGCCGAGGTCGACACCACTCATGGTGCGGCTCCCCTCCTTCCTCTCGCGGCCCCCCGCGATCGTTTATCCACATGACCGTGGTCGCCCCGAGCGGTCGGCGACCCCTTCGTCCACAGCGTGGCGGCAGGGCTTCGTACCCAGGTCCTCCACAGGAGATCCACAGGCTGTGCACGGTGTTTCCGGTGGTCCAGAAGGGCCGACAGTATCCATGTGCACAGCTGTGTTCAAGACGTTGTCCACAGCGTAGTGGCACCTGGATGCACAAACTGTGGACGTTGGCCCGGCGGTGGAAAAGTCGCCTGTGGATCAGTGGATAACCCGTTCAGTTTGACCTGGGACGCCGTTGGCCCGTAACGTACGACGGTCGGCTTGCCACGCGACGGCTATTTCGCGTGCCCTCGCTCCCACGGCAGGCCAGTCATGTGTGTATAAGCGCCCCTGGGCGCACCTTCAAGCCTGGAGCCCACCCGTGAGCAAGCGTACTTTCCAGCCGAACAACCGTCGTCGCGCGAAGACCCACGGCTTCCGGCTGCGGATGCGCACCCGGGCCGGTCGCGCCATCCTCGCCGCCCGTCGCCGCAAGGGCCGCGAGAAGCTGTCGGCCTGATCGACCCGCGCCCGAAGTCCGGCCCGTCGGTGTACCTCGCCGACGGGCGTTAGGCGTATACGGTGCTGTCCCGTCAATCCCGCATGCGACGCGGGGACGAGTTCGAAGCGGCGGTCCGACGCGGCAAACGCGCCGGACGCCCCACTTTGGTGGTGCATCTCAACCTTTCTGGGGAAGAGACACCTCTGGTTGGTTTCGTGGTGAGCAAGGCCGTTGGTGGCGCGGTGACCCGGAACAAGGTCAAACGACGGCTCCGACACCTGATGCGCGACCGTCTCGACCGGCTGCCGCGAGGTAGCCTGCTGGTGGTACGCGCCAATCCACCGGCCGCGTCCGCGTGCGTCGAGCAACTGGCCGCCGATCTCGACGCCGCGCTGGATCGTTTGCTCAGGCGGCGCGAGTCCTCGACGGGTGGACACAGATGACGGAGCAGCCGCAAGGGATGCCGGGCCTCGCCGCCCGGGCGCTGATCATCCCCATTCGGTTCTACCGGGCGTTCATCAGCCCGATGCTCGGTCCACGCTGCCGGTTCTACCCGTCGTGCAGCGCGTATGGGCTCGAGGCGATTGCCGTACATGGGGCATTGCGCGGCACATGGCTGACTGTCCGGCGCATCGGGCGGTGCCACCCATTCCATCCCGGAGGTATAGACCCGGTGCCCCCACGCCCGGTCCGGTCCCACGAAACGCAAGGGAGCTAGCTCGGTGGAGCTGTCCTGGCTCAATTGGCTGTACACGGCCGTCGCCCAAGTCATCACCTGGATCCACCAGGTCTACAGCACTTTCCTCGACCCCAACAGCGGGTTGACCTGGGCGCTGACCATCGTCACGCTGACCGTCTGCATGCGGATCCTCATCTTCCCGCTGTTCCTCAAGCAGATGCGGTCGTCGCGGAAGATGCAGGAGCTGGCACCGAAGGTCCAGGAGCTCCGCAAGCGCTACAAGAACGACAAGCAGCGCATGAACCAGGAGGTCATGGCGCTGTACCAGGGCGCGGGCGCCAACCCCCTCGGTGGCTGCCTCCCCGTCGTGGCGCAGTTCCCGATCTTCATCTCGATGTTCACCGTGCTGCGGGCCATCGCCGCCGACCAGGCCAAGTTCGGCATGTCGCAGGAGCTGGTCGACAGCGCCAAGCACGCGCTGATCATCAACGCTCCCCTGCCCGCCACGTTCTTCGAGGCCCCTGACATCGCCCAGAAGGTCGTCATCGGCTTCTTCGTGGCGATCAGCTCGCTCACCACGTTCCTCACCGTCCGGCAGAGCGTGACCCGCTCGATGGCGCAGATGCCGGACAACCCCATGGCGCAGCAGCAGAAGATCCTGATGTACATCTCGCCGCTGTTCGCCTTCTTCAGCCTCAACTTCCCGCTGGGCCTGATCCTCTACTGGGTCACCACCAACCTGTGGACGCTGGGCCAGCAGCACTGGTTCTACAGCCGGCACCCGATGCCGCAGTTCGACGCCAAGGGCAACGCCATCCCCGTGACGCCCAAGCCCGGCCTGGTGGCAAAGATGCGCAAGACCACTCCGGAAGAGGAGGCCCCTCCCGCCCCGCCGGAGCCTAAGATCATTAGGCAGCAGCCCAGCCGCCAGTCCCGCAGCAAGCGCACCGGCAGCAAGAAGTCTTGAACACGAAGGAGAGGCCGGCCATGACCGAGGCCGAGCAGGAGAAGGCTCCTGATCTCAACGCGCTTGAGCAGGAAGGCGAGATCGCTGCCGACTACGTCGAGGGCCTTCTCGACATCGCCGACATCGACGGCGACATCGACATGGACGTCGAGGGCGACCGCGCCATGGTCTCCGTCGTGGGGCTCAAGGGCAACGAGCTGGTCGGGCCCGCCGGCGAGGTCCTGGAGGCGCTGCAGGAGCTGACCCGGCTGGCCGTCCACCGGCAGACCGGGGAGCGGTCGCGGCTCATGCTCGACGTCGCCGGTTACCGCGAGCGGCGCCGGGCCGAGCTGAGCAAGCTCGGCACCGAGGTCGCCAACCAGGTCAAGGACAAGGGTGAGCCGAAGGCGCTGCACCCGATGACGCCGTTCGAGCGGAAGATCGTCCACGACGCGGTGGCGGCCGCCGGGCTGCGTAGCGAGTCCGAGGGTGAGGAGCCGCAGCGGTACGTGGTGGTCCTTCCCGCCTGAAACGTGCATGGTGAGCCGGTTCGGCCGTCTGTCGGCGCTTGGGTGCGCTGATGGGCGGCCGTTTCCGTATCTATAGCTGTACGTACGGGATGCGGGGGCCTATGTGGGCCGCTGACGGGTTTGCGGGCTGGCCTCCGTGCTTGTGCGGCTCGATCCCTGTTTCTTGCTGTTGGTGAGTTGTCCGGCGTCTTTGTGCGCTGGCGTTGGAGTTCGGCGCTGCTAGCGGGGGAGCGCGGGGTTTTGTGCGTTGACCTTGTTGTTCGTCCCGAAAAGTGCCTCTGAGAGTTTCTTTCGGGTGATATGCGCTCTATGTCGTTTGTAAGGGATTTGGTGTCGAGGGTGGATCGGGAGGGGCGCGCGGCGGCGTGCTCGACCGTCACCCACATGCCAGCCCGCTAGTCTTCCAGTGTGATCTCACATCTGGCCTTGGGTGGACACCGCCCCTAGAACGTCGAGACACCACCGTCGAACGCCCACCGGCATCACCGCCGAGCAGGCAACCTGAGTACGAACACCACCTGAGACTGAGAAAGGGCCAGCATCCAGTGAGCGAAGAGCTTCCGGCGCCGCCGGACATAGCGCGGGACGTCTTCGCCGGGGAGGCATGGGACCGTGCGAACGCGTTCGCCGCGCTGCTGGCGGGCCCCGGCGTCGTCCGGGGCTTGCTGGGGCCGCGTGAGGTGCCGCGTATCTGGGATCGCCACCTGCTCAACTGCGCCGTGGTCGCCGAGGCCGTGCCGCCGGAGGTGCGGCTGGTGGACATCGGCTCGGGGGCGGGGCTGCCGGGGCTGGTGCTGGCCATCGTCCGCCAGGACATCGAGGTCACGCTGCTGGAGCCGTTGCTTCGCCGTACGGTGTTCCTGGAGGAGTGCGTCGAGGCGCTCAAGCTGGACAACGTCGAGGTGCTGCGCGGGCGAGCCGAGGATCTGGCGGGGGAGCGGGAGTTCGACGTCGCCAGTGCTCGGGCGGTCGCGCCGCTCGACCGGCTGCTGAAATGGGCCATGCCTCTTCTGCGTGAGGGCGGCGAGCTGATAGCCATGAAGGGGGAGCGAGCCGCCGGCGAGCTCGCCGAGGCGGAGTCCCAATTGCGGGCCTGCGGGGCCCGAACGGCCGAGCTTGTGACCGTCGGGCACGGTAAGGTCGAGCCGCCTGCAACATTGGTTCGGGTGGTAGCGGGTCGCGCGCCGGAGCGAGCCAGGCGGCGACGAAGGAGGTGACGGTTGTGCCAGTCGCGTCTTGCGGTCTTGGCTGGCCGGACAGCCGTCTGTCCGAGAGCCCAACCGGGGTTGGATGGCCCGAAATGGGCGTGTCGCAACAGCAAATTCCCGGCACCGGCACACCACTGGTTGAAAGGATGGCCAACGTGACCCAGACCCCCCTGAACCCCGGTGATTCGCCGTTGGTACGAGAGGCGCTCAGTTCAGTGGTTTCACGTGAAACACCTGCCACCACCCAACCGGCCGCCCCTCAGCCAGCCACCGAGCAGCCCGCCGCCGCCCAGAGGGGTGGCACCAGCGGCGACGGCGACAACTCCTGGCCTCGGCCGGCGAAGTGCAGAGTGATCGCGGTGGCCAACCAGAAGGGCGGCGTCGGCAAGACCACCACCTCGGTGAACATTGCCGCGGCCCTGTCGATGCACGGCCAGCGCGTCCTCGTGGTGGACCTCGACCCGCAGGGCAACGCCTCGACGGCCCTGGCCACCGAGCATCGTGGTGACGTACCGGATGTGTACCAGGTGCTCGTCGACGATCTGCCCATGGTGGAGATCGTCAAGCAGGTCCCCGAGATGCCGAACCTCTACTGCGCGCCCGCCACGATCGACCTGGCCGGCGCGGAGATCGAGCTCGTCTCGCTGGTGGCGCGGGAGGCCCGGCTCCGGCGGGCGCTGGCGGCGTACGAGGCGGAGTTCGACTACATCGTCATCGACTGCCCGCCGTCCCTCGGCTTGCTGACGGTCAACGCCCTGGTCGCGGCGGAGGAGGTCATGATCCCGATCCAGTGCGAGTATTACGCGCTGGAGGGCCTGGGGCAGCTCCTCAGGAACGTCGACCTCATCAAGGCGCACCTCAACCCGGCTCTGCGGCTCTCCACGATCGTCCTGACGATGTACGACGGGCGTACCCGGCTGGCTTCGCAGGTCGCCGACGAGGTGCGGTCGCACTTCGGGGAGACGGTGCTGAAGACGGTCATCCCGCGCAGCGTCCGGCTGTCGGAGGCGCCCAGCTATGGGCAGTCGGTCATGACGTACGATCCGGGGTCGAGCGGGGCGATGGCCTACATGGACGCGGCCCGGGAGATCGCCCACCGCGCCACCGTGGCCTGACGGCTGGTCGCTCGCGGGTCTCTCAGGTACGGCCTGAGGGGGTGGGCTGTCATGCCCGTGCTCCGGTGTGCCTGCGGCGGGTCGGCGCGGGGGATGTCGGCGGTGGACGTCGGCGGTGAGCGGTATCGTTCGGCGTGAGTCGTGAGTTGGGCAGATTTGTAACCGTGTCGGCGTAAATCCCACGGGACTGTGTGTGGCGTGGGGGCACCCCGCTGGGCCCGCAACGGTAACCTCTCCTGGAGTGACCGGAATCGACCGGCTGGATGAGGAGACGCAGTGAGTCAGCAGCGGCGGGGATTGGGCAAGGGACTCGGGGCGCTCATCCCGACCGGACCCATCGTTGACGGCCCGGGTACGGCGCCCGCTCCCTCGAACGGTGCCACGGTCGAGGCAGGCCCGAAGCCGATCGCTGGAGCGTACTTCAAAGAGGTCGCGCTGACCGCGATCGTGCCCAACCCTCGTCAGCCGCGTGAGGTGTTCGACGACGAGCGCCTCCAGGAGCTCGCCGACTCCATTCGCGAGGTCGGCCTTCTGCAGCCGATCGTGGTGCGCTCCGTGGGTGGCGGCCAGTACGAGCTGATCATGGGGGAGCGGCGCTGGCGGGCGTGCCAGCAGGTCGGTCTTGACCCGGTCCCGGCGATCGTCCGGAACACCCAGGACACCGACCTCCTCCGGGACGCGCTCATCGAGAACCTCCAGCGCGAGCAGCTGAACGCCCTCGAAGAGGCGGCCGCCTACCAGCAGTTGCTGGACGACTTCCAGGCGACCCACGAGCAACTGGCCAGCAAGGTGGGGCGCTCTCGATCCCACATCACCAACACGCTCCGGCTGCTCAACCTCCCGCCGGAGGTTCAGCTCCGCGTGGCCGCCGGCACCATCAGCGCCGGGCACGCTCGCGCCCTGCTCGGCCTGAGCAGTGCGGAGGAGCAGGTTGAGTTGGCCAAGCGCATCGTGGCGGAGCTGCTGTCCGTGAGGGCGGTGGAGGAGATCGTCGCCATGGGCAGCGCGAAGGCCGCGCAGAAGGCGCCGCGTGAGCGGCAGGCGCCCAAGCCTACGGCTCCTGGGCTGACCCATCTGGCGGACCGGCTCTCCGACCACTTCGAGACGAAGGTCAAGGTCGACTTGGGGCGGCGTAAGGGGCGGATCGTGGTGGAGTTCGCGACGATCGACGACCTTGAGCGCATCATCGGGACGATGGCGCCTGAGGCGGCACGGGCGATGCGGGAGCGCGAGGACTGACCTTGCCTGTTTCACGTGAAACCACTCGCTCTTTCACGTGAAACCCCTTCCTTCGTTCTTCGCTTCTCTCTTCTCTGCGGTTCTCCTCTCTTCTCTCTCTCCTCTTCTCTGTTCTCTGTTCGCCTGCGTTGGTCCTTCTTCGTGTTGTGGGTGTGTCCGCAGGGCTGCGTCGTGGGTGCGGCATGCGGCGGGAGCGCAATGGCTGGCCGGGCCGCGGCCTTGGGGGCGCTCCAGCTCCCTCCAGCTCGCTCCAGCTCGTGCGGCTCTCCGGCTCGTGCGGCTCTCCGGCTCACGTGGCGCCCCGGCTCAGGTGGTGCCCCGGCTTCTCGGTTCGCCCTGCCGGCTCGGTTCTTCGGCTTCTTGGGTTGCCCGGCTCTTGCGTAGCTCGCTTAGTGCCGTGTGGTGATTCTCGGCAGCTTCGTTCGCGTCGAAGCCCGTGGCTGGGGTCGCGCCTGGCGGGTTCTGTCCAGCCTCGACCTCTTCTCGGGTCGGGTCTCGGGGGCGGCCCTTCACGTCCCATGCCCTAGGCATCCGTTTCTGGATTGGTGAGTGGACGTGTTTCACGTGAAACGCCTGCGGGATTCCGGCCGGGGGAGCGTGGCGGGTGGCGGTGTTTCACGTGAAACGGTGCCCGAGAAGGGCTAAGGGGTGGCTTCCTTGTGGAGGGCGGCCAGGAAGTCGTCCACGTGTTCTTCGGTGGTGTCGAAGGCGGTCATCCAGCGGACCGTGCCGGCGATCTCGTCCCAGTAGTGGAAGAGGTAGTTCTGCAGGAGGGATTCAGAGATCGCGTGGGGGAGGGTGGCGAAGACGGCGTTGGACTCCACGGGGTAGGCGAGGGTGACGCCGGGGACGTCCGCGAGGCCGTCCGCCAGACGGAGTGCCATCTGGTTGGCGTGGGACGCGTTGCGGTGCCAGAGGTCGTCGGTCAGGAGGGCGGAAAGCTGGGCTGAGACGAAGCGCATCTTGGAGGCCAGCTGCAGCGACTGGCGGCGAAGGTAGGGGACCGCGTCCGTCAGGGACGGGTCCAGGACGACCACCGCTTCGGCGGCCATGGCGCCGTTCTTGGTGCCGCCGAAGCTGAAGACGTCCACGCCCACGTCCGTAGTGATGGCTTTCAGGGAGCAGTCCAGGTGGGCGGCGGCGTTGGCGAGGCGGGCGCCGTCCACGTGGAGGCGTAGGCCGGAGGCGTGGGCCGTTTCGGCCAGGGCGGCGATCTCGGCGGGGGAGTAGCAGGTGCCCAACTCGGTCACCTGGGAGATGGAGACGACCGTCGGTTGAGGCTCGTGGTGCTGGCCGATGAGGTGGAGATGGGCCTTGATGTCATCCGGGTGGAGCTTGCCCTGAGGGGTGGGGATGGTTCGGAGCTTCACGCCCAGGAGACGTTCCGTGGCGCCCGTTTCGTGGGTGGCGATGTGGGCGGTGTCGGCGCAGAGGACGGCGTCGTAGCGGCCGAGCATGAGAGCCAGGCCGACCATGTTGGCGCCGGCTCCGTTGAGCACGGCGAAGCCTTCCGCTGCGGGGCCGAACGTTTCCTTGATTTTGTGCTCGAAGGTCGAGGTCCAGGTGTCGTCGCCGTAGGCCGGGGCGTCTCCCTGGTTGGCGGCGGTCATGGCGTTGAGGATGTCTGGGTGCACGCCGGCGTGGTTGTCGCTGGCGAAGCTCTTCGGGTGAGCGGGATTGATCGGCACACCGTAAGGCTATGCAAGGAGCTTGGGCGGAGGCTGTGAGGGGCGGGGCCGCCGGGGCGCTTCTCGCGGATGCCTCGCGAGGCGTTGGCGGTGATGTCTCCCGCCGGCGTCGCGCTGATGCTTCATACGGCGGCCGTTGTCAGGGGTTCTGGCGCAGTGCGGGTTCAACCGGTCGCCTGTGCGACATGGCGGCGGTTGGCACGCCGGGGAGGTCGACGGTGTTCGCCAAAGGATCCACGGCTGCTGTCCATGAGTTAGCGGCTGCAACCAGTCGAGGCATCGAAAGGAAGGCGGGGCCGCCCCGTCGGGGAGTGGGGCGGCCTGTGGGGAGGGGAGGAAAGAGCGGTGAGGCCAAGGCATGCGGCTCCGGCGCAGTAGAGCACAGGGGAAGCAGGCCTTCAAGAAGGCGCCGTCAGTTCGGCGCGCGAGATGGCGGGCGCGATGGGACACGTCGGCACAGGCGCCGCAAGCGTTGGAGAGACACACGCTGAAGAGGTCTGGACGAGGGGTGGGCGAGGAGAGCGTCCGTGAAGTGGATGCGCGGCGAGGTGGCAGGTCGAGTCGCTCGGCGACGGACCGTTGGGGGCAGCGCTAGTGACTAGCGACCAGCAGGCAGGCGCGCTGAAGGACAAGCGGTGACGTGCTGCGAGCGGAGGTCTTGAGGGGAGGTGCCGAAAGACGGTCACTGACGGACGGCCAGAGAAAGGCGCGTCATGAGCGGCGCGGAGGAGATTCCTGCCGCAAGAGAAGCGGTGACGCGCCGTGGGGGAGACGTCTTGAGAGAAGTGCGGTGAAGGTGGTTAGTGACAGGCGCCGAGGAGAGGCGCGCTGAAAGACATGCGATGGGCGAGGTGCAGGCGCGGACGGCTGGGAGCGCGGTGGCGAGCAGCGGTTACGGGGGGCGGGGAGACGGGGAGCGACGGGGCGTGGGAGGAGCGCGTTGAGGAGGCGCGCCCAGGAGAGGCGTTGGTTGCAGGGCTCTGGTGCAGAGGCGGGGTGACGCGCTGCGGGAGGCATCCCTGCAAGGGAGAGGGAGAGGCCGACTTCGACGGTGGGCGGGTGAGGAGATAGGAGCTCGTCTCAAGCAAGAGATGGAGACAGGAGCGGAGAGGAGAGACGAGGAATCAGGGCCGGATTCGGAGCGAGAGACGGGAAGGTGGAGGGCTCACGCGGGGAAGTGAAGGAGCTGCCGTGCTAAGGGGTGGAGGAGCGGCCGCTGCAGGGAAGAGGTGGGCTGGCCGCGTGGACAAGGCAGCAGCAGCCGCATGATGGGAAGAGCGGTCATCGCCTGAGTACAGGAGAGCCGTCGCACCACGGAAGAAAGCGGTCATGGCCATGCGGCCAAGGAGGGCTGTCGTACGGCGGATGGCGGTAGGAGCCGCGCGGGGAACAGTGGCAGCAGCCGCGCCGGAGGGCGGGAGCGATGCTTGCCCGGCGGTCAGGGGGAGCTGTCGTGCGGCGGGCAAGGGAAGGCGCCGCACGAAGGGCAGTAGCACCAGCCGTGCGGGAGCGAGAACGGTGGTTGCCCGGCGGACAGGCGCGCTGTCGTGCGGCGGGCAAGGTGAGGCGCCGAGCGGGGGGCAGGAGCAGCATCATGCGGTGCACGTGAGCGGTGGTCGCCTGGCGGACGAAGAGAGCTGTCGTGCGGCGAATTGCGGGAGGCGCCGCGCGGGGGACAAGAGAGCGGCAGCCGCGTGGAAGACGCGAGCGGTAGTCGCCTGACGGAATGGGGAGCTGTCGTGCGGCGGGCAACGGGCGGCGCTACCGGCACGACAAGAGGGCAGAGCTGCACGGGGGATGAAGGGACAGCTGTGCAGGAGACTAGAGCGGTGGTCGCCTTGTGGACGAAGAGGGCTGTTGTGCGGCGACAATGGGCGGCGCTGCACGAGGGGCCAAGGAGCAGCCGTGCGAAGACGGGAGCGGTCATCGCCTGACGGGCCAAGGGGGCTGTCGTGCCGCGGGCAACGGGTGGCTCCCGCGGCACGACAAGAAGGCAGCCGCCGCGCGGCGGAGAAGAACAGCCGCCGCGCGGCGGAGAAGAACAGCAGCCGCGCGGCGGAGAAGACCAGTTGCCGCGGCGGCGGGCGAGAACAGCCGCCGTAGGAGGAGCGGGTCAGGAAAGGGTTAGGGGCGGGGGCGGTGGGCGGCGTTTTGGAGGAGGGTGCGGCAGAGGTCGCCGAGGTCGCGCCCCGCTGCCTCCGCCGCCATCGGCAGCAGCGACGTCTCCGTCATTCCCGGCGCCACGTTCACCTCAAGGAAGTGCGGGTCGTCGGACGCGTCCACGATCAGGTCGGTACGGGAGATGTCCCGCAGCCCCAACGCCGTGTGCGCCGTCACGGCCATCCGGGCGCAGGCTTCGGCGGCGGCCGCGGAGAGGCGGGCGGGGGCGAAGAACTCGGTGTGCCCGGCGGTGTATCGGGCGGCGTAGTCGTAGACGCCGGCGTCGGGGACGATCTCCACGGCCGGCAGCGCCACCGGCCCCTCGCCGAGGTCGACGACCGAGACCGACACCTCGACGCCCTCGACGTACCGCTCGATGAGGGCGGTGTCGCCGTAGGCGAAGCAGCCGACCATGGCGGCGGGCAGCTCTTCGGCCGTGCGGACGATGGACGCGCCGAGCGCCGAGCCGCCGCGGGCGGGCTTGACGAACAGGGGAAGGCCGAGCCGGTCGATGATGCGGCCGAGCACGACGGTGGCGCCGAGGTCGTGGAAGGTCTCCCGGGGGAGGGTGACGGACTCGGGGGTGCGCAGGCCGACCGAGCGGACGACGGCCTTGGCGGTGGGCTTGTCGAAGGCCACGCGGCAGGCGTCGGGGCCGGCGCCGACGTAGGGCACGTCGAGGAGTTCGAGCACGGAACGGATCGCGCCGTCCTCGCCCGCGCCGCCGTGGAGGGTGACGAACACCGCCTCGGGCGGGTCGGCCAGGATGGCGGGCACGAGGGAGGCGTCGGTGTCGCGGGCCTCCACGTCGATGCCCGTGGCGCGCAGCACCTCGCTCACCCGGCGGCCGGAGCGCAGGGACACCTCCCGCTCATAGGAGAGGCCCCCGGCCAGCACGAGCACGTGGCCCAGATCGCTCATCACATCTCCTCCGCTGATCGTACGCGTCCAACCGTACCGGCGGCTGGCGGCGAATGGTGTAGGTGAGGCCCGCACACGAGTACGGCCGGCGTCCCCGTCCCCGGGGAGCGCCGGCCGTACCGAGGAAAGCTAGGCCAGTTCGGGCCCCGGCGTGTCAACGCCGGCCCGCTCGGGACCGGAGCCGGTGCCGAACATGTCCCGGAGCTGCATCTCCTGCTCGATCACCCCGGACAGGCGCCGGACGCCTTCGCGGATGCGGTCGGGCTCGGGGAAGCAGTAGGACAGTCGCATGTGCCGGGCGCCGCTGCCGTCGGAGAAGAACCCGGTGCCGGGCACGAACGCCACCCGCTCGGCCACGGCCCGCGGCAGGATCGCCTTGGAGTCGAGCCCTTCGGGCAGGGTCGCCCAGACGAAGAAGCCGCCGGCCGGCCGGGTCCAGGTGACCTCGGGCGGCATCAGGGCCTCCAGGGAGTCCAGCATGGAGTCGCGCCGCTCGCGGTAGAGCTCCTTGAAGGACTTGATCTGCTCCCGCCACGGCTGCGTGGCCAGGAATTGGCCCACGGCGAGCTGCGTGAACACCGAGTGCGACAGCACGGCCGACTCCATGGCCAGGATCAGCTTGTCGCGGATGGCGTGCGGCGCGAGCGCCCAGCCGACGCGGAAGCCGGGGGCGAGCGTCTTGGAGAACGACCCCAGGTAGACCACGCCGTCGGGGTTGTCGGCGCGCAGGGCGCGCATGGGCTCGCCGTCGAAGCCGAGCAGCCCGTACGGGTTGTCCTCGATGATGAGGATGCCGGCACGCTGGCAGATGTCGAGCACCTGCTGCCGCCTGGCCAGGTTGAGCGTGACGCCGGCCGGGTTCTGGAAGGTCGGGATCGTGTAGAGGAACTTGACGGGAGCTCCGGCGGTCTCCAGCGCGTAGATGGTCTGCGCCAGCGATTCGGGCACGATACCCTGATCGTCCATGGCGATGTGGACCACTTTGGCCTGGTAGGCGGAGAACGTCCCCAGGGCCCCGACGTACGAGGGGCCTTCGGCGAGCACGACGTCGCCCGGGTCGATGAAGATCCGGGTGATCAGGTCGAGCGCCTGCTGTGAACCGACGGTGACGACGACGTCGTTCGCCCCGGCCTCGATCCCCTCCAGCCGCATGACGTCGCAGATCTGCTCGCGCAGGTGCGGGTCGCCCTGGCCGGAACCGTACTGCAGCGCGACCGTGCCGCGCGTGGTGACCAGGTCGGAGACCAGCTCGCCGACCATGTCGAGGGGGAGCGCCGTGACGTACGGCATGCCGCCGGCGAGCGAGACCACCTCGGGTCTCGACGCGACGGCGAAGAGAGCTCGGATCTCGGAGGCGACCATCCCGGTAGCTCGCGCGGCATACCGGTCGACGTAGGCGTCGATGCGCGACCCTTGGGTCGCGGGTGTCTGACCGTGATCCAGCTCTTCCGTCACGGCCCACCTCCTAGGTGTCATATCGGACCGAAATACCAGATTACGCCAGTCGGACATGTCCTTCGTGACCGGGCTCGACCGTCGTGGTATCCGCTGGCTGCATCTTCACTGAGCTACCATGCCACCAACGGACGCGGTTTTCGCGCGCTTTTCTGGGTCGACGATAGGGGCCGTAGTTGTCGCGCCGGCTGGTCAACATAACCCTGGACAATCTCGAAGATCTGCCACGCCGCTGCCGGCGGTGCGTGTTCTGGGAGCTCGATCCCGTCAGCGGCGAGCGTGCCATCCATTCCGGCGACTCCGGGCTGGAGAAGGAGGCCTGGATCTCCGGCACGCTGCTGGAATGGGGGAGCTGCGGGAAAATCGTCTACGTCGACGGGGTTCCGGCCGGGTTCGTCCTCTACAGCCCGCCGCTCTACAGCCCGCGTTCGCTGGCCTTCCCCACCTCGCCGGTGAGCGCCGACGCGGTGCTGCTGATGACGGCCCACATCATCCCCGAGTTCTCGGGCGGCGGGCTGGGCCGGATGCTGATCCAGGGCGTGGCGAAGGATCTGACCCGGCGCGGGGTGAAAGCCATCGAGGCGTTCGGCGACCTGAAGTGGGAAGAGCCTAGTTGTGTAGTTCCTGCTGAATACTTGCTTTCTGTGGGTTTTAAGACGGTTCGACCGCATTTGCGGTTTCCGCGGCTGCGTTTGGAGCTGAAGAGCGCCATCTCGTGGCGTGAGGACGTCGAGGTGGCCCTCGAACGCCTTCTGGGGTCCATGAGCCCGGAGCGCGCCCTTCGTCCCGTCTGACGGCTCTTGGGGGCCGAAGAAGGGCAAACGAAAGCCCCCCGCGGGCACCGCCGCAGGGGGCTCTCACATGAGGGCGACTAGATGATGCCGTCGAGCTCGCGGAGCAGCATGGCCTTCGGCTTGGCGCCGATGATCTGCTTCACGACCTCGCCCCCCTTGTAGACGTTCATCGTGGGGATCTGGAGCACGCCGTACTGGCGGGGAACCTCGGGGTTCTCGTCGATGTTCAGCTTGACGATCTCAAGCTTGTCGCCGTGCTCGTTCGCGATCTCCTGCAGGATGGGCGCGACCTGACGGCACGGGCCGCACCACTCGGCCCAGAAGTCGACCAGCACGGGCTTGTCGCTCTTGAGGACCTCGGTCTCGAACGTGGCGTCGGTAACTGCCTTCACGGTGCGCTCCTTACTTCTCGTTGTTGGCCAGCCAGCGCTCGGAGTCGAGCGAGGCGGCACAGCCGGTGCCGGCCGCGGTGATGGCCTGGCGGTAGGTGTGGTCGACGACGTCGCCGGCCGCGAACACGCCGTCGATGTTGGTGGCGGTCGACGGCGAGGCGACCTTGATGTACCCGTCGTCGTCGAGCTCGACCTGGCCCTTGACCAGGTCGGTGCGCGGGTCGTGACCGATGGCCAGGAACAGCGCGTCGGTCGCCAGCTCGCACTCCTCGCCGGTCTTGACGTTGCGCAGCTTGACCGCCTCGACCTTGGTGTCGCCGAGCACGTCGACGACCTCGGAGTCCCAGACGAACCGGATCTTCTCGTTGGCGAACGCGCGCTCCTGCATGATCTTGCTGGCGCGCAGCTCGTCACGGCGGTGGACGACCGTCACCATGCGCCCGAACCGGGTCAGGAACGTCGCCTCCTCCATGGCGGTGTCGCCGCCGCCCACGACCACGATGTCCTTGTTGCGGAAGAAGAAGCCGTCGCAGGTGGCGCACCAGGACACGCCGTGGCCGGACAGGCGCTTCTCGTTCTCCAGGCCGAGCTCGCGGTAGCCCGAGCCCATGGCCAGGATCACCGACTTGGCGTAGTAGGTGTCGGTGTGGGTCTTGACGACCTTGGGGTTGGCCTCCAGGTCGACCTCGACCACGTCGTCGGCCACCAGCTCGGCGCCGAAGCGCTCGGCCTGCTTGCGCAGGTTGTCCATCAGGTCGGGGCCCATGATGCCGTCGGGGAAACCGGGGAAGTTCTCCACGTCGGTGGTGTTCATGAGCGCACCGCCCGCCGTCACGGAGCCCTCGAAGACCAGCGGCTTGAGTTCGGCGCGCGCGGAGTAGACGGCCGCGGTGTAGCCCGCAGGGCCCGACCCAATGATGATCACGTTACGAACGTCGCTCAACGCTCCCACGCCTTCCTCGTCTGCTGTTTGCTTCGGGCTCAACAGATCCTAGGCCGCGCTGATTCCCGGCCCTGCCCGCAAAACGAAAGAGCCCGCCGAAGCGGGCTCTGACGTGGGCTTTCGATTACCAGCGGCCCAATGTGGGCTTGCGCAGGTTCTTGCAGTTGAACGGGTCGACGATGTCGATGCGCAGCTTCTTGGCGGCCTGGTCCTTCCAGGAGGCCACGATCAGCGCCTCCTGGCCGTTGTACTGGCCCTGGTCGACCGCGAACGTCTTCAGCTTCGAACGGGCGGCCACCTTGCCGACGCATCGGTCGACCCTGGCGGTGTCCGTGGGGCCTTCGAGGGCCGGAGCGGCGCCGAAGTACCCGAGCAGCGGCTGGCGCAGCTCCCGGTCGCTGTAGTTGTAGTTGCTGTCGGTCAGCGCGTAGGCCCTCGCCCGCAGATGGGGCTTCGACGGTGTCGCGGGCTGCGCCACCGTGGGCCCGGACGAACCGCCCGGTCCGTCCCCGCCGGCCAGCAACCCGCCCGAGACCGCCAGCGTGCCGACCACCACCGCGGCCGCCGCCGACGCCGCCACGGCGGGCATGGCCCACCTGCGCCGCCGTACCGACCTGGTCCGGGCCGGGACGATCGTGCCGTCGTCGGAGACCACCCCGAGACGTACCGGCTCGGGCGTCTCCGCCGCCGGCTGCTCCCACGGGGAGTCCCGCATGAGCCTGTCCCAGTCCGGTGTCTCCACGAGGTCGACGCCCCCGCGGCGGGACTCCGCCTCGGCGGCCAGCGCCTTGTCGATGCGCAGTGCGACGCCCATCGGCATGGCCGGTGTGGGGGTCGCCGCGAGCACCTCGCGAACCGCCGCCAGGTCTGCCAGGAGCTCCCCACAGGGGTCGCAGACCGCGAGATGCTCGCGGACCCGGCGTGCCGTCGCGGCGTCCAAGAGATCCTCTGCCAGCTCGGCCAGGACCTCAAGATCGTAGTGCGTATCACCCGTCACGAAGTTCTGCTCCCTTCGCGGATGAGACGCGATTGAGGTCCGAACGGTTCCGCAGATGCGAAAGAATTGGGGCAAGTTTCGCGCGACCCCGCGCGCATCTGCTCTTCACGGTGCCGCTGGGCACCTGAAGCACCTGAGCTGCGTCTTCGACGGAATACCCCATCATGTCCACGAGCACGAGAGCCGCCCGCTGGTCGGCGGGCAGCAGTTTCAGAGCGGCCGAAACCTCCATCGAGACCTCGCGCTCGACGGTCTGGTCGGGGAGCGGGCTGTCCCGCTCGGCGGCCTCGATCAGTTCGTCGTCGGCCACCGGACGGACGGACTTGCGCCGCATCCGGTCGAGGCAGGCGTTGACGACGATGCGGTGGAGCCAGGTGGTGACGGCCGCCTCACCTCGGAACGAGGCGGCCTTGCGATATGCGGAGACGAACGCGTCCTGAACGGCGTCCGCCGCCTCGTCAGGGTCACCGAGAGTACGCAGCGCCACCGCCCACATGCGGTCACGGTGCCTTTTGACGATCTCGCTGAACGCGTGTGGATCCCCGTTGATGTGCGCGGTGAGCAGCTCGGCGTCTGTGATCGCCGGCCGCTCCGCTGGTGAGGGTGTCTCGGGTGGGGAGTTCACAAGAGAGATTCCTGATTTATGCCGATCCGGGAGAATGCACCACTACTTCATAGATGGTGCCACGAAACTGGCCCGCATCTGCCGGAACGCGCGTAAACCAGATCAAAACGTACCGACCGCTTGCCGGATCGTCGGGGGTCAGGGTGGTCTTGCCCGAGGCGCTCTTCTCGGTCGCCACGGTCTTGAGCGAGCCGAGCTCGGGGGAGTCGCCGACCTTCAGCTCGACGCTCGCGCCGCCGGCCTTGCCCAGCGTAGCCACCACGTCGCTGATCTGCATGGACTTGCCCATGTCGAGCAGCAGGCCGACGCCCTTCTTGAGGTTTCCCAGCTCGGCGTTGCCGTAGCTCTGGGTCGTCCAGGCCGTGCTGGGTTTGCCGTCGATGGCCAGCTCGGCGATGTCGGACTTCTCGTCGCCGTCGTCGCCGAGCGGGTCGAAGCCCTTGGCCTTGTCGGCCTTGACGGCCTGGGCCGAGGCCGAGGCGGAGGACTTGCCGGTGGTCGGGCTGACCGACGCCTCGGGGGTGGCGGGGCTGCCGAGGCTGCGGCCGATCGTCCAGGCGCCGACGCCCACGGCGGCGATGACCAGCAGCACCACCAGCGTCATCAGCACCCGGTTGAGCACGCTGCCGCCGCCCTGGCTGGGCGGCCGGCGCGGCACGGGCGGCGGTGGCGGCATGGTGCGCTGCTGCCGGTGGGCGACGTCGAGGCCCTCGGTGTGCGAGGCGGAGGCGACCGCCGGCGTCGAAGGGTAGGAGATGGCGATCGGCATGGGCCGGGCCACGTCGGCCAGCGCCTCGGCGACCTCGGACGGGCTCGACAGCGCGCCCTGCCCCCTGCGCGACTCGGGAAGGCAGGCGCGGACCGTGACGGTGTCCAGGTAGTTCGGGACGCCGGCGGTGACCTGCCGCGGCGAGCAGAAGTGCCCGTCGATCATGGGAGCGGCGGGCAGGCCGCCCTCCTCCTCGTCGCCGGGCCAGTGGCCGGTCAGGCCGGCGTACAGCAGCCTGCCCAGCCCTTCGGCGTCGTCGAGGGCGGGCTGGTCGGTGGTGAGCCCGGACAGCGCGGCGTCGACGGCCACGCCGAGCACCTTGACCGTGTTGCCCGTCGTCCAGACCAGGTGGGACGGGCGCAGGCACAGGTGGTAGAGCTTGGCCTCGTGGGCGTGCGCCAGCGCCTCGGCGGCCTCGGCCACCAGGCCGGCCGCGCGGTCGGGCTCCAGCGGGCCGGCGGCGAGCAGGTCGGTCAGCGTCTCGCCGGTGACCCACTCGCTGACCACGTAGGAGTGCTTGTCGTCCTCGCCGGCGTCGAACACCTGCGTCAGGCGCGGGTCGGTGAGCCGGCTCGCGGCACGGGCGGCGGTGACGACCTCGTGCACGCGCGGGAAGTCGGGATCGAACGTGTGCACCGCCACCGGGCGCGCGAGGATCTCGTCGATCGCCTTCCACAGGGTCGCGCCGTCGGACTCGCTGACGCGGTCCTCCAGCCGGAAGCGCTCGGCCAGTCGGGTGCCGGGTTCCACGGCCGACGTGCTCACAGGCTCTCTCCGCTAGGCCGATCGGGCGTGCTCATGACTCGACTCACCTGCGTGGTGGTGTCCCACGTAGGCACGCTATGCCGGGTGGATCCGCCCACGCCCCTCCTGCTTCCATTCGCGCGTGTCGGGCACCATGGTAGTGCCGAGTCGATTCCGCCCGAGTTCTTTGCCAACGGGAAACTCGTCAGCCGTCGTGGTCAAGTCCGTCCATATGCCGGATTTCCCAATTACTACCGACCTACGCGTCTGGCGACCATACCAACGAGTGAGTTGACCTCCGCTATGCGCATCCTGTGGGCGACGGCGAGATAGAGCAACAGTCCCAGCCCACCACCCACGGCCAGGACAATCAGCGAGTTGACGAAACCCAGACCACCGAACAGCTGAGTGACCACCCAGACCGTGAGCAGCCCCAGCACGGCCGTGGGCAGCGAGGCCAGGTACATCCTGGTCAGCGCCGTGCCGATGGTCCAGCCGCCCAGGCCCTGGACGCGGCGGCTGGCCAGCGTCCAGGCCAGGACCGCGCCCAGCCCGTACGCGACGGCGTACGCCAGCGCCAGCCCCATCACCGCGTAGCGGGCGGGCAGCAGCACGAAGAAGATCACCATGAGCAACGCGTTGACCGCGGTCGTGCCGGCCCCCACGAACACCGGCGTACGGGTGTCGCCGAAGCTGTAGAACACCCGCAGCAGGAGCTGGAACACCGCGAACGGCACCAGCGCCAGGCCGTAGACCTGCAACACGTTCCCGATGTAGACGGCGTCGGCGACGCTGTTGGCGCCGTGGCCGTAGATCGGCACGGTGATCGCCGGGCCGAGCACCATCAGCAGCAGCGAGACCGGCACCATGAGCGAGCAGATGAGCCGCACGCTCGACCCGAACTCGCTGCGCACGTCGTCGAGCCGGCCCTCGCCCACCGCCCGGCTCATCCGGGGCAGCATCGCCGTGATCACCGACACGCCGATGATCCCGTACGGAAGCTGGAAGAGCTGGAAAGCCAGCGTGTACGGGCTGATGCCGTGGCCGGCCACCTCGTTGCCCGCCGAGCTGGCCAGGTTGGTCGTCAGCATGAACCCGAGCTGGGTGACCACCACGTAGCCGATGGTCCAGACCCCGGCCCTGCCCATCTCGCCCAGCCGGGCGTTGCGCACGTCGAAGCGCGGCACGAACGAGAACCCCACCCGCTTCAGCGCGACGATCAGCACCACCGCCTGGGCGACGATGCCCGCCGTGGTGCCGAGACCGAGCAGCGCGAGGTCGCCGGTGGTGACCGCCTCGATGTCGGACCCGCTGCCGACCACGGCGTAGGCCACGAACACGCAGATGACGACCAGGTTGTTGAGCACCGGCGCCCACATGGGAGCGCCGTAGCGGTCGCGGGTGTTCAGGATGGCGCCGGCGACCGCGCCGATGCCGAAGAAGGCGAGCTGCGGCAGGATGAACCGGGCCAGCATGACCCCGGTCTCGAACTTGATGCTGCCGCGGTCCCAGTCGGTGTAGAGGTCGATGAGCAGCGGCGCGCCCAGCACGGCCACCGCGGCCACCACGACCAGCACGGCGGTGGCCAGCGTCAGCAGCCGCTGCTCGTAGGCCCGGCCGCCGTCGGGGTCGTGCTGCTGCGCCCGGACGATCATCGGCACCACGACGCTGCTCAGCACGCCGAGCAGCAGCAGGTCGAGAATGCTGTACGGGATCGCGTAGGCCGCGTTGTAGGAGTCGCCCAGCGCCGCGGTGCCGATGGCGTAGGCCAGCACCATCGTGCGGGCGAATCCGGTGACCCTGGACACCATCGTGCCCGCCGCCATGATGGCGCTGGCCCGCAGCATGCGGCTCATACGGTCTCACTCTCCCGGGATTTGCCCGCTCGCGCGAGCCGTCGCTCGGACCGGCGGCGCAGGATCCGCGTCACGACGGCGGCGAGCATCACCGTCAGCGCGGCGCCCACGATGACCAGGGCGATGCCGGTGTAGCCGGTGGTGCGGATGGTCAGTCGCTCCGGCTTGCCGTAGGGCAGGCCGTCGATCGTGCGCAGTTGCACGGTGACGGTGGCGTCGCCGCTGGTGGTGGCGTTCATCTTCACCTGCAGCGTGCCGCTCTGGTTGCCGCCGATCACCAGCGGCTCCGGCGGCACGGGCTGGATCTGCAGCCGCCCGCGGTCGTTGGACTTGACGTCGATGTGCAGGGTGACCGACTTGTCGAGCGAGTTCTTCACGCTGATGGGCACCACGCCGTTGCTGCCGGCCAGAGTGCGCGGCGCGTCGGTGATCTGGATCTTGTCGATGCGCTCGTCCACGGCCGTGCCGACGAGCTTGGTCACCGCGCGGCCGGCGCGGGTGTTGTTGCGCCAGGCCGACGAGGTGAGCCTGAGCACCGCGGCGTCGAAGGCCGAGGGCGTCCTGGTCCCGGCGACCGAGGCGGTGACGGAGGCGGTGAGCTGCGCCTGCGTGGCGACCTCCCTGACGGGGGCCAGGTACTTGGCGCTCAGCTCCTCCTTGCGGTCCTGCTCGGTGTAGGTGAGCCCGGCCCGCGGCGTGGCCGTCTTGCTCGGCTTGATCGAGTCGAGTTTGGTCAGCGAGAGCCACGGCAGCTTCTCCGCGGTCTTCAGCAGGCTGGTGACCAGCGTCGGGTTGGGGTCCCAGCGGCGCGACGGCGCGACCACCAGCGACCGCGGCTCTACCTGTCCGGCCTCGGCGGCGATCATCGCGGTCTCGGCGATGAAGCGCTGCGTGCTGAGCAGGACCGTCGTGGGCGCGGTCGGCTCGAACAGCCGGCTCAGCTCGGCGTCGGCGACCAGCGCCTTGATCGGCCCGGCGACGCTGTCGAGGGTGGCGACGGCGTCGGGCGTGTGGGCGACGGGCGGCTGCGGCGGCAGGTTGGTGGAGTTGAGCAGGACGGTGGTGACCTTGCCGGGGCTGACCGAGAGCAGGTCGAGCGCGTCGGCGTCGAGCACGCCCGCGGGGGGCCAGTTGATCGAGGTCTGCGCGTTGCGGTTGAGCAGCGCCCGGGCGGTCTGGCCGCCGAGCTCGATCGCCCGGCCGGGCTGCGCGTCGAGCCCCTGGTGGGCCAGGGCCGCCACGTCGGGGTCGCCGTAGGGGGTGGCGATGACGGGGGAGGAGGCCAGCGCCGTGCTCATGGTGGACAGCCAGGTGCCGGCGGTGTCGTTGGCCGGTTTGCCTTCTGTGCCGTTCTTGGTCTTGACGTGGTAGCCCTTGGTCATCGCCTTCAGGTCGTCGAGCAGCGAGGGCTCGACGAACCAGGTGACGCTCTTCGGCGCCGTCTGCGCGATGCGGGCCAGGTCGGCCAGGCGGCCCTTGCCGCTGAGCGACTGGCTCAGCTTGTCGTCGACGAACAACGTCTCGTCGGAGCCCCGGTGGGGCTGGTCGATGACGGGCAGGGCGACGGCCAGCTTGTTGCGCGGCAGCTTCGGCGTGGTGGGCGGGGCATAGGTGAGGAACGTGCGCTGCGCCGAGATCGGCACTTCGTTCTGGGAGACGTCGACGGCGATCCGGTAGACGCCGAACGCGCGGTAGCCCAGCTGGATCGGGGTCGCCGTGAACGTCCAGGTGGCCTGCCCGCCGACGGCCAGGGCCGGGATGTCCATGGCCGAGGTGCGGGAGACGTTTCCGGGCAGCGTGACGTTGTTCTGGTCGCTCTGGTACGCCGCCATCGAGGCGCGGTCGTAGAAACGCTCGCTGGTGTAGCGCAGGCGTACGCGGAGGGGGCCGAGCGCGGTTCCGGTGTCGTTGCGGACCGTGCCGGTGAACTTGATCTCGTCGGTCGGGCTGCGCGTCACCTGTGGCGTGATCGACGTGATGGAGACCGAGAGCGTCTCCCGCGCCGCCTCCACCGTGGCAGCAGAGTTCGGCGCCGCCGCCACCATGGGGGCGAGCGACGCGACGGACATCACGGCGAGCAGCGCGATCTTACGGATCACACGCATGCCAGAGCTGGGGTACGACGGCGCACGCCCGCAATGGTACGGGTTCAGTGCCGCGGCGCGACCGCCTCGCGTGTTCCCCGTGGTCGGGGCGTACGCAGGTCGACGGTCTTGCCGGTGAGGAGATTCAGCAGGTCGAGCGCACGAAGACAGAGCGCGGTGTGCCGTTCGCCGGTGGCGGTGAAGACCGCCATGTCGTCGGCGACGAGCCGGTCGTCGATGAGCACCGGAAGCGACTCCGGCAGCAGCAGCGGGCAGACGAGCCCGTCGGTGTAGTCGGTGGCCGAGTTGACCAGGAAGGCCGGCGCCGGCCGCACCTGGCGGGCGCCCAGCAGGCCGCCGACGACGCCGGGCTGGGGCGGGGTCGCCGCGGTGGCGACGACGGCGACGACGACCTCGCTGCCGATCCTGGTGGCGACGTCGAACACGGTGACCACGACGCACCGCCCGGGCTCCGCGCGGACCGTCTCCGGCAGTTCCTCCGCGCAAGTCATGGGGCGCGGAAGGCGTACGATCTCATGATGGACCTGGTGTGCGAGGAGCCAGCGGTGGATCGCGAGGGCGTCCTTCATGAAGTCCTCCTCCGTCTCGCCCTGTTCCATGGCCCCCGACGGTCCCCAGACCGAAGGTAACCCGGACCTGATGTGGCTCGGGGGATATGTTCCGGAATCGAAGGACCGACAGGGTTTGTCCGACTCAACAATGACCGAAAGCCAGCAGCGGGCGATGCACGACCTGTTCCGCAAGATCGCACCGGTGGCCGACGAGCTCGGCCGCCTGTTCGCCGACCACGGCCACGAGCTGGCCCTCGTCGGCGGCCCCGTGCGCGACATCCTGCTGGGCCGCGTCGGCAACGACCTCGACCTGACCACCGACGCCAACCCCCACAGGGTGCTCGACGTCGTCAGGGACTGGGCCGACTCCGTGTGGACGATCGGCATCGACTTCGGCACCGTCGGCCTGCGCAAGGGCAACTGGCTGATCGAGATCACCACGTACCGGAGCGAGTCCTACGACCCCAAGTCGCGCAAGCCCGAGGTCGCCTACGGCGAGACGCTGGAGGCCGACCTGGAGCGGCGCGACTTCGCGGTCAACGCGATGGCGGTGCGCCTGCCCGGCCACGAGTTCGTCGACCCCTACGGCGGCCTCGACGACCTGCGCGCCAAGCGGCTGCGCACGCCCGGCACCCCCGAGCGCTCGTTCGCCGACGACCCGCTGCGCATGCTCAGGGCCGCCCGGTTCGCCTCCCAGCTCGGCTTCGGCGTCGACCGGGCCGCCCTGGCGGCGATGACCGCGATGGCCGAGCGCATCGAGATCGTCTCGGCCGAGCGCATCCGCGACGAGCTCGACAAGCTGCTCTGCGGCGCCAACCCGCGCGAGGGCCTGCGCCTGCTGGTGGAGACGGGCCTGGCCGCGCACGTGCTGCCCGAGCTGCCCAAGCTGCGCCTGGAGATCGACGAGCACCACCGGCACAAAGACGTCTACGAGCACAGCCTGACCGTCCTCGACCAGGCCATCGCCCAGGAGGAGGACGGCAAGCCCGACCGGATCCTGCGCTGGGCCGCGATCATGCACGACATCGGCAAGCCCAAGACCCGGCGCCACGAGGCCGGCGGGCGGGTGTCGTTCCACCACCACGAGGTCGTCGGCGCGCAGATGACCAAGAAGCGCATGACCGAGCTGCGGTTCCCCAAGGACGTCGTGGCCGACGTCTCCCAGCTGGTCGAGCTCCACCTGCGCTTCCACGGCTACGGCACGGGGGAGTGGACCGACAGCGCCGTGCGCCGCTACGTGCGCGACGCCGGCCACCTGCTCGGCCGGCTGCACAAGCTGACCAGGGCCGACTGCACCACCCGCAACAAGCGCAAGGCGGCGGCGCTGTCGCGCACCTACGACCAGCTCGAAGAGCGCATCGCCCGGCTCGCCGAGGAGGAGGAGCTGGCCAAGATCCGGCCCGAGCTCGACGGCAACGAGATCCAGGCCGTGCTCGGCGTGGGCCCCGGGCCCGTGGTGGGCCGGGCGTACAAGTTCCTGCTCGACCTCAGGCTGGACAAGGGCGTGCTCGGCAAGGAGGCGGCCACCCAGGCGCTGCTCGACTGGGCGCGGTCAAACGGCCTGGGAGCGTGACGACGACGTCGTGACCATCCGGTAGGCCAGCGCCGCAAGGGGGTAGCCCACCGTGATGATCACGACGGCCAGGTACGACTTGCCGTTGGGCGGCAGGATCGCGGCCGAGAGCGCGGCGGCCAGCACGTACATGCCGTTGAAGAGCATGTCGTAGAGCGAGAAGGCACGGCCGAGATAGGCGTCCTCGACGTCGCGCTGGACGGTCGTGTCGGCGCAGATCTTGACGCTCTGCCCGGCCACGCCCAGCACGAAGCCGGCCACCGGCAGCCCCCACGTCTGGAACGGCAGGACCAGCGCGCCCGCCAGCACGCCGGCCGAGGACAGCGCGATGACCACCCAGGGGCCGATGCCGAACCGCTCGGTCGCGTACGGGGTGATGATCACCGCGAGGAAGTAGCCGAAGCCGGAGGCGGCCACCACCAGGCCGATCCCGCGCAGGGCGGCGTCGGGGTCGCCGTCGGTGAAGTAGTAGCGGTAGAGGATGATGCCGAGGGCGGTGGCCATGCCGTACAGGAAGCGGTGGGCGGCCATCGCGCCCATGGTCGCGGCTGCCTCGCGGTGGCGCGCCAGGTGCCGGGCGCCGTCGACCAGGCCCACGACCACGTTGCGCAGGGCCTCGCGGGCGTGGGGCTGGTCGGGGTCGTAGGAGGGGCCGAGCAGCGCGCGGTCCATCGTGCGGGCGACCAGCGCGCTCAGCCCGAACATCACGCCGGACACGGCCAGCAGCAGCCCGATGCCCCGGTCGCCGTCGCCGAGCACCTCGCGCAGCAGGAACCCGACGCCCGCGCCGACGAACGTGACCACGGTGCCGCAGGTCGGCGTCACCGCGTTGGCCGCCATCAGCCGGTCGGACGGCACCACGTGCGGCAGCGAGGCGCCGAGCGCGGCCAGGAAGAACCGGTTGACCCCGAGCACGCCGAGCGCGGCCGCGTAGAAGACGGGATCGGGCGCGTCGGAGGCGACCAGCGCCGCCGCGACCAGCAGCAGCCCACCGCGCACGAACGGCGCTATGACCAGGATCTGCCGCCGCGACCACCGGTCGATGAACACCCCGACGAACGGCCCGAGCACGCTGTACGGCAGGAACAGCACGGCCAGGCCGGCGGCCACCGCCAGGGCCGTCGTCTGCTTCTCGGGGCTGAAGAAGGCGAAGTTCGTGACGCCGAACTGGAAGATCCCGTCGGAGAACTGGGAGACCAGCCGCGTGCCGAACAGCCGTCGGAAGTCACGGCCTTGGAGGACGACGCGGAGATCGGCGACGAATGACACCCCGTCAGCCTAGCCGGGCGCACTGCGGCATAGGATGCGCCGGAGGTGGCCGGGCGGGTTCCGAACGTGCATGGCGATCTCGTACGCTTCAAAGCGTGACCACTGAGGAACACGTTGTGCTGGTCGACCGCGAGGGGCACGCGCTCGGCACCGCGCCCAAGACGTCGGTGCACGGCCGGGAGACCCCGCTCCATCTAGCCTTCTCCAGCTACGTCTTCGACCCCGAGGGCCGCGTGCTGCTCACCAGGCGGGCCAGCCACAAGATCACCTGGCCCGGCGTCTGGACCAACAGCTGCTGCGGCCACCCGCTGCCGGGCGAGCCGCTCGGCCGGGCGGTCATCCGCAGGCTCTCCTACGAGCTGGGCCTGCACGCCGGCGGCGCCGACCTCATGCTGCCCGGCTTCTCCTACCGCGCCGTCATGGGCAACGGCATCGTCGAGCACGAGCTGTGCCCGGTCTACCGCGTCACGGTCGACACCCCGGTGGCGCCCAACCCCGACGAGGTGGGCGAGGTGCGCTGGATGCCGTGGAAGGAGTTCGCCGAGGGCGTGCGCAGCGGCCTGCTGGCGATCTCACCGTGGTGCAGGGAACAGGTGCCGCTGCTCAGCGAGCTGGGCGCCGACCCGATGACCTGGTCTCCCGCCTCCGACGACGAACTGCCCCCCGCCGCGCGCGGCTGAAGCCGCGGCCGCGAGGGGCCCACAGGTCAGCGCTCGACCTCGCCCCTGATGAACTTCTCGACGTACTCGCGGGCCTCGTCGTCGGAGTACTGCTCCGGCGGCGACTTCATGAAGTACGACGACGCCGACAGGATCGGGCCGCCGATGCCCCGGTCAAGAGCGATCTTGGCCGCGCGCACGGCGTCGATGATGATGCCGGCCGAGTTGGGGGAGTCCCAGACCTCCAGCTTGTACTCCAGGTTCAGCGGGGTGTCGCCGAACGAGCGGCCCTCCAGGCGCACGTACGCCCACTTGCGGTCGTCGAGCCACGGCACGTGGTCCGACGGGCCGATGTGCACGTCGGCCTTGCCCATCTCGTGCGGGATCTGCGAGGTGACCGACTGCGTCTTGGAGATCTTCTTCGACTGGAGCCGGCTGCGCTCCAGCATGTTCATGAAGTCCATGTTGCCGCCGAAGTTGAGCTGGTACGTGCGCAGCAGCTCGACACCGCGGTCCTCGAACAGCTTGGCCAGCACGCGGTGCGTGATGGTGGCGCCGACCTGCGACTTGATGTCGTCGCCGACGATCGGCACCCCGGCCTCGGTGAACTTCTCGGCCCACTCGGGGTCGGAGGCGATGAAGACCGGCAGCGCGTTGACGAACGCCACCTTGGCGTCGATGGCGCACTGCGCGTAGAAACGGTCGGCCTCCTCCGATCCCACCGGCAGGTACGACACCAGCACGTCGACCTGGTTGTCGCGGAGCACCTTGACCACGTCGACGGGTTCCTCGTCGGACTCCTCGATGATCTCGCGGTAGAACTCGCCCAGACCGTCGAAGGTGTGGCCGCGCAGCACGGTCACCCCCGTGGGCGGCACATCGGTGATCTTCACGGTGTTGTTCTCGCTGGCGACGATCGCCTCGGACAGGTCGCGGCCGACCTTCTTGGCGTCCACGTCGAAGGCGGCGACGAACTCGACGTCACCTACGTGGTACTCACCGAACTTCACGTGCATCAGGCCCGGCACTCGTGCGGCCGGGTCCGCATCCTTGTAGTAGTGGACGCCCTGGACCAGCGAAGACGCGCAGTTGCCGACGCCGACAATGGCCACGCGAACCGAACCCATCGCACTCGCTCCCTTACTCATCAGTTGACGTGGTATCTCTCTCGGGCCCTTCCGAGGCCCGCCGCTCCGTGGCGATCAGCTCGTTCAGCCAACGCACCTCGCGTTCGACCGACTCGAGCCCATGGCGCTGCAGCTCCAGCGTGTAGCTGTCGAGCCGCTCCCTGGTACGGGCCAGCGCCGTGCGCACGCTGTCGAGGCGCTCCTCCAGGCGGCTGCGGCGGCCTTCGAGGATGCGCAGGCGCACCTCGGCCTCCGTGTGCCTGAAGAAGGCGAAGTGCACACCGAAGCTCTCGTCCTCCCAGGCTGACGGGCCGGCCTGGGTCAGCAGCTCCTGGAGGCGTTCCTTGCCCTCCGCGGTGAGCTTGTAGACGATTTTCGACCGGCCGCCGACGATCGTGGCGGGAGCGGGCTGCTCCTCCACGATGAGGCCCTGGGCCAGTAGTGATCGCAGACAGGGGTACAGCGATCCATAGGAGAACGCACGGAACATGCCCAACAGGGCGTTGAGCCGTTTGCGCAGCTCATAGCCGTGGAGCGGCTGTTCGTGCAGCGACCCGAGCACGGCTAGCTCCAGAACTCTGCCTTGTCCGCTGGCCACTGGAACCGCCCCCTCTCGCGTCGATGTATCGAGTCGATACATCCAGAGGATACGTCGATTCGCTATAAGGCCGCAATCAAAGGATTTGCCAAGCCGTTGGGATGATTCGGTAAAACGCCGTAGTCTGGCGCTCATGTGGTCACAGCGGAGGGTGGTGGACTACGGCCTCGCCAAGCGGGCAGCGGTCCGTTCCCTGGAGGTGGGCCGTGCCTCGCGCGGGGACCTCTGTGACGCACAGCCGTACCTCCTTCGCGCGGCCCGCGTGTTCGGCGAGCCGACCGAACGTCTCTGCCCGGTGTGCGAGAGGGAGAACGTCACCAACGTGACCTATGTCTTCGGCGATTCGCTGGGACGGCATGCCGGTCAGGCAAAGGCCACGTCAGAGCTTGTCGAAATGGCCCATGATTACGATGAGTTCCGGGTGTACGTCGTCGAGGTCTGCCAAGGTTGTTCCTGGAACCACCTGACGGTCTCGTTCGTCCTCGGCAACGGACCGCCAGACCTCGTCGGCCAACCGTGAACACCGAGGGCGGCGAGTCACCTCACGCCCATACGCCGTTTTTATCCGACGACGATGCGAGGACGTGTGAGTAACAGCATGAATGAGGGGACGGCCCGCCCGGGAAGGCGCCGTCGCTCCAACTCATCCCGTTCTGTGCCCCCAGGTTCTCCTCCCCAAACCGGCGATTCCGATTGGGGTGCCTCGCAGCAGCAGCGTCGTCCTGAAGCCGCGTACGAGCAGACGGGCGCGATGTCCGCGCAGCCGTACGGCGACCCCGCCTCCGGGCCGCAGCCCCAGCGCGGGGCGCCCCAGGGGCGCGAGGAGCCGACGCCGCGCGGCCGCTCCCGGGCCCGGCAGGACACGCGTTCGCTGAGCAACCAGGAGACGATGGTCAGCGACGCGCCGCCCAGGCGCTCGCGCCGGGCGAGCGGGCAGGGCGAGCCCCCCGAGCCGCCCGGCCCGCCGGACAGGAAGCGCGGCGGCTGGCGCCGGTTCGTGCCGAGCTGGAAGATCGTCGTGGCCAGCGTGGTCGTGCTGGCGGCCGGCATCTTCGGCATGATCATGGTCGCGTACAACCTCACGCCGGTGCCCGAGGGCACGCAGGCGTCGGCGGTGGCGCAGCAGAGCACGCTCTACTACCGCAACGGCAAGGTCCTCGCCAAGCTCGGCGTGCCCCGGCAGACCGTCACCATCGACAAGATGGCGGAGACGGTCAAGGACGCCACGGTCGCCATCGAGAACAAGACGTTCTACGAGGACTCCGGCGTCTCCCTCTCGGGCATGGCCCGTTCGGTGTGGATGACCGCGACCGGCCAGCAGCTCCAGGGCGCCTCGACCATCACCCAGCAGATGGCCCGCGGCTACTACGACGGCCTCAGCCAGGAGGTCTCCGTCAAGCGCAAGCTCAAGGAGATCTTCGTCGCGGTCAAGCTCAACCAGTCGCTGTCCAAGGAAGAGATCCTCGCCCGCTACCTCAACACCGTGAACTTCGGCCTCGCCTACGGCGTCGAGGCCGCCTCGCAGGCGTACTTCGGCAAGAACGTGCACGCCAAGGACCTGACCCCCGAGCAGGGCGCCTACCTGGCGGCCCGCATCCAGCGCCCGAGCTGGGGCCCCGACGACCCCGGCCTGCGCGACCGGTGGAGCACGACCATCAAGTACATGGCCGAGCAGTGGCCCCAGAAGTACGGCGACCTGCCGGCGAAGGCGAAGTTCCCCAAGGTCTACAAGGGTGAGATCAAGGAGGTGTACGCGGGCCTGCGCGGCTACATGATCACGCAGGTGCTGGAGGAGCTGAAGCAGCGCAAGCTCACCCCCGACATGGTCAGGAGCGGCGGCTACCAGATCACCTCGACCTTCGACGAGAAGCTCATGAAGGCCGCCAAGACGGCCGTCGAGGCCACGACGGCGAACATGTCGAAGGAGTTCCACGCCGGTCTGGCCGCCGTCGACCCGAGGAACGGCCGGGTCCTGGCCTTCTACGGCGGCTCGAACTTCATCACCGACCCGTTCAACGAGCCCTTCGACGCCCAGAAGCAGGCCGCGTCGGCGTTCAAGCCGTACGTGCTGGCGGCCTGGCTGCAGGCCGGTTACTCGCTCAAGAGCTACGTGCCGGGCAACCAGACCGTGCCGAAGGTCATCCCCGGCCAGCAGGACGGCGGCTTCCGCAACAGCCACAACGTCGGCCAGGCCGTCGACGTGGTCAAGGCCACAGCTCAGTCCGTCAACACCGCGTACGTGTCGATGGCGTACAAGCTGCCCAGGAAGCTCGACGAGGTGAAGGAGCTCGTGGAGAACGCCGGGTTCGACAAGGGGCGCATGGACCGGGACGTCAAGGACCACCAGTTCCAGTTCGCCATCGGCAGCGCCCTGGTGACGCCGGTCGAGCAGGCCGCCGGATACTCGATCTTCGCCAACGGTGGCAAGTACACCAAGTACCACGTGGTCCAGGACGTCAAGCTGAACGGCCAGGTCGTCTACCCCGAGCAGCGGACCTCGACCAGGGTCATCGACGCGGAGGTGGCCGCCGACGCGACGACGGCCATGCAGGAGGTGCTGAGGAGCGGCACCGCCGCCGGCCAGGGCCTCGGCAACCGGCCCGCGGCCGGCAAGACCGGCACCAACAACAACGAGAAGGAAGCCTGGTTCGTCGGTTACACGCCGCAGATCTCCGCTGCTGTGGGGTTCTACCGCGAGCAGTGCGTGACCAAGACGGGCAAGACCGTTCAGCCCCGGCACTCGAACTGTCCCGTCGTCCCCAACGAGAAGAAGCCGAGCAAGAAGTACGGCCCGAACAACCCGTACACCACGGCCGTGGAAGCCCCGCTCGGCTTCGAGGGCGCCGGCCCGCCCACCGCGACCTGGCGGCGGTTCATGCTCGCCGCCCACGAGGGCAAGCCGATCGAGCAGTTCCCGCAGAAGGCCGACATCGGCCTGCCGGAGAACATCGTGGAGCGCCCGGTGCCGACGCCGACCCCGACCGCCACGAACCCGTTCGACGACGGCTCGGACAACCCCTTCGACGACGGCAGCGACCAGAACTGCCTGGTCGCGCCGTGCAACGACGACAGCGGTGACGTCACCGACGACTCCCAGGACACCGGCATCCCCGAGGCCGACGACCACGGCATCCTGAGCGGCGGCGGAGGCGGCAAGGTGCCCGACTCCCGGCCGACGGGAACCTCGCAGATGAGCGCCCGACACGAGGAGTGGTGACCACGACCGAGGCACGCGTCCCGCTGGCGGCGCGTGCCGTGCCGTACCTGCCCCTGGGGCTGATCGCCGCCCTGGGGGCCGTCCTCGGCTACGTCGTGCGGCTGCCGTGCCGGACCGGTGGGTGGAACGACCAGGTCCAGACGTACACGAACTTCTGTTACACCGACATCTACCCGCTGTACTTCGACCGGCAGCTCGCGACCCAGAACCCGTACTTCGCCGACGTGCCGTTCGACAAGCAGGTCGAGTACCCCGTGGTGCTCGGCGAGGTGATGCAGGCCATCGCCTGGATCTCGCGGAAGCTGGAGCTCGACCAGGTCGCGCAGGCCGTCCGCTTCTACGACCTCACGGTCCTGCTGCTCGGCGTCTGCCTGGTGGCCGGCGTCCTGCTGATGGCGGCGGTGGCCGGGCCCACCCGCCGGTGGGACGCGTTGTGGTACGCGATCTCGCCCGCCGTGATCCTGGCCGCGTACATCAACTGGGACCTGGTCGCCGGCGCGCTGTCGATGGGCATGCTGCTGGCCTGGGCGCGCAGGCGGCAGGTGCTCGCGGGCGTGCTGCTCGGGCTGGCGATCGCGACCAAGTTCTACCCGCTGATGTTCCTCGGCGCGCTGTTCCTGCTCACGCTGCGGACCGCGCGCTGGCGGCCGTTCCTGGTGACGCTGGGGTCGGCCGCGGGGGCCTGGCTCGTGGTGAACGTGCCCTTCATGGTCTTCGCCTGGGACGGCTGGCGCCGGTTCTACGTCTTCTCCCAGGAACGCGGGATCGACTGGGGCTCTCCGTGGCTGTTCTTCCAGCGCAAGGGCTGGGGGGTCCTGGGCGAGGCCGACGTCAGCACCCTCGGCATGGTGACGCTGGCCGCGCTCTGCCTGGGCATCGCCGTGCTCGCGCTCACCGCGCCGCGCCGGCCCCGGCTGGCGCAGCTCTGCTTCCTCGCCCTGGCCGCTTTCATGATGACGAACAAGGTGTGGTCGCCGCAGTTCGTGTTGTGGCTGGTGCCGTTCGCGGTGCTGGCCAGGCCCAGGTGGAAGCCGCTGGCGTTGTGGCAGCTCGCCGAGGTCTGGTACTTCGCGGCGATCTGGCTCTACCTGCTCGCCCAGCCCCCGCTCAGCAGGGACGACCTGGGCATCGGGGACAACACGTACTTCACCGCCGTCTGGGGACGGGTCATCACCATCGGGATCATGATGGCGTTCGTCGTCCGTGACATCCTGCGTCCGGACCGGGACGTGGTGCGCCAGGACGGCGTCGACGACCAGGCGGGCGGGGTGTTCGACGACGCCCCCGACCGGTTCGTGCTGAAGACACGATGATCACCCGCTCGGCCGCTCGGGACGCGCTGCTGCTGTGGCTCGGATCGCGGGCCGGGCTCCTGCTGTCCACGCTGCTCGGCCTGACCCTGGCCGAGTACGCCGGCAAGTGGCGCCAATGGGACGCCGGCCTGTTCGTCACCATCGCCCAGTACGGGTACGACGGCGAACCGGGCAAACCACCCGACGACGGCCTGCCCGCGTTCTTCCCCGGCCTGCCGGTCGTGCTGCGCGCGGTGCATCTCGTGGTGCCCGACTGGGCGATCTGCGGGCTGCTGATCTCGCTGGTCGCCGGGGCGGTGGCCATGGTCGCCCTGGCCCGGCTGGCCGAGTTCGAGGGCGCGACCGGCTGGATGGCGGTGCTGGCGCTGCTGCTGTTCCCGATGGCCGTGTTCCTGGCGGCGGGCTACAGCGAGTCGCTGTTCCTGGCCTTCGCGATCCCCGCGTGGCTGGCCGCCCGGCTCGGACGCTGGCCGCAGGCCGTCCTGCTGGCGGCGGGGGCGTCGTGCGTGCGGATCACCGGCCTGTTCCTGGCGGTCGCGCTGGCGGCGGAATTCGTCAGGAGCAGGGAGTCGTGGCGGCGGGCCGGCTGGCTGGCGGTGCCGTTCCTTCCGCTGGCGGCGTACTCCTTCTACCACTACCGGCGCTCGGGCGACTGGCTGGCGTGGAAGCACGCGCAGGAGGCCGGCTGGGGACGCGACTTCGTCTGGCCCTGGCAGGCGTGGCGCACGACGTGGAACTCGGCCATGGGCGCCGACGACTTCGCGGTGGCCTTCCGCATGGAGATCGCCGGGGCCGTGCTGGCGGTGGGCGTGCTGGTGTGGCTGCTGGCGCTGCGCAGGTGGAGCGAGGCCGTCTACTGCGGGTTGCAGGCGGCGGCGCTGATGACCTCGGCCTACTACCTGTCGATCCCGCGCTCGCTGCTGCTGTGGTTCCCGCTGTGGGTCCTGGTCGCCAAGGTCGCGACCAGGAAGCCCTGGGTGATCGTGCTGTACGCGGTGATCTGCGGGCCGCTCATGTACCTGAACGCGGCCCGCTTCCTCACGGGCGCCTGGGCGGGCTGAAGTCTCTACCCGTTTCTTCGCCTCGGTAATCCAGGGAAGTTATCCACAGGCTGTGTGTTTTCGGCCGGGAGCCGTTCAGAGGTTCTTGCGCAGGAACGCGATGTCGTCGGCCTGGCCCTCGCCCGGCGTCTCCACCACGACCGGGGCGCCCGCCGCGCGGCAGACCGCCAGGATCAGCTCCGGGTCGATCTTCCCCTGGCCCAGGTTCGCGTGCCGGTCGGCGCCGGAGTCGAAGTCGTCGCGCGAGTCGTTGCAGTGGACGAGGTCGATCCGGCCGGTGATCGCCTTGACCCGCTCGACCAGGTCGACCAGCTCCTCGCCGCCCGCGTGCGCGTGACAGGTGTCGAGGCAGAAGCCCACGTCGAAGCCGTCGAGCGCGTCCCACAGACGGGCGATGCGCTCCAGCTTGCGGGCCATGGCGTTGCCGCCGCCCGCGGTGTTCTCGATGAGCACGGGGATCGGGCACTCCATGCGCTCGAACACCTTGCGCCAGTTGTCGAAGCCCACCTGCGGGTCGTCGCTCTTGTTGACGTGGCCGCCGTGCACGACCAGGCCCTTGGCGCCGAGCCCCGCGGCCGCCTTGAGGTGCTGTTCGAGCAGCTTGCGGCTGGGGATCCTGATGCGGTTGTTCGTCGTGGCGACGTTGATCAGGTAGGGGGCGTGGATGTAGACGTCGACGCCCTCGACCGGCTTGTCCGGCAGCACCGGCTTGGCGTAGCCCTGCGGGTCGCCGAGGAAGAACTGCACGACCTCCGCCCCGACCCGTTCGGCGTGAGCGGCGGGATCGTCCTGGTCGACGTGAGCTCCGATACGCACCATGTCAAGGAGCTTATCCGTTTGGCGGAACCGCCTCCGGGAAGACGCCCGGCACCCCCTACCCCCGAGGAGAGCGCACATGACACGCTGGCGGCTGCGGGCGCTGATCTTATTGGTCTACGTGATCGTCGGAATCTACGTCGCCTGGATCTACGACTACATCACCCCGGGTCTCCTCCGGGACGTCGCCGAGGCTCTGCTCGCGGTGTTCCTCTGGTTCCTGGTACTGCTCGGCATCGACCTGCACATCGGCAGGTGAGTCACATATACCCGACGGCCCCGGGGTCACCGGGGCCGTAGGCCGGGCGAGAGGCCCGTCAAGGATGCGGCAGGAAGCCGCCGTGGGCGATGCCGAGCACGGCCCCCACGAACGAGGCCACCAGGCCGACGATGTTGACCGAGCGCTGCGGCGTGGTCACCGAGATGTACTGCGAGTAGAGCCCGGTCCCGAAACCGAGCGTGCCGATCCAGGACGAGATCACGTGGGCGGCGGGGAAGAACGCGGCGACGAACGCCACGAGCCCGCACACCAGTGTCGCGATCGCCAGGCCGTTCTCCACCGGGTGAGAGCGTCCGTCGGTGTTGAGCGTGAGCCTGAACCGCTCCCTCTCTGAGGGATGAAGCACATGTGGCACAGCCGCCACCCCCTTGGTTTCCTACAGGCCTTCCCACCTACTCGTGGCTGGTAACCTGGGCAGCGCTGCGTTGTGATGGGTGACCCATCGCCCCGGGGCGCCGAAATGGGGCGCCGCGGCCTGACGTCAGCGTCCTCCTGTCACGGCAGAGTGTCGTGACCGCAAAAGTCCAGAGGAGGTTGGAGTCCCGCATGCGTCGTTACGAAGTAATGGTCATTCTGGACCCTTCGCTCGATGAGCGCACTGTCGCGCCGTCCCTCGACCAGTTCCTCACCGTGGTCCGCAACGACGGCGGCACCGTGGAGAAGGTCGACGTCTGGGGCCGTCGCCGTCTCGCCTACGACATCGACAAGAAGTCGGAAGGCATCTACGCCGTCATCGACCTGTCCGCGGAGCCCGCGACGGTCAAGGAGCTCGACCGCCAGATGAACCTCAACGAGGGCATTCTGCGTACCAAGGTCCTGCGCCCGGACGTGCACTAGCCACAGGAAAGCCGCGAAGCGGGCCGTCCCTCCGGGAGGCGGCTCAACGAGCGGGTTTCTTGTTGACGACCACCGGCTTTTTGTCGGAGAGCACCCGTACTCTGAGCCGTAATCCAAGCGAAGGCGTGCAGGAAGGCGAGCGCTAGCCATGGCAGCAGGCGACACCGTAATCACCATCGTCGGCAATCTTGTCGACGACCCGGAGCTGCGCTTCACCCCGACGGGTCAAGCGGTGGCTCGATTCCGCATCGCGTCCACTCCGCGGTTCATGGATCGCCAGACCAACGAGTGGAAGGATGGCGAAAGCCTCTTCCTGACCTGCAACGTGTGGCGGCAGGCGGCGGAGAACGCCGCCGAGAGCCTCCAGCGCGGCATGCGGGTCATCGTGCAGGGGCGGCTCAAGCAACGGTCTTACGAGACCAAGGAAGGCGAGAAGCGCACGGTCTATGAGGTCGAGGTCGACGAGGTCGGCCCGTCCCTGCGCAACGCCACGGCCAAGGTCAACCGCACCACCCGCCAGGGTGGCGGCGGTGGCGGCGGCTTCGGCGGCGGTCCCGCCGACGACCCGTGGGCCTCTGCCTCGCCCGCCCCGCCCCAGGGCGGCGGCTATCAGGGCGGTGGCGGCGGCTTCGGCGGCGGCGGTGGCGGCAACCAGGGCGGCGGCTTCGGCGGCGGCAACGACTTCAGCGACGAACCGCCTTTCTAACACCTGTCCACAAGCCCGAGTCCATTCCCGCCCGAAAGGCGGGGCTCTGAGAGGAGCACCACGATGGCTAAGCCGGCACTGCGCAAGCCCAAGAAGAAGGTTTGCCTGTTCTGCCACGACAAGATCTCATACGTCGACTACAAGGACACGGCGCTGCTGCGGAAGTTCATCTCCGACCGCGGCAAGATCCGTGCGCGCCGGGTGACGGGCAACTGCACCCAGCACCAGCGCGACGTGGCGACCGCGATCAAGAACGCCCGTGAGGTGGCTCTGCTGCCTTACACGAGCACCGCGCGCTAAGGAGGTCTGTCGACATGAAGCTCATCCTCACCAACGAGGTCTCCGGCCTCGGCGCCCCTGGCGACGTCGTCGAGGTCAAGGACGGCTACGGCCGTAACTACCTCATCCCGCGCGGCTACGCCATGCGCTGGACGCGTGGCGCCGAGCGCCAGATCGAGACCATCAAGAAGGCTCGCGACGCTCGCGAGATCCGCGACCTCGGCACCGCCAAGGAGGTCGCCGGCCAGCTCGGCGCCCTGCGCGTGCGGCTGTCCACCCGCGCGGGCGAGTCGGGCCGGCTGTTCGGCTCGATCACCACGGGCGACATCGCCGACGCCGTCAAGGCGGCCGGTGGCCCGATCCTCGACCGCCGTCGCATCGAGATCCGCAACCCGATCAAGAGCGTCGGGTCGCACAAGATCACCGTCAAGCTCCACCCCGAGGTGTCGGCGTCCGTCGACGTCGACGTCGTGGCCGGCTGACGACTGCTGATCAAGCCCCTCTCCGTCAGGAGGGGGGCTTTTTCGCGTTCCGGGGGGCCGGCTGCCACGGTGGCGCGTTCCCCTGGGGGACCGGCTGGCCTGGTGAACTGCGCACTTCATTCCCATGGGGGCCGCGTAGAATGCCTGCGTTCTTTGTGTGTGTTTCCCCCTGGAGGCTCTGCCATGGCCCGTTCCACGATGCTGCTTGCGATCGGTGTGCTCGCGGTAGGGGCCGTCGCATGTGCCCCGGCCGACCAACCGGCCGCCACGTCGACCGGTTCCGCCCCGACCGGCTCCGCGGTGGCCGACGCCTGCGCCAAGGACCAGCTCAAGCTCGTCAACGGCGGCAAGCTGACCGTCGGCACCGACAAGCCGGCCTACGAGCCGTGGTTCAAGGACGACGACCCCAGCAACGGCCAGGGGTTCGAGAGCGCGGTGGCGTTCGCGGTGGCCGGTGAGCTCGGCTTCGACCGGACCGAGGTGGAGTGGAGCACGGTCAAGTTCGACTCCGCGTTCGCGCCCGGGGCCAAGCAGTTCGACTTCGACGTCAACCAGGTCTCGATCAACCCCGACCGCGCCAAGGCGGTCGACTTCAGCAAGGGCTACTACACGGTCAAGCAGGCCGTCGTGGCGATCAAGGGCAGCAAGTTCGCCGAGGCCAAGAGCGTGGCCGAGCTCAAGGACGCCAAGTTCGGCGTCCAGGTGGGCACCACGTCGCTGGCCGGCGTCAAGGACGTGATCAAGCCGTCCGCCGAGCCCAACGTCTACAACGACCAGGTCGACGCCGTGAACGCGCTGAAGAACAAGCAGGTGGACGCGATCGTCGTCGACCTGCCCACCGCGTTCTACGTGACGGCCGCCCAGGTGGAGAACTCCAAGATCGTCGGCCAGTTCAGCTCGACCGGCGGCACGCCGGAGGAGTTCGGGCTGGTCATGGAGAAGGGCAGCGCGCTCAAGCCCTGCGTCGACAAGGCCGTCGACTCGCTGAAGTCGAAGGGTGAGCTGGCGAAGATCGAGCAGGAGTGGCTGGGCTCGGCGGCGGGCGCGCCCGAACTGTCGTGAGCCCGACCAGTAAGCCCGTGAGCGAGCACGTCCCCTCGCAACGTCAGCTTGAGCGCGAGCGCGTCCGCAGGTCGCGGGCGCGCCGCTCGGCGTCGATCGCGACGGCCTCGACGATCGTGTTCATCGTCCTGGTCGCCGTCCTGGTCACGAACTCGCCCGGCTGGCCGCGGGTCCAGGAGGCGTTCTTCGCGCCCGAGTGGTTCGTCGCCGCGCTGCCCAAGGTGCTGGAAGGGTTCCTGCTCAACATCAAGATGTTCCTGATCGCCGAGCCGCTGATCCTGATCGTCGGGCTGCTGGTGGCGCTGGCCAGGGGCATCACCGCGCCCGCGTTCTTCCCGATCAGAGCCCTGGCCACGCTCTACACCGACGTCTTCCGCGGCGTGCCGACGATCCTGGTCATCTACCTCGTCGGGTTCGGGCTGCCCGCGCTGCGGTTGCAGGGCATCCCGACCGACCTGGCGACGCTGGGCGTGATCGCGCTGACGCTGTCGTACGGCGCGTACGTGGCCGAGGTGTTCCGCTCCGGCATCGAGTCGGTGCATCCGAGCCAGATCGCCGCCGCCCGCTCCCTGGGCCTGAGCCACTTCAAGGCCATGCGGTTCGTGGTGCTTCCGCAGGCCACCCGCCGGGTCGTGCCGCCGCTGCTCAACGACTTCGTCTCGCTGCAGAAGGACACCGCGCTGGTGGCCACCATCGGGCCGCTGGAGGCGCTCAGGCAGGCCCAGATCATCGCCACCAGCAAGTTCAACTACACCCCCTACCTGGTCGCCTCGCTGGTGTTCATCCTGCTCACGATCCCGATGGCCAGGTTCACCGACCATCTGGCCGCCCGTACGCGCAGGAGGCGTGGCGCATGAGCCTGCTGACCATCGAAGGGGTGTGGAAGAACTTCCACGGCCACAGCGTGCTGCGCGGGATCGACCTTGAGGTGCAGCCGCACGAGGTCGTCAGCCTGATCGGCGCGTCCGGGTCGGGCAAGTCCACCCTCCTGCGCTGCGTGAACCTGCTGGAGACCGTGGACGACGGCGCCATCCACCTCGACGGCCAGGAGATCACCGACCCCCGCGTGGACGTCGACGACGTGCGCAAGCGGCTCGGCATCGTCTTCCAGGCGTTCAACCTGTTCCCGCACATGAGCGTGCTCGACAACATCACGCTCGCGCCCCGGCGGGTGCTCAGGACGTCCAAGGAACAGGCCGAGGAGCAGGCGCACGAGCTGCTGGCCAGGTTCGGGCTGGCGGCCAAGGCCGGCGCGTACCCCGACCAGCTCTCGGGCGGGCAGCAGCAGCGGGTGGCGGTCATCCGGGCGCTGGCCATGCAGCCCAGGCTGATGCTGCTCGACGAGGTCACCTCGGCGCTCGACCCCCAGCTGGTGGTGGAGGTGCTGGGGATCGTCAGGGAGCTCAAGGAGTCGGGGATGACGATGATCCTCACGACCCACGAGATGAGCTTCTGCCGCGACATCTCCGACACCGTGTGCTTCCTCGACGGCGGGGTGCTGGTGGAGAAGGGCCCGCCGGAGAAGATCTTCGCCGCGCCGGAGCAGCCGCGGACCAGGGAGTTCCTGCGCAGCGTGCTCGAATCCGGACGCCTCTAGCGGCGGTGGCGGCCCCGGCCGGGTTCGGCCGGGGCCTCCCGCGGGGCGGCCAGCAGGCTGTTGCGGCGGCCGTACAGGAGGTAGACCAGCAGGCCGAAGGCCATCCACAGGACGAACCACGCCCAGGTGAGCAGGCGCAGGTTGAGCATCAGCCACAGCGTGGCGACCAGCGAGAGCGCGGGCAGCAGCGGCGAGAGCGGCACGCGGAAGCCGCGTTCCAGGTGCGGCATGCGCCGCCGCATCACGATCACGCCCGCCGCCACGAACAGGAACGCGAACAACGTCCCGATGACGACCAGTTCCTGCATGGTGAGCACCGGGACGAACTCGGCCAGCACGATCGCGATGAACCCGATCACCAGCGTCACCCGCGACGGCGTGTGGTACTTGCGGCTGACCGTGGCCAGGCCGCGCGGGATCAGCCCGTCGCGGGCCATCGAGAACAGCACCCGCGTCTGACCCACGATCAGCACCAGGATCACGGTCGTCAGCCCGAGCACCGCCCCCGCGTCGATGACGTGCACCATCCAGTCCACGCCCACGGCCTGGAACGCGCTGGACAGCGGCGCGTCCCCGCTGATCTTCGTGTACGACACCATGCCCACCATGACCAGCGCGACCGCCAGATAGATGACCGTGGCGATCACCAGGCTGCGGATCATGCCCTTGGGCACGGACTTCGGCGCGTTGACGCTCTCCTCGGCCGAGGTCGCGACGATGTCGAAGCCGATGTAGGCGAACGCGATCGCCGAGGCCGCGGCGAAGACGCCGAACCAGCCGAAGGCCATGCCGTGCCCGGCGAAGACCTCGATGACGGTCTGCGGGCGGACGGGCAGGGCCTTGGGCTCGACGTAGAAGTCGCCGTAGTTGGCCACGTCGATGTGGGTCAGGCCCACGACGATGACCGCCCCGATGGCCAGCAGCTTGGCCGACACCATGATCCACAGTGCCCGGAGCCCCACCCGCGCGCCGAGGGCCACGATGCCCGTCAGCAGCACCAGGATGACCAGGACGAGCACGTCGTCCACGCCTTGCGGCACCCGTACGCCGAAGTCGGCGACCGCCTTGACCGCGATGGACGCCCACGCCCTGGCCACCACCGCGGCGGCGAACTGCAGCTCCAGGATCAGCGCCCAGCCGATGATCCAGGCCCAGACCTCGCCGAAGATGACGTACGTGAAGGTGTAGGCGCTGCCCGACGTCGGCATCGTGGACGACAGCTCGGCGTAGCACAGGCAGGCGAGCAGGCACGCGATACCGGCGATCATGAACGAGAGGATCACGCCGGGACCGGCCATGGTGTGGGCCTGCTCGCCGGCAATGCTGAAGATGCCGGCGCCGATGATCACACCGAGACCGAGAACGACGAGGTCGGCCGGGCGGTAGACCTCGGACAGGCTGTGCCGGGCGCCGGTGCGTAACCCGGTCGCCTCTGACGGTGGCAGTCGTCGAAGAATCGTGGACACGGAACACCCCGCTCAGGGAACTCGCCCACTCTGTCTCACCACTTGGACAACGGCAAGCACAGGACGATTACGGTGACCCGGCGTCCGGGCGTCCGAAGCGGTAATGCGGCCGGTCGGATCGGCTACGCGCCGGTCACCAGCCAGGCCGTGCCGGCCGCCCGCCGCCCGAGGGTGATCAACCGGGCGATCATCCACACCCCGAGCGCGCACCAGAGCGCGACCACGCCGAACCCGGCGGCCAGGAACGCCGCCGGCAGGTACGCCAGCGTCGTCCACACCCCGGCCCAGGCCAGGTAGCGCTGGTCGCCCGCGCCGATGAGCACGCCGTCGAGCACGAACACCACGCCGCAGATCGGCTGGAACAGCGCGACCGGCCACAACACGGCCAGCAGCTCGCCGGTCACGGCCGGGTCGGCGCCGAACAGGCCGGGCAGCAGCGGCCTGGCCGCCACGACCACCACGCCGAGCGCCAGCCCCGACCACAGGCCCCACTGCATCATCCGCCTGGTCGCGGCCCTGGTGGCGACCGTGTCACCGGCGCCCAGCGAGCGTCCGGTGATGGCCTGGCCGGCGATCGCGATCGCGTCCAGGGCGAAGGCCATCAGGTTCCACACCTGGCCGGCGATGGCGTACGCGGCCAGTTCGGCCTGGCCCATCCTGGTGGCGACCACCGTGCCCACGATGAGCACGATCCGCAGGCACACCGTACGGATGAGCAGGGCGAAACCGGCCGTACCGGCCTGCCGGACGCCCGCCAGGTCGGGCAGGAGCGGCGTGCCGAGCCGTCGCGCGCCCCGGACCACCACGACCAGGTAGACGGCCGCGCCCAGAGTCTGGGCCAGCGTGGTGCCCCAGGCGGACCCGGCGATGCCCCAATCCAGCCCGAGCACGAACCAGGCGTTCAGCGCCGCGTTCAGCGCGAACGAGCCCACGGCCACCACCAGCGGCGTGACGGTGTCCTGAAGGCCGCGCAGCACCCCGGTGCCGGCCAGCACGACCAGCATGCCGGGCGCGCCGAGCAGGCTGATCCGCAGGTACGTCACGGCCAGCGCGGCCTGGTCGGGACCGGCGCCGAACAGGTCCACCATGGCCGGCGCGAGCGGCCAGCCCAGGGCGATGAGCGCGACGCCGATGGCCAGGGCGAGCCAGATGCCGTCCACGCCGTTGCGCATGGCCCGCCCGTGGTTGCCGGCGCCGCTCTGCCGCGCCACGGACGCCGTCGTGCCGTACGCCAGGAAGACGCAGAGGTTCACCAGCGTCGCCAGGACGGCCCCCGCCACGCCCAGCGCGCCCACCGCCGTGGTGCCGAGGCCGTGGCCGACGATGGCGTAGTCGGCGAGCAGGAAGAGCGGCTCGGCGACCAGCGCGCCGAACGCGGGCAGCGCGAGCCGCAGAATCTCCCGGTCCCGGGGTGTAATGGGCATTTGTCTATTATGGCCATTACACGGCGTGTCGGGCCAACTTTCTTTCCTCCACAGTCGGTGGACACTGTTTGCCCAGGTCAGACGATGATCGGTGCATATCCGAAAGAGTTATCCCCAGGCTCGTCCACAGAGCTTTCACACCCTGGGCGCGATAGTGCACAGCTCACCCACAGCGTTGTCCACAGGCCGCGTTGCCCTCACGCGCCGAACGAGCGAAACTGTCACACCGGTCGGCTACAAGTGGGGGTGGCGACCGCCTGCGAGGTTGTTCGAGGGGGCGCGGTGAGCATTGACGAAGAGGGCGGCGGAGGCCCCGGTTTCGAGCGCACCCCGCCGCACAACATCGAGGCGGAGCAGTCGGTGCTCGGCGGCATGCTGCTGTCGAAGGACGCCATCGCCGACGTCGTCGAGATCCTGCGGTCCGACGACTTCTACCGGCCTGCCCACCAGATGGTCTACGACGTCATCACCGACCTCTACGGCCGCGGCGAGCCCGCCGACGCCGTCACCGTCTTCGACGAGCTGCAGAAACGCGGCGAGATGGCCCGGGTGGGCGGCGCAGCCTACCTGCACACGCTCACGGCGGTCGTCCCCACGGCCGCCAACGCCGGCTACTACGCCAAGATCGTGCGCGAGCAGGCGATCCTGCGCCGCCTCATCGAGGCCGGCACCCGCATCGTCTCCTTCGGCTACGGCGGCCAGAACGAGGAGGTCGACGACCTCGTCGACCGCGCCCAGGCGGAGATCTACAAGGTCACCGAGCGCCGCACGTCGGAGGACTACGCGCCGCTGGCCGACATCATGCCGGGCGCCCTCGACGAACTGGAGGCCATCGGCAGCCGCGGCGGCCAGATGGTCGGCGTCCCGACCGGCTTCCAGGACCTCGACCAGCTCACCAACGGCCTCCACCCAGGCCAGATGATCGTCGTGGCCGCCCGCCCGGCCATCGGCAAAAGTACCCTTGGTCTAGATTTCGCACGTTCTGCGGCGATCAAGCATGGGATGACCACCGTCATCTTCTCGCTGGAGATGTCCCGTAACGAGATCACCATGCGTCTGCTGTCCGCCGAGGCCAGGGTCGCCCTGCACGCCATGCGCTCGGGCATGATGGGCGACGACGACTGGACGCGCCTCGCGCGCAGGATGAGCGAGGTGGCCGAGGCGCCGCTGTTCATCGACGACTCGCCCAACATGTCGATGATGGAGATCCGGGCCAAGTGCCGGCGCCTCAAACAGCGCAACGACCTGCGGTTCGTGGTCATCGACTACCTCCAGCTCATGAGCTCGCCGAAGAAGACCGAGAGCCGCCAGAACGAGGTCTCGGAGATCTCCCGTGCGATCAAGCTGCTGGCCAAGGAGCTGGAGGTGCCGGTCATCGCGATCTCCCAGCTCAACCGAGGCCCCGAGCAGCGCACGGACAAGCGCCCCGCGGTCAGCGACCTTCGCGAGTCGGGCTGCCTGACCGCCGCCACCCGCATCATGCGCGCCGACACCGGCGCCGAGGTCTCGATCGGCGAACTGCTGGAGAGCGGCGCGCGCGACATCCCGGTGTGGTCGCTCGACGAACGGCTGCGGCTCGTGCCGCGCACGATGACACACGCCTTCCCGAGCGGGATCAAGGAGGTCTTCCGCCTGCGTCTGCGCTCCGGCCGTGAGATCGAGGCCACCGCGAACCACCCCTTCCTGACCTACGACGGCTGGCGGCCGCTGGGTGAGCTGACCACCGGGTCCCGGCTGGGGGTCCCACGCCACGTTCCGGCCCCGCAGGGCCTTCAGGAGTGGCCGGAGGCGGAGATCGTGCTGCTCGCGCACATGATCGGCGACGGCTCCTTCGTCAAGCGTCAGCCGATCCGCTACGCGAGCACGGACGAGGCCTGCCTGACGGCGGTGACGCGGGCGGCCGAGCACTTCGGGATCAGTGCCGTCCGCGATGAGTACGCCGCCGCACGGGTCACCACCTTGAGGTTGCCGGCTCCCCACCGGCTGACTCACGGCAGGCGCAACCCCGTCGCCGCCTGGCTGGACGGCTTGGGGCTCTTCGGGTTGCGGAGCCATGAGAAGTTCGTCCCTGATGGAGTCTTCTCCCTGCCCAAGAAGCAGATCGCGCTGTTCCTGCGGCACCTGTGGGCCACCGATGGCTGTGTGTGGTGGGACGCGAAGAGCGGTCAGTCGAGGATCTACTACGCCTCGACGAGCCGCAGGCTGGTCGACGACGTGGCTCGGCTGCTCCTCCGGTTCAACGTGATGACCCGCGTGAAGGAGGTGCGGAAGGACGGCCACAGGCCTGGATACCAGTTGGTCGTCTACGGTGCCGAGAACCAGCTGCGGTTCCTGGACGAGGTGGGCGTGCACGGCGAGCGGTCGGCGCAGGCGGACGCGTCCGCGGGCCGGCTGCGGGAGATCAAGGGCAACACCAATCTGGACACGGTTCCCCGCGAGATCTGGGACCGCGTGCGCGGCGTGCTGTCGGAGCGCGGCATGACTCACCGGGAGTTCTCCGCCCGGCTCGGCACCCAGTTCTGCGGCAGCACGTTGTGGAAGCACGCGCCGAGCCGGGAACGTCTGGGCAAGGTGGCTTCGATCCTCGACGACGCCGACATGGAGATGCTGGCGACGAACGACGTGTTCTGGGACGAGGTCGCATCGATCGAGAGCCTGGGCGATCAGCCGGTGTTCGACGCCACGGTCCTCGGCACCCACAACTTCGTCGCCAACGGCATCGCGGTGCACAACAGCATCGAACAGGACGCCGACATGGTCATCCTGTTGCACCGCGAGGACGCCTACGAGCGGGAGTCCCCCCGGGCCGGTGAGGCCGACCTGATCGTGGCCAAGCACCGTAACGGCCCCACCGCCACGGTGACCGTGGCCTTCCAGGGTCACTACAGCCGTTTCGTGGACATGGCCCAGCACTGAGACGTGAAAGCCCGGTCAAGGTGTGACAAACCAGACAGCGCGGAAGGGATGGCGATCGATCATCGGGGCGCTTTACCCGATGACTGAAGCAAAGGGGAGAACGCCATGACCATCCTGATCGCCTACGACGGCTCGGCCGACTCGCGCAGCGCCATCGAGTTCGCCGCCAAGCACCTGGCCGCCCAGCCGACCGTCGTCGTCACCGTGTGGGAACCGCTGCTCGTGCAGCTCAGGAAGCACCCGCTGGCGGCGGGGGCGATCTCCCCCGAGACCGAGACCGAGGGGCAGGCCCAGGCCGAGTACTACGCCAAGGAAGGCGCCGAGCTGGCCACCGCCGCCGGGCTGCCCGAGGTGAGCTACCGCGCGGTCGCCGACAACGAGTCGATCTGGAAGACGATCGTCGACGTGGCCGACGAGCTCGACGCCTCGCTCATCGTGACCGGTTCGCGTGGCCTGGCGGGGGTCAGGTCGGTGCTGCTCGGCAGCGTGTCCAACCATGTGCTGCACCACGCCCACCGGCCGACGCTCATCGTTCCGCCGGTTGCGCAGCCGAAGGCGTGACGCAGCAGACCTTGGGCGGGGACAGCCGGGTGTCCATGCGACGGGCGCCCGGTCCCTCCTCGCCGAGCCGGTCGCGGGGGTTGGCCACCGGGCACCGGTCGAGCGACAGGCAGCCGCAGCCGATGCAGTCGGTCAGGTCGTCGCGCAGCCGCTGAAGCTGTTCGATGCGGTCGTCGAGCTCGCCGCGCCAGGCGGCCGACAGCCTGGCCCAGTCCTCCCGGTCGGGGGTGCGCCCGTCGGGCAGCTCGGACAGCGCGTCCTTGATGGTGGCGAGGGGGATGCCGAGGCGTTGGGAGAGCCGGATGAAGGCTACTCTGCGCAGCGTGTCGCGGTGGTAGCGGCGCTGGTTGCCGGCCGTGCGGCGGCTGGCGATGAGCCCCTTGGTCTCGTAGAAGTGCAGCGCGGAGACGGCCACGCCGCTGCGCTCGGCGAGCTGTCCGACCGTCAGTTCTCTGCTGTTCCAGGCGACCATACCTGAAGCTTACTTGAGGGTTCGTTCGAAGAACGTCTCCAGCACGACGACGGTCTGGGTGCCGGTCACGCCGTCCACCTCGAAGATCTGGCGCAGGACGTCCTGGAGCTCCTTGGTGCTGGACGTGCGCACCTTGAGCAGCAGCGACGCGGGCCCGGCGATGACGTGGGCCTCCTCGACGGCGGGGATCCGCGCCAGCAGGCCGGCGCTGTCGCCCATCCAGCTCGCGCCGTCCACCAGCACGTAGGCGGTCACCGTGCGGCCGAGGGCGTCCTGGTCCACCTCGATCGTGGTGCGCCTGATCACGCCGCGCTCGCGCAGCTTGCGTACGCGTTCGTGCGCGGCCCCGCTGGACAGCCCCACCGCCTTGCCGAGCGCGGCGTACGACTGCGTGGCGTCCTCCAGTAGCAGCCCGATCAGTGTCCTGTCGATCTCATCCATGACCGAATGGTATCCGGTGAAATGTGCCGATAGTCGAATGCCGTATGGTGGCCGCCATGGACACGATCCCCACCGAGTTCGAGGTTCTGGACGAGCGTTTCGCCACGATCGGCGGCGACGACCGGATCGAACGCCTTTACACCGGCACCCGTTGGGCCGAGGGCCCGGTCTACTTCCCGGCCGGCCGCTTCCTGGTCTGGAGCGACATCCCCAACGAGCGCATGCTGCGCTGGGACGAGATGACCGGCGCCGTCGGCCCGTTCCGGCAGCCGTCCGGCTACACCAACGGCAACACCCTCGACCGCGAGGGCCGGTTGATCTCGTGCGAGCAGGGCAACCGCCGCGTCACCCGCACCGAGCCCGACGGCTCGATCACCGTCATCGCCGACCGCTGGCAGGGCAAGCGCCTCAACAGCCCCAACGACGCGGTCGTGCGCTCCGACGGCTCGGTCTGGTTCACCGACCCCCCGTACGGCATCACCAGCAACTACGAGGGCGTCGTGGCCGAGCAGGAGATCGACGGCTGCCACGTCTACCGCGCCGACCCGGTGACCGGCGAGGTGCGGGTGGTGGCCGACGACTTCGTCCGCCCCAACGGCCTGGCCTTCTCCCTCGACGAGAAGCTCCTGTACGTCGCCGACACCAGGGCCAGGCACCTGCGCGTCTTCGAGGTGCGCGAGGACGGCACGCTGTCGGGCGGCCGGGTCTTCGCCGAGGGCACCCAGGCCGACAACTTCGACGGCATGCGCCTCGACGACACCGGCCGCGTCTGGGCCGCGGCCGGCAAGGCGCTGCTCTGCCACGACCCCGACGGCACCCTGATCGGCCGGCTCAGGCTGCCGGAGTTCACGGCGAACCTGGTGTTCGGCGGGCTGAAGAGGAATCGGCTGTTCATCGCCTCCTCCTCTTCGCTCTACTCCCTGATGACCAACGTCACCGGCGCCCGCCCGGTCTGGGCCCGCCGCTGACGTCCCTACTCCCACCGGAACAGCCGCACGGCCAGGCCCCCGAACACCGCCAGCCCCGCGGCCATCACCACCAGGTGCAGGAGCTGGGGGCTCTGTCCCGCCCAGGTGTCCTTGAGCGCCTGGGCGAACGGCCCGGCCACGGAGAAGTCGCTGACCTTGCGCAGGGCGTCCGGCATCATCTCGCGCGGCAGCCACATGCCGCCGACGAACATGAGCGGGAACATCACCGCCGACCCGATCCCCGAGGCCGCCTTCCCGTTGGGCGCCAGCGCCGCGATCACCAGGCCGATGGCCATCAGCGCGGCGGTGCCGAGCAGGAAGACCAGCACGAACCCGAGCCACTGCCTGGGCGCCGACGTGCCGAACGCCGCCATCCCGGCCACGATCAGCACGACCGTGGACACGGCCCCGACGGTCAGGTTGACCAGGAGCTGGACGGTCAGCAGCCGTCCTGGATGCACCGGCGTGGTGGACATGCGCCTGAGCACGCCCTGCTCCCGGTAGCCGGCCAGCACGGTGGGCAGCACGCTGCAGGCCAGCGTCAGCAGCGCGAGCAGGGTCATCATGGCCGGCATGTGCGCGTCCACCGACCGCAGACCGGAGGCGTCGGGCTTGGTCATGTCCGGCACGCTGAGCCCCAGCACCAGCAGCAGGCCGACCGGCAACCCGATGGTGAAGATCATGAACGGCCAGTCGCGCAGGTGCAGCTTGGCCTCCACGAGCAGGATCTTCCTCATGACAACTTCCTTCCGGTGAGCGCGAGGAACGCGTCGTCCAGGGTCGCCTGCTCGATGCGCAGGTCGGCCGGGATGATCTGGTGCTGCGCCAGGGCCAGCGTGACCACGTGGGCGAGGTTGCCGGTGCCGGACACCGAGACCTGACCGCCGTGCCGGACGACCTCGCGCACCTCGGGCAGCGCCAGCAGCACGGCGTCGTCCAGCGGGCCGGAGGGGCGGAACCGTACGTGCTGCTCGGCCCCGACCTGGGCGATCAGGCCCGCGGGCGTGTCGGTGGCCACCACCTTGCCCGCGTCGATGAGCGCGAGCCGGTCGCAGAGCCGCTCGGCCTCCTCCATGAAGTGGGTGACCAGCACGATCGTCACGCCCGAGTCGCGCACCTGCTCGATCAGCTCCCAGGTGTCCCTGCGGGCCTGCGGGTCGAGGCCGGTGGTCAGCTCGTCGAGCACCGCCACCCGCGGCCGGCCCACCAGCGCCAGCGCGACCGACAGCCGCTGCCGCTGGCCGCCGGAGAGGCTCTTGAAGGCGGCGTCCCGCTTGTGCGCCAGGCCGACGTGTTCGAGCAGTTCCCGCCAGTCGGCCGGGTCGGGGTAGAAGGAGGCGTAAAGGTCCAGGGCCTCCCACACCTTGATCTTCTCCGGCAGCGCGGCGCTCTGCAACTGCATGCCGAGCACCTGGCGCAGCTCGTCCCGGTCGCGCCGCGGGTCCAGGCCCGCCACGCGTACGGTGCCGCCGTCCGCCGGGCGCATGCCCGCCACGCACTCCACGGTCGTGGTCTTGCCGGCGCCGTTGGGACCCAGGATGCCGAAGATCTCGCCCTCGGCGACCTCGAAAGACACGTCGTCCACCGCGAGGTGGTTCGGATACTGCTTGCGCAGGTTCCGCACTTCGATCACCTTCATGGCATCGACGCTAGGAGCTGCGGGTTTTCTGGGGAATCTCGGTAGATGCCGAGCAAGGGTGTATCTAGGTGCAATGTCCCCAGCGGCGATGGTGGCGCAGACTGGGGGCATGCTTCAACGGATCGGGCAGGTCGCGGTCTTGTTCGCGCTGCTGCTGGTCGAGGTGGCGCTGATCCCCTTGGCCGGCGCCATGATCATGCTGTCGTTCGCGCTGGGGATGGTCTTCTTCTTCCCGTGGCAGGCCAGGCTGGTCAGGCGGGCGGCCGAGCAGCACCGGCGCCTGCTGCGCGCCTGGACCGGCGTCGAGATCGAGGCGCCCTACCTGCCCGAGCCGCCGCCGCCGGTCCCCATGGCCGACGGCCTCTACCGCGTCGACCGCACGCTGTACAAGTCGCCGCGCATGCCGGCCTGGAACGACCGGTTCAAGTGGCTGCTCACCGACCCGGCGACCTGGCGCGACACGCTCTGGCTGACGCTCGACCCGATCGTCAAGATCGGCCTGCTGCCGCTGTTCGTCCTGCTCCCGGCGCGCGGCCTGCGTCTGTACGCCCTCACCGTCCGCCTGCTGCTCGGCGCCACCTCCGCCAGCCGCCTGGCCGTCCAGGTCACCCATCTGCGGCAGGTGCGCAACCTCGCCGCCGACTCCCAGGCCGCCGAGATGCGCAGGATCGAACGCGACCTGCACGACGGCACCCAGGCCCGCCTGGTGGCCATCGGCATGACGCTGGGCGCGGTCGAGCAGCTCATCGACGACAACCCGGCCGCCGCCAAGGCCCTGCTGGCCAAGACCAGGGACGCCTCCGCCGAGACCCTGACCGAGCTGCGCACCGTCATCCGCGGCATCCACCCGCCGGTGCTGGCCGAACGCGGCCTCGCCGACGCCGTACGCGCCCTGGCCATGGACAGCCCGCTGCGCGTCAAGGTGGACGTCGAGCTGCCCCACCGCCTGGAACCCCCGGTGGAGGCGGCGGCCTACTTCGCGATCAGCGAACTGCTCGCCAACGCGGCCCGGCACAGCGGCGCCGAGTCGGTGGCCATCGACATCAGCGTCAACGGCGCGGCCCTGCGCGTCACCGTCAGCGACGACGGCATGGGCGGCGCCGACCCGGCCAAGGGCAGCGGCCTGACCGGCATCGAACGCCGCCTGGCCGCCTTCGACGGCGTGCTGGCCCTGCACAGCCCGCCGGGCGGCCCCACCACCGTCACCCTGGACATCCCGCACGTCCTGCCCGAGCAGGCCGACCAGGCGAAGCTGCCTCCCAAGAAGGCCGCCACCATCGCCGTCCTGTACGGCACGGCCTGGTGCCCGCTCTTCCCCCAGGGCCTCGTCACGGCCGTCTTCAAGGCGTTCCACATCGACGAGCGGAGCTGGTTCCTGGCCCTCTACCTGCCCGAGGCCCTGCAGTGGCCGGTGATCGTGGCCAACATCGCCCTCGGCACGCTCATGTACATTGCGGCCATGCGCATCCGGCTCGTCCACAACAGAAGCCTCGTACTCGGCCGCGTCGGCGGTCTGGGGCCCTGCTGATGAAGCGGGTGCTCGTCGCTGAAGACCTGTACCTGCTCAGAGACGGCCTGGTCCACCTGCTGCAGGCGCACGGCTTCACGGTCGTCGCCGCCGTCGAGAGCGGGCCGGAGCTGCTGAAGGGCCTGCTGGAGCTGCGTCCCGACGTCTCGGTCGTCGACGTACGGCTGCCGCCCACGTTCACCGACGAGGGCCTGCAGGCCGCGCTGGCCGCCCGCGCGCAGATTCCAGGGCTGCCCGTTCTGGTGCTGTCGCAGCACGTCGAGCAGCTCTACGCCCGCGAGCTGCTGGCCGACGGCTCGGGCGGCATCGGCTACCTGCTGAAGGACCGGGTGTTCAACGCGGAGCAGTTCGTCGACGCCGTGCGCAGGGTGGCCGAAGGCGGCACCGCGATGGACCCCGAGGTGATCGCCAAGCTGCTGGCCAGCAACGCCAGGAACGAGCCGCTGGCCGCGCTCACGCCCCGCGAGCGCGAGGTGCTGGAGGCCATGGCGGAGGGCCGCTCCAACGCCGCGATCTCCCAGCGGCTCTTCCTCAGCGAGAGCGCCGTCGCCAAGCACACGGCCGGCATCTTCGCCAAGCTCGGCCTGGCCCCCTCCGACGACGACAACCGCCGCGTCCTCGCCGTGCTCGCCTACCTGAACAGCCGCGCCTGACGCCCTTCCGGTCCCACCAGGCCCATTGTGCACAGGGCGCCCAGCCGTGCCCGGACACAGCCGGAGTTGTCGGTGGGAGCGGCTATTTTCATAGAGGCACGGCGCGACGAAAGGGTGGATCCTCGTGAAGATCCGGGTTAACCGCGATGTACTGGCAGATGCGGTGGCATGGGCCGCCAGAGTCCTGCCCAGCCGCCCGGTGGTGCCCGTGCTCTCCGGGTTGCTGCTGGAGGCGGGCGACGAGCTGAGCCTGTCCGCCTTCGACTACGACGTCTCCGCGCGCGCCCTGGTCGACGCCGACATCGTCGAGTCCGGGAGCGTGCTCATCCCCGGCCGGCTGCTCGCCGAGATCAGCCGCAGCCTGCCGGCCGAAGACGTCGAGATCGTCACCGAAGGCGCCGAGGCCGTGCTGACCTGCGGAAGCGCCGAGTTCGGGCTGATCACGATGCCGGTCGAGGACTTCCCGGCCCTGCCGACGATGCCCCCGAGCATCGGCGCGATCGGCGGCGGCGTGTTCGCCTCCGCGGTGAACCAGGTCGCGCCCGCCGCCAGCCGCGACGACACGCTGCCGATGCTCACCGGCATCCGGGTCGACATCGAGGGCGAGTCCGTGGCGATGGCCTCCACCGACCGCTACCGCATCGCCGCCCGCGACTTCACCTGGCGTCCGGCCACGCCCGACGTCGCCGTCTCGGCCATGGTGCCGGCGAAGGTGCTGGTCGAGGTGGCCAAGTCGCTGCGCGGCGGCGAGGTGTCGGTCGCGATGGGCGACGGCGTGGCCGGGTTCGAGAGCGTCGGCCGCAGCACCACCGTGCGCCTGCTCGACGAGCAGTTCATCGACTACCGGGCCAGGCTGACCTCCGACTGGTCGATCAGGGCCGACGTCGCGGTGACTCCGTTCGTCAACGCGATCAAGCGGGTGGCCCTGGTCGCCGAGCGCAACACCGCGATCCGGCTGTCGTTCACGCAGGGCCAGGTGCTGATCCAGGCGGGCGGCGGCGACATCGGGCGCGGCACCGAGGTGGTCCCCTGCGAGCTGCGCGGCGACGACATCCAGATCGCCTTCCAGTCGCAGTTCCTGCTCGACGGCCTGACCGGCATCGAGGGCGAGCTGGCCAGGATCAACATGGAGTCGCCCACCAGGCCCGCCCTCATCCAGGACGTGCCGGGCGACGCCCAGCCCGCCTTCCGCTACCTCGTCATGTCGTTGCGCCTGACCTGAGCGGCCGTCACTCCGCCGCGCGCGTCTGCCGCTCGGCGACCAGCTTGAAGACCCTCTTGAACTCCGCGTACGCCTGCTCGCCCACGGCCCGTGCGTGCGCGGCCTCCATCTCGGCGATGATCGCGTCCGACTTCACCATGTGGTCCAGCGCCTTGTCCGTCGGCACGATCAGCTTGGCCCGCCGGTCGGCCGGGTCGGGCTGCCGCTCCACGTAGCCGAGCGCGACCAGCTCGTCCACCAGCGTGCCGATCACCTGCTTGTGCTGCCCCGACTGCGCGGCCAGGTCGGTCGCCCTGCTGCCCTCCTCGTCCAGGTAGGCCAGCACGGCGCCGTGCCGCGGCCGCAGCCCCGGATGGCCCTGCTCGGCCAGCTTGGCGAACAGGTCGCGCTGCAGGGCGAAGAGCGTGCGCCCCGCCAGGACCCCGAGATCTGGTTCGTCCTGCTTGCGATGACTCCTGCGCACGTGCGGCCCTCCAATTAGTCACTGATTTTGACTGTCACTGATTCTTACTATATCGTCATGCCATGACCACGACGGTGGAACTCACCAGATTCAGAGTGTCCCCGGAACGCGCCGGCCAGTTGCTGGCGGCCCGTCCGGGCATGCTCGCCGACTTCGCGGCCGACCGCGCCGGATTCCTCGGCGCCCGGCTGGTCCGCCTGTCCGACGACGAGTGGCTGGACATCGTCGACTGGCGCTCGGGCGACGACTTCGCCGCCTCCCGTGCCAAGGGCGCGAACCTGCCCGGCATCCAGCAGTTCTTCGACCTGATCGACGAGTTGATCTCTGCAGAAGAGGGGACATTGCGATGACCATCCTGATCACCGGTGCCACCGGCACCGTCTCCGGGGCCGTGCTGAAGTCGCTGGGCGACCTGAGCGACGTGCGCGTCCTGGTGCGTGACGCGGCCAAGGCCCCCGAGGGCGTCGAGGTGGCCGTCGGCGACCTCGACCAGCCTGCCACGCTCGACGCCGCCTTCGAGGGGATCGACACCCTGTGGCTGTTGACCGCCATGGGCCCCCAGGCGCCCCATGCGAGCATGAACGCCCTCTGGGCGGCCCGGAAGGCGGGGGTGCGTCACGTCGTGCGCCTGTCGGCCATCGGAGCCGCGCACGACGCCCCCACGCGCAACGGCCGCCTGCACGCGCTCTCCGACGTCGAGCTGGCCGCCTCGGGCCTCGACTGGACCGTCATCCGCCCGGCCTTCTTCATGCAGAACCTGCTCGGCTCGGTGGCCGGCGACACCCTCTACGGCGGCACGGGCGAAGGCCGGATCGGGCTGATCGACGTCCGCGACATCGGTGACTTCGCCGCCGCGGTGCTGCGCGACCCGGCGCCGCACAAGGGCCGCACCTACACCCTCACGGGCCCGGCCAGCATCTCGATGGGGGAGGCGGCCACCGCCCTGACCGAGGTCTACGGCACGCCGATCGCCTACCAGCCCGTCGCACCCGACGACGCCTACCGCTCGATGCTCGACGCCGGCCTGCGCGAATGGGACGCGGCCGTCACCAGGGAATACCTCACGGCGTACGCCGCGAACTGGGGCGACCTCACGACGACGGCCTTCACCGACGTGACCGGCCGCCCGGGCCGCAGCTTCACCGAGTTCGCCAAGGACCATGCGGCCGAGCTGCGCCCCGCCGCATGAGGGCCGGTCAGGAGTCGGTGAGGGCGATGAGGATGTGCTCCATGCACGCGTGCCCGGCCCGCTCGGCCGCGGTGGCGTCGCCGGCGGCGATGGCGCGGGCGATGGCGTCGTGCGGGATGTAGCTCTTGTTGAACGACGTGCCCGCGGCCGTGATGCTGGCCCGCAGAGCCGCCGAGAAGTCCTCGTAGAGGTCGATGAGCACGAGATTGTGGGTGGCGTGCGCGACCGCCATGTGGAAGGCGAGGTCGGCCTCGACGAAGAAGTCGGGGTCGTCCAGCTCCCAGGCGCGGTCGCGTTCGGCCAGCGCGGCCTCGATGCGGCGGATGTCCTCGTCGGTGCGGCGGGTCGCGGCCAGCCGGGCGGACTCGACCTCCAGCGCGCGCCGCACCTCAAGGATCTCCAGCTGCTCGGCCTGGCGCAGCCGGCGCAGCATCGCCCCGGACAGCTCACTGGTCGCCCGGACGTAAGTGCCGTCCCCCTGACGGCACTCGAGCAGCCCGGCGTGCGTCAACGCGCGCACGGCCTCGCGAACGGTGTTGCGTCCCACTCCGAGCTGCTCGGCGAGCACGGTCTCGGTGGGGATCTTGCCGTTCATCTGCCACGACCCTGAGGTGATCTGCTCCTTGAGCTGATCGATCACCTGGTCGACGAGCGAAGCCCGCTGCGCCGTACGCAGACTCACAGTCCGCCTCCTCCGGGGAAACCAATCATCCTATGAGTCAATGACTGGTCGACCCTAATTATTCCAGACTCAAAAGTCCAAATCTGGAGCTCCCGGAGGTTCAGTGCGCGACCGTGGCCTCGACCGTCACCCCTGCCAACGCGGAGCGAACTCCGGCAGCTTCAAGGGCTTTACGATATGCGGCGGTCTGCTGTGCTCTTGCCCCGACCCTCCCGTAAAGGTCGCCCAGCTCGCGCCAGCAGCGGGCGGCCTGCCTGTCGGACCCGAACACCGGGCGGTCGAGCGAGTCGAGCAGTTCGTGCGCGGTACGGAGCTGCGTCGTGGCACTGCCGTCGAGGTCGAGCGCGACGGTGGCGAGCACGAGGTTCGCCTCGGCCGGCGTGGTGCCCGAACCGTCGTGGGCCAGCCCCAGCGCCGTGGTGGCCAGCTCGGCGGCACCCGCCTGGTCGCCCGCCCGCAGCCGCACCCGAGCGTGCGCGACCAGGCTCTCGCCGTGCTCGCGGACACTGCCGGGGGAGGACGCGAACGCCCGCGACGCGGCGGCGGCCAGTCGCTCGGCCTCGTCGAGCGGCGCGGTGACCAGCCTGGACCAGTGCATGGCCGCCCGCGCGAGCTGCAGCGCGAGCCGGGACTGACGACCGGCCATGATGGCGTCGTCGGCCAGGCGCACGGCCAGCGCGGAGTCCTCACCGGCGGCGGCGGCGGAGCTCGCCTGCCACAGGGCGTGGATCTCCTCGGAACGGTCCATAACTTCAGGAACGCCGCTGTTGTCCAGCACCCGCTTGACGTACTCGAGCTCGGGGGAGTCGCCCTGACGCTCGCTGCGCGCCTCGACCAGAGCGGTGGCCAGGTCGACCGCGATCTCGCCCTGCGAGATGGACAGCCGCTCGGCCTGCTCCAGCGCGGCCGCGGCCAGGTCGCGGGCCCTCAGCCGGTCGCCGGCCCGCTGGTAGCAGCGGCTCAGCGCGATCGTGAGCGGCAGGTCGGCCAGCCGCTCGGGATGCGCGGCGGCCTCCCTGCGCAGCCGTTCGAACGCCTCGACGGCCTGGCCGAGACGCCCCTGGACCTCCAGCGCACGGGCCCGGCCGAAGCGGGCGTGCGCGGTGAGCATGGCGTTCTCCTCGTCGGCCGCCTTCACGATCTCCGTGAAGCGGTCGGCCGCCACCGCGGGGTCGCCGTGCTGAAGCTCCAGCTCGGCATGGCGAAGACCCAGCTCGGTGTCGATGCGCTGCCGCGGCTCGATGCCGTGCAGGAGGAACTCGGTGGTGCATCCCAGCCGCTCGGCGAGGAGGCGGGCCACGACAGGAGTCGGCGTACGCTTGCCCGACTCGATGAGCGAGACATAACTGTCAGACAGGTCGGGTCCGGCCAGCTGGGCCTGAGACATCCGCCTGTTCAGCCGCAGTCCACGGACGCGGTCACCGATGGTTCCCTGACTCGGCATCTCATCTCTCAAGGCGGGGAAGGGTCAACAACACGCAATGATTGCATGAAGTAGCCGAATCTGGTATCCCCGCGTGAAGAATTTGCCGCGCGGAGATTAATCGTCGCTGTCGTCCTTGCTGGGGAAAAGCATCTGGCAGACCTCCAGGTAGAGGGTCTCCGGATACGGAATGTACTCGACCGTTGACAGAGCCTGGTCCTGACCAGCGGACTCGAGGATGAACTCGCCGTAACCGAGCATGCGGCCCAGGAGAGATCGCTGGAAGCTCATGTCGGTGACCTTGCCGAGCGGCATCATCGCGACCTTGCGCGTGATCAACCCGGTGGTGAGCAACATCCGCTTGGACGTCACCACAAAGTAATCGACCGACCACTCCGCGACTTTCCACACGAAACGCACGAGCAGCAGCAGCCACAGCCACCACACCACGACGAGCGCCGTGCCGCCGGACTCCCCTCCACCGAAGAACTTGCTGAGGAGCCCGGCGATGACCAGGCCGCCGAAGACCTCGGCGACCGGGCGCAGCAGCACGGCGGGATGACGCCGCACCATGATGACCTGTTGTTCGTTGGGGAGGAGGTAGCGGTTGACCGACGACGGAGCAGAGTCCCCGTGGGTCACCAGTCTCATGCGAGGTTGTTCACAAATTGGGCCAGAGAGTCGGCCGCGTTGAACACCGTGTCGAACGCCCCCTTCACCGCGTCTGCGGCATCAGCTGGTCGTGCGAACAGGTAGTACGCCACAAATGCGATCCCACTGTATGTGAGGACTTTTTTGACCTGCACTGTCGCCTCCGTGCCACTAACCCACTCCACCCGCCGTATACATTACCCACCCGGTAGCCGGGGTAAAGGTAACTTGGCGGGTTAGTTTTGATCTTGCTTAGCCACGTTCGCTGGCGACCAGCGCCAGGACGTGAAGGTGCTTCCGGGCGATGCGCTCCACAAGGCTCGGATGCGCATAGCCGGTGACCTCCAGCGCGCCGTAGTGCGCTGCTTCCACACAGCGGGTTACGGTGGTGGAGGAATGCACGCCGGCGAACTCGTCGCGCAGCGCGGCCTCGACCTCCGCGTACGGGGTCGGGTCGGCCTCGGTGTGCTCGCTCATGCGCCCTCCTGTGCTGGTCGCATGAGACGGGGCACTGCTGTTGCCGGTCGGTCGCTCGTTCACGAGGACTCCTCGACACCGGGCATGTCGCTCATCGTGCTTCCCCCACGCGCATGCGGAAGTTCCCTTCCTGTCTCTTCGTACCCACCCAACCACAGTATGTAACGAAGTGACGACCCAGCGTAAGGAGAAGGGGAGCCGATGGAAGGGTCAGACCACGCCGTAGAGGCGGTCGCCGGCGTCGCCGAGGCCGGGGACGATGTAGCCGTTCTCGTTGAGCCGCTCGTCGAGGGCGGCGGTGACCACGCGGATGGGCTTGCCGGAGCCGGCGAACGCCTTGTCCATGTACGCCAGGCCCTCGGGGGCGGCCAGCAGGCAGATGGCCGTGACGTCGACCGCGCCCCGGTCGAACAGGAACTGCACGGCCGCGGCGAGCGTGCCGCCGGTGGCGAGCATCGGGTCGACGACGAAGCACTGACGCCCGGACAGGTCGTCGGGCAGGCGGGTGGCGTACGTCTCGGCCTGGAGGGTGGACTCGTTGCGGATCATGCCGAGGAAGCCGACCTCGGCGGTGGGCAGCAGCCGGGTCATGCCGTCGAGCATGCCGAGCCCGGCGCGCAGGATGGGCACGACGAGCGGCTGGGGCTTGGCCAGGCGCACACCGTGGGCGGGGGAGACCGGGGTCTGGACGGTGACGTCGGTGACCCGGACGTCGCGCGTCGCCTCGTACGCCAGCAGCGTCACCAACTCGTCCGCGAGCCTGCGGAAGGTCGGGGAGTCGGTGCGGACATCGCGCAGCGTGGTGAGCTTGTGGGCCACGAGCGGATGGTCGACGACGAGGGTTTCCATAGCGCCCAACGGTATCCGGTGGACGGAGTGGTGGCATCCCGGGCCTTTGGTTTTGATCACAATTTGGTCGGAGAAGCACACGCCGCGTGGCCTGTTCTGGAACGATTGGGGTCTGGTGCGAACCTGTCGTGTCAGAGGCTCGGGTGGGGATGGCGATGACAGACGAAGATGCGCTCGACTTCGCCATAGTGATTTACCGCGAGGACGAGCGGTGGCACGCTGAGCTGTTGCCCGTCACGCTCACGTCCGACCTCCAGGGCCTGATCCAGGCCCTCAGGCAGCAGCCGAGCGAGAGCGGCACCATCGGCCTGATCGCCGTCGGCGACGAGTTCTTCGTGGCGCTGCGCGTGCTCGGCGAGCGGGTCGACGTCTTCCTGTCCGACATCGCCGCCTCCTGGGACTTCCCGCTCGCCCGCCAGGTGCTGCACTACCTCGACGTGCCGGTCCCCGACGAGGAGGAGCTCGACGAGATCCTCCAGGACGAGGAGACCGTGCTGCCGGCGGGAGATCTGTCGATCTTCGCCGATCTCGGATTGGACGAGATGGAGCTGGGCATCCTCTCCGGCGACATCGATCTCCTCCCCGAAGATGTGCTGTCCAGCATCGCCGCGCGACTCGGCTTCTCCGAGCCGTTCGAGCGTGCCATCGAATCGGTCTTCGGCTGAACCCCCCTGGAGTGCGGGCATGGCGTCCAACACCTTCTCTGCGGCTTTTGTCAGGACTTCCGACGGCTGGACCGGCGCAGAGGTCGATCTGCGCCACGCGGAGATCGTCGACGACTTCGGTGACGCCGTCATCGAGACCCTGGGCCTGACGGGCGACGAGCTGGCCCTGCTCTGCGTCGAGGTCGAGGACGAATGGTTCGCCATCGCCCGCTACCGCGGCGAGGACGAGCCCCGGGTGTTCCTGTCGGACGTGCACGCGATCACCTCCAACAGCATGGGCGAGCTGTTCGCCGAGTTCGCCGGCGTGGCCCCCGACAAGGAGGGCAACGGGCTCGGCGTGCGTCCCGCCGGTGACTTCGAGCTGCTCAGCGACCTCGGCGTGAGCGCCGAGGAGCTGCTGGAGCTGAGCATGGAGGAGGGGCTGCTGCCCGCCGACGTCCTCTCGGTGATCGCCGAACGGCTGTCGTTCGCCGACGAGCTCGACCGGTTGCGTTGACCCACGAGGAAGCGATGCGCCTGGCCCTGGCCGAGGCCGTCGCGGCCGGCGGCAGGGGCGAGATCCCCGTCGGCGCCGTCGTGCTCGGCCCGGTGGGCGAGGTGCTGGCCGCGGCCGGCAACGACCGCGAGTCCGCCGCGGATCCCACCGCGCACGCCGAGGTGCTGGCGCTCAGGCGGGCCGCCGCGCTGCGCGGGGAGTGGCGGCTGAGCGGCTGCACGCTGGTGGTCACGCTGGAGCCGTGCACGATGTGCGCGGGCGCGTCCGTGCTCGCCCGGGTCGACCGGATCGTGTACGGCGCCGTCGACGCCAAGGCCGGCGCCGTGGGCTCGCTCTGGGACGTCGTACGCGACCGCAGGCTCAACCATCGGCCCGAGGTCGTCATGGGCGTCCTGGCCGAAGAATGCTCTGCCGTCCTCAAGACGTTCTTCGCTACTCGGAGAATCCGGTAAGCTCGTCCGCGGTGGTGTCGCCTAGTGGCCGAGGGCGCACGCCTCGAAAGCGTGTGATGGGGCAACTCATCCGTGGGTTCAAATCCCACCACCACCGCCAGCGGGCCTCCGACGACCTCGGAGGCCCTTTTCTTTTGCCCTCAGGGCTGCTGGGTGGGCCCGTCGGCCGGCGGATTCAGGTTGAGCTGGACGTCCGGCGGGCTGTCCTCGACGACCTGCGTCTGGACCGTCCCGCCGCCGCGGGTCTCCGGACGGCCGTCGTCGGTCAGGACGAAGAACAGCGCGCCGCAGGCGCTCAGGAGCAGCAGCGGCAGTCCGATGGCCAGCAGCACGATCAGGTTGCGATTGTCGAGCGGCCCGGGCTCCTCGACGTACTCGTGCGCCGGCGGCTGCGAGTAGTAGGACGGCGGGCCGTATCCGGGTGGCGGCCACGACCCGTGTGGCGGTGGATACGACACGGCATTCTCCGAATGATGTTGAAAGACGCGGACGTGACACACGGCACGTCGATCAGGTTGACACATGAAAAAGGGAGCCGCGAATGGCGGCTCCCTTTTCCGGCGCGTTTCAGTTGGGCAGATCGAGGACCCTGGCGTGCAGGATCGACCGTTGGTGCAGGGCCGCGCGCAGGGCCCGGTGGAGGCCGTCCTCCAGGTAGAGCTCGCCCTGCCACTGCACGACGTGCGGGAACAGGTCGCCGTAGAAAGTGGAGTCCGCGGCGAGCAGCGAGTGCAGGTCCAGCATGGCCTTCGTGGTGATCAACGAGTCGAGCCGGACCTGCCTGGGAGGGATCTGCGCCCACTCTCGGTTCGTCAGACCGTGTTCGGGATAAGGGCGTCCGTCGCCGACGAGCTTGAAGATCACCCACCTCATTTTAGGAGAGAATTCGACCTGCTGCGTTGTCCAGGGCTATCGGCCCAGCTCAGACTGTTCACACTCGCCCGGCCGGCCGTTTTGGTAGCCGCGCTGGAAGGCGTTGACGCGTTGCTCGGACGAGCCGTGCGTAAACGATTCGGGATCGATTCTGCCGCTCGTGCGTTGCTGGATTCTGTCGTCGCCCACGGCGGCCGCGGCGTCCAGTGCCTCGGCGATTTCCGTCTGGGTGAAGGCCTTTTCGTAGAAGCCGGTGCGGACGGCGTTGTGCGCCCACACGCCCGCGTAGCAGTCGGCCTGGAGCTCGACGGGGACCGAGCTGCCGGTGTCCGACTGGAGGGCCCCACGCAGGTCCTGGACGTGATGGCCGTATTCGTGGGCGATCACGTACGCCTGGGCGAAGGGGCCGCCCTTGGCGCCGAACTGGCTGTGGAGCTGGTCGAAGAAGCTCAGGTCGAGGTAGACGCGCTGGTCGCTCGGGCAGTAGAACGGCCCGACGGCGGAACTGGCCGCGCCGCAGCCGGTGCGGAGGCTGCCGGAGTACAGGATCGTCTTCGACGTCCGGTAGTCGGGGATCTCCTGCTTCCAGTAGTCCTGGATGCTGTTGACCACGCCGACGACGCGGCACTTCTCCGACTGGTCGGCGTCCTTGCCCGTCTTGCACTCCTCGGCGAGTTTGGCCGGGGGTTGCTTCTGCGCCGGCTCGGCGTCGCCGCCCCCGCCGCCGAGGTTGTTGAGCACGAACACCAGCACTAAGGCGATCAGGCCGACGATGCCGCCGCCCCCGAGGACCATGCCGCCGGGGAAGCCGCCGCCCGAGAAACCGCCGCCACCGCGACCGCCGACGTCCTCGACCTGCGACGAGTCGAGGTTGACGTCGTCCTTGAAATCCATATCTGACGTCCCTTCTGGGTGCTGCCCGCTAGAGAGCTTCCCCGGGAGGGCGCCTAGATGCCATCCGAGAAGGTGTCACATCTGTCCGGGAGGCCGCTGTCGTATCCGACGCTGAACCACTTCTCGCGTTGCTGGGAGGTGCCGTGGGTGAACGCGTCGGGCGTGACGCGGCCCTGCGAGCGGCGCTGGATGCTGTCGTCGCCGACCGCCGCGGCGGCGTCGAGGGCCTGGTTGATGTCGGCCTGCGAGAACGGCTCGCGGTAGAAGCCCGTCTTGACCGCGTTGTGCGCCCAGACGCCGGCGTAGCAGTCGGCCTGCAGCTCCAGGCGCACGGACGCGCTGCCGGCGCCCGGCCGGCTGTTGTTGCCGACCTTGTCCATGGTGCCGAGCAGGTTCTGGACGTGGTGGCCGTACTCGTGGGCGACCACGTACGCCTGGGCGAACGGGCCGCCCTCGGCGCCGAAGTCGCGCTGGAGCGTGTCGAAGAAGGCCAGGTCCAGGTAGACCTTGCGGTCGCGCGGGCAGTAGAACGGGCCCACGGCCGAGTCGGCGGGGCCGCAGCCGGTGTTCACCGCCCGCGAGAACAGCACGGTCTTGGCCGGCGTGTACTGCTGGTCGCGTTCCTTGAACTCCTGCCGCCAGTAGGACTGGATGCTGTTCACCGTGCCGACGATCCGGCAGTCCTCCGACTGGTCGGCGTCGGCGCCCGTACGGCAGCGCTCGGCCAGGTTGCCGCTGGGGGAGAGCTGGCCGGGGGCGCTCGGGTAGCGTGCGCCGCCCTGCTCGCCGCCCTCGTCGCCGCTGAACGGCGTGGGGGCCAGCTTGAACAGGAACAGCCCGGCCACCGCCAGGACCAGCAGCAGGCAGCCGCCGCCACGGCCGCCGATGGGCAACATGCAGCCGCCGCCCGGCATCCCGCCCCAGCCGCCGCCACCCCGGCCGGGCTGGGAGCCGGAGGCCCGGACGTCCTCGACCTGTGAGGGGTCGAGTGGCGCGTCGTCGTCGAACTGCATGCCCTGTGTCATCCCCCGTAGTCGGTCGATTACGCAAGGCAATGTGTGGGACTGTGATTTCCTGCCATTTGTCAGCTAATCTGCCGCCATGACGGGTGGGTTGGTGGGGATCGCGCTGGTGTCCCTGGGCATGGTTCTGACGCCCGGACCGAACATGATCTATCTGGTCTCCCGCTCGATCAGCCAGGGGCGTCGTGCCGGGCTGATCTCGCTCGTCGGCGTCGCGCTCGGGTTCATGGCGTACCTGACGGCGACGTGCCTCGGGCTGACGGCCGTGTTCGCGTACGTGCCGGTGGCCTACACGGCGCTCAAGCTGGCCGGGGCCGCGTACCTGCTCTGGATGGCCTGGAACGCGGTCAGGCCGGGCGGCGCCTCGGTCTTCCAGCCTCGCGAGCTGGCGGTCGAGAGGCCGCGGAAACTGTTCGCCATGGGGTTGTTCACCTGCCTGCTCAATCCCAAGATCGCGATCCTGTACCTGTCGCTGCTGCCGCAGTTCATCGACCCCGCCATGGGGCCCGTGCTGCTGCAGAGCCTCGCGCTCGGCTCGGTGCAGATCGCGATCGGCACGCTGGTCAACGCGCTGATCGCGATCTCGGCCGGCGGCCTCGCCGCCTTCCTGGCCCGGCATCCGGTGTGGCTGCGGGTGCAGCGGTACGCGATGGGGACCGTGCTCGGCGTCTTCGCCGTACGGATGGTCGCCGACCGCTCCAAGGCGCTCGTGCCGGCCTGACCGGGCTCTACTGGCTCACCTGGGCCCTGAAGCGCTCGTGGGCGGCCTGCTTGGAGATCCCCATGGCCTCCCCGATCTCCGCCCAGGAGGCGCCGTTGTCCCGCGCTCCGGCGACGGCCTGGTCGAGCAGCGTCCGCTGCCAGCTCTCCACCTGCGACAGCAGGGTGAGCGCGGCCAGCGGCCGATCGGCCGCGAGCTTGACGACCTGCTCGCACAGCAGGTTCGACTTGATCACCAGCCAGTTGGGCGGGGCGGCGGCGAGCAGCGGCGGCGTGTGCCTGCTCCACCACCGGTACTCCGCCTCCTTGGCCCCCTCCGGCGTCGCCGGATACCGCCGCCGATCGGTCCACCCGCACGAACAGGCGGCCTGATACCCGACGAACGTCCTGGTGAAGGCGCTGGACGACGAGGCCAGCTCCCCGTCGGGCAGGACGGGCGCGACGAAACCCTCGTGCCCGGGAAGCTCGGGTGTGCTCAGAGTCATAACCGTCAAGATATCCTGACGATTTCAGCTCCCGCCACCCGTGACGGCCATCAGGCACCGTCATCGGGGTTCAGCGTCTCGGCCACCTGGCGGTGCACCCGGGTGAGGGCGAGGACCAGCGCCAAGAGGATGACGTCCAGGATCAGCACGGACACCAGCGGCGGCAGCCGGCGCGCCGCGAGCCCGGTGGGGGTGAGCGAGAGCGAGGCGGTCGCCCTGTTCACCACCATCTTCCGTGACGGCCTCGACGCCCTGCACGGCTCCCTGACGGCCTGACCCGACCGGCTCAGCGCCCCGGGCGCCTGGCGACCAGCACCTCGGTGGTCAGCCGCTGCTCCCACCGGCCCGCGGGATTGCCGGCGAGCAGCGCCCGTCGCAGTGCTTCCACGAAGGCGGGCAGCCGGTCGCCGAGCCTGGCGGGTGAGCTGTAGGAGTAGGAGAGCTGGAGCCCGATCAGTCCGTCCACGTCCCACGTCAGCCGTCGGCTGAACACCCGGGACTCCAGGCTGCTGAAGGGCGAGGCGGCGAGCACGCCGCTGTGGTGCTCGCCGGTGGCGTGGAACGAACTGGCGGCGGTGTGGATGTCGAGGCCGAACTCCTCACACACCCGTCTCTCGATCGGCTGCCACGGTTGCGCGTCCGGCTGCCACGGCTCACCCCGCCGCCTCGCGGGGCCGACCAGTGCCACCACGCCGCCGGGCGGCAGCAGCGCGTCCAGCTCCACCAGCACGGACCGGCGGTCCATCCAGTGGAACGACCGTCCCATCACCACGTGATCGAACGGCGGCAACGCCCCCAGACCGGTCGAGTCGCCACGCAGCCAGACGATGTTCGCGACGTCCCCGGCCAGCCGCCTGCCCTCCGCCAGCATCTCCCGCGCCGGATCCACGGCGAGCACGGCCCCGACCCGCCGCGCCAGGGGGATCGCGATCGTCCCGGGGCCACAGCCGAGATCCAGCACCCGGCTGCCCGCGCCGAACGTCTTCGCCAGGTGCTCAGTCGTCGCCTGCCCGTGGCCTGGACGGTACCTGGCGTAGTACGGCGCGGCACTGCCGAACACATCGTCCATGAACCGGACCATAGAAGACCGGCCGGTCGAGGCGTCCGAAGGACGACACAACGCCAGAAGGGCCATGCCGTTGACCTGGCATGACCCTTCTGGACTGGCGGAGGATAGGGGATTTGAACCCCTGATAGGTTGCCCTATACACGCTTTCCAAGCGTGCGCCCTCGGCCACTAGGCGAATCCTCCGCCGACGAGCTTACCGGACTTCCGGCACTGCGGTGACCGCGATTTTTTCAGGACATGCTCAACCCGAACCGTGGAGCGAGCACTGCTGAGGCCGGTTAGACTGTCCAGGGACCCCTCGCGCGGCGTCATCCTGTGAACCTCCCCAGGGCCGGAAGGCAGCAAGGATAAGCGGGCTCTGGCGGGTGTGCGGGGGGTCTCTTCGTTGAGAGCCCCCTCGCAGGCGGGATGGTCGCATGAGCCTTGCGCTTTACCGCAAGTACCGACCCGGGACCTTCGCCGAGGTCAAGGGTCAGGAACACGTCACAGATCCGCTGCGACAGGCGTTGCGTACGGGCCGCATCAACCACGCGTACCTGTTCAGCGGCCCCCGCGGATGTGGCAAGACCTCCAGCGCGCGCATTCTCGCCCGCTCCCTCAACTGCGAGCAGGGCCCGACGCCCGACCCCTGCGGCACCTGCGAGTCGTGTGTGGCGCTCGCCCCGACCGGCCCCGGCCACCTCGACGTCATCGAGATCGACGCGGCCTCCCACGGTGGCGTCGACGACGCGCGTGACCTGCGCGAACGTGCCTTCTTCGCGCCCGTGTCGGCGCGCTACAAGATCTACATCATCGACGAGGCGCACATGGTGACCCGCGAGGGTTTCAACGCGCTGCTCAAGCTCGTCGAGGAGCCTCCGCCGCACCTGAAGTTCATCTTCGCGACGACCGAGCCGGAAAAGGTCATCGGCACCATCAAGTCGCGTACGCACCACTACCCGTTCAGGCTGATGCCGCCGGCGACGCTCAAGACGCTGATGGAGGAGATCCTCACCTCCGAGAGCGTGCCCTTCGAGCCGCCCGCCCTGCCGCTGGTCGTCCGCGCGGGCGCCGGCTCGGCCCGTGACTCGCTCTCCATCCTCGACCAGCTCCTCGCCGGGGCCGAGGACGACGGCATCACCTACGCCAAGGCCGTCTCCCTGCTCGGCTACACCGACGGCGACCTGCTCGACGAGGTCGTCAACGCGTTCGCCGCGCGCGACGGCGGCCAGGTGTTCCAGGCGGTCAACCGGGTGATCGAGGGCGGCCACGACCCGCGCCGCTTCGCCTCCGACCTGCTGGAGCGCTTCCGCGACCTGGTGATCCTGGCCAACGTGCCCGAGGCGGCGTCCAGCGGGCTGCTCGACCGTCCCGCCGACGAGCTGGAGCGGCTGGTGGGGCAGGCGTCCTCGATGGGGCCGGCCGAGCTCACCCGTGCGGCCGAGATCTTCAACGCGGGGCTCACCGAGATGCGCGGCGCCACCTCGCCGCGGCTGCTGCTCGAACTGATGTGCGCGCGCGTGCTGCTGCCGGGCGCCTCGCAGGGCGAGGCGTCCCTGCTCGCCCGGCTCGAACGTCTGGAGCGCGGCGGCACGGTCGCCCAGATGGCCTCCAGGGCGGGCGCGGTGACGATCCCGCGTCCGGCCGCCCCGGGCGGCGGCCACGACGTGCACGTTCCCGTCGCGCCCCCGGCTGTCTCCGTCGGTACGGCGGCGCCGGTCGGCGGCGACGCGGCGGTTCCGGAGCCTGCGACGCCCGCGGGGAGCAACGGTTCCGCCGGTGGGCAGGGGCCGGTGGGCGGCGGGGCCGACGACTGGCCCGAGCCCGTACGTCCCGGTTCGGCGGCGGCGGCTCCGGCCTCCGACGCGCCCGCACCCGTCGCTCAGGCGCCTGTCGCTCAGGCGCCCGCGGCGGCGGGCCCGGTCGCGGGCGGGGCGGGCGGCATGCAGCAGCAGTGGCCCGCCGTGCTGGCCGCGCTCAAGCAGCGCAGCATCGTGGTCTGGGCCAACGTCAGTACGAACGCCCAGGTCGTGGGCGTCGAAGGCAACCTGGTCACGCTCGGGTTCAGCCAGGTCGGCGCGATGAAGAACTTCACCGGCGGCGGCAAGGACGCCGTCGTGGCGACCGCGCTCGGCGACGTGCTCGGCGGCACCTGGCGGGTCGAGGCGGTGGTCGGCGGCTCTCCGGCGCCCCAGGCCACCCGCGGCCCCGCACGCCAGCAGCCGCCGTCGGGCGGCCACGGCGCCCCCGCTCCCCAGGCGGCCCCGGCCGCGAGCCAGGCGACGACCAGCCCGCAGGGCGGGACGGGCGTCCAGGCGACCTCCCAGGGGCGGTCCGGCTCGCACGGCGGTTCCCAGGACGACCAGGGCTCCCAGGACCCGGGCCAACCTCCGGCCGCCGTGTCAGCACGCCCGACCACCGAGTCCGCGCGCCCGACCACCGACGAGTCGTGGCCCGACGCGCCCGACGACCTCAGCCCCGGTTCCCCGCCGAGCCCCGACCCCACCCAGACCGTGACCGCCCGGCAGCCCGCCGCCGCGCCGGTCGGAGCGGGGCTGGCCGCCGCGCGGTCGGCCGCCAAGGCGGCCGCTCAGGCGGGTCCGCGCACCCCGGCGTCCCGCGCGGGTGGCACGGCGGCGTGGCCGAGCGCGATCCCGGGCCGTGACAAGGCCGCCGACGCCGACGACGTCGACCCGCTGAACGACGCGGACGCCGACGTCGACGCCGTCTCCGGCATGGCCCTGCTGCAACGCGAGCTCGGCGCCCAGGTCATCGGCGAGATCGACCACACCTGACCGCAAGCTCCCTCTGGACGGCTGTCAGGGGAAGAGGCGGGCGCGGGCGGCGGCCGAGCGGGGGTCCGTCGGCGGAAGGGCCGACAGGCGTTCCAGGATCTGGTAGTCGTCGCGGCCGTTGGGCGTCTGGGCGTAGGTCCACAGGTCGTCGGGCGAGCCGTGGCGCAGAAGGCACGCGCGTACCTGGGCTTCGAGCTCCTCGCGTTCGCGCCGGATGTCCGGCGACTCCGAGCGCGGCAGGAGCGGCCCGGGGTAGGCGCGGGCCAGCGCGGCGGTGTCGCCCGAGTCGAGCAGCCGGCGCACGCCGAGGAAGTCCGCCTCGACCGGGCAGACCAGCCGGTACGGCTTCGCCGCCAGCACCTCCCCGAGCTGGCCGCGCAGCCGGTGGATCTCGGCCCGGATGGTCACCGGGTTGCCGTCGTCGCCGTAGAGGTGGAAGGAGAGCTGGTCGGCCGACAGGCCCTGCGGGTGCAGGGCGAGCAGGGCGAGGATCTCGGCGTGGCGCAGCGAGAGCTGACGCGGGCGCTCGCCCAGGTCGGCCGTCGGGGTGCCCTCGCCCAGGCAGGTCAGGCGCAGGGTGGGCGGCGTCGCGGACGGCGTGTCGCGCAGGAGGTAGCCGTCGCAGAAGGGTTCGAGGAAGGCGACGCTGCCGTCACGCAGGATCATGCGCTGGCCGGACAGGGGGAGGCGGGCGCCGAGGCGGCCCATGGGGTCGCCCGAGATGACCCGGCCCGTGGGCGACAGCAGGATGCCGCCGCGGTTGCGCAGCGACTCGTAGCGGCGGCGCAGGCGTTCGTCGCGCTCGTGCATCCGTACGGCGAGCTGCGACTCGGCGAGCCTGGCCGTCGCGCCGACCAGGGCGACCGTCGCCGGATGCAGGGACCGAGCGATGCCGCTGACGTCGACGCAGCCGATGACGTCCCCCGACTCCGGATCGCTGATCGGCGCCGCGCTGCACGACCAGACGTGCAGCACCCGCATCAGGTGTTCCTCGGAGTAGACGTGCACCGGCCGGCCGGTGGCGAGCGCGGTGCCGATGCCGTTGGTGCCGGCCATGCACTCGCCCCAGTGATGGCCGTCGGCCAGGCCCACCTGGTCCGCATCGCGCAGGATGCCGCCTTTGCCCTCACGCCAGAGCACTCGCCCGTCACGGTCTGTGACGATCATGACGTGCTCGGCCTCGTCGGCCAGGCCGGCGAGCGTCTGGGCGAGCAGGGGCAGCAGCGGCCGCAGCGGATGAGCCTCGCGGATCTCGACGACGTCGGAGGACTCGCAGACCAAAGGGGCGCTCCGGCCATCCGGGTCGATCCCCGCCGCGAGCGATCGCCGCCACGAGGCCGTGATCAGGGTGCGGGGCGAATCGGGCGAGCTCTGCCCGGTAGCCGCCGCTTCGTGTGCTCCGCGTAGAAGACGGGAGTACGCATCGAGATGGCCGTAACTCATCGGTCACTCCAAGTAGTCAACAACGAGCATCCGTCCTGGCGGCGATATGCGCAAGCTGTTCAGGGGGATTGCGTAGGGTGATTGAATGAACGCAACGTGTGTGCAACGTTGGGCGCACTACCGTTCCGAAACACGCGTCGGCGTGGTGCGGCCGCTCCGTCCGACGTGATGGCCGGGTCTCGGACACTGGAGGGGGGCCGAGATCCGGCCATGACAAAGGTCCGTGACGAATGGCCTGGAGGGAAACATGGGGAGCCCTCCCAGTACATGACGCCGCCCAAACACCGTAGGCTCGTGGCAGTCAAGAACCGGAGCCACGAGGAGCGCACGACGGTGAACCCAGGGGATGTCAACCTGCAGCAGCTGCTGGAGCAGGCTCAGCTCATGCAGCAGCAGCTTGTGAGCGCCCAGCAGGAGCTCAACGACGCGCAGATCGAGGGCTCGTCGGGCGGCGGCATGGTCACTGCCGTCGTCAACGGCTCAGGTGAGCTGCTCGAACTCAAGATCGACCCGAGCGTGATCGACGCGGCCGACCCGCAGGACACCGCCGACACGATCGCCGACCTGGTGATCGCGGCCGTCCGCGACGCGGTGCGCGCCGCCGCCGACCTGCAGCAGGAGAAGCTCGGCCCGCTCGCCCAAGGTCTGGGCGGCGGCGGACTCGGACAGCTGCCAGGGTTCTAGGCATGTACGAAGGGGTCGTCCAGAACCTGATCGACGAGCTCGGCATGCTGCCCGGGGTCGGTCCCAAGAGCGCGCAGCGCATCGCGTTCCACCTGCTGGCGGCCGACCCGGCCGACGTCAAGCGGCTGGCGCACGCGCTGCTCGAAGTCAAGGACAAGGTGCGCTTCTGCCGGGTGTGCGGCAACGTGGCCTCCGAGGAGGAGTGCCGCATCTGCCGCGACCCGCGGCGCGACACGCACGTCATCTGCGTGGTCGAGGAGTCGAAGGACGTCGTGGCGATCGAGAAGACGCGCGAGTACCGCGGCACGTACCACGTGCTCGGCGGCGCGATCAGCCCGATCGACGGCATCGGCCCCGACGACCTGCGCATCCGCGAGCTCATGACGCGCCTGGCCGACGGGCGGGTCACCGAGCTCATCCTCGCCACCGACCCCAACCTCGAAGGCGAGGCGACCGCTACCTACCTCGCCCGTCTGGTCAAGCCGATGGGCATCAAAGTGACACGACTCGCCAGCGGCCTGCCGGTGGGCGGTGACCTCGAGTACGCCGACGAGGTGACCCTGGGCCGTGCTTTCGAAGGACGGAGGCTCCTGGATGTCTGATATGTGGGATGTGCTGGCCGAAGAGATCGCCGCGCACGCGCAGAACTACGTCGACGGCCTGACCAGGGTCGCCGGCGGCGAGGGCGGCGACGCGATCTGGTCGCTGCTCCTGGTGGAGGTCGCGCAGGTGAGCCTGGCCGGCGCCAAGCTCGGCGCCAACCGCGACGTGATCCTGTCGGGCAACTACGAGCCGCCGATGAGCGAGGACCCCGACATCGACGGCGTGCGCACGGCGCTGGCCGAGCGGCTGGAGGCGGTCGACGACTACGCCGAGGTGTTCGACCCGTACAAGGACACGTCGGTCACGCCGTACCGGCTGTCGGACGACCTGACCGCGGTGGCCGCCGACCTCATCCACGGGCTGCGTCACTTCCACGCGGGCCGTCCGCACGAGGCGCTGTGGTGGTGGCAGTACTCCTACTTCAACACCTGGGGCAACCACGCGGGCGCGGCGATGCGCGCGCTGCAGGCCCTCGCCGCGCACTCGCGGCTCGACGTGGCGGAGGAAGCCACCACCGTGTGATGATCATCCACATAGTGGTATGAACCATCAGGCCCATAAGAGGCCCCCAGTAGACTGGCAGTTCACAGTCCAGACCGGGAGACTCTCGTGGCGCTCGTTGTGCAAAAGTACGGTGGTTCGTCCGTCGCCGACGCGTCCTGCATCAAGCGGGTCGCGCAGCGGATCGTCGCGACGAAAAAAACCGGCAACGACGTGGTCGTGATCGTCTCCGCGATGGGCGACACGACGGATGAGCTGCTCGACCTGGCCGAGCAGGTGTCGCCGCTGCCTCCGGGCCGCGAGCTCGACATGTTGCTGACCTCCGGAGAGCGCATCTCGATGGCTCTGCTGGCCATGGCGATCGCCAACCTCGGTCACGAGGCGCGCTCGTTCACCGGCTCGCAGGCCGGCGTGATCACCGACTCCACCCACGGCAAGGCGCGCATCATCGACGTGACGCCGGGCCGCATCCGTGAGGCGCTCGACCAGGGCCACATCGCGATCGTGGCCGGGTTCCAGGGCGTCTCGCAGGACACCAAGGACATCACCACGCTGGGCCGCGGCGGCTCCGACACCACCGCGGTCGCGCTCGCGGCGGCCCTGGAGGCCGACGTCTGCGAGATCTACACCGACGTCGACGGCATCTTCACGGCCGACCCCCGCATCGTGCCCGTCGCCCGCAAGATCCCCAAGATCTCGTACGACGAGATGATGGAGATGGCGGCCTGCGGCGCGAAGATCCTGCATCTGCGCTGCGTCGAGTACGCTCGGCGGTTCGACCTGCCGATCCACGTACGCAGTTCGTTCAGCACCACGGAAGGCACGTGGGTCGTCTCCGACCCTTACACCGAAGGAACCGAGATGGAGCAGCCGATCATCTCCGGCGTCGCGCACGACCGGAGCGAGGCCAAGATCACTGTTGTCGGGGTCCCCGACAAGGTCGGCGAGGCTGCCTCGATCTTCAAAACGCTGGCCGACGCCGAGATCAACATCGACATGATCGTCCAGAACGTCTCGGCCGCGGCCACGGGCCGCACGGACATCTCCTTCACGCTGCCCACGGCCGACAGCCAGGTGGCGCTGACCGCGCTGAAGAAGATCCAGGGCCGCATCGGCTACGAGTCGCTGCTCTTCGACGACCAGATCGGGAAGGTGTCGCTGATCGGCGCGGGCATGCGCTCGCACCCCGGCGTCACGGCGACGTTCTTCGCGGCCCTCGCCGACGCGGGGGTCAACATCGAGATGATCTCCACCTCGGAGATCCGCATCTCGGTGATCGTCGAGCAGGACGGTGTCGACGCGGCCGTGGCGGCCGCCCACCGTGCCTTCGATCTCGACGCCGACCAGGTCGAAGCTGTGGTTTACGGAGGTAGCGGACGATGAGCAGGCCCAATCTCGCCCTGATCGGCGCCACCGGCGCCGTGGGCACCGTCATGCGGGACATCGTGTCCAGCCGGCAGGACATCTGGGGCGAGATCCGTCTCGTCGCCTCCCCGCGCTCGGCGGGCAAGGTGCTGAGCGTGCGCGGCGAGGACGTCGTGGTCCAGGCGCTCGCGCCCGAGGTCTTCGACGGCATCGACATCGCCATCTTCGACGTGCCCGACGAGGTGTCGGCCGTGTGGGTGCCGATCGCGGCCGAGCGCGGCGCGATCGCGATCGACAAGTCCGGCACGTTCCGCATGGAGCCCGACGTGCCGCTGGTGGTGCCCGAGGTCAACCCGCTCGACGCGCGGCAGCGGCCCAGGAACATCATCTCGACCCCCAACTGCACCACGCTGTCGATGATGGCGGCCATGGGCGCGCTGCACGCCGAGTACGTGCTCAAGGAGCTCGTCGTCGCCTCCTACCAGGCGGTGTCGGGCGCGGGCGTGGCCGGCTCGGCCCGGCTCTACGACGAGGTCGAGGCCCTGGCCGGCGACCGTTCGCTCGGCCAGACGGCCGGCGACGTGCGTAAGGCGCTGGCCGGCAAGCTGCCCGACGAGTCGCCGTTCCCGGCGCCGATCGCGTTCAACGTGGTGCCGTGGGCGGGCTCGTACAAGGACGGCGGCTGGGCGTCCGAGGAGCTCAAGCTGCGCAACGAGTCGCGCAAGATCCTCGGCATCCCCGACCTGAAGGTCTCGGCGACCTGCGTCCGCGTGCCGGTGATCACCACCCACTCGCTGGCCGTGCACGCCCGCTTCGAGCGTGAGATCACGGTCGAGGACGCCCACCGCGTGCTCTCGGCGGCGCCGACGGTGGTGCTGATGGACGACCCGGCCAACGGCGTCTTCCCGACGCCGCTCGAAGTGGTCGGCAACGACCCGACCTACGTGGGCCGCGTCCGCCAGGCGATCGACTTCCCGAACACGCTCGACCTGTTCGTCTGCGGCGACAACCTGCGCAAGGGCGCCGCGCTCAACGCGGCTGAGATCGCCGAGCTGGTGGCCTCCGAGCTGTAGCCCGGCCCGACTCCGTGGGGACGCCGTGCGGGTGTGCGGCGTCCTTCGCGTTTTCCCGGAGGGTTCTGTCGCCTTCTCCGAGGGGTCGCGTCTTCCGGCGATTCGTGCTTTCCCGGCGGGGCGTGTTCTCCCGCGGGCGGGGCCTGTCACCGGAAGAGGATGTCCCAGTGGCTGCTCTCGTTGGCGAAGACGGTTCCGGTGGCGGAGCGGTAGAGCGCGGCGCCGTCGCCGCGGACCCCCGTCTTGCGGTGGTGCCTGGTGATGTAGCGGTCGATGCACGCGTTGTGCGTGATGTCGAGCTTGTAGCCGTTTCCGTGGCTGTACTGGCCGGGCGCGTGACCCGCCTCGGTGCCGCCGGTCACCATGACCGGGCAGCCGCTGTCATGCTTGAGGTCGATGATCCGGGCGATCGTGCCGGCCCTTACGGAGTCGAGCGAGGTGCAGTGGTGCATGTGGCGGCTCGTACAGTGGCCCGACGACTTCGTGCGCAGGCCCGAGCTCTTGAGCCAGCGGGCGGCCAGGGCGTGGGTCATGTGCATGGCGGCCTGCCTGGGCAGCACACGCGCCAGATCAAGCTGAGATCGCTTCTGCGACCTCTGTGGCCGGCTCTGAGGCGCCACCGCCTCCTCGACGCTCGCGGGCCTCGTGACGGCTTCTGAGCGCTCGGCGCGGTCCTGCATGTCCGACTGCGCGGCGAACGCGTCCTCGGCCTCGGCCCAGGCGTCCTCCGTCTCCTCGGAGTCCTCCTTCGACAGCTGTGACTTGGCGGACGCGGGGTCCGCCTGGTGCTGCTCGACCTGGTATGTCTCCGCCACGGCCGCCTCGACGGCGGCCTGCCGGATGTTCGTCCACGGTCCGTCGATCCCCTCCGGGAACCACAGGGACAGGTCGAGCATCCCCCCGGTCTCGTCAGGACGGTTGAACGGTGTTGGCGCCTGAACCCGCTCTCCACCTGATGGGTGGGAGGCGGCGGAAGCGGCCGACGCCAGCGCGATTATGGTGATCTGAATGCCGAGGAGCGCCACCACGAAGGTGCGCGCTGTTCCACGTATCCACATGTCGATGCCTTTTCGCGGAAAAGAGCCCTTCCGCCTGAAACGACAATCCCACCATTCCCAGGAGATAACTCATGTCTCATAGTCATCTTTGCCCTGTGGCGGCGATCACCGTGCCACTCCATGACCCACCGCGCTTTCAAGACGTAAAGTGACGAACGTGTCCGAAGCCCGAAACAGAGGATCGGAGAGCACCCGAGAGGTCATCGTCGAGACGGCCTTGCGACTGTTCCGTGAGCGTGGCTTCGACGCGACGACCATGCGCGCCATCGCCGCCGAGGCAGGGGTGTCAGTGGGCAACGCCTACTACTACTTCGAGAGCAAGGAGGCGCTGATCCAGGCCTACTACGACCGTGCGCAGGCCGAGCACGAGCAGGCCTGCCGGGAGTTCCTGGCCACGGAGAGGTCGTTCGCCGCGCGGCTGAGCGGGGTGCTGCGCGAGTGGGTGCGCGTGTCGGAGCCGTACCACGAGTTCGCGGTGAAGTTCTTCAAGCACGCGGCCGAGCCGACGAACCCGCTGAGCCCGTTCAGCGCGCAGTCGTCGCCGGCGCGGGAGGCGTCCATCGGGATCTACCGCGAGGTGGTCGAGGGGTCGAAGGACCGGATGAACGCCGAGCTGCGGGCGGAGCTGCCGGAGCTGCTGTGGTTGTTGTCGATGGGCATGGTGCTGTTCTGGGTGCACGACACCTCGCCGGGGTGCGCGCGGACGTACCGGCTGATCGAGGTCACGGTGCCGCTGGTGGACCGGCTGGTGGGGCTGTCGCATCTGCCCGGGTTGCAGGGGATCACGAAGGACTTCATCGCCGCGGTGCACGAATTGCGGGCCTAGGGGGCTCCTTGCGGTGACATACCGCTTGGTATGGTCGGCTCACCGTCGCCGAACCGGAGGCCATGAATGACGCCGAACTGGGGCATGACCATCCCCTTCTACGACCGTTCCCTGGCCAGGTCGCAGGAGCTGATCGCGGAGCTGCCGGGCCTCGGCTACACCGACGCCTGGTCGGCCGAGGTCAACGGGAACGACGGGTTCGTCCCGCTGGCGATGGCCACGCAGTGGGCGCCGGGGATGCGGCTCGGGAGCGCGATCGTCCCGGTCTCCACGCGGGGGCCGGGGCTGCTGGCCATGTCCGCGGCCACCCTGGCCGACCTGGCCCCCGGCCGGTTCGTGCTCGGCATCGGCTCCTCCTCGCCGGCGATCGTCGAGCGGTGGAACGCCGTGGAGTTCGCCAAGCCGTACGCCCGCACCCGTGACACGCTGCGCTTCCTGCGGAGGGCGCTGGCGGGGGAGAAGGTCTCCGAGCGGTACGAGACGTTCGAGATCAAGGGCTTCAAGCTGGAACGGGCGCCGAAGACCGCCCCCAAGATCGTGCTGGCCGCCCTGCGGCCCCGGATGTTGCGCCTGGCCGCCGAGGAGGCCGACGGCGCGATCACCAACTGGCTCGCCCCCGAGGACGTGCCCAAGGTGCGCGCCGAGATCGGCCCGGACACCGAGCTGATCGCCCGCCTGTTCGTCTGCGTGAGCGAGGACGCCGACAAGGTGCGCGAGATGGCCAGGTGGATGCTGGCGGGCTACCTGACCGTGCCCGCCTACGCCGCCTTCCACGACTGGCTGGGCCGGGGCGAGGTGCTGCGTCCCATGCACGAGGCGTGGGCGGCGGGCGACCGCCAGGCCGCGCTCAAGGCCATCCCCGACGAGGTGGTCGACGCCCTCGTCGTGTACGGCGACGCCGCCACCTGCCGGGCCAGGATCCGCCAGTACGTCGACAACGGGCTCGACACGCCGGTGCTCGCGCCCATCCCCGGCGGCGAGGTGCCGATCGAGCAGGCCGTGCGCGACCTGGCCCCGGTCCGGGAGGGCTGATGGACGACGTGCTGCGGCTCGACGCCGTCGGCCAGGCCCAGGCGGTCAGGGACGGGCAGGTGTCGGCCCGCGAGCTGGCCGAGGCCGCCATCGCCGCCGTCGAGGCGCACGACGGCGAGCTCAACGCCGTCGTGCACCGGCGGTTCGAGCGGGCGCTGGCCGAGATCGACGGCCTCCCGGCGGACGCGCCCTTCCGCGGCGTGCCGATCCTGCTGAAGGACCTGGGCTGGCGGCAGGCCGGCGAGCCGTACGCCGCGGGCTCGCGCGTGCGCGACGACCTGGACACCGCCGAGGACGGTCACGGCGTCGTGCGCCTGCGCCGGGCCGGTTTCGTGCTGCTGGGCCGGACGAACACCCCCGAGTTCGGCAGCACGGTCACGACCGAGCCGGTGGCGTACGGCCCCACCCGCAACCCCTACGACCCGGCGTACTCGGCGGGCGGGTCGAGCGGCGGTTCGGCGGCGGCGGTGGCCGCGGGCATGGTCGCGCTGGCCACGGCGAGCGACGGCGGCGGCTCGATCCGCGTCCCGGCCTCGTTGTGCGGCCTGGTGGGGCTCAAGCCGACGCGCGGGCGGCTGAGCATGGGCCCGTCCATGGGCGAGGGCTGGAGCGGCTTCTCCTGCCCCGGCTTCGTGAGCAGGACCGTGCGCGACACGGCGGCCGCGCTCGACGCGGTCTCCGGCTACGAGCCGGGCGACCCCTACGACGCGCCGGCGCTGCCCGGCCCCCTGACCGCCGAACTGCACGCCGACCCGGGACGGCTGCGCATCGGCTTCCTGACCACCCACCCGCGGCCGGACGTGCCCGCCGACCCCGGCCTGGCCGAGGCCGTCACCCGGGCGGCGGCGCTGCTGGAGAGCCTCGGTCACGACGTGACCCCCGGCGGCCCGCCGGCGCTCGCCGAGCCGGAGTTCGCCCGGCACTTCGGCGCCATCGTCGCCAACAACCTCGCCGCGCACGTCGTGAGCCTGGGCGCGGCCCGTGGCAGGCCGGTGGAGCTGCACGAGCTCGAACCGCGCAACGCGGCCATGGTCACCGCCGCCCGTGCCAACAGCGCGGCCGACCACATCCTGGCCACCCAGTGGGTGGACGGCTTCCGCCGCCGCATGGCCTCCTGGTGGGCGGGGGGCAACGACCTGCTGCTGATGCCGTCGTCGGGGGCGGCGCCGTTCCGGCTCGGCTGGATCCCGCCCGCCGATCTCAGCACCGCCTTCGGCAGGACCGCGCAGGTGGTGGCCTACACCTCGCCGATCAACGCGACCGGCCAGCCCGCCGTCTCGCTGCCGCTGCACAGGGACGCGGCGGGCATGCCGGTCGGCGTGCAGCTCGTGGCGGCGGCCGGACGGGAGGATCTGCTGATCCGGGTGGCCGCGCAGATCGAGCAGGTCAGGCCGTTCGAGCACGCCGCCATGCGCTGATCGTCAGGAACCCCTCACCCGGCTGACGCGTTATGTCGTGAGAAGCCGGGGGTAGGAGGATCCTCATGATGGCGAAGGCAGCACGGGCAGCGGCGGCGTGGCGGACGTACCGTGAGGTGACCAAGCCTGGCACGCCGGGGATGTTGGCCAGGGTGCGGGCGATCCCGCGCATGATCGGCGCGGTCACCCGCGGCCGCTACGACGGCATGGGCAAGGGCAAGCTCGCCCTGATGGCGCTCGGCGTGGTCTACATCCTGTCGCCGGTAGACGTCATCCCCGACTTCCTGGTGCTCGTCGGGGTGGCCGACGACTTCGGCGTGTTCCTGTGGCTGATCGCCTCGCTGCTCGGCGAGAGCGGTCGCTACGTCGAGCACGAGCGCAAGGTCATCCAGGCCAGGCTGGTCGAGGACGAGGGTTAGATCTCCTCCATCCGCAACCAGGCGCGCGAGGGCAGCGGGTGCCCGAACAGGCGGGCGGCGTTGCCGTAGGCGACCCTGGCGATGTCGGCGGGCGGCAGCGCGCCGAGGTTCGCGGCCACGGCCTTCTGGGTGTCGGGCCAGGTCGAGTCGGAGTGCGGGTAACCGCTCTCCTGGAGCACGTGGTCGAGGCCGACCGCGAGCCGCACGCCGGACAGCGCGTGGTCGTCGAGCGTGCCGAAGAAGAAGTTGCGGCGCAGCACCTCGCTGGGCTTGAGGCCGCCGTCCCAGGCGGCCTCGCCCGCGACCGGGTGGTCGAGCGCGTAGTCGGCGCGCTCGGCCAGCATCGGCAGCCAGCCGACGCCGCCCTCGACGATGAGGATGCGCAGCCCGGGGAAACGCAGCGGCAGGCCCGACCAGAGCCAGTCGGCGCAGGCGAACATGGCGCTGGTGGGCATCAGCGTGGTGATGGCCTCGATGGGCGTGTCGGGGGAGGGCACGGGCGACCAGGAGGAGTCGCCGGTGTGCAGGGCCACGACCGTGCCGGTCTCCTCGCAGGCGGCGAAGAACGGGTCCCAGTGGCCGGTGTGGATCGACGGCAGCCTGAGCCTGGTCGGGAACTCGGGGAAGACCACGGCCTTGAAACCGCGGGCGGCGTTGGCCCTGATCTCCTTGGCGGCGATGTCGGGATCGGGCAGCCAGGGCAGTTGCAGGCCGATGATCCGCTCGGGGTAGGTGCCGGCCCAGACGTCGATGTGCCAGTCGTTCCACGCCTTGACCAGGGCGAGGCCGAGCTCCTGGTCGCGGGTGCGGGCGAACGGCATGCCCGCCTGGCCGGCCAGCATGCCGGGGAAGCACAGCGCGGCCCAGATGCCGGCGACGTCCATGTCCTGGACGCGGGCCTCGATGTCGTGGCAGCCGGGACGCATCTGCTCGAACCTGACCGGATCCAGGGTCCACTGCTCGCGCGGCAGCCCGGCGCCCACGTCGATGCCCGCGCACGGGTACGTGGCCCCGCCGTAGCGCCAGACCTGGTGACCGGCGTCCGTCTCCACGACCTTGGGCGCGACGTCGGCGTATTTCTCCGGGAGCCTGTCCTCGAAGAGGTCAGGAGGCTCGATCAGGTGATCGTCGGCAGAGATGATCACATAGTCGCGCCGCCGGGGGTCAGGGTCGGGGAGCAGCGGCGTAGTCACGCAGGTAACCGTACGACGGCGGCATAACGTCGAACAAGCTGCGACGTATCCGTTGGGTATCCATGCATTCGTACCCGGGACCGCCTGGAGGGGGATGGGGGCGATCCCGGGCTTGTGGGGTCCTTGAGGATGCTGCCCCTTGCGGACCCCGGCGCCTTCTACCCGCGGGAGATCGAATCAGTCAGGAGATTTTCGCGAAGTTCGGCGATGGTGGCCCGGTCGACCTGGAGCACGCCGGTGACGTAGCCCTCGACGGAGCCGTGCCGGTCGATCAGGTCGTCCAGGAACAGGCGCATGGCCTGGGCGGGGGCCCGGCCGAACCCCGGCCACAGCAGGGCGTCCGGGTGCCTGGTGCGCTGGTCGGCGATGAAGCGCTCGGTCGCCAGGCCGGTCAGGGCGTAGTCGGCGACGATGTCGTCCTCGGCGACGCCGACGAGCGAGAGGATCAGCGCGGTGAGCAGGCCGGTGCGGTCCTTGCCCACCGCGCAGTGGATGACGACCGGTGCGTTGTCCGCGACGGCGACCGTCTCCACGGCGGCGCGCAGGTTCTCCACGCCGTCCTCGGTCACCTCCAGGTAGCGGTCGGCGAGGTAGCGCTCGACGCCGATCTCCTCGCTGAACTGGGCGATGTCCCAGGGACGGCCCTCGATCGGCAGGTTGCGGTAGCGCAGCCCCTCGGTCTCCGGCACCCGTCCGGCCCGTTCGACCTCGGCGGGATGCCTCAGGTCGATCACGGTGCGCACGCGCAGCGCGTGGAAGGCCCGCAGGTCGTCGCCGGCCAGCCAGCCCAGGGAGTCGGCCCGGTAGAGCCGCTGCCACCGGACGATGCGCCCGTCCTCGGTGGCATATCCACCTACGTCACGAAAGTTGCGGAGATTGGTGAACTCAATGTGGCGGATCACCCTTCACACCTTAGTTGGCGGCGGTTTCCGCTTCCTGGGTCGTCACCGTCTCACCGGTGGGTTTCCCGGACTTCTGCTCGGCCACCTCGCGCCGGATCAGCAGGATCCAGCCGCCGATCGCGATGCCGATGAACAGCCACCACTGGACCCCGTAGGCCAGGTTGAGGCCGCCGCCGGAGCCGACGTCGGGGGCGGGCACCAGAGCGGGCGCGGCGGCGGCCTGCGGTTGCTGCCCGGTGAGCTCGACATAGCCGCCCACCAGCCGGTACGGCATGCGCTGCCCGATCTTGGCCACGTCGATCAGCAGCACCTGGCCGTCCGGCAGCCCGGACCGCTCGCGGATGCCGGTGGAGTCTTCGGTCTCGCTCTGACGTAGACGCCCGGTGACAGTTACCTGTCCGGTGGGCGGAGGGGGTACCTCGGGAGCCGCGTCGGCGCTGGCGGCGGCCGGGATCCAGCCGCGGTTGACGATGACGGCGCTGCCGTCGCCGGTGACGAGCGGGGTCAGGACGTAGAAGCCGTTGCGGCCCTCCTGCGGGCGGCGGCGGACGAGCAGGCCATGGGAGGTGTCGTACGTGCCGGACGCGACGACCGTGCGGTAACGGTCGCCCTCGCCGACCTGCCGGCCGGGAGCCGCGAGCCGGTCGAGCGGGACGGCGGCGGCCTCGATGTTGGCGGTCACTCTGTCCTTGTTGTCGGACCGCTCCTCGAAACGCCCGAACTGCCACCTGCCCAGGAACACGAAGGCGGGGATGACCAGCAGCACCACGACGTGGAGCGCCAGCCACCGGGGCGTCAGCAGGAACCGGTACACGCCTTCAAGGTTAGGCACCGGGGCGGGTGCTCCCTCACGCGGCTCGCCCGCTAGACGCTCCGCACCCCGGGGCCCGGGCCGGGGACCGGCGTGACCTCGCGCGGCCCGGCCACCTCGTGGCCCTCGGCGCAGCGGAAGTGCAGCTCGATGGGGGCGCCGCAGTCGCGGTGGGTGAGCAGCACCGGCGGGCCCTCCTCGTCGGCCAGGTATTTGTCACCCCAGTGCATGAGCGCGACGAGCAGCGGATAGAGGTCGCGGCCCTTGTCGGTCAGCCGGTATTCGTCGCGCTGGCGCTGGCCGGGCTCGCGGTAGGGCTCCTTGCGCAGCAGGCCCTCGTCGACCAGCCGGGCCAGGCGCGCGCTGAGCACCTGGCGGGGCGCGCCGGTGACCGCCTGCATGTCGGCGAACCTGCGCACGCCGCTGAACGCCTCGCGCAGCACCAGGAAGGTCCACTTCTCCCCGACGATGTCCAGGGTGCGCTCGATCGAGCAGTTGTCCACCCGGAAGCCCAATCGGAACGGCACGTTCATCTCGGCATTATATCTGAGTTCAATTGACAGACTCAGCTCCGAGGAGCAGGCTGAGTCTATGCAAGGAACCCAGATCCGCCCGGTCCGCCCGGACGACGAGGAACGGATCAGACGCTTCCTGGCGGGGTTGTCGCTGCACACCCAGACGCTGCGCTTCTTCACCGGCGTGACCGTCCCGGCCGCCCACCTCGTGCGCACTCTGCTGACCCTGGACGAACGCCGCGACGCGCTCGTCGTCACCGCCGGGGACGAGATCGTCGGGCACGCCATGAGCTACCGGGGCGGCTGCGCCGACGTCGAGGTGGCCGTCGTCGTGGCCGACCGCTGGCAGGGCAACGGGCTCGGTCCGCGGCTCGTCGACACCTTGCTGCTCAGGGCCGCCGTGCGGGGGGCGCGCACGGTCGGGATGGACGTGCTGGGCGAGAACCGGCGGGTGCTCAGGCTGGTCCGCAGGCTGTGGCCGGACGCCGAGATGAAGGTCGAGTCCGGCACGGTCGAGGTGACCGCTATGATCGATCTGGCCGGAGTATTTGCGGAACAACGTTCTGGTAGCACACCATTGACAGTGTGAAGAGTGTCAAGAACGGACGCGACGGCCGCACCCGCATCATCGAGGGCGCCCTCCGCCGCTTCAGCCAGGACGGTGTCTCGGCCACCACGCTGGCCAGTCTGCGCGAGGAGAGCGGTGTAAGCGTCGGCAGCTTCTACCACCACTTCGCCAGCAAAGAGCACGTCTACGGCGTCCTGTACGCCGAGATCCTCGACGCCTACCAGCAGGAGTTCCTCGCCGAGCTGGTCCGGCACGACGACGCCCGCGCCGGCATCGAGGCCGTCGTCGCCTTCCACATGCGCTGGGCCGGCGAGCACCCCGAGCGGGCCAGGATCCTGGTCAGCGAGCGCCCGCCGCGCAAGCACGAGCCGGGCGGCGCCGAGGTGGCCGAGGCCAGGCGCGCGTTCTTCCGCCAGGTCTCCGACTGGTGGAAGCCGCACATGAAGAACGGGCAGCTCCAGCCCGTCCACGCCACCATGTGCTACGTCCTGTGGCTCGGGCCGGCGCAGGAGATGTGCCGCCTGTGGTTCGCCGGGGCGCACACCCCGACCGAGGAAGAGATCAAGGGCCTGGGCGAGGCGGCCTGGCAGAGTCTCCGCCAGCGCGGGGAGCAATGATCTGAGTACCGTCTGTGGTGTTATTGTCCAAATGTGAGAAGACCTCGGGCGCTCGTGCTGCCCGACCTGCCGGAGAGCGCGCTCGCCCGTCTGGGCGAGGTCGCCGACGTGGCCGAGGCTCCTCCCCGGCCGAGCGTCGGCTTCACCGACGAGCAGCTCGCCGACCTGGTCATCGAGACCGGCGCGAACGTGCTCATCACCGACGGCGACCAGGTTCGCACCTCGGTGCTCGGACTCCACATCGACATCGTGGCCAGCCTCGGCGCCCCCACGGGGGTCGACCTGCGCCTGGCCGCCGAACGCGGGGTCACCGTCCTGCACGCCCCCGACCGCGACCCCGAGGCGGTGGCCGAGCTGACGCTCGCGCTGCTGTTCGCGGTCAGCAGGAACATCGTCACCGCCGACCGTGAGGTGCGCAGAGGCCGCGCCCATCGCGGCAGGGTGCCCCCCGCCCAGCGCCACCGCGGCAGACGGCTCACCGGACGCACGTTCGGCATCGTCGGCCTCGGCCGGGTGGGCCGGGCCATGCGCTGGCGCTGCCAGGGGCTGGGCATGCGGGTGGTCACCTGCGACCCGTACGTCCCCGAGGCCACGCACACCCTGCCCGCGCTGCTGGCGGAGGCCGACGTGGTGTCGCTGCACGTGCCGCTGACCGCGGACACGAGGGGCCTGTTCGGCTACAGCGAGTTCGGCGCGATGCGCCAGGGCGCGATCTACCTCAACACCTCGCGCGGCGCCCTGCACGACCTGACCGCCCTGGTGGACGCGCTGCGCCAGGGTCAGGTGGGCGGCGCCGGGCTCGACCACTTCGAGGGCGAATGGCTCGATCCGGCCCACCCGCTGACCAGGCTGCCGAACGTGGTGCTCACGCCCAGGCTCGGCGAGGCCACCGGGGAGAGTCTGGAGGAGCTGGCGGAGGCGCTGGTGGAGGACATCGCGCGGCTGCTGCGCGGCGAGCCGCCCGCGTACGCGTGCGCGCCGGTCAGGCCGGTTGCCGGATCCGCGTCCTGACCTGCCAGCGGGAGCGGTCGAGGGAGATGTCCAGCCGCAGGTCGCCGCGCTGCCTGCGCAGGCCGGGCACGCGCAGCCGGTCGTGCACGTCGAACCTGCCGCGCGAGGGATAGCCGAACCCCAGCTCGCCGGGCAGCACCCGCAGGTCGTCGCGGTTGCCGCAGCGCGGGCAGGTCCACGAGACCAGGTCCAGGCCCCGGTTGTAGTCGGAGCAGGCGTTGAAGTACTCGTCGGGCCCGAATCGCGACTCGCAGGCCAGGCAGGGGATCAGCATGGGGGCGCGCTCCTCGGTACGGCGTCTTGCACCCCTAGAGATACCGCCACCCACTTGTCCATGGCTTGCAGAACGCTTGGGTGCGTAAGTAACAGTATGAGCACTGTCGGTGGCTGGTGAAAGGATGGTGTCCGTGGAACGACTGCGCCATCACCTCCTCGAAACCGGCTACACGATCGACGGCGTCCGCGACCGGCTCGGCGCCATGGCGGCCTCGGCCCTGGCGCGGGAGGAGCTCGTCCCGGCCCTGCGGGCGACCGCCGACGGCGACCCCTTGGGCACCCTGATCAGGCTCTGGTGGCTCGGCGTGCCGGTGCCGGCCAAATCCGTGCCGGCCGCCGTCCTGGAGTCGGGGCTGGTGTCGGCCGACGGCGACCTGATCAGGGCGACCGTGCACCTCCAGCCGTGGGAGACCGGCGGCTACGTGGTCTCCGACCGCAAGGTCCGGCCCGGCGACCCGGCGCTGCGGGCCGACCACGTCGTGGGGGCCGGGGGCGCCTCGGCCAACCTGGCCCAGCTCGTCAGCCGCCGGCCCGTCACGCGCGCGCTCGACCTCGGCACGGGCTGCGGCGTCCAGGTGCTCCACCTCGACGGGCGGGCCGAGCAGGTGGTGGCCACCGACCTCAACCCGCGCGCCGTGGAGCTGGCCCGGCTGAGCTGGGAGCTGTCCGGCGTGACGGGCGTCGACGCGCGGGTGGGGTCGATGTTCGGGCCGGTCGAGGGCGAGCTGTTCGACCTGGTCGTCAGCAACCCGCCGTTCGTCATCGCCCCCGGGGCCGAGCGCACGCTGACCTACCGCGAGTCCGGCGGCGAGGCCGACGACTTCTGCCGCGACCTGGTCCGGCGCACCCCGGGCCACCTCGCGCCCGACGGGCAGGCCCACTTCCTGGCCAACTGGCTGCACGTCGAGGGCGAGGACTGGCACGACCGCGTCGGCGGCTGGCTGCGCGAGACCGGCTGCGACGCCTGGGTCGTCCAGCGTGACGTGCAGGATCCGGCCGAATACGTCGAGCTGTGGCTCAAGGACGCGGCCGAGCAGGGCACCAAGGGCTACACCGACCACTACGACCGGTGGCTGGCCTGGTTCGACGAGCGCAAGGTCGAGGGCATCGGCTTCGGCTGGATCACCATGCGCAACTCGGGCACCCTCGACCCGGTCGTGCGCGTGGAGCACCTGCCCCACCAGGTGGCCCTGCCGGTCGGCGACTACGTCGACGACGTGCTCGACTCCATCGCCGCCGCCCACCGCGCCGCCGACCTCGACACGGCGCTGCTGCGCACGGCCGACGGGGTGCTCGACGAACGCGTCGGCCTGCCCGGCGCCGAGGACCCGATCCGCATCGTGCTGCGCCAGACGCAGGGGCTGCGGCGCAGCAGGGAGGTCGGCACCGTCGAGGCCGCCCTGGCCGGCGTGTGCGACGGCGAGCTGGCGCTCGGGCCGCTGCTCAACGTGATCGCCGAGCTGGTCGGCGACGGCGAGATCCCCAACGCCGACGCGATCCGGCCGCTCATCGCCGAGGGTTATTTCCTGCTTTGATTCACCGTTGATCCGACGTTGACCGCGCCGGTGGAGGCTTCTGACCGAGACGCGGGCCTGGGGGGTTCGAAGGTCCGCGTCGAGTCCGGCCGGTCGTCTGTGTGAGGCGGCTAGCCGTCACGCGAAGCATCCGGATGACCGGGCCCCCTGGCGACGCGTGGCGGTCAGGATGACCGGCCGGGCTGCCATCGGCATTGACTAAGGACAGCCTTGATCAACCATGTGTGGATGACACGTCTGGACGACGAGCTGTACTCAGGACTCGACGACGGACCGTTCGACGGCGAAGCCGTCCAGCAGGAGCTTCAGGTCGCCGGCCTCGGGGGCGCCGAGCCTGGTGAAGACGTCGTAGGCCTGCCTGAGGCAGTCGAGGCTCCGGGCGGCGCTGCCCAGTCCGCGTAGCGCCCGGCCGAGCACGGTGAGCGAGAGCGCCTCGCCGTAGGGATGGCCGATCTCGCGCGAGACCACGAGCGCCTGCTCGGCGTGGCGTACGGCGTCGGGGTAGCGCCCGGCGGCGATGAACGTCTCGGCCAGCCGGGAGCACACGCGTTGCTCCCAGACCCGCTGCTTGCTGGAGCGGAAGAAGGCCAGGCACTCGGCGTGGTGGTGCACCGCCTCGGTGAGCCGGCCGACCCGGCTGAGCACGATGCCCAGGTGGTAGCGGGCGCGGGCGGTGCCGGCGCCGCTGCCGATCTCGGTGAAGATCGCCAGGCCCTTCTCCGCCGCGGCGATGGCGTCGTCGGCGTGGCCGAGACCCAGGTGGTCGCGGGCCGAGTAGCTGAGCACCAGGGCCTCGCCGGCGGGGACGCCGTTCTCGCGGTAGTAGCGGGAGGCGGCGTCGAACAGGGTGAGGGCCTCGGTGTGCCGGCGCTGCCGGCCGACGACGACGGCCAGCGCGTTGAGCACCTCGCCGGTGACGATCTTCTCGCCGCGGGTGTCGGAGAGCTCGTACACGCGGCGGAAGTGGGTCTCGGACTCCGAGAGCTGGTTGCCGGCGAACAGCACCCGGCCCAGCACGTACCGGGAGCGCAGTTCGCCGGCCTCGTCGCCCAGGTTCAGCGCGGCGGCGAGCACCGCGCGGGTGCCCTGGTCGAACTCGCGGGTGTGGGTGCCGGCCTCCAGCAGCGGTTCCATGGCCACCAGCATGTCGGCGGCGGGCAGGAGCTGCTCGCCGGCGGTGGACGTGGTCGCGGCCTGGTTGATGGCCGCGAACAGCGAGTCGCCCTCGGAGATCAGCCAGGCCACGGCCTCGTCGACGGTGGTGAAGGTGAGCCCGCTGCCGACCACGGCCAGGTTGTCGGGGATCATGCTGCCCTCGTAGGCCAGCCGGTGGGCGGACCGGGACGAGGCCAGGTAGAAGCCGAGCAGCCGGCGCAGCGCCAGCGTCTTGTCCTCGGGACGCTCGGTCTTGTCCAGGACGCGCCTGGCGAACAGCCTGAGCAGGTCGTGGAAGCGGTAGCGGCCGGGCGCGGTGGCCTCCAGGAGGCTCATGTCGACCAGCGACTCCAGCAGCTCCTCGGCCTCGTACATGTTCATCGCCAGGACGGCCGCGGCGGCCCCGATCGAGATGTCGGGGCCCTTCGGCAGGGACAGCAGGCGGAAGGCGCGGGCCTGGGCCGGTTCGAGCTGGCCGTAGCCGAGCGCGAAGGTGGCCTCGACGGCCAGGTTGCCCACGCGCAGCTCGTCGAGGCGGCGCTGCTCGTCGGCCAGCCTGGGCACCAGGGAGGCGACCGTCCAGGAGGGGCGGGCGGCCAGCCGGGCGGCCACGATCCGGACGGCCAGGGGCAGGAAACCGCAGGCGGCGACCACGTCCATGGCGGCGCCGTGCTCGGCGGCCACCCGCTCGGGCCCGGCCACGGAGGAGAACAGCGAGAGCGCCTCGTCCGGCTCCATGACGTCGAGGTCGATCAGCCGGGCCGCGGGCAGGTCGGCCAGCTTGGCCCGGCTGGTGACGATCGTCGCGCAGCCCGGCGAGCCCGGCAGCAGCGGGCTGACCTGGTCGGCGTCGCGGGCGTTGTCCAGCAGCACGAGGATGCGCCGGTCGGACAGCAGCGAGCGGTAGAGCGCCGAACGTTCGGCCAGGCCGTCGGGGATGACGTCGGGCGGGATGCCGAGCGCGCGCAGGAAGCCGCCGAGCGCCGACTCAGGAGCGGTCACCTCGTCGCTGTGGCCGCGCAGGTCGGCGTAGAGCTGCCCGTCGGGGAACAGGTCGTCGGCCGCGTGCGCCACGTGGACGGCCAGCGTGGTCTTGCCGACGCCGCCGATGCCGCACAACGCCACCACCGGCACGCCCTCGGCCGACGACTGCGCGGACAGCAGGGTGTGGACGCGGACGGCCACCTCCTTGCGCCCGGTGAAGTCGCTGACCGCGGCCGGCAGCTGCGCCGGGCGGGGCAGTTCGAGCGCGGGCGGCTCCTCCTCGGCCGCGGGCTCGCCGGCGGCCTGCTCGGCCGGGGCGGCGGGCGGCGGCACGAGGGTGAGCGCCGGGTCGGCGGCCAGGATGCGCTGGTGGAGGGCGGTCAGCTCGCTGCCGGGCTCGATGCCCAGCTCGTCGATCAGCGCCTCGCGGGTCTCGGTGAACACGTTGAGGGCGTCGCCCTGCCGTCCGCACCGGTAGTAGGCCAGCATGAGCTGGGCGCGCAGCCGTTCGCGCAGGGGGTGCTCGGCGGTGAGCGCGATCAGCTCGGACACGACCGCGGCGTGCCCGCCCAGCTCCAGGTCGAGGTCCATGAGCGTCTCGATGACGCTGACGCGGCGTTCGGCCAGGCGGTCGCGCTGGTGCTCGGCGTACGGGCCGACGGCGCCGGCCAGCGGCTCGCCCTCGAACAGGGTCAGCGCGGCCCGCATGCCCTCGGCGGCGGCGGCGAGCCGGCCGGCCTTGCGGGCGGTCTCGGCCTCGGCGAGGCCGCGTTCGAAGCGGGTCAGGTCGAGCGCGTCGTCGGGCAGGCGGAGGGCGTAGCCCCGGCCGATGGAGGTCAGCAGCTCGGGACGGGAGCGGGCGGGCCTGTCGGGTTCGAGCACCGTGCGCAGGCGGGAGACGTACGTGCGCAGCGCGCCCAGGGCGCGGGGCGGCGCGTCCTCGCCCCACACGGCGTCGATCATCTCGGCGGGGGTGACCGCGCGGCCCTCCCGCAGGAGCAGCATGCCGAGGATCGAACGTTGCAGCGGGGTGCCCAGGTCGAGTTCCTGCCCCTCGCGCCACGCGCGGACGGGACCGAGCACGGCGAACCGCAGCCCGCCCTCAACGCTCTGACCAGCCATGCCGTCTGTCTCCCGGGCAATGGAACGATTTGTGTCCAAATGATAGATCCAGTACCGCTTACCACCTAGAACTGGGCTGATCGCCGGAACACACCGTTGATCCGCCTTTGATCAGGTGTTGACCATGCCTCCGCATGCTGATGGCAGGCCGTACATGGCGCACCGACACGGGGGCGTGTCATGTAGAGCCGATGGGGACGCAGAAAAATACAGGCCCCGCCCGGAAAAGTATGGGCGGGGCCGTTGCCGATGTTCCTACGCTGCCTCTACCAGTCCGAGCCGCATGGCCAGCCGTTCTCGGACGAGCGGCCATTCGGAGTTCAGGATCGAGTAGAAGGCCGTATCTCGGACCGTGTTGTCGGCGCCTCGGCTATCCGCTCGCCGCACCCCGTCGAAGTGTGCGCCGAGGGCCTCGATGGCGGCCCGGGATCGGACGTTCCTGACATCTGCCTTGAGTGTGATGCGGTGGACGTTCCAGGTCTCGAAGGCGAGTGAGAGCATGAGGAACTTGCTCTCCCGGTTGACGCCGGTGCCCTGGGCGCAGGCGCCCAGCCAGGTGTAACCGATGTCCGCCACGGACGGGATGTCGCCCACCGCACCCCGTGTACCCGGAGGCCAGGGCATGGGGCCCTGCCAATACTCCAGGTGCATGAGACGGGTGGCACCGACCACGCGGTCGGTGTTCAGCCACCGGATGGCGAAGGGCAGCGTGCGGCCCTCCGCCTGCTCAGCCATGGCGGCCTCCACATAGGAGACCATCTCGTCCCGGCCGTCCGGGACGCGAGTGAAGGCGTAAGTGGAGCGGTCTTCACTCGCCGCGGCGACGAGATCGTCGATCACCGCGTGGCTGAGAGGTTCCAGGCGCACGGAGCGCCCGGACAAGGTGACAAGAGCGGGCATGAGCACATGATGAGGCTCGCGCGGCGCGCGCGTAACCAGGCTCTCGAAGCCATCTTTCCCGGGTTTCTGGATGTGCGGTGTTTCCGCAGGTCAGAGGGCTGATTTGGTGGATGGTAAACCAGCTCTTGGGGAAAGATTCGCCTAACCGTGACATGGTGCCGGCACCAGCGCCGGGTGACGTTCACCCACGACGCCGTGACGGACCAGAGCGAGCTCCTTCAGACCCATGGACAGATGGTTCAGATTCGCTGCGATCCATGGCAGTTGAAGGGGATCTGTGCTGTTCAGCGCGGTCAGTCGTTCTTCGGGCGAGTCGCCGTAGAGCAGGCTCACCGCCACGCGTACCCGGGCGGCCGACGAGTCGTCGCCGAAGGCGTGTCCGGGCAGGACGCCGATGCCGTGCTCGTCCAGCAGGATCCGGGTGATCTCGGCGGAGCCGCCGAGCCTGAGGTGGCTCAGGTCGGGATAGAGGTAGAAGCCTCCCTGGGGTCGCGGCACCGAGGCGCCGATCTCCGTGAACCGCTCGTGGACGGCCCGCGCCACGATGCCGTGCAACCTCCGGCTGCCGGCGACCCGGTCGGTCAGCTCGCGCGGCTCGTCGAAGGCGTAGGACGCGGCCTCCTGGACGGGCGCGGCCGGCGCCGACCAGATCTCGCTGGCCACCGCCAGCAGCCGGGTACGCAGCCCGTGCGCGCCCTCGGGCAGCCGGGCCACGCCGATCCGCCACCCGCCGAGCGCCAGGCTCTTGCTGAGCCCGGTGGTGATGATCGTGCGCTCGGGCGCGAGGTCGGCCGGCGAGGTGTAGCCGGCCGACTCGTCGTGGACCAGGTCGCGGTAGATCTCGTCGGAGATCACGATCAGGTCCAGCTCGCGGGCCACGGCCACCAGGCGGGCGACGGTCTCCGGCGTGGCCAGCCGGCCCGTCGGGTTGTCGGGCAGCGTGACCAGCAGGGAGCTGACCGTCCTGCCCGCCGACCGGGCCTTGCGGACCGCCGCGACGACCAGGTCGGGGTCGGGCACCCCGCCCTCTCCTGGCGGTGCGGGCACCAGGATGGGACGGGAGCCCACCAGATCGGCCTGCGCGGCGTAGCTGACCCAGCTGGGCATGGGCAGGACGATGTCGCCGCCGATCGCCAGGAGCAGGCCGTACAGCAGCGACTTGCTGCCAGGCCCGCAGACGACCAGCTCGGGGTCGGTCAGGAGCCCCCGTCGTGTCCAGTAGCCCGCTGCCGCGGCCCGGAGCCCGGACGCGCCCGCGACCGGCCCGTAGCCGTTGCGCTCGGAAGCGGCGGCCAGCTTGTCGCGCAGCGCCGGGTGGACGGGCAGACCGGCCTCGCCGAAGGCCAGGTGCAGCACGCGTTCCCCAGCGCGCCGTCTTCGTTCGATGTCTTCGTTCGCCGCCAAGGTGGCGGACAAGGTCACGGTCATGTTTGTCACGTTCCCAGGGTGGTTGTATGAAGGCATCAGTACAAGCGAGGCTTTTTGTGGGTAGGCGTAAGGAAGTCTGATGCTCGAATTCCGGCGTTTGGTGCTGATCTGTGAGTTCGCTCGCCGGGGCAGCATCGCGGCCGCCGCCGAGTCATTGGGCTACAGCCCCTCGGCCGTCTCCCAGCAGCTCGCGGCGCTGGAACGGGAGACCGGCACCGCGCTGATCGACAGAACCGCGCGCAGCGCGGAGCTGACCGACGCCGGACGCCGGCTCGTCCAGCACGCCGAACGCATCCTGTCAATGGTCGAGGAGGCCGAGTCCGACCTCTCCGCCCATGCGGGCACCCCCTCGGGGCGCGTCGTCGTCACCGCCTTCCCCACAGCGGCCGTGGCATTCGCGCCGGCGCTCGCGCGTTCGCTGCGCCGGCACACCGAGCTGACGCTCCGCCTGGGCCAGAGCAGGTCGGGGCGCGGCATGCGGGAGGTCCAGTCGGGCGAGGTGGACATCGCCCTCGTCGACGACTGGTACGGGTCGGTCCGCGAGAGCGAGAGCCTGCGGGTCTTCCCCCTGCTGCGCGATCCCATCGTGCTCGTCGTGCCGCGCAGGCACCGGCTGGCCGACCCCGGAGTGCCGCTCGACCTGCGCGAGCTGCGCGACGAGCCGTGGATGGCCACCCCCGACGGCGAGCCCTCGCGCCTGGCCGTCGATCGGCTGTTCGTGGACGTCGGCGGCACCCGGCCGACGCCCTGGGAGTTCGAGGGGCTCGGGACGATCCTGTCCCTCGTCGCCAAAGGCATCGGCATCGCCGCGGTGCCCGCGCTCGCGCTGGCCGCCGGGGTGCGCGGGCTGGCGGTCAGGGAGTTCCCCGGCAACCCGGTCGGCCGCGACGTGCACGCGGTCGCCCGCCGGTCCAGCGTGCACCGGCCGTCGGTGTCGGTGACGTTGCGGGCGATCCACGTGGCCGCCCGGTACATCGCCGGCGATCTGGAGCCGGTGACCCCGGCCGAGCGGTAGCGTCTGCCCATGGCGCCGACGTACGAGATCGAGCAGCTCCTGCTGTCCATGCCGAGCACCCGCACGGTCGCGGGCGTCGACGAGGTGGGCAGGGGCGCGTGGGCGGGGCCGGTGACGGTCTGCGCCGTCGTGACCGATCTGTCCGAGCCGCCGCCCGGTCTGACCGACTCCAAGCAGGTCTCGGCCGCCAAGCGCGGCCCGCTCGCCGGCGAGCTGACCGCATGGGCGGCCGGCATCGGGTTCGGCGAGGCGAGCCACGCCGAGATCGACGCGCTCGGCATGACCGAGGCGCTGCGCAGGGCCGCCCGCCGGGCGCTGGAAGCCCTGCCGGTGCGCCCCGACGCCGTGATCCTCGACGGCAAGCACGACTACATCGGCGCCCCCTGGCCGGTCCGTCTGGAGATCAAGGGCGACGCGGCCAGCGTCTCGGTCGCGGCGGCCTCGGTCCTGGCCAAAGTGCGGCGGGACGCCTACATGGGCACGATCGGGCATGAGGAGTACGGCTTCGCGGAGAACGCCGGATACCCCTCGCCCGCCCACCAGGACGCCCTGGCCCGGCTCGGCCCCACACCGCACCACCGGCTCTCCTGGTCCTACCTGGACGACCTGCCGCAGTGGCGGCATCTGAAGCAGGTCAGGGATCCGCTCGTGGGTGAAGGGCAGGCCGCGCTGTTCGGCTGAGCCGTAATATCGGGGGAGTGCGGATCGGGATCTTCGTCATCGCGGCCTGCTTTCCCGGTCAGGACCCAGGGCAGGTCCTGCGGAACTCGGTGGAGCTGATCGAGGCCGCCGAGGCGGCCGGGTTCCACGACGCCTGGATCGCCGAGCACCATTTCATGTCCTACGGCGTGTGCCCGTCGGCGGTCACGCTGGCCGCCGTGGCGGCGGGGCGCACCAGCCGGATCCGGCTCGGCACGGCGGTCAGCGTGCTGTCGTCCCAGCATCCCGTGGCGCTGGCCGAGCAGGCGGCCATGCTCCACCACCTGTCGGGCGGGCGGTTCACGCCCGGCGTCGGCAGGGGCGGCCCGTGGGTCGACCTGGAGGTGTTCGGCACCGGGCTCGACCGGTTCGAGCGGGGCTTCGCCGAGTCGCTCGACCTGCTGGTCGAGGCCCTGTCCACGGGGTCGGTGGCGGCCGAGGGGGAGTTCTTCCGGTTCAGGGAGGTCGCCCTGGTGCCGAGGGCCCGGCTGCGGCCCGTGGTGGCGTGCACGTCGGGCTCGACGGTGGCGCTGGCGGCCGAGCGCGGGCTGCCGATGCTGCTCGGCATGCACATCGGCGACCACGACAAGGCCCTGCTGGTCGCCGAGCACGTCGCGCGGGGCGGGAGCCCGGCGGGACACCTGGCGGCCGGGGTGGCGCACGTGGCCGACTCGACCGAGGCGGCCGTCCGTGAGCTGAAGGAGTCGATGCCCGCGTGGCTGGGCCCCGGGCTGGCCGGTTATCTGCCGGTGGACAGCCGGCCGCGCCCCTCGCGGGACGTCACCGCCTACATCGACCTGCTGACGCGCATCCATCCGGTCGGCACGCCCGCCCACTGCGCCGAGGTGCTGCGGCGCACGGCCGAGAGCACCGGGATCGAGCACGTGATCCTGACCGTGGAGGGCATCGGCGACCACCGGCGGGCTCTGGAGGACGTGCGCCGCATCGGCGCCGAGGTCATCCCCCTGTTGGCGGACTGACGGGCGAGCCGGGACGGCCCGGCTCGCCCGTGGGTTCAGCAGTCGACCAGCTCCGGTCTCTGGTTGAGGATCTGGGCCCGCGGGGTGACGAACTCGTCGAGGGCCTTGGTGGCCGACGGGTCGAAGACGGCGACCCGGTGGCAGTTCTGGAAGGCCAGCCGTACGCCGAAGTGGCGTTCGAGCGCGCCGCGCATCGCGTCGCTCGCCAGACACCGCAGGAGCTGGCCGCGTGCCTCCTCGGACGGCGGTGGCACCTGGTTGTCGGCGAACTCGGCTCCGCTCTGCGCGCGCTCGGCGACCAGCTCGCTGATCAGCGACCACGCGTAGGGGAGTGAGTCGCGGACGCAGGCGACGAACGCGGCGTCGTCCACGTCTCCGGCTCGGGCCTGGTCCAGCAGATCGTTCGGGACGGTCAGCGACATGCTGTCTCCTCTCGAAGGGGATCGAATCTGACGTTATGTGGGAGAAGTGGGTAGCTCCAGAGGCCTGGAGGTACGTTTTAGGGGCCGTAGACGAAGTCAGGATCGATCTGCTCCGCCAGGTCGGCCCCCGTGCGGGCGTTGGCCCACGCGCGGGCGTTGCGCAGGTGGAACTCCGCGGTCTGGCGGCCGAAGCGCGGCCAGTCCTTCTCCTGCGCGTCGAGGGTCTTGCGCAGGACGGCCAGCGCCTCGGTGTTGGCCGGCTCCAGGTCGTCGAGCGTGAAGTGGCGGCCCTGCTCCATGGCGCGCACCGCCGAGGAGTGCTCCATCCAGGTCAGCAGGTCGTCGCCCACGTGCGCGCGGAGGAACTCCACGTCGGACGGGCCGTGGACCTTGTTGCCGACCACGGCGAGCGCGACGTCGTACTTGGCCGCGTGATCGCGGTACTGCTCGTAGACGCTCACGCCCTGCCTGGTCGGCTCGGCGACGAGGAACGTCAGGTCGAACCGGGTGAACAGCCCGGAGGCGAAGGAGTCGGAGCCGGCGGTCATGTCGACCACGACGTATTCGCCCTGGCCGTCGACCAGATGGTTGAGCAGCAGCTCCACCGCGCCGACCTTCGAGTGGTAGCAGGCCACGCCGAGGTCGTCGTCGTCGAACGGGCCCGTGGCCAGCAGGCGCAGGCCATGGGGGGTGGTCACGGCGTAGTCGAGCGCGGCCAGGTCGTCGAAGCCCAGCAGGCGCGAGCCGCGGCCCGGCGGGGTGGTCTTGACCATGGTCTCGGCCGAGGCGATGCGCGGGTTGTCGCCGCGCAGCAGGTCTTTGATCTCGGCGAGGTGGGCCCCGAGCGGCTCGGGCTGGGCGTCGAGGCCGAGCACCAGGGCCAGGTGCTGGTTGATGTCGGCGTCCATGACGACCACCGGGTCGCCCTGGGCCGCCACGTGCCGCGCGAACAGCGCCGAGATCGTCGTCTTCCCGCTGCCGCCCTTGCCGACGAATGCCACTCTCACGTGCGCTCCTGAAATGACGATGAAAATCGTTTCCGTTGGGCCCGCGCACCATCATGCCACACTCCGTGCTGGGGTGGTGGCTGTCGGAAAGGTGAGGTTCAGCCGCAGGCGGCGTCCAGGCTGACCGGGTTCTCCGGGTCCTGGGTCGGGGCGGCGGAGTGGTGCGCGCTCGCCGACCGGTTGGCCGGGCGCTCGTCCAGGGCCTCGGAGACCTTGCGCCTGATCAGGTACCAGTCGGGCGTGACGGTGCTGATCAGCGGCGGGACGAAGCTGAGGCTCCGGATCCTGGTGTCCTTCACCTTGTCCGACAGCTCGATCAGGGCGGGCAGCAGGTCCTGGGGCACGTCGCTGGAGATGGCCCGCTTGGTGGCCGCGGCCAGCTTCTCGAAGCTCTTGAGCACGGTCATCGGATCGGCCTGCTTGGCGACCGCGTTGAGCAGGCACTTCTGGCGGCCCATGCGGACGTAGTCGTCGCTGTCGGTGCGGGACCGGCCGTACCAGAGGGCCTCCTCGCCGGACAGCTTGCGGGTGCCGGCGGGCAGCAGGCCCTCGCGGTACTTGCCGTACACGATGGGGTCCTTGACGGTGACCCGGACGCCGCCCATCGCGTCGACGATCTCGGCGAAGCCCTTCATGTCGACCATGGCGTAGTAGCTGACCGGGATGCCGAGGATGTCGCTGACGGTGCGCTTGAGCAGCGACGGGCCACGCTTGCCCTTGCCCACGCCGGGGACCGTCTCCGGGTGGTCCTCGGCGTACTGGAAGATCTCGTTGAGCAGGCCGGGGGTGCTGGGGCCGTCGCCGGTGAAGCCGAAGGGGAAGCGGCTCCTGGCCGGACCGTGCGGGAGCTGGACCTTCTGCAGGTTGCGCGGCAGGCCGAACAGGGTGGTGGCGCCGGTCTCGGTGTCCACGCTGGCCACCGTCATGCTGTCGGTGCGCACGCCGGGGCGGCCGGGGGCGGCGTCCGCGCCGATCAGCAGGAAGTTGACGCGCTTCGCGCCGTTCCACGGGTCCTGGGCGACGACCGGGGCGCTGCTGGTGGTGGTGGCGAAGACGTGGCTGACGACGTCGCGGGACAGGTAGGCCATGCGGGTGGCGTACGCGGTGGGGGCCAGGACGAGCGCGCAGAGGGCGGCCGCGAGCGTGGTGGTCAGGAAACGTCCGGCGGTGTCGGAGGACTCGGGACGGACGAGCAGGAACGACCGGATGATCACCGCGGTCCACGCCAGCGCGATCCCGACCAGCGCCACGGTGAGCACCGTGAGCCAGCCGGGCTGGACCGCCAGCGACAGCAGCCGGGTGCTGAACGCGGTGAACACCGTCAGGACGCCGGCGAGCATCAGCACGTAGGCCGCCATGAGGGCGATGCCCATCCGATGACGGTGGGTGGCCAGGTGCGCCACCCCCCACAGCGCGGCCGACGCCACCGTCAGCGCGATGCTCGCTCCTAGGCCGAATTCGCGTTTTTTCCCTGTCATGCCTGGTCAAACCCCCAATGCCAGCCCATCCAAGTCACCATAGTTATTGCGTTGCGGGCCAATTGAGGGTGAAGGGGAAGTGTTTGCTCAATTCCCGGTCAAGACCCTCTTGAGATATAACGTGAGAGTGAGCACTCGACACGGTAGCTACGGATTCGACGCACCGTGGGCCCTCGGCGGACTGCTCTTCGGGGCCATCGTCCTGCTGGCTCTCGCGGCGCTCTCCTTCGTGCTGGACGTCCCCGCCGCCGGGATCGCCTTCGCCTTCGGCGGGCTCTACACGCTGGCCAGCGCGGCCAGCTACCTCTACACCACGCGCCGGGGCAAGTTCGCCGTCTGGGCCGAGCTGCTGGAGCCGCTCGAAGGAGGTGAGCGGGTGCTCGACCTCGGCTGCGGACGCGGCGCTGTGCTGCTGGCCGCCGCCGCCCGGCTCACCTCCGGACGGGCGGCCGGCGTCGACCTGTGGAGCTCGAAGGACCAGTCGGGCAACGCCGCGGCCGTCACCCTGGCCAACGCCGCGGCCGAAGGCGTCGCCGACCGGGTCGAGCTGGTCACGGGCGACATGCGTGACCTGCCGTTCGAGGACGGCGCGTTCGACGTCGTCGTGTCGAGCCTGGCGATCCACAACATCCCCTCCGCCGAAGGCCGCCGGCGGGCGATCGGCGAGGCCCATCGGGTGCTGCGGCCCGGCGGGCTCATGCTGATCGCCGACTTCCGGCACGCGCCCGATTACGAGGACGCCCTGCGCGACCTGGGCGTGATCGACATCCGCCGGCGCGACCTGGGCGCCCGCCTGTGGTACGGCGGCCCCTGGTTCGGCACCACCCTGGTCGAGGCCAGAAACCTGCCTTGTAGGGAACGTTTGCCATCCGTTTACCGGGTACCCAAGTGCCCTTATGAGCGACGTGGATACCGGCACCGTAACTACCAAGGTGCCCGCACGGCTGGACCGGCTGCCGTGGTCCCGCTGGCACTGGATGATCGTCATCGGTCTCGGCACGGTATGGGTGCTCGACGGATTAGAGGTCACCATCGTCGGCAACCTGTCCGGGCAGCTCGCCAAGCCCGGCAGCGGCCTGGACATCACCCAGGCGCAGGTCGCCGGCCTCGCCGCGGCCCTCTACGTGGCCGGGGCCTGCGTGGGGGCGCTGTTCTTCGGCTGGCTGACCGACAGGTTCGGCAGGAAGAAGCTGTTCCTGCTGACGCTCGTGGTCTACCTCGCGGCGACGCTGATGACCGCCCTGTCCTTCGACGCGTGGTGGTTCTTCCTGTTCCGCTTCATGACCGGTTTCGGCATCGGCGGCGAGTACGCGGCCATCAACTCGGCCATCGACGAGCTGATCCCGAGTCACCACCGGGGACGCATCGACATCATCATCAACGGCAGCTACTGGCTCGGCGCGGCGGGCGGCGCCCTGCTGACCGTGCCGCTGCTGAACGACCTGCCGGTCAACATCGGCTGGCGGGTGGCGTTCGGGTTGGGTGTGGTGCTCGGCCTGGCCATCCTCCTGGTGCGCAGGAACGTCCCGGAGAGCCCGCGCTGGCTGTTCATCCACGGCCGCGACCGCGAGGCCGAGCAGATCGTGGACGACATCGAACGCCAGATCGGCCGGGACCTGCCCGAGCCGCAGGAGTCGATGACCATCCACCAGCGCAGGTCGATCGGCTTCCTGAAGATCGCGCACACGATGGTCGCGCTTTATCCCAAGCGCACGGTCCTCGGGTTGTCGCTCTTCATCGGCCAGGCGTTCCTCTACAACGCGATCACCTTCGGGTACGCCCAGATCCTGACCACGTTCTTCAAGATCGACTCGCACACGGGCTACTACTTCGCGATCATCGCGGTCGGCAACTTCCTCGGCCCGCTGCTGCTCGGCAGGCTCTTCGACACCGTCGGCCGGGTCCCCATGATCTCGGCGACCTACATCGGCTCCGGGGTGCTGCTGCTCGGCACCGCCTGGCTGTTCAACCAGGGCGCGCTGACCGCGATGACGCTGACCCTCTGCTGGTCCGTGGTGCTCTTCGTGGCCTCGGCGGGGGCCAGCGCGGCCTACCTGACGGTGAGCGAGATCTTCCCCATGGAGACCAGGGCGATGGCCATCGCGTTCTTCTTCGCCATCGGCACGGCCGCCGGCGGCATCGCCGGCCCGCTCGTGTTCGCCTCGCTGGTCGAGAGCGGCGCGCCGGGCGACACGGCGCTGGCGTTCTCGATCGGCGCGATCGTGATGATCGTCGCGGGGCTGGTCGAGCTGGCCTTCGGGGTCAAGGCCGAGCGCAAGGGGCTGGAGGAGATCGCCGCGCCGCTCACCGCCGCGCGGGCCGCATGACCCGCAGCACCTGGGTGCTGTCGGCCAGGTACAGGTGCGGCACGTCCACGAACACCCGCATCGGCCCGCGGTCCAGTTCCAGGTCGCGGGCCATGGTCGCGTGCACCTCGGCGAGCGGCAGGTAGTTGAGGTAGCTGGTGAAGGCGTTCTGGGAGCGGAAGGTCGCGGTCATGGCGAGCGCGCCGTCCCGGATCCGGAACGCCACGCCGATCAGGCAGGGCACCGCGTCGTACGGCTCGCCGGGGATGGTCAGCGAGATCCACGCGCTCTTGCTGTACGGCTTGACCCGCAGCAGGTCGGCCGCCCAGGCGAGCTGCCCCCTGATCCGGGCGCCGTAGCTGTACTTGAACGGCGGCACGACCACGTCCTCGCTGAACTTCCTGCTGTACAGGGCCAGCCGCTCCGCGTCGCCGTACCGCGCGATGATCGGGTCGTCGCCCCGCACCTCGGCGATCTCGAACAGCACGGACGGCGCCTCGATCACGGGGCCGCGGTCGTCGTCGGCGAGTGTGCCCGCCGTCCAGACATGTCGCATCATCCACATCCACGCCTCCCCACATGACGCCCATGACGCAGGGCTGGGCATTCAGGTCTCCTGATCCGGGAACTCGTAGGGGTCGCGCGGGAGCCGGCGCCGCCTGGTCACGTTGCAGCGCACGTAGTAGACGGCGTAGTGGACCAGCGTGACCAGGAGGATGCCGAAGGTGAGCAGGAGCAGGTTGGGCGCCTGCCCGCACAGGCCGGTGAGGCCCACCGTCAGGTAGGCCGAGTTCGCCAGCGCCAGCGTGGTCACGTTGATGCCGGGCCAGGCCAGCGGCGCGTACGTCTCCGGGAAGCGGGGGTCGATCGGCAGGTTCGGGCTCCAGCCGAGCCGGTCCTTGAGCCTGGAGGCGTACAGCAGGCGGAAGTTGTTGATCGCGCGGGCCGTCCTGGCGTGCGCGCGAACCGCCTCGATCAGCCGCAGGAACGGCAGCACGCTGAGCACCCCGAACGCCGTGACCAGGGCGAACAGGTACCACGGCACGCGCTGCCACTCCGTGAGGCTCTGCGGGTCCACCACCTTGGCGCTGGTCAGGGCGATGGCCGCGAGGAACGGCCCCGACAACAGGCTCATGGCGAGCCTGGTCATCTTCAGCCGTTCTTCCTTCGCGGCCAGGTGGACCGCGTAGATGCCGGTGAAGTCCACGGCGGCGAGCTGGAGGAAGTGACTGGACTCAAGCCCGTCGTCCCGGATCATCATGCGAGGGGGGATCTTTCGCATGTGCGCTCCTGTAGTGCGTGACTCCAGTATTAGCGCGATTCGCCGGGTTGTGGAGGCGATTCCTACCAATTGTTCCAACAAATCTCAACTGACGCCCGTCAACTGCGACGACACCTCCGCGACGTGGTCGATGTAGGCCGTCGGGAGGCCGTACAGCAGGGCCGCGATCTCCCTGTCGTGGATCACCGGGAGGGCGGCCAGCGCGTCCGAGGCCAGGCCGCGGCAGAACTCCAGCGTGTTGGGCACCAGGTCGCCCGCGCGCAGCCGGCGCAGCGCCTCGTCCACCTGCTCCTCGCTCATGTCGCGGCCGAGCAGGTCGCCGAGATCGGTGCCGGACAGGAGCAGCGGCAGGCTGTAGACGCCCTGCCGCAGGTCGTTGCCGGCCGGCTTGCCGAGCTGGGCGCTGGAGGCGGTCAGGTCGAGCAGGTCGTCCAGCACCTGGAAGATCAGCCCGAACTTCTCGCCGTACGCCGCCACGCGCGCCCGGTCCTCGGCGCCGGCCCGCGCGCAGACGGCCGCCACCAGGCAGCCGGCCCGGAACAGCGCGGCGGTCTTGCCGGTGATCGAACGCAGCGCGCTCTCCCTGGTCCTGGCCGGGTTGAACAGGTCGCTCGTCTCCAGGTACTGGCCCTCGGCCAGCTCCACCACGGTGGCCGCGAGCACCTCGGCGACCGGCCTGGACACCGCGGTGATGGCCGCCAGCCCCGCCCTGGCCAGCATGAAGTCGCCGATCACCAGGGCCTTGCCCTCGCCCAGCTCGGCGTTGAGCGTACGGGTGCCGCGCCGCTCGGTCGCCCGGTCCATGAGGTCGTCGTGCACGAGCGAGCCGGCGTGGATCAGCTCCACGCACGCGGCGGCCGTGATCACCCGGCGGTCGGGGGCCTTGCCGAGGGCGAGCGAGGTCGCCAGCGTCAGCGCCGGACGCAACCGCTTGCCTCCGGCGCTGACGATCCGCCCGGCGCCCGCGTTGATCCCCGGCAGCGCGGACGAGCCGCTGAGCCGCCTGATCCTGGCCTCGACCTTGCGCAGACCCTGGCTGACGGCGGGGCTGTTCACGAGTTGCTCCATGGGACCAAGCCTGCTCCCGCGCCGCTGTGCCCCTCCTGAGAGACGCTGAGGACGCTCTCAGCCCTTGACCCTGACATCGTGTGAGCGGGTACGACAGGATGTCCCCCGGGCTTAGGAGGACATCATGGGAATGGCGGAGCGGGTCGAGGCGGTCCTGAAGGCCGGCACGGCGCCCAATCTGCACGCGGTCGTGGTCATGCGGGGCGGCGAGGTCGTCGTCGAGCACTACGGCGCGGGCGTCGACCAGCGGATCACCGAGGAGCCCCGGCACGTCGTGTTCGACCGCGACACGCCGCACGACGTCCGGTCGGTCACCAAGAGCGTGGTCGCGCTGCTGTACGGCGTGGCCCTGCGCGACGGGCTGGTGCCGCCGCCGGACGCGAGACTGGTGGAGCAGTTCCCCGAATATCCGGACCTGGTGGCTGATCCGGGCCGGGCGCACCTCACCGTCGCGCACGCGCTCACCATGACGCTCGGGATCGACTGGAACGAGGACCTGCCGTACACGAGCCCGGCCAACAGCGAGATCGCGATGGAGCTCGCTCCTGACCGGTACCGGTTCGTCCTGGAACGTCCGGTGGTCGAGGAGGCCGGGAAGCGGTGGCGGTACTGCGGCGGCGCCTCGGCCCTGCTCGGCGGGCTCATCGCGCGGGGCGCCGGCGAACCGCTGGCGGAGTACGCCGCCAAGGCGCTGTTCGAGCCGCTGGGCATCACCAGGACCGAGTGGGTCAAGGGCACGGACGGCGTGGCGATGGCCGCGGCCGGGCTGCGGCTGCGGCCCCTCGACCTGGCCGCGCTCGGCCGATTGGTGCTCGGCGGCGGGCTGGGCATCGTCCCCGAGCAGTGGGTGCGCGAGATGACGCGGCCCCGCGTCGTCATCGACGGCGACTTCCGCTACGGCTACCAGTGGTACGTGAGCACCGGTGACCGGCCGTGGACCGAGGCGATCGGGAACGGCGGCCAGCGGCTGCTCGTGCTGCCCGGCGAGGAGCTGGTCGTCGCGGTGACGGCCGGCGACTACAACGCCGAGCAGGCCAGCGCCACGGCCGTGCTGGACGCCGTCCTCGACCGCTGAGCCGCTCACGGCACCAGCAGGACGCGGCCCGTGACCGCGCGCGACTCCAGGAGCCGGTGGGCCTTCGCCGCCTCGGCCAGCGGCAGGGTCTCGTGGACGACGGCGCGGCTGCGTCCTGAGCCGAGCCGGGCCAGCATCTCGGGATAGTGCGTGCCGAACACCTGGCCGGTCCAGCCGGGGCCGCCGCAGCCGACGACGGTCACGCCGCGTTCCATCAGGTCCGCGGCCGTGACGGCGGCGGGCTCGCCGCTCAGCATGCCGTAGAACAACATCCGCCCGGTGCCGGGCACGAGCCGGTCGAGCACCCGCCGGGCCGACGCGCCGCCGATCGACTCGAAGGCCACGTCGACGTCCGGCAGCGTGTCCGGCCAGCTCGGGTCGCCGTGGTCCAGGGCCTGGTCGGCGCCCAGGTCGAGGGCCCGCTGCCGCTTGGCCGGGGAGCCCGCGGTGGCGATCACCCGGGCCGCCCCGAACTCCTTGGCGTGCGCGACCAGGTAGCCGCCGATCGTGCCGGCGCCCGCCTCGACCAGCACGGTCTCCCCGCCGCCGAGCCGCCCCCGGTGCAGCAGGGCGAGGGCGATCGCGCCGGGCGCGGCTCCGGCCAGGGCCTCCAGGGGCGTCACGTCCTCGGGGACGGGGCAGGTCAGGGCGGCGGGCATGGCCACGTACTCCGCATAGGCGCCGAGGCCGCCGGTCACCCCCACGCGGACGGTGCCGAGCAGGCTGTCGTCCACGCCCTCGCCCGTCTCGACGACCTCGCCGACCGCTTCCGCGCCGGGCACGACGGGCAGCGGCAGCGGGAACGGCAGCGCGCCCGAGCGGATCTGCGTCTCGGCGTGGCTGACGCCGATCGCCTGTGCGCGGAGGAGGACCTGGCCCGCCTCGGGGCGCGGGCGGGGCAGGTCCACCGGACGCAGGGTCTCGGGGCCGCCGAGGGCGTCGAGCTGGATGGCGCGCATGGTTGTTCCCGTCTGTATCTGAACCATTGGTCCAGTTAATATATGGACCTCTGGTCAAGTTTGTCCATGGGCAACAATGACCGGATGGAACGTCAAGAGCGGGCCGACGCCGCGCGCAACAGGCGGGCGATCCTGCGGGCGGCGGAGGAGCTGCTCCGCCGCCACCCGCCCGAGCAGGTCTCCGTCGAGCGGGTGGCGGTGGCCGCCGGCGTGGGCAAGGGGACGGTGTTCCACCGGTTCGGCAGCCGTACCGGGCTGATGCGGGAGCTGATGAGCGAGCGGGCCCGCGAGCTGGACAAGGCGGTGGCCGAGGGCCCGCCGCCGCTCGGCCCCGGAGCGCCGCCCGTCGAGCGGCTGGTCGCCTTCCTGGGCGCGGTGGCCGAGCTGGCGGCGCGCAACGGCAACCTGGTGGCCGCGCACGAGCACGCGGTCGCGACCAGCAGATCCGAGCCCCGGGAGACCAACCCGATCTACACCGGCTGGCACCGGCACGTCACCGCCCTGATCGCCGAAGGCCGCCCCGACGTGGACGCGGACGAGATCGCACACCTGCTGCTCGGGTGCCTGCACATGGAGCCGATCGCGAGCCGGTTGCGGGCGGGGGACAGCGCGCGGCTCGCCCGCAGCTTCGCCGCCCTCGCCGAGGGCCTGCTCGGCAGGCCCTCCCCTTAGCCCGGAGGACCGGCGGGTACGGGCGTCAGAGGGGCAGGGTGGTGGCGGCCGTGTGGAAGGCGGCGACGGCCGCGCGGACCGCCGGATGGTCGCCGTAGCCGCGGCGGAAGGCCGCCCGCGTGCGGCGGCTCAGGGGCAGGCGGGTCAGCGAGACGCCGTCCGGCGGGGTCAGCGCCGCCAGCCTGGGCACGAGCGCGACGCCCTGACCGGCGGCGGCGAAGGCGAGCACGGTGTCGAAGTCGTCGATGTGGTGCCGGACCCGGGGCTCGAACCCGGCCGCCTGGCAGGCCCTGATCGCCATGGTGTGGCAGAGCGTGCCCGGCTTGCCGGTGATCCACGGGTCGTCGCGGGCGTCGAGGACGCGGGCCCGGTCGGTCAGGTACATCGGCTCGGTGAACAGCGGCTCGGTCTCGATGGAGGCGTCGGTGACCGGGGGCACGAAGTCGTACTCGTGCACGAGGGCGACGTCGAGCTCGCCCGCGCGCAGCGCCGCCGAGACGTCGGCGGGGTCGATCTCGGCCACCATCGGCTCCAGCCCCGGACAGTCCGCGGCCAGGCGGGCGAGCGCGGGCGGCAGGAGCACGCGGGTGGCCGTCGGGAACGCGCCGATCCGCAGGGGCCCCGACGGCCCGCCCCGGGCCGCGGCGAGCGCGGCCGAGGCGCGTTCGAGCTGTTCCAGGACGGCCTGCGCGTGCTCGACCAGCAGCAGCCCGGCCGGGGTGAGCGTGACCGTGCGCCCGGTGCGTTCCAGCAGCGGCACGCCCGCCTCCCGTTCCAGGGCGCTGAGCTGCTGCGAGACCGCCGAGGGGGTGAACGTGACCGCCTCGGCCACGGCGGTGATCGTGCCGCGCCTGGCCAGCTCGCGGAGCAGGTGGAGCTTGCGTGGATCGAGCATAAGTTCATCTTAAGCTCGAACGAAGAAATCCGAACTGGACCTAACAGGTCTGCGGGCGGCAGGCTCGAAGCATGCTGAGAGGAATCCACGTACCGCTTGTCACGCCGTTCACGTCGTCGGGGGAGGTGGCCGCCGACGCGGTCGAGAAGCTCGCCCGGCAGATGCTCGACGAGGGCGCGGCCGGTCTGGTGGCGCTGGGGACGACGGCCGAGGTGGCCGCCCTCGACCCCGGCGAGCGGGCCCTGGTGGTCGAGACCTGCGTACGCGTGTGCGCCGAGCGCCGGGCGCTGCTGACCGTCGGCGTGACCGGGAACGACACCCGCACGACCGCCGCGGCGCTGCGCGAGCTGCCCGCCGGGGTGGACGCGGCCCTGGTGACCGTGCCGTACTTCCTGCGGCCCGGCGAGCGCGGCGTGATCGCGCACTTCGAGGCGCTGGCCGAGGCGTCACCCGTGCCGCTGGTGATCTACCACATCCCCTACCGGACCGGTCAGGCCGTGGGCGCCGCGACACTGCGGGCCGTCGGGGAGCATCCGAACATCGCGGGTGTCAAGTACGCCGCCGGCGGCATCGACCAGGACACGGTGGACCTGCTCGCGGACCTGCCCGACGGCTTCGAGGTGCTGGGCGGCGACGACGCGTTCGTCTCGCCGCTGCTCGCGCTCGGCGCCACCGGCGGCATCCTGGCCTCGGCCCACGTGCTGACCAGGAGCTTCGTCGAGCTGGTCGACGCCTGGCTGGCGGGGGACGTGGCCACCGCGCGCCCGCTCGGGCACCGGCTGGCCCAGGTCTCCCGCGCGCTCTTCGCCGAGCCCAACCCGACCGTGATCAAGGGCGTCCTGCACGCCAGGGGCCTGATCCCGACGCCGGACGTGCGGCTGCCGCTGCTGCCCGCCTCCGCCGCCGCGGTGTCACAGGCCGACCTGGTGGCGGTACATCCAGGCCAGTGACTCCTGGCTCGCGCCGCGCTTCAGGAACATCGGCAGCATCAGGTCACGGAAGACCCGGGCGACCGGGCCCGCGGCCTTGCTGTTGCTGATCGTCCTGGAGTAGGCGACCACCCGCTCGACCCTCGGCCGCCGCTCGGCCTCGAACCGCTCGAACGCCGCGCGGTGGTCCTTCGCCTCGCGCAGGCACCTGGCCAGCACGACCGCGTCCTCGACGGCCAGCGAGGCGCCCTGGCCGGAGCTGGGCGAGGTGGCGTGGGCGGCGTCCCCGGTGAGCAGGACGCGGCCCCGGTGCCAGACGGGCACCGGCGGCAGGTCGTACACCGGCAGTGCCGGGCCCACGGGGCCGCGGCGGACGAGGTCGGCCGAGGGGTTCGCGTCCCCCTCGAACGCCGCCGCCAGGACGGGCCGCCAGTCGGCGGGCACGTCACCGAGCCGTCTGGGCAGGTTCGCGAACCACCACGTGTCGCCCGACTCGGTCACCGTGCAGCCGAAGAAGGCCCGCTTGCCGAAGACCATGTCGTAGACGCCGGGCTCGCCGAAGCCCCTGCTTTCAGTGCTCCTGACGATGCCGCCGAAGCTGTACAGGCCGCTGTAGCGCGGGCCGGGCGCGCCGGGGTCGAGCAGCGAACGGGTGCGCGAGTGCACGCCGTCGCAGGCGATCAGCAGGTCGCCGGCGGCCGAGGCGCCGTCCTCGAAGGTCACCACGACCTGGTCGCCGGTGTCGTCGTAGGAGACCAGGCGCCGGCCGTAGGCGATGGGGATGCCGCGCCGGGCGGCCTCGTCGCGCAGGGCGCCGTAGAGGTCGGAGCGGAGCACGGTGTGGCTGACCGTGCCGTCGTCGAGGCGCAGGCCGTTGGCCACCTCGCCGAGGCGCTTGCCGGTGCCGCTCCACATGACCATGCGCGGGGTGGGGATGGCCGACGACAGCACCTCGCGGTGGACGCCGAGCACGCGCAGGGCGGCCAGGCCGTTGGAGGCGAGGTTGAGGAACGAGCCGACGTTCTCGGCGCCCCGCGGGTACGCCTCGTGGATCTCGGCGTCGATGCCGGCCGCCTGAAGGGCCATCGCCGTGACGGGCCCGCCGATCCCGCAGCCTATGATCAGAGCCTTCATGCTGGTATCCTTTCGTTCGACCGAACGAAATATATGAGCGCGGGTGGCGGGATGTCCAGGGATATTTCGGAGCATCGAAAGAAATTGTTGGACGAACTGGTCGAGGCGGGCCGGGAGAGCAGCAACGCCGCGGTCATGTACCACAGCGCCATGGGCGAGCGGCTGGGCCTGGGGATGACCGAGGAGAAGACGCTCGACCTGCTCCAGCGCCTCGGGCCGCTGACCGCCGGGGAGCTGTCCCAGCACACGGGCCTCGCCCCGGCCTCCGTCAGCGGGCTGATCGACCGGCTGGAGGCCAAATGGCTGGTCCGCAGGGTGCGCGACACCAAAGACCGCCGACGGGTCATCGTCGAGATCAACTGGGAGCGGCTGGCCGGCTTCGGCGAGCTGTTCGAGCCGTTCGTGGCCGCCATGTCCGGCCTGTACGACCGCTACACCGACGACGAGCTGTCCCTGATCGTCGACTTCCTCCGGCGGTCCACGGCCCTGCAACGGGAGGCCACCACGTCGCTGCGCACCGAATAAAGGGCTGTACACAATTCCGCTTATGGGCTACGGTGTCCGCCGATATGGGTTACTGCTTCCTGTGATTCTCACGCCCGAGGCGCATACGCGTTGAGCCGACCGCTCCGCCACGCCTCGTACCGGTCATGTCCGCGTTGAGACAAGGAGGTGGAGCCTCTATGCGTACCGCTGCCCAATTGGCACTGAACGAGATCACCAAGCGTTACGACACCCGAATCGTCCTGGACCGGGTGTCGCTCACCGTCCGGCCCGGGGAGAAGGCCGGGGTGATCGGCGACAACGGCTCGGGCAAGTCCACGCTGCTCAGGCTCATGGCGGGCGTCGAGCGTCCGGACAACGGCGAGCTGACCGTGGTCGCGCCCGGCGGCGTGGGGCACCTGCCGCAGTCGCTGGAGCCGCCGCCGCACGCCACCGTGGCCGACGTCGTCGACCTGGCCCTGGCCGAGCTGCGCGAGATCGAGGCGCGCATGCGCGCGCTCGCCGGCACCGACCTGGACGCCTACGCCGCCGCCGTCGCCGAGTTCGAGGCGCGCGGCGGCTACGAGGCCGACACCCGGGTGGACGTCGCGCTGCACGGCCTGGGCCTGTCCGGCCTGGACCGGGACCGTCCGGTCGCGACGATGTCGGGCGGCGAGCGGTCCAGGCTCGCCCTGGCCGCGACGCTGGCCGCCGCGCCGGAGCTGCTGCTGCTCGACGAGCCGACCAACGACCTGGACGACCAGGCCGTCGCCTGGCTCGAACAGCACCTGCGCGAGCACCGCGGCACGGTCGTCGCGATCAGCCACGACCGGACGTTCCTCGACCGGGTCACCACGGTGATCCTGGAGGTCTCCGACGGGCAGGTGCGCCGCTACGGCGACGGCTACTCGGGCTACCTCGCGGCCAAGGCCGCCGAACGGGCCGCGCACGTGCGGGCCCACGAGGAGTGGCGGTCCGAGCTGGCCCGGCACGCCGGGCTGGTGGCGGCCAACGCGGGGCGGATGGCGGCCATCCCGCGCGGGATGGTCCAGGCCGGGATGGGCACCGGCGCGTGGCGGGCGCGGTCGCGTACGCACGGCGCCGCCGGGCGCGTCCGGCAGTCGCGGGCGCGGATGCGATGGCTCGAAGAGCACGCGGTGCCGCCGCCCCCGGTGCCGCTCCGCTTCACCGCCGCCATCACCGCCCCGCCCCCCGCCGGCGCGCTCCTCCCGGGTCATCCGCGAGAGGTGATCACCCCCGCCGACGTGCTCCTCCCGGATCACCTGCGAGAGGTGATCGCCCCCGCCGACGTGCGCCTGCCGGAACACCCCAAGGACGTGGTCGCTCGGGCCGATGTGCGGCTGCCGGGACGCCTCCAGGGCGTGGGCGAGGCGGGCGGGGTGGGGTGGCGGTCCATGGTGGTCGTGCTCGACGGGGTGCGCGTGGCGGGGCGGCTGCGGATCGACGGGCTCGCCGTACGGCGGGGGGAGCGGCTGCTCGTCACCGGGCCGAACGGCGCGGGCAAGACCACGCTCATGCGGGTGCTGGCCGGCGAGCTGCGTCCCGACGAGGGGACCGTACGGCGGACCGGACGGGCCGGTCTGCTGCGTCAGGAGGACCGGGCGGCCCGGCTGGACCGTACCGTCCTCGCGGCCTTCGCCGAGGGACGGACGGGCAGCCCCGACGAGCACGCCGACCGGCTGCTCGGCCTGGGCCTGTTCCGGCCGGACGACCTGCGGCGGCGGCTGGCCGACCTCTCCTACGGACAGCGCCGCCGGGTCGAGCTGGCCCGCCTGGTCACGGAGCCGGTGGACCTGCTGCTGCTCGACGAGCCGACCAACCACCTGTCGCCGATGCTGGTGGAGCAGCTTGAGGAGGCGCTGGCCCACTACGAGGGCGCGCTGGTGGTCGTCACCCACGACCGCCGCCTGCGCGCCGCCTTCACCGGCACCCACCTGGAGCTCGCACCCGCCCGGCCCAGCGAGCGGGCCCGCTGACAGCCGGGCCCGCTCCCCTCAGGGACCGGGCCCGCCGAGGGCCGGGCCGCTGCGCTCAGCGATCGGGCCTCCTGACGGCCGGGCCGCTGCGCTCAGGGGCCGGCCCCTGACGGCTGGGGTCAGCGGTCAGACTCCCTGATGGCCGTGCCGACCTCGCTCACCCGGTCGGCGAGGAGGCCGAGGGCGCCCACGGCCCTGGTCATCGGGTCGTCGCCGGAGCCGCCGAGCGCCCTGGCCCGGAGGAAGGCCGCCTTGATCTCCGCCCAGCGCGCCGCCTGGGCGGGGGTGAGGCGGCCGCGCAGCTCGGCCAGCTTGAGCAGGTTGGCCTCGGCGTCCTGGGTGAGGGTCTGCGCCTCGCCCAGGTAGTGGTCGTCGATCACCGCCTCCAGCTCCTCGTCGTTCATGGCGGGCACGATGCGCTCGGCCAGCTTGTTCATGTTCCGGTACGACCCCTGCAACCGGTACGGCGGCTCGGTCCTGGACGCCTCCGCCTGGGACGCCGACGCGATGTAGGCCGCGTTGTTGGCCAGCACCACCTCCTGCGCCCGCACCAGCTTGCCCAGCACGCCGAGCACCTGCTCCAGCTCGGCCTTGCCGTACGGGTGCCGGAGCTGGTCAGGCCGGACGGCCGGGTCGCCCTTGGCCAGGCGCACCAGGAGCTCGACGTCGGCCCGGTCGCGGCCCGAGAGGGGGGCGAGCACCGGGTTGGAGGTGAGCGCGTTGTCCACGTAGCTCAGCGCGAACAGCTCGTCCTTGCCGGAGAGCACGTCGCCCAGGTTCCACACGTCGGCCCGGTTGGCCAGCATGTCCGGGATGCGGAAGCGCTGCCCGGACTCGGTGTACGGGTTGCCCGCCATGCACACCGCGAAGCGCTTCCCGCGCAGGTCGTACGTGCGGGTCCGGCCGTTCCAGACGCCCTCGATGCGGCGCTGGGCGTCGCACAGCGAGATGAACTTCTGCAGCAGTTCCGGCGAGGTGTGCTGGATGTCGTCCAGGTAGAGCAGGGTGTTGTTGCCGCTCTCCAGCGCGAAGGAGATCTTCTCGACCTCCTGCCTGGCCGTGGCGTCGGGCGCGTCGGCCGGGTCGAGCGAGGTGACGCCGTGGCCGAGCGCCGGGCCGTTCACCTTGACGAAGACCAGGCCGAGGCGGCTGGCGACGTACTCCATCAGCGTGGTCTTGCCGTAGCCGGGCGGTGAGATGAGCAGCAGCAGGCCCATCTGGTCGGTGCGCTTGCCCGCGCCCGCCGCGCCGAGCTGCTTGGCCAGGTTGTCGCCGATCAGCGGCAGGTAGACCTCGTCCAGCAGCCGGTTGCGGACGAACGCGCTCATGACCTGGGGCCGGTACTCCTCCAGACGCAACCGGCGGCGTTCCTGCTCGATCAGCTCGTTGCGGCGGCGCTGGTAGGCCCGGTAGGCCGGGACCCGGTCCTGCCTGAAGGCGCGCGCCCTGGTCAGCAGCTCGTCGAGCCTGATCCGGAGCCTGCGGTCCTGCACGCGCGGATGCGCGCCGAGCAGCCCCTCGACGGTCTCCTCGACGGCGGCGCCGGAGTCGTGACGCGGCAGGTCGCACAGGAGCACGGCGACGGCCTCGGCCACCTCGGGACCCTGCCGGTAGGCGCCGATCCAGGCGTGGGCGAGCTGCAGCCGCTCGGGCAGGGGGAGCGCGGCCAGCTCCTCCTCGAACTCGCGGGTCCTGGCCGGGCCGAGCGCCTGCCTGAAGCCGTCGAGGAGGTCGCGCGCCGCCTTGCCGGTCACGAAGCCCGACGGCGTCGCGCCCAGCTCCTCGACCAGGTACTCGCCGGCCAGCGCGGCCGTGCTCTGCCCGGTGTCCTGCCCGGTGTCCTGCCCGGTGTCCTGGCCGGGGGAGAAGGCGGCGATCCGGCCGCCGAGCTCGGCGGCCAGCGCCTCCAGGGCGGGCGTCCGGCCGAAGACCGCGCGGGCGCGGACCAGGGAGGCGGCCCTGGTGGCCAATGTTTTACGTGAAACCTCGTCCGTGCCGAAGGCCCAGAAGAGCTGCGCCGCCGCGCGGGCCTCGGGCGGGTAGCGCAGCAGGCCGGCGCCCTCGCGCAGGCGGACCAGGCTCTCCAGGACGAGGATCGCGTCGTGGTCGTGCACGCCGCGCTCGTAGCCCTCGTCGTAGCGCTGCTCGGCGGCCTGGCGTACCAGGTCGGCCAGGGGAGCGCCGGGCACCGCGGAGTCCAGGAGCGAGGCGGCCAGGTGCTCGGCCCGGTACATCTCCGGCGTCTCCGACACCAGCAGCTGCTCCCAGAACGGCCGCGTGTCCGCGAACGACGCCGGCACGGGCGCGCGGTAGTCGGTGCCCGTGATCGCGAAGTGCATCTCGCCGTCGTGCGGGACCAGCGTCAGGTCGATCGGCTGGGTGTTGACGGCGAACAGGTGACGGCCGAGGCGCAGCGTCTCGCCGCCGTCGGTGAACAGGTCCAGCCGGTCCCGCAGGGCGCGGCCGGCCTCCTGCTGGGCCGCCTTGACCCGGCCGTCCAGCTCCTCGGCCCGGACGGCGTCGCCCAGGGAGCGCAGCTCGGCCGCCGCCGTACGGACCCTGCCGACCATCGGATCGGTGGCGAAGTACGTGTTGACCTCGTCCATCGACCCCAGGGACGCCAGCCGCCTGGTCACGCTGCCCAGGATGCGCTCGGCCGAGGCGAAGACCCGGTCGGCCCGCCGGGCCAGGCCGTCGAGCTGGGTCTGCTTCCTGGCCGAGAACGCCTCGTAGACCTCGTCCCGCTTGCCCGCGAGCTGGGCGGCGAAGTCGTCGAACTCGCCGAACCGCGCCTCCAGGTTCTCCACCTGGAGCATCAAGCGGCCGAGTTGCTCGTCGCACTTGTCCGGCGTGTCGGCCATCGCCAGCGCGCCCGAGACGGCCTGCCCGAACAGGGCGAACTCGGCGGCGAAGGCCGCACGGCCCTCCGAGCCGAGCAGCTCGCGCCGCCGCCCGTCGAGCACGGCCCGCGCCCGGTTCACCCCGGCCAGCACCTCGGCGATCCGGCCCAGGATCGACGTGCGGACCGTGGCGTCGGCGATCTCCAGCGAGCCGACGACCTCCGTCACCACCTCCAGGCCCTCCGCCTGCTCGGCCAGCCGGTCGGCGACGGGCGCGGCCTCGGCCACGGTCGCGATGGCGGCGGCGTCGGCGGCCAGCCGTTCGACCGCCACGTGGTAGGCGGTGAACGCCTCCGCGCCCTCCAGGAAGGCGACCGCGCGCCGGCCGGTCGCGGCCAGCTCCGCGGTCACGGCGGCGGACAGCTCGTCCAGGCGGGCGAGATCCAGGTAGCGGACGTCGCGCAGGGTCACCAGGCGGCCCTGCTGCCTGCGCAGTCCGGCCAGCGTGGTGACCCAGGCGTCGGCGGTGGCGGGGGTGTCGGCGGCGGCCGCGCGTACCAGGTGGGTGGTCTCCGCGGCGGCCGCGGCCAGGGTGTCGGCGGCCTGGCGGGTGAGCTGCTCGACGTTCTCGTACTCGTCGAGCACCTGCTCGGCGGTGGCGCGCACGTCGGCGAGCGGCGCGGCGAGCCCGTGCTCGCCGAGCCAGTGGTAGGAGTCGGCGGCGCGGGTGCAGGCGGCGATCAGCGCCTCGAACGTGGCCTCCGACGCCGCCATCTCCTCGACCATGCGGGCCACGGACAGGCAGTCGGAGATGCCGCGCACCAGCTCGGCGTTGCCGATGCGCTCCAGGGGCCCGGTCCCGGCGGGCTGGGCGGCGGCGTAGGTGTCGGACACGTACGGCGTCTGCCACACCTGCATCGGGTGGACCCGGGTCGGCTCCTCGGAGAGGGCGCGGAAGACCACCATCGTGCCGTCGTCGAACAGGGAGTACCCGTGGCAGACGATGGGGTTGGCCACCTCCTTCCTGATCACGTTGTACGGCAGCAGCAACGAGCGGCCGTCGCCGCGGGCGTGGAAGACGTACAGGACGTCCTCGCCGTTGGGCGAGCGCACGACCCGCTCGAACTCCAGGTCCGCCACGTCCGTGTCGAAGGTCTTGCTGATCCCGGTGGCCAGGTAGTAGCCGCCCGGGAAGATCAGCCCCTGGTCCTCGGGCAGCCGCTGGCAGGACTGGCCGATGCCGTCGAGCCTGGTCACCGCCTTGGTACGGGTGTTGAACACCAGATGCCGCCAGTCCGGCTCCTTGTACGGCCTGATCCGCATGAGGACGAGCGGCCCGACCCTGGCGTACTCGACGTCGGCGTCGGCCAGCGACTGGAGGCGTTCGGTGACCGGCTCGGAGTAGACGCCCGCGCCGGTCTCGGTGTTGTTCTCGACCTTGATGGTGAGGTCGCCGCCGATCGTCTCGACGAAGACCTCGCCCTCGATGGAGATGTGCGGATGGCGGCCGAGCACGTGGTCGTCGCGGGTGGTCGGCGTCCACTCGAAGTCGTGGGACGGGGGGAAGACGTGGTCCCGCTCCCCCCTGTTATCCAGATATTTCGGGATACCGCCGTTGCTGACCGTCCACCTGAGCACCCGCGTGTCCGCCGGGCCCGTCCGGAACACCGCCAGCAGCTTGCCCTCGACCCGGCGCAGCTGCTGGAGCCTGGTCTCCTTGTAGTACCGGTACAGCTCGGCGAAGTCCTTCCTGAACGCCGGCTCCTCCAGCGTCTCCAGCTTCCCCGTCTCGAACGTGAACGCGTCCCCGTCCCTGGTGAAGCGGTGCACGGCGAACACGTCGGCCACGGTCGTCTCCGGCTTGAGCCCGATGAAGACGTTGTAGCCGAACAACATCACCTCGCCCAGCGAGACGATGTCCCTCGGGACGCAGTTGTTCTCGGTCCTGATCCGCTCGGTGCCGAGCAGGCGCAGCTCCGCGCCGCCGAAGACGCGCAGCCGCCGCCCGTTGACCTCCTCCGCCGCCACCGCGAGGGCCTTGGCCTGCGCCTGGAGACGGTTCCGCAGAACCTCGTAGGTCCCGGCTTCCAGCTCGGTGGTGCTCACGTCAGCCCTTCGCCGCCGCCAGCGCGGCCACGGGGGAGTCGGCCACGCCCAGCCGGCGCGCGGTCTCCAGCAGCTCGCCGAGCGCCGTCGACTGCGGGCCGCCGTCCTGGATGAGCCGCATGAGCAGGGCCGAGACGGTCAGGTTCTTGATGTCCTCGGTGCGCACCCCGCCGACCACGCTCGCGATGTCCGCCGCCAGGCTGGCCGTCCCGTTGAGGTACGGCGCCGCGAGGGCCCCCGCGACGTTCGAGTGGCCGACGAAGCCGTCCACCGCCTTGCCCGTGGTGATCGAGCCGACCACCTTGTCGAAGAACATCGTGTCGCCGCCGACGATGTCGATGTTGGCCTTGGCCAGGCCCGCCGCCAGCACGCTGGCCTGCGACTCGGCCACCTGGCGGGTGACGTCGATGTGCTTGAGCCTGATCTCCTTGTCGGCCTCCAGGCGCAGGCGGTACTCCTCGTGGCCCCGGCTGGCCTCGTCCAGGGCGGCCATCGCGGCGGCCTTCTGGGTCAGGCCCTCGGCCTCGGCCTTCAGCTTCTCGCCGATCGCGGTGGCGCCGGCCAGCGCCATGGCCTGCTCGCCCTCGGCCTGGGCCTTGAGCCGGTCGCCCTCGATCAGCGCCATGGCCCGCGCGCCCTCGGCCTCGGCCCGCAGCCGCTCGCCCAGGGACAGGGCCTCCGCGCGGCCGACCTTCTCGATGGCGTCCGCGTCGCGCTCCTTGACCTGCACCTGCGCCAGCCCGGCCGCGGCGGACTCGGCCTGCACGCCCTCCGCGAGCCGGATCTTGGCCCGCGCCTCCAGCTCCGCGGCCTGCTGCCGGGCCTCGGCCAGCACCAGCTCCTCGCGGGCCTTGAACTTCGAGGCCGCCTCGGCGGCCTCGGCCGCCTTGATGTCCTTGACCAGGTTCTCCTGCGCCTCGGCCTCGGCCGCGATGATCACCTGCTGACGGGTGCGCTCGGCCTCCTCGACCACCCGCAGCCGCTTGATGCTCTCCTCCTGCTCGGCCACCGTCTTGTCGACCGCGATGCGCTCCCTGATGACCTCGGCGATCGACCGCTTCTCGGTCTCGACCTCCTTGTCCTTGGCGATGCGCGACAGCTCGGTCTCCCGCTCGCGGGCGATGACCTCCAGCAGGCGGTCCTTCTCGATGCGCTCGCTCTCGATCGCGATCACCCGCTCGCGGTTCTTCTCGGCGACCGCCACCTCGCGGGCCTGGTTCTCCCGCTGCACGCCGATCTGCTCGTCGGTCTTGATGCCGGCCGTCTGTGCGCGCAGCCGCTCCTCGGCCTGCACGCGGGCGATCTCCGCCTCCTCGCGGGCCTTGACGGTCTCGATCTCGCGGCGCTGCTTGAGCTCGGCGTCGGCCTGGCGGCGCTGGAGCTCCAGGATGGCCTCGCGGGCGTCCACGTTCTGGCGGGTGATCTCCTTCTCCTCGGCCCGCTGGAACTCGTTGGTCCGTACGTGCTCCAGCGCGGTCAGCTCGGTGATCTTCCTGATGCCCTGCGCGTCCAGGATGTTGCTGGAGTCGAGCTGGGTGAGCGCGGTCTGCTCCAGGTAGTCGATGGCGGCGTCTTCGAGGCTGTAGCCGTTCAGGTCGGTGCCGATGAGCCGGATGATCTCGTCGCGGAACTCGTCCCGCTTGGTGTAGAGGTCGACGAAGTCGAGCTGCTTGCCGGCCGTCTTCAGCGCCTCGGAGAACTTGGCGCTGAACAGCTCCTGGAGGGTGTTCTCGTCGCTGGCCCGCGCGGTGCCGATGGCCTGGGCGACCTTGATGACGTCCTCGGCGGTCTTGTTCACCCGGACGAAGAACGTGATCTTGATGTCGGCCCTGATGTTGTCCCGGCAGATCAGCCCCTCACGGCCGGTACGCGTGATCTCGATGGTCTTCACCGAGATGTCCATGGTCTCGGCCTTGTGGACGACCGGCAGCACGATGGCGCCGGTGAACGTCACGTCCACCTTGTTGACCTTCGACACGATCAGCGCCTTGCCCTGTTCCACCTTACGGAAAAGGCGGCCGATGATGACCAGCAGGCCAATCACGATGACCAGGACGACGGCGAGAAATACGCCGAAGCCCGTGGAGATGACGTCCATCAGAGCTCGCTTTCGTAGGGCATGACCCAGAAGAATTCGCCGTCTTTGTCGTATTCGAAGATGAGTGCTTTGTCGCCGCGGCCCAGGCGGTCCCGCCCGGTCGTCCGGACCTGGACGACCGCGGTCGAGCCGTCCTCGGCGGTGACCTCGGCCTGGCCGAAGTCGGGGGTGGCGGCACCGGTGCGGATGACGCACGGGCGGCCCACGAGGCCGCCGCGCGAGTGCTGCCCGCCGTCCTGGAAAGCCCTGCGCAGCGGCCCGATCAGGGCGCGCGTGGCGAGCCAGCCGCCCGCCGCCGCGGCGAAGGGCACGGCGGCCAGCGCGGCGTCCGGCAGCACCTGGCCGCCGACCAGACTCAGCAGCCAGGCGACCGCGACCAGCAGGGAGATGACGATCCCGGCGGGGACGCCCCCGAATCCCAGCCATGGCGCGTCGTGGTCGAGGTCCAGCAGGCCCGCGATGACGGCCAGCCAATAAGCCAGGACCGCCGCGAGGAGGAAAGTGAAAATGACGGTCGGAAAGCCCAGAGCGGCGTGGAAGAACTCGGTCATCAGCCCTCGGTTTGCCCCATCCCCCGGTGTGTCCTGACGGACTATATACATATAAAGCGCGACTAAAGCGGAAAGTTCCCGACTTCATATCGAAAGTTAGCCGACTTGACCTCAAGGGCGGTTGAGGTAGCACGCTCGACGGCATGACTGACGTGATGAGGGCGGCGGCGTTCGCCGAGCCGGGCGGCCCCGAGGTGCTGAAGGTGATGGAGGTGCCCGCGCCGCAGGCGGGCCCGGGACAGGTGCGCGTCCGGGTGCGGGCGGCCGGCGTGCAGCCGTTCGACGCGGCCGTACGGGCGGGGTGGCTGCCGCCGTACATGGGGGACGTGCCGTGGCCGCGCATCCCGGGCAACGAGTTCGCCGGCGTGGTCGACCAGGTGGGCGACGGGGTCGCCGGGGTGTCGGCCGGGGACGAGGTGCTGGGCTTCTCGCGCCTGTTCGCCTACGCCGAGTACATTGTGGTCCCGGCGGCCGACGTGGCCCCCAAGCCCGCCGGGACGCCCTGGGAGGTGGCCGGCGGGCTGACCTCCGGCGTGCAGACGGCCGAGCTGGCCCTCGACGCCCTGGCGGTCGGCGCCGGCGAGACGCTGCTCGTGCACGGCGCGGCCGGGTCCGTGGGCACGGCGGCCGTGCAGATCGCCCGCATGCGCGGCGCCACGGTGATCGGCACCGCCCGCGAGGCCAACCACGACCACCTGCGCGACCTCGGCGCGATCCCGGTCGCCTACGGTGACGGGCTCGCCGACCGGGTCCGCGCGCTCGCCCCCGGCGGCGTGCACGCGGCTCTCGACGGCGCCGGCGGCCACGCCCTGGAGGTCTCGCTCGACCTGGTCGCCGACCGCGGGCGCATCGTCACCCTGGTCGAGCACGGCCGGGCGGCCGAGCTGGGCGTCAAGGTCGTCCAGGGCGAGCGCACGGCCGAACGGCTCGGCCGGTACGCCGCCCTGTACGCCGAGGGCCGCTTCGCCTTCCCGGTGCGGCGGACGTACCGGCTGGAGGAGGCCGCCGACGCCCACCGCGAGATCGAGACCGGCCACGGCCGGGGGAAGGTCGTCCTGGTGACGGACTAGAGGTCCGCCACGATCTCCGGGCGGGCCGGTTCGGGCGGCGTTCCTGTGGCGTCGGCCGAGCCGGCCCGCCTTCGCGGTTCAGACGGCGTTCTTGTGGCGCTGGTTGAACCGGCCCGCCTTCGCGCGGTTGCCGCACACCTCCATCGAGCACCACCTGCGGCTGCCGTTCTTGCTCACGTCGAGGAACCACAGGACACAGGCGGGGTTCGCGCACTTGCGCAGCCGTTCGGGACGTTCGCGCAGGAGCCGGACGAAGTCGGCGGCCGCCGTCCAGGCCGCCTCCCAGGCCGGATCGCTCACCACGACGGTCTCGCGCGGCCCGTCGGCGTCCACCCGCGGCCTGGTCGAGCCCTCGGCGAGCACCGCGTTGAGCGCGTTGTGCCCCCGGCCTTCGAGCGAGCCGCGCAGCGCGTCCCGCGCCCGGACGAGCCGGTCGCGCACCCGCTCCAGATCGCCCTCGCCCGGCAGGCCGTGGTCGCCGAGCCAGGAGCGCACGCCTTCCAGGTCGTCGAACTGGTCGAGCAGGGCGCCGTGCTCCACCCAGACGGTGTCGACCAGGTCGAGCGCCATGGGCTCGTCGCGAAGCGGCCGTATCCTCACTGCCTCTAACCCCCCAAAGCGATTTGACTGGTTATCGATCGCCATGCTATCACTTAACCAGCAAAACGGATTTAGCCGGTTATAGCTGGAGGATGAGATGACTGTTCGGTACCGCACCGCTGTGGTGGACGGCCTCGACGTGTTCTACCGGGAGGCCGGTGACCCGTCGGCGCCCACGCTGGTGCTGCTGCACGGGTTCCCGACCTCGTCGGTGGCCTACCAGGAGCTGATCGCCGACCTGGCGGACGAGTTCCATCTGATCGCGCCCGACTACCCGGGCTTCGGTCACAGCTCGGCCCCCGCGGCCGACGAGTGGGAGTACAGCTTCGACCACCTGGCCGACGTGGTGGACAGCCTCCTGGACACCCTGGGCGTCACCAAGTACGCGCTCTACGTGCACGACTACGGCGCCCCCGTCGGCTTCCGCCTCGCCGTCCGGCACCCGGAGCGCATCACCGGCATCGTCACCCAGAACGGCAACGCGTACGAGGAGGGCCTGACGCCGTTCTGGGAGCCGCTGCGCAAGGCGTGGGCCGACCCCTCCGAGGAGAACACCTCCGCGCTGCTCGGCCTGCTCACCCCCGAGGCCACCCACTGGCAGTACACCCACGGGGTCCCCGACGCCGCCATGGTCAACCCCGACAAGGCCGCCCTCGACCAGGCCCGCCTCGACCGGCCCGGCAACCACGCCGTCCAGCTCGCCCTCTTCGTGGACTACGGCCGCAACCCGGGCCTCTACCCGCAGTGGCAGGAGTACCTGCGCACCCACCAGCCGCCGGTGCTGGCCGTGTGGGGGCGGCACGACGAGATCTTCGGCCCCGACGGCGCCCTCGCCTTCGACCGGGACACCAAGCGCGCCGAGATCCAGCTCATCGACGCCGGCCACTTCGCCCTGGAGACCCGTGGCCGGCAGATCGCCGCGCTGGTCCGCGACTTCCTCCGCCGCCTCTCCGACTGACAGGAGCCTCCGATGGCCCAGCCCCGCCGCCGCGGGAACACCACGGCCCGCCCAGGCCTGTCCGCCGCCGCCGTCCACACGCACCGATCCCTGAGCTCCCGCCGCACGCCCGCCCCCCACGGGCGCGCGGCGGGTCCGACGGCCGGGCCGCCGCCCACCCGGAGGTGGGGGCGGGCCGGGACGTCGGGGGCGCCCGCCCGTCCGTCCGGCAGGGCGGTGGCCCTGGCCACCGCGGCGGCGCTGGCCGGACTGTCGTTACTGGCCCTGCTGGCCGGCCTCACCGGCATGGAGCTGTTCGCGCTGCCGTTCGCCGCCACCGCCGGGATCGTGGCCCTGGCGCCCGCCGCGCCGTTCGCCCAGCCGCGCAGCATCCTCCTGGGCCACCTGAGCGCCACCGCGCTCGCCCTGGCGCTCACCGCCCTCACCGGCCCCTCGGTGTGGACGGCGGTCGCCGCGGCGGCGCTCTCCACGGCCCCGATGCTGCTGCTGCGGGCCCCTCACCCGCCGGCCGGGGCCACGGCGGCGCTGATCGGACTCACCGCCCCCGACCCGGTGTACCTGCTCGACCCGGTCCTGGTCGCGAGCGTCGTGGTGATCGCCGCCGGGGTGGCGCTCGGACGGGCGCTGCCGGGCCACAGATATCCCGCCTACTGGCGGTGAACCGTCACTGCCGGTGGCGCACGGCCTCGGCGATCACCAGGGCGACCTCGTCGATCTCGTGCTCGCCGTCCTCGACGTCCCAGAGGGCGTTCTGCAGGATCCGGCCGAGGGTCCAGCCGGCCGCCCTGGCGGGGTCGAGGCCCAGCCCGTCCACCATCAGGTCGAACCGCCGCAGCACGCCTCTGATCGGGTCGCCGGTGGCGACGACGGCGTCCCAGCGGTTGTCCAGGGCGGGCCACAGGTCGAACCCCGGGTCGCCGGCCAGCGGCTTGGGGTCGATGGCCAGCCACGGCTCCCGCTCGGCGGCCAGCACGTTGTCGTAGTGCAGGTCCCAGTGCAGCAGCCGGTCGCCCGGCTCGGCGACGAGCTCGGCGACCGCGTCGGCGCACCAGCGCAGCCAGTACCTGTCCTGCTCGCGGGGCAGCGCGGCCGTCGCGCGGTCGACGTCGGCCAGCATCTGCGCGGCGATGTCGCCCAACCGGCGCAGCCCCGGCGGGGCGGGGAGGGCGGTCAACCGGCCCAGCAACCCGGTCAGGATCGTCAGCGCCTCGGTGTCGTCCGGTATGGCCGACAGCGGGCGGCCGGAGTCGAGGCGTTCCAGCAGCAGGGTGCCGGTCTCGGGGTCGTCGTCGAGCAGCAGGACCGAGCCCTTCCCGGCCCACGTGCGCAGGCCGGGCGCCTCGGTGGCGTTCTCGTCGGTGACGGGCTGGAGCTTGAGCGCCGCCCTGGTGCCGTCCTCCCGTACGACGGGCAGCACGAGGGAGACCACGCCGTGCATGGGGCGGCCCTCGTCCAGCCGCAGTCCCCACTCCTCCAGGTAACGCTCGGCCAGCGCGGGCAGGCCGGCCGACCAGGCCCGCCCCCGCTCGCCGTCGATCTTCACATGCGATGCGGTCAACGCCTCGGGAACCATGATCCTCATCGCCCCAGTCTGCCTCCGGCCGGGGCGCCCGCGGCTAGAAGTGCCAGGGGAAGGGCGACCAGTCGGGCGCCCGCTTCTCCAGGAAGGAGTCGCGCCCCTCGGCCGCCTCGTCCGTCATGTACGCCAGCCGCGTCGCCTCGCCCGCGAACACCTGCTGCCCGACGAGCCCGTCGTCGATCATGTTGAAGGCGAACTTCAGCATGCGCTGCGCGGTGGGCGACTTGCCGTTGACCTTGCGCGCCCACTCCAGCGCCGTGGCCTCCAGCTCCGCGTGCGGGACGACGGCGTTGACCATGCCCATGCGGTGGGCGTCGGCCGCGCTGTAGGTGTCGCCCAGGAAGAAGATCTCGCGGGCGAACTTCTGCCCGACCTGCCGCGCCAGGTAGGCCGAGCCGAAGCCGCCGTCGAAGCTGGCCACGTCGGCGTCGGTCTGCTTGAAGCGGGCGTGCTCGGCGCTGGCCAGGGTGAGGTCGGCCACGACGTGGAGGCTGTGCCCGCCGCCCGCGGCCCAGCCGGGCACCACGCAGATCACGATCTTGGGCATGAAGCGGATCAGGCGCTGCACCTCCAGGATGTGCAGGCGCCCGGTGGCGGGGGTGCCGTCGGCGTACTGGTAGCCGTCTTTGCCCCTGATGCGCTGGTCGCCGCCGGAGCAGAAGGCCCACCCGCCGTCCTTGGGCGAGGGGCCGTTGCCCGTGAGCAGCACGCAGCCGACGTCGGTGGCCTGCCTGGCGTGGTCGAGCGCCCGGTAGAGCTCGTCGACCGTCTGGGGCCTGAAGGCGTTGCGCACTTCGGGCCGGTTGAACGCGACCCGCACCGTGCCCTGGTCGAGGGCCCGGTGGTAGGTGATGTCGGTGAAGTCGAAGCCCTCGACGACCTGCCACATCTTCGGATCGAACAGCTCGGAGACCATGGGGGCGAGCCTAACGGATCTGCCCCTCGGCCCACTCGGCCCACTCCTTCTGCACGGCGGCGAGCCGCAGGCCGTACTCCAGGGCGAGCCGGCCGTAGACCGACAGGTTGTCCTGGCCGCTCTCGACGAAGCCCTTGATGGCCTCCATGTGCTCCAGGTGCTTGCCCACCACCTCGGCCTGGCGGCGCAGGTAGGCGCGGGCCTGCTCGGGATCGACCTGGCCGAGGAAGAACACGCGCAGCAGCATGTCGCTGCGCCCGACCCTGACCGGCTCGACCTCGGTGATCCAGCGGCGCAGCTCGGCCCGGCCCTCCTGGGTGATCGCGTACTCCTTGCGGCCACGTGGGCCCTCGGCCGCGACGCTCACGAGACCGGCGTCGGCCAGCTTGCCGAGCTCGGCGTAGAGCTGGCTCTGCGTGGCCGGCCAGACGTTGGACAATGAGACGTCGAAGGTCTTCAGCAGGTCGTAGCCGCTGGCCGGCCCCTCGGCGAGCAGACCAAGCACGGCGTGTCTCAAGCTCATATTCCTATATTGACATATCTCCACAGGAGGTTCTACATTCGACATGTCTACTTAGGAATGTCAAAGGAGTTGCGCGATGCGCGGTCTGCTCGGTTTCCTCCCCTGGGTCGTCTACGCGGTCATCGCCACCGGCGACGAGTGGCGCTGGGGCGCCATCACCGGCCTCGTGATCGCCCTCGCCCTCGTGGCCATCGACCGGCGGTCCGGCCGGGCCTGGGACGAGATCGTGATCGAGACGAGCGCCGCCGCCTTCTTCGCCCTGCTCACCGTGCTCTCCCTGGCGGCCCCGCACTCGCCGCTCACGCCGTACGGGCCCGCGCTGGTCAACGTCTGGCTGGCCGGCACCGCCTGGGGCTCGCTGGCCATCGGCAAGCCGTTCACGCTGGGCATCGCGCGCACGATGGCGCCGAAGGAGATCTGGGAGACCCAGGCGTTCCGCCGCGTCAACGTGGTGATCACGACGGTGTGGGCGGTGGCGTTCACGCTCGCCGCCGTCTCGCTGACGTTCGTGCTGGCCGCGGCCCCCCACGCCACCACGGTCGTCATCGCGATCAAGGTGCTCTCGTTCGTCGTGCCCGCCGTCTTCACCGCCCGTTACCCGAAGGTGGTCAGGCGCCGCGCCGAGGCCGCCGCTAAGTGACCTCCGCCCGCAGCTCGGCCAGGAGCTCCCCCTGGTCGGCCAGCATGTCGGTGAGGATGCGGCGGGCGGCCCCGAGCAGGTCTGCCAGCTCGGGAGTGGCCAGGGTGTAGACCACCGTGCTGCCTTCGCGGATCGCGCTCACGATCCCGGCCCTGCGCAGGACCGCCAGCTGTTGTGAGAGGCTCGACGCCTCGATGTCGATCTGGGCCAGCAGGTCCCTGACGGGCAGTGGACCTTCCTGGAGTAGCTCCAACACTCTGATGCGAGCGGGGTGGCCGAGCGTCCTGAAGAAGTCGGCCTTGGCCTGGTGGACCTCCACGTGCATATTGCAAGACTAATCGAGCGCAGTTGCATAATTCTTCAAGTCGTAACGTTGTTGGATAGCATGACAGCGGGGACTAGGGAGTAGCCATGGGCCGAGGAAGAGCCAAGGCGAAGCAGACGAAGGTCGCTCGCCAGCTGAAGTACGCCAACCACAACATCGACTACGACCGGCTGCGCGAGGAGCTGGGCGCGGACACGCCGCGCGAGGAGATGTACACGTCTACGGCGTCCGAGCAGGAGTCCGAGCGCGCGCAATGACGCGCGCCGGCTTCGCGGGGGCGTCCGCGACGTTCTCGGGCCGCCTGGCCTCCGGCGCCTGACCGGTCGCCGCGAGTTCCAGGCGGTGTTCCCGTGCCCGCCCGGCGGCGTGCCGCAGGGCGCGGGCCGGGCCACGGTGGTCCGGCGGGCTAGCCCGTCACCGCTTCGAGCAGGCGGCGCGCGTCGGCGAGCAGGCGGCCGGTGGCGGCCTGCGACACCGGGTCGGCGTTCTGCTGGAATCCGTGCGTGAGGCCGGGCTCCCTGCGGCACGTGACCGGCACGCCCGCCTCGGCCAGCCGGCGGGCGTACGCCTCGCCCTCGTCCCTGAGGGCGTCGTGCTCGGCGGTGACCACCAGCGTGGCGGGCATCCCGCTCAGGTCGGGCACGAGCAGCGGGCTCAGCCTCGGGTCGGCGCGCCGCGCCGGATCGGGCGCCCACTGCCGCACGGCCCAGGCGAGGAAGCTCTCGTCGAGGCCGTGACCGGTGCCCTTCTCCCGCACGCTGGGGCAGGAGAGCGTGAGGTCGGTGTTGGGGCAGACCAGGATCTGGGCGGCGGGCAACGGGTCGCCCGCGTCCCGCAGCGCCAGGCAGGCCATCGTGGCCAGGTAGCCGCCCGCGCTGTCCCCGGCCACCGCGACCGGACGGGCCTCGCGCAGCACGTCCACGACGTCCTCGACGGCCGCCGGGTACGGGTGCTCGGGCGCCAGCCGGTAGTCCACGGCCAGCACCTCCACGTCGCACTCGCGGGCCAGCAGGCGGCAGATCCGGTCGTGGGTGTCCAGGTCGCAGAGCACCCACGCGCCGCCGTGCACGTACACCACCAGCGGCCGCCGCTCCCGCGCGGGCCGGTAGTGCCGCAGCGGCAGCCCGCGCGGCCCGGCCAGGTCGCTCACCTGCGGCAGCTCGGGCCCCCGCGCACGCAGGTGCGCCCGCTCGGCGCTGCCCCTGCGCAGCTCGTGGACATCGGGATCGTTCATGGACGACGAGTGTAGGGATCACCGGCGGGCAAAAGATCTCGCGGCGCAGGCGCAAAGCCGGGCATGCGGGGAAGGCCGATGGGCAGGTGCCGATCGGCCGACAAGGAGATCCAGACATGCGCGTAGGAATCGTGGGTTCGGGCCGGCTCGGCGCGCCGCTCGGCCGGCTGTTCGCGGCGGCCGGTCACGACGTGCTCTTCAGCGACGCCCGGCCGGCCCTGGCCGAGGAGGCCGCGGCCGCCGCCGAGGGGCAGTCGGGCGTCGGCTCGCCGATCGAGTCGGCGCGCTTCGGCGAGGTCGTCGTCATGGCGGTGTGGTGGGAGGCGTTCCCCACCGTGGTCGAGGAGCTGGGCGCGGCGCTGGGCGGCAAGATCGTCATCGATCCCAGCAACCCGATCACCCGGCTCGACGGCGCCGAGGCGGTGGTGGCCGTGCCGGACGGGCTGACCAGCCCGCAGTACCAGCAGCACGTGCTCGGCCGCGAGGTGCGGCTGGTGCGCACGTTCAACACCAAGTACCCCAACGAGCTGCTGGACCTCGGCACGGCCGGGCAGCGGGGCGGCCCGCGGGCCGACATGCCCTACTGGGGCGACGACGAGGCCGCCAAGAAGGCCGTGGTGCCGCTCATCGAGGACGCCGGCTTCACCGCCATCGACGGAGGCGGGCTCGCCGACGCCCTGTGAGCCGGGCCGAGCCGGGCTGGGCCCGGCCGGCCCTACATGAGCCGGGACGGGCCTGGGGGAGCCGAGGGGGCCGGAATTAGGCCGCGCAGGTGTCGTGGGTGGCGTCGAAGCCCTTGATCGCCTCGGTGTCGTCGGCGCGCAGCGGCTTGAGCCCCTTCCAGTCGTCGCCGATCACCAGCACCAGGTGGTTCGTCCGGGCGCCGGCGACCAGCTTGGGCGTGGCGGCGAGCAGGTCGTTGGTGAGCGTGGGCACCCGCGTCTCGGCGTTGGGGCCGTAGAGCAGCGTGGTCTTCGCCTGGGGCTTCCTGGCCGTGTCGCCGATCTTGCTGATGTGGTAGCCGCGCTGTTCCAGGAAGGCGGCCACCTGCGTGCCGAGGCCGCCGCGGTAGGTGCCGTTGCGCAGCTCGATCTGGATCTTCGACCGCCCCACCTTGGCCTGGCCGCCCTTGACGCCCTGGACGCTCTGGTCCCTGGCGACGATCTGGAACAGCCGGCCCGCCTGCGGCTGCACCCACTCGACCCGGCCCGGCTGGGTCAGCGAGTAGTGCCAGGGGGTGGTGATGAACCGGATCTGCCCGGCGTTGAGGCCCTGGAGGCTGGTGGCGAGGTCCTTCATGACGCCCACCGACAGGTCGTCGTCGACGGTCACCGACTTGGTCCCGGCGTCGAGGAAGCCGAACAGCTTGGACGGGTCGGTGAGCGTCTCGCCGCTCATCACCTTCTTGAGCATCGAGGCGATGAACATCTGCTGCCGCTGGATGCGCCCGATGTCGGAGCCGTCGCCGAGGCTGTAGCGGGCGCGGACGTAGCCGAGCGCCTGCTCGCCGTTGAGCGTCTGCCGCCCGGCGGGCAGGTGGAGCAGGGCCTTCTTGTCGTTCACCGGGGAGGGCAGGCAGACCTCGACGCCGCCCACGGCGTTGACCATGCTCTTGAAGCCGGTGAAGTCCACCTTCACGAAGTGGTCGATGTGGATGCGGGTGAGCGACTCGATCGTCTTCCAGGTGCAGGCGATGCCCCCGGAGTTGAACGACTCGTTGATCATGCCCAGGTGCGGCTGCTGGCCGGGCAGGCCGCCCGTGGCCCGGCAGGCGGGGAGCTGGACCAGCGAGTCGCGCGGGAAGCTGATCACCATGGCGTTGTCCCGCTTGGACGACACGTGCGCCAGCATGATCGTGTCGGTGCGCTCGCCCGCGATGCGGCGGCCGTACCTGGCGTTCTTGCCGTCGCGCTGGTCGGAGCCCACGATCAGGACGTTCATCGCCGAGGTGGCGACCTTGGGGGGCCGCGTCTCGCCGAGGTCCTCCTTGGTGACCGTGGAGCGCTTGAGGTTGCCGCTGAGCTTCGCGGTGACGCCGACGGCCACGCCGGCGACCAGGAGGACGACGGCGACCGCGATCGCGATCACCCAGCGTAGCCAGCGCCCGTGGCGCCTCTTGGGGGCGCCGGGGTCGCTGGAGGGCGGAGCATCGACAAGCCCGCTGCTCACGTGACTCCAGAGGGACGGGGGCCGAGGGGCCACCGCCCCGGGCCAAGAGCCTCGCCGTACAAGTCTCGGCCGTTGAACGTGCCCGAGTGTACTCAGTCCGGGACGGGTATGCGGAGGGACCGCGTTCCTCGACGGTCAAGCCTCGGGTCAGCGCTCGCGCGGGGTCACCAGGCCCGACTCGTAGGCGAAGACCACGAGCTGGGCGCGGTCGCGGGCGTGCAGCTTGGTCATCGCCCGGCTGACGTGCGTCTTGGCGGTGGTCGGGCTGATCACCATCTGGGCGGCGATCTCGTCGTTGGACATGCCGCGGGCGACCAGGGCGGTCACCTCGCGTTCGCGGTTGGTGAGCACGTCCAGGCCCTGGGGGTCGGGTTCGGGGCGGCGGGCGACGTACTCGCCGATCAGGCGGCGGGTGATGGCGGGGGAGAGCAGGGCGTCGCCGCGGGCGGCCACCCTGACGCCCTGGAGCAGGTCCGCGGGCTCGGTGTCCTTGACCAGGAAGCCGCTCGCGCCGGCGCGCAGGGCGTGGAAGACGTACTCGTCCAGGCCGTAGTTGGTCAGGATCACCACGTGGAGCTCGGCCAGGCGTTCGTCGGCGGCGATCCGCCTGGTGGCCTCGATGCCGTCCATGACGGGCATCTGCACGTCCACGAGCGCCACGTCGGGGCGGTGCTCCAGGGCGAGGGCGACCGCCTGCTCCCCGTTGGCGGCCTCGGCGACGACCTCGATGTCGTCCTCGGCCTCCAGCAGGGCGCGGAAGCCGCCGCGGATGAGGGCCTGGTCGTCCACCAGCAGCACGCGGATCACCGGGCCTCCTGCAGCGGCAGCTCGGCGCGCACGGTGAACCCGCCCTCGGGACGCGGCCCGGTCGCCAGCCGCCCGCCGAGCGCCGTGACGCGCTCGCGCATGCCCAGCAGGCCCACTCCGGGGTCGCAGGGGCCGCCGTTCGCTCGCCCGTCGTCGTCCACCTGCACGATCAGCTCCTCCTCGCCGTAGTCGACGCGTACCGAGGCGGTGGCGGGACCGGCGTGCTTGGAGACGTTGGTCAGCGCCTCCTGGACGATCCGGTAGGCCGCCCGGTCGACCTCGGCCGGCAGGTCGCGGCGGTCGCCGGTGACCGTCACCGTGGCCGGGACGCCGGTCGAGCGGGCCCGTTCGACCAGGTGGGTGAGCCGGTCGAGGCCGCTGGCCGCGGGGGCGTCGTCGTCCTCGCGCAGCACCTCCAGCGTGGCGCGCAGCTCGCGCATGGCCTCGCCGCTGGCCTCCTGGATGGCCAGCAGCGCCGCCGGCACCTCCTCGCCGCGCTTGCGCGCGAGGTGCACGGCCACGCCCGCCTGCACCTTGATGACCGAGATGGTGTGGGTGAGCGAGTCGTGCAGCTCCCTGGCGATGCGCAGCCGCTCCTCGCCCGCCCGGCGCAGCGCCGCCTCCTCGCGGGTCCGCTCGGCCTCGGCGGCCCGCTGCTCGACCTGCACGAGGTACGCCTGCCGGTGCCGGGTCACGGTCGCGGTCACCCCGGCCGCCAGGAACCAGCCGAGCAGCAGCGTCGTCTTCTGCACGATCTCCTGCGCGGTCTGCCCGTCGGGGGTGGCCAGGTTGACCGCCAGGGTCCCGCCCAGGAACACCGCGCCGGCCGCCGCCGCGAGCGCCCGGTGACCGGCCCTGACCGTGGCGAACACGGTCACCATCACCGGGAAGGCGGCCGGCGGGCCGGGCTGCGCGTGCGCGGAGTAGACCAGCATGCACAGCGTGGTGACCAGCAGCGCCGGGACCGGCGCCCGCCGCCAGGCGACGAGCGCGAGCGACCCGGCGAGCACGGCGGCGTAGTCCGCGGGCCCCGCGTCCGGCGTGGCCACCACGGTCGCCGTCAGCAGCACGGCCACGACAGCCGCGAGGGCCGCGTCCATGACGGCGGGGTGCCATCGCAAGCTCATGCCAAGCACAGTAGAGCCTGATGTGTCGATAATCGTCCTCACGTGGGCGGAATGGGGGACTACTCCCGCCGTCGTACGCCGTCCGCCTCTGCGCCCCGCGCCGTAGCCGCGGAAGTCATCCCGGGCAGGACGACTCCGGCCCGTCCCGCGGCCCACCATGGCGGCCATGAACACGACGCAGACGGCCGCAGGCCAGTTCCGCTACGTCACGCCCGTCCGGCCGCAGGACGCCACGGGCCGGGTGGCCCAGGTCTACGCCCGCCTCGCCGACGACTTCGGCATGGCCCGCATGGCGGTCTTCCTGACCCTGTCGCCCGCGCCCGCCGTGCTGGCCGGGACCTGGGCGCTGCTGCGGGAGTCGCTGCTGGCCGGGCCGGGGTCCAGGACCGGCAGGGAGGTGGTGGCGCTGGGGGTGTCGCTGGCCAACCGGTGCCCGTTCTGCGTGGCCGCGCACACGACGCTGCTGCACGCCACCGGCGACCACAGGCTGGCCGAGACCGTCGCGGCCGGGGGCGTGCCGGCGGATCCCGGGCACGCCGCGCTGCTGCGGTGGGCCAAGGACCGGCGCGTGCCCGCGCCCTTCCCCGCGGACGAGGCGCCCGCGTACGTCGGCACCGCGCTGACCTTCCACTTCGTCAACCGGATCGCCTCGTCCCTGCTCACCGAGAACCTGCTGCCGGGCAACCTGCAGAAGTCGCGCCTGGTGCGCAGCGTGGGCGGCCGGGCCATGTCCCGGACGGTGCGCAGGGAGCTGCCGCCCGGCGCGGGCCTGGACGTGCTGGACGGCCTGCCCTCCTCGCCCGAGCCCGCCTGGGCGGCCGGCACGCCGGTCGGCACGGCGTACGCCACGCTCATGGCCGTCGCGGCGACGGGCGGGGAGCTGCTCGGCGAGGCGGCGCGGACGGCCGTCACCGAGGCGGTCGCGGCCTGGGACGGCGAGCACCCGCCGATGGGCGGCGACTGGCTCTCGGGCCCGCTGACGGGCGTGCCCGGCGAGGAACGGCCGGGAGCCAGGCTCGCGCTGCTCGCCGCCCTCGCCCCCTACCGGGTCACCGACGCGGACGTCGCCGCCTGGCGCGGCGATGCGACGACGGACGAGGACCTGGTGCGGCTCGTCGCCTTCGGCGCCGCCACGGCGACGCGGCACGCGGAGGGCGTCCTCACCGGGACCCGCGCGGGCGCGGGCGGGCGGTCAGGCCGGTAGGCAGGCGGGCGGGCGGCCCGAGGCGGGCCAGACGTATTCCAGGTCGTCGGGCTCGTCGCCGAAGAGCGGGCGGTAGTGATCGGGGTCCTTGCGCAGGAGGGCGGAGCGGTGGCTGAGGTGGAAGGCGTCGTCGCCGAGCCAGGGCGGCAGCTCGCCGGCCGCCGCCAGCTCGTGCTGGGTGCGGATGACGGGGGTGCCGCAGGCGCGGCCCAGCTCGACGGACATCGTGGCCGCGCAGGTGTCGGCCCGGCCGGTCGAGCACCAGCGTTCGCACACGTCGAGCCCGTAGCGGACCAGGGCCTCCTCGTAGCCGGCCCACATCTTGACGGCGGGGTGGTGGCGCCAGCCGTAGCCGGGGACGATCAGGGCGCGCAGCACCTGCAGGGCCTCCACCCGCTGCTTGCCCAGCCGCAGCGCGTCCAGGACCCCGGCACTGGCCGCGAAATCCGGATACGGAAGAAATGTCTGCATCTATACCCCCGCTGACCTGGTCTTTCCCGCCTGCCGCCCCGCGAGATCGTATATGGACCGCACGCCTCGCGGCGCGCACAATCGGCCCATGGGCTATGTCGGCGCGCGGACGCCTCGCAGGGAAGACGCCAGACTGCTGACCGGAAAGGGGAGATACGTCGGCAACGTACGCCTGCCCGGTATGGCGTACGCGGTGGTGGTGCGCAGCCCCGTCGCGCACGGACGGCTCCTCGGCTGCGACGCCAAGGCGGCCTGGACGGTCGAGGGGGTGCTCGACGTCATCACCCCCGCCGACGCCGCGGAGCTGCTGCTGCCCTGCGTCACCCTCGCCCCCGGCCAGCGGCTGACCGCCTACCGGGTGCTCGACGACACGATCAGGTACGCCGGCCAGCCGATCGCCGTCGTCGTGGCCGGCACCCCCGCCGCCGCCCGCGACGCCGCGGACCTGCTGGACCTGGAGCTCGACCAGTCGCCCGCGACCGTCGGCGCGGAACGCGCACTCGACGAGGACGCGCCGCTGCTCTACCCCGAGTGGGGCACGAACCTGGTCACCGACTTCCTGCTCGGCGACGCCGACTGCGCGGAGTTCGTCGAGTCCGCCGAGCACGTCGTCGAGATGACGTTCAGGACGGGCCGGATCTCACCGCATCCCGTCGAGCCGCGCGGCGTGGTGGCCTCCTACGCCGACGACGAGCTGACCGTGCACACCTCCTCCCAGGCCCCGCACCACGTGCGCGAGCACCTGGCCGACGCGTTCGGGCTCACCCACGACCGGGTACGCGTGATCAGCCGGGACGTCGGCGGCGGGTTCGGCGGCAAGGAGCACGTCTACCCCGACGAGGCGCTCGTCTGCCTGGCCGCGATGCGGACGGGCCGCCCGGTGAGCTGGACCGAGTCGCCCGGCGACCGGCTGGCGGCGACCCTGCCCGCGCGGGCCGCCGTCCACCGGGCCAGGCTGGCGCTCGACGGCCAGGGCCGGTTCGTCGCCCTGGACGCCGACATCCTCGGCGACCTCGGCGCCCATCCCTCGAACGTGGGCATCTCGCCCTTCGCGGTCTCGGCCACCCTGCTGCCGGGGCCGTACCGGTTCGAGCGGGTCGGCGTACGGGTGCGCGGGGTGGTCACCAACACCACCCCGACCGGCTCCTACCGCGGCTTCGGGCAGCCCGAGTGCACCTGGACCAGGGAGCGCCTGATCGACGAGGCGGCCCGGCGGCTCGGCCTGGACCCGGTCGAGCTGCGGCTGCGCAACATGCTGACGCCGGACGAGCTGCCGTGCACGAGCCGGGTCTACCAGCAGTACGACTCCGGCGACTATCCCCGGGCCCTGCGCACCCTGCGCGACCTGGTCACCCCGGTCACCGGCGTGGACGACGGCCGCCTTCGCGGCGTCGGCTACTCCTGCCACGTCGAGACCACCGGCCTGGGCCCGTCGATGGAGATGAAGGCGTCGGGCATCCAGGCGGGCGGCTACGAGACGGCGGTGCTGCGCATGGAGCCGGACGCGTCGGTGGTGGTGTCGTCCGGGGTGGTCTCGATCGGGCAGGGCATCGAGACCGCGCTGGCCCAGGTCGCGGCCGACCGGATGGGGGTGCCGATCGAGCGGGTGCGGGTGGTGCTGGGGGACACGGCGGCGACGCCGTACTCGTCGATCGGGTCGATCGCCAGCCGGTCGCTGGCGGTCGGCGGCGGGGCGCTCGTCCAGGCCGCCGCCCGGCTGCGGAACAAGCTGCTGGCCATCGCCGCCCACCGGCTGGAGGCGGCGCCCGGCGACCTGGAGATCGCCGAGGAGCGCGTACGCGTCAAGGGCGACCCGCGGGCGTCGGTGTCGCTGCGGGAGCTGGCCACGTCCGCCTGGCGGGCCTGGGACCTGCCGGAAGGCGTCACGCCGGGGTTGGAGGAGCGGGTCAGCTACGACCCGGCCGCCTACACGTTCGCCTACGGCGCGCACGCCGCCGCCGTCGCGGTGGACCCCGAGACCGGCGCGGTCGAGGTGGAGCGCTACTGGGTGGTCAACGACGCCGGGACGCTGGTCAACCCGTCCATGGTCGAGGGCCAGATCCGCGGCGGGGTCGCGCAGAGCATCGGCATGGCGCTGACCGAGGAGATCGTCCACACCGAGGACGGGCAGCCGCTCGCCGAGTACCTGCTGCCGACCACCCGCGAGGTGCCCGACATCGAGGTCGTGCTGCTGGAGACCCCCTCGCCGCTCACCCCTGGCGGCATGAAGGGGGCGGGCGAGGCGGGCACGATCGGCCCGCCCGCCGCCATCGGCAACGCGGTCGCCGCCGCCATGCCCGAGCTGGCCGGACGCGTCACCGACGTGCCCCTCACCCCTCAGGCCGTGTGGAGGTGTCGGCACCTCTGACCTGGGCACGAGGAGCCTGAAGGTTCGGATCGGGGGACGAATCATGGAATATCGTGCACTCTTGGCGTCCATCGGCCGCATGACGGGCCTGGGCGCCGGCCCGGCCAGAGCGGCGGCGGAGGCCACGCTGACCACGCTCGCCCGCACACTCGACGACGACGACCGGCGCGAGCTCATCGACGCCCTGCCGCCCGAGCTGACCAACGACTTCCCCATGGACCATCCGCGCAACGACGGCACCGAGGAGGGCTTCGTCCGGCAGGCGGCGCTGCTCGGCCGCCGTCCGCCCGAGCAGGCCAGGATCAGGGCGCAGGCCGTGCTGGCCGCCGTCGCCGAGCAGGACCCCGAGCTGATCGCCCGGCTGCACATCCCCGAGCAGGTACGCCCCCTGTTCGACCCGCCGGACAGCGGCGGCGGCATCACCGGCCCCAAGGGGCACGCCGCCCCGCTCACCGCCGACGAGATCGCCGCGGCCCTCGCCACCCTGCCGCTGTGGACCGGCGACCGCTCGGCGCTGCGCCGGGAGATCTCCCTGCCGCGGGAGAACCTGCGTGCCGTCCGCCGCGCGCTCGACCGGCTCAAGGCCACCTACGGCCGGCAGCCCCAGCTCCACGACACCGCCGACGGCCTGGCCATCGTGGTCAGGACCGTCTCCGTGGGCGCGGTGACGGCCCTCGACGTGCAGCTGGCCAGGCGGGTCGACGACCTCATCGAGGAGGTGGGCGCCGGCATCGGCCGCCCGTAGCCGCGGGCCCGGCCGGTCTCGGGGCGCGGGCCTGGCTAGCCGCGCGGCCGGTCGGGCGTCGTCTCGCCGGTCAGGTCCTCCAGGTGCTTGCCCGACTGCGACAGGGCCTGTTCCAGCGCCGCCTGCCCGGCGGTCTTGTGCTCCGCCGGGGTCCTCCCCGCCACGCCCGGACGTCCGGCCGGGCGCTCACCCGGACGTTCACCCGGGCGCTCGGCCGGACGCCTGGCCGGACGCCTGGCCGCGTCGAGGAGCGGCGTGGTGTCGGTCTCGGGGGTGTTCTCGTCAGGACTGCTCATGGCCCTGTCCGTACCCGCTGACCTGGGAAGACATGTCGGACGCGAAGAAAGTCGGGATTTCTCGGAAAACGTTCGACCCGAACGGCCCTTGCGTGCGTACAGGTTTGGACAGCCGCATGTCCGACAACTCGGAGGCAGGTCTCGTGTTGACTGAAACGAGCATTCGTCGCCGCCCTTCCCAGGATGGAGAGGCCATGTCCAGGCTGCGGTCGGCCCGGCGGAGCCGGATGCAGTACGTATGGCCGTTGCGCCCGGACGCCCGGACCGTCGGCCACGCCCGGTCGATCGTCCGGGAGGAGCTGTCCGGGCTCGACCTGCACGACGACGTCGTGGACGACGCCGTCCTCATGGTGAGCGAGCTGGTCACCAACGCGTTCATGTACGGCGAGGGCCCCTACGAGCTGCTCCTGCACGTGGACGCCAAGGAGGTCATGTGCGTCGTCGTGGACGCCGGCCCGCCCCTGCCCGCCCCCTCGGTCCCCGACTCGTCCGCCGAGCACGGACGGGGGCTGCGCATCGTCGCCCGGCTCTCCGACGGCTTCTACGGCTGTCATCCCCAGCGGTACCTGACCCACCCCGACCTGGTCGGCAAGGCCACCTGGTTCGCGCTGCCACGCCGCGGCGGGCCCGGCAACGTCGTCCCGATCAGGGCGGGCACGTAGAGGGTTTCCAGTCTCCTGCAAGTCGGCCCGACCATACTGTGATCGATTTGGACGAAGCCGATGAGTGGGACAACGTGGAATTCCGAGTTCTGGGGCCGCTGGAGGTCCGCGACGCCGACGGGGGCGCGGTCGGTCTCGGCGGCCCCCGTCCGCGAGCCGTGCTGGCCCGGCTGCTGGTCGCGCAGGGGGCCGTGGTCCCCGCCGAGACGCTGATCGACGACCTGTACGGCGACGCCGCCCCGCCCAGCGCCCTGCCCACCCTGCACTCCTACGTCTCCAACCTGCGCCGCGCGATCGAGCCGGACCGGGGGCCGCGCGCCCGGCCCAGGACGCTGATCGCCCGCCCGCCCGGCTACCTGCTGGCCGCCGCCGACGTGGACGCGCTCCGCTTCGCCGCGCTGGTGAACCGGGCCGAGTTCCGGTCGGCCGAGGAGGCGCTGGCCTGCCTGGAGGAGGCGCTCGGGCTGTGGCGCGGCTCGCCGTACGAGGAGTTCCAGGACGAGCCGTGGACGATCGTCGAGGTGAGCCGCCTGCGCGAGCTGCGCCTGGTCGCGGTCGAGCGGCGGGCCCGCGCGCTGCTCGACCTGGGCCGTCCGCAGGCGTTGATCACCGAGCTGGAGGCCGAGACCGTCGCCAACCCGCTGCGCGAGCGCCTGTGGTGCCTGCTCGCGCTGTCCCTGTACCGCACCGGCCGCCAGGCCGAGGCGCTGGCCGTGCTGCGTACGGCGGCCAGGCGGCTGTCCGAGGAGCTCGGCCTCGATCCCGGGCCCGAGCTGCGGTCGCTGGAGTCGGACATCCTGCGCCAGGCCGGCTCGCTCGCGCCGGTGGACGACACCCCGGCGCTGGTGGCCGCGCCACGCCCGCTGGACGTCCCGCACGGGCGGGAGGCCGAGCTGGCCGAGCTGGTGGCGGTGGCCGAGCGGGCCGCGCCCGCCGGGCTCGCGGTCGCCGAGGTCAGCGGTGAGCCGGGGATCGGGAAGACGCGGCTGCTGGAGGCGTTCGGCGAGCACTGCGCGCGGCTCGGCCGGCTCGTGCTCCGCGGACGCTGCCACGACGCCGAGGGCACGCCCGCGCTGTGGCCGTGGACGCAGGTGTTCCAGGCGCTGGAGCCGCACTGCCCGCCGCCGGACCGCGAGCCCCTGTCCGGCCTCCTCGACGCCCGCCCCGAAGCGCCGCCGGACGCCGGTGGCCCGGCCGAGGTCCTGTTGTCGCGCCGGAACCAGGCCGCCGCCCGATGGCTGGTCACGGCCTCGCGCGCCCAGCCGCTCGTCATCGTCCTGGACGATCTCCAATGGGCCGACCCGGCCTCGCTCGACCTGCTCAGGCATCTGGTCATGCTGCTGCGCGGCGGCGCGGTCACGCTGGTCGCGGCCTTCCGCACCGGGACCGGCGACGTGCTCGGGCGGCTGGTCCGCTACGACCTGTCGCGGGTGCGCCTGACCGGCGTCGGCCCCGAGGCGGTCCGGGCCATCGCGGCCGACCTCGGCGTCGAGCTGGACGACGAGTCGTGCGCCAGGATGGCCGACCGCACCGGCGGCAACCCGTTCTTCCTGCGCGAGAGCATCAGGCTGCTCGCTCAGAACCCGGACGTGGACGAGGTGCCCGAGGCGGTGGCCGAGCTGGTCCGCCTGCGGCTGGACGCGCTCGCCGGGGTCACGGACGTGCTGGCGGTCGCGGCGCTGGCCGGCCGGGAGTTCGACCCGGCCGTGGTGGCCCGGGTCGCGGGGGAGGAGGCGTACGGGCCGCTCGACCGGGCCGTGCGCGGCGGCCTGCTGGCGGCGCGGGCCGGCGGGCGGCTGGCGTTCGTGCACGACCTGGTGCGCGAGGCGCTCGTCAGGGACCTGCCGCCGCTGCGCAGGGCGGCGCTGCACCGGGACCTGGCCGCCGCGCTGTCCGCCCGTCCGGCGACCGACGTCGAGGTGATCGCCCATCACGCCGTGCAGGCCGGGCCGGTGGCGTACGGGGAGGCGGTGCGGTGGGCGCGGGCCGCGGCCGAGCAGGCCGAGCTGCGCCTGGGCTACGCCGAGTCCGCGTCCTGGCTGGGGCACGCGGTGACCGCGCACGACGCCTGCGGCGGCGACCCGGCCGAGCACGTGGAGCTGCTGCTGCGGCAGGTGCGCGCGCTGCTCGCGGCGGGCGAGCCGGCTGCCGCCCGCCGGGTCAGGGACCAGGCCGTGCGGGCGGCCGACCGCGTCACGGACGGGGGAGCGGCGCTCCGGGTCCGGGCGCTGACCTCGTTCGACACGCCGACGATCTGGACGCTGCGCGACCCGTACGGCGCGGCCGACCCGCTGCTCGTCCGCCGCTTCGAGGACGCGCTGCGCGAGCTGCCGGAACCGGACGGCCCCGAGCGCGCGATGCTGCTGGCCGGGCTGGCCCAGGAGCTCTACGACGCCTCCGGCGACCCGCGGGCCGAGGGGCTGTCCGCGCAGGCCGTGGCCATGGCCCGGCGGCTGGGCGACCGGCGGCTGCTGATGCGCGCGCTCAACGCCAGGCACCTGTCGCTGCCGCGTCCGCTGCACGTGCACGAGCTGGCGGACCTCGCCGCCGAGCTGCACGAGCTGGCGGACGGCGAGCCGGCCTACCAGCTGCTGGCGAACATGATGGACGCCCACAACCGGCTGGAGCTGTTCGACGTCACTGGCGCCGACCTGGCCGCGGCCCGCTGCGACGACCTGCTCGACCGGCTCCCGCTGCCCTGGCCGCGCTTCCAGCACACGCTCTGGCGGGCGGGCCGGATGGTGCTCGGCGGCCACTTCGACCAGGCGGACGACCTGTACGCCGACGCCGCCGACCAGGCGTCCGGCCTCGGCATCTGGCACGCCACCCGCGCGGTGACCGCCGGCCGCCTGGCCCTGGACTACCACCGGGGCACGATGGCCGCCGCGGGCCCGCTCATCGACGTCCTGCGCGGCGCGAACCACGCCCTCGACCAGGCCGCCCGCACCCTCCACCGGCACGCCCAGGGCCGCCTGGACGAGGCCCGCGAGCTGGACGGCCAACCGCTGCTCGACCGGTCGCGCCCGTCCACCCTGTGCCTGCGGGCCGCCGCCGCGGCGGCGCTCGGCCGGGTGCACGAGTGCCGCCTGCTCTACGAGGCGCTGCTGCCCTTCGGCGGCCGGATCACCGTCCTGTCGGCCTGCGCCTGGGTGGGGCCGGTGGACTGGCATCTCGCGCTGCTGGCCGAGGCGACCGGCCGGCACGAGAGCGCGGTCCGCCACCTGACCGAGCTCGAACGGCTGGCCGCCCGCAACGGCCTGACCTGGTGGCGCGACCGGGCGGCCGAGGCCCGCCGGGGACCCGGCCGCAAGCACCTGCAACTGGCCACCAGCGGATGACAAGGGTTCCCTGATCGACTCTCCTGACGATCGCCAGGGGAGTCGATCGCCGGGAGGGGAGTGCGGGATGACGGGTGCGCAGGCTTTGGTGCGGGCGCTTGAGCGGGTCGGCGTGGACACCGTGTTCGGCATCCCCGGCGGCGCCGTCCTGCCCGCCTAAGACCCGCTGTACCGCTCGACCTCGATCAGGCACGTGCTGGTCCGGCACGAGCAGGGCGCCGGGCACGCGGCCGAGGGCTACGCGCAGGCCACCGGCAAGGTGGGGGTCTGCATGGCGACCAGCGGCCCGGGGGCCACGAACCTGGTGACGCCGCTCGCCGACGCCTACATGGACTCGGTGCCGATCGTCGCGATCACCGGCCAGGTGCCCAGCTCGCAGATCGGCACGGACGCCTTCCAGGAGGCCGACATCACGGGCATCACCCTGTCGATCACCAAGCACAGCTTCCTGGTCACCGACGCGGCCGACATCCCCCGCACGATCATGGAGGCGTTCCACCTCGCCTCCACCGGCCGTCCGGGTCCGGTGCTGGTGGACATCACCAAGGACGCGCTCCAGGCCGAGACCGCCTTCGTCTGGCCGCCGGTCATGCGGCTGCCCGGCTACCGCCCGGTCACCCGGCCGAACGCCCGGCAGATCAGGGCCGCCGCCGAGCTCATGGCCACGGCCCGGCGGCCGGTCCTGTACGTCGGCGGCGGCGTGCACAAGGCGGGCGCGTCCGCCGAGCTGCTGCGCCTGGCCGAGCTGACCGGCATCCCGGTCGTCACCACGCTCATGGCCCGCGGCACGTTCCCCGACAGCCACCCGCTGCACATGGGCATGCCCGGCATGCACGGCTCGGTCGCGGCCGTCGGAGCCCTCCAGCGGGCCGACCTGATCGTCGCGCTCGGCGCCCGGTTCGACGAGCGCGTCACCGGCGACCTGGGCACGTTCGCGCCGCACGCCAAGGTCGTGCACGCCGACGTGGACCCGGCCGAGATCTCCAAGAACCGGCACGCCGACGTGCCCGTCGTGGGCGACTGCAAGGAGGTGCTGGCCGAGCTGACCGCCGCCCTGGACGGCCGGCCGGGCGACCGTGCGGACTGGTTGCGCACGCTGGAGGGGTACCGGCGCACGTACCCGCTGGGCTACGAGACGGTCGAGGGCGCGCTCGCCCCGCAGTACGTCATGCAGCGGCTGAGCGCCCTGGCCGGTCCTGAGGCCGTTTACACCTCCGGCGTGGGCCAGCACCAGATGTGGGCCGCCCAGTTCATCGCCCACGAGCGGCCGGGCTCGTTCGTCAACTCCGGCGGCGCGGGCACGATGGGCTTCGCGATCCCCGCCGCGATGGGGGCCAAGATCGGCTGCCCGGACCGCACGGTGTGGGCGATCGACGGCGACGGCTGCTTCCAGATGACCAACCAGGAGCTGGCCGTGTGCGCGCTGGAGGGCGTGCCGATCAAGGTGGCCGTCATCAACAACGGCAGCCTCGGCATGGTCCGCCAGTGGCAGACCCTCATGTACGACGGCCGCCACTCCAACACCGACCTGCGCGCCGCCCGCCGCATCCCGGACTTCGTCGCGCTGGCCGAGGCGTACGGCTGCCACGGCCTGCGCTGCGAACGCCCCGAGGACGTGGACGCGGCCGTCGAGCAGGCCATGGCGATCGACGACCGGCCGGTGGTGGTGGACTTCGTCGTGCACCGGGACGCGATGGTGTGGCCCATGGTGCCCGCCGGCACGAGCAACGACGACATCCGGATCGCCAGGGACCTGGCTCCGAACTGGGGAGATGACGAATGAGTCAAGTCGTAACAAAGCAGCCATAGGCGCCGAACCTCATTTAAGCTTCCTTGACCCGGGGCGGCCCGGGCCGCGGAACCGAGGTGGAAAGTGGCGCTGCGCGTCAAGGTGCTGGGGCCCATCGTGGCCGAGATCGACGGGGTGGAGGTCGCGCTCGGCGGCCCGAGACAGCGCGCGGTGCTCGCCGTGCTGGTCGCGGCGCGCGGGCAGGTGGTCTCGGCCGAACGCGTGCTCGACGCCGCCTGGGACGAGGGCGAGCCCGCCTCGATGCCCACCCTGCACTCCTACATCACCAGGCTGCGCAAGGCACTCGAACCCGGCCGGACCAGCCGGGCGCCGCAGAGCGTGCTGGCCCGCGTCGGCAACGGCTACACGCTGCGCGTCGAGCCCGACGCCGTGGACGCCGAGCGGTTCGCCCGCAAGGTCGCGGAAGGGCAGCTCCTGCTGGAGTCGGGCGACCACAGCGCGGCGCTGGCCGTGCTGAGCGAGGCCGTGGAGCTGTGGGGCGGGCAGCCGTACGGGGAGTTCGCGGGCGCGGCCTTCGCCGTCCCGGAGATCGCGCGGCTCCAGGGGCTGTTCCTGTCGGCGCGGGAGAGCCTGTTCGCCGCGCAGCTCGCCCTCGGACGGCACGCGGCCGTGGTGCCGGAGCTGGAGAAGCTCACCGCCGAGCAGCCTATGAGCGAGCGCGGCTGGGAGCTGCTGGTGCTGGCCCTGTACCGGTCGGGCCGCCAGGGCGACGCGCTGGCCGCGCTGCGCTCCGCCCGCCGCGTGCTGGCCGAGGAGCTGGGCATCGATCCGGGGCCGGGGTTGCGCGAGCTGGAGGCGGCGGTGCTGGCCCAGGACGACGCGCTGCGTCCCGGCGGCGCCGCGCCGCTACCGGAACGCGGCGGCAACCTGCCCTTCCCCGTGACCGCGCTGGTCGGCCGGGCGGCCGAGGTCGAGCAGGTGGCCGCGCTGCTCGCCGAGCACCGGCTGGTCACGCTCAGCGGGCCGGGCGGCATCGGCAAGACCCGGCTGGCGCTGGAGACCGCGCGGGCCAGGGACGACGCCGACGGACCATGGCTGGTCGAGCTGGCCGGGCTGGCCGACCCCTCGCTGGTGGCCGGGGCCATCGCCCAGGTGCTCGGGCTCACCGGGCCGGTCACCGGGCAACGCCTGGCGTACGCGCTGCGCGGCCGCAGCCCGCTGCTGGTCATCGACAACTGCGAGCACCTCGTGACGGCCGTCCGCGACACGGTGTCCGAGCTGCTGGCCGGGGCGGGCGGCGTACGCGTGCTGGCCACCAGCCGCGAGACGCTCGGCGTGCCGGGCGAGGCCCTGTACGACGTGCCGCCACTGTCCACGGCGGACGCCCGCGACCTGTTCCTGAGCCGGGCCAGGGCCGCCGCGCCCGGCTGGGAGCCGACGCCCGCCGAACTGGCCAACGCCGAACGCCTCTGCCTGGGGCTCGACGGGCTGCCCCTGGCGGTCGAGCTGGCCGCCGGGCAGTGCCGCATGTTGTCGGTCGAGCAGATCCTCACCTCGATGGACGACAGGTTCAGCGTGCTCACCGACGGCGCCGGCCCGCAGCGGCACCGCACGCTGGCCCGTACCGTGGAGTGGAGCTACGACCTGCTCGAACCCGCCGAGCGCGAGCTGTTCCACCGGCTCGGCGCGTTCGCCTCCGGCTTCGACCTGGACGCCGCGGCCGCGGTGTGCGGGCGGCCGGTCCTGGGCGGCCTGGGCGCGCTGGTGCGCAAGTCGCTGGTCGCCGTCGAGCCAGGCACCTCGCCGCGCCGCTACCGGCTGCTGGAGACGATCAAGGAGTTCGCCCGCGCCCGGCAGGACCCGGCCGAGCTGGCCGAGGCCCAGGCCGCGCATCGCGCCTGGGTGCTGGGCCGCGCCGAGGCCGCCGACGCCAGGATCCGCGGCGAGGGGGCGACCGCCGCGATGGAGGTGCTCCTCGCCGACCAGGCCGAGCACCGGGCCGCGTTCACCTCGGCGATGCTGGCCGGCGACGGCGGGTACGCGCTGCGGCTCACCGGCCTGCTGTCGTGGTTCTGGTACCGCCGGGGCCACGTCGCCGAGGGGCTGGCCAGCCTGTCGGCGGCCATGGAGCTCTACCCCGACGCCGAGCCCGGCGTGCGCTCCCAGGCGCTGATCGGCATGGCCGGGCTGCACTACCTGGCCGGCGACTTCGTCTCCGCGAGCCGGCGGGCCAGGGAGGCGGCCGAGATGGCCCGCCTGGCCGACGACCTGGTCGCCGAGGGGCGCGCCCTGACCTACCGCGCGCTGTTCGGCGGCCTGTGCGGGGCGCCGAACGCCCTGGCCGACGCCCGTGCCGCGCTCGACCTGGCCGAGGTGGCCGGCATGGCGTGGCTGCACGCCGAGGCGCTGATGGTGCTCGGCATGCTGCTGGTGTTCGCCCGGGAGACGGGCGAGGCGGCCGGCTGGCTGACCCGGTCGATCGAGGTGGCCACCAGGACGGGACACCGCTTCGTCACCGCCTCCTCGACCTGGCTGCTGATGAAGATCGACCTGCTGGGCGGCCGTACCGACCGGCCGCTGGCGTCCGGGCTGCCGATCCTGCGCATGCTCGACGAGGACAAAGACGTCACGTCCTGGCTGGTCATGGCGCACACGCTGGCCGGGGTGCTCACCGCGGGCGGGCTGCCGCGGGACGGCGCCCGCCTGCTCGGCGCGGTCGAGGCGGTCGGGGCCCGGGTCGGCTTCTCGCCGCCGGAGCTGGACCCGGCCGACGGCGCCGAGCGGGAGGAGCTGATCCGGCGCGCGCTGCCCGCCGCCGAGCTGGCCGAGTGCCTGCGCGAGGGCGCCGCCCTGTCACCCGCCGAGGTGCACGGCCTGCTCGACCGGCTGATCCGGAGCCGCGTCCACTGACCTGGGATTCTTGCGCAGGGCGGGCCGGCAGGCTTTGGTACGGGTATGCCCCCAGGTGATCGGCTCGCCGTGCAGACCATCGAGTTCCACGGTGACAAGGTCGCCTTCGGCGAGGCCGGCGTGACGGACGAGGAACGCGCCGCCGCCGGCCGCGAGACGCTCGCCCAGCGCAACCAGGCGCTGCTGCGGGGCAACCGCCGCCGGGCCAGGCGCCGCTACGCCCACGAGCTGCCCGACGGCGTGCACTTCGCGCGCGTGTGGCGGCGGCGGGCCCTGGCCGAGCTGCGGCCCCTGCTGACCGGCGGGCCGCTGGCCGTCTGGGGCGAGGACGACGACGTGCTGCACGTGCTCTGGCAGGGGCCGAACGCCCAGCTCGTCGGCGGCGTGCGGTTCCCGATGTGGCCGGTCAAGGGGGCGGCCGACCTGTGGGAGCTGTCCCTGCGCGTACGGCACCTGGACCGGGCCGTGATCGGCGTCACCGCGGTGCCTCCCGGCGGCCGGCCGGTGGAGCGGATCTGGCACGGCTCCCGCGCCGCCCCCGCCCCCGCGACGGCCGTCCGGCTCGCCGGCACGCTGGTCACCCGCGAGATCAGCAGCGTCCACCTGGGCAAGCGCCGTGCGATCACCGTCTACCGGCCGCCCGGCCCGATCCGGCCGATGCCCCTGTGCCTGCTGGCCGACGGGCAGGCCGCCGAGTCGCACGCCCGGGTGCTGGAGCCGGCGATCCTGGCCGGCGCGCTGCCGCCGCTGATCCTGGTCGGCCCGCACGCCGCCGGCGCGCCGGGGCCGTACCCGGACGGGCGGGCCAGGGAGTACCTGCCCTACGCCGACCCGCGGCGCTTCGCGGCGCACCTGGCGTTCGTCGTCGGCGAGGTCCTGCCCGGCTTCCCCGAGGCGAGCCACGTCATCAGCGCCGGCTTCTCCGAAGGGGCGGCCTTCGCGCTGACCGCCGCCGACCGGTGTCCCGGCCGGATCGCCGCGGCCGTCGCCCTCAGCCCCGACCTGCTGCCGCAGCTCCTCGACACCTCCGTACGGGTGCCCCGTTACCTCGCGGCGGGCACCCTCGAACCGGCCTCGCTCGACTGCGCGCGCTCGCTGGCCGCGCGCCTGGCCGGGGCGGGCGTGGCCCACCGGTGCACGGCGTGGATCGGCGGCCACGACGGCTACTGGTGGCGGGTGCACCTGCTGGCCGCCCTCACCTGGCTGGCCCGCCAGCCGCTGCCCCGCGCACGCTGACCGCGCCGGCTGCCCCGCTCACGCTGACCGCGCCGGCTCCCCCCCCTCACGCTGACCGCGCCGGCTGCCCTGCTCACGCTGACCGCGCCGGCCGGACGGCGGCCAGCACCAGCAGCCCGGCGAACAGCCCGGTGACCGCGGCGGCCAGGTAGACGGCGTTCAGCGCCGAGGGGAACGAACCCGGCCCGGTCATGCCGTCCTGGAACAGGATGCCGAAGGCGGCGACGCCGAGGGCGTACCCGAGCTGTCTGACGGTGTTGACCGCGCCCGCCGCCATCCCGGCCCGGTGCGGCGGGACGTGCGCCATGGCGGCCGAGCTCAGGGCCGGGATGGCCAGGCCGACGCCGATCCCGGTCACCACCAGGCCCGGCGCGAGCGCCGTCCACGTGGAGTGCTCGTCGAGCATGCCCTGCAGCAGCGCGCCCGCGGCGATCAGCAGCAGCCCGCCGCCGACCGCGGCGCGCGCCGTCAGCCGGGGGAGCAGGCGGGCGGCGGCGACCGAGACGACCAGCGAGGTGCCGGCCATGGGCGTCAGCGCGAGCCCCGCCTGCACCGGCCCGAGCCCCAGCCCGCCGGCCTGCTGCAACCACAGCGAGGTGAAGGCCAGGCAGGCGAACGCGGCCGGCATGAGCAGCCCGGCGCCCGCCATGATCCCGCTGAACGCCTTGTTCGCGAACAGCCGCAGGTCCACCATGGGATGCGCGCCGCGCGACTCCACCAGCACGAACGCGGCGAACGCGAGCACCGCCACGGCGAGCGGCGCCAGCGTGCGCGCCGACGTCCAGCCGTTCGGCCCGGCCTCGATCAGCCCGTACGTGAGCGCGCCCGCCGCCAGGGTGAACGTGCCCATCCCGGCCAGGTCCAGCCGGCCCCCGCCCGGCAGGCGGGACTCGCCGACCGTGCGCCAGGTCATCCAGGCGGCGGCCAGGCTGATGGGCAGGTTCACCAGGAAGACGGCCCGCCAGTGCAGGTGCTCGGTGAGCAGCCCGCCCAGCACGGGGGCGAGCGCCGCGGCGGCCCCGTTCACGCCGCCCCACACGCCGAACGCGATGCCGCGCTCCCGGCCGTGGTAGGTGGCGCTGATCAGGGCCAGCGTCGTGGCCATCATGGCGGCGCCGCCCGCCCCCTGCAACACGCGGGCCGCCAGCAGCAGGCCCCCGGTGGGCGCGAGGCCGCAGGCCAGGGAGGCGAGCGCGAACACGCAGAGGGCGATCAGGTACACCTTGCGCCGCCCTGCGTGGTCGGCGACCGAGCCGGCCGCCAGCAGCAGCGCGGCCAGGGCCAGGGCGTAGCCGTCCAGGAGCCATTGGGCGTCGGTGAAGGACATCTTCAGGTCGGCGGTGATGCCGGGCAGGGCCACCATGACGATGGTCACGTCCACCAGGAGCATGAAGGCGCCCAGGCAGGCGGCGGCCAGCGGCCACCAGCTCGTACGGGTCAGTGTCGTGTTCATGGCGGCAAGGGTCCGGCCCGGACGGGGGATGACCCTAGCCGTCGAGGCTCTTCTGCCGGTTTTCCGCGCTCAGTAGCCTGATCTGGTGGAAAACGTCACGCTCGACGAGGTCGACCGCGGGCTGCTGCACGCGTTGCAGGTGGACGGGCGGGCCTCGTTCAGCCGGATCGCCGAGGTGCTGGGGGTGTCCGACCAGCGGGTGGCCCGCCGCTACCGGCGGCTGCGCTCCGGCGGCGGGATCCGGGTCGTCGGCGTGGTGGACCGGCAGCGGCTCGGCCACCAGTCGTGGGCCATCCGGCTGCGCTGCACGCCCGACGCCGGCGCCTCGATCGCCGAGGCACTCGGACGGCGGCCCGACACGTTCTGGGTGCACCTGCTGTCCGGCGGCACCGAGATCTCCTGCGGCGCCATCCAGCGCCTCGACCGGGAACGCGAGCCGCTGCTGCTGACCAAGCTGGCCAGGACCAACCGGGTGCTCGCGGTGTCGGCGCACCGGACCCTGCACATGTTCGTCGGCGGCCGCATCGGCTGGGCCGGGCTCGCCGCGCTCTCCGCCGACCAGGTCGCCCACCTGCGGGCCGGCCGCGTGTACGCCCCCCGCGACACCGGCGAGGACGTGACGCTCGGCCCCGGCGACGACGCGCTGCTGGCCGAGCTGTCCCGCGACGGCCGCACCGGCCACGCCGACCTGGCGGCGGCGACCGGCTGGTCGGAGTCCACGGTCCGGCGGCGGATGGAACAGCTGTGCGCGGCCGGCGCCCTGTTCTTCGACATGGACGTGCTGCCCCGGCTCCTGGACTACCGGGTCGAGGCCCAGCTGTGGATGTCGGTGCCGCCCGCCGACCTCGACGCCACCGGCCGCGCGCTGGCCGAGCACCCGGAGGTCGCCTTCGCCGGGGCGACCACGGGCCCGACGAACCTCGCGGCCAGCGTGGTGTGCCGCGACGACACCGCCTTCTACCGCTACCTCACCGACAGCCTGGGCGCGCTGCCCGCCATCCGGCACATCGAGACCGCGCCGATCATCAGGACCATCAAGCGGGCGGGCGCCGGGCTGACGAGTTGACCTCAAGTCGTCTTGAGGTTGCACGCTGGCCGTGGACGTTTTCCGGGATGAGGAGTGGTCATGAGAGTGGTGCAGGTGACGCGGTTCGGCGGGCCCGAGGTGCTGGAGACGCGGACCTTCCCCGACCCGGTGGCCGGGCCGGGCGAGGTCGTGGTGAAGGTCCGCTTCGCCGAGATCAATTTCATCGAGACGCAGCTCAGGCGGGGGATCACGCCGGGGCCGCCGCTGCCGGAGCCGCCGTACGTGCCGGGTGCGGGCGTCGGCGGGCTCGTGTTGTCGGTGGGCGATGACGTCGATGCCGGGCTGGTGGGGCGGCGGGTGGTGACCCGTACGCCGGGCTTCGGCGGCGGGAACGCCGAGCTGGTCGTGGCCAGGGCCGCGGACCTGATCGAGGTGCCGGACGCGCTCGCGCTGGCCGACGCCACGGCGCTGCTCATCGACGGCAACACGGCCGTGGGCCTGTTCGCGAACGCCGCGATCCGGCCCGGCGAACGGGTGCTCGTCCAGGCCGCGGCCGGCGGGCTCGGCAGCCTGCTCGTGCAGCTCGCACGCGCGGCCGGCGCCCGGGTGGTCGGGACGGCGGGCAGCCCGGCCAAGCTGGCGGTGGTCGCCGGGCTCGGCGCCGAGGCGACCGTCGACTACTCGCGTCCCGGCTGGACCCAGGAGGTCCTCGACGCGACCGGCGGGCACGGCCCCGACGTGGTCTTCGACGGCGTGGGCGGCGAGCTCGGCCGCCAGGCGTTCGAGGTGACCGCGCGCGGCGGGCGGTTCTCCGTGCACGGCGCGTCCAGCGGCAGCGCCACGACCGTCGATCCGGCGGAGGCCGACCGCCGGGGCGTCACGGTGATCGGCCTGGAGCAGCTGTTCGCCCTGGGCCAGGACGGGAACGAGCGGGCCGTGCACGCGCTCGCCGAGGCGGCGGCCGGGCGGCTCAAGGCGGTCGTCGGGCGCACGTTCCCGCTGGAGCGGGCGGCCGAGGCGCACGCGGCGATCGAGGCCCGCGCGGTGAACGGCAAGACCCTGCTGGAGGTCTGACCGCCCGCGGGCCCTGGGATGCGGGGGCCATAATCGAGGCGTGCACCGGCCGTCCAGGCGACTCCTCCTCCAGGCGGGCGCGGTCGCCGTGGCCGCCGTGGCGGGGGCGCTCGCCCGGTCCGAGCCCGCCCACACGCCGGACGACTCCTTCGTCAGGCTGCGCCGCCAGTGGCGCGAGGTGACGCTTGGGTCGGGGTTCGACGCGGGCGCGGAGCCGTACCGGACGCGGCTGGCCGAGACGGGGCGGCGGGCGGCCCGGTACCGCGCGGCCATGGCGTACACGGGCACGTCGCTCTGGGCGGACCAGCCGTTCCCGTCGTTCGCCGCGACGCCGGGGCGGCTGCTGGCCATGGCCCGCGCGTACGCGCTGCCGGGGACGGGGCTGACCGGCGACGCCACGCTGGCCGCCGCCGTCGCCGCCGGGATCGACCACTACCGCCGCCACGTGTACGCCGCCGGCGCCGACCCGGCGGGCAACTGGTGGCACTGGGAGATCGGCGTGCCGAGGGCGCTGCTCGACGCGGCCGTGCTGGTCGGGCCGCACCTGGGCGAGCGGCGCGGCGCCGCGCTGCGGGACGCTCTCGACCACTTCGTGCCCGAGAGCCGCCTCGGCGACTACAGCGGCACCAGCACCGCCGCCAACCGGGTGGACCTGTGCGTGGTGATGGTGCTGCGCGCCATGCTCAGGGCCGACCCCGGCAAGGCGGCGCTGGCGGCCTCGGCGCTCGCCCCGGTGTTCCGCGTGGTCGCCGAGGGCGATGGCTTCTACCGGGACGGCTCGTTCGTCCAGCATTCGACCGTGCCGTACCAGGGGGGCTACGGGGTGACGCTGCTCACCGGGCTGGCGACGTTGTTCGCGGTGCTGCGCGGCACGCCGTGGGAGGTCGTGGACCCGACCGTGTTCGCCATGGTGGAGCGGTCGTTCGCGCCGTTCGTGCACGACGGGTTCTGCATGGACCTGGTGCGCGGCAGGGGGATCGGCAGGAAGCCGTTCGGCGACCACGACAGGGGCCGCGAGCTGGCCGCCGCGATCCTGCTGCTCGGCGAGGTGGCCCCGGCCGCCGACCGGGCCCGCTGGCAGGCGATGGTCAAGGGCTGGGCGGTACGCCAGACGTGCCGTCCCATGCAGGACGAGGCCGGCCCGGCCTTCCACGCCCGCCTGACCGCCGTCCTGGCCGACGACGCCGTGCCCGCCGCGCCGGAGCCCGTCGGCCACCGGCTGTTCCCGATGAGCGCGCGGGCCGTGCACCGCAGGCCGGGCTGGTGCGCCGCGCTCAGCATGGCCTCCGCCACGATCGGCCACTACGAGCACGGCAACGGCGAGAACCCGCGCGGCTGGCACACCGGCTCCGGCATGCTCTACTGGTGGGCCGACGGCCACGCCGACCAGTACTCCGACTCGTTCTGGACGACCGTCGACCCCTACCGGCTGCCCGGCACGACCGTCTCCACCCGGCGGCTGCCCGACGGCGCGGGCCCGGCCTGGGGCGACACCTGCCCGCCCGGCCGCTGGGTCGGCGGCGCCACGGACGGCACGTACGCCGTCGTCGGCCAGCACCTGAACGGCCTCGACAGCACGATGGAGGCGTTCAAGTCGTGGTTCTTCCTCGACGACGCCGTGGTCTGCCTCGGCGCGGGGATCAGCGCCGCGGACGGCGTGCCGGTCGAGACGATCGTGGACAACCGCAGGACCGCCGCCCCCCTGACCGCCGATCTCCGGGCGGGGTGGGCGCACCTCGACGGCCACGGCGGCTACGTGGTGCCGGACGGCCTGCGCACCCTGCGCGAACGGCGCGGCGACCGCGACTACGTCACGCTCTGGCTCGACCACGGCGTCGATCCGGACCAGGCGGACTACGTCTACACGCTCATGCCGGGCGCGAGCCGCGCGCGCACGGCCGCCAGGGCCGCCGATCCCGGGTGGGCCCGCGTGCTCGCCAACACCGCGCGGCGGCAGGCCGTCCGGGTGGACGCGCTGGGCGTCACCGCGGCCGCCTTCTGGAACGAGGGCGCCGCCGGCCCGCTCGCCGCCTCCGCGCCCTGCGCCGTGCTGGTCAGGGAGGACGCCGCGGGCACGGCCACCGTCACCGTGGCCGACCCCCGGCGCGACCTGGACGGGCTCACCGTGACCTGGGACCGGCCGGTCACCGCCGTGCTGCGCGGCCACCCGCTGCTCACGGGGGCGGCGACGGGCGACCGGTTGAGGCTCGCCTTCGGGCCGACGGCCGACCTGGAGGGCGCTTCGGTGACGGTGACCGTCCGGCTGTCGTGACGGGGTCAGGAGAGCACGGCCTGGGCGGCGACCAGCTCGGCGTACTTGCCGCCGATGGCCGTCAGCTCGTCGTGGGTGCCGCGTTGCACCACCCGGCCCGCGTCGATCACGAGGATCAGGTCGGCGTCCCTGACCGTGCTGAGCCGGTGGGCGATCACGATCCTGGTCTGGACGAGCCGGCTCAGGTTCGCCTCGATGGCCGCCTCCGTGGCGCTGTCGAGGTTGCTGGTGGCCTCGTCGAGCAGCAGCACCTTCGGGCGCGACAGGACGGCGCGGGCCAGGGCGAGCCGCTGCCGCTGCCCGCCCGACAGGCCGCCGCCGTCGGTGAGCATCGTCTCGTACCCCATGGGCATGTCCATGATCTCGTCGTGCAGCGCCGCCAGGCGGGCCGCGGCGACCACCCGCTCCAGGGACGCGCCCGGCTCGTTCAGCGCGATGTTCTCCCTGATCGAGCCGCTGAACAGGGACGGATCCTGGGTGACCACCCCGAACTGGCGGCGCAGCGTGCGCAGGTTCAGCTCGGCCGCCGGGACGCCGTCGTAACGGATCTCGCCGAGCACGGGCGTGTGCAGCGCGAGCAGCAGCCGGGCCAGCGTGCTCTTGCCCGAGCCGGACGCGCCCACCAGGGCGACCTTCTGACCAGGGCGGATGGAGACCGAGACGTCGCGCACGGTCCAGGGGGCGCGTGGGTCGTGGCGGAAGCTCACCCCGCGCAGCTCGACCGCGCCCCGCAGCCGCAGCACCTCGATGCCGTTGCTCGGCTCCGGCTCCGAGGCCAGGATGTCGGACAGCCGGTCGAAGTGCGCGCCCGCCTGCTGGAGGCTCTGCAGCCCGGTCATCAGCGAGCCGAGCGGGGTCAGCGCGCCGAGCGCGATGGCGTTCAGCGCCACCAGCGCGCCCACCGTGAGCTGCCCGTCGAGCACCCGCCAGGCGCCCAGCCACAGCAGCCCGAGCGGCGCCGTCACCCGGATCGCGGCCAGCGCCGACTCCAGCAGCCCCCTGGTCAGCCCGGCCCGCACGTCCGCGTTGAGCTGCCTGGCGAAGTGCGACGACCACTGGTCCACGGCCCGCTTCTCGGCGCCCGACGCCTTCAGCGTCTCGATGCCGGTGATCGTCTGGATCAGGCTGGTCTGGGACGCCGACAGCGCCGTCAGCTCCTGCCGGGTGAGCGTGGCGATCCGGCTGGTCGTGGCCAGCAGCAGGACCGTCTGCAGCACGGCCAGCCCGGTCAGCGCCAGCCCGAACACCGGGTCCCACAGGTAGACCAGCACCAGGTAGCCCACGGCCAGCGGGCCGTCCAGCAGCGCCGCCACGACCTGCCCGGTGAGGATGTCGCCGAGCGTCGAGACGCTGCCCGCCCTGGTCACCAGGTCGCCCTTGCCGCGCTGCTGGAAGTACCGGTACGGCAGCGCCACCAGATGGCTGACCAGGCTCTCGGTGAGTTCCTGGTCGGCACGGGCCCGTACGGCGACCAGCAGCGCCGCCCGCAGGTACCCGATCACCAGCTGGGCCGCCCCCGCGAGCAGCACGGAGACGCCCAGCAGGGACAGCACGTCCACCGCCCGCCTGGGCACGATGGAGTCCAGGAGGAGCTGCGAGAACATCGGCAGCGCCAGCCCGAGCACCTGCAGCAGCAACGAGGCCGCGATGAGCTGCGCGAGCAGCCCCCTGCGCCGCCGGAACAGCGTCCGGACGAACTCCCTGCGCCAGGCGCTCGCCGCCGACGTCGTGCCGCGCCGGAACCCCTCGCCCGGCTCGAACACCAGCAGCACGCCGGTGAACCCGGCCCCGAACTCCTCCGGCGTCAGCCTGCGGCGGCCGTGCCCGGGGTCGATGACGTCCACGCGGTCGGGGGACCAGCGTTCGACCACGATGAAGTGGTTGAACTCCCAGTGCGCGACGGCGGGGAGCGGCACGCGGGCCAGATCCTCGGGGGCCAGGGAGAAGGCGCGGGCCTTGAGGCCGTGGTCGCGGGCGCCGTCCACGACGGCCTTGGCGCTCAGGCCGTCCCTGCCGACCTGGAGGCGCTCGGCGACCTGGTGGAGCGTGGTGCGGTGCCCGTGGTGGCACAGCACCATGGCCAGGCAGGCCGCGCCGCACTCGGTGTCGGTGTTCTGGAGCAGCACGGGCAGGCGGCGCAACATCAGGCGACCGCCTCCACCGCGGCCATGGTCAGCAGGAGGCCGGTGGCGAGGAGCGCGGCCACCAGCAGCCACAGCGCGAGGAACGACGGGGTGCTGATCACCGGCGGCATCCGGGTGACCCGCGACATCGCCCGGTGCCGCAACGCCTCCTCCCGGTAGATGCCCTGCCCTTCCCGCGGGTCCCGCGCGGGGGGCGCCGCGTGGCGCGGGGCGGGGCGCGTCCTGCCGTACGGATCGTTCAAGGCCGGCGCCCCCCGCCTGGAACCGTCACCCGCCACCCCCATGGCTCACCCGCCTCTCCGCTCAAGTCGCGGCAAGCCTAGGAACGCCTACTTGGAAGCCACTTGGGATCCACTGCTCGGCGCACCGCCCGCCGGCGACCGCCCGACAGCCGGGTCAGCGGAAGAGGAGGTCGCCGAAGTTCGGGTCGGCCGGCTCGCCCGGGTCCCTGTCGGTCGGCGAGGGCAGGGCGGTGGGGACGGGGTCCGAGGGGGTGGCGTCCGGCGTGGCCGTGGGGGACGGGCCGGCCGAGCCCGTCCCGCCCGGCGTGGGCGTCGGCGTGACCGTGACCGGCACGGACGGCGTGGGCGTCGCGGACGGGCCGGTGGACGGCCCGGGTGACGGCGTCGGGCTCGGCGGCCGGGTCGCGGGACGTTCGTGCCGCGGCTCCCCGGCCGCCCGCCCGTCCCGGCGGTCCTTGCGGCCGGGGGCCTTGCCGGCCTGGCCCGGGGTCCGTCCGGCGACCTGGTCGGCCACCGTGCGGTCCGCGATGACCTCGTAGATCACGATGCTGCCCATGCTGACGGTGAACACCAGGGCCGCGGCGCCGCCCACCCTGGCCCACCGCGGCCTCTTCCGGCGCAGGGCGACCGCCGTGCGCTGCTTCACCCTGTCGCCCGTGCGTTTGAGGTAATGCGTGTAGACGTCGGCGATGACGGTGCTGGCCACGCTCATCATCGCGGCGCCGATCACCGTCCCCGCCGTCCCGAGGTAGGAGGCCGCGACCGCGGCGGTGACCGCGGCCAGGGCGCTTCCCACGATCTGCGGCACGCTCAGCTCCAGCTTCCGCTGCTTGCCGCTCATAGCCAGGATCGTCCCCTCTTGTGGTGCGACGAAGGTGAACAAGCCACCTTGGCCCCCACAGGACGGGACGCCCACGGCGACGCGCGGCACTTTGCCGCGTCCTGGACCCGCGCTTGACGAGGGCGGGAACCGGCCCTCCGCGCGGCGGCGGGTCACCGCACGAGCGGAAGCCGGTTCACCCCCGTCATGGTCGGCGTGGGCATGAAGACCACCGGGTCGCCGGGATCGGTGCGCAGGACGCCGACCCGGTCGAGCAGGATGTTCAGCGCCACCCGCCCTTCCAGCCGGGCCAGCGGAGCGCCCAGGCAGAAGTGGATGCCGCGGCCGAAGGCGAGATGCGGGTTGGGGTCGCGGCCGGCGTCGAAGACGTCGGGGTCGGGGAACTGCTTGGGGTCCCGGTTGGCCGAGCCGAGCCAGAGCATGACCATCTTGTCGGCCGGGATCGTCACCCCGCCCAGCTCGACCTCGCGGGTGGTCGACCGGGCCAGCCCGGCGAACGGGGTGAACAGCCGCAGCGACTCCTCGATCACGGCCGGCACGGTGGAGCGGTCGGCCCGTACCTTGTCCTGCTGGCCGGGGAAGGCGTCCAGGCACACGACCGTGTTGCCGAGCAGCATCGTCGTGGTGATGTGCCCGGCGAGCAGCAGCAGTATCGCGAAGTTGACGACCTGGTCGTCGGGCAGGCGCTCGCCGTCCACCTCGGCCTCGACCAGCTTGGTGAGCAGGTCGGCGCGGGGCCGCGCGCGGCGCTCCGCGGCGTGCCCGGCGAGGTACTGCGTCATCTCCCGCCATGGTTTGAGGGTGTTCGCCACGTTCGCGCTCTGGCTCTCCACCGGCTCGGCGAGCGAGACCTTGGCGTCACGCTGGAACAGCCCGTCGGCCCACTGCCTGAACAGGGCGCGGTCGCTGCTCGGCACCCCCAGCAGCTCGGCGATGACGATGACGGGGAGCGGATAGGCCAGGTCGGCCACCAGCTCCAGGCGGTCGCGGCCGTCGGCCGCGTCGAGCAGTTCGTGGGTGAGCTGGGCGATGCGCGGTTCGAGGTCCGCGACGACCTTGCGGGTGAACGCGCTGCTGACCAGCTTGCGCAGTTTGCCGTGCTCCGGCGGGTCGATCTGGGTGATGAACCCCTTCATCGAGAAGTCCTCGCCCTCCGGCAGCAGCCCCTTGGGGATCAGCCGCATGGTGTCGGAGGAGAACGTGACGGGGTCGGCGAGCACGTCGTGCACCTCCTGGTAGCCGTGGACGTTGTACATCCCGGCGGCGGCGTCGTACTCGACGGACGGGCCCGATCGCGGCCCGTGCAGCCAGAAGTGCTGCTTGGAGATGTTGTACCGTTCGACGATGTCGGACATCGCCTCTCCTTAGTCGTAGATCCACTTTCGGTAGGGCGGGATCAGTTCCTCAAGAATTGCGACGTACTCCGCCGCCGCCGCCTCCAGAACCTCGGCGGACGGCTGCACGGCGGGCTCGAAGGCGTGGCGCACGGTGAAGGCGAGCGCGTCCGCCTGCTCCTCGACGCTCAGCTCCGTCCCGACGGTGTCGATGCCGCCGAGCAGGTAGAAACCCGTGGACGCGGCGCTCAGCGTGTATCGGGGGTGCGGCATGTCGGGCCTGAGCAGGCCGTACCGGTCGGCCACCCGCTGGAACCGCTCGGCCGCGAGGACGTCGTGGCTGCGCAGCGGATGCTTGGCCAGCTTGCCCAGCAGCTCGATGTCGGTGGTGAACAGCGCCCGCAGCAGCGGCCTGCGGCTCATGGAGACGAAGGCCGCCCGCGAGAAACGATGCGGCAGCACCTGGGCGGGGTCGTGCCGCAGCAGCGCCGCGAACTCCTCCACGACCTCGATGGACTCCCGCAGCAGCAGCGCCTCGAACAGCTCGTTCTTGGTCCGCCAGTGCAGGTAGATGGTGCCCTTGCCGACCCCGGCGCGGCCCGCGATGTCGTCGACGGTGACCCTGCGGTAGCCGTGACGCAGGAGCAGCTCGCCCGCGGCGTCGAGGATCCGGTCCGCCCTCTCCGCCATGCGCCACACCTCGTGACTGGATGTGAAATCTGGTCATCAGTCACGCTACGCCGCACCCCAGCCCCGCACAAGGGGCCGCTCAGCCCAGGACGGCCGGCCGCAGCTCGTCCGCGCACCACTGGCGGAAACCGGTGGGCGTGGTGGCCTGCGGAGTACGCGGCTCGGCGTTGTCCAGCCCCTGGTTCTTGGCCTCCATCATGTCGGCCATCCCCTGGGCCATCGCCTCCGACCAGCCCTGCTCGGCCAGCATGGCCCTGAACGCCGCCATCGGCACGTGCCGCAGGCCGACCGGCCGTCCCAGCACCTCCGACATGATCCGCGCCATGTCCTCGCCCGACAGGTCCTCCGGACCGAGCACCGGGACGTCGGCCCGCCCGGTCCAGTCGCGGTCGAGCAGCAGCCCGGCGGCCACCGCCGCGATGTCACGGGTGGCGCAGACGGGGGCCTTCAGGTCACCGTGGACCGGCGAGAAGAACACGCCCTGGTCCCTGATCACCGCCGCCTGGTCGAGCAGGTTGTCCATGAACGAGGGCATTGTCAGGGCCCGGTAGGGCACGCCCGTGGCGGCGATCAGGTCGTCCATGGCCAGCGAGGCCGTCACGAGACCGGCGTTCAGCGGCAGGCCGCGGCCCAGGGCCGAGACCCCGACCACCCGGCCCACCCCGCGGCGCACGAACGCCTCGCAGGCCGGACGGCTGAAGTCCAGGTAGGCGGCGTCGAGTCCGGCGACTCGCGGATTCGGCGGGACGACCCAGAACACGGCGTCGGCGCCCGCGAACGCCTCCTCGACGACGCGGGCGTCGCCGTGCGAACCCGGCACGACCTCCACCCGCTCCCGCACGGCCGCCGGCAGCCGGGCCGGGTCCCGCACGACGACGCGGACCGGCTCGTCCGCGGCCAGGACGAGGTCGAGAACCTGCCGGCCGATCCGGCCGGTGGGCGTGGTGATGACGATCAAGGAGAACTCCAGGGGGAATCGGTGACAGTCGTGCTGGGGGGGCACGGCCAGTCAACCGAGCGCGGCGGCGAACCTGAAGGACCGATCCGATCACCATTGATACCCTGCGGATATGAATGACCTGGAGGTCCGCGAGCTCCGCTACTTCGTGGCCGTGGCCGAGGAGCTGCACTTCGGGCGGGCCGCCGAGCGGCTGGGCATGGCGCAGCCCCCGCTGTCCCGGGCGATCCGCGAGCTGGAACGCCGACTGGGCGTGCGCCTGCTGGAGCGCACCACGCGGCAGGTCGCGCTCACCCCGCCGGGCGAGGTCTTCCTGCGCGACGCCCGGGCCGCCCTCGACGCGGTCGCCGCGGCGGCCCGCCGGGTCCGGCACGCGGCCCGTCCCGAGCCGGGGCTCCGGGTGGCGCTCAAGGCCGACTACGACGCCGGGCTGCTGCCGCGGATCCTCGCGGCCTACCGCGACGAGGAGGGCGCGCTCCCGGTCGAGCTGCTGCTGGGCGGGCGCAACGAGCAGGCCCCCGCCCTGCGCGACGGCCGGGCCGACGTCGCGCTGCTGACCACCCCCTTCGACGACCGCGACCTCGACACCGAGCCGCTGCTGAGCGAGCCCCGGCTGGTCGCGCTGCCGGCCGCCGACCCGCTGGCCGCCCGGCCCGTCCTCGCCATGGCCGACCTGGCCGGCCGGCCGCTGCCCGACGGCACCCCCGCCGAGCGGGACGGCGCCGAACCCCTCCCCGGCCACCCGCCGCGCCGCACCGGCCTGGACCTGGCCCAGGTCTGCAACCTGGTGGAACTGGGGAGCGCCGTCTGGTTCGTCCCCGTCTCGGTGGCGCGGCGGCACCCCCGGCCGGGCATCGCCTACCGGGAGGTCGCCGACCTGTCGCCGTCCGAGCTGGCCGTGGGGTGGCCGCAGGGGTCCCGCTCGCCGGCGGTGGCCGCGTTCGTCCGCGCCGCCGTCGGCGTCGCGGTGGGTCTGGGCCCCCTTCGTACGGGGGCGTAGCGGGATACCGGGGAGGGGCCCGGCCCTTGCCGAAAAGGGCAGCCTGGCACAATTGGCGCCGTGCCGAAGGACGCTGGCAGGTGAGACCGCCCGCGAGGGGCGGGCCCCTGCGCTGGGGCGCCGAGATCGTGCTCGGGCTCTGCCGCTCGGCCGTCCTGGTCCTGCTGACCTGCCTGATGCCGGTCGTCGGCGTCGTCGTCGGCCACTTCGGCGCCGAGCTGGCCTACTCCTGGTCGGCGAACCTGACCGCGCCCCCGTTCGTCGTGGCCCTGGCGCTGCTGGGCGAGACGCTGGTGGTGATCCTGTGGATCGCCGTCGCCCTCTGGGTCGTGCACCCGCTGACCAGCCGCACCTTCAGCCAGGCCGCCCGCCGGCTCGCCGCGCGCTGGCTCGGCCTGCGCATCGAGGTCGCCTACCGCACCCCCTCGCCGGTCACCCGCATGGCCACCGGCCACTGGTGGGACGGCGAGGAGTACCACAAGTCCGAACGGGAGGCCCGCCGCCGCGCCCGGATGAACGCCCGCTTCCACGACCCCCAGTTGCACTGGGACGGGCTGTGGTGCGTGCTCGCCGGGCTGACCGTGCTGCCGGTCGCCGCCCTGCCGCTGGTCGGCCTGGCCGGCGGCGGCTACCTGACGCTCGTCCCGGACTTCCGCGGCCTCGGCCTGGCACTGATCGTCGCCGGACTGGCCGCCGCGCCGTTCGCCTGGCGCGTCCTCGGCCCCCTGGCCGGCCGCTTCCTCGGCCCGATCCCGGACTCGCGGCTCGGCCGGCGGGTGGCGGAGCTGGAGGCCGTCCGCGCCGACCTGACCCAGACCCAGGCCGCCGAGCTCGAACGCATCGAGCGCGGCCTGCACGACGGGGCCCAGGCGCGGCTGGTCGGCATGGGCATGTCGATGCAGGCCGCGGAACATCTCCTGGAGACCGACCCCGCCGCCGCCCGCGCCATCCTGGCCGACGCCCGCGCCTCGTCGATCGCGGCGCTGGCCGAGCTGCGCTCGCTGGTGCGCGGCATCAACCCGCCGGTGCTCACCGAGCGCGGCCTGGTCGACGCCGTCCGGGCCCTGGCGCTGGACGCGCCCGTCGAGGTCGCCGTACGCAGTTCCGTGCCCGCGCGGCCCGAGCGTCCGGTCGAGTCCGCGGTCTACTTCGCCGTCGCCGAGCTGCTGGCGAACGTGGCCAAACACGCCCGCGCCACCCGGGCGACCGTCGAGCTCGGCTACCAGCCGCAGGCGCGGACCCTCACCGCGACCGTCACCGACGACGGCGCCGGCGGGGCGAGCGCGTCCGCCGGCTCCGGGCTGGACGGCGTCAGACGCCGGATGGCCGCTTTCGGCGGCCGTCTGGACATCGACAGCCCTCTCGGGGGTCCCACCCGCGTCTCAGTGGCGGTGCCGTGCGAATTGTCATAGCCGAGGATCTCTTCCTGCTCCGCGACGGGCTCGTCCGTCTCGTCCAGGCGTACGGGCACACCGTCGTCGCGGCCGTCGACTCCGGCCCCGCGGCGCTCGAAGCGCTGGTCGGCCACCGTCCCGACGTGGCCGTCGTGGACGTGCGGCTGCCGCCGACCTTCTCCGACGAGGGGCTCCAGGCCGCGCTCGCCGCCCGCCGCGAGGTGCCGGGCCTGCCCGTGCTGATCCTCTCCCAGCACGTGGAGCAGCTCTACGCCCGCGAACTGCTGGCCGACGGCCAGGGCGGCGTCGGCTACCAGCTCAAGGACCGCGTACTCGACGCCGGCCAGTTCATGGACGCGCTCGCCCGCGTCGCCGACGGCGGCACGGCGCTTGACCCGACGGTGGTCGCCAAGCTGCTCGGCCGCCCCGCCCACGCCGACCCCCTCGCCACCCTCACCGAACGCGAACGCTCGGTGCTCGAACTGATGGCCGAGGGCCTGTCGAACGCGGCGATCGCGGCCCGGTTGTTCCTCAGCGAAGGCGCCATCAGCAAGTACACGACCACGATCTTCGCCAAGCTCGGCCTCGCCGCCGACGACGACACCAACCGCCGGGTGCGCGCCGTCCTCACCTACCTGGGCGCCACCGCCCCCTAGCGCTCGACGGCGCGCTCCTGGTGCTCGACGGCGCGCTTCTAGTGCTCGACGGCGCGCTCCGCCCGGGACGGCAGCAGCAGCGCGGTCACCACCACCGCCACCGACAGGACCGCGCCCACCACGAACGCCAGCCGCATGCCGCCGAGGGTCGCCAGCGCCTGCGTGAGGCCCTCGGCCCGCAGGGTGTCGGCCCGCGCGCTCATCACGGTGACCACCAGCGCGGTGCCGATCGCCGCGGCGACCTGCTGGAGCGTGCTCAGGATCGAGCTGCCGTGCGGGTACAGGTGCGGCGGGACCGCCCCGAGCCCGAGCGTGAAGACCGGGGTGAAGGTCGCGGCCAGGCTCACCATGAGCAGCGCGTGCAGGCCCAGCAGCTGCCAGTACGGCATCGTCATCGTGACCTGGGTGAACCCGGCCAGCGCGAGCATGATCCCGATCGCGCCGGGGATGACCAGCACCCGGCCGCCGTGGTTGTCGAACACGCGGCCGACGGCCGGGCCGAGCAGGCCCATCGCCAGCCCGCCCGGCATCACCAGGAGCCCGGTCTCCAGCGGGCTGAGCGCCCGGACGTTCTGCAGGTAGAGAGGCAGCAGGATCATCGACCCGAGCATCGCCATGAAGGCCACCGACATCAGCACCAGCGCCACCGTGTACGTGCGGTGGCGCAACGTGCGCAGGTCCATCAGCGGCGCCCCGCGCCTCTGCAGCACGAGCTGGCGCACCACGAAGACGGCGATGGTGACCAGCCCGGCCGCCGTGATCGCGGCGGCGACGCGCACGTCACCGCCCTCGAACCGGCTGAGCCCGTAGACCAGCCCGCCGAACCCGGCCGCCGCCGTCACCACGCTGAACCAGTCGATCGTGCTGACCTCGGGCTCGCCGGTGTTCCTGAGCTGCCGCAGGCCGCTCCACGTGATCAGCCCGGCGATCGGCAGCACCACCGCGAACAGCAGCCGCCACGACCCGAAGTGCAGGATCACCCCGGAGATCGCCGGACCCATGGCCGGGGCGACGGAGATCGCCAGCGTCACGTTGCCCATCACCCGCCCCCGGTCCTTCTCCGGCACGACCTGCATCAGCGTGGTCATCAGCAGCGGCATCATCACGGCCGTGCCGGACGCCTGGACGATCCGGGCCCCCAGCAGCACCCCGAACACCGGCGCGACCGCGGCCAGCGCCGTGCCCAGCAGGAACAGCCCCATGGCGGTGGTGTATGCCGTGCGGGTGGTGACCCGCTGCAGGAACCAGCCGGTGATCGGGATGACCCCGGCCATGGTCAGCATGAAGGCCGTGGAGAGCCACTGGGCGGTCTGCTCGGTGATGTGCATGGCGTCCATCAGCCGGGGGATCGCGTTGATCATGATCGTCTCGTTGAGCACGACCACGAACGTCGCCAGCACCAGCAACCGGATCACGGCGGGCGTACGGCCCGACCCGGCGGACACGCCCTTGGCAGATGATTCGAGTTGTGGGCTGGACACGGTACCTCTATCGGTCTCGGGCCCGACCTCGTCACGGCCGGCCTGGCGGTCATGGGTTTCGTCAGCAGTCCTCGTCACCCCCATACTGACCACCCCCACCGACGAAACTCATCGCCGCCCCCGGGAACCGCCCCCTCCTCATCCGCTCCCCAGGCCCTCACCGCCCCACGACGTGGCTTGAACGTGCTCACGGTGGCGCAGCGCAGCATCGTCATGGAGAAGGGAGTCTGCGGGCTCGGGGTCCCCGGCTGATTCACGTACTGCCCCGGAAAGCAGAATGTGGAGGCCCGGTCAACCGGTGCCTCCACATGTGTGCGGTGTGTCCGAGGGGGGACTTGAACCCCCATGCCCATCACTGGGCACTAGCACCTCAAGCTAGCGCGTCTGCCTATTCCGCCACCCGGACTTGGTGCCTGCACGCGGGACGTCATCTCGCGTCGGCTCCGTAAGGTTAGCAAACTCTGGGGGGTGAGTCATACCAAGTATCGGCACAGGGGGGCGGCGCCGACTCTCCGGCGGCCCGCCGGCGGCCCCGCCGGACCGTCCTGATGACCCTCCCAGGTGTCTTCCGTGAAGCGCACCAGCGTGTCCTTGGCCTTTTTCGGGGTCTCTGCTGAAAAGCCCTTGCGGCAACTTTGGGTGCTGCTACGGTTACGGATCGTTGAGGGGTGAGTCCACGGACCGGCCTCACGACGTGAGGCCGGTTCCGGAAGCTGGGAGGTCACGTGGCACGCACGAAGGTCGGGCAGTCGAGGGCGTCGTCCCTCGCTGTGCGCCGCGTGCCCACGACGCTCCCGGAGCAGGACACGACCGCCGAGCGGGCCGACCGGATGGCGCGGTTCGCGGCCGGTGCCCGCAGGGTTGTCGTGCGGGCAGTCACGATGGGCGCCCTCGTGGCGGCCGGATGGCTGCTCGCCGTCGTGTTCGGAGCCATGTCCGCCGCTCCGGCGGCCGCGGATGCCACCGCGGCCACCACAGGAGCCGCCGACGCGGCCCCCGCTCCCCTTTCGGTCCCCGGCTACCCCTCGGCGTCGGACAACGCCGAGGCGATGGCCGGCCGCACCGTGGACGGTCTCAACAGCCAGCAGGATCCTGGTCTGCCACCACCATCCTCCGCCGGAAAGATCTTGGACACCGATGGACTGGTGCCCAACGGTGGTGGCAGCGGCCCGTTCGGGCCCGGTATGGGGGATGTCGCGAGGTCCGGTGTCGACCCGCGGCTGCAGTACCAGTCCGCCGTCATGGCGCGTGTGCTGCCCCCCGTCGTCCGCACAGCGGCGGACGACCCTTCCTTCTCACCTGACTGATCCCGCCATCTCCACACGCCCCGGACGTCCCGTCCGGAGAGCGACGGCGGAGCGTGGTCAGATCCCCTCCGCCGGCGGGTGAGACGTCAGTCAACCTGTTCGCGAATCCGAGGTCACCGTTGTGTGCGACCTCGCACGGCCTCGGCTGCCCGCGAACCGTTTCAGGTATCCCCCCAAGAACCACTAGGAGCATTCACCATGCGTACGTGGGCTAGAGCATCTACTCCTGCGGCCCTTCTGGCGGTCGCGGTCATGTCGTTCGGCAGCGGTGCGGCCTTCGCCGACACCTCGGGCAACTCCTCGGTCGGCGGCGGCAACCAGGTCAACCTGCCGATCAACCTGCCCATCGACATCAGCGGCAACGCCGTCGGCGCGGCCGGCCAGTCGTCCGCCGGGTCCCACGGCGGCGCCTCGGTCGAGAACGCCGGCCCGAGCGACATCCCCAACCGCACCTCCGGAAACTCCAGCGTGCTGGGCGGCAACCAGGTCAACGCCCCGATCACCGCGCCGCTGAACGCCTGCGGCAACGCGGTCTCCCTGTTCGGCAAGTCGGACGCGGGCTGCCGGGGCGGCGCGACCGTCCACAACAAGGGCAAGGGCGGCGCCGGGGGCAACCAGACCTCGGGCGACTCCAGCCTCATCGGCGGGAACCAGCTCACGGCGCCGATCACGGCTCCGATCAACGCCTGCGGCAACGCGCTGGCCATCTTCGGCGACGCGACCGCGGGCTGCAAGGGCGGCGCCTCCGTGCACAACAGCGGCGTCGGCAACGCGGGCGGCAACCGTACGTCCGGGCGCTCGTCCGCGCTGGGCGGCAACCAGGTGATCGCGCCGGTCAACGGGCCGATCAACATCTGCGGGAACGCGGTGGCGGTGTTCGGGCGGGCGTTCGCGGGCTGCCAGGGCGGCGCCAGCGTCACCAACTCGGGCGGCGGCGGCTGGCTGCACCACATGGCCGCGCCGGGCTCCACGGGCAACGACACCGACGGGCGTTATGGCGCCGGCAGCGGCAACCAGGTGATCGCCCCCGTCAACCTGCCCATCACGGCCTGCGGCAACGCCGTCGGCAACGCGGTGGCCAACTGCCGGGGCGGCGCGACGGTGCTGAACACCCGCGCCGGTTCCGGGGCGGGCGGCAACACGACCTCCGGGCGTTCGGGCGTGCTGAGCGGCAACCAGGTGATCGCGCCGATCACGGCTCCGCTCAACGTCTGCGGCAACGCGGTGGCCGCCTTCGGCAAGGCGTTCGCCGGGTGCCGGGGCGTCGTCTCGGTCAAGAACGGCGGCCGGGGCGCCGGCGGCAACCACACCTCCGGCCAGTCGGGCGTCGGGGCGGGCAACCAGGTGATCGCGCCGATCACGGCGCCGCTCAACGTCTGCGGCAACGCGGCCGCGGTGCTCGGCGCCTCCAGCGCCCACTGCAAGGGCGGCGCGGCCGTCTGGCCGCACAACGGTGTGGGCGGCGGCGGCAACTCGACCTCCGGGCGTTCGGGCGTGCTGAGCGGCAACCAGGTGATCGCGCCGATCACGGCCCCGGTCAACGTCTGCGGCAACGCCGTGGCCGTGCTGGGCGACGCCGCGGCGGGCTGCCTGGGCGGCGCGCACGTCGGCAAGCCCGGCAACCCGGGCGGCTACGGCCAGTTCCTGCGGTCCACCGGCCACCAGGCCGCGGCCAAGAGCGGGCTGCTGCCCGCGGTGCCCGCCGTCCCGGCGCTCAACGGTGTCAACGGCACCGGCGCCGTGCCCGGTCTGCCCGACGTCGGCGGCCTGCCGAAGGCGGGCGGCCTGCCGGTTCCCGGCAACGTGACGCAGCAGCTCCAGAGCTCGGGCCTGCCGCTCCCCGGCAACGTGACGCAGCAGCTGGAGGGCTCGGGCCTGCCGGTCGGCGGCGGCCTGTCCTCGCTGCCGCTCGTGGACGACGCGTCCAAGACCCTGGGCCTGCCGGCCCTGCCCGAGTTGCCCGGCCTTCCCGGCCAGGCGCAGGCTCCGGCGCGGGCCAGGCCCGGCGAGGCGGACATGCCGGCCAAGTCCTGGGAGAAGCGGGTGCCCGTCCGGCCCGGCAAGCGTCACATGGCTGACAGGACCGACCACGTGCGCAGGGCGCCGGCCCGTCCCTCTTCGCCGCTCTCCCCGGCCACCGACCTGCTCTCCTCCACCCCGGTCGGCGGCGCCGTGACCTCGGCCACCGGCGGCCTGCCGGTCGGCAACCTGGGCCTCATGAGCGCCGCCCAGCCCGCCGGTCTCACCGGGATGAACTCCAGCTCGCTGCTCGCGCTGCTGCTCGGCTCGATGTTCGCCGCGTCGGCCACGCTGTTCGCGACCGCCCGTCGGTTCCGGTTCGGCCGTAAGTAGATATACGGCATAGGTCGGTAACCACAGATACCGCTACCGCTCCACCGCCTGGGAGCGGTAGGCGATAGATGCTTTGCCCGTTCCGGGGGCGCGGCCCGGAGCGGGCAAAGCCATGTCCAGGCTCAGAGCGTGCTGCGGACACGGATGACCTTGCGTCGCAGCCGTACGTGCCGGCTCCCGTCGGGGTGCACCCGCACCCGCGCGAGCTCCCACTGGCCGTACTCTGCGTGTTCGGTCAGCAGTTGACGTGCGGCTTCGCGAGTGAGGTCGCGCGGAATGAAGATATCCATGTAGGAGTAGTCGAGCACAACGATTAGTCTCCAGGGTGAGTCAGGGCGCCATGCCGCTCGATGGGGCTTATTCTGCGTGCTTGTGGGTGGACCCGGAAGCTAGTGGGTAGCCCGGGGGAAGGAAATTTCCGCGAGTCGGGTTACCTTTCAGATCTATGCCGACTCCCGGCAGGGGGATTGCAAGCGAACAGTGAGGTAGGAAGCAGCGTGCCAGCCAAGAACGGCAGCTCCGGCGGAACACGCCTGGTGATCGTCGAGTCGCCCGCCAAGGCGAAGACGATCGAGAAATACCTCGGCGCCGGCTACACGGTCGAGTCCAGCATCGGCCACATCCGTGACCTGCCGGAGCGGGCCGACGACATCCCCGAGGCCTTCAAGAAGGAGTCCTGGGCGCGCCTCGGCGTGAACGTCGAGCACGAGTTCGAGCCGCTGTACGTCGTCAACCCCGACAAAAAGGCGCAGGTCAGCAAGCTGCGGCAGCTGTTGAAGGGTGCTGACGAACTCTACCTGGCCACTGACGAGGACCGGGAGGGCGAGGCGATCGCCTGGCACCTGCGCGAGGTGCTCAAGCCGACCGTGCCCGTCCACCGCATGGTGTTCCACGAGATCACGCCGCAGGCGATCCGCGACGCCGTCGCGAACCCGCGCGACCTCAACCTCCGCCTGGTCGACGCCCAGGAGACCCGCCGCATCCTCGACCGGCTCTACGGTTACGAGGTCAGCCCGGTCCTGTGGAAGAAGGTCAAGCCGCGGCTGTCGGCCGGCCGGGTGCAGTCGGTGGCGACGCGGCTGGTGGTGGAGCGCGAGCGGGAGCGCATGGCGTTCACCTCCGCCCACTACTGGGACCTGCAGGCGCTGTTCGACTCGGGCAAGCCCGAGGAGCGGCCGCGTGACTTCACCGCGACGCTGACCTCGGTGGGCGGCAAGAGGGTGGCCCAGGGGCGCGACTTCGCCAGCACCGGGCAGCTCAAGACGGCCGACGTGCTGCACCTGTCCGAGGCCGCCGCCGGTGAGCTGGCCGGCCGGCTCCAGGGCACGTCGTTCTCGGTCAAGTCCGTCGAGCGCAAGCCGTACACGCGCAAGCCGTACGCGCCGTTCCGGACGACCACATTGCAGCAGGAGGCCAGCCGGAAGCTGGGCTTCTCCGCCAAGTACACGATGCAGGTCGCCCAGCGGCTGTACGAGCAGGGTTTCATCACCTACATGCGTACCGACAGCATCACGCTGTCGGAGACCGCGATCGCCGCCGCCCGCTCGCAGGCCATCAAGCTCTACGGCGCCGCGTACGTGCCCGACAAGCCGCGCGTCTACACCAGCAAGGTCAAGAGCGCGCAGGAGGCCCACGAGGCGATCCGGCCCTCCGGCGAGGAGTTCCGCACGCCGGGCGAGACCGGGCTGTCCGGCGACATGTTCCGCCTCTACGAGCTGATCTGGCAGCGCACCGTCTCCTCGCAGATGAAGGACGCGGTCGGCGAGTCGATCAGCGTCAAGGTCGGCGGTCGTTCGGCTTCCGGCGAAGACGTCGAGTTCAGCGCCTCGGGCCGGACGATCACCTTCTACGGGTTCCTCAAGGCGTACGTCGAGGGGGCCGACGACCCCTCGACCGACCGCGACGACTCCGAGAAGCGGCTGCCCAACCTGGCCGAGGGCGACGCGCTGACCGTGTCGCGGCTCGACGTGGCCGCCCACTCCACCAAGCCGCCCGCCCGTTACACCGAGGCCTCGCTGGTCAAGGAGATGGAAGACCGCGAGATCGGGCGGCCCTCGACGTACGCGTCGATCATCGGCACGATCCTCGACCGCGGCTACGTGTTCAAGAAGGGCACCGCGCTGGTGCCGTCCTTCCTGGCCTTCGCCGTGGTCAACCTGCTTGAGCAGCATTTCGGCAACCTGGTCGACTACGACTTCACGGCCGAGATGGAGAAGGTGCTCGACGACATCGCCAACGACCGCGCCGAGCGGGTGCCCGAGCTGCAGCGTTTCTACTACGGCGCGGGCGACGGTGACGAGGGCCTGAAGGAGATGGTCACCGACCTCGGTGACATCGACGCCAAGGAGATCAGCTCGTTCCCGATCAAGGGGACGGACATCGTCCTGCGGGTCGGGCGTTACGGGCCGTACCTGGACAGAGACGGCGCGCGGGTCAACGTGCCCGAGGACACCACGCCCGACGAGCTGACGGCGGAGAAGGCCGAGGAGCTGTTCTCGCGGCCGACCGGCGACCGCGAGCTGGGGCGCGACCCCGTGAGCGGCCACATGATCGTGGCCAAGGACGGCCGTTACGGGCCGTACGTGACGGAGATCCTGCCCGAGCCGGCCGAGGACGAGACGCCGAAGAAGCGGACGAAGAAGGCAGACGCCCCCAAGCCGCGCACCAGCTCCCTGTTCAAGACGATGTCGCTCGACACGATCACCCTCGACGACGCGCTCAAGCTGCTGGCCATCCCCCGGGTGGTGGGCGAGCTCGACGGCGAGGAGGTCGTGGCGCACAACGGGAAGTTCGGGCCGTACATCAAGAAGGGCACCGACTCCCGCTCGCTCTCCTCGGAAGAGGACCTGCTGACGGTCACGATCGAGCAGGCCAAGGAGCTGTTCGCGCAGCCCAAGCAGCGCGGGCGGCGGGCCGCGGCGGCGGCGCCGCTGCGGGAGCTGGGTGACGATCCGGCGTCGAAGAAGCCGGTCGTGGTCAAGGAGGGGCGTTTCGGTCCCTACGTGACCGACGGCGAGACGAACGCGTCGCTGCGCAAGGGCGACACGGTCGAGGACATCACCATCGAACGGGCCGCCGAGCTGCTGGCCGAGCGCCGCGATCGGGCGCCCGCGCCGAAGAAGACCACGCGGAAGGCCCCGGCGAAGAAGACGACCGCGAAGAAGCCGGCGGCCAAATCGTAAGTAGCATCGACGTGTGATCGTGCTGGTCTTCGTCGCTCTCGTCGTGGCGGCGCACCTTTATCTGTGGCATCGGATGGTGCGCTCCGCGACCCGCCCCGGGCGCGCCCGCAAGGCGCTGACCTGGGGCCTGGTCGGGCTCGTCCTGCTCGTGGTGGCCGCGTTCGCGGGCACGCGGATGGAGCTGGGCAACTGGCTGGCCTGGCCGGGCTACCTGTGGGTGGCGCTGATGTTCTACCTCGTGGTGTTCCTGCTGGTGCTGGAGGTGCCGCGGGCCGTCGCTTCGATGATCATCCGCAGGGGCGAGCGCGGGTCGGTGGCGGTCAAGGAGCCGGTTCCGGTGGCGGCGATGGCGTCCGCCGCCGCGCCGTCCGGGCCCGCCACTGAGCCCGTTCCCCCTACCGCGCCGCCCATGAGCAGGCGGCTCTTCCTGGGGCGCACCACCGCGGTGGTGGCCGGGGTCGGCGCGCTCGGCACGGTCGGTTACGGCATGACCAGCGCTCTGGGCGACCCGGTGCTGGAGCCGGTGCGGGTCCGGCTGCCCAAGCTCGACCCGAGGCTGAACGGCCTGCGCTTCGCCGTGGTGAGCGACATCCACCTGGGCCCGCTCACGGGCGTCGGCCACACCGAGCGCATCGTCAGGATGATCAACGGCCTGCGTCCCGACGTGGTGGCCATCGTCGGCGACCTGGTGGACGGGTCCGTGGCGCAGTTGGGCGCCCTCGCCAAGCCCCTCAAAAGCCTTGAGTCCCGCTACGGGGCATATTTCGTGACCGGTAACCACGAGTACTACACCCAGAACGGCCCCCAGGAATGGATCGAGGAACTCGACCAGCTCGGCGTTCGCTCGTTGCGTAACGAGCGTGTGGAGATCAGCCACCAGGGCGCCGTGCTCGACCTGGCCGGGGTGAACGACCTCAACGGCGAGGCCGTCGGCGACGGGCCCGACTTCGCCAAGGCGCTCGGCGGACGGACGCCCGGGCGCTCCACCGTGCTGCTCGCGCACCAGCCCGTACAGGTGGACCAGGCGGCCGGCTTCGGCGTCGACCTGCAGCTGTCGGGGCACACGCACGGCGGCCAGATCGCGCCGTTCAACCTGGTGGTGGGCCTGCAGCAGCCCGTCGTGTCGGGGCTGGCCACGGTCGACGGCGTGCAGGTGTACGTCACCAGGGGCGCGGGGTTCTGGGGGCCGCCGGTACGGGTCGGCGCGCCGCCGGAGATCACTATGCTGGAGCTGCGCTCCTGACTTTGCGCGACGCGGTCGCCACGTGGTGTCATCTTGGCGTAGTATCCGACCGGATACTCGCAGGAGGTGAGCATGGTGTCCTCCCCGGCGGAAGGGGCGTTGCGTCAAGCGGCTTCGCTCGCGCCCGACGTCGCCTTCTGGGCCAGGCGCGGCGGGCTGCTGTTCAGGCAGGCGCGCCACGCGGCGAGCATGAACCAGAAGGCGCTGGCCAGCAGGAGCGGCACCTCGCGCACCACGCTGTCGGCCTACGAGCACGGCAGGAAGTCGCCGACGCTGGAGACCGCCGGGCGCATCCTCGACGCGGCCGGGTTCCGGCTGGCCCTTGAGCCCAAGGTCGAGTTCGCCGTGCAGTCGGCGGGCGGGCGCAGCTTCCACGTCCCGAGCCGGCTGCGGCGGCTGCCGGTGGCCGCGGCGCTGGGCGTCCTGCGGTTCGGCGGCCGGGTCTACGACCTGGCCGACCGCGACCAGCGCCGGGCGGCCTACTCGGCGCTGCTGAGCGAGGGCGGCCCCGCCGACCTGCTCGACCATGTCGACGGCGCGCTGCTGGTCGAGCTCTGGGGCGAGCTGGCCCTGCCGGCCGCCGTCCGCGCCGCCTGGATGCCTCTGGTGGAGCAGATCAGGCAAGAGGCCGGAGTAATGAATTGACGACGTTTTCGAGGGCCTATTCCATGCGGGTAACCTGCACGCCGACCCGCGAACGTAATACCCTCAGCCACGGACAAGCGGGTAATTCCGCGTTGTCTCCCGCCTTCCCATGTCCGGCCGACACCTGGATACGCTGAAATCATGACTGCCCCTAGGCGCGCTGCACATGTGCTGGCCCATGCGCCGTTCCGCCGTCTCTGGACGGCCATGTCGGTGTGCAGTCTGGGCGACTGGCTCAACATCCTGGCCCTGACCGCCCTCGCCGGAAACCTCAACCAGGGCGACTACCGCATGCAGTCGCTGGCCGTGGGCGGCGTGTTCATCGCCAAGATGTTGCCGGCGGTGCTGCTCGGGCCGCTGGCCGGGGTGTTCGCCGACCGGTTCGACCGGCGGCTGACCATGTTCACCGCAGACCTGGCCAGGTTCGCGGTCGTGTTGTCGATCCCGGTCATCGGCACCTACCAGTGGGTGATCGTCGCGACCGTCCTGGTCGAGTGCGTCAACCTGTTCTGGGTCCCGGCCAAGGACGCCACGGTGCCCAACCTGGTGCCCAAGGACCAGCTCGAATCCGCCAACCGGCTCAACCTGCTGGTCACCTACGGCAGCGCGCCGATCGCGGCCCTGCTGTTCGCCGCGCTGTCCCTGGCCGGCGACATGGGGCGCAGCGTCCTGCCGCTGCTCAACGGCATGGACCCGACCGCTCCGGCGCTGATCGTCAACTCCCTGGCCTACCTGGTGTCGGCCTTCCTGATCTTCACGTTGCGCGGCATCCCCAAGCGCGACGGCGCGATCTCGACGCCCTCGGTGCTCAAGCAGGTCGTCGAGGGCTGGCGCTTCGTGGGCGGCAACCGGCTCGTGCGCGGCCTGATCATCGGCATGCTCGGCGCGTTCGCCGCGGGCGGGGCCGTGGTCGGCGTGGCGAAGATCTACGTGGTGGCCCTCGGCGGCGGCGACGCGGCCTACGGCGTCGTGTTCGGCGCGGTCTTCGTCGGCATGGCGCTGGGCATGTTCGTCGGCCTCAGGCTGCTGCGCGGGCTGTCGCGGCGGCGGCTGTTCGGCCTGGCCATCACCGTGGCCGGGGTGGTGCTCGTGGCCATCGCGCTGATCCACAACCTGCCGATCGTCGTCATGCTGACCGTGCTGCTCGGGGCGTGCGCGGGCATCGCGTGGATCATCGGCTACACCCTGATCGGGCTGGAGGTCGAAGACGCGCTGCGCGGGCGCACGTTCTCGTTCCTGCAGTCCACGGCGCGGGTCACCCTGCTGCTCGTGGTGGCGGTGGCCAACCCGCTGGCGGCGCTCTTCGGCGCCCACGAGTTCGGCCTCGGCGCCATCGCCTACCGCTTCGACGGCACCAATCTGGTGCTGGTCATCGGCGGCGGGCTCGCGATGGCCGTCGGGATCCTGGCGCTGCGCCACATGGACGACAGGCAGGGCGTCTCGCTGTCGGCCGACCTTCTCGCGGCGGTGCGCGGCGAGCGCTACCCCGCCGAGCCGGCCGAGCACGTGCCGGGGCTGTTCATGGCGTTCGAGGGCGGCGAGGGCTCGGGCAAGACCACCCAGTCGCGGCTGATCGCCATCTGGCTGCGCGACCAGGGCTACGACGTGGTCCAGACGCGGGAGCCCGGCTCCACCAAGATCGGCATGCGGTTGCGGGCCATCCTGCTCGACGCGGCCGAGCGAGGTCTGTCGGCCCGTTCGGAGGCCCTGCTCTACGCGGCCGACCGGGCCGAGCACGTCGAGAAGGTGATCCGCCCGGCGCTCTACCGGGGCTCGCTGGTGATCAGCGACCGCTACGTCGACTCGTCCCTGGCCTACCAGGGCGCCGGCCGGGCGCTCGACCCCGAAGACGTGTCCAAGATCAACGCGTGGGCGACGGGCGGCCTCGTGCCGCATCTGACCGTGCTCATCGACACGCCGCCCGAGGTGGGGCTCACCCGGCTGGGCGGGGCGGCCGATCGCATCGAGTCCGAGCCGCTGGAGTTCCACCAGCGGGTGCGCAAGGAGTTCCGCGCGCTGGCCGCCGCCGATCCCGGCCGCTACCTCGTGGTCGACGGCACGATGCCGCCCGAGGTGCTGACCCGCCAGATCCAGGACCGCATCCGCGAGATCCTGCCCGATCCGGTGCCCCGGGAGTCCGAAGACGCCACGGGCACGATGCCCGCCATCCGCGACTAGCCTTACGCCGTGACAGTTTTCGATGACCTCGTCGGGCAGAACCAGGCGATCTCCGTGCTGTCGCGGGCCGCTGCGGCGGCCGGCGAGGCCGTCAAGGGCGGTCGCGGCGCCGGCATGACGCATGCCTGGCTGTTCACCGGCCCGCCCGGCTCGGGCCGGGAGGAGGCCGCGCGCGCCTTCGCCGCCGCGCTGCTGTGCCCCGACGCCGGTTGCGGCCACTGCGACCAGTGCCACCAGGTGCTCATCGGCTCTCACCCCGACCTGGAGTCCGTACGTCCTGAGGGCCTGTCCTACAGCGTCAAGCAGACCCGCGAGCTCATCCTGCGGGCTGCCGGCGCGCCCACCCAGGGCCGCTGGCGGGTCATCCTGTTCGAAGACGCCGACCGCGCCACGGAGTCGGCGGCCAACGCCCTGCTCAAGGCCATCGAGGAGCCGCCGCCGCGCACGGTCTGGCTGCTGTGCGCGCCCGCCCCCGACGACCTCATGATCACCATCAGGTCGCGCTGCCGCCAGGTCACGCTGACCACGCCGTCCACCGAGGCCGTCGCGCACGTGCTGGCCACCCGCGACAGCGTGCCGTGGGAGACCGCCGCGTTCGCCGCGCGGGCCGCGCAGGGGCACATCAGCAGGGCACGGTCACTGGCCCTCGACGAGGGCGCCCGCCACCGGCGGGAGGCCGTGCTCGGCATCCCACGCACGCTGACCGGGGTGGGCGAGTGCGTGTCCGCCGCCGAACGCCTGGTCAAGACGGCTGAGGAAGAGGCCGCGGCGGCCACGGCAGCGCTCAACGAGAACGAGACGGCCGAGCTGCGCAAGATCTACGGCGAGGGCTCCACGGGCAAGGGGCTCAACCGGGGGCTGGTGCGCGGCGGGGCGGGCGCACTCAAGGAGCTGGAGGACCGGCAGAAGTCCCGGGCCACCCGCATCAAACGGGATTCGCTCGACGCCGCGCTGCTGGAGCTGGTGTCGTACTACCGCGACGTGCTGGCCATGCAGTTCGGGGCGGGGGTGGAGCTGGCCAACGACGACATCCGGTTCGATCTCGACCAGCTCGCCAGGTCGTCCACGCCGGAGGAGACGCTGCGGCGGATCGACGCGATCATGCGGTGCCGGGAGCGGCTGGGGGCCAACGTCAATCCGCAGATGGCGGTGGAGGCGATGATGTTGTCGCTGCGCGGGGCGGCCTGAGCTGATCCCGGCCACTGCTTGTGGTGGCTGCGCGGGCTGCTTGAGGGCTCGCCTGGGGTGGCTCGCCTTGGGGGCCTGGCTGCGGCTGCCTGCGGTTTCCGCCTTCTCGCTTGTCAGGAGGGCGAAAAGATAGCTGGGTGACCGGAGCAGCAAGTGAGCCCGCGAAGCGTCTCTGTAGCGTGGAAGTCGAACTGCTCTCCCAACAACAGGCCCTGGCGCGGCAACAGGTCGATGTGGCATCGATCTTCGCCGAGCATCATGTGGGCCTCGTGCGGCTCGCCCTGATCATGGTCGGTGATCAGGCCACCGCCGAGGACGTCGTACAGGAGGCGTTCGCACGTACGCACGCCGGCCGAGCCCGGCTGCGGGACGCCGACAAGGCGCTGGCCTATGTGCGTTCCGCCGTGCTCAACGGGTGCCGGTCCGTCCTGCGCAGACGGGCGACGGTGTTCCGGCGGGCGGTGCCCTACGAGCCGCCGGTCTGGTCGGCGGAGAGCGCCGCGCTGCTGGGCGAGGAGCGTCGGGAGGTGCTGCTCGCCCTGCGGGAGCTGCCGCGCAGGCAGCGTGAGGCGCTGACCCTGCGCTACTACTTCGACCTGTCCGACCAGGAGGTCGCCGCGACCATGGGCGTCAACGCGAGCACGGCCAGGTCCACGATCGCGCGAGGGCTCGCCGCTCTCGGCCGGGCGCTTGGGGAGGAATCATGAACAGTCGGATGGAAGACAGGCTTCGTGCCGCGCTCGTCGAGGCCGGCGCGACCGTCGACACCGGCGCGCTCAAGCCGCTGCGCACGCCGGAGCGGCGCCGGAGCCGGGTGGACCTCCGGCTGGTGAGCGCGGCCGTGGCGGTGGTGCTCGCGGGGGCTACGACCGCCGTCTGGCTGGGCGTGCGAGGCGACGAGCACGTGGCGACGCTGGCCGGCCCCCCCAGCGGTCAGGCCGATGCCCAAGAGCTGACGATCTTCCTCTGTTCGAGGTCGGCCAGCGGGAAGGCGCCGTCCTGTCAGGGGCAGGGCGTCACGATTGATCAGACGAAGTCGATCGCCAAGGCGGCGAAGGAGGTGTCCGGCGTCACCTCGCTCATGTATGTGGACCAAGCCGAAGCCTTCGAGAGCTTCCGGCGCGACTTCGTGCACAACCAGCGGCTGCTCGACGCGGTGACGGTCGACGACCTGCGTGCCTCGTTCCGGCTGCGGCTGGAGCCCGACACGGATCCGGTGCCGGTGAAGCAGGCACTCAGCTCGCTCCCGGGGGTCGAGGACATCGACTTGGTGCCCTCCGCCGCTTCTTTTCCGTCATCCGGCACTCAGGTCAGCGTCTTCCTCTGCGGCGACGGTTCGGCGCTGCCCGCCTGCGGGGCCGAACGTGCGGCGGACGGCGACAAGATCGTGAAGGAGGGCAAGGGGGCCACGACCAGACAGAAGGCCGAGATCGTCGCTCTCCTGCGCGCGTCCAAGCAGGTCAAGTCCATCGTCTACGAGGACCGGTCGACGGCGTACGAGAACTTCAAGCGCAGCTACCAGGACAACAAGGCACTGCTCGCCGCCACCAAGATCGGGGACATGCCGGAGTCGTACCGGTTGCAGATGAGGTCGGAGCGCGACGACTGGAGCGCGCTGCTGAAGGCCCTGAGACGGCAGCGGGGTGTCGCATCCGTCGTCGACCGCCGTTGTACGGTCGACGCGGCTCTGGCCATGGCCCGCTACCGGGTCTCGCTGCCGAAGGGCCAGGACTGCCGGACGGGCGGTTGATTCAAGATCGGGCCCGGTGCCCCTCACGTTCACCGGGGGACACACGTAGTGTGGCAACGGAAGGCCGTAACAACCCCCGAGGCCGTCAGGGAGGCGAGCTCGAGCCCATGGGAATGATCATGGCCGTGAGCTTCACGCGCTACGGGAGGCTCTACTACCTCGATCCGGGCGGGCACACCTTCAAGGTCGGCGACAAGGTGCTGGTGCCGACCGATTCGGGCCCCGAGGTGGCGGAGTGTGTGTGGGCGCCGCAGTACACGAGCGAGGACATCGACGGTCTGCCCGTGTGCGAGGGGCCGGCGGGTGAGGAACACCTCTCGCGTGACGAGTCCAACAAACGCCGCAGGGCCGAGGCCCGCAGCGTGTCGAAGAAGCTGATCAAACGGCACACGCTGCCGATGAAGGTCGTCGGCATCGACTATCTCGACCAGGACAACGTCTACACCGTCTACTTCTCGGCCCCTCATCGGGTCGACTTCCGGGCCTTGGTCCGCGACCTGGCCCGTAACCTGCGGGCCAGGGTCGAGCTGCGGCAGATCGGTCCCAGGGACGAGGCGCGGTTGCAGGGCGGCATCGGTCCCTGCGGCCGTGACCTGTGCTGTGCCACGTTCCTGAAGGATTTCGAGCCCGTGTCCGTGCGCATGGCCAAAGACCAGGATCTGCCGGTCAACCCGTTGCGCATCGCGGGGGCTTGTGGGCGGCTCATGTGCTGCCTGAAGTACGAGCACCCGTTGTACGTCGAGAGCCGGTCCAGGATGCCTCGCGCGGGAAGCCGGGTGAGCACGCCTCAGGGCGAGGGGATCGTCACCGGGCACAACGTCCCCGCCGACACGGTTACGGTGCGCCTGGACGATGGTGGGAGGCGCTGTGCGTGCCCTTCCGCGTCGGTGTGTTCGCCCCGCATCCAACACGACACGATGTACGGCAACCAGGAGGAATCGCCCGACCACAAGCCTTCCGGGGGTGGTGAGGGCGTCTGAACGCTCATCCCGCTCTGGCCCAGGTGGCGCTCATGGGCGGCCGGTAACAGGCTGACCGCCTTCCCGAAGGCGACGGGGAGGCCGTAGGGGTTACACGCGAGGGGCATGGCTGCGGCGGCTCCGCGCGGCCCTCGAACGGCCCCGGGCTCATTGATGAGGCTCACTATGGCAAAAGCAACAGCTCACAACCCCACCCAAAGCGCCAGCCCACCACCGCAGTAGCTACCAGCTTGCGAAGTCCGTTCGAAGTGCCGGAGTCAGCCATCCGCCCCGCCCGCGCCTCCGGCCTTGCCCCGCCCGTGCCTCCGGCCTCGCCTCGCGTCGGCCTGGCCCGGCCTGGCCCGGCCCAGGCACTGGCTCGGTACGGCGTGGGTGTGCGGGGTGTCGTTCAGCAGGGGGTGGGGGGTGGGGTGGGGTGGTGGACAAGCCGGTCGGGTGGGAGATGCGGGGCTGGAGGGGCTGGTCGTCGTACGTTGGGTGCGTCACTTCCGTGCATGACGCATTCGGCCGCAGGCTACGGGGGCTGATGGCCGTGCGCCCGGGGTGGGGGCCGGACTCGTTGTCCTCTGCGGTCTCGTCGTTCGCCGTGGTCATCGGAGGTGGGATCTAGATCTCTGGAGAGTCATGAAGAAGCCGGTGCAGTCGAGCGACGGCGTGCCCGCAGTGCAGGTGATGCTCTCACCTGCCAACGTCTGGCGTGCCGGGCTTGCCATGGCGGCCGTCGTCGCGGTGGCGTTCTTCGTCCGGTTCGTGATCACGGACGCGGGTGCGCTGATCGCCATGCTGGTGATGGCCTGGTTCCTCTCTCTGGCCATGGAGCCCGCCGTGCGGCGCATGTCGCGGCACATGCGCCGAGGCCGAGCGACGCTGCTGGTGATGACGTTGTTCATCCTGGCATTCGTGATCTTCATGGTCCTGTTCGGCAGCATGTTCGTGCAGCAGGTCGCGGTGCTGCTGAAGGCTCTGCCCGACGTCATCGCGGGCGTCGTCGAGTGGGTCAACGCCCGTCTCGGCACCCGCTATGAGATCTCCGACATTCTCAAGTCCATCAAACTCACCCCGCAGCAGGCCGCCGAGTACGCGCAGGGCGCGCTCGGCGGGGTGCTGGGGCTGCTGGGCACGGTGACCGGAACGCTGTTCAACCTGTTCACCCTGGCGCTGCTGACGTTCTACTTCTCGGCCGACGGGCCGAGGCTGCGGCGGTGGCTCGCGCAGTTGCTGCCCGGCCGGCTCCAGCAGGTCTTCACCAGCGTCTGGGACGTCTCCACGATCAAGACCGGTGGGTACGTCTCCTCCCGGCTCATTCTGGCCGCCATCAACGGCACGGCGTCGGCCCTGGTGTTCCTGCTGTTGGACATGCCCTCCTGGCTGGCGCTCGGTGCGTGGACGGGGCTGGTCGCCCAGCTCGTGCCCACCATCGGCACCTACATCTCCATCGCCCTGCCGGTGGTGGTGGGACTGGTCTCGCCACGTCCCTGGGTCGGTCTGGCCGCGCTGGCGTGGGGCGTCGTGTACCAGCAGGTGGAGAACCTGACGCTGGAGCCGAAGATCAGCTCGCGGGCGGTGGACATCCATCCCGGGGTGTCCTTCGCCGCCGTGATCGCGGGGGCGTCGCTGTTCGGCGCGATGGGCGCGCTGCTGGCCATCCCCATCGTGGCCATGCTGCTGTCGCTGATCGACACGTTCGCCACCCGTCAGGAGCTGCGGGAGGCCATGGCCGCCGAGTCGGCGCCGCCGAAGGGCGGAGGCGGAGGAACGTCCTCGAAGGACGGCCCCGGCCCGCCGCCGCCGAAGTGACGTGGACCGGAGCGGATCGACGATCGTTCCGGCAGGGCTGCCGAGCGGAGACCGCCCTGGGCCCTCCGGCCGGTGTCACGTGCGACGGTACGGGCGGTGGCCGGTCAGCCGCGGGGATAGCCGGGGATCTGGCGACGTTGGGTCGCGGTGCCGATCCAGTGGAAGAGGTCCAGCGCGACCGATACGGCGATCCAGAACCAGTCCGCGCCTCTCAGGCCGACGCCGGGCACGTACAGGATCACGTACATCAACGTGGTGAACGGCAGGAAGATCAGCCCGAGGAGAGGCCAGATCCACGTGTGGAAGGCGGCGCTGACCAGAGCGGGCCGCGCCACCCAGATGATGAAAACGGCAAGTCGCGGAAAGAGGCCCGCGAAGATCGCGAACAGACATCCCATGGCGGTCCACGTCCCTCCATCACGCCTCGCCGGAAGGTAGGCGAACTGGATGGTCCCCGCCGCCGGGGCTGCTCATCCTCGACGTTGTGCATGGAAAGTCCCTGCTTCGATTTGCCGGCCCGGGCGCTGTCTGGGCGCATTGAGGGTTATTTCCGAAAAATGCACAGATTTGCCTGAGGGAAATCTTTGCCTTCTCGCGGTGGCCGCCCGATCGGGAACAGGGGATCAGAAGCATGGACGGCGGCTTGGCAGGGCGATGCCGTCATATATGCCGTTATGCGGCCGTTGCGGATCTTCCGCTGGGAGTCCGGGGTCATGTGGGGCTGTCCGCCCGGAGAGCCGGTCACGGACCTGTTCCCAGCGGCGGCCCGCACTGCTTTCCGGGGGCGTCCGCAGCCGCTCGTCGATGCAACCGATCAGGAGGAACAAGCCCAATGAGCAACCTCATCGCGATCTCCTATCCCGACCTCCCCACCGCCATCGCCGTACGTGACCGCCTCGCCGACCTGCAACGGCAGAACCTGATCACGATGGAGGACGTGGCCATCGTCGAACGCCGGGCCGACGGGACGATCAAACTCCACCAGACCAGCGGTACGACGGGTATGGGCGCGGCCGGCGGAGCGCTGTGGGGTGGCCTGATCGGGATGTTGTTCTTCGTGCCGCTCTTCGGCATGGCGATGGGCGCCGCCACCGGAGCGGCCGCCGCAGCGATGACCGACGCCGGCGTCAACGACGCGTTCATGAGGGAAATCGCCGGCAAGCTGGAACCCGGCACCGCCGCGCTGTTCGTCCTGGTCGTGCAGAGTACGCCGGACAAGGTCATCCCGGAGATCCAGTCGTACGGCGGGCATGTCATCCAGACCTCGCTCAATCGTGAGGAGGAGGCGCAACTGCGCGAGATGATGGAGGGGATCGGCGCCCGGTGAACCGAATGCCGCACACCGCCACAGATCCGCGATGCACCCGCCTCGCCCCGCCTCGCTCCGCCTTGCCTCGCCCCGCCTCGCCCTTCCATGCCTCGCCGCGTGAGCGCGGCGCGTTCGCTTCGTCGCGAGGGTGAGAGTTGAGCACCCTTTGTCCAGGGGTGGCCCGGTCATCATCAAGAGAGGTCGTCATGGGGAAGGTGCCCGATCCGGCCGACGGTCATCGGTCGCCGGCTGAAGGCGCCCACAGGGACTACACCGGTGCGGTCTACGGATCACTGCTCGCCGCGTCCGTGGTGGCCGGTGCCGCGTCGCTCGGCAGGTTCCCGCGTCTGGAGATGATCATCCTGCTGCTGGGGACCAGCGCGGTGTTCTGGGCCGCTCATGTCCACGCCCGCCTGTTCGGCGCGCGTGCGGTCTTCCAGAGCATGAGCGTGGCCGACATCCGCCGGGCCTGCGCCGAGGAGTGGCCGATCGTCACGGCGGCCGTTCCGCCGGCCGTCGCCGTGGCCGTCGGGCCGTTGCTGGGCCTCGAACCGCAGGGCACCGCCTGGCTGGCCCTCGGGGTCGCGGTGGCCGGGCAGGTCGGCTGGTCGGCCGCGGCGGCCGTGGGGATCGGCGCCTCCTCTCGCATGGTGCTGGTCACGAGCGTGATCAATCTGCTGCTCGGGCTGGTGATCGTGGTGCTGAAGGCCGCGTTCCACCATTGACCGGACGCCCGCCGGGACGGCCACTCCGACCGCAGAGGCGGCCGGTCATCCGTGGCGACGGCCGCCGCGGAACCGGCCGCCGCGGAACCGGCCGCCGCGGAACCGGCCGCCACGGAACCGGCCGCCACGGAGGCGGGCACCACGGAGGCGGCGAGCATCATGCCGGATTCACATCGAGGTGGTCATGCGCAGGTGGATGATGTGCCGCAGCGATCCCGTCCTTGAAGGGGCCGGCGCCGGTTCGTACGGCGAAGGCACCACCCTCCTCGCCACCGATCAAGCTCAGCGAGCGCGACGGCGGAGCGAAGGCGCCGCCCCCGTCGCCGCCGATCGAGCTCGGCGAGCGCGACGGCGGGGCGGGCCATGACCGGACCCGCAGCCCCCGGGAGCTCGGCCGCCTTCGCGAAGAGCCCGCTGACCCCGCTGGCCCTCGCCCAGTTCATCTGCAGCTTCGCCGGCTCGAACATGAACGTGATGATCAACGACATCGGCCGGGACCTGAACACCACGGTGAAGGGCGTGCAGAGCACGATCACGCTCTTCCTGTTGATCATGGCCGTGCTGATGATCCCGTGCAGCAAGCTGACTGATCGCTGGGGACGCAAGAGGTGTTTCCTCGCGGGCCTCACCCTGTACGGGATCGGCGCTCTGACCAGCGCGTTCTCGCCCACCCTCGCGGTGCTGATCCTCGGCAACTCGGTTCTCGAAGGGGTGGGGACAGCGTTGCTGATCCCGCCCGTCTACATTCTCGCGACGATGGCCTTCGACGATCTGCGGTCGCGGGCGCGCGCCTTCGGCCTGATCAGCGGACTGGGCGGTGTCGGCGCGGCCGCGGGCCCGCTGATCGGCGGGTTCATCGCGACGGCGATCACCTGGCGTGCCGCGTTCGTCTTCCAGGCGGTGGTGGTCGCGGTGATCGTCTTTCTCAGCCGCCGGATCGCCGACCCGGTGCCGCCGGATCCGACCCGGCCCTTCGACGCCGCCGGCGCGGTCCTGTCGGCCGTCGGCATGTTCTTCGTGGTGTTCGGGATCCTCCAGGCCGGCAAGAACGCCCTGCTGATGACGGCGTTCCTCGTCGTCGGAGTGGGCTTCCTGATCTGGTTCTTCCTGCACATCCGGGCCCGGGAACGCGCCGGGAAGGAGCCGTTGCTCACGACGCGCCTGTTCCGGAACCGTACGTCAGATCTCGGCCTCGTCACCCAGAACATGCAGTGGCTGGTGCTCATGGGGACGTCCTTCGTGGTCGCGGTCTTCCTGCAGAAGGTCCGCGGGTACAACGCCATCCAGACGGGTGTCGTCTTCACCGCGGCGACCGCGGGGATCCTGGTGAGTTCCCTGGCGGCGGAGCGGCTCGCCAAGAAGCACGCCCAGAAGAACCTGATCTCGGCGGGTTTCGCCATGACCGTGGCCGGGATCGCCGTCCTGCTCGCCCTGGTGGAAGCGTCGTCGCGGGTCGTCGCCTTCGTGCCGGGGCTGTTGCTGATCGGGCTGGGCGTGGGCGTGATGCTCACGCCGTCGGTCAACGTCGTGCAGTCCAGCTTTCCCGAGGAACAGCAGGGCGAGATCTCCGGATTGTCGCGCAGCGTGTCCAATCTCGGCTCGTCGTTCGGCACGGCGATCGCAGGCACGATCCTCATCTCCGGGCTGGCCGAAGGGAACCGGTCCTATGCCCTCGCCATGATGGCTCTTGCGATCTTCGCCCTGGTGGGCCTGGCCGCCGCGATCCGGCTCCCCGCCGACCCCGGTGACGCCGTGACGCCGTGACGCCGTGACGCCGAGACGCCGAGACGCCGTGACGCCGTGACGCCGTGACGCCGTGACTCCGAGACGCCGTGTGCGGTCTACCGCCCGCCCGGTTCGGCACGGTCGAGTTGTTCGTCGAGGGCGACGGCCGCGGCGATGAGCGCCAGATGGGTGAACGCCTGCGGGAAGTTGCCGAGCTGCGCGCCTGACGGGCCGATCTCCTCGGCGAACAGGCCGACGTGGTTGGCGTAGGTGAGCATCTTGTCGAAGGCGTAACGGGCCTGTTGCAGCCGTCCGGCGCGGGCCAGGGCCTCGACGTAGAGGAAACTGCACAGGTTGAACGTCCCCTCCGAGCCGCGCAGGCCGTCGGGGGACGCGGCGGGGTCGTAGCGGTAGACGAGGCTGTCGCTGACCAGCTCCTGGTCGATGGCGTCCAGGGTGCTCAGCCAGGCCGGGTCGCGGGGGGAGATGAACCCGACCCTGGGCATGAGCAGCAGCGAGGCGTCCAGCACGTCGGTGCTGTAGTGCTGGACGAAAGCCTGCCGATCGGGGCTCCAGCCGCGGTCCATGATCTGGTTGAAGACGGCGTCCCGGACACTCATCCAGCGCACGAGGTCGGCGGGACGCGAGTGGGTGGTGGCCATCCGGATGCCGCGATCGAAGGCGACCCAGGTCATCAGCCGGCTGTAGGTGAACTCCTGGCGCCCGCCGCGGGTCTCCCAGATGCCCTCGTCGGGACGGTCCCAGGTGTCGGCCAGCCAGTCGAGCAGCGCGGCGAAGGACCGCCAGCCGCGGATGCCGCCGATCTCCTGGGCCTGGGCCAGGGCGTCGGCGACTTCACCGTAGATGTCGAGCTGGAGCTGATCGGAGGCGGCGTTTCCGGCCCGTACCGGCCGGGAGTGCCGGTATCCCTCCAGGTGGTCGAGCACTTCCTCGGTCAGATGGGGATCCCCGTCGATCCGGTACATGATCTGCAGCGGCTCACCGGAGGCGCGGCCGGCGAGGAGCCGTTCATGCAGCCACGTACGGAACGCCTGGGCCTCCTCGACGAAGCCGAGGCCGATCAGGGCCCGGACGGACAGGGAGGCGTCGCGGACCCAGGTGTAGCGGTAGTCCCAGTTGCGCTCGCCGCCGATCTGCTCCGGCAGCCCCATCGTGGCGGCGGCGATCGGAGCGCCGGTGGGCGCGTACGTGAGGAGTTTGAGAGTGATCGCCGACCGGTTCACCATGTCACGCCAGCGCCCCCGGTACCGGGACGCGCGCAGCCAACGGTGCCAGAAGGCGCGGCAGGCCTCGAAGCTGTCGCGGATCCCGTCGGCGGTCACGGGCGGCACGGCCTGGTCGTCGCCGCTGCAGCTGGTCAGGACGATCGCCGCCGTCTGGCCGGCCTGGAGGGTGAAGTCCGCGACGATGTCCTCACCGTCCGGGCGCAGGGCGACAGGGCCGGCGGCCTGCAGGTGGAGGTTCGTGCCGGGGCCCTGGAAGACCGCCGATCCGGCGTCGCCGAGCGCGAGGGTGTGCGGTGCCCGCCCGTAGTCGAAGCGGGGACGGCAGGAGAAGACGAAGGGCAGGCTCCCGCGGACCACCCGGACGAACCGCACCAGGCGGTGCCGGCCGGAAGGGGTGCTGGAGGTGTTCGGCTCCATGAAGTCGGCGACCTCGCCGACGCCGCCGGAAGCCATGAACCGGGTGACGAGGACGGCGGTGTCCGGCAGGTAGAGCTGCCGCACGGCCGCCTCGTCGCTTCCCTCCAGGTCGGCGGCCAGCCGGCAGTGGCCTCCGCGCTCGCTGTCGAGGATGGACGCGAAGAGGCTCGGGGAGTCGAACCGGGGCGTGCACCACCAGTCGATGGTGCCGTCGCTGGAGACGAGCGCGGCGGTCTGCAGGTCTCCGATCATGCCGTGGTCCGCGATCTGCGGGTAGCCGTTCATCGATGCCTCCGTTGTTCGCCGGACATACCGGACGACTGCCTCCGGACGTGTCGACTGAGCGACCGTCACCGGGGGGACGGAGCAGCCTTTTCAGGCTAACTCCTGGTATCGCAGGAAGTCATCCAGGGTGACGAGCGCGCGCCTCGGCCCGGCGGTTCGCCGGATGGCGTTCAGGGGGTGGTTTGCTGGTGCGGTGCGTGAACACCGCTCGCGGGGAGCCCCCGCCCTGCTGCCCGTGCCGGGCGTGTCGCGCTGGTGGGGCGCGCGGTGGCTGCGCCGCGTCGTGGCGGGGGGCGTGGTGCCGGCGGTGCTTCTCGCCGGTGGGTGTGGCCGTCCGGAGGAGCGGGTGGTGCGGGGGCTCGGCTGGTCCGACTGTGGGGACGGCTTCGAGTGTGGGACGTTGCGGGTGCCGCTCGACCACGACCGTCCCGACGGTGAGCGGCTTGAGCTGGCGGTCGTCCGGCTGCCCGCGACGGGCGACCGGATCGGCTCGCTGGTGCTGAACCCGGGTGGGCCGGGGGCGTCCGGGGTCGAGTACGCCAGGGCCGCCCGGCTGGTGGTGGGCGAGAAGGTGCGGGAGCGGTTCGACGTCGTCGGGTTCGATCCGCGCGGGGTCGGCCGGTCCGCGCCGGTCGAGTGTCTCGACGACGACGCTCTCGACGCGTTCGTCGCCATGGACACCACCCCCGACACCCTTGAGGAGCGAGGTGCGCTGGAGGCTGCGGCGCGGCGGTTCGCGGACGGCTGCCGGAAGCACTCGGGCCGGCTCCTGCCCCACCTGGGCACCGTGGACGTGGCGCGCGACCTGGACCTGCTGCGCCAATCCCTGGGCGACCAGAAGCTGACCTATCTCGGCAAGTCGTACGGGACCTTTCTCGGGGCCGTCTATGCCGACCTGTTCCCCGGCAAGGTGCGCGCGCTCGCACTGGACGGCGCCCTCGACCCGGCCGACTCGCGGATGCTGGTCAACACCGAGCAGGCCGTGGGGTTCGAGCAGGCGCTGCGCGCGTATGTCGAGGACTGCCTGGGCGACCGCGACTGCCCGTTCGCCGGCCGGCCGGCCGAAGAGGCGACGGACGAGGTAGGAGCCCTGATCCACCGCGCGGACACCCGGCCCCTGGACGGCGGCGGCCGGCGGGTCACCGAGGCGCTGGCCACCCTCGGCGCGCTGACGCCGCTCTACGACCGTGCCTCCTGGCCGGAACTCACCGAGGCGCTACGCCGGGCGCTGAACGGCGACGGCTCACTCCTGCTGCGCAACGCCGACCAGCTCGCCGGCAGGCAGGACGACGGCACCTACTCCAACCAGCTGGCGGCCAATCTGGCGGTGAACTGCGTCGACGGCCCGTATCCGGCGACGGCCGCGGCGTTCGCGGAGGATGCGGCGCAGGCGTCCAGGAAGGCGCCCCGGTTCGGGGCGTACATCGTGTGGTCGTCCCTGCCATGTGCGTTCTGGCCGGCTCGGCCCACCTTCTCGCCGCACCGCCTGACCGCCGCCGGGGCTCCTCCGATCCTGGTCGTCGGCACGAAACGGGACCCGGCGACGCCGTACGGGTGGGCTCGGGCGCTGGCGGGTGAGCTGCGGTCCGGCGTGCTGCTGACCTACGACGGCGACGGGCACACCGCGTACGGGAACGGCTCTTCGTGTGTGGACGACGCCGTGGACCGGTATCTCGTGGAAGGGGTGCTGCCGAAGGACGGCACGATCTGTCCGGGCATCCGATGATCAGGAGGAGCAAGAACCCTTAGATCTCCTGTAGACTCTTCCAAGCCGTACAGGCACGCCGCCTTAGCTCAGTCGGCCAGAGCACTTCACTCGTAATGAAGGGGTCTGGGGTTCGAATCCCCAAGGCGGCTCCAGGTCAAGGGCCGCTCCTGTCCATCAGGAGCGGCCCTTTTGACCTTGTACAGCCAGGAAGTACAGCAACCGCCTCGGACACCGATCTGTGTCACCACTGGCAGCCCATGGCCGTCCAAGGCTGAGTCGCTCGTGATCATGTCATCCGCACGGGAGACGGAGGGCGCGTGAGTCGGCGATCCATGTTCGTCGTCGTGATCACAGTCGTCCTGACCATCCTTGGCACTCTTGCCGCGCTAGTTCAAAATGTGGCCGCGTCGAGTCCGCAGTGGCCATGGGGGCTTGACTACCTTCGACGGCACCCATGGCCGTCGGTGGGAGTGCTCGCCATCCTCATCGTTCTTGGATCGGTAGTGCTTCTGCGCGCTCAATCTGTGAAGGCGAGCCCCCAGGGGGAAGAGGCTGATGAGCCCACCAAGTCCGCGAAGCACGCCGACTTTAGCAACTCCACAATCCACGGCGATGTCCTGATATCGCAGGGTGAGCTGTCGCCAGTTGTGCAAAGCGGGAGATCCCCTGCGGACATCTTGGGGACAGACACAGATGTGGAGGAAGGGACGGCACGAGCAGTCATTCCCTACATCATCTCAAATTTCCTAGGCACTGGTGGCTGGGAGGAGGCCATCTTCGACGGCCTCCGGGACGTAGGAGAAGGCATCGAGGGGCTACCCGTTGAGCCACCCACGCGTGGACTGTCGGGCGCCCCGGCTCTCATCGTCGTAGTATCTGCAGCACAGTTCGAGCGAATAAAGCGCAAGACCACGGCCAGGATCAGAGCTGCACAGCGTGATCACCCAGCTGCACGACTCCTATTTTATGCAGTTGACAGGTCCGAGGAGCCCTTCAACGAGGACGACGGGCGAGCCCTCGCCAAAGCTGCGGGATACTCCGAAGAGTGCACGCGGGTCGTTACCTGCCCGACCGTCGACGTCTTACGAAGAGAAATATCCTCGCACGTCAGAAATGTTGTGCGGGCGGCAATTGTGCAGGCCAGGTTAGGTAGCGCCGATAACGATGAGGGCGGAACGAAAGGATTGGCATGAGCATTGAATCTGATCCTTTGGGCGTCCAATGGGTTGTGGCCTGCCTAGCCCCTGCCGATGTCGCCCCGCACCCAAACTTTCGAACGGATCACGTGTCGGAACCCGAGCTCTTGGCTCTTGTCATCCGGTTCCAATGGCGTGAGTACATGGACTACCGCGATCCAGACGAAGAAGCAGATCACAGTGACGCCGGCGAAGGAACTTTGGCAGACGCGGCTCTGAAGTCGCTGCGCTCGGAAACTATATTGGTTGGAATCGAAGGCCTTCGTGAGGCGGTTAAGAATAACGCTCTAGCGCTAGGTGCTAGAGCATCGGCCGCGCTCATTATGGCCAGCGCCAATGCTGAGATCGATCAGCCTGAGAAGACCATCCCGATATTGGATGACCTGATATGGACGATCTCGTCTAGTGGCGCAGGAAGCGAGGGGTCGCGGTCGCTCATTGTCGCTGGACTATTGCAGCAATGTGCATTGAGATATTTTGAGATCGGCGCAATCGAGCAATCCCGCCAATACGCTAGCCGAGTTGTCGATACTTTGGCACTTTCGGAAGCCGGCTGGGACGAGTTCTCGGTTTCGCGTGGCATTTCGTGGAATGCGGTAGAATCACAGCGACGGCTTGCGGAGCTTTTACTCGGAAATGCCAGATCGCTACTAGCTCATACAGCTGATCTCAACGACAACTCTTGGGTTGATGTTGTCCGGTCGCCATTCCCTGCTGCCGCTGTTCGGCAAACGCGGGACATGGAAACAGCGCTCGCAGGGATCGCTGAGGAGACTTTCAAGAGAAGCTATAACGCGTCCACTCGTACTCGTGTCTTCAATCAAGCGGATACGGCGCTCGCTCTTGCCTATTCTTCAATGCTAAACGCTGAACTTACCGGAGACATCTCCAGGACCGCTCGATACCAAAAAACACTGGGCGGCATCTTCGCTATAAGACTGGTCAATGGTGCCGATGATCCAGAATGGCCCGGCGAAGCAATAAGACTGTTTCGCCAAGCAGACGCGCACGATGATCTGAAGCGCTTCTTGCAGCATGTGCGTGAACAAGGGCCGCTAGACACCCTGAGCAGGGCGGCTGAGAACCTCATCGATACCCGAAAGTCTCAGCGCTATGTCACAGCCTCCGATCTGCTTTTGCTGGAGAAGGCAGCGGATCTCATCGCGCCAGAGCGTGCAGTCATTGCTGTTCAACTGGCCTTGGACTATGCGAGGCTTAGGCGTCCAGGGAGACTGAAGGATCAAAATGCCGCTTCATGGACGCGGACGGAAACTGCTATATCGACGATCGCATCTCTGGCTTCCGTAGACAGCGGCCTCCACGTGTCTTCTGCCTTGAGCGACGTCATAGAGGTCATCGCCACATCAAAGGCAGTTCGAAATCAGTTCGCTTTCTCGGCACTTACGAAACTCGTCGGCCACATAGACTGGTCTTCCGTTTCGCGCACAACTCGAGGGCGGTTGTTGGCTGCGGTCGAGGCGGCAGCTAGTCCGAAGAACGTGCTCTCAACGGACCACTTGCGCATCTATAAAGAGATGGGCGAGGCGCCTCCACTTGCGTTGGTAGAGTCCCTTTCGGGATTCGAGTTCGTAGTCGCATTGTTGGATGGAACCCTCGACCATTCTCCCACAGTCGAGGACCTTGATAGGGCCGTCGATATAGTGGGCAGGACACTTTCCGAGGATCGGCAAGATGCCGCAAGAGGCACCCGTCACGGATACTTCTGGTCACCGTTCGGTTTGGCCGCGCTACTAATCAGTGATCACGGTAGGAACGATCTCTGGCCTCCACTGCTGGATGCCCTTCTCGACTCGAATGTGTCAGCAGAGCACAAGGTCGATGCGCTGGACGTGTTGGCCAAGAGAAGCTCGGCTTCGAAGTTGCCTGATTCTGTTCGAGAAGTCTTTCGCCTCAATCGCATACCTGGGGGTGACGGCCTTCGCGACGCGTTCTTTCCAACGTCGATCGACCGACTTAATATCTCGTGTCGAAACTTCTATATAGCGCATGACCTGCTCGGGGCCGAGGAGGTTTTGGAGGAAACACTTCGAGACTCCCGTGCAAACGAAACCACGATTCGTGCTGAGGCCGCCAAAGGATGTCTGCTGGTTGGATCCCGGAATCCGGATGTTGACTGGCCGATAATTGTTGCATCACAGCTCTCCTTCGATCGTGAGTCGTTCGTCAGGCATCGGGCCGCGCATGTTCTCGCGTACCTGAGTATGGTCAGTAATTTGAAGCTCAAGGCGGTAGTGAAATCGCGAGTTAGAGAGCTTCTTGGTGATCCCGGAATATCGCCACCAATGGGTGTTCTGCGCGGGCTAATCGCGTACGCGGACGACGTATCCCTAGTCGACCAGCCGCTCTGGTGTGAAAGAGAAGTTCGAAAGTTGCTTGACTCTCACCCGTCTCGGAATATTCGTGCGGCTGCGCGAAGCGTACTGGCCAAGTATCTTCGTTAAATGGCCTATTGGCGAGATGCTCATTCGGGGGACGCCTCATGGTGCCCCCCGAATGTTTATTGAGAACTATTTATCGGTTGAGGCTCTTGTTTAGTCGGTCGAGTGCTTGGCGGGCAGCGGGACTTGAAATCTGTGTATAGACATTCATTGTCACTGAGATTTGTGAGTGACGAAGAATGCTCATGGCCACTCGAGGATGAACGCCAAGCGCTGCGAGCATCGAGGCGCAGGTGTGGCGGGTGTCGTGGACGCGGATGCGTGGGACACCGGCGGCCTTGCCACGTAGCTCGAACGAGCGGTTGAAGTTGCGCGGTTCGACTGGTGTGCCGTACCGGGTGGTGAAGACGAGGTCGGAGTCCTTCCACTTGTCGCCGGCTTCCTTGCGAGCCTCCTCCTGGACCCGGCGCCGGTGCTTGAGCGCGGTGACGCACAAGGCAGGGAGCGGAAGCGAGGCGTCTGAGTCGGTGGTCTTGGTGGTGTTCCGGTGGAGGAGCTTGCCGTGGATGCGGTTGAGCTGCTGAGAGACCCACAGCTCTCGGCCGTCGAGGTTGATGCTGTCCCAGGTGAGGCCGAGGACTTCACCCCGGCGCAGGCCGAGGACCAGCATGAGCACGAAGGCGGCGTAGAGCGGTTCGTCTATGGTCCGAAGGTGTTCGAGGAACGTCCGGGCATCGTCGACGCTCCATACGACGTGCTTGCGCTTCTTGGTGGCCGTCTTGGGGAGCGTGGTGAGCGAGACGACGTTCTTGGAGATCAGTTCCTCTCGAATGGCATGGGTGAGGGCAGAGCGGAACACGCGACGGATGCTCTCGATGGTTCCGCGTGACGGGTAGTCCCGGCAGCACTGGCCGATCGAGCAGCACGGCTTCTTGCGCTCCTTCTTCTGAGCACAGCAGGTGCAGAGGGTCGGAAGGGTGTTGAGCCAGGTCTGGACGTCGCGCACGGTCAGCTTGTCGAGCCGCTTCTTGCCCAGGCCGGGGACGAGGTAGAGGCGCACCAGCGCCTCGTATCCCGCGTACGTGGTCGGCTCCCGGTTGGGCTGGACCACGTCGGCGAGCCAGCGCTTGAGGAAGGCCGCGACGGTCTCGTGTCTGGTGGCCACAGGGCCGCTGCGGGCCTGGTCGTGGAGCTTGAGCCACTTCTCGTGGGTCTCCTCGCGGGTCTTGCCGTAGGCCCACTTGCGGGTGCGCTCGCCGTCCGGGGTGGTGACCCAGACGTAGCCCGCCCAGCCGCCCTTGTACGGGAAGATCGAGCCTTCACCGTTCGATCGCTTGCTCATCAGGCGGCCTCCTCACATAGACGGGTCACGTAGGCGTCCAGGGCGGACGACGGGATGCGGCGGCATCGGGTGCCGACGAGGATGGACGTGATCTCGCCGGAGCGGATCAGGTTGTAGAGAGTCCAACGGCTGACCTTGAGCACGGCCATCGCTTCCGGGACGGTGAGGAGGTCAGCGGTCATGCGCGCCCCTCTCCGTTGACGGTGGCGGCGAGGGCTGATTCGCCCGGCGTGAAGCCCTGCCCGGCGTACTTCCAGTGGGCGAGGACGAGCGTGCTGGTCGGGTCGTACGGCAGGCGTTGCAGCTCTTGGGCCTCGCGGTACTCCACACGGACGCGGCGCAGGGCCGTCAGGGTGGTGGAGTAGGCGCGGCTCTTGGTCGAGAAGTGGCCGCGGAAGCCGAGCATGTGGGCCCATTGCCGTAGGCGCAGTGGGGCCAGGTCGGGATGGGTTTCGGGATTGCCGAGGTCCCAGGCGGTGCGGATCAGACGGGCGGCGTGGTCGGTGACGCCGTGGGTGTGCAGGCGGGTGAGGTCGCGGTGGGTGACGCGGCGGTCCAGGGTGCCGGAGGTCTCGGCGGCCTTGGTGGCGTACTTGGCGATGTAGCCCGCGACGGCTGCTTCGGACAGGGTGCCGGGGCCGGCGGTCTGGATCGGGCGGACGTCGATGGTGCCCCAGGTGAGCGGGTGGCCGGTTTGCGGGGCGGGCAGGCGTACGGCTTGGGCGGCGGAGTGGATCGTGGTGGTGAGCAGGTCGAGGGTGGCCCAGGTGGGCGGGGTGGTCAGGGTGTCGCCGTCGCGGCCGTCGAGGCGGATGACGGCGTGGAAGTGGACGACGCCCCTTGCCTGGTACTCGGCGACCTTGGCGAAGGACAGGCGGCTGACGCGGGCGAACTCCTTGCGGGTCAGGCCGGTGGCGGCGGCCAGGTGCTGGCGGAGGTAGACGGTGAAGCGGTGCCACAGGGCGGCGGCGTGGGCGTTCCACAGGATGTGGGCGGTGTAGTCGTAGCTGTCGGCGTCGAGCGGTTGACCGATGGTCGGGTCTCCTAGGTGGTGGCGGGTGAAGCACGATGGGCCGGTACGGCGTGCATGGCAGACGTTGGCAGTGCCGTCCTTGTCGGGGCCTCGGTGGACGGGGCCGAAGGACGGGGCGGTGAGCGTGGCGAGGACTCTGGGATGGGTGCGGACGATCTCGGGAACCCCCTTGTCTCCGCCGAGCAGGCCCGCGCGGATGAGGTGGAAGGTGTCTTGGCGGTAGGTCTCGGCGCAGGCCGGGCAGCGGGAGGCGCGGCGGTTGCCGCAGCGGACGAGGAGCTGGCCGTGTGGCTCGTCGTGGGTGGTGTAGGCGTTCAGGACTTCGCCCGTGGTGCCGTTCAAGGTGGCGGACTCGCCGGTCAGGCGGATCGGGTCGGTGCAGCCGCGGAGTCGGTCGACCTGGTGTAGCCAGCGGGTGACGTCGTGGTTGGAGCGGCGGGCCAGGTCCCGGATGACGGGACCGATGAGGTCGCCGAGCTGTGCGGGCGCTTCGGTCATTGGGCCTCCTCTCCGCTGCCTTCGCAGCTCGGGCAGTAGACGATGATCAGAAGGTGGCTTTGGATCGAGCGGACGCGGACGGAGCCGTATCCGTCGCATTCCGGGCAGGGCCGGTCGCGCATACTGGAGTTCCTTCGTTGAATGCGGAGGGTGACGCCCCACGGGGACGGCGGGCTGCCAGGCTTGAGCCGTCCCGTGGTGGCGTCGTCGGTCAGTTCTGGTTGTCGATGCCGGTGCCGGAGCAGTCGCGGCAGGTGTCGTCGTCGTACAGGCCGGTGCCGTTGCAGGTGGCGCAGGCGTAGGCGTAGATCACTCGGGTTCACCTCCTTGGGTGGTGCATGGGCAGGGCTGGTCGGGTGTGGTGGTGTCGCAGTCGGGCGGGTCGCCGTCGAAGTCGCAGCCGTAGCGGGCGCAGCAGGCGCAGAACGGGCACGGTAAGCGGGTCACGGGTGGATGCCGCATCAGTCGGCACGGAAGGCGACCTTGGCCCGTTCGGGCACGGTGGTCATCGGGTGCCCCTTCCTTGGCAGGTGGGGCAGGTCTCCGTGGTCTCGATGACGAGCGTCGGGCCGGTGGGCTGGGGCTGACTGCGGTAGGCGGTGATGGTGCCGGAGCCCAGGCAGCGGCGGCAGTAGAGGCGGTTCATGCGGGGCCGCCCTGCACCGGGACCCAAGCGGCGCGGTTGCCGGCGGCGTGGCGGACGGCGGCCACGACGTAGCCGAGGTTGGTCGCGTCCAGGATGGTGAGCGCCGGGCCGAGCTCGACGGGCAGGGCGTAAGCGATCGAGAGGGCGATGCGGAGCATGGCGTCCTCTCCGCGAGAGCAGGGCAGGTGACCGCGGGTGAGAGCGTTGTGGACGGCCTGCCAGTCGATGACCGCGAACGGTTCCTCCAGGTCCACGGCGAGGGTCTGGAAGTCCGGTCGGCGTAGCCACGTGCCGTGGTGGATCAGCAGTTCCACGGCGGCTTCCATCGGGTAGGAGCCACGGGCCCAGGAGCGGGCGGCCTCGATGATGAGGTCGTGGTGGTTCATGCGACGGGTTCCCTTCGGATCAGGGTGAGCAGGTCGTTGGCCACGTCAGCCGAGACCTGCATGCGGATGGCGAGCTGGTCGCCGGTGATGGGCCGGTGGTGCTTGGTGTGGTGGTCGCCGGCCAGACGGCGGGCGTAGGCCAGCAGTGCCGGGGACACGGCATGTTTGGGTTCGGGTTCGGCCGAGGGCAGTTCGACGGGGTCTAGCTGGACGGCCTGAGCCATCTCGGCGTCGGTCTCTGCGGGCTCGGCATCGGCCGGCCTCTCTGGACGGTGCGAGGCGCGGCGTTCCAGCATCGACACCGAGACCAGGAAGGCCACGGCGGGTGTGGCGGCGGTGATCCAGCCCCACGCGGTCGGCCGGGCGGTGGCCAGGTTCGCTGCCAGGGTGAGGACGATGCCGCCGGTGAGCACGAGTGCAGGCCAGGACATCAGGCCGCGTCGGTGGCGGCCGGTGCGCTTGTCGCGTTGGAGTTCGCGGGCGGCCATGACGCACATCAGGTCGATGCACACGGCGACCGCCCAGGACTGCCAGCCGACTTGTCCGTGCCGAGCGGCCAGATCGCTGATGTGGGTGAAGGACCCGACAGCGGCGATGACCGCCAGGACGACGACGGGACCGGTGTCGACCAGCCGGGCGCGGATGTGGTCCATGGCAGAGCACCTCCCTTCGGTTTCGGGCATGGGGTGGGTAGGGACCTGGCGCGATCAGGCCGGCGCCGGGGCCGTGGGCAGGTGAGTGGTTAGGTGGGTTCGCCTTCGCGGGCCAGGGCTTCCAGCTCGGCGTCCGTGACGGTCACGGTGTCGGTGCCGGTGAGGAGATCGGCCCAGGCGGGCGTAAGCTCGGCGTTGGTCTGGGCGGCGGCCTCGGCGACCTCTTCGCTGACGTAAACGGACCGGGCCCGGTACCAGCGCCCGTCATCGCCGACGACGACGGCGGTGCCCGGCATGTTCGCCGGGATCTGACGGGCCGCGTCCAGGGCGCCCGGGTCGGTGTCGCCCAGCGTCATGGTTGCGGTCTCCGGGTCGTTCACCCGGTGGCAGACGCGGCCGGACAGTTGGGATCGCAGAGCGGTGACACCGGGGCCGAGGTCGGAACCGACCCGCTGACCGCACACCACCAGATAGACCCCGAACGCCCGGCCGAGCTGCGCCAGCCGCAGGAGCGCGGTGGCAGTCGAGGCGATCTCGTCCTTCTCGCCCTTGTGGGCCATCAGGAACAGCTCCGCGACCTCGTCGACCAGGACCACGACCGGGGTCGGGCGCAGGTCTTCGGGCAGTCTCCAGATGTTGCGGACCTTGTTCGTACGGCACAGGGCCATGCGGGTCTTGACCAGGCAGATCAGGTCATCGAGCAGGCCGACGCATTCGGCTCGTTCGGTGGCGATGGCGGACAGGCGTGAGCTGTAGGCGGTGAGTTCGACGCCGCCCTTGAGATCGAAGCCGACCAGGGCGACGGGCTGGCCTGACAGGCCAGTGATCAGAGCGTTCAGGAGCGTGGACTTGCCGGACTGAGTCGCACCGGTGTTGAGCCAGTGCGGGACCGTACGGAAGTCGACCACCCACGGCGCGCCGGTCTCCAGCAGCCCGACCCGCACCCGCAGCAGCCCTTCCGACAGCACGGGTGTGCGGACTTCGGACAGCGGATCACCTCGGGTGGCGAGCAGGGTGATCCGGCCAGGCCGTGACGCCAACAGACGCACCGAATGCACGCGCCAGGCGTGGGCGAGGTTGGACAGCCGGGCGGCATAGTCGTCCGGCGTCTGACCGTCCATGAGCTTGACGTTCACTCGGAAGCCGAGACGACACGGGCGGACGATGCCGAGCCGGGGTGGTTTGTCGATCTGCACCCGGCGGACCTTCCGCTTGTGGGTGAGCGAGATCGTCGCGTGGCCGACGACCGGAAGGCCGTCGAGGGTGTAGCGCCAGCGGCGCCGCTTACGGGTCAGGCTGCAGCCGAGGGCGACGTTGCCCCAGGTGAAGTAGACATGCAGGGTCTTGAGCGGGTAGCCCACGACCAGCCAGAACGAGACGGGGTGCAGCGCGCGCCACACCAGCAGGATCGAGCAGACCGAGGCCACGGTGATGGCCAACGGGATCAGCCAGTCGGACATACTTGGGACGTCCTTTCGAACCTTCGAAAAGGGCCGGCCCCGGGAGCGGGCGAACGAGCTGCCAGGCGACGCGCCCGCTCCCAGGGGTGCACCTACGGGTCAGGCGGCCTTGGGCATGGCCACCGTGATCGTCTCGGCGCGAAAGCCGAGACCGGACCTGCCGTTCATCGACCAGAAGAACGCCGCCAGGCCGACCGGCCGGACCTGCACGCCCTCGGGGATCTGCGGGAACGTCTCGCTGGGGAACGTCACCACGATCACCGGGTTGCGCCGGTCGTCGTTCGGCTTGGGGAGCAGCGGGATCGTGTACAGCTCCCGCCCTTCGGCGTCCCGCTTCACCTCGCCGGTGGCGCGATCCACGATCTTGGGCTCAGGCTCGCCCGCGACCGTGAACGCCAGGCTGGTGATGTCGACGGGGATGTTGCGCATGTTGATCTCCTCTGAAGGTTGCCTAACTTGGCTAGGCATCTTGTCGGTGCCTTCATGTTGCCCAGCATGGCTAGCCATGTCAAGCATCCCGAGAGAACTGGACTAGGCAACCTAGAAGAACTAGGCTGATTTGCGTGATGAGTCTCGATCCCGACGACCCCCGCCCGCCGTATCAGCAGGTCGCCAACGCCTTGCGCGCCGCGATCCTGACGAAGAAGTTCGAGCCGGGGGAGAAGCTGCCCTCAGGGCACGACCTCGCGAAGAAGTACGGCGTGGCGCGCATGACCGTCCAGCAGGCCATTCGCCTGCTGCGGGACGAGGGCCTGGTCGTCTCGCGCCAGGGGAGCGGCGTGTTCGTACGCGAGCGCACCGAACAGCCGGTCGAGCTGCGTCCGCACGTTGAACGGGCCTTCGAGGAACAGAACGTCTCCATCGACTTCGCCGGCTTCTCCGGCGAAACCCTCAACGGGATGCTTCAAGAGCCCCTGGACAAGATCCGCCTCGGACGGCTCACCCCGGAGTCCATCAACATCCGCATCCTGGTCCCGGACATGGAACACCCCATGTCCCTGCCCTGCCGGGCCGAAGACCTCAGCGACGATCCCGTCATCCGGACGCGTGCTCTACGCATCCAGCAGCGCAGTGCCCAGGCCATCGCCGACGCCGTGCACGAGCTGGCCGACCTCGGACTCGTCAAGGCCGCGACCGTGCAGGTACGCGTCCATCAGACCGCGCCCGCGTTCAAGTTCTACGTGATCAACCGCGAGCGCGTGTTCTTCGGCTTCTACCCGGTCGTCAAGCACACGGTGCGCATCAAGGGGGAACCCCACGAGCTGTACGACGTCATGGGTAAGGACGCGCTGCTCTTCCACTACGAGATCACCGAGGACCCGACGTCGATGGCCTCGCAGTACGTCAGCGAGGTACGGCGCTGGTTCGACAGCATGTGGACCACCATCAGCCGGGAAGTCGAACTGTGACCACCGCGGCCGACCTCCTACGCCAGGCCGACGCCGTGCTGCTCGACTTCGACGGGCCGGTGTGCCGGGTCTTCGCCGGCCTTTCCGCATCGGTGGTCGCGGCCCGGCTCAAGGAACTGCTCACCAGGGAAGGCGTCCAACTGCCCCAGGACGTCGAGGCCCTGGAGGACCCGCTCAAGGTGTTGCGCCGTACGGCTGACAGCGCTCCTGAGCTGGTCGACAAGGTGGAGACCGCGCTCATGGCCAACGAGGTCGAGGCCGCGACCTGCGCCGCGATCACGCCGGGCGTTCGCGAATTTCTCAAAGCATGTGCAGAGGCCGGCAAGCCGGTCGCCATCGTGAGCAACAACTCCGAGCCTGCCATCGAGACGTTCCTAGCCCTGGCGGACTTGGGAGAATGGGTCACCGCGGTTTCCGGGCGCCCCATCGGGGAGCCGGAGCAGATGAAGCCGGACCCGGGATCGACGCTGCGAGCGTGCAAGGCGCTGGGAGTCGAGCCAGCGAGGGCCGTGCTGATCGGGGACTCCGACTTCGACATGCAGGCCGCACACAACGCAGGAACACGCAGCATCGCCTATGCCACTGAGCCAGCCAAGGCCGAACGCCTCACGCAAGCCGGGGCTGACGCAGTGACCAGCAGCATGGCCGAACTGGCAGCGCATCCGCAGTAACGACGCCGTCCCGGCAGCCAGTCAAGATCGCCCGTGATTCATATCTTCCCTACGTCATCAAGCCGCCGCCCGATGGGCGGCGGGCGGCCGGGCGGTCCGGGCGGGCGTGCGGCCTCTCCGGGCCGGTCCCGCCCGGCCACCCCGCCGCACCAACGGACGCAGGCAAACCGCGTAGGACGTTCACCAGTACCATGCGGGACGCCAACTCTCGGAAACTCCGTCCGGTTATCAGGAAATCACGACATCCCCATAAAATCTCGCTATGACATCCGCCATGATCTTGCTTATAGGGATCTGTTGGCTAATGATTGGGTCTTGTCGCATTTCTTCATCGAAATAGAAGTGGTCGACTCCGGAAGACGCCGATGCAAGTTGGTAGAAAACTTATTTACATACTTACATTGAGGGCGACGACGAAAATCCTTCCAACTCGCGCGGCGCTGACAGTCGGTATGGAACGTCTCGCACCCGCTGTTATCGGATGGCATGCGTGAGGGCCGAGAACCAGCTACGTAGACCCATATCAATCTGAGGAGATATTATGAAAAGCGTGCGAATGGCTAGTCTTGCGCTGGTCGCGATCGCTGTTACTGAGGCTTTAGCGCCGCTACATTCAATGGCAGCAGTGGCCAGTCTGGACTCGGCGTCAATATCTACTTCCTCCCACACGTCTGACTCGTCGAGAAGCCTGGCGATCAGCGCGGCGGTCGCGCGCGCGGCGAGGGACGCTGCTCGTACGCGCATAGGCTCTCCCTATCGATTGGGATCCAAGGGTCCTAGAGAATTCGACTGTTCTGGACTGGTGTACTGGGCCTATCGAAGAGCAGGAGCCAGCACAAGTAGGCTCGTGGAGGATCAACGGAATGAGACGCGCACAATCGCACGCGCTCAACTTAAAGCGGGCGACTTGATTTTTTATGAGAGTCATGTCGCAATATATAATGGTGGCGATACTATGATCGAGGCGCTTAATTTTTCAACCAAAGTACGAGAAACATCCATAAGACCTCGTGTTGAGAAGTATGGGACATATCGCTAGAGGGACTTAGCGTCGTTCATATCTGTCTTGTGCTGGAATCTCGACAACGATCCGCCACTTGTCGGGACCATATTGATGGAGGATGGTGCTGCTCGATAGCTACGGCGACAAGCCGCCGCGATCGTCTGGTCATCGCGTAGGGAAGCCTGACGAGGACGGGGGCCGGGAAATGCCCGCCAGCGTCGACCAGGAAGGATCTCGTTGCTCACGGGTTCCTCTCCTGCCCGGGAGAAATCGCTGGAGCCAATTGGGAAGCCGCCGGCTTGCGACTCCCTCAAGTTGCCGTGCCCTCCCCGGGATGTTCTTGTAAGTGATAGGCGTCCCAGCCGACTTAGATCGACATGATCGGACTTGCCTGCTCTTCCTTCACGTTGAAGTGGTCGAGGCCGTGACGATCGCAGACTTCGGTTCCGGCCCCTTGGGCTGGGGCGATCGCTGCCGCAGATCGACTTCGTCGGTCTTTGCCACCGGTCTCCGGGGGGCTGTCCGCTGGGACTTGCTCTTATCGCGCGTCACCGACGATGAGCAGGGACCACCAGCGACGAGCCTCCGCGTGGGGCCAAGGGCCGGCGAAGGTGTGCACGGGTGTGTCGAGTTGCGTGACCTTGTGGATCAAATAGGCGCCGCTGTGTGCGATCAGCTCGTAGTAGACAGCGGTGCAGGCGCATGTGAATTCCTGGACGCGGTACCGCTCAGGCGCAAGCGCTGTCCAAGCAAGGCTTGTGTGGTTGGCGCGAGCCCGTGCCGGATGAGGGGACACGGCCGGGCACTCCCATTCAGGTGAGTCGCCGAGGCTGTCGGCCTGGGCGCGCTGCTCGTCGGGCATGCATCGAATAGAGACCTCTCTATACCTTTGTAGAGGCATCTAGGTGTTTTTGCAGGTCAGAGGGCATCTATGTTGTGCAGCGTGGCGGAGGAGAGCGACTATCCGGAGATCGACAGCGACGGGCCCGAACTCGTCTACATGGTCGTGGCCAACCACATCGCCGGGAAGATCGAACGAGGCGAGCTCAAGCCTGGGCAGCGGCTACCTTCGGAGCTGGACCTCGCGGAGCAGTACGGCGTAGCCAGGATGACCGTTCGGCGTGCGATGAAGGAGCTACGCGAGCGCGGCCTCATCCGGAGCGTTCACGGCAAGGGCACCTACGTGCAGCAGCCCAACCCTCCTGCTGGCGACGCCGAGGGATGAGCTGTGCTGTACAGCAACCCGTACAGCAACGCCGCCTCACGCGGGCACACGGTGATCACCTGAGCCTGCTGCTCGCGAGACCCTGGAACTGATCGACAAGGCGTCTGCCCCGTACTCGTAATGAAGGGGTCTGGGGTTCGAATCCCCAAGGCGGCTCCAGTTCAAAGGCCCTCCCGGTTCGTCCAGGAGGGCCTTTTGCGTGGGCGTACAGCGGCCGGCCGAATCGGCCGCCTCGGCGCACGGGGTGCCGGCCGGTTGACGGGGCCGCGGTGCCGATGCACTCTGGGAGCGAGGGGAGTACCCCTTCGCGGCGGCCTCGTCATCACGGCACAGTACACACAGGGAAGCCCTGGAAGCCCTGTCTGTACTCCCGGGGCCGTCGGTCCGCCTGAGCGGGCGGGGGAGACCTCGGGTGATGGAACGCGCCCACCGTCGTCCGGGCGGCCATGATCGAACGGCGTTCCTTGAGACAACCGAATGGGATGACGAAATCCCATCTGAGACCCGCCAGGTGAGGGGAACTCAGCTTGCCAGTGTGCCACTGGTCGAGCTGAGCCCCCGCTTGCTCGACCCGAGCAGGCGGAGGAGTGCGGGTCATGCAGTTGTCGGTGTTCGTGATCGCGGCCGTTGTCACGCTCGCGATTCCCGCCGTGGCGATGACGGTTGTGGCGATCGTCGCGCTCCGCGGCACGCGGCCGGATGAGCGGCCCGAGATCCTGCGTGCCCTCGCGGTCCTGGCGCGGGCGAATAGAGGCTCGATCTCCGAATTGGCGCAACGCAGGCGACTGCCGTCCTCCCGGGCTGCAGAGAATGGCGGGCGGGAGCGGGCGTAGTGGCCGGTGTGCGCGGGTGGGGTCACTGTGTGTGCCGGGAGGAGGGAAGGAGACTGTAAACAGAAGGTGATTGATCGAACACTGCGAGTTGCGACATGGTGCATGAGCCCTGTTCAACGCACCCTCGGAGGGACACTCATGCTGGTTCGTCGCCTTCTGTCTGGAGCCGCCCTCGTCGTCACCGTCAGTGCGGGCCTCGTTCTGCCCGCCGCGGCTTCCGCTCCGAACCCGATGTGCATCGACGTCACCAACGACCGTGGCAACGGGGTCCGGATCTATCAGTGGGAGTGTCAGAGCGGCAACAACAATCAGAAGTTCGTGATCGACGCGGGTCAAATCAAGATCAAGGACACTCTGGGGACGTCGCGGCCGATGTGTGTCGATGTCACCAACGACCGCGGTAACGGGGTCCGGATCTACCAGTGGGAGTGTCAGGCCGGCAACAACAATCAGAAGTTCGTGATCGACGCGGGTCAAATCAAGATCAAGGACACTCTGGGGACGTCGCGGCCGATGTGTGTGGACGTCACCAACGACCGCGGTAACGGGGTCCGGATCTACCAGTGGGAGTGTCAGAGCGGCAACAACAACCAGAGGTTCGTGATCGACGCGGGTCAGATCAAGATCAAGGACACTCTGGTCTGAGCCGGCGGGTCGGTGGCGGGGGCTGGTCCGCGGTGAGCGGACCGGCCCCCGCCGTCCTTGTGCCGGACGCCGGACGCCGGACTGGTGACGGGGGGCAGAGGTCAGGTGGTGAAGTCCCGGACGAGGGTGACGAAGTCGTCGGGGCGTTCGACGCCGGAGACGTGGCCGGTGTCGAGTTCGAGGTAGGAGCTGCCGGGGATGGCGGCGTGGAGCTCGCGGGAGTTCTCCACCGGGATCAGGCCGTCGCGGGCGGCGCCGACGACCAGCGTGGGGGCCTTGATGCCGGGCAGCAGGTGGCGGAGGTCGACGCGGCGGCCGAGGTCGATCTGGCGCAGGCGGTTGGGGTGCGGCCGGAAGTACGTCGCCCGGCTCTCCAGGTCCTCGGGGTCGAGGGAGTTGAGGTAGCGGCGGCTGAAGGCGGTCAGCATGGAGAAACGGGCGAAGGCGTCCGGGGTGCCGGCCAGGCCGAGCCAGGTCTGCAGGGCGGTGCGCAGGTAGGCGTCCTCGGTGTGGGCCCAGCCGGAGACCGGGATCAGGCGGCGGACGAGTTCGGGGCGGGTGGCGGCGAGCGACAGGGCGACCACCGCGCCCAAAGAGAACCCGAGCAGGTCCACGGGGGCCTTGCCGGAGTCCTCGATGACGGCCGCGAGCTGCTCGGTCAGGCCCTCGACGGTCAGGGGGGCGCCGTCGTCCTCGACGAGGTCGCTGCCGCCGAGGTCAGGCAGGATCACGGTGTTGCGGTCGGCGAAGCGCTCGGCGACGTCGTCCCAGGTCGACGAGCCCGGGCCGGTGCCGTGCAGGAGCACCAGGCCGGGGCCGTCGCCGACGGTGCGGTAGGCGACGCGGGTCCCGGAGACGGTCAGGTGTCGGGTCATGGGCGCCACCGTGCCAGCCGGCGTCGCGGATGAGGAGCGGACCGCATTCCCTAGGACAGACAGTCCTGGACTGCGATATTTCGCGGTATTGCAGGATGGGCTCATGGATCGTGCGGAGCTTGCTGACTTCCTTCGCCGCTCGCGGGAGCGGCTGCTGCCCGGCGAGGTGGGGCTGCCGTCGGGGCCGCGTCGCCGTACGCCGGGGCTGAGGCGGGAGGAGGTGGCGCAGCTCGCGGGCATGTCGGCGGACTACCTGATGCGGTTGGAGCAGGCGCGCAGCCCGCAGCCGTCCACCCAGCTGCTGGGCGCGCTGGCGCGGGCGCTGCGGCTGACGAGCGACGAACGCGACCACCTCTACCTGCTGGCCGGGCACCGGCCGCCGGCCGGGCCGCGGGCGGGCGAGCACGTCAAGCCGAGCCTGCTCTACCTGCTCGACCGCCTCGTCGGCACACCCGCGCAGGTGCTCAGCGACCTGGGTGACGTGCTGGCGCAGAACGCCATGGCCGAGTCCCTGTTCGGATGCAGCTGCACGGTCGAGGAGCCCGATCGCAACATCGTGTGGCGCTGGTTCACCGACCCGTTCAGGCGCGAGGCATACCCGGAGGAGGAGCACGCCGAGCGCTCCCGCGTGCATGTGGCCGACCTGCGCGCGGCGGTGGTCCGCCGGGGCAACGACGAGCCGGCCCGCGCCCTGGTCGAGCGCCTGCGCCGGGCCAGCCCGGAGTTCGTCTCGTTGTGGGAACGGCACGAGGTCGCGGTACGCCGCGGCAGCCGCATGCGGGTCCGGCATCCGGCCATCGGCGCGATGGAGTTCGACTACGAGGTGCTGCTGGCCCCGGCCGAGGACCAGCGGCTGCTGATCTTCACGCCGCCGCCCGGGTCGAAGACGTTCGAGGCGCTGGAGCTGTTGCGGGTGGTGGGGCCGGAGACCGTGCACCGGAGCCACCGGTAGCCGTACGGGAGACGCCGCGTCAGCGGGCGCGTCAGGACGGCGACGGTCCCGTGTCAGCGCGGCCGGGGATGGTTGAACCATCACCGGTTCGGGGATCGGCCCGAAGGCTCTGAAAGGCGTACGAATCATGACGAACGACAGCGTTTCCGTGGACAACGTGGCCGAGCGCCCGGAGCTGCAGAAGATCCTCCAGGAGATCGTGGACGCCGGTTTCGTCGGCGTGCAGATGCGGGTGAACGACGAGCGGGGCGAGTGGGTCGGCACCGCCGGGGTGCGCGAGCTGGGCGGCCTCGCCGAGCCGCCGGCGGACGGGCGGTTCCGGGTCGGCAGCGTCACCAAGACCTTCACAGCGGCCCTGGTCCTGAGCCTGGTGGCCGACGGCGTGCTCGGCCTGGACGATGTCGTGGACGACCACCTGCCCGAGTTCGGGCTGGACCGGCGGATCACCGTGCGGATGTTGCTCCAGCACACCAGCGGCGTGTTCAACTTCACCGGCGAGTACTACGAGGACGGCACCGTCGTGCCGGGGATCGTCTGGTCGGGCAAGGAGTGGGTGGAGAACCGCTTCAGGACCTACCAGCCGCAGGAACTGGTACGGCTCGCGCTGTCCAAGCCCGCCCGCTTCGAGCCGGGGACGGACTGGAGCTACTCCAACACCAACTACGTCCTGGCCAGGCTGCTGATCGAGAAGGTCACCGGCCGGCCGCTGGCCGAGGAGATGCGGCTGCGCGTCCTGGACCCGCTCGGGCTGCCGGACACCGTCGTGCCGGACACCGACACGGAGATCGCCGGCCCGCACGCCCACGCCTACTACCGCTACGAGGAGGACGGCCAGGACAAGACGGTCGACGTCACCCGTCAGAACCCCTCCTGGATCTCCACCGGCGGCGACATGATCTCGACCACCCGGGACCTGCACACGTTCATCTCCGGGCTGATGGGCGGCCGGCTCCTGCCGTCCTCGCTGCTGGACGAGATGCGCGCCGCGCATCCCAAGGTCGGCTACGGCCTGGGGGTGTTCGTCCAGGACGCGGACCCCGACACCGGCACCCTCATCACGCACAACGGTGGCATTTCGGGCTCGGCGGCGCTGATGTACAGCACGCCCGACGGCCGCAGGACCCTGACCGCCTCGGTGACCTACGTGGACGACGCCGCGATGTCCCAGGCGGCGGCGTTCCAGGAGGTCGTGCAGCGGCTGGTCAAGGAGGTCTTCGGCCAGGCGGCCTCCTAGGGGCCGGGCCGGACGGCGGGCGGCCCGGTCCCGATCCGCCGCACCGGTCGGGTCGGACGGCGAGCGGCCCGATGCCGGTCCGCCGCACCGGTCGGGTCGGACGGCGAGCGGCCTCGTGGCGGGCCGCCGCGCCGGCGGTCCGCCGCCTTGACAGGGGCCCTTGCGCGCCAGAGGGAAATCGTCTAACTCTTAGGAAGGTTTCCTTTTTAATGGAAGGCGCGCAGAGTGGCCGCTACCCCCCGATCCGGCGCCCTGAAGCTCGTCCTGGCGGCTCTGTGCCTCCTGCTGGCCACCGCCTGCGGCGCGGCCGGGGCCCAGGCTCCTCCGGTGAACGCCCAGGACGTGATGTTCGTGCAGATGATGGTGCAGCACCACCGTCAGGGCATAGAGATCGCCAAGCTCGGCAGTCAACGGGCCACGAACGACCAGCTCCGGATCCTGGTGGCCGCCGTGGCCAGCACGCAGCAGGACGAGGTCGAGATGATGCTGCGCTGGCTGTACGCCTGGGAGCAGCCGCTCACCGCCGCCTCCGGCGCCCACGACCACCACGGCGGCATGCCGGAGACCGACCGCAAGCAGATCAGGGCGCTGAAGAAGTCGAAGTCCTTCGAGCACGACCTGATGACCCTGCTGATCGCGCATCAGGGCGACGCGATCAAGATGGCGGACACCGAGGTCGCCTCCGGCGCGGACCCGGCGGTCAAGGAGTGGGCGGGGCAGGTGCAGGCGTCCCGCAAGGCGCAGATCGACCTGATGAAGGACCTGCTCAAGCGCTGATCGGGGAAGATCCCCGGTCGGCGTAGACGTGCGTCGGATTAAGTGATTAGATCACTTGATATGTCCGAGGTTGCGCGGCCGACGCTTTCCGACGCTCTGACCGAGCGCATGCTGGAGCTCATCCGTAGTGGAGGGCACCGGCCGGGCGACAGGCTGCCCTCCACCAGGGAGCTCTCCCAGCGTTTCGCCGTCACCACCCCGACGCTGCGCGAAGCGCTGCGCAGGCTGGAGGCCACCGGAGCCATCGAGCTGCGGCACGGCTCGGGCATCTACGTCGGCGCCGACATTGAGCGGCTCGTGCTGCCCAACCCCAACATGCGCGAGATGCACGCCGCCCAGCTCCTCGAACTGCTCGGCGCGCGGATCGTGATCGAGCCGCCGCTGGCCGCCATGGCCGCCGAGCACGCCGAGGGCGCGGAGCTGGCCGCGCTCAAGCGGGTGCTCGACCAGGCCGGCCGGCACCTGCGCGGCGAGGACGCCGAGCTGCACGAGGCCAACATGTCCTTCCACCGGGCGACCGCGCGGATGGCGGGCAACAGCGTGCTGCACGAGGTCGTCGACTCGCTGCTCACCGTCCACGGGCCGGAGCAGCGGGAGATCCTGCAGATCTTCGACGACCGGCGCCGCGACTACGAGGAGCACCTGGCCATCCTGGAGGCCATCGAAGCGCGTGACGCCGCCGAGGCGCAGGCGCGCATGCGGGCCCATCTGGTCGACGTCCGGACCGTCGTCGAACAGAGGTTGCCACCCAGATAGAGCAAGTCCCCCCGAAAGAGCAAGGAGGCCGGCCATGTTCCGGTCACGTGTGGCCACGCTCGGCGTGGCGGCGCTGGTCCTGACCGCCTGCGGCGGCAACAGCGCCGAGGCGCCGAAGAAGAAGACCGAACTGACGCTCTACAACGACAAGGGCGCCTGGACGAAATACTTCGACGAGATGGGCGCGCTGTCCAAGCAGCAGATCGGCCTGGGCATGAAGCCGACGGGATACACCGACTCCGCGCAGTACCAGGCCTTCATCAAGGCGTCGTTCCGCACGGACGTGAAGCCCGACCTGTTCACCTGGCAGACCGGGGGGATGCTGGCGGAGATCGTCAAGCAGAAGCAGGTGGCCGACACGACGGCCGTCTGGCAGGAGGCGATCAAGGCGGGCGACCTGTCGCAGGACCTCGCCCCGTACTACACCATCGGCGGCAAGCAGTACTGCGTGCCGATGAACGTCGCCTACTGGGGCATGTTCTACAACAAGAAGATCTTCGACAAGTACGGCCTGAAGCCCCCGCAGACGTGGGACGAGCTGGTCCAGGCCGCCGAGACCCTGAAGAAGAACGGCGTCAAGGCCTTCTACCACACCAGCGTGCTGTTCTCCTTCGTCTGGTTCGAGCAGCTCCTGGCCGGCTCCGACCCCGACCTGTACGACCGGCTGTCCACGGGCCAGGCCAAGTACACCGACCCGGGTGTGGTGCAGGTGATGGAGAAGTGGAAGTCGCTCATCGACGCCGGATATTTCATGAACCCGGGTGACAAGACCGACCCCGGGGACGTCATGAAGACCGGCAAGGCGGCGATGGTCTCCTTCGGCACCTGGTTCAGCACCAGCATGACGCAGCGCGACCTGAAGTCCGGCACCGACTACGGATTCTTCGTCATCCCCAACGTGAACCCCGCGCTGCCGAAGACCTCGATGATCTTCGAGAGCGGGCCGCTGTGCTCGCTCGCCAAGGGCGCCGACCCCGACTCCAGCTTGAAGTACCTCAAGTGGTGGACCACCGCCGACGCCCAGAAGAAGTGGGCCACCACCAGGGGCGACGTGAGCGCCAACCCGAAGGTCGAGATCGCCGACGAAGCGCTCGGCGCGGTCACCAAGGACGCGGGCGGCGGCAAGTACCGCCTGGTCAACCGCTACTTCGAAGCCACGCCGCCGCCGGTGCTGACCGCCGCTCTCGACGGCTTCGGCAAGTTCGTCACCGAGCCCGGCACGTACAAGGAAGTGTTGGACACCATCCAGAAGGCCGCCGACGAGTACTGGGCCACGCATCAGTGATGAGCGCCCGGACCCCGATGCTGGGCCGGTTCAGGCACGGTTACGTGGCGCCCGCGGCCGTGCTGGTCGCGGGGCTGCTCTACGCGCCGTTCCTGTGGACGGCCTACCTGAGCCTCACCCGCTACGACGGCCTGGAGCCCCCGGCGTGGGCCGGCGTGCACAACTTCGTCAAGCTGCTGGACGACCCCGCGCTGCTCACCTCGACCCGCAACACGCTCATCTGGGTGGCCGGCACGATGGTGCTGCCGGTCGGGCTCGGCCTGCTGGTCGCGGTGCTGTCCTACGACATCAAGGGCGGCGCCTGGTACCGGGTGCCGTTCATGTTGCCGTACGCGCTGAGCGGCGCGGGCCTGGCCATGGTGTGGAGCCCGGTGTTGTCCCACGACGGGATCGCCAACCGGCTGCTCGGCGTGGACACCGCGTTCCTCCAGGTCGCGCCGGACAACACGCTGGCCATGCTGCTGGTGTGGACCTGGCAGCAGCTCGGCGTGAACACGCTGCTGTTCGTCGTGGGCCTGCAGTCCATCCCCAAGGAGCCCATCGAGGCGGCCCGCCTGGACGGCGCCTCCGGCTGGCGGCTGTTCCGGCACGTGATCTGGCCGCTGATGCGCCCGCTGACCGCGGTCGTGGTCGGGCTGGCCCTGGTGGCGAGCCTGAAGACGTTCGACATCGTGTGGGTGCTGACGCAGGGCGGCCCGGGACGCAACTCCGAGACGCTGGCGGTGACCATGTACCGCGACACCTTCGTGGCCAGTGACTACGGCTACGGCTCGGCGGTCGCGGTGCTGCTCACCGTGGTCACCGGGCTGGCCTCCTACCTCTACCTGAAGCGGCAGGTGCGATGATCCGGCGCATCGTGCTCATCGTGCTCGGGCTGATCTGGCTCGGCCCGACCTACCTGCTCGTCGTCAACGCCTCCAGGCCGGCGGCCTCGTACGACCCGGCCAGCGCGTGGGCGCCGTCCGGCGACTTCGCGCTGCTGGACAACTTCGGCCGCGCCCTGGACAGCGCCGACCTGACCGGCAGCCTGGCCAGCACCGCGCTTTACGCGGTCGTCTCGCCGCTGCTCGGCGTGCTGATCGGGGCGCTGGCCGGCTACACGATCGTGGTGCTGCGGCTGCGCCACGGGTTCTGGTGGTTCCTGCTGATCTTCGGCGGCACCGTGTTCCCGTCGCAGATGCTGCTCGTGCCGCTGTTCGTCGGCTACAGCGACGCCGGCCTGTACGACAGCAGGCTCGGCATGATCCTGATCTACACCGCCATCAACGTGCCGCTGGCCGCGTTCGTGCTGCGCAACTTCTACACGGGGGTCGCGTTCTCGATCTTCGAGGCGGCCCGCATGGACGGCGCGTCCACGTGGCGCATCTTCTGGCGCATCTACCTGCCGATCTCGCTCAGCGCGCTGACGGCGGTGTTCATCCTGGAGTTCACCTTCATCTGGAACGACCTCATCTTCGGCCTGACGCTGACCCAGACCGAGAGCGTACGGCCGGTCATGACCGCCCTGGCCGGGCTGATGACCGACGTCTACGCCGGCACCCCGGTCCCCGTCGGCCTGGCGGCGGGCCTGGTGGTCTCGCTGCCGACGGTCGTGCTGTTCCTGGCCACCCAGCGCCTCTTCGCACGGGGCCTGTCCCTAGGGAGTGTTTAGATGACGAGCCGGTTGCTGCAGCGGAGCCTGGGTAGCCCCGACTACGACGGGATCAGGCAGGCGCTGCGCAACGACACCTCGACCCCGGTGATCAGCGCGCGCGGGCTGGAGGTGCGGGTCGCGGTGCTGCCGCTGTTCACGCACGACGGCCGCCAGGCGGTCAGGGTGTCCAGCACGCAACCCCTGACCCACGTGCTGGTGGGCGTCGACAGCGCCTCCGGCACGGACGTGACGCTGCTGGTGCCCGAGGTGGACGCGCCGCGCACGCTCACCCTGGAGTGCCGCGACGACGCCGGCGTGGTCGGCAGCGCGCAGGTCACGGTCACCCCGCAGCGCAGGTGGAGCGTGTTCGTCGTGCACCACTCGCACCTGGACATCGGCTACACCGACCCCCAGGGCACGGTGCTCCGCCACCACCTCGACTACCTCGACGCGGCCGTGCGGCTGGCCGAGGAGACCGCCTCCTGGCCGGACGACGCCAAGTTCCGCTGGACGGTCGAGTCGTCGATGCCCGCGCTCAAATGGCTCGACGCCCGGCCGGCCGGGCAGGTCGAGTCGTTCGCCGCGCTGGCCAGGGCGGGCGTGATCGAGGTGACCGCGCTGCCGTTCCAGCTGCACACCGAGGCGTGCTCGACCGAGGAGCTCTACCGCCAGCTCCGCTTCACCGCCCAGCTCCAGGACCGGTACGGCTTTGCCACCAGGTCCGCCATGCACACCGACGTGCCGGGCGCGGTCGTCGGCCTGGTGGACGCGCTCAACGCCTCAGGCGTGCGTTATCTGGCCGCCGCGCACAACTGGGCCGGGCGGTCGGTGCCGTACCTGCACGGCGGCGACAAGCTGACCAGGCCGTTCCGGTGGCGGGCGCCGAGCGGGAACGAGCTGCTCGTGTGGTTCACCGACACGCCGCACGGGATGGCGTACATGGAGGGCAACACGGTCGGGCTGACCGACTCCTACGAGCTGGCCGACGACCTGCTGCCGCGCTACCTGTCGGCGCTGGCCACGCGGGGCTACCCGTACGGGCCGGGGACGTTCGGGTGGCAGGGGCCGGACGCGCCGCGCGAGCCGTACGAGCTGGACGTGCTGCACCTGCGGGTGCAGGGCGCGCACGCCGACAACGCCGGGCCGTCGATCGTGCCCGCCTCCATCGCCCGCCGGTGGAACGAGACGTGGGCCTGGCCGCGCCTGCGCTCGGCGGTCAACAGCGACTTCTTCGAGCACGTCGAGGAGCGCTACCACGACCGCCTGGCCGTGCACGAGGGCGACTGGACCGACTGGTGGGCCGACGGGCTCGGCTCGGGCGCCCGCCCGCTCGGCTACGTGCGCCGCGCCCAGTCGGCCCTGCGCGTCGCCGAGACCCTGCACACGATCGCCGGCACGGACGCCACGGACGAGATCGACGCGGCCTACGACAAGGTCGCCCTGTTCAACGAGCACACCTGGGGCGCGGCCAACCCGTGGGAGGACGCCGAGGAGGCGGGCGACTCCGGCGGCCTGCAGTGGACCCGCAAGTCGTCGGGCGCCTACCAGGCCCAGGACGACGCCTCCGACCTGCTGCACGCCGCCACCCGCCGCTTCGCCGCCGCCCTCTCCTCCCCGGCCCCGGAGAGCGCGGGCGCGGAAGGCGCTGCCCTGGCCGCCTTCGCCGTGTTCAACCCCGGCACCAGGGCGCGCACCGACGTGGTGCGCGCGTTCCTGCCGCGCGACGTGGTGGCCGTGGACGTGCCGATCGCGCTGGTCGACGCCCGTACCGGTGAGACCGTGCCGCACCACGAGGAGTACGTCGACCCCGACGACTGGCCGACCCGCCCGATCGGCCGGCACGTGCACGCGGTCGTGCCGGACGTCCCAGGCTTCGGCTACGCGCGGCTGGACGTCGTCCGCGGGCCGGGCCAGGCCCCCGAGCCGGTCGAGCCGGACCTGGACGGCGTGATCGAGAACGAGTTCTACCGGGTCGCCTACGACGTCCGCGAGGGCCACATCAGCTCGATCTTCGACAAGTCCGCCGGGCGCGAGCTGGTCAACGGCGACGCCGCCGCCGGCTTCGGCCAGTACGTCTACGACCGCTACGCCACCGCCCCGCACTTCAACCACCTGTCGGGCCACGTCGGGGCGCACGACAGGACGCTCCTCGGCGACCGGGCCGTCGCCCGCAACGCGACGATCGTCAGGGCCGTGCGCACGGCGGCCGGCGAGAAGCTGGTCGTCGAGCTCCACGGCAAGGGCGTCGACTGGCTGCGCACCACGATCGAGCTGCACCGGGGCGTGCCCAGGCTCGACCTGACCTACCAGCTCGCCAAGCAGGGCACCCCGGCCAAGGAGGCGGTGTTCCTGGCGTTCCCGTTCGCGACCGGCCCGGCCACGGCCTGGGAGCTGACCGGCGGGGTCGGCGGCCCCGGCGTGCCGCGCGTGCCCGGTTCGGCCGAGTACATGTTGCCGATCAGGCACTGGATCGCCTTCGAGGACCCCGAGCTGACCGTCGCCTGGGCCACCCTGGAAGCGCCGCTGGTGCAGCTCGGCACCATCCACATGCCGTACGCGCCGTTCCCGCCCACGCTCGACCAGGAGGACGGCACGGTCTACTCCTGGGCGCTCAACAACATCTGGGACACCAACTTCCCGGCCCAGCAGCAGGGCGAGACCACCTTCCGGTACGCCGTCACCTCGGCGGCCGGCGTCAAGGGCAGCAGGCTGGGGGCGGCGGCGGCCTCGGGGCTGACCGAGCCGTTCGTCGGCGCGCTGATCACCGGCGGTCCCGGGGCCACCGAGACCTACGCCTCGGTGGACCACCCCGACGTGCTGATCACCTCGATCGGCCGGGTGGACGGCGAGCAGGTGGTCCGGTTGCAGTCGCTGGCCGCCGAGCCGGTGACGGCGACGGTCACGGTCCCTGGACGGGATCCGGTCGAGGTCCGGCTGCCCGCCTGCGGGGTCGCCGTCGTCGGAGGGAAGCGCGCGTGAAGATCGTTGACATCCGGGCCACGACGGTCGCCGTCCCGCTGGAGGCGCCGCTGCGGCACAGCAACGGCGCCCACTGGGGCCGGTTCGTGCGCACGATCGTCGAGGTCGAGGCCGACAACGGGCTGGTCGGCCTGGGGGAGATGGGCGGCGGTGGGGAGAGCGCGGAGTCGGCCTTCCGGGCGCTCGTCCCGTACCTGAAGGGGCACAACCCGTTCGAGCTGGAGGCGCTGCGCTTCAAGATCGCCAATCCGACCGCCTCGCTCTACAACAACCGCACCCAGCTCCTGGCCGCCGTCGAGTTCGCCTGCCTCGACCTCGTCGGGCAGCACTTGGGCGTGCCCGTCCACGACCTGCTGGGCGGGCGGCTGCGGGACACGGTCCCGTTCGCCTCCTACCTGTTCTTCCGGTACGCCGCCGACGGCCATCCGGAGATCCGCACCCCCGCCCAGCTCGTCGAGCACGCGGCCCGGCTCAAGCAGGCGCACGGGTTCACCGTGCACAAGCTCAAGGGCGGCGTCTTCCCGCCGGACTACGAGCTGGAGTGCTACCGGGCCCTGGCCGAGGCGTTCCCGGACGACCGGCTCAGGTACGACCCCAACGCCGTCCTGTCGGTGGCCGAGGGGCTGCGGTTCGGCCGGGCCATCGAGGGGCTGAACAACGACTACCTGGAGGACCCCGTCTGGGGGATGGAGGGGCTCAGGGCCGTCCGGGAGCAGGTCAGGGTGCCCCTCGCCACCAACACGGTGGTCGTCAACTTCGAGCAGCTCGCCTCCAACGTGCTGCGCAGGTCCGCCGACGTGGTGCTGCTGGACACGACGTTCTGGGGCGGGGTCCGGCCGTGTGTGAAGGCGGCGGGGGTGTGCGACACGTTCCAGGTCGGGGTGGCCGTGCACTCCTCGGGCGAGCTCGGCATCCAGCTCGCGACCATGCTGCACCTCGGCGCGGTGCTGCCGAACCTCACCTACGCCGCCGACGCCCACTACCACCAGCTGCGCGACGACGTGATCGAGGGCGGCAGGCTGCCGTACGCGGACGGCGCCATCGCCGTGCCCTCCGGGCCGGGGCTCGGGGTGCGTCTCGACCCCGATCGCGTGGCCCGCTACGCCGAGTTCTACCGGGAGACCGGCGGCTATCCCTACGACCGCGACCCGGGGCGTCCCGGCTGGTACGCCACCGTCCCGAACGAGCGTTTCGCCGACCCCGCGATCTCGGTGGACGTTGCCCCATAATTGGCCGCTATGTCCGACGAAGTACAGACAAAGAAGCCCGCCGACCACCTCGTCACCACCCGGCACACCCTGCCGACCGGTCAGGCGTACACCGCCACCACCGGAACCATGGTGGTGCGCGAGGAGGTGTTCACGGACGGCACGTTCGACGGCCACCGCCCGAAGGCCGAGGTGTTCCTCACCTCCTACACCCTCGACGACGCCGACCCGCTGACCAGGCCGGTCACGTTCGCCTTCAACGGCGGGCCGGGGTCGTCGAGCGTGTGGCTGCACCTCGGCATCCTCGGACCGCGCCGGGTCGTGATGGGGGACGCGGGCGCGCTCCTGCCGCCGCCGTACGCGCTGGCCGACAACGACGAGACCCTGCTCAAGGTGAGCGACCTGGTCGTCATCGACCCGATGTCCACCGGCTACTCGCGGGCGGCCGAGGGCGAGAAGGCCGAGCCGTACCACGGGTTCAGCGGCGACGTGGAGTCGGTCGGCGAGGTGATCCGGCTCTGGACGACCAGGAACGCGCGGTGGATGTCGCCGAAGTTCCTGGCCGGCGAGTCGTACGGCACGGTCAGGGCGGCCGGGCTGGCCGACCACCTCCAGTCGCGCCACGGCATGTACCTCAACGGCGTGATGCTGATCTCCTCGGTGCTCGACTACGCGACCGTCGAGTTCAACGAGGGCAACGACGTGGCCTACGCCCTCTATCTCCCGACCTATGCCGCCATCGCGCACTATCACGGGCTGCACGGCGACCGCCCGCTGGCCGACGTGCTGCGCGAGGCCGAGGAGTACGCCTCCCGGGACTACCCGTGGGCCCTGGCCCGCGGCAACCGCCTCACGGCCGAAGAGCGCGCCGCCGCGGTCTCCAGGGTCGCCGCCCTGTCCGGCCTGTCGGAGGACTACGTCGACCGCGTGGACCTGCGCATCGAGCACATCCGCTTCTTCACCGAGCTGCTGCGCGAGCGCCGGCTGACCGTCGGCAGGCTCGACGGCCGCTTCACCGGCTGGGACCCCGACGGCGGGCGCGAGCACTTCGTCTCCGACCCGAGCATGAACGCCATCACCGGCCCCTACAGCGCCGCGCTCAACCACTACCTGCGGACCGAGCTGGAGTACGCCAACGACCTGCCCTACGAGATCCTCAGCTCGCGGGTGCACCCGTGGTCGTACAAGGAGTTCGAGGGCGTGCACGTCAGCGTGACCGACCGGCTCGGCGCCGCCATGCGCACCAACCCGCACCTGCGCGTGCACGTGGCCTGCGGCTACCACGACGGCGCCACGCCGTACTACGCGGCCGAGCACGCCTTCGCCCACCTGCCCGTGCCCGCCGAGCTGGCCGCCAACGTCGAGTTCAAGTACTACGAGGCCGGCCACATGATGTACGCGCACGAGCCCAGCAGGCTGCGCCAGTCAGCCGACCTGGCGGCCTTCGTGCTCGGACAGCAGGCGTGAGGCGCGCTCCAGCCGCTGCCGCAGGCTGGCCGCGAGCGCGTCGAAGCGTTCCCGGTTGTCCCGGATGACCGCGCGCTGAAGCTCGGCGTCGGCCGAGAACCAGGCGGCGACCAGGCCCGAGGCCCACTTGCAGGTCGTGTCGGCGACGGCCGTCAGCTTCTCCTCCTCGCTCACGTCCGGCTTCTCCAGGTTCCAGCGGGAGTCGGCGATGGCCGACTCCGGGTCGGGGTAGGGGTGTCCCGCCTGGGTCATGCACGACTGCCAGCGCCTGGTCGCCGCGGCCACGCCGCCGTGCTTGGCGGCCTGTTCGAGGGTGAGTGAGTCCTGCAGGCCCAGCCAGGGCCAGTCCGCCTGGCGGGTGCCCCTCTCCAGCTCGGCGGAGGCGCGGTCGAGGCAGCCGCGGTCGGCGGCGGTGCCGTACAGGCGGTGGCGGGTGTGCTTGGGCAGCTTGTTGACCCAGGAGCCGGTGGTGTCCGGGGACGGGGGCCTGGCCAGGTGGTAGCCGTACCGCTGGGCGGCCGAGGTGTCCACGACGCCGTAGCGGCGGGAGTTGCCCGGGTCGATCGCCGCCAGCTCGGCGGCGTCCTCCGCGGGTGGGGTGACGGTGAGGCCGCGGCGGCTCATGCACCGCGCGACCAGGTGGTTGTGGGCATTGCCCAGGACGGCCCGCTGCTCGGGAGTCGGCTTGTAGGCGTCGAACGGCAACACGAGCTGCGACACCGAGGTCACGCCCGCCGGGGGCCGCTCGCGTACGGGCTCGCCGGCGGCGCAGGCCGCGACGGACAGCAGCAGCGCGCCCGCGAGGAGGCCGCGACAGCCGGTTTCCGGCGGCCAAGCCCGGAAACCGGCACTCCCGTTATTTCTCAGCGGCACCAGATGTCGATCGAGCTGGTGCGGTTGTTGCCGATGGCGTTGTTCGACAGGTAACCGTCGTTGGAGTTGTGGGTGAAGGTGCTGTGCGCACCGGTGTAGTCGGCGTGCTGCCAGAGGGTGGCGCTGCAGCCGACCCGGTTCCTGACGGAGCTGGTCTCGTTGTCCATGCTGTGCCAGGTGTTGCTGAAGTCCCAGTTCAGCCAGTTGTTGTCGGCCAGGTCGGAGTCGTCGGCCGTGAAGTCGCGCCAGTGGTCGCTCTGGCCCCGGTTGTAGTCGAAACCGGCGTACAGGCAGACGCGGCCGCCGTAGCACGTCGAGCGTGGGCTGGCCTCAGCCGCGGCAGCCGGGACGACCACGGTGAACAGCGCGGCCGCGGCGATGAAGCCGGCGGCCTTCTTGGTGAGCCTCACAGGTCTCTCCTAGATCGGTGAGTCGTTTCGGAACCCGTACCAAGCGTGCTGTGAGGGGGCTCGGGACCCACCCTCGAATACACGCAGAGACCTTGGTTACCAGGCTCACCACCTGGCACTTCGCCGGATTGACGCAACGATTGCCAGGTTCGGGAGGCGACTGGGGACTTACTCGACCTAGTCGGGGAGCGCCGCCGGGTTCCGGGCCAGCAGGCCGCCGTCCACGCGGTGCTCGGCCCCGGTGATGAACGACGAACGCGGCCCCGCCAGGAACGCCACCAGCTCGGCCACCTCTTCCGCGCGGCCCACGCGGCCCAGCGGATGGGCCTTCCCCCACTGCTCGACCTGCTCCTCCTGCGACAGGTCGCCCCGCCACAGGTCGGCCGCCCAGCGCAGCATGGGGGTGTCCACCGAGCCGGGGCAGACCACGTTGACCCGGATGCCGTCGGCCGCGTGGTCGAGCGCCATGGCCCTGGTCAGGCCGTTCAGGGCGGCCTTGCTCGCGGTGTAGGCGGCCACCTGCGCCTGCGACGAGAACGCCTGCACCGACGACATGACCACGATCGAGCCGCCGCCGCGTTCCCTGAGCCTCGGCACGGCGGCCTTGCAGGTGAGGTAGACGCCCTTGAGATTGACGTCCATGACCTCGTCCCACACCTCCTCCGGGGTGTCCTCGACCGTGCCGTACCGCTGGACGCCGGCGCAGGTGACGACGACGTCGAGGCCGCCGTACCTGGTCACGGCCAGGTCCACGAGGTCGCGCATGTCGCCGGCCCGGCGCACGTCGGCGACGACGCCGGTGACGTGCTCGCTGTCGAGCGCCGCGTCCTCGTCCACGCCGCAGAAGACCACGTTCGCGCCGCCGTCGGCCAGCCGGTCGACCACCGCCCGCCCGATGCCCATCGATCCGCCGGTGACCAGCGCCACCTTGCCGGAGAACTCACTCACGCCAGCACCTCCACGCGCCATCTCGACACCTTGGTCTCCTGCGGTCCGAGCGACAGGGCGCTGCCGTTGGCCACGGCGGCGGCCAGGCCGTCGGTCGGCATGCCGGCGAACGGTTCGAGCCCCAGCGTGCAGGCCCGCCCCCACCAGGGGTAGCCGGTGGACGCGCCGAGCTCCTGCCACATCCACAGGTAGGGGAGGAGCGCCGCATCCCACTCCACCCGGATACCGATATCCCCTGAAATTTCGTACCAACCCTCCGGGAAACCCGTGAGGTACACGATGTCGCTCGGCCCGCCCCGCTCGGGCACCACGCTCAGGTCGGTCTCCCCGCCCCCGTCGGCGGGCACCACCGGCCACCGCCACGGCCCGCCGGCCCGCACCCGGCGCCCGGCCGGGCCGATCGGCGTCGCGTGCGGGATCACCCGCACGCCTTCGGGCAGCCGGATCCGCGCGCCCGCCCGCAGGAACGGCGCCCCGAAGACGATGTGCTGGCCCCACATCGCGTGCAGCGCGAGGTCCGCCTCGTTGGTCGCCCGCCCCTCGACCTCCAGCGCGGCCGTGCCCGCCCGGAGCCGGAACACCTTCTCCACCCGGTACGGCAGCCGCCGGGTCCGCACGGCGAGCCGCACCGCGACCTCCTCCGCGCAGTCGGCCACCACCTCGCACGACCACGGCAGCCCGGCGACCTCGCCGTGCTGGGCCAGGCGCGCGCCCCGGTACTCGCTCGGCGCGCCGCCGTTGGGGAAGACCTCCTGCCAGCCGCCCTCGTAGTGGTCGACGAACTGGGCGACGTCGTCGGCCGCGCCGTGACGGTGGTCGCGCGGGTCGCGCAGACCCTGCGGGGAGAGCCAGACGAAGTCGGTGTCGGTGGGCTTGTGCAGGAACTCCACCACGTCGCCGCCCTTGTCCGGCAGGACGGTCACGCGCAGCCGTTCGTTCTCCAGCGTGACCGCCCGCAGCCCGTCGAGGGTGAGGTGCCGCAGGCGCGCCGCCCAGTTGCGCCTCACCCGAACGTCACGTCCAGGAACCTGGGCCGGTAGATCGACACGTCCCGGTAGTGGTCGGTGTTGACGAAGCTGTTGACGTTGTAGGAGACCACCAGGCCGTTCCCGGCGACGTCGGGGTGGGCGTGGGCGTTGTAGGTGAAGACGTTCCCGCTGGTCTCGGGGGTGGTGTAGACGTGCTGCTTGCCGGTGAAGGGGCCGGTGGGCGAGCAGGAGGAGTAGGCCACGATGTTGGGGCTGAGCACCTCGGTGGTGTCATGCGTGATCAGGACATATCCGGATCCGACCCGGGTGACGCTGTACTCGTTCGCCACCCCGCCCATGATCCGGGCCGAGTCGGTCTCGTCCGGTGACCACGAGCCGTCGGCCGTTCGGAACTCCCACGTGCCGAGCAGGCTCTGGCCCCTGACCCGGGCGAGGTGCATGTACTTGGCCGAGCCGAGGTCCTCGACGCCGTACACGTAGGTGTAGCCGCCGTCCTTCAGCAGGCCGGAGGCCCAGGAGACGCCGTGGCCCGAGGGCAGGTCGTGCACGCTGACCGGCTGGTCGAGCCGGCCGGGCGCGAACCTGGCCACCACGTTGCGGTGCCAGCGCCAGTCCCACGCGCCGGGGCCGAACCGCTCGTACTCCTGGTAGGTGACCTCGACCAGGCCGCCGGCCAGCGTGGCGTCCCCGGCCCAGAACCAGTGCTCGTCGTCGCGCGGCGGCATCACGGCTTCGGGCTTCGCGGCCGTGCCGTCGTGGACGGTGGACAGCCGCCCGTCCCGCTCGACGGCGAAGGAGTTGTTCAGGAACACGGTGCTGCCGCCCTCCTCGACGACGGGCGGCCTGGAGCCGTCGGCGTTCACCTGGCCGAGGAAGGTGTCGGAGAACACCCACAGCTCACGGCCGTTCGGCAGCCGGAGCGAGTAGGTGCCGTCGGCTCCCGTCCAGTCGTCCAGGCGGCTGTTGTCGTTGCCGTACGAGGTGAACAGGCTGGTCAGCCGGGCGTCCACGGACGCGCCGCGCACGGTGGGCGCGCACGCCGAGACCGGCCCGGACGGTTCCCGCGGCACGCCGGCCGACGGTGGCACCGGCTTGGGCGGCGCGGCCCATGCCTGCTGCGGGACGGCGACCAGGCCGAGCAGGGCGACGGCGAGGGGGAGGAGGGAGGAGCGGAATCGCGTCATCACCGGTTCCTAGGGGCTGGGGGAGTCCCGTACAGTTCTAGTCATTAGATCACTTGCTGTCCAGGGCCACCTGATCACCGGCCGAAAACCGGGTGCCAGTGGTCGCGGGCGGCCGGTAGCCTGCCCGGATGGGCCACGTTGAAGTAGGACATCTGACGTACGTGCTGCCCGACGGCAGGCCCCTGCTCAACGACGTCTCCTTCCGGATCGGCGACGGTGTCAAGGCGGCGCTCGTCGGGCCCAACGGCGCGGGCAAGACCACCCTCATGCGCCTGGTCGCGGGCGACCTGGAGCCCGTCGAGGGCAGCGTCACCAGCTCCGGCGGGCTGGGCGTGATGCGCCAGTTCATCGGCAACGTGCGCGACGGGAGCAACGTGCGCGACCTGCTGCTCGGCGTCGCCCCGCCGGCCGTGCGGCAGGCGGCCGAGCGGCTCGACGCGGCCGAGCTGGTGATGATGGAGCGCGACGACGAGAAGGCGCAGATGCGCTACGCGCAGGCCATCAGCGACTACACCGACGCCGGCGGCTACGAGATCGAGGTGCTCTGGGACACCTGCACGGTCTCTGCCCTCGGCGTCCCGTTCGACCGGGTGAAGTACCGCGACGTGGCCACCCTGTCCGGGGGCGAGCAGAAGCGGCTCGTCCTGGAGGCGCTGCTGCGCGGCCCCGACCAGACCCTGCTGCTCGACGAGCCCGACAACTACCTCGACGTGCCCGGCAAGGAGTGGCTGGAGCAGCAGCTGCGCGAGACGCCCAAGACCGTGCTGCTGGTCAGCCACGACCGCCAGCTCCTCGCCAACGCCGCCGACCGCATCGTCACGGTCGAGTCGGGCAACATCTGGATCCACGGCGGCGGCTTCGCCGGTTACGCCGAGGCCCGCAAGGCCCGCAACGAGCGGCTCGACGAGCTGCGCAGGCGCTGGGACGAAGAGCACGCCAAGCTCAAGGCCCTGGTCAACATGCTGAAGAACAAGGCCAGGTACAACGACGGCATGGCCGCCCCGTACCACGCGGCCCAGACCCGGCTGCGCAGGTTCGTCGAGGCGGGCCCGCCCGAGCAGGCCCCCGCCGACCAGAACATCAAGATGCGCCTGCGCGGCGGCCGCACCGGCAAGCGCGCGGTCATCTGCGAGGGCCTGGAGCTGACCGGCCTGATGCGCCCGTTCGACCTGGAGATCTGGTACGGCGAGCGGGTCGCCGTCCTCGGCTCCAACGGCTCGGGCAAGTCCCACTTCCTGCGCCTGGTGGCCGGCGAGCCCGTCGCGCACACCGGCGTGGCCAGGCTCGGCGCCCGGGTCGTCCCGGGGCACTTCGCCCAGACGCACTCCAGGCCCGACCTGCTCGGCCGCACCCCGGTCGAGATCGTGATGAACGAGCACGCCAAGCTCAAGAACGAGGCCATGAAGACGCTGGCCCGCTACGAGCTGGCCGGGCTGATCGCCGAGCAGCGGTTCGACACGCTGTCCGGAGGCCAGCAGGCGCGGCTGCAGATCCTGCTGCTGGAGCTGTCGGGTGCCACGTTGCTCCTGCTCGACGAGCCGACCGACAACCTCGACCTGGCCAGCGCCGAGGCGCTCCAGGTGGGCCTCGACGCGTTCGACGGCACGGTCATGGCGGTCACCCACGACCGCTGGTTCGCCGCCGACTTCGACCGTTTCCTGGTCTTCGGCTCCGACGGCACGGTCTACGAGTCGTCCGAGCCGGTGTGGGACGAGACGAGGGTCGTCCGGAGGCGTTAAAGAGTTGGTACGCCCGGCGCGTGTCATCTGCCAGCCGTGCCCATGCACGGGTTATCACGGCAAAGTGATCCCGCGTAGCCGAACCGTCAGCCTCCTCGCACTCGGGGCGATCTGCCTCGCCGGTTGTTCAAGTGAGGACCAGCCCGCCCAATCGCTCAAGCCGCTCGTTCTCAAGGAGCAGGTCTCGAACATCGCCAAGTCCACCGACGGTTACGCCGTCAACTGGGCGGGCGTGCTCAGCAACGCCAACCCGTGGCACTTCGGTGAGCATGTGGTGGCCACCATCGTGGGCCGCGACGCCGCCGGCACCGAGGTGGTGCGCATGGACCAGCCGCTCGACGCCGTGCCGCCGGGCGGCTCCCTGGCCTTCACCGGCCAGGCGTCCGCCGCCGAGAAGCCGGTGAAGGTGACCATCCAGTACCGTCCGGCGCAGTGGCGGTCCGCCGCGCGCATCCCGTCGTCGTTCCAGTCGTTCCCGATCACGCGCGTCCAGACAATGCGCCAAAAAGACGGCTCTTACCTTATTACCGGCTATGTCGGGAATCCGTATCAATTGCCGGCGAGCAGCCTGGTGGTGAACGCGTTGCTGCGCGACGCGGCCGGCAAACTGCTCGGCGGCGGCAGCACGTTCGTGGACGACGTGAAGGCCGGCAGCCCGCCCAGGTTCATCCTCACCGTGGCCGGACTGCCCAAGGACAGCAAGGTCGCCAAGACCGACGTCACCGCCCGGACCTGGGGCTCGACCGGCCGTCCCTACGAGGACCTGGCGATGGGCGGCGCGCTCCCGGTGCACACGGTCAAGCCCACCTCCGAGCCGTTCGCGGTGGACCGGGGGAGCGAGGCCATGGGGCAGGTAAAGCAATAAACGGCATTAGTCCGAACAAATTGCTTGGGAAATTGGCGGGGTCGCGGTAGAAGCGGCGGAACCGGTAGAACTACTAGTTACCGATCCATTACCTTCGGTCACATGAATGACCGCGTCCTGGTGGAGGCACTCCGCACCCGCGACCCGGGAGCCCTCGCCGCGCTCTACGACACGCACGCGGAGAACGTCTACCGCTACTGCTGGTCCCTCCTGCTCGACACCGACAGCGCCCAGGTGGCCCTGCGTGACACGCTGATCGCCGCCGAGGCGCACGCGGGCGCGCTGTCCCAGCCGGACAGGTTCCGGGTCTGGCTGCTCGCCCTGGCCCGGCAGGAATGCCTGCGCCGCCGGATGGCCGCGCCGCCCGGCGCCGACGAGGTCCTGGCCGAGGCTCCGCCGCTGGACGACCCCGCCGACGCCGACCTGCGGCTCATGGCCTGGAACGCGGTCGTGAGCCTGCCCGTCGCCGACCGCGAGGTGCTGGAGCTGGCGACCAGGCACGCGCTGGACACCGCCGAGCTGTCCCAGGTGCTCGCGATCCCGCCGCGCCAGGTCGAGCAGGCCAGGGAGCAGGCGCGCGATCGTCTCACGGACGCCGTCACCGCCGAGATCCTGGCGCGCAAGGGCCCCTACGACTGCCCGCGCCGGGCCCGGATCCTGGCCGGCTTCACCGGCGACCTCACCAGGGAGATGCGCGAGCACCTGGTCGGGCACGTCGCCCGCTGCGAGGTCTGTGCCCCCCACCGCGCCCGCCAGGCCTCGGCCGCCAAGGTCTTCGGCCTGCTGCCCGCCGCCGCGCTCCCCGAGGCCCTGCGCATCAGGGTCATGAGCTGCTTCGCCGACCCCGAGCTGCTGCCCTACCGCCGCTACGTCGCCCGGCGCACGGCCTCCCTGGACGCCGCCGGATTTCCCGTTCCCACGCAGACGGCGGCTCGAAGGTGGCCTCAGGCGGTGGCGGGCGCGCTGGCGGCGGTCGCGACCGTGGTGGCGATAGCAGTGATCTTCAACCAGTTCGGCAAGGACAACGGCGGTCTCGCCGGGGTGGCGACGGCCGCGTTCCCCGCCACCGGCGAGCCGCCCGGCATCAGACTGCCCTGGCAACCCGACCCGCAGGACGCCCAGTTGACCGTAGCGCCCATCCTCGACAGCGCCGCGCCCGAGCCGTTCGGCATGCTCGGCTCGACGACGCCGGTGCCGCCGGCCGTGCTCGTGCCCACGTACGCGAGCTCGCCGCCCGCCGAATCCGCGCCCGGCGAGCCGCGGCCGACGCCCGACGGCCCGCCGCGGACCGACCCGCCCGGCGAGGACCCCGGCGAGCCGACGTACGGCCAGCCCGGTCTGCCCGGCCGTACCGGCCACCCGGGTCATCCGCCGCACGGTGAGCCGGGCCGTCCGCCGCACGGCGAACCCGGCACGCGCCCGCCCACCCGGACCCCGCCGGTGCCGACCCCCACCCCCGCCCCGACGCCCACCGAGACGCCCGCGCCCACCACCACGCCCTCGGAGACGGCGACGCCCGCCCCCACGCACACCCCCACCGAGGAGCCCGTCACCCCCGTCGAGAGCGGCTGAGCACCCCGTGGAGCTTCTGGAGACGCACCAGGACCGGCTCGCCGGGCGGGTCGTGGAGGCGTTCGAGGTGCGTCAGGATGCGCATCTGGGGCGCCGGGTCTGCCCGTCGCCCGTCCCGGGGCGGGTGGCCGAGCTGGTGCCGAGGGGACACCGCGTCGACTGGCCGACCTGGCTCGACCGCGGCCCCCGCATGCTGCGCCACGTGCTCGACCTGTGCCGCCTGCGCACCGCGCGCGGGCTGGCGGTGCTGTCCTGGCTGGCCGGCGGCACGCAGCCGGACGAGCTCGACTGGCTGTGGGACGCCCGCCGCCTGACCGGCCCCCGCCAGGACCGCATGTACGGCGCCGCCGCCGACGTCCCCGAGCCCGTGCTCGGGCTGGTGACGGCCAACTGGACCTGGGTGCTCGACACCTGCCACGGCGGCCGCGTCACCGCCCCCTACCTGGCCGGCACCGCCTACCCGGGCGACGGTCACGCCGCCGCCGACGCCGCGATGACCCTCTTCCAGACCTACGACCGCCATCCGGAGGCCAGACCGGCCATCGCGGCGGCATGGGCCGCGGCCCGCGTGACCGCCGACTGGTGCAAGGCCGCCGAGCTGCACGCCGCGTACGGCGTCCGGACCCCCGTCTTCACCTACCCGCGGGCCGCCCGGCCGGTGGTCATCGGAGTCCGTCCGTGGATAGAACGGCTCTTCCGCCTGCGGTGATGACGTTACGCGCATGAAAGCGCTGGGAACTGTGTGCATAGAGTAACCATCTGTTTCCGGGGGGACCTATGCGCGCATTTCGGGCTGGGCTCCTGGCGTGCGTCCTGCTGGCCACCCTGTGTCCGCTCACTCCGGGCTCGCCGGTGCTGGCCGACCCCATGCCGTCGGCCAAGGACGTGAAGAAGGCGCGCGCGGCCGCCCGCGAGCGCTCGAAGGAACTGGGGGTGGCCAGCGCCGGGCTGGCCGTGGCCCAGTCCAGGCTCGACGAGCTGGCCGCGGCCGTGGAACGGCAGGTGGAGGCGTACAACGGCGAGCTGGTCCGGCTCCGGCAGGCCGAGCAGTCGTACGCGCAGGCCCAGGCGCGTCAGGCGGCGGCCGACGCCGAGGCCGAGCGCGCCCGGCAGGCCGTCGCGCTGCTCGCCGCGCAGAGCTACGGCGGGATGACGGCGCTGGACCCGATCGTCGGCATGCTCATCGACGAGGGCGGCGTCGACGGCTTCCTGCACCGGGCGAGCGTGCTCGGCCAGCTCGGCGACGAGCGGGCCCAGATCCTGCGCAGGATGCGCGACGCCCAGGAGGTCGCCGCCATCCTGCGGACGCAGGCGCAGAACGCCTACGACGCCCGGCAGGCCGCCTCGGAGCGCGCCCGGCGGGCGAAGCTGGCCGCGGAGGCGGCCGTCGCCCGGCAGCGCCGCGAGACGCGCACCCTCCGGGTGGAGCGGCGGCAGCTCCAGCACCGGGTGAACGCCGCCCGCAGCCACGCCGAGCTGCTGGCCAGACGGCGGACCCTGGCCCTGTCGGCGGCCGGCCTGGCGGCGGGCTCGGCGGGCGGCAACCTGGCCGCCAACTGGGCGCTGACCCAGCTCGGCAAGCCGTACGTGTGGGCCGCCGCGGGCCCCGACACCTACGACTGCTCCGGCCTGGTCATGCGCGCCTGGGAGCAGGTGGGCGTGCGCCTGGACCACTGGACCGGAACCCAGTGGACGTCCGGCCCGCACGTGCCGCTGGACCAGCTCCGCCGCGGCGACCTGCTGTTCTTCGGCCGCATCACCGAGGACCCCGGCACGATCCACCACGTGGGCATCTACGTCGGCCAGGGCCAGATGGTGCACGCGCCCCAGACCGGCGACGTGGTACGGGTCGCCCCGATCTGGAGAGGGGACCTGGTGGGCGCCACCAGGCCCCGGTGAGGATCAGTGGTGACCCGCGTCCTTGGCCCGGTGGAACGAGCGCTCGATCTCGGCCTCGGCCTCGATGCGCCCGACCCAGTTGGCGCCCTCGACGGACTTGCCGGGCTCAAGGTCCTTGTAGACCTCGAAGAAGTGCTGGATCTCCAGCCGGTCGAACTCCGACACGTGGTGGATGTCCTGGATGTGGTGCATCCGGGGGTCGGTCGAGGGCACGCACAGGACCTTGTCGTCGCCGCCCTTCTCGTCGGTCATCCGGAACATGCCGACCGCGCGGCAGGTGATGTAGCACCCCGGGAACGTCGGCTCCTGGAGCAGCACCAGCGCGTCGAGCGGGTCACCGTCCTCGCCGAGGGTGTTCTCGATGAAGCCGTAGTCGGCGGGGTACTGCGTGGAGGTGAACAGGAGCCGGTCAAGCCTGATCTTTCCGGTCTCGTGGTCCACTTCGTACTTGTTCCGTTGCCCCTTGGGAATCTCAACGACAACGTCGAACTCCACCGCGGTTCCTCCGCTCAAGGCCCCCGGGAAGTCCCGGCTGGGCGTTAATGTCTCGTAGGCGAACACCAGGAGAGAGGTCAGGCGACGTGGCGCGGCACGAGCGTTCGATGATGCTGGCCACTCTCGCCGTGCTTCAGATCGTCACGATCGTCATCGGCGTCTACGCCATGACCAGCGACTTCAACCTGAGCGCGCTGACGAGGCAGCCGTCACCGATCGGGCCGACGGCGTCTCCCCGGGGAATCCCCCCCGCCCCCGTGGTCACCTCGGGGCCTGTGCTGGCCCAGCTTTCGGCGACGTCAGGGAACGGACCTCTCCCGACTAAGAGTACTTTGACCCGCCAGCTCACCGACGCGCTGGGTGACAAAGCACTCGGCGGCCGGGTGGGCGCGGTCGTGCTCGACGCCGCCACCGGCGCCCGGATCTTCGCCTCCAACCCCGACACGGGCATCACCCCGGCCTCCACGAACAAGGTCGTCACGACCACGGCGGCGCTCGCCTCGCTGGGCCCCGACACCCGCTTCTCCACCCGCGTCGTCCAGGGCCGCGCGCCCGGCGCGATCGTCCTGGTGGGCGGCGGCGACCCGATGCTCGCCGGGCCGTCGGCCAAACCCGGCTACCCCAAGCAGGCCTCCCTCGCCACCCTGGCCGCCCGGACCGCCGCCGCGCTGAAGGCCAAGGGCGTCAGGAAGGTCACGCTCTCCTACGACGACAGCCTGTTCACCGGGCCGGCCGTCGCGCCCGGCTGGAAGCCCAACTACGTGCCCGACGGCGAGGCGGCCCCCGTCCACGCCCTGGCCATGGACGAGGGACGCCAGCGCCCCGGCGCCCGGCCCCGCGTGCCCGACCCGGCCGCGTACGCCGCCGCCGCCTTCGCCCGGCTGCTGCCCAGGTACGGCGTCACCGTCTCCAAGGACATCCGCCAGGAGCGGGCCGCGGCGGGCGCCGCCGAGCTGGGCAGGGTCGACTCCGCCCCCCTGTACGCCCTGGTCGAGCACACCCTGACCCACAGCGACAACGACATGGCCGAGGCCCTGGCCAGGCACGTCGCCATCAAGGAGGGCAAGGAGGCGTCGTACGCGGGGGCCGCGGAGGCGGTGATCGGGGTCATGCGGCGGCTCGGCGTGACCAAGGGCGTCAGCGTCGCGGACGGCAGCGGCCTGTCCATCCGCAACCGGGTCAGCGCCGACGCCATGGCCAGGATCATCGCCATCGCCGGCTCGGCCGCGCACCCCGAGCTGCGGGCCGTCGACTCGGGCATGCCGGTCGCCGGCTTCTCCGGCACGCTGGGCAACGGCAAGCGCTTCACCCGCGCCGACAGCAAGGGCCAGGTCGGCCTCGTCCGCGCCAAGACCGGCACCCTCAACAACGTCAACACCCTGGCGGGCCTCGCCACCACCAAAGACGGCCGGCTGGTCACCTTCGCCTTCCTGGCCGACGACGTGCCGGTGAACGCCGAGCCCGTGCTCGACAGGCTCGCCGCGATCGTCGCGCGATCCTGACCGCCGCTTCTTCGCAGGCGTGACGAGAACAACGTACGGTGGACGTCATGCAGGTGATCGACTGGGATCTGGCCGTCACGACCGGCACGCGCCTGGTGCGCCCCGGTCCTCAGGTGAGCAAGGAGGAGGCCAGGCAGGCCGTCGCCGAGCTCCGCACGCTGTCACGTGAGGCCGAGGGCCACGTGCGCGAGTTCACGAAGATCCACACCGAGACCGCGCCGCAGCCCGCGACCATCGTCGACCGGCCGGGCTGGATCAAGGCCAACGTCGAGGGCTTCCGCGTGGTCCTCGAACCGCTGACCCAGCGCATGGGCGGCGGAGACAACCCGCCGCCCGCCATCGTCACCGCGGTGGGCTCGCGCATCACCGGCGTCGAGGTCGGGGCCGTCCTCGCCTTCCTCGCCTCCCGGGTGCTCGGCCAGTACGAGCTGTTCCTGCCGCCCGACCCGACCGGCCAGGAGGCGACCGGCCGCCTGACGCTCGTGGCGCCCAACATCGTCCACGCCGAGCGCGAGATGAACGTCGTGCCCCGCGACTTCCGCCTGTGGGTGTGCCTCCACGAGGAGACCCACCGTGTGCAGTTCACCGGCGTCACCTGGCTGCGCGAGTACGTCAGGTCGCAGATGACCGAGTTCCTGCTCGCCTCCGACCTCGACCTGCCCACGCTCCTCGACCGCCTGCGCAATGCCGCCGACACGGTGGCCGACGTGGTCAGGGGCGGCGAGGGCAACCTGATCGACGCCATCCAGTCGCCCGCCCAGAAGGAGATCCTCGACCGCCTGACGGCCGTGATGACCCTGGTGGAGGGCCATGGCGACTTCGTCATGGACGCCGTGGGCCCCTCGGTGGTCCCGTCGGTCTCGGAGATCCGCGCCAAGTTCGCCCAGCGCCGCGAGGGCGGCTCCCGGCTCGACCGCACGGTCCGGCGCCTGCTGGGCATCGAGGTCAAGATGAAGCAGTACGCCGAGGGCTCCGCCTTCGTCCGCAAGGTGGTCGACCGGGTCGGCATGGACGGCTTCAACAAGGTCTGGACCTCCCCGGAGACCCTGCCCACGACCCCCGAGATCGCCGACCCCGACGCCTGGATCCACCGCGTCATCGGCACCCCGGCCCTTCCCGCCTGACCTTCCCGTCCCCGGGGGACCTGGCCGTGCGCGTGGCGTGCGGCCGGTTCCTCCAGCCGGGACAATGGCTCCTGTGGGTCCCCGTCCAGCCGTCGCCGACGTGCGCCGGGCCGTCCGCGAGTCGCTGACCGACCTCGCCGGCACCGGCGCGCTGGTCCTGGCCGCGTGCAGCGGCGGCGCCGACTCGCTGGCCCTGGCGGCGGCGCTGGCCTTCGTCGCCCCCCGCGCCGGCCTGCGCGCGAGCCTGGTCACGGTGGACCACCAGCTCCAGCCGGGCTCGGCCGACCGCGCCCGGCAGGTCGCCGGCATCGCCGCCGATCTCGGCCTGGCCCCGGCCGAGGTGCTCACCGTCACCGTCGGCACCGACGGCGGCCCAGAGGCCGCCGCCCGCGAGGCCAGGTACGCCGCGCTGGCGCAGGCGGCCGACCGCCTGGGGGCCGCCGCCGTCCTGCTCGGCCACACCCGCGACGACCAGGCCGAGACCGTCCTGCTGGGCCTGGCCAGGGGGAGCGGCCTGCGCTCGATCTCCGGCATGGCCGCCCGCGCGGGCCGCTACCGCCGGCCCTTCCTCGGCCTGTCCAGGGCCACGACGGTCGCCGCCTGCGCGGCCATGTCCCTCGTCCCCTGGGACGACCCGCACAACGACGACCCCCGCTACACCCGCGTCCGCGTCAGGAAGCGGATCCTGCCGATGCTCGACGAGGAACTCGGCCCGGGGGTGGCCGAGGCGCTCGCGCGGACCGCCGGAATGGCGCGGGAGGACGCCGACGCCCTCGACCAGTGGGCCGAATCGGCGTTCCCGAATTGCGCTCTTAGCGATATCGGAGAGTCCGTCATCCTGTCCGTACCGGAGTTGGAGAAACTGCCCGACGCCGTGCGCCGCAGGGTGCTGCGGCGCGCGGCCATCGCGGCGGGCACGCCCTCCGGCGCGCTTTCCGCCACCCACGTGCTGGCGGTCGATCGGCTGGTCACGCAATGGCACGGGCAGAAGGCGGTGGATCTACCCGGAGGTCTGTCCGCAGTTCGGCGGTATGGCACCCTGATACTCGCCATCAGTCCCATCGTTTAAGGAACCACAGGTGGACGCTGCCGACATGGGCAAAGACCTGGAGAAGGTCCTCATCCCCGAGGACGACCTCCAGGCCAAGATCAAAGAGCTTGCCGGGCGCATCGACGAGGACTACGCGGGCAAGGACGTCCTGCTCGTGGGCGTGCTGAAGGGCGCGGTCATGGTGATGGCCGACCTGGCCAGAGCCCTGCACGTGCCGGTGCAGATGGACTGGATGGCGGTGTCGTCCTACGGCGCGGGCACCAAGTCATCCGGCGTCGTACGGGTGCTGAAGGACCTCGACACCGACATCTTGAACCGCCACGTCCTCATCGTCGAGGACATCATCGACTCGGGCCTGACCCTCCACTGGCTGCTGGAAAACCTGAAGTCGCGCAATCCGGCGTCGTTGGAGATCTGCGCCGCGCTGCGCAAGCCGGACGCGGTGAAGGTGCCGATCGACGTGAAATACGTCGGCTTCGACATTCCCAACGAGTTCGTCATCGGCTACGGGCTCGACTACGCGGAGCGCTACCGCAATTTGCCGTTCATCGGAACGCTCGCGCCGCACGTTTATAAGTAGTAATCCCGGCCATGGCCGGGAACATCGCGCAACGTGACGTACGTTGATAGGGCAAGACCGGTGTAGCGGGCGGGTCCCTCCGTGCGCCGTGCCGGTGTACCTTCAGACTCCGGAAGGGTGACCGCAAGTCCCCTTCGGGTAGTCAGAAGTCGCGGTGTCGGATGCCGCGGCCCCGGGCCAGCCCGGGGTTCCAGGCCATGGTCAGGAAGGGACGGGCCCGCAAGGGGTTCCGCATCGGATGGATCTCAAGCGATTTACACGTGGGCCACTGCTGTGGATCCTGGGCATCGTCGTGCTGCTCCTGCTCGTCACCCAGCTCTGGAGCGGCGGGGGCAATTTCAAGCAGGCCGACACGTCCACGGTCCTCCAGCAGATTCGCGCCGGCAATTTCACCAGCGCCAAGGTCGTCGACAAGGACAATCGGGTCGAGCTCACCCTCATCAAGCCGATCGTCGTCCGGCCGGGTGACGCCCCGGCGAAGCTGATCCAGTCCAACTGGGTCAGCGGTTACGGCGCGAAGCTGACCGACGAGCTGCAGGCCCAGGTCGACGCCAACAAGACGAAGAGCTTCACCACCGAGGTGCCCCAGGAGAACTTCCTGCTCAGCATCCTGGTGAGCTTCCTGCCGATCGTCATCATCGTGCTGATCTTCCTGTTCATCATGAACCAGATGCAGGGCGGCGGCTCCCGGGTGATGAACTTCGGCAAGTCGAAGGCCAAGCTCATCACCAAAGACACCCCCAAGACCACGTTCGCCGACGTCGCCGGCGCCGACGAGGCCATCGAGGAGCTCCAGGAGATCAAGGAGTTCCTGCAGGCCCCGGCCAAGTTCCAGGCGATCGGCGCGAAGATCCCCAAGGGCGTGCTGCTCTACGGCCCGCCCGGCACCGGCAAGACCCTGCTGGCCCGCGCGGTCGCGGGCGAGGCGGGCGTGCCCTTCTACTCGATCTCCGGCTCCGACTTCGTCGAGATGTTCGTCGGCGTCGGCGCCTCCCGCGTGCGTGACCTGTTCGAGCAGGCCAAGGCCAACGCCCCCGCGATCATCTTCATCGACGAGATCGACGCCGTCGGCCGCCACCGCGGCGCCGGCCTGGGCGGCGGTCACGACGAGCGCGAGCAGACCCTCAACCAGCTGCTCGTCGAGATGGACGGCTTCGACGTCAAGGGCGGCGTGATCCTCATCGCCGCGACCAACCGGCCCGACATCCTCGACCCGGCGCTGCTGCGTCCGGGCCGTTTCGACCGGCAGGTCACGGTCGACCGTCCCGACCTGGAGGGCCGCAAGGGCATCCTCAAGGTCCACGGTCGCGGCAAGCCGTTCGCGCCCGACGTCGACCTCGACGTCATCGCGCGCCGCACCCCCGGGTTCACCGGCGCCGACCTGGCCAACGTGATCAACGAGGCGGCCCTGCTCACCGCGCGGGCCGACCAGAAGCTGATCACGATGGAGGTCCTCGAGGAGTCGATCGACCGTGTCATGGCAGGGCCCGAGCGCAAGTCGCGGGTCATGTCCGACAAGGAGAAGAAGATGATCGCCTACCACGAGGGCGGTCACGCGCTGGTGGCGCACGCGCTGCCCAACTCCGACCCGGTCCACAAGATCACCATCCTGTCCCGCGGCCGCGCGCTCGGTTACACGATGACGCTGCCGATGGAGGACAAGTTCCTGGCCACCAGGTCCGAGATGATGGACCAGCTCGCGATGCTGCTCGGCGGCCGCGCGGCGGAGGAGCTCGTCTTCCACGAGCCCACCACCGGCGCCTCCAACGACATCGAGAAGGCCACGGCGGTCGCCCGCCGCATGGTGACCGAGTACGGCATGAGCGAGCAGCTCGGCGCCCGTAAGTTCGGCACCGGCCAGGCCGAGGTCTTCCTCGGCCGCGAGATGGGCCACGAGCGCGACTACTCCGAGAAGATCGCCTCCTCCATCGACGAGGAGGTCCGCCGGATGATCGAGACGGCGCACGACCAGGCCTGGGACATCCTGGTCGAATACCGCGACGTGCTCGACAACCTGGTGCTGGAGCTCATGGAGAAGGAGACCCTCTCCCGCGAGCAGGTCCTGCAGATCTTCGCCCCGGTGGTCGTCAAGGAGCACCGGCCCTCGTACGCGGGTTACGGCAAGCGGCTGCCCTCCGACCGCCCGCCGATCCTGACCCCGAAGGAGCAGTCGGCCAACGGCTCGCTCACCTCCGGCCACCAGGACGCCTTCCAGTCCGGAGACAGTGCGTGACCCAGCACGAGGTCGACCTGGGGCGGATCGAGAAGGCCGTACGCGAGATCCTCTACGGCATCGGCGAGGATCCCGACCGCGACGGCCTGCTCGAAACGCCCGCCAGGGTCGCCCGCGCGATGGCCGAGCAGTTCTCCGGGCTCGGCCAGACCCCCGAAGACGTGCTCAACAAGGTCTTCGACGTCGACCACGACGAGATGGTGCTGGTCAGGGACATCGAGGTCTACTCGACCTGCGAGCACCATCTGGTCCCGTTCCACGGCGTGGCCCACGTGGGCTACATCCCCAACGAGCGCGGCCAGGTGACCGGGCTGTCCAAGCTGGCCCGGCTGGTCGACGTCTTCGCCCGCCGTCCGCAGGTGCAGGAGCGCATGACCTCGCAGATCGCCGACGCCCTCATGCGGGTGCTGGAGCCGCGCGGGGTCATCGTGGTGGTCGAGGCCGAACACCTGTGCATGACCATGCGCGGCGTGCGCAAGCCGGGGGCCAAGACGGTCACGTCGGCGGTCCGCGGCGACTTCCGTACCAGCGACAAGACCCGCTCCGAGGCCATGGCGCTGATTCTCGGCAGGTGACGATCGTTATCCACAACTGGGGACCCGAGATGTCGGCAGGTGTGGGGGAACGCCTAGGCTTGCCCCATGACTAGCGTGCCCATCAACGTGCCGGGCGGCACGGAGCGGTGCCTCGTCATGGGCGTGGTCAACGTGACCCCCGACTCCTTCTCCGACGGCGGCCTGTGGTTCGACGAGGAGGCCGCCGTCCGGCACGGGCTCGACCTGGTGCGGGAGGGCGCCGACATCGTCGACGTGGGCGGTGAGTCCACCCGTCCCGGCGCCGCGCGGGTGTCGCTGGAGGAGGAGCTGGCCAGGGTCGTCCCGGTGATCCGGGCGCTCGACGCCGAGGGCGTGGCCGTCAGCGTCGACACGATGCGCGCCGAGGTCGCCAGGGCCGCGGTCGAGGCGGGCGCCAGGCTCGTCAACGACGTCAGCGGCGGCCTGGCCGACCCGGAGATGCCGCGCGTGGTCGCCGCGACGGGAGCGCCCTACGTGGTGATGCACTGGCGCGGCCACAGCCATGACATGGACAGCCGCGCCGTCTACGCCGACGTCGTGACAGAGGTGCGCGAGGAGCTCAGCAAGAGGGTCGATCTCGTGCTGGCCGAGGGGGTGTCCCCCGAGCAGATCGTGCTCGATCCCGGCCTCGGCTTCGCCAAGAACGCCGAGCACAACTGGGCGTTGCTGGCCGGCATCCCGCAGCTCGCCGAGCTGGGGTTCCCGCTGCTGATCGGGGCCTCGCGCAAGCGGTTCCTCGGGCGGCTGCTGGCCGGCCCCGACGGCGCGCCCCGCCCGTTCAGCAGGAGCGACGACGCAACGCTGGCGGTCACCGCGCTGGCGGCTCAGGCGGGGGCCTGGTGCGTGCGCGTGCACGAGGTAGGTCCCAATGCCGATGCCGTGCGCGTGGCGGCCGCATGGAAGAGAGCCGGAGCAGGCACATGAGCGTCGACACTGCCGCGATCGAGACGGTCAACGAGGAGTTCTACACCGCGATCGAGAGCGCCGATCTCGACAAGATGACCGAGATCTGGGCCGAGGACACCGCCGACGACCAGGTGAGCTGCGTCCATCCGGGCTGGACGTTGCTGACCGGCCGGTCGGAGGTGCTGCGGTCGTGGGCGCTGATCATGGCCAACACCACCTACATCCAGTTCGTGCTGACCGACGTCAACACCACCGTGCTGGGCGACGTGGCCGTGCTCACCTGCGTGGAGAACATCCTGACGGCGGGCGAGGAGGGTGAGTCCAGCTTCGCCGCGGGAAAGGTGGTGGCGAGCAACGTCTACATCCGCACCGCGCAGGGCTGGCGGTTGTGGATGCACCACGGCTCCCCGGTGCTCCAGGGAGACGACGACGAGGACGAGGAGGGCGAGCTTGAGGTCTGACCGCATCGCTCTCAAGGGCCTGCGGGCCAGGGGCAGGCACGGTGTGCTGCCCGCCGAGCGGGAGCTCGGCCAGGAGTTCGTGATCGACGCGACGTTGTTCCTCGACACCGCCCCGGCGGCGGCCGGCGACGACCTCACCAAGACCGTCCACTACGGCGAGCTGGCCCAGGCGCTGGTCGAGGTGGTCGGGGGCGAGCCGGTCGAGCTGATCGAGACGCTGGCCCAGCGGCTGGCCGACGTCTGCCTGGCGAGCGAGCTGGTGCACAAGGTCGAGGTGAGTGTGCACAAACCGGCGGCGCCGATCCCGCTGCCGTTCGACGATGTGATCGTGACGATCGAGCGGAGCCGCGCATGAAGGCCGTCCTCGCTCTCGGCAGCAACCTGGGGGAGCGGTTTCAGACGTTGCAGGGAGCCATCGACACGTTGTTCGACGCCCCTGGCCTGGAGTTCGTCAAGGTGTCCCCGGTCTACGAGACCGACCCGGTCGGGGGGCCGGGCGGCCAGGAGCCGTACCTCAACGCGGTAGTCGTCGCCGAGACCGCGCTGCCGCCGCGCACGTTGCTGGAGCGGGCGCTGGGCGTGGAGAACGCGTTCGGCCGGGTGCGTGCGGAGCGGTGGGGGCCGCGTACGCTCGACGTCGACCTGATCGTCGTGGGCGAGACCGTCTCCGACGACCCCGAGCTGACGTTGCCGCATCCCCGGGCCCACGAGCGGGCGTTCGTGCTGGTGCCGTGGTCGGTGATCGACCCCGAGGCCACGGTGCCGGGCCGGGGCCGGGTGGCCGACCTGCTGGCCGAGCTCGACCGGCACGGCGTGCGCCTGCGTGACGACCTGAAGCTGCAGAGGCCCGATTGAAGCCGACGCATCCCGGCCGGCTGGCCGCTCTCCTGCTCGTCGTCGCCCTGGTCGTCTGGGCGGCGGTCCGGCACTTCTACTCCGACCTGCCGATCATGCCCTGGACGGCCATCCCGACCGTGCTGCTGCTCGCTCTCGGCGAGGGTTACAGCGGATGGGTGACGAAGGCCAGGATCGCCAGGAAACCCGACACCAAGCCGGTCGAGCCGCTGGCGGTGGCCCGGCTGGCGGCGCTGGCCAAGGCGTCGGCGTACGCGGGGGCGGTGTTCGCGGGGATGTTCGCCGGGTTCGCCGCGTACACGCTGCAGATCTTCGACCGGGAGACGCCGCGCTCGGAGTTCTTCGTGGCGGCCGGGTCGTTCGTGGCCTGCGTGGTGCTCGTCTGCGCGGCCCTGTACCTGGAACACTGCTGCCGGATCCCGAAGGACTCCGACGAGCGCAAACCCGACTAGCGGCGGCGGCCGAAGAGGTAGATGACGGGGAGCGTGCAGATCAGCGGCCCGACGATGGCGATCGGCCGCTCCAGCCACCACTTCAGGTCGGGCGGGATCTTCGTGCCGAGGTTGCCGAACAACCACCACGACAGCCCTAAGGCGATCGCCATGCCGGTCGTGTGGAACAGGAACAGCGGCAGGGCGTAGCGGTTGATGAAGGAGTTGGCGCGGGCCCAGCGGGGGCGTTCGAGCACGCGTTCCATGGCCGGGCGCAGCACTTCCACCAGGCCGATCTGGAAGATGAGCAGGGCGACGATGACGAACGTGGGCGGCGCCATGTTCGACCACTTGTCGCCCGGCACGCCCACCATCGAGCCCGGGTAGATGCCCGAGTAGACCAGGCCGATCAGCGCGAACAGGCCGGTCCACAGGATGCCGACGTCGTACCGCCGGGGCAGGACGACGATCCGGTCGTAGAAGAAGCCCGCCTGGTGGGCCAGCCCCCAGACGATGATCATGTTGAGCCAGCCGGCCCACTCGAAGCCGTAGCGGAAGCGCACGACGTCGACGACCAGGGCCGAGCCGCCGAGCCAGATGAGGGCCAGCACGTCGTAGCGCCTGTGCAGCCACAGGGCCACCGGCAGCAGCGCGATCAGCACCAGGTAGACGCCGAGGAACCACAGCGGGCTGAGCACGAGCAGCACCACGCGCCACATCCACTCCACGTGGAACGCCCAGGTGACGATCGCCCCGACGGAGATCCACACGCCGCACAGGAACAGCGCGGGCAGGGACAGCGCGCGGATGCGCCGCCAGACGAACGCCCCGATGCCGACGCCGCGCGCCTGGGCCCGGTTCCAGGACAGCAGGTGCACGTGGCCGCCGACGTAGAAGAACAGCGGCAGCACCTGGAGCAGCCAGGTCAGGATCCACAACCCGGAGGTGAAGCCGAGCGGGCTGGTGGGCTCGGGCCCGCTGGGCTTCCACTCCAGGATCGTGAACGCCCAGTGCCAGACCACCACGACGATGAGGCTGAGAGCGCGCAGCCAGTCGACGTACTTGTCGCGTTCGGGAGTGCTCACTTGTCGATGTCACCCACGACGAAGAACATCGAGCCCAGAATGGCGATCATGTCGGCCACCAGGTTCCCGGGCAGCAGCTCGCGCAGCGCCTGGACGTTGCCGAACGACGCCGAGCGCAGCTTGAGCCGCCACGGCGTCTTGTCGCCCTTGGAGACCAGGTAGTAGCCGTTGATGCCGAGCGGGTTCTCGGTCCACGCGTACGTGTGGCCCTCGGGCACCTTGAGCACCTTCGGCAGGCGCTGGTTGACGGGCCCGGGAGGCAGCTCGCGCAGCCGGGCGACGCACGCGTCGGCCAGGTCGAGGGAGACCTTGAGCTGCTCGAACAGCACCTCGAACCGGGCATGGCAGTCGCCGTCGCGCCGGGTGACGACCGTGACCGGCAGCTCCCCGTAGGCCAGGTACGGGTCGTCGCGCCGCAGGTCGAGGTCCACGCCGGAGGCGCGGGCGATGGGGCCGCTGACGCCGTACTGGAGGATCTGCTCGCGGGTCAGCACGCCGACGCCCTTGGTGCGGGCGAGGAAGATCTCGTTGTTCAGGATGAGGCCCTCGATGTCGGGCACCCGGCGGCGGGTCTCGGCGACGGCCGCGGCGACCCGGTCGAGCCAGCCGAGCGGCAGGTCCTCCTTGAGGCCGCCGACCCGGTTGAACATGTAGTGCATGCGCCCGCCGGAGATCTCCTCCATGACGGCCTGGATGCGTTCGCGCTCGTCGAAGGCGTAGAAGACGGGGGTGATCGCGCCCAGTTCGAGGGGGTAGGAGCCGAGGAACATCAGGTGGTTGAGCACCCGGTTGAGCTCGGCCAGCAGCGTGCGCGCCCATACGGCCCTGACCGGCGTCTCCATGCCGAGCAGCCGTTCGGCGGCCAGCACGACGCCCAGTTCGTTGGCGAACCCCGACAGCCAGTCGTGCCGGTTGGCGAGCATGATGATCTGGCGGTAGTCGCGGACCTCGAACAGCTTCTCCGCGCCCCTGTGCATGTAGCCGATGATCGGCTCGGCCGCCTCGATGCGCTCGCCGTCGAGGGTGAGCCGGAGCCTGAGCACGCCGTGCGTGGAGGGATGCTGGGGGCCGATGTTGAGGATCATGTCCTCGGTCGCCAGCTCCTTCGCACCGGCGCCGATCCCGACCACGCGTTCCGTCATAGGGCCCATGCTGCCACCGTCCCACGGGGTGATCCAGCGTGGGGGATGGTCAAGGAATCGTATGGCAACGCATCCCGAAGCCAGACATGGGGATCAATACCGGGAACGGGGGGAGAAAGCACTGTGAAGAGAGTCCTGTTTGATGTGGCGGCCCTGATCTCCCGGGTGGTACTCGGGGTGATCTTCGTGGCGCACGGCTGGCAGAAGTGGCAGGGCGGGCTCGGTGCCGCGGCGGGGCAGTTCCGGGAGATGGGCGTGCCCATGCCCGAGTTGTCGGCCGGATTCGCCGCCATCGTCGAGCTGGTCGGCGGCGCACTGCTGATCCTCGGCCTGCTGGTCCGGCCGGTGGCGTTGCTGCTGCTCATCGACATGATCGGCGCGATCGTCTTCGTGCACGCGGGCCACGGGGTGTTGTCGCAGGGCGGGGGCTGGGAACTGCCGGGCGCGCTGGGTGCGCTGTCCTTGATGCTCGCCGCGCTGGGTGGCGGCCGCATCGGGCTCGACGGCATCTTCCACTCGACGTACCGCCGCCGCAGGGAACGCCAGATCGCCGAGGACGACCTCGCCGCGCACCGGCCGGCCCGGCGCGCCGAGCCGACGACGGTCGTCACCGAGGGGCCGGCCGCGCAGGTCGGGCCCGAGGGCGGCCCGACGACGCCGGCCCGGCCCGAGGGCGAGGCCGAGCAGCCCAACGTGCCGCGGCAGCCCAACGCGCCGCGCCCCGGGCACCTCAACGACGAGGACATGCGGGACATCGACGCCCTGGTGTCCGACGAGCCGCACCAGCAGAAGCCGCCCAACCGCTGAGCGTCAGCGGCTGACCAGGTCGCGCAGGGCCTCGACCAGGCGGTCGACGTGCTCCTGCGTGCTGCCGATGCCGATGGAGGCGCGTACCGCCGAGGCGGTGCCGTCCTCGCAGCCGCCGTCCGAGGTGCCGAGCAGGTGGCGGACGAACGGGTGCGCGCAGAACTTGCCGTCCCGCACGCCGATGCCGTACTCGCCGGACAGCGCCTCGGCCACCTCGCGGGCCGAGTAGCCGTCCACGACGAACGACACGATCCCCACCCGCGGGTGGTCCTCGCCCCACAACGACAGCTCGCGCACCCCGTCGATCGAGGCCAGACCGGTACGCAGCCGGGCGATCAGGCGCTCCTCCTCGCGCACCAGCTCCGTCCACCCCGTGGCGGTGAGCGCGTCGCAGGCGGCGGCCAGGGCGATGGCGCCGAGCACGTTGGGGGTGCCGGCCTCGTGGCGGGGCTCGGGGTCGTCGTGCCACTCGGTGGTCTCGCCGACCGAGCGCACCGCGCCGCCGCCCTTCAGGTACGGCTCGCCCGCCGCCAGCCAGTCACGGCGTCCGACCAGCACGCCGGCGCCGAAGGGCGCGTACAGCTTGTGACCGGAGAAGGCCACGTAGTCCAGGTCGAGCGCGGTCAGGTTGAGCCTGCGGTGCGGGACGAGCTGGGCGGCGTCCACCAGGATCCGGGCGTCGTGCCGGTGGGCGATGTGGGCGAGGGCGGCGATGGGCCACAGCTCGCCGGTGACGTTGGAGGCGGCGGTGACCACGAGCAGCTTGGGCCCCTCGATCCCGGCCAGCGCCTCGTCGGCGGCGCGGACGGCCTCGCCGGGGAAGGCGGGCGGCGCCAGGCGCACGGACCGCTCCCAGGGCAGCAGCGAGGCGTGGTGCTCGGAGTCGAAGACGACGACGGTCGTGCCCTCGGGCAGGCAGCCGGCCAGCAGGTTGGTGGCGTCGGTGGTGTTGCGGGTGAAGATGACGGCGTCGTCCGGGCGGGCGCCGACGAAGGCTCGGACCGTGTGGCGGGCCTGCTCGTAGCGGGCGGTGGTGAGCTGGGAGGCGTAGCCCGCGCCGCGGTGGACGCTGGAGTAGGCCGGGAGCGCGGCGGCGACGGCGGCGCTGACCGGCTCAAGACAGGGGGCGCTGGCCGCGTAGTCGAGGTTGGCGTAGCTCACCAGCCGGCCGCCCTTGACCGGCACTTCGAGGTCGGCGCCGAGCACGGCGGGGATCGACCGTCCGGAGGCGGCGGCAGGGGCGGGGGCCTCGGCGGCGGCCTGGGCGGGAACGGAGTTGAAGATCGTCAGCGTGGACACGGCACAGCTCCTCACGGGTCGGTCGGACCCCTGGGAGCAGCCACGGAGCCCGCGCTTGCCCGCCACACCTCGTGACGGACCAGGTCTTCACCCGGGGCACCCCGCCGCGGACGCGAGGGTTGCCGGCCAGCTAGCCGGGGCTTGTCGCTGGCACTCATGACCTACGACGGCACTATAACCGACACCCGGGCATGATTCGCAAGCTCAGCAGGTCAACCCGTCTCATAAGATGAAATCGTGCGCTTTGATCCCTGGAATCCGGATTTCGTCGTCGACCCCTATCCGGCGTACGACGAGTTGAGGCGCGAGGCGCCCGTCCGCTACTTCGAGCCGTCCAACCAGTGGCTGATCTCCCGGCACGCGGACGTGAACGCGCTGCTCAGGGACCGGCGGCTGGGCCGCGACTACACCCACGTCGCCACGCACGAGGAGTTCGGCCGGCAGCCCGCGCCGGAGTTCCAGGAAGCCTTCTGGCGGGTCAGCAGGAACGGCATGCTGGAGGTCGAGCCGCCGGACCACACGAGGCTGCGCCGGCTGGTGTCCAAGGCGTTCACGCCGCGCATGGTCGAGTCGCTGCGCCCGCGCGTCCGGGCCATCGCCGAGAGCCTGATCGACGCCTACGTCGAGAAGGGCGGCGGCGACCTGATCGCCGAGGTCGCCGAGCCGCTGCCGGTCACCGTCATCGCCGAGATGCTCGGCGTCCCCGAGCAGGACCGCCACCTGCTGCGCCCGTGGTCGGCCGACATGTGCGGCATGTACGAGCTCAACCCCAGCCTGGAGACCCAGCACCAGGCGGTGCGCGCGGCCGAGGAGTTCGAGTCCTACCTCAAGGACCTGGCCCGCGACCGGCTCGCGAACCCCGGCGAGGACCTGGTCAGCGCCCTGGCCGCGATCCCCGAGCTGACCCTCGACGAGCTGGCCGGCACCTGCGTGCTGCTGCTCAACGCGGGCCACGAGGCCACGGTCAACGTCACCGGCAACGGCTGGCGGGCCCTGCTGAAGAACCCGGGCGAGCTGGCCCGGCTGCGCGCCGACCGTTCGCTGCTGCCGACCGCCATCGAGGAGCTGCTGCGCTACGACACCCCGCTCCAGCTCTTCGAGCGCTGGGTGCTGGAGGACATCGAGGTGCACGGCGTGCGGATCCCGCGCGGCTCGGAGGTCGCCTGCCTGTTCGGCTCGGCCAACAGGGACCCCGAGGTGTTCGAGGACCCGGACCGGCTCGACCTGGGCCGTCCGGACAACCCGCACATCTCCTTCGGCGCCGGCATCCACTTCTGCCTGGGCGCGCCGCTGGCCAGGATCGAGCTGACGGAGTCGTTCACCGCGCTGCTGGACCGGGTAGGGACCATCGAACTGCGCGCGGAGCCGGTCTACAAGCCGGGCTTCGTCATCCGCGGCCTGCGCTCGCTCGACCTCGACGTCACCGGCTCTGGCTGAGCCAGCCGAACCCGCCGAGCCCGGCCGGATCGATCAGCTCGCCCTCCTCCGACGCCCGCGCCAACGCGCGCACGTAGCCGCGCGGATCGGTGCGGGCGAGGTCGACCGGCGGCCGGGCGCCGGTGAGGCCCAGCGCCCGCAACATGTCGCGCTGTGTGGACAAGGTTGTGGATATCGCGCCGGCCCGCCGCCCGGCCTCGGCGCACGCGTCGAGCGCGACGTGGGCGGTGATGTCGCAGGTCCCGTCGGGGATGGGCGTGACGACGGCGCCGTCGCGGTAACCGGTCAGCGTGCCACAGAGCGGTCGGTTATCCACAGGGTGTGCATAATCCACGGCTATCGCCCGGCCGCGGGCGAGGCGTACCAGAACGGAGGCCCAGGCGTCGTCACGGGGGCGGCCGATCTCGGCTCGGGTGCCCACGTGCGGCAGCGGCCACCAGCGGTCGAGCCATTCGCGGTCGGCGGGCCGCAGCGGGCCGCCGAGGCGCTCCTCCCCGGTGCGGGTGTTGACCATGACCAGACGCGGGCCGCCGGAGGTCTGCTCGGCCACGTCGAGCGGGATGTTGTCGAGCCACTCGTTGGCGACGGCCAGCCCGGTGATGCTGGACGGCAGGCAGCGGCGCCACTCGATCTCGTCGGGCAGACCCGGCGGCCTGGGTGACAGGTCGACGCACGTGACCCGGAGCCGGTCGCGCAGAGCGGGCTCGGCCAGGTCGAGGACGCGGCGGACCAGCACGCCCTCGCCTGAGCCGATGTCGACCAGGTCGAGCCACTCGGGGGAGCCGAGGTCGCAGTCGACCTCCGCCAGCAGGGCCAGGACCGCCTCGGCGAAGACGGCCGAGGCTCCGACCGAGGTGCGGAAGTGGCCCGAAGGACGTTCGCGGAGGTAGAAACCCTCCTCGCCGTAGAGCGCGCGCTCGGTCGCGGCGCGCCAGGTGAGCCACATGAGGCTGACTATCTCATGACTCCGGCCCCCAACACGCTAAGTCATTGATTGACTACACTTGGTCGCTACATTGCGCTAACGTTTACGTACTGTCACCGAGCGACTGCGTTTCGCCCATCCGCGGTAAGCGGCGAGCCGGTTCGCTCCACCAAAGCATTGCGGCCACCACGGCCGCATACTGAGAGGAGCCCCCCGTGAAGAAGACTCTGGTCATGGCAGGTGCCATTGCCCTGCTGGCGCTGGCGGCCCCCGCGTACGCCGACGACGTCACCCACGGCAACAACGGCATCCTGAGCGGCAGCCCGATCCACCTCCCCATCACCGCCGTCGTGCCCGTCTGCGGCAACAACATCGGCATCCAGGCCGTGCCGATCAACGGCTGCCAGGGGAGCCCCAACACCGCGGTCTACAGCCGCTGAGGCAGGGAGAGCCCGGACCGCTCGCGGGCGGTCCGGGCTCTGATCCCGGCCGGTCAGTCGGCGGATGACCGGTCAGTGCACCTCCAAGAGGTCGCATCCAGGCGGGCGTCGAGTTGTCAGGACTCGGCGCCCGTCGTCGTGCGTGGACCCCTCTCCTCATCTCTTTCGACAGGGGGTGCACGATTCGTATGCCCCTGTCGCATTTGTCGTTAACACAACGGGCGGTAAAGCGGCGGACATGCCTGGCCGCGTTCGTCGGCCCGCGACATGTGCGCCGCCGCCCGCCGGTTACGCTGGTCGGCAGTGCCATCACGGTCGACAGGGGTGAGACGTCATGGACGCAGGTGATCGCCCGGCACGGCTGACCGTCGGCGTGCTCGGCGCGGGCAAGGTCGGCTCCGCGCTCGGCGCCGCGCTGGCGCAGGCGGGCCACCGGATCGTCGCCGCGAGCGGGGTCTCCGACAGGTCGCGGAGGTGGTCCGCCGACCGGCTCGGGGTCGAGCTGACACGGCCCGACGAGGTGGTGGCCGCCGCCCAGCTCATCCTGCTGACCGTCCCCGACGACGCGCTGCCCGACCTCGTGGCCGGCCTGGCCCGTACGGGCGCCGACCTCCAGGGCAAGCTGCTCGTCCACACCAGCGGCGCGTACGGCCTGTCGGTGCTCGAACCGGCCGCCGGGGTGGGCGCGCTGCCGCTCGCGCTCCACCCGGTCATGACCTTCACCGGCCGCGACGACGACCTCAACAAGATCACCGGCATCTCGTTCGGCGTCACCGCGCCCGACCTGCTGCGGCCGGTGGCCGAGGCCCTGGTGATCGAGATGGGCGGCGAGCCGGTCTGGATCGCCGAGAGCGACCGCGCGCTCTATCACGCGGCCCTGGCCAACGCCGCCAACCACATGGTCACCCTCATCGCCGAGTCCGAGGAGCTGCTCGGGCGCATCGGCGTCGAGCACCCGGGCCGGATGCTGGGCCCGCTGCTCGGCGCGGCCCTCGACAACGTGCTGCGGCTGGGCATCGCCGGGCTGACCGGCCCGGTCGTCCGCGGCGACGCCGGCACCGTGCGCAAACACGTCGACGCGCTGATCCTGGCCGCCCCGGAGGCCGCCGACGCCTACATCGCGCTGGCCCGGCTCACCGCCGACCGGGCGCTGGCCGCGGGGCTGCTCAAACCGGAGGAGGCGGAGCGGCTGCTCGACGCGCTTGGGGGCAATATATGGACCTGACCGTCGGGTGTGGAGGGCAGCAATGGATCTGATCGTGGCCGGCAACCGGGACGACCTGGCGAAGGCGCGTGGCACGGGCAGCGTGGCGCTGGTCCCGACCATGGGCGCGCTGCACGAGGGCCATCGGTCGCTGATCAGGGCCGCCCGGGTACGCGCCGACCAGGTCGTGGTCAGCATCTTCGTCAACCCGCTGCAATTCGGTCCTAACGAGGATTTTTCCCGCTATCCCCGTACGTTCGACGCCGATCTCGACGTGTGCCGGGAGGAGGGCGTGCACGTGGTGTTCGCGCCCTCGCCCGAGGACATGTACCGCCCCGACCGGCAGGTGAGCGTCTGCGCGGGCGAGATGGGCACGATCGTCGAGGGCGCCTCCAGGCCGGGCCACTTCGACGGCGTGCTGACGGTGGTGCTCAAGCTGTTCAACCTGGTCCGCCCCGAGGTGGCGATCTTCGGCCAGAAGGACGCCCAGCAGCTCGCCGTCATCCGCCGCATGGTGGCCGACCTCGACCTGGCCGTCGAGATCGTCGGCGCGCCCACCGTGCGCGAGCCCGACGGCCTGGCCCTGTCCAGCCGCAACCGTTACCTGTCGGCGCGCGACCGCGCGGTCGCGCTGGCCCTGTCCCGCGCCCTGCGGGCGGGCGCGGCCGAGCTCACCGCCGGCGCGATCCGGTCCACCGCCCGCGCGGTGCTCGACGAGGCCGGGCCCGACCTCGACCTCGACTACCTGGCACTGGTCGATCCGGCCACGTTCAAGGAGGTCGACGACGCCTACGAGGGCTCGGCCGTGCTCGCCGTGGCGGCTCGGGTGGGCGGCACCCGGCTGATCGACAACGTCGTCCTGAGCCTTCGTCACTGATCCGTACGGTGCCCCCGGGGCATGTCCACGCTGCGGCAGGCGTTATCGTCATAGTGACGAAATCGCCTCAGTGAGGAGACCCCCATGAGTGCACCGGCGATTCCCCAGCGTCTGACGGCCCCCGAACCCGGCTGGACGGTCGAGGCGGACGTGGTCGTCGTCGGCTCCGGCGTCGCGGGCCTGACCGTGGCGCTGCGCCATGCCGAGCTGGATCCCGCGGCCAAGGTCCTGGTCGTCACCAAGGACGTGCTGTCCGCCGGGTCCACCAAGTGGGCCCAGGGGGGCATCGCCGCCGTGCTGGACCCGCGCGACACCCCCGACGAGCACCTGAGCGACACGTTGCTCGCCGGGGTCGGGCTGTGCGACACCAAGGCCGTGCGAACCCTGGTGACCGAGGGGCCGGGCGCGCTGCGGCGGCTCATCGAGCGCGGCGCCCGGTTCGACCGCACCCCCGACGGCGAGCTTCAGCTCACCAGGGAAGGCGGTCACCGGCGCCACCGGATCGTGCACGCCGGCGGCGACGCCACCGGCGCCGAGGTGCAGCGGGCGCTGGTCGAGGCGGTGCGCGCCGGATCGATCGAGGTGATCGAGCACGCGCTCGTGCTCGACCTGCTCAAGGACGCCCGCGGCCGGGCCAGGGGAGTGACCCTGCACGTCATGGGCGAGGGCGCGCGTGACGGCGTCGGGGCGGTCCTGGCGCGGGCGGTGGTGCTGGCCACCGGCGGCATGGGCCAGGTCTACGCCGCGACCACCAACCCGGTCGTGTCCACCGGCGACGGCGTGGCGCTCGCGCTCAGGGCGGGGGCGGTCGTGCGCGACATCGAGTTCGTGCAGTTCCACCCGACCGTGTTGTGGCTGGGGGAGGGCTCGACCGGCCAGCAGCCGCTGATCTCCGAGGCGGTCAGGGGCGAGGGCGCCGTCCTCGTCGACCACGAGGGCAACCGGTTCATGCAGGGCGTGCACGAGCTGGCCGACCTGGCCCCGCGCGACGTCGTGGCCAAGGCGATCACCAGGGTCATGGGCGAGACCGGCCGCGACCACGTCTTCCTCGACGGCCGCCACTTCGGCAGGGACAAGTGGGAGAGCCGCTTCCCCACCATCTACGCCGTCTGCCGGGAGCACGGCATCGACCCGGTCACCGAGCCGATCCCCGTCTCCCCGGCCGCCCACTACGCCAGCGGCGGCGTCCGCGCCGACCTGTCCGGGCGTACCTCGATCGAGGGTCTGTACGCCTGCGGCGAGGTGGCCTGCACCGGCGTCCACGGCGCCAACCGGCTGGCCTCGAACTCGCTCCTTGAGGGCCTGGTCTTCGCCGAGCGCATCGCCGAGGACATCCACCGGACGCGTCCCGAGCCGGGCGAGCCGGTCGCCGGGCGGGCCGCGACGGGCCTGGTGGACCCCAGGGCCAGGCCCAGGATCCAGGCGCACATGAGCGCCGGCGCCGGGGTGCTGCGCAGCCGCGCGTCGCTGCAGGCCACGTCGAAGGCGCTGCGCGACGCGCTCTGGACGCCGGTCGAGGTGCCCGCCTGCACCGAGTCGTGGGAGGCGAGCAACCTTCTCACCGTCGCCGCCGTCCTGACCGGCGTGGCGGCGGCCAGGCTGGAGACCCGCGGCTCCCACTGGCGCGAGGACCACGAGACCCGGGACGACAATGAGTGGCTGGGCCACCTGGACGTGACCCTGACCGAGGAGGGCCTTCGCATGACGTACACCCCGCACGGCGAGGCGATGCCGCCGCGGCTGGCGCAGGAGCTGACCGCCGCCGGGCTCGACCCGGCCGAGGTCGACGCGCTGATCGACCGCGCGCTCGAAGAGGACCTGCAGGAGGCGGGCGACGTGACCAGCCTGGCCACGATCCCGGCCGAGCAGCGTTCGGCCGCCGACGTGGTGGCCCGCAAGGACGGCGTGGTGGCCGGGCTGGCCGTGGCCGAGGCGGTCTTCCTCCGGCTGGGCGCCGGCCGCGCCGAGCGGCGGGCCAAGGACGGCGAGCGGGTGGCGGCCGGCGACGTGCTGATGACGGTCGAGGGCCCGACGCGGGCCGTGCTGACCGCCGAGCGCACCGCGCTCAACCTGCTCACGCACCTGTCCGGGGTGGCCACGCTGACCGCCAGGTGGGTGGCCGCGATCGAGGGCACGCGGGCGCGGGTGCGCGACAGCCGCAAGACCCTGCCGGGTCTGCGGTCCCTGGAGAAGTACGCCGTGCGCTGCGGCGGCGGCGTCAACCACCGCATGTCGCTGTCGGACGCGGCCCTGATCAAGGACAACCACGTGGTGGCGGCCGGCGGCGTGGCCGAGGCGTACCGCGCGGTGCGCGAGCGCTATCCCGAGGTGCCGATCGAGGTCGAGATCGACCGGCTCGACCAGCTGGAGCCCCTGCTGGACGAGGGCGCCGAGGAGATCCTGCTGGACAACTTCACGGTCGAGGACACCGTACATGCCGTACAAATCGTGAAAAGTCGGGCGAAAAACAGGGTTGCGCTTGAAGCGAGTGGGGGATTGACCTTGGAATCGGCTCGTGATGTGGCTGAAACTGGCGTTGACTACCTTGCGGTGGGAGCGCTCACCCACTCGGCGCCGGCCCTGGACATCGCACTGGATTTGCGGGGGTAATTGATGCTGCTCACGATCGACGTCGGCAACACGCACACGGTGCTGGGGCTGTTCGAGGGCGAGGACGTCATCGAGCACTGGAGGCTGGCCACCGACGCCCGCCGCACCGCCGACGAGATCGCCGTCGTGCTCCAGGGGCTGCTGGCCCAGTCACCCCTGCTCAAGGGCGCCGACATCAGCGGCATCGCCATCTGCTCGACCGTGCCGAGCGTGCTCAACGAGATGCGGGAGATGTGCCGCCGCTACTACGGCGACGTCACCGCCGTGATCGTGGAGCCCGGCGTGCGCACGGGCGTGCCGGTGCGCATGGACAACCCCAAAGAGGTGGGCAGCGACCGCATCGTGAACGCCCTGGCCGCCATCGACCAGTACGGCGGCCCGTGCATCATCGTCGACTTCGGCACCGCCACCTCCTTCGACGCGGTGTCGGCCAAGGGCGAGTACGTCGGGGCGGTCACCGCTCCCGGCATCGAGATCTCGGTCGACGCCCTGGCCGCCGCCGGCGCCCAGTTGCACAAGGTCGAGCTGGTCAGGCCGCGCTCGGTGATCGCCAAGAACACGGTCGAGGCACTGCAGGCCGGCATCATCTACGGCTTCGCCGGCCAGGTCGACGGCATCGTCGAGCGCATGGCCGCCGAGCTGGCCGACGACCCCGACGAGGTGACCGTCGTGGCGACCGGCGGCCACGCGGCGCTGGTGGTCGGCGAGTCGCGCTCGATCGACGTGCACGAGCCGTGGCTGACCCTCATCGGCTTGCGCCTGATTTATCACCGCAATACCGCTTAGAACGTGACAAGCGGCCCCCGCTCGGGAAGGGGGCCGCCTGTCGGTCGTGGTGTCGCCTGCGAGGGTCACTCGTTCTCGGCGCTGTAGAGCTCGCTCCAGGGGCCGCACTTGGTGGCGAAGACGCCCTGCTCGGGAACCTGGCAGACCTTGGCCCGCAGAGTGAAGACGTCGTTCTCCTCGAAGTGGAACTTCTTGTAGCCGGGGAAGCCGCAGTACTTCTTGGCGTAGACCGTGGACCAGTCGCTGTCGGAGTCCTCGGCCTGGAACTTCACGTACGCGCACTTGCCGCCCTCGTCGTAGTCGCGGTCGTCCAGGTCGTACAGCCGGCCGGTGACGTGGACCTCGTTGGAGTCCTCCTCGTCCCACTCGACGCTGACGTGACCCTGGGCCTTGGCCAGGTGCTGCTTGGCGTACACCGGGCCCCAGTAGTCGGAGTAGTCGTCGAAGTCGGCGGTGGTGGCGCTGGCGGCCGAAGGAAGCGACAGGGCCACGGCGCTGGTGGCGGCGATGGCGAGGATGCCCGTCGCGATCTTCTTCATCATGATCTCTCCCGGAGCTCCCCTCGGGCCGGCTCCTTGCCGGCTCCCCCCGGAGCTCGTGAGTCATTGGTACAAAAGGGTCCTTGCAGCGCCCCTGCAGGGAACCGTCACGAGCGCTTGCAGTTCGCCGTATCCCCTACGCTTTGTTGTTGTGAGCGAGGAACTTCCAGAGCAGATGCGCATCCGGAGGGAAAAGCTCGACCGCCTCCGCAGCGAGGGCGTCGACCCTTACCCGGTGAACTTCCCACGCACGGCGACCAACGCCGAGGTCAAGGAGAAACACCAGGGCCTGGAGCCCGACACCGCCACCGGTGAGACGGTGGGGGTCGCGGGCCGCGTCATGCTCAACCGCGTGGGCGGCAAGCTCTGCTTCGCCACACTCCGCGACGGCGGCGCCGACCTGCAGGTCATGATCTCGCTCGACAAGGTCGGCGAGGAGTCGCTGGCGGCCTGGAAGCGCGACGTCGACCTGGGCGACCACGTCGGCGTGACCGGCGAGGTCATCACCTCGCGCCGCGGCGAGCTGTCGATCCTCGCCGACAGCTGGCAGATCACCGCCAAGTGCCTGCGCCCGCTGCCGGAGAAGCACGTCGGCCTCACCGACCCCGAGGCGCGGGTGCGCCAGCGCTACGTCGACCTCATCGTCAACGACGAGGCCAGGAAGATGGCGCGGGTGCGCAGCGCGACCGTGCGCGCGGTGCGCGACTTCTGGCACGAGGAGGGCTACCTCGAGGTCGAGACCCCGATGTTGCAGCCCATCCACGGCGGCGCGACGGCCCGGCCGTTCAAGACCCACATCAACGCCTACGACATGGAGCTCTACCTCCGCATCGCGATCGAGCTCTACCTCAAGCGGCTGGTGGTCGGCGGCGTCGAGAAGGTCTTCGAGATCAACCGCAACTTCCGCAACGAAGGCGCCGACTCCACGCACAACCCCGAGTTCACCATGCTCGAGGCCTACGGCACCTACCTCGACTACAACGACATCGCCGACCTGACGCAGCGCATGTACCAGAAGGCCGTCGTGGCCGCCCTGGACACCACCGTGGTCGTGCACGACGGCGTCGAGATCGACCTCGGCCTGGAGAAGTGGCCGCGGGTCCGGCTCTACGACCTGGTGTCCGACGCCGTGGGCGAGGAGATCACCACCGAGACCACCCTTGAGGAGCTGCGGAAGATCGCCGACCGCCGTGAGGTCCACTGGGACGCCAAGTGGGGGTCGGGCAAGCTCGTCCAGGAGCTGTTCGAGGCGCTGGTCGAGCACACGCTCGTGCAGCCGACGTTCGTCATGGACTACCCGCTGGAGACCTCGCCGCTGGCCCGTCTCCACCGCGACAACCCGCTGCTGACCGAGAAGTGGGACCTGATCGGGTTCGGCACCGAGCTCGGCACCGGCTACTCCGAGCTCAACGACCCGATCGACCAGCGTCACCGGCTGGTGGAGCAGTCGCTGCTGGCCGCGGGCGGCGACCTTGAGGCGATGCAGCTCGACGAGGACTTCCTGCAGGCCCTTGAGTACGCGATGCCGCCCACGGGTGGCATGGGCGCCGGCATCGACCGGATGATCATGGCCTTCACCGGCAAGAACATCCGCGAGACCATCCTGTTCCCGCTGGTCAAGCCCACCCACTGAGCCGCCGTCCGGCGCCCCGCGCAGGTGCGGGGCGCCGGTCCGGACGGTCAGGGCACCAGCACGAGCCGCCCGCGCAGGCCGCCCTCCGCCAGGCGGGCGTGGGCGTCGGCCGCCTTCTCCAGCGGGTACGTCCCGGCCACCCGTAGCGTCAGCCGTCCGGCCTCGACCAGGCGCACCAGCTCCGCGAGCTGCCGGGCGTCCGAGCGGAACAGCACGGTGGCCACGTCCGTGCCGCGCAGCGCCACCGGCGCGACCCCCGACGCGAGGGCCACGAACGCTCCGCCGTCCCGTATGGCGTCGAGCGCGGGCAGGCCGAGCACGGCCGCGTCCACCACGGCGTCCACACCGCCGGGCACCTGCGCCCGTACGGCCTCGGCCAGGTCCTCCTCGCGGGGGACGAACCATTCCGCCCCGAAGCCGCGTACCAGCTCCTCGTCCGCGGCGCCGGCGGCGGCCACCACCCTGACGCCGCGCACGGCGGCCAGCTCCACCAGGTAGCCTCCGACGGCCCCGGCCGCCCCCGTGACCAGCAGCGTGCCACCCGGACCGACGCCGGTCCGGTCGAGCGCCTGCCAGGCGGTGAGCCCGTTCAGCGGCAGCGTGGCCGCGTGGACGGGGCTCACGCCGCGCGGCGCGCGGGCCACCGCCGGGGCGTCCAGCACGACGTACTCGGCCTGCGCCTTGTACGGCAGCTCCAGCCGCGCGCAGAGCCCCACGACCTCCTCTCCCACGCTGAAGGAGGTTCCCGGGCCCACCTGGTCGACGGTCCCCGCGGCGTCGAAGCCGATCCCGTACGAGTCGAGCTTCCTGGCCAGCCCGTACGAGGCCAGGGCCCCGGACGCCACGGCCAGGTCGAAGGGGTTGACCCCGGCCGCGGCCACCTTGATCCGCACCTGGCCGGGCCCCGCCACCGGCAGTGGCGCGGACACCAGCCGGGGAGCGCCGGAGCCGCCGATGAGTGCACGCATGTTCGTCATGCCCGTGACCCTAGGAAGAGTTACTCTCTTTCAGTAAGTAGGCACCTGGAAGTGCGTAACACACAGCGAGGAGTGAGACGGTGGCGACCACGACGGCGGCGCAGCGGCGTGACCAGGCGAGACTCGCCTTCGACGCCTACTTCGCCGAATGCCCTTCCCGCAAGCTGCTCGACCGGCTCAGCGACAAATGGGTCACGCTGGTGCTCAGCTCGCTGGCCTCCGGCGAGCGCCGCTACAGCGACCTGGCCCGGCACATCGCGGGGGTCAGCCAGAAGATGCTCACCCAGACCCTGCGCGGCCTGGAGCGCGACGGCCTGGTGGCGCGCCGGATCACGCCGCAGGTGCCGGTGCGCGTCGACTACGCGCTCACCCCGCTGGGCCAGAGCCTGATGCCGCTGGTCACCGCCATCAAGGCATGGGCCGAGGAGCACATCGAGGACGTCGAGGCCGCCAGGGAACGCTACGACGCTACCGCCTGAGCCGCACCGGCAGCCGGGCTCGCGGCCGGGGGCGAACCGGTCGGGATCGGCGAACGCGGCGGGGTCGCGATTGGCCGCGCCGATCGGCACGAGCACGGCCGAGCCCGCGGGCACCGGCGTCCCGCCCAGTTCCCGGTCCTCCAGCGCGATCCTGGAGGTGAGCTGGACCGGCGGATCGAAGCGCAGCACCTCCTCCACGACCTCCCTCGGGCGCTCGGCGGCGCGGTGCAGCAGGTCGTGCCGCAGCAGGTTCAGCACGCCGTTCGCGATGAGGTTGACGGTGGTCTCGTGGCCGGCCACGAGCAGCAGCACGCAGGTCGCCAGCAACTCGGCCTCGGTGAGCTCCTCGACGTGTGCGAGGGCGCTCAGGAGGTCCTCGCCGGGACGCTCGCGCCGCCGCGCGATCAGGTGGCGGAAGTAGTCGCGGAACTCGTTCCTGGAACGCTCCGTTTCCGACATGAGGGCGTCTGTCAGCATCGGGTCAAGTCCGCGGGCAAGGGCCTCGCTCCATCCGCGGAAGCGGTCGTGGTCCTCCGGCGGCACCCCGAGCATCTCGCTGATCACCATCACCGGCAGCGGGTACGCGAAGCCGGAAATCAGCTCCGCCTCCTCCGGCAGCCGCCCGATCAGGTCGGCGGTGATCGCCTCGATCCGCGGCCTGAGGCGGGTCACCATGCGCGGCGTGAACGCGCGGCTGACCAGAGCACGCAACCGGGTGTGATCGGGCGGGTCCATGAGCAGGAACGACCTGCCGGGCTGACCTGCCTCTTCCTGCGCGGGCGAGGACGTTCCGTGACCGAACCCGGGGTCGCGCAACACGGCCGCGCACAACTCGTACGTGGTCACGACGAGCAGCCCGCCGCGCGTTCTGAAGATCGGCCCGGCGGCTCGCAGCTCGCGATATCGGACGTACGGATCGCGCACAAATTGCGGATCCGAGGGATCAAAACCCAGCACGTCGGTGGCGCTCATCGGAGGTGGAACCGGGCCGCCGAATTGATCGTTTGGACCGTTCATAGCGGACCACGGCGTGCCAACATATGCGGAGTACGTCACATATAAGTGATCATGTCAATAGCACTGGTCAAGGGCGCCGATTGTGGCGCTTGACGACCTTTCCGCGATGCGTTTACCTTCACCGAGACGAGCGGCTTTGCTTCGCCTGAAAGGTCCGAGTTCTGCTGTTTGGGGGAGGGCTCCCGGTGGATGTGCTCACAGAAGGCGTTGAGCTGAGCCACGCGGATTTGGCGTTACTGGCCGAGCTGGCCAGGGGAGTGACGGTCGATCGGGTCGGCAGGCGGCTGGACATCAGCGGACGGACCGTACGGCGCAGGCTGAGGGGCATCTGCGACCGCATCGGCGTGGCCACGGCGATCGAGGCCGTGGCATGGGCGGCGCGCCGCCAGCTCATCTAGCGGCGCTCATCCGGTGGCGCTCATCATCCAGTGACGCTGGGCGAACCGGCGCTGGGCGAAGTGGCGCTGGGCGAACCGGCGCGCGGGTCAGTCCGCGATGCGCACGCCGCCGGCGAACGGCCGCCCGCCGATCGGGGCGACCCGCACGACGTCACCCGTCCGCGGAGCGTGGACCATCATGCCGCCGCCGATGTAGATGCCGACGTGGTGCAGGTCGCTGTAGAAGAACACCAGGTCGCCGGGGCGCAGCTGGTCGCGGCTGACCTGCCTGCCGGCCGTCCACTGGTCGCCGGTGTAGTGGGGGAGCGAGATGCCCACGCGCTGGTAGGCGGCCATCACCAGCCCGGAGCAGTCGTAGGAGCGCGGCCCTTCGGCGCCCCACACGTACGGCTTGAGCTGCTGGGTGAGGGCCCACTTGACGGCCTGGGCGGCCTTGCCGTCGCCGATGACCGGCAGGTTGACGCGCACGGCCCGGGTGCCGGGACGGCCGGCCTCGCCGACGGCCCGCCGGTAGAGGTTGCTCTCGACCTTGGTGACCAGCTTGGTGATCTTCGAGCGCCTGCTCTCCAGATCGGTGACGAGCTTCTGGACCTCGGCGATGCGGGTCTTGGCGCCGGCCCTGGCCCGCTCGGCGGCCTCCATGGCCCTGGCGAGCTGGTTGACCTCCTCGCCCTGCTGCTGTTCGAGCGCGTACGTGGTCGCGGCCCGGTCGAGGAAGGTCTCGGGGTCGCCGGACTGGGCGAAGGCCAGGGCCTTGTCCAGGCCGCCGGTGATGTAGGCGTTCTGGGCGAGCAGCGAGGCCCTGGCGCGCTTGGCGGCCAGGTCGGACTCGCTGGTGGCCAGGATCTTCTGGGCGGAGTCGTTGGCCTTCTGGGCGGCCTTCAGCCGTTCGCGCTGCTCGTTGTACTGCTCGGCCAGCGTCTCGATCTCTTCGTGCAGCTTCTCCACCTGGTCGGAGAGCTCGGAGAGCGACGGCTTCGGGTCGGCGGCGGCGGAGCCGACGGGGACGGCGAACAGCATCGCGGCGACGGTGACGCCGATGACGCCGAGGCGGTGTGCGCGCCTGGCCTGCTCCTGGGGGCGGGCGTGCCTGCCCCCGGACGTCCCCGAGCGGTCGAACGTCCGCTTCACCAACCGAGCTCCTCTCATCGACGCCGGCCGGGTTAGCTGACGGGTTCGGGCCGGAGCAGCCCTACCGAGATGGTCGGATTCACCCCAAGTGGTGGCGCCAGGTGCTCGCCGCCGTTGGTTCCCCGGCTTCCCTTGCGGGAATTGGGCGTGTCTTTCCGCGCGCATTACGCGGAGAACATCGTCGCTGGACACTAATGCACTCCGGGTTCACGCTCAACCGGAACTGCCGAGTCTGTAGAGGTTTCACAACTGAAGGGTCACAAGGTGATCTCGTGGGTAGCCGTACGGAAGCGGGCTTCTGCACCTTTTGTCCAGCATTCGGGGTGCTGAGGTCTGGAGGAAAGCTCCAAGTCGGCCCGTGTTCACCTGACCACGGGATGTGATGAGATGCCCGAGACGTGGGATTTAGGGCCGAGCCGTAATGAGATCTGTACCCTGGGGAGCCATGGAGCAGGTGGCCGAAGTGGCAGTCCCCGAGACCGCGGTCGTGGTCAGGCGTGCGCGCACGCCCGACGTGCGTGCGATCAGGCGTCTCGTGGACACCTACGCGGGCGCGGGGCCGCGGCTCCTGGAGAAGGCCACGGTCACGCTGTACGAGGACGTCCAGGAGTTCTGGGTGGCCGAGCGGGGCGGGGAGGTCGTCGGCTGCGGCGCGCTCCACGTGCTCTGGGAGGACCTCGCCGAGGTCCGTACGGTGGCCGTCGATCCCGCGTGCCGGGGGCTGGGCGTGGGGCGGCGGATCGTCTCGGCACTCGTCCGGCAGGCGAAGGATCTGGGGCTGCGGCGTGTATTCTGTCTGACTTTTGAGGTCGACTTCTTCGCGAGGCACGGTTTCCGCCCCATCCAGGGCACACCGGTCTCACCCGAGGTCTACGCCGAGTTGCTGGCCTCGTACGACGAGGGTGTGGCGGAGTTCCTTGATCTGGAACACGTCAAACCGAACACCCTTGGCAACACCCGCATGCTGCTGCATCTGACATCGGGTGACGCGGACCTTGACCACTTGGAAAGGTGATTGTTGATACCTATGTCGATACGTTGGGCAGCACAGGCATGTGTCCTGACACGTGCCACATGCGCACTCGAAGCGAGGTGACACGGTGAGCACCGGACAGCCGCCGTACCCACAGGACGATTCCGGCGAGAACCCCGAGTACGGCCAGCACCACGGCCGTCGGCCCGGTGAGCCCGACCCGGACGTGACTGTGGTCGGCTACCGGGCGGACGATGCCTTCGGCCAGCCCCCATACGGTCAGCAGCAGCAACAGGGCTATGGCCAGCAACAGCAGTACGGCCAGCAACAGCAGCAGTACGGCCAGCAGCAGGGCTACGGCCAGCAGCCCCAGTACGGCCAGCAGGCCGCCCCGGGTCAGCAGGGCTACGGCCAGCAGCAGGGCTACGGCCAGCAGCCGCAGTCCTCGGGCCAGCAGTACACGCAGCCCGGCTACGGCCAGGAGGCCCAGTACGGCCAGCAGGCCGCCTCGGGTCAGCAGGGCTACGGTCAGCAGCCGCAGTCCTCGGGCCAGCAGTACACGCAGCCCGGCTACGGCCAGGAAGCCCAGTACGGCCAGCAGGGTTACGGACAGCAGCCCGCCTCCGGCCAGCAGTACGCCCAGCCCGGCTACGGCCAGCAGGCCGCCTCCGGTCAGCAGGGCTACGGGCAGGAGGCCCAGTACGGCCAGCAGGCCGCCTCGGGCCAGCAGGGTTACGGTCAGCAGCAGCAGTACGGCCAGCAACCGCAGTCGCTACCCGACTACGGCCAGCAGCAGGGCTACGGGCAGGACGCCCAGTACGGCCAGCAGGCCGCCTCGGGCCAGCAGGGTTACGGCCAGCAGCCGCAGTCCTCGGGCCAGCAGTACGCCCAGCCCGGCTACGGCCAGCAGGCCGCCTCCGGTCAGCAGGGTTACGGCCAGGAGGCCCAGTACGGCCAGCAGGCCGCCTCGGGTCAGCAGGGTTACGGCCAGCAGCCGCAGTCCGACTACGGCCAGCAGCAGGGCTACGGCCAGGACGCCCAGTACGGCCAGCAGGGCGGCTACGCCCAGCAGCAGTACGGCGACCAGCAACAGGGTTACGGCCAGCAGTACGGCGACCAGCAGCAGTACGGCCAGGCATACGGCCAGCAGCAGCAGTCGCAGCCCTACGGCCAGCCCGGCTACGGCCAGCCCTACGGTCAGCCCGTCGGCGTGCAGCCTCCGGGAGCTCCGGCCCCCCTGGCGGAGTGGTGGCAGCGTCTGGTCGCGAGGATCATCGACGGCGTCATCCTCGGCGTCGTGAACTTCGTGGTCAGCCTCATCCTGGGCCTGTTCGCGATCGGTTACGACTCGGCGACCGGCTCGACCTCCGGCATCCTGTCGGGCTTCGTCATCGGCATCCTGTCGGCGATCGTGACGACCGCCGTCTGGGTGTGCTACGAGTTCTTCCTGACGAAGATGAACGGCCAGACGGTCGGCAAGATGGTCATGGGGATCAAGGTCGTGCCGGTGGGCCAGGCCCTTCCTCCGGGCGGGCTCGCGTCCGACCTGGCGATCAAGCGCGCCGGCGTCACCTGGGGCGGCTACATCCTGAGCGTCATCCCGTTCCTCGGCCCGCTGCTCGCCTGGGCGTGCGTCGCGGTCAACGGCGCCTCGCAGCTGTGGGACAAGCCGCTGCAGCAGACGTTCGCGGACAAGTTCGCGGGCACGGTGGTCGTGAAGATCAAGTAATCCCGCGTCAGCGTAAAACAGGGGCCGGCTTCCCGCCGGCCTCTGTTTTGTGTGTGCGGGGCGTACCAATATGGGGGGTACGACCGCCGACCGCGTGAGGTGGGATATGGCCGGGACACCGTCGTGGCCGGGCGCCGTGCCCGCGGAATGGTGGGAACGCCTCGCCGCCCGCTTCATTGAGGCGCTGGTCTTCGGGGTCTTCTATTACATTCTGTTCATCGCGCTGTGGGGCGCCTTCCGGACTGTCGGGATGGTCGAGGCGTTCGGCGGACGGCTCCCCGGGCTCTTGGCCTGGTTCCTGGCCGGCCTGTGTTATACGGCCTATGACTGGCGGGCCCATTGCCTGCGCCGGCGGACGTTCGGCCAGGCGATCATGAAGATTCGCCTGGCGCCGGACGGCCTTCCGCGTGGCGCCCTGCTGAAACGGGCCCTGGTCTATCCCGGGCCTGTCATGCTGATGGGCATTCCGGTGGTCAATCTGCTGGCCGGAATGCTGCTGTTCGGCGTCGGGCTGCTCATCCTGATCGACAAGCCGTTGGAGCGCGGGCCACATGACAGGCTGGCCGGAACGCGGGTGGTAAAAGATCTTCGTTGAGGCGTCCACACCTGGGAAGATGCCTTTTCGCAAAATTTTCCCTTGATCCGGTAAGGAGCCTGGAGAGACTGGCATTAGGCTATGGGACGTCCGGGTTGCCGGATGTCGGTGCCCCTGCTCCCTGAGGGCGACTGTGTGTGGCTATGGTCGGTTCCGGGTGAGTTGTCACCTAGGCGTCATGAGCGTCCGGCGTGCTCCCGCAGGTCCCGCAGGTCGCGCCGGGATGCGTATTTAGCGCCCCCGAAACCCTGCTAGCCCTGGAGGCGAGGACGAATGGAAGCCGTAACAGACGTATTGTCAGCGCTCATCCCCCCGGTCGTGGTCGGCGGCGCCTTCATCTTTGGCGCGGTGAAGTTGCTGCGATCGGAGGGCGCCGGGCGACGGGCAAACCGCCAGGATCAGGCCGAGAACCAGAACTGATCTGCCAGTCAGCCGAATCCCCGTAGCGCTGAATTGTCTCCGCGCCTTTCCGGGTATATGTTTGGGCGAGCGAATGAAACAATGCTCCGGGAAAGGATTGCGTAGATGGCCAAGCAGATCCAGGAGATTCTCATCGATGACCTCGATGGGGGCGAGGCCAATGAGACGGTCAGCTTCGCTATTGACGGCTCCTCCTATGAGATTGACCTCAGCGACGTTAACGCCAAGAAGCTGAGGGACGCACTCACGCCTTTCGTGCAGCACGCCCGCAGGGCAGGAGCCGTGTCCGCCCGTCGCCGTGGTCGCGGCGGCAACCGTGCGATGAGCCGCGAGAAGAGCTCGGAGATCCGGCAGTGGGCCAAGGCTCACGGCCTGCCGGTCAGCGAGCGCGGCAGGATCGCCTCCACCGTCGTGGAGAAGTACGAAGCGGCTCACTGAGCCTCGTCGAGAGAGCCATCTCCTGACCATGCGCTTATGCCGTTCGCCTAGGACCCCGGCGAGCGCCATAAGCGCATGATCGTTTTTGTGGGGAGTTCGTGAATCCCCGGACCACTTGTTGATCTTCTAATTCGCCCAAATGTGGGCGTATTGCTCGCTCGTGTCGCCGGACAAGGCGCCCGCGCGGGAGTGGAACGTGCCGGGCTTTGCGGCCGGCGTCCGTGTCAATTCCCGGGCGCCGCCGGGCTCGCCGCGTGTTGGCCGCCGTGTTCGTCGCCGTGTTCGTCGCCGTGTTCGTCGTCGTGTTCGTCACCCGCAGTCGGAACGGGCCAATGCCGTCACCCGCCGCAATGTTCCCCTTCCCGGCTCCTGCGGCGTACGCGCAAAGCGGTGACCCTCCGCCGCACAATCGGGCAGCCGGTGCTTCCGGAAGCGCCGTCGCGAGCCCTGTTCCGGTACCGGGTACTTCCGTCTTCTTACGGCCTTGTGCGGGGTTCTCAGGGCTTGTCGGGCCTCTCTTCGGGCTTCTCTTCGGGGTTCTTGGTGGGCCGGGACGCGGATGACCGGCAAAACGCGGGCGTGCGACTGGTGGGGCACGATGGAAAACCGGTGGCCTCTCCCGTGTGCCGCGCATTGTCCCGTCGCGGGACCCTCGTGCGCACCGGCGATCGGTAACCCGGCTGACCCGATGGGGAATACGTGTGAGGTGCGTTGCGTGCCGAGTTGTGCTCAGGGCGTAGCGCCCGCGCTTGGACGCGGTTTGGAGCAGCACATACGATGATTACGTAACAGATACGGGCGCGGGCATCGGAGATGCGTGGCTGGCGGGCACCCCAAGGCTGGCTTCGCCCCGGCGTCCGACGGCCGATCCGTGTTGGTCCGCCCTGGGCCGCGGGCGTCGAATTCCAGGCGCTTCCGGGAAGCGCCTAAACATCGTTCGCTTGCGGCGTATCGGGAACACGTCACCCCCGAACAGTAGTTGGATAGAGGGTGAACGCCCTGCTCTCGGGGAACGTCTCTGCTATAGAGCGTGTCAGCGGCAGTGGGCACGGTTCGCCGAGCCAGGGCTAGCATGCGGGATGACGGGACCGGATTTACCGGCCTGACTGACCGCTCTGTGAGGAGCGACGAGATGTTCGAGAGGTTCACCGACCGAGCGAGGCGTGTTGTCGTCTTGGCCCAAGAAGAGGCCAGGATGCTCAACCACAACTACATCGGCACTGAGCACATTCTTCTTGGTTTGATCCATGAAGGTGAGGGCGTAGCCGCCAAGGCTCTGGAGAGCCTCGGCATCAGCCTTGAGGGTGTGCGCCAGCAGGTCGAGGAGATCATCGGCCAGGGCCAGTCGGCTCCGTCGGGGCACATTCCGTTCACCCCGCGGGCCAAGAAGGTCCTCGAGCTGTCGCTCCGTGAGGCTTTGCAGCTGGGTCACAACTACATCGGCACCGAGCACATCCTGCTCGGGCTCATCCGCGAGGGTGAGGGTGTGGCCGCCCAGGTGCTGGTCAAGCTTGGAGCTGATCTCAACCGTGTCCGGCAGCAGGTCATCCAGTTGCTCCACGGTTACCAGGGCAAGGAGCCGGCCGCCGCGGGCGGTCCCCAGGAGTCGGCGCCGTCCACGTCCCTGGTGCTCGACCAGTTCGGCCGCAACCTGACCCAGGCGGCCCGTGAGGGCAAGCTCGACCCGGTCATCGGCCGTGAGAAGGAGATCGAGCGGGTCATGCAGGTCCTCTCCCGGAGGACCAAGAACAACCCGGTGCTGATCGGCGAGCCCGGCGTCGGCAAGACCGCCGTCGTCGAGGGCCTGTCGCAGAAGATCGTCAGGGGCGAGGTGCCCGAGACGCTGAAGGACAAGCAGCTCTACACGCTTGACCTCGGCGCCCTGGTCGCCGGCTCCCGCTACCGCGGTGACTTCGAAGAGCGCTTGAAGAAGGTGCTCAAGGAGATCCGCACGCGCGGCGACATCATCCTGTTCATCGACGAGCTGCACACGCTCGTCGGCGCGGGCGCCGCCGAGGGCGCGATCGACGCCGCCAGCATCCTCAAGCCGATGCTGGCCCGTGGCGAGCTGCAGACGATCGGCGCCACCACCCTCGACGAGTACCGCAAGTACCTCGAGAAGGACGCCGCGCTGGAGCGCCGCTTCCAGCCGATCCAGGTGGCCGAGCCCTCTCTCAGCCACACGATCGAGATCCTCAAGGGTCTGCGCGACCGCTACGAGGCCCACCACCGCGTCTCCATCACCGACGACGCCCTGGTGGCCGCCGCGCAGCTGGCCGACCGCTACATCAGCGACCGCTACCTGCCCGACAAGGCGATCGACCTCATCGACGAGGCCGGTTCCCGGATGCGCATCCGCCGGATGACCGCTCCGCCGGACCTGCGCGAGTACGACGAGAAGATCGCCAACGTCCGCCGCGACAAGGAGTCCGCGATCGACGCGCAGGACTTCGAGAAGGCTGCTGCGCTCCGCGACCAGGAGAAGCAGCTCCAGCTCAAGCGCGAGCGGCGGGAGAAGGAGTGGAAGGCCGGCGACATGGACGTCGTGGCCGAGGTCACCCAGGAGCTCATCGCCGAGGTCCTGGCGACCGCCACCGGCATCCCGGTCTTCAAGCTGACCGAGGAGGAGTCCCAGCGCCTGCTCCGCATGGAGGACGAGCTCCACAAGCGGATCATCGGCCAGGACGACGCCATCAAGGGTCTGTCGCGGTCCATCCGGCGTACCCGCGCCGGTCTGAAGGACCCGCGCCGTCCCGGTGGCTCGTTCATCTTCGCGGGCCCGTCCGGTGTCGGTAAGACCGAGCTGTCCAAGGCTCTGGCGGAGTTCCTCTTCGGCGACGAAGACGCTCTGATCAGCCTGGACATGTCGGAGTTCATGGAGAAGCACACCGTCTCCAGGCTGTTCGGCTCGCCTCCCGGCTACGTCGGCTACGAGGAGGGCGGTCAGCTCACCGAGAAGGTGCGGCGCAAGCCGTTCTCCGTGGTCCTGTTCGACGAGATCGAGAAGGCCCACCCCGACATCTTCAACTCGCTGCTGCAGATCCTGGAAGACGGTCGCCTGACCGACGCCCAGGGCCGCGTGGTCGACTTCAAGAACACGGTCATCATCATGACCACCAACCTCGGCACCCGTGACATCTCCAAGGGCATCGGGGTCGGGTTCGCGAAGTCCAACGACACCGAGTCCAACTACGAGCGGATGAAGGCGAAGGTCCAGGAGGAGCTCAAGCAGCACTTCCGGCCCGAGTTCCTCAACCGTGTCGACGACATCGTGGTCTTCCACCAGCTGACGCCGAACGAGATCATCAAGATCGTCGATCTGATGCTCGCCCAGGTCGACGCCAGGCTGAAGGACCGCGACATGGGTCTCGAGGTCTCGCCGGAGGCCAAGCAGCTGCTCGCCGACCGCGGTTACGACCCGGTCATGGGCGCCCGGCCGCTGCGCCGTACGATCCAGCGCGAGCTGGAGGACTCCCTGTCCGAGAAGATCCTCTACGGCGAGCTCCGTCCGGGGCAGGTCGTGAAGGTGACGATCGAGGGCGAAGGCGACAACGCCAAGTTCGTCTTCAAGGGCGAGTCCGCCTCGACGGTCCCGGACTCGGCGGCGGCGATCGCCGCGCCGATCCAGCACTGACCGACCACCACCGAAAACCCCCGCCCCGGCGGGGGTTTTCGCGTTCCATCCCCCGACGCCTGACGCCCGATGCCCGACGCCCGACGCCCGATGCCCGACGCCTGACGCCCGGTGCCCGATGCCCGATGCCCGTGGTCCGGCCCCCGGCCTCCGATGCCCGACGTCCGGCCCCCGGCGTCCGGCCCCCGGCGTCCGGCCCCCGACGCCCGACGCCCGACGCCCGACGCCCGATGCCCGACGCCCGTGGTCCGGCCCCCGGCCCCCGACGCCCGGCGCCCGACGGCCGATCCCCGATCGCCGTCCACTGACCGCCGGCCCCGACCGCCAGCCCCCGGCTCCCGGCCCCCGGCGCCTGACGGCCGACCGCGGATCGTCGACCCCTGACCGCGGATCGCCGACGGCCGACTCCCTGGCCCCGACGGCCGATCGCCGTCCACTCACAGCCGACCGCCGGTGCCCGACCGCCGGTGCCCGACCGCCGGCTAGCGACCAGCGACCGCCGTCCGACGGCGCCCGGCCACTGCCCCCCGTCCACTGCCCCCGTCCACTGACCGCCGATCGCTGACGACCGGCCCCGGCCTCCGACCGGGCGCTGGTGTTGCAGCGCCGCACGTCTTCGGGGTGCCAGCATTCTGCGGCGCCCTTCTCTGGGCGCTGGTTCTCTGTGGCGCCGTTATTTGGCTCCGGTTACGGCGGGCCCGGTGGGTCCTGGCGCCGTACGCGGCTGAGGACCCTGCAGGGGCGGGAACTGAGGCCGTACGTGGCTGGTTCCGGTGCGCGGCGCGTGTCCCTGGTTCGGGGCACGTTTGGACGTCGATGAGGGGGCTGGGCCTCTCATTCGGCCCTCAGGGCGAGCTGCCTCTGTGGTGGCTTCGAGGGGGGGTGGGGTGGGTTGTTGCTTAATTGTTGGATGGGTGGGTACGCCGCCACCGGTAGTAGTACTACACTGCGTAGAGCATCGCCAAGTCTCATCCAAGTGATCCGCAAGAGCGTGTTCCTAGAGTCGGAGCTGCTCCCTGGGGAGTAGTAAGGAATCGACTCAGGGCGGACGCGTGCGCCACCCGGAAGCAGGCATGCTCACACAGGGTTCGCGCGTCTGAGGCGGGCGACGGGAACACTCAAGCAAGCCGTGGAGGAACCGATGCGCCTGCGTCACAACGACGGAACGCTCGTTCACCTCGCCTACAACGCAGGTATCCACCCTGCCGAGGACCTGGAGAACCTGATCGCGCACCTGACCCGCTACGCGGTGCCGGTGCGCAAGAGGCTGGGCGTGGAGCGGATGGGCATCGGGCTGTGGTTGTCGCCCGGCGTCGCCGACCACCTCACGGCCGACCGCATCGAGCTCGTACGGCTGCGCCGCTCCCTGGAGGAGCGCGGCCTGGAGGTCGTCAGCCTCAACGGCACCGGCGGACGCAACCAGGAGGTCCCCGGCCCCGACTGGGCCAAGCCCGAGCGCTACCGCTACACCATGGCGCTGGCCAAGATCCTGGCCTTCCTGCTGCCCGACGACGTACGGTTCGGCAGCATCTCGACGATCCCGATCGGCTGGCGCCGCGACTGGCCCGCCGACCTGCACGCCATCGCCACGCGCCGCCTGGAGCGGCTGGCCCGCGAGCTGCGCGGCATCTACAGCGTGACCGGGAAGACCATCAGGGTCGGCTTCGAGCCGTGGCCGGGGTGCGTCCTGGAGACGACCGAGCAGGCGCTGGAGCGGGTGGGCGGCATCGACTCCGAGCACCTGGGCGTGTGCCTGGACGCCTGTCACCTCGCCTGCGGGGCCGAGGAGCCCGGCGCGGCGCTGAAGGGCCTGGCGGAGGCCGGTGCGCCCGTCGTCAAGCTGGGGCACGTGCACAACCACACGGGCGAGACGCCGAGCACCGGCGCGGTGCTGCACGACACGCTGACCGCGATGTTGTCCGGCGCGGTCAGCGGGAGCGCGCACATCGAGGTCGAGACGCACAACCTGTTCGTGCCGGGGCGCGCGAAGGGGCCGGGCGCGCTGGTGTCGCTGCTGGCCGAGGAGCTGGCCTGGGCCCGTACGAACCTGACCAGCCTCGGCCTGCAACTGGCCGCCTGATCAAGAGGCCGGGGCCGGTCGAGCCTGCGCGCCGGTTCCGGCTCGGCTGATCCACTCAGAGGTCGGCGCGCCGGTTCCGGCTCGGCTGAGCTACTCAGAGGCCGGCGAACCAGCCTGGCGTGTCCAGCCGCCACATGTTCGCCGGCGTCATTCTGCGCAGGTCCGACTCCAGGGCCCGCAGGCGGTCCTCGCCCAGCTCCGCGGCCCATCGGGCGCGCAGCTCGTCGAAGATGCGGGCCGAGCGGTCGAGAGCGTCGACGCCGCGGGGCGTGAGGCGCACGATCTTGCGCCGGGTGTCGAAGTCGTCCCTGGTGCGCTCGACGTAGCCGGCGCGTTCGAGGGTCTCGATCGTCTTGCCCGCGGCCTGCTTCGACACGCCCAGGGTACGGCCCAGGTCGACGGCGGTCGTGCCGCGCGTGCCGATCGCCTGCATGACGAACCCGTGGTTCGGACGGAGTTCCGGATGGCCCTGGCGGGCCAGCTCGGCGTGCAGCTCGTCGATGAGCGTGCGGAAGGCCAGCAGAAGTCGTAGAGGCAGTTCGAAGCCTGGGGTGTCGCTTGACAAGATAGACAACCTGGTTAACTATATAGACAACGTAGTTGCCTATCTTAAGGGGTCAGAGCGTGTCTGTCATTCGTGCCGCGGATTCCCGGCGTTCCGAGACGCCGAGCGGGGTCATGACCACTTTCGCCTCGCCGACGCAGGGCGGTGCCTCGTGCGCGCTCTGGCGGGTCGACGCGAAGCCTGGCGTGGCGGGGCCCCAGCACGGCATCGACACCGAGCAGGTGTGGAGCTGGCTCGCCGGCGGTGCCACCGTCGAGCTGGGCGACGAACGGTTCGCGGTGGGCGCGGGCGACACCGTCGTCATGCCCGCTCATGTCCTGCGCAGGGTGGTGGCCGACGAGCACGCCGGCTTCACGGCCGTCGTCACCGCCGCCGGCGGCGCCAGGGCCCTCATGCCCGACGGCACCGACGTCGGCACGCCGCCGTGGATCGCGTGATCGTCATCAGGAACGGGCGCGGCGCGGGGCTGTGCCCAGCCGAGAAGAAGGAGCTTGTGTGATGCCTGTCGTCATGTCCGCCGACGCCCGTGAAGTCCGTACGCCCAACGCCCTGATGACCACGCTCGCCTCGCCCACCCAGGGCGGGGCCGGGCAGGTCATGTGGCGGGTGGACGCCAACCCCGGCATGGAGGGCCCGGTGCACGCCGCCGACCGCGAGCTGGTGTGGACCTGGCTGGCCGGCGGCGCGGTCGTCGAGCTGGGCGGCGAGCGGTTCGAGGTCGGGGCGGGCGACACCATGGTCCTCCCGGCCGACGTGAGCCGGCAGATGTTCGCCGACCCCGAGCACGGGTTCGTCTCGATCGTGGTCGCGCCGCCGGGCGTGGAGGTCTACAACCCCGGCGGCGAGTCCGCGCCGGACGCCTGCGACCTGGCCCCGAAGGGCACGGACCGCACCGTGCCCCCGTGGATGGCCTAGCGGGCGCTCAGGAGTGCGGCAGCCGGTACGTGCCGTCGTCGAGCACCTCGGCCAGGCCGTCGGCGACCAGGCCGTCGAGGGCGCGTTCGCGCTGGGTCGGATCGTCCCACACCACGTCGAGGGCCGCCTTCGGCACCGGGCCGTGGGCCGCGCGGAGCACCGCGAGCAGGCGGCCGCGACACTGGCGGTCGGTTCCGGCGTACGTCTGGCCCTTGCGGGCGGGACCGGTGTGGGGTGGTTTGCCGGCCAGCCGCCACGCGCACAGGTCGGCGATCGGGCAGTCGGCGCAGCGCGGCGCGCGGGCCGTGCAGACCAGCGCGCCCAGCTCCATCACGGCCACGCCCCAGCGGGCCGCGCCCAGCTCTGGCAGCAGCGCCTCGGCCAGCCGCCGCTCGGCCGCCGAGGTGGCCGTGGGCGGGTACTCCTCGGCCCGTACGGCCCTCGCGAACACCCGGCGCACGTTGGTGTCCAGGACGGCGTGCCGGCCGCCGTACGCGAAGCTGGCGACCGCGGCGGCGGTGTACTCCCCGATGCCCGGCAGGGCCAGCAGCGTCGCGTGGTCGGCGGGCACCTCGCCGCCGTGCTCGTCGGCGATGGCGCGGGCGCAGGCGTGCAGGCGCAGCGCCCGGCGTGGATAACCGAGCCGGCCCCAATGCCGTACGGCCTCGCCCGGCGGCTCGGCGGCCAGCGACTTGGGCGTGGGCCAGCGGGCCATCCACTCCAGCCACACCGGCAGGACGCGGACCACCGGGGTCTGCTGCAGCATGATCTCGCTGACCAGCACTCCCCACGGGGTCGCGTCGTCGGCGCGCCAGGGGAGGTCTCGGGCGTTGTCCTCGTACCACTCCAGAACGGGGGCGTGCAGGAGGTTCGGCTCAACCACGCGGTCAAGCGTATTCGTAGACGGGCTCGTTCGGCGTGTCGTCACTGTTGGTAGCCGATCAATTACCATGCTGTGCCTATGGATCCGGATTCGATGGGTGGCGACGGCGGTGACGTCTACTGGCGGCGTCGCATGAGCGTGCTGGTGGCCGTGCTCGTCGTGGTGGCCGTGGTGGCGTGGGCGTGCTCCAGCGGGGGCTCCGGGCCGGAACGCTCGTCCAGCGCGCAGAGCTCACCGAGCGCGACGCCCGCCACCGATCCGCTGCTCGCGGGCCTGCGCACGCTCGCCATGGGGACGGCCAGCCCGTCGCCCACCCCCGCGCCCAAGGAGAGCCCGGCCGTCAAGCCGAGGCGGCCGGGGGAGCCGTGCCCGCAGGACAGCCTGGTGCTGAGCCTTCAGGGCGGCAAGGAGCCGATCTACACCGGCGCGGCGCGTCCGACCTTCATCGTCACGCTGGTCAACACCGGGCCGGTGATGTGCACGGCCGACGTCGGGCCGCGGGCCATGGAGATCCGCATCACCTCGGGCGCCGACCGCATCTGGTCCACCGCCGACTGCGTCAGCGGGGTGGGCACCGAGGTCAGGGAGCTGCAGCGCGGGATCCCGTACGTGCGCACCCTGGAGTGGGACCGGCGCCGGTCGAGCACCGACTGCCGCTCGTCCCCGGCCTCCGCCCTGCCCGGCACTTACGTGGCCACCGCCCGCATGGGCGCGCTGCGCAGCGGCAAGGGCGTCTTCCACCTGCGGTGAGCGGCCGGCCTCAGACGTAACGTTCGAGGATCGACGACTCCGCCAGGCGGGACAGGCCCTCGCGGACGCTGCGGGCGCGCGACTCCCCGACGCCGCCCACCTCCTGCAGGTCGTCGATGCTGGCGGCCAGCAGCTTCTGCAGACCGCCGAAGTGGTTGACCAGGCGGTCGACCACCGTGGCGGGCAGCCGGGGCACCTTGGCCAGCAGCCGGAAGCCGCGCGGGCTCACCGGGCTGTCGAGCCGCTCGGCGCCGCCGTGGCCCAGCACGTGCGCCACGGCCGACAGGTCGAGCAGCTCGGCGCCCGACAGGTGGTCGAGGTCGTGCAGGGCCTCGACCAGGCGCTTCTGGCGGCGGCTCGCGGGGGCCGGCAGGTAGTCGCGCACGACCAGCTCGCGCTCGGAGTCGACGCCCGCCACCAGCTCGTCGAGCTGCAGCGACAGCAGCCGGCCGTCGGTGCCGAGCTCGACCACATAGCCCTTGATCTCGTCGGAGATGCGCCGGACCATCTCCAGGCGCTGGGCCACCGCCGACACGTCGCGCACGGTGACGAGGTCTTCGATCTCCAGCGCCGACAGGGTGCCGGAGACCTCGTCGAGCCGGTGCTTGTAGCGCTCAAGGGTGGCCAGGGCCTGGTTGGCCTTGGACAGGATGGCCGCGGACTCCTCCAGCACGTAGCGGATGCCGTCGAGGTAGAGGGCGATGATCCGCATGGACTTGCTGATCGCGATGATGGGCAGGCCCGTCTGTCTGGCCACGCGCTGGGCGGTGCGGTGGCGGGTGCCCGACTCGTCGGTGGGGATCGCGGGATCGGGGACGAGGTGCACGGCCGCGCGCACGATCTTCTGGTCGTTGCTCACCACGATCGCGCCGTCCATCTTGGCCAGCTCGCGCAGGCGGGTGGCCGAGAACTCGACGTCGAGCTCGAAGCCGCCGCTGCAGACCTCTTCGACGGTTCTGTTGTGGCCGAGCACGATCAGGCCGCCGGTCTGCCCGCGCAGGATGCGCTCCAGGCCGTCGCGCAGCGGAGTGCCCGGCGCCACGGCGGCCAAAGCGTCGCGACGGCGGTCGTCAAGACTCCTGTCCACCTGACCCCCGTGTCGATTGGTCACGCCCAGCTTAGCCGTGCTATGTGACGTGCGTGAGTGCGTCCCAGACGTTCTCGGCCTGGACGACCTCGAACCCGGGGGCGAACGCCACGGGCCCGACGGGCACCAGAGCCCGCTGCCCGTTGCGCTTCCCGGCGCCCGTCTCCAGGGATCCGGCGGGCACGAGCGCCCGCTTGAAACCCAGCCTGGACGCCTCCGTCAGCCGCCGGCGCACGTCTTTGACCGGGCGCAACTCGCCCGCCAGGCCCACCTCGCCGAGGGCCACCAGACCGGGCGGCAGCGGCTTGTCGCCCGCGGCGCTCGCGACGGCGAGCATGACCGCCAGGTCGACGGCCGGATCGGCCAGCTTGATGCCGCCCACGGTGGCGGTGAACACGTCGCAGCCGCCGAGCCGGGCGTTGAGCCGGCGCTCCAGCACGGCGAGGATCATCTGGACGCGGTAGGTGTCGAGCCCCGAGGACGTGCGCCGCGGCTGCTGGGCCTCGGTGCGGGCCACGAGCGCCTGCACCTCGGCGGGCAGCGGGCGGGTGCCCTCGACGGTGACGGTGACGCAGGTGCCGGCGACCGGCTCGCTGCGCCGCGAGACGAACAGCCCGCTCGGGTCGGTGATGCCCTCGATGCCGCGCTCGTGCAGGTCGAAGCAGCCGACCTCGTCGGTGGGGCCGAACCTGTTCTTGATCGCGCGGACCATGCGCAGCCTGGAGTGGCGGTCGCCCTCGAAGTTGAGCACGACGTCGACCAGGTGTTCGAGGGTGCGGGGGCCGGCGATCGAGCCCTCTTTGGTGACGTGACCCACGAGGACCGTGGCGAGGTTGCGCTCCTTGGCCATGCGCACCAGGTTGGCGGCCACCTCGCGCACCTGGGTCACGCCGCCCGGCACGCCGGTGGTCTGGGCCGAGCCGACCGTCTGGACCGAGTCGACCACCAGCAGGCTGGGCTCGACCTTGTCGACGTGGGTGATCAGCGCCGACAGCTCGGTCTCGGCGGCGAGGTAGAGGTTGTCCTGGATGGCGCCGATGCGGTCGGCCCGCAGGCGCACCTGGGCCGCCGACTCCTCGCCCGTCACGTAGAGGACGGTGGTGCGCTCGGCGATGCGGGCCGCGGCCTCCAGCAGCAGCGTGGACTTGCCGATGCCGGGCTCGCCGGCCAGCAGCACCACCGCGCCGGGCACCAGGCCGCCGCCGAGCACCCGGTCGAGCTCGCTCACCCCGGTGGTGCGGGCCGCGGCCACCTCGGCCTTGACCTGGCCGATGGGCAGCGCGGGCCCGGTGGTCGCGCCGCCCTGGACGACGTTGACCCCGGCGCGCGCGCCCTCTTCGTCGACAGTGCCCCACGCCTGGCACTCGCCGCACCTGCCGACCCACTTGCTGGTGCGCCAGCCGCACTCGGCACAGCGGTAACCGGGCTTCTGCGCTGTCTTGGCCATGTCGAGCAGGCTAGCGGCCCCTGCCGACAATCCTCGACTACCGCGTGAGGCCCAGTTCCTGCACCAGCAGGCGCTTGGGCCGGGCGCCGACGATCTGCCGGACGGGCTCGCCGTTCTCGAACAGCAGCAGCGTGGGCAGGCCCATCACGCCGTAGCGGGACATGATCTCGGGGTTCTCGTCGGTGTTGAGCTTGCCGATGGCCAGGCCGTGCTCGGCCTCGATCTCGTCCAGGACGGGGGCCACCATGCGGCACGGCGGGCACCACTCGGCCCAGAAGTCGACCAGCACCGGCTTGTCGCTCTTGAGAACCTGCTCCTCGAAGTTGTCCGTGGTCAACTTGATCATTTGTCTCCCCTTACGAAACAGCCGGGACACGACTGGGCGAGCTGGGCGGCGACCTCGGCGCGGCGGGCGAGCAGCACCCGGATCTCCTCGTCGATCTGCATGATCTTGCGCTGGTAGACCTCGACGGACTCCCGGCACGAACCGCCCGAGCTGTGGCCCGAGCGCAGGCAGTCGACGAAGGGACGGGTGTCCTCCAGCGTGAATCCGACCGAGAGCAGCGACCGGATCTCGGCCACCAGCTTGACGTCCTCCTCGGCGTACTCGCGGTAGCCGTTGGGGCCGCGTCTGGCCGAGAGCAGGCCGTGCTGCTCGTAGTAGCGGAGTGAACGGGTGCTCACCCCGGTGCGTTCCGCCAGCTCCCCGATGCGCATGCCACCACGGTAAACGTTGACGCCGACGTCAATGTCAAGCCCGCCGAACGCAGTGAGGCCATGAGCTCAGAAGTAGCGCCAGCGCAGCACGTTCGGGTAGAAGATCTCCAGGCCGGGGGTCTCCGCGACGGCCTGCTCGGCCACCTCGGGGGCGAACTCGATGCGCAGCACGGCCTCCAGGTCGGCCCGGCGCTCGAAGGTCATCGTGAGGTCGAGCGGCCGCCGCTGCCACCCCTGACGGACCCAGAACGCCTCCACCTCGCGCGCCGAGTACGTCGGCACCGTGCGGGAGAACCAGCGGCCGAACGAGCCGCGGGTGGCGTCGAGGTCGATGACGAACGCCGCGCCGCCGCGGCGTACGACGCGGGACAGCTCGCGCAGGCCGGGCTCGCAGCCGGGGCCGAAGAAGTAGGCCCAGCGGGCCATGGCCACGTCGACGCCGGCGTCGGGCAGCGGGAGGTCCTGGGCGGCGGCGGCGTGCACCGAGACGTTGGGCAGGTTCGCGCAGCGGCGGCGGGCCAGGGCGGCCAGGTCGCCGTGCGGCTCGACGCCGATCACGGCGGCCGCGTCGGCGGCCAGGACGGGCAGGTGGAAGCCGGTGCCGCAGCCGATGTCGAGCACGGTGGCGCCGGCCCAGGGGCGCAGCTCGCGCATCGCGGCGTCGGCCGCGCCTTCGGGGTCCACGGCGCGGTTCTCCAGCTCGTAGACCTGGGGAGCGTTCCAGATGTTCGGGCTGGGGATCGCGCCTCTGGCTATCCGTGGCATGGGCCCAACCGTAGCGGGGTTCGAGGGAGTGTCTTTGAGGTGGGATGGGGGGTTGGGTAGGGCTATCTGGTGGGGCTCACGCGCCAGAGGCGCTTCTCCGGCTTAGGCTGGCAACGTGGCTGATGTCATCCGCGTGCCCAATGCGAAGATCGCATTGTCCACCGCCTCGGTATATCCAGAACGCACTCCCGACGCGTTCGAACTGGCCGCGCGCCTGGGCTACGACGGTGTCGAGATCATGGTCGGCGCCGATCCGGTGAGCCAGGACATCGACGTGATCGAGCGGCTGTCCGAGCACTACCAGGTGCCCGTCCTGGCGATCCACGCGCCCTGCCTGCTCGTGACGCAGCGGGTGTGGGGCAGAGACCCCTGGGCCAAGCTGGTCAGGGCGCAGAAGGCGGCTGAGCGCCTCGGCGCCTCGACCGTCGTGGTGCACCCGCCGTTCCGCTGGCAGCGCGACTACGCCCGCGACTTCGAGAACGGCCTGGCCCGCATGCGTGACGAGACCGATGTCACGTTCGCGGTCGAGAACATGTTCCCGCTGCGCGCCAGGGGCAACGACGTGGTGCCGTACTCGCCCGACTGGAACCCGATCGACTACGACTTCCCGCAGGTCACCCTCGACCTCTCGCACACCGCGGTGTCCGGCTCCGACGCCATGGAGATGGCCACCAAGCTCGGCGACCGGCTCGCCCACCTCCACCTGGCCGACGGCATGGGCGTGACCAACAAGGACGAGCACCTGGTCCCCGGCAGGGGCAACCAGCCGTGCGCCCAGATGCTGGAACGCCTGGCGAACTCGGGCTACGGCGGCCTGGTGGTGCTGGAGATCAACACCCGCAAGGCGGCCAGCCGCACCGAGCGCGTCGACGACCTGGCCGAGGCGCTGGCCTTCGCCCGCCTGCACCTGGCGGCGTCCCGATGAACGTGGGGCCGACCAGGAACGTGGGGCCGACCAGAGACCTCGCGCGGGTCTTCGACAGCGTGGCCGACGCCTACGACGCGGGCCGCCCGTCCTATCCCGACGAGATGTACCGCGCGCTCACCGAGGTGACCGGGATCGAGCTCGACGGCGCCACCGCGATCGACGTGGGCGCGGGCACCGGCATCCTGACGCACGCGCTGCGGGCCCGCGGCTCCCAGGTGATCGCGGTGGATCCGGGGGCGGAGATGCTGGCCCGGCTGGTCACGCGGATCGACGGCGAGCCGCCGGCGGTCGCCGCGGTGATCGCCGACGGCAACGCGCTGCCGCTGGCCGACGGGGTGGCCGATCTGGTGACGTACGCCCAGTCGTGGCACTGGCTCGACCCCGTCGTCTCGATCGCCGAGGCCAGGCGGGTGCTGCGGCCCGGCGGCGCGATCGTGGGCTGCTGGAACCTGCACCACGCGGCGCAGGCCGAGTGGCTGGCCGCCTACGAGGCGCGGCTGGCCGAGGCGGTGCCCACGTACTGGGGGCCGGCGGTCGAGGAGTGGTCGGTGCCGCCGATCGCCGCGGCCTTCGAGGTGGTCCAGGAGCGCTGGATCCCGTGGACGAGGCTGGTCGGCATCGAGGACTTCCTGCTCGACCTGCGCTCCCACTCGTACATGGCGGCGCTGTCGCCGGACGCGGCCGACGAGCTGGTCGGGCGGCAGCGCGGGGAGCTCAGGAAGGCCTTCCCCGAGGGCGTGCTGTCGGTGCCGATGCGGGTGTACCTGGCGGTGGGCCGGTGACCGGCGGGACGCGGCCATGAGCAACGTACGACGCCGTCCCGGCCGCAGGCCCGGGTCGGCCGACACGCGCGGCGAGATCCTGACGGCGGCGCGGCGGGTGTTCGCCGAGAAGGGCTTCGACAAGGCCACGGTGCGCGGGATCGCGCGGGAGGCCAAGGTCGACCCGGCTCTGGTCCACCACTACTTCGAGACCAAGGAGGGCATGTTCGCGGCGGCCATGCAGCTGCCGATCACCCCCGACGAGGTCGTCCCGCTGTTGCTGGACGGCCCGCGCGAGGAGATCGGCGAGCGGCTGGTGCGGATGATCCTGCGGGTGACCGCCGAGCCGGAGACCCGCGAGCCGATGATCGCCCTGATGCGCTCGGCGCTCACGAACGAGCAGGCGGCGGCGATGTTCCGCGAGTTCATCACGAACGCGCTGCTCTTCCAGGTGGCCGACCGCCTTGGTGTTCCGCACCTACGCATCGAGGCAGCTTTTGGCCAGATGTACGGCGTGATCATGGGCCGTCACGTGATCAAATTGGAGCCGATGGCCAGCGCCGATCCGGAGGAGCTCGTCGAGCTGATCGCCCCGACCATACAGAGGTACTTCACGGCGTAGAGCATTGTTCTGTATAGGGCACTGACCATAGGGTATGGATGTCATCCCGGGAAGTTACTGGCCGGTAAGCTTCCTGGAAACACGTGTCCGTATGCTGGCAGCCATCGTCGTCTGTGGGAGGACCCCGTGCTCTGGGTAGCGATCATCGGGCTGGTCATGACCGTCCTGGCGGTGGCCGTCGCCGGCCGCAGGGTGTTGTTCCTGTTCAGGCTGGCGACCTCCGGGCCGCCCGCGCCCGAACGCGTCGAGTACGCCAAGGAGCACGCCGCCGACGAGCTCAAGGCCCAGCTCGTCGAGGTCTTCGGTCAGAAGAAGCTGCTGAAGTGGACGCCGTCCGGCACGGCCCACTTCTTCGTCATGTGGGCGTTCTTCATCCTGCTGACCGTCTACATCGAGGCGTACGGCGCGATCATCCAGGGCGCGATCACCGGTGAGCCCGACTTCCACATCCCGCTCATCGGCACCTGGGGCGTGCTCGGCTTCCTCCAGGACTTCATCGCCGTCGCGTGTCTGCTCGGCCTGGTCGCCTTCGCGATCATCCGGGTCAAGAACTCGCCCAAGACGCTGGGCCGCAAGTCGCGTTTCTCCGGCTCGCACCTCGGCGGCGCGTGGCTCGTCCTGTTCATGATCTTCAACATCATCTGGACGCTGTTCCTGGCCCGCGGCGCCTCGGCGGCCAACGGCAACTTCCCCTACTCCTCCGGCGCGTTCGTCTCGCTGGCGCTCGGCGACGCGCTGCCGGCCAGCCCGCTGCTGGAGGAGATCGCGCTGCTCCTGCACATCGGCTTCATGCTGGTGTTCCTGGTCATCGTGGTGAACTCCAAGCACCTGCACATCTTCACCGCGCCGCTCAACGTGCTGTTCTCCCGGCGTCCCAACGGGCTCGGCGCCGCGTCCGAGCTGCGCGTCGACGGCAAGCTCGTCGACTTCGAGGACGAGGAGCTCGACGCCGAGCGCCTGGGCCGCGGCAAGATCGGCGACACCACCTGGAAGGGCTTCCTCGACTTCTACTCCTGCACCGAGTGCGGCCGCTGCCAGTCGCAGTGTCCGGCCTGGAACACCGACAAGCCGCTCTCGCCGAAGATGCTCATCCTCGACCAGCGCGACCACGCCTTCAAGGTGGCCCCGTACCTGATGGCCGCCAGCACCGAGCACGCCGACACCGACGTGCTGGCGCTGCTGGAGAAGCCGCTCGTCGGCGAGGACGGCGTCATCCACCCCGACGTGCTGTGGTCGTGCACCAACTGCGGCGCCTGCGTCGAGCAGTGCCCGGTGGACATCGAGCACATCGACCACATCCTCGACATGCGCCGCTACCAGGTCATGGTGGAGTCGTCGTTCCCGTCCGAGGCGGGGGTGATGGTGAAGAACCTGGAGAACAAGGGCAACCCGTGGGGCATGTCCGAGATGAAGCGGGCCGACTGGATCGAGGAGCTCGACTTCGAGGTCGAGCTGGTCGAGGAGAAGATGCCCGAGGACGCCGAGTACCTGTTCTGGGTGGGCTGCGCGGGCGCCCTGGAGGACCGCGCCAAGAAGACCACCAAGGCGGTCGCCGAGCTGCTGCACATCGCGGGCGTGAAGTTCGCGGTGCTCGGCCCGATGGAGGCGTGCACCGGTGACCCGGCCCGCCGCCTGGGCATGGAGTACCTGTTCAACATGCTCGCCCAGCAGAACATCGAGACGCTGAACGAGGCCGGCGTCAAGAAGATCGTCGCGACCTGCCCCCACTGCTTCAACACCCTGGCCAACGAATACCCGCAGCTCGGCGGCACCTACGAGGTCGTGCACCACACGCAGCTGCTGTCGAAGCTGGTGGACGAGGGCCTGCTCACCCCGGTCACGCCGATCGAGGAGAAGATCACCTACCACGACCCGTGCTTCCTCGGCCGCCACAACAAGGTCTACTCCCAGCCCCGCGACATCATGTCGAAGGTGCCCGGCGTGCAGACCCAGGAGATGCACCGCCACAAGGACCGCGGCTTCTGCTGCGGCGCGGGCGGCGCGCGCATGTGGATGGAGGAGCGCATCGGCAAGCGCATCAACACCGAGCGGGTCGACGAGGCGCTCACCACGAATCCCGACACCGTCTCGACCGCGTGCCCGTTCTGCATGGTGATGCTCGGCGACGCGATCAACGAGAAGAAGAACAACGGCGAGGCCAAGGAAACGCTGGAAGTCGTGGATGTCGCGCAGCTGTTGATCAAATCGGTCAAGGGCGCTTCCTGACCACGGAAAGTCGGACTCCTCTACAGGCTCTGTAGAGGAGTTCCGCACGTCACGGGCCTCCTCGCTGGAAATCTCCCATCCACATAACGGGAAAATCACGGTAACCTCAACGTCGCATGGCCTTATTCGACGGGGAGGGGGCTAGTGATGCGCGTCGTGGTCACGGACGCCGAAGTCACCCTGGCCGACGTGCTCTCCCTGCGACTCGCCATCGATGAGCCCCTGCGTGACGGCACCGAGCTCGTGCTGCGCCATCGCGCCACGGGGGTCGAGCGCGACGTGCGCCTGGGCCGCACGGGAAGCCGGACGCGGGAGGCCACGCTGGCCGTCTCGCTGGCGCCGCTGGAGCTGACCGCCGGCCGCTGGGACGCCTACCTGCGGCACGAGGGCAGCCGCAGCAGGCTGCGCAGCGTCGACCCGGGGTTCTCGCTCGACCACCTCGACGCGTACGCGCTGTGCCGGCGGACGCTGGCCTACCGGTCGTACCGGACGCGGAACGGGTTTCTGGCCCTGAAGATAGCCGACGCCGCGCCGGTGGCCGAGGTGCGGGCGATCTGGTTCAGGGAGGGCCGGTTCGAGGTGACGGGGCTGCTGGCGTACACCGGGCTGGAGGACGACGACGCGCGCCGCGAGGCCACGCTCACCCTCGACCGCAGGCCGACCAGGGAACGGGTGTCGGCCAACGCCACCGTCCAGGGGGTGCGCTTCCACGCGGCGGTGTCGCTGGTGAACGTGGTCGAGGCCGACCCCGACACGGCCGGCACCTGGGAGCCCGCGCTGGAGGTCGAGGGCGTGCCCACGCCGCTGCGGCTGGGCGCCTGGCTCGACGACGTCGACGGCAAACGAAGACGGCTGCACTATCCGTCGGCCGAGATCGACGGCGTGCCCGTCCGGCCCTGTTACACCGCCGACGACGAGCTGCGCATCGAGGTGGGCGGATGAAGGTCAGCCTGGTGCTCGCGTCGGCGTACGGCATGCGCGGCGACGTGCGCGCGACGCTCAACCTCGCCACCGCCCTGTCCGAGCGGCACGAGGTCGAGGTCATCAGCGTCCGGCGGCAGAAGGAGAAGCCGTTCTTCCCCATCGGCTCCAAGGTGGCCATGCGCAGCCTGGTCGACGCCCGTCCGGGGGTGCGCCACCTGCTGCCGCGCGGCCAGATGCGCACCGAGATGGCGCTCTGGCGGCTGCTGCGCGGGCTCAGGTCCGACGTGCTGATCACCACCAGGCCGGGCATCGGCGTCCAGGTGGCGCGGCATGCTCCACGTGAAACCCTCAAGATCGCCAGGGAGTGGGGGCGGCCCGCCGTCCCCGGGCCGGTGCAGCGGCTCTACCCGCGCCTCGACGCGGTCGTGACGGCCACGGAGTCGGCCCAGGAGGAGTGGGGCAGGCTGCTCGGCGACGGGTCCGCCGTCCACTCCGTGCCGGACGCGCTGCCGGGCGGCCCGTGGCCGCGTTCGCGGATGGACAACCGGATCGTGGCTGCCGGGGGCCGGTGGGTGTCGGTCAAGGCGTACGACCGGCTGATCAGGGCGTTCGCGATCGTGGCGGACAAGCGTCCCGACTGGCGGCTGCGGCTCTACGGCGGCGGCCCCGAGGAGCGGCGGCTGCGGTCGCTGGTGAACGAGCTCAACCTGCACAACCACGTCTACTTCATGGGCGTCACGCCCGACCTGGCGGGGGAGTTCGCCAAGGCATCGATCGTGGCCAACCCCTCCCGCAGCGAAGACCTGGGCATGACCGTGCTGGAGGCCATGGGGTGCGGGGTGCCGGTGGTGGCCTTCGAGGGCGCCAGGGGCCCCAGGGAGTTCGTGGCGACCGGCTACAACGGCGTGCTGGTGCCCGAGAGCGAGAGCGAGGCGCAGCACTTCGCGGGCGCGCTGCTCGCGCTCATCGACGACGAACGCCGCCGGCGCTCGCTCGCGGCGGGCGCCCTCGACACCGCCGTCCGCCATTCGGCCGAGGAAGTCGCCGAACAGTGGGAGAAGCTGCTGTCAGATCTCCGCTAGCTCATACGGGTTACGGGTACCGTAGAAGCATGCATGGGTACAGCGGAGACAAGCAGGCATATCTGACGCGCCTCCGGCGAATCGAGGGCCAGATCAGGGGCCTGCAGCGCATGGTCGACGACGATGCCTACTGCATCGACGTGCTCACCCAGGTCTCCGCGGCCACGCGGGCCCTCCAGGCCGTGGCGCTCGGGCTGCTGGAGGAGCACATCTCCCACTGCGTCGCCGACGCGATCAACACGGGCGGCCCGGAGGCCGAGGCGAAGGTGAAGGAGGCGTCGGCCGCCATCGCCCGCCTGGTCAAGTCGTAGGGGGTCGTCTCCTCCATACGTAGGAGAGGCACACCCTCGATTGACTAGTTACCTGTAAGAGCCGGGAACCACTGTCCCGGACCCCACAGGAGCCCGGGACAGGTAATTTTCGATGGTCTTCAGCGACTCGCCGAAGTCCGCAATCCGAGCGCGTCGTCGAGTTCGTCCAAGGTCAGCCGCCGTTCGCTGACAGCCACGGCAGTGAGCACCTCGGCGTAGAGCGCAATCTCGTCCAACGCGACACGGTCGTGGACCCGAGAGTCCAGGTCGTCGTGCCCCACCGCGTCGTCCTTCCTTCCGCAGCCCACACCCTCTACGAGGTTACGGCGGGGGACCTTCTCGCGACATGGCCCATCGGAGTCATTCCTTTCGGCGTCACGGGGGCCCCACAGGGATCATTTCCCGAAGTCGAGATCACAATTCAGCGAATTGCCCGGTGACTGAAGTGATAGCGGGATATAGGCGGAGTAAGGGTGAAATAACGGTAATAGTGCGTTAGGGGTGACCGATGTGATGGTCGTCCCGTTCGTGGATCAGCTCACGGACCAGCGCGCTCTGGCCGGCCAGGCCGTGCTGCGGCACCTTGGCCCCCGTCAGCCGGCCCCACGCCAGGCACGTGGCGTACGCGGCGCCCAGCACGGCCGCCTTGCTCTCCCGGTCGGGCGGCGTCACCACCGCCGCCTGCGGCACGGGCGCACCGCCCGGACGCACGGCGAAGCCCTCCGGCTCGGTGCGCTCGGCCGCCGACGTGCCCGTCAGCCCGGCACGCTCCAACTCCACGTACGCCCGCCGCAACCGGTGGTTCAGCCGCTCGGGCAACATCCTCCTGGAGTCCGACAGATCGGCCAGGTACGCCGCCGCCGCCCCTGACGCGTCCTGCACGAAGCCCAGCGCCTCGACCAGGTCGTACACCGAGTGGGCGAAGTACGCGTCGGGATCGGTCTCCGGCAGCAGGGCCAGCGCCAGCCGCGGCGGGCAGCGGTCGAGCCAGGCCCGGCGCACGGCGTCGTCGCCCCGCGCGGCCGTGGCGTCGTCGCGGCCGGGCCGGCGCAGCACCGGCTCCACCATCGTGAGCAGCGCCAGCGCCCGCGGCCTGAACCGGATGTCGGACAGCAGCACCTGGGCGGTGTCGGCGATCAGCGCGGCCAGCCGGAGCGCGGCCCGCGGACGGCCGGCGCGGGTGCGCTCGGACACCAGCGTGACCAGGTCGAGCAGCGGCGGCGCGGGCAGCCAGCGCACCCATTCGTCGCCGGGCAGCGAGCGGCGCAGGTACTCGCCGAACAGGGTGATCAGGCGCTCGTTGCCGTCGAAGGCGGGGGCGTACGCGCACCACATGATCGTCCCCCAGACGGCGGCGACCGTGCTCGGCACGTCGGCGGCGAAGATCTCCCCGAAGGCGGTCAGCGGGTAGTCCAGCTCCGACTTGCGCCCAGCGCCGCGGACCATCTCCGCGATCTGCCCGGTCACCACCGGCAGCACGTCGGGGCCGATGAACGCCTGGGTCGAGCCGGGCTCGGCGGCGAAGTCGGGCCCGGTGGGCACCACCTGGTCCGGCAGCGCGGCCGTGGCGTGCCCCACCTTGCGCGCCCGTTCGCCCCTGGGCGGCGGCGCGGGGTGCCAGCGGCCGTCGCCGGGGTCGTGCAGGTGCCAGCGCGCGTACGCGCCGTAGAGCCAGCGGTCGCCGTCCTGGGTCACCAGGACCCTGGCCGCCAGGACGTGCGCGCGGTCGGGCACGGACAGGCCCTGCCAGCGCGGGTCCGCGACCATCGCGCGGACCTCCGCCTCTGCCGAGGTGAACGCATCCCAGGGGCGCACGGCCGTCATCGTACTGGGCCGCCCGACGTCACCCGTCGGCATTTCACGGCAGAATGTCCGCTATGAGGGCAAAGGTGGCAGGGGTGTTGGCAGTGGCGGGTGTGGTGAGCGGCTGCGGGACCGCCGCGGCGCCGCCCACTCCCACCGGTCCCGGCGTGCTCACCGTCCAGAACGCCCAGGCGCCCGCGCCCGGCGGCGAGGTCGGATCGGCCTCCAGCGAGTTCGCCGACGCCGCGGAGCTGGCCGTGTGGAGCAAGCTGAGCGACACCGAGAAGGACGTCGACAGGATTGCCAAGCTCGACGTGAACAAGACCGCCAAGGGCGCCCTCTACCTGGAGCCGAAGACCTCCACCTGGTACGACGCCTTCCGCGGCCCCTTCGTCTACCAGGAGCTGGCCGGGGACATCGTCATGCACGCCCGGGTCAAGGTCACCGGCAAGAAGGGCGGCAGGCCGGCGCGCAAGTTCTCGCTCGGCGGGCTCATGGCCCGCCAGCCCGGCACGTACGACAAGCCCGTGTGGATGTCCGTCACCACCGGCACCGCCGACGCGGCCGGGCAGGTCGAGGCCAAGTTCACCCAGGACGGCAGCTCCAAGCCGCTGGAGGTGGCGGTCAAGGACGGCTGGGTGGACCTCGTCCTGGCCAGGCTGGGCCGGGTCGCCGTCGCGCTCTACAAGGAGGACGGCGGCGCCTGGAAGGTCGCCAGACGCTGGCCCTCGAACCTCCCCGAGGTGCTGCAATGGGGTGTCACCGCCTACACCGACTGGGACAGCTACGGCGCGCTGAAGAAGGACGCCGCCAAGGCCAACGCCAAGCAGATCAAGGGCGCCCCCGATCTCAAGCTGACCGTCGACTTCGTCCGCTTCCTCCGCCCCGAGCTGCCGGACTACGCCGACCCGCTCAACACCGCCTCGGTGTCGGACCAGGTCCTGATCAAACTGCTGACGCCTGCCGGTGCCTGACCGCCTTGGCCATGTAGTTGTCCGGCGTGCGGGCGAAGGAGGCCCGGTCGTCGTCGGTGAGCTCGCGCACGATCCTGCCGGGCACGCCGGCGACCAGCACCCCGGACGGGATCTTCTTGCCCGGCCCGACCAGCGCTCCCGCGGCGACCAGCGTGCCCGCGCCCACCCGGGCGCCGCCGAGCACGATCGCGCCGATGCCGACCAGCGCGCCGGTCTCGACGTGCGCGCCGTGGACCATGGCCTTGTGGCCCAGGCTGACCCGGTCCTCCAGGATCGCGGGCTGGCCGGCGTCGGCGTGCAGGCAGCACAGATCCTGTACGTTGCACTCCTCGCCGATCTCGATCCGCTCGTCGTCCCCTCGGAGAACGGAGCCGTACCAGATGCTGGACATCCGGCCCACCCGCACACTCCCGACCACGACGGCGCCGGGCGCGATGTACGCCTCCGGGTGGATGTCCGGCACTGCCCCGTCGTCCAACGCTGCTATGTACATTCGTCCAATCGTAATTCCCGCCCCAGGTGTGGCGTTCCGGTTGCGGACGTGGGCAGATGGCAGGAAAGTCGTTTCCTGACGTCTCGTCGTCAGACCCTCACAACCCGCAGTTTTCCCCCGCCTCACGCAAACCCTTAGGTAACCCCCATGACAAACCAGCACGAGAGCATTCCCGATCTGATGCAAGAGGACACCTTCGAAGTCGTGATGCGCGGCTACAACCGCCGGCAGGTGCACGACTACATGATCCGTACCCGGAACCAGGTCCGGGATCTGGAAGAGCGGCTGGCACGGGCGATCGACCAGGCGGAGCAGGGCCGGGTCGAGCTGGCGGAGGCCAGGCGGCGGATGGTCGAGGCGCCCCAGAGCTACGAGGACCTCAGCCCGAGGCTCGCGCAGATCCTCAAGCTGGGCGAGGAGGAGGCCGCGGCCAAGCGCGCCGACGCGGAGGCCGAGGCGACCGCCGTGCGGGAGAGCGCCAGGGCCGAGGCCGAGCGGCTGGTGACGACGTCGCGCGAGACGTCCGACAAGATGCTGACCTCGGCGCAGGCGGAGGCCGAGCGGCGGGTGGCCGAGGCCACGCAGGCGGCCGAGCGCATGCTGGCCCAGGCGGGCGCGGACGCCGAGGAGCAGCTCGGGTCGGCCCGCAGTGAGGCCGAGGGCCTGCTGCGCGACGCGCACGCCGAGGCCGAGCGGGTGCTCGGCGGAGCGCAGGCCGAGGCGGAGCGCATGATGGCGGCCGCCCACGCGCAGGCCGAGCAGCTGGTGGCGGGGGCGCACGCGGAGGCCGAGTCGATGCTGGCGGCGGCGCGTCAGCGCACGGCCTCGCTCGACGAGCACGCCGGGCGCCGGGTGGAGTACCTGACCAACACCCACACCGAGGTCGTGCGGCGGCTGACCGAGATCGGCTCGGTGCTCGGCGACCTCATGCGCACCGAGGCGGCGGCCGGGCAGCTCGTGCCGGAGTCGGCGCTGCCGCCCGCGCCGGTCGCCGCCCAGCAGCCGGTGGCCGTCCCGGCGCCCGCGCCGGAGCCCGCCATCGAGGCCGCGCCGGCCCCGCAACCGGCCCCGCAGCAGTCCGTGCAGGACGACGTGCGGGTCATCGTCGAGGAGGACGAGGAGAAGCCGAGGGAGAGCGTCTCCGACGACACCGACGTGCACATCCTGCGGCTGGGCGAGTACCACACCTAGAGGATGAAGGGGCGGGGAGCGGAAGCCCCCGCCCCCGATAGGGTCGGAGACTTCCGCGTTCGTGGCCCCGTTGGGGGCCCGGTGCCGGGGCCGCCGAGACGCTGGACCCGGCACCGGGCTGCTCGCGTGCGAGCCGCGGAACGCTCCACGGCCCGCGTCAGGGAGGAGCGGGGCCGGCCCACCAGCGGGGCTGCCGGCCGGTCCGTTCCTCCTGGTCCCGGAGCTGGTCGCGCAGGCCGTCCGGGTCGTCCGCGTCGATGGTCATCGCACATCCGGCCGCACGCTGCGCCGCGTCGAGCGGATGGTGCCGCGTGGCCCACCAGCGGCCCGCGTCGCTCCGCCAGATGGTCCACCTGGGGTACTCCCGGGCGATCTCGGCAAGATGCCGGTCAACGGACATCCGCGCACCCTCCCGGGCCCCAGGCGAAGGTTCCATCTCCTGTACGGTTCCATCTCCTTAGAAGATGAGGGACCTCTCTAGAGAAATCAATGATCGTGATGGACAGGTCAACCTATCGCTTGACAGATCGGGTTGAACTAGGCGTCGAAGTCGTACTGGAGTACGTATGCCGCCGAGTCCAGGACCATCTCGTTGAGCTCGACGGGTCTGCCGCCCGCCGTGTACGCGGTGCGGGCGATGACGATGACGGGGGTTCCGCCGGGCAGGTCGAGCAGCCCGGTCTCGCGGGGGCCGGGCATGCGGGCCCGCACCTCCTCGGTGAAGTGGGCCGGGGGCAGGCCCAGGTCGCCGAGTCTGGCGTAGACGCCGCCCGGCCCGGTGTCGGGCAGGGTGATGGCGCTGCCCTGGACCAGGCGGGCGGGGAAGGAGGAGGTCGCCAGCTGCACGGGCCGGCCGTCCACGGAGTAGCGGCGCCGACGCACCCATACCTCGCCGCTCTCCAGGACGCCCGCCACCTCCTCCGACGCGCGCTCCAGCACCACCTCCACCTGGTCCACGGTGAAGGGACGGCCCCGGGTGTCGGCGTCCCAGATGGCACGCCCCTGACCCCACTGCTCTCGTGACAGGCGGCGCGAGCCGTGTCTGCGGATCGGTTTGAACAGGCGCACGTAGACCCCCGAACCTCGTTTGGGCACCGCCAGCCCTTCGTTGATCAGTACGGCAAGCGCCTGCCTGGCGGTGGCGCGTGCGATTGCGTAGTCGGCCATGAGCGCGTTCTCGCCCGGTAGGCGGTCCCCGTCGCGCAGTTCGCCGGACAGGATCCGGGCGCGGAGGCCGTCGGCGATGCGGCGATAAATAGGGGGCTCGTGGGGTACCGGGGATTCAGACACGTTTCGATCACCCTCTGTCACCAACCAGGTTGTGGCGTCTCCAGAGAACTTGCCCCGTCTTGTCCACGATCGCACAGATACAGAGGTTGGTCCCGAGCTTCTTTTGAGCTGATCGTGCCTGTGTGATGAATGCGAGGACGTTTATGCAGACCGTTATCGTGGAACGGTCCCGGCCGCTATTCGCGGGGCCCACCAGCGGCGAGTAACCGCCGCGGCGAGCAGCGCGCCCGCGGTGTTCATGATCACGTCGTCCACGGAGGAGAACCGGCCCAGTCGCAGGGCGTACTGGAGGAACTCGACCGTGACCGAAAAGGCCGCCGCGACGGCCGCAACCCGGCCGTAGGAGGCCATCGCGGCGGTCCGTACGGGCAGCAGGGCGCCCAGTGCGGCGAACACCAGCAGATTGCCCCCGACCTGCACCGTCACCGTCTCCCACGAGGCTCCGGCGAGATCGGCGAGGTCCATGAACGGGACGAGGCCGACCCCGGACCGGCCGGCGGACGGCGTGAGGATCATCCAGATCCACGGCGCGGTCCCCACGACGACGCCGACGTCGGCGAGCGAGGTGCGCAGCGGCGCCGGATGCCCAGCGCGGGCCCGGCGGCGGGCGAGCAGGATGATCACCAGGAAGGCCACTGGAAGCGCAAAAACCCCAGCGATAATGATATTTCCCCACAATTCCCATGTGCGCGCCATTTGGTCATCATCCCGGGCCGCCGAGGGGTACCGGAAGATGTCCGTATGGACAGGTCCGCCAGGGGGCCGGCCGAGGGGTGGCTCAGTGTCACCGGCGCCACCGAGCCCTGACGGGCCCGCGCGGTTCCCGCCCCCGCCGGACTGTTGTCTCACCGTCGCCCGACGATCTATACCGGGAGTGAGGCTAGAGGAGGCTGCTGTGCTGACCCATTTCATCGGCGGGCTGCCGGTGGCGGCGGGCAATGCGTTCCCGGTCCACGACCCGGTGACGGGCGGGGTGATCAGGCAGGTGCACGAGGCCGATCCGGAGGTGGTCGACCGGGCGGTGCGCGCGGCCAGGGAGGCGGCGCGCGACTGGGCGGGGCTGCCGGTGGCCGAGCGGGCCGGATGGCTGCGCCGCCTCGCCGAGGGCATCGAGGTCCGCTTCGACGACCTGGTCACGGCCGAGATCGCCGACACCGGCAAGCCGCTCGGCCAGACCCGCACGCTGGACGTGCCGCGCGGCATCGCGAACTTCCGCGCGTTCGCCGAGATCGCCTCCCAGCGCCCCGACGACGCCTTCCACCTCGCCGGCGTGCTCAGCTACACCGTGCGCAGGCCGCTCGGCGTGGTCGCCGTGATCGTGCCGTGGAACCTGCCGTTCCTGCTCATGACGTGGAAGCTGGCCCCCGCCCTCGTCGCCGGCAACACCGTGGTCGTCAAGCCGTCGGAGCACACGCCCGGCTCGGCCGCGGTCTTCGCCGAGATCTGCGCCGAGGCCGGCCTGCCCCCGGGCGTGGTCAACATCATCTTCGGGCACGGCCCGGCGGGCCAGCTCCTCGTCGAGCACCCGGGCGTGGACGGCGTGACGTTCACCGGCTCGACCGCGACCGGGACGCAGATCATGAAGACCGCCGCCGACCGGGTCAAGCCGATCTCGTTCGAGCTGGGCGGCAAGAACGCCGGCCTGGTCTTCGAGGACTGCGACCTGGGCCGGGCCGTCGAGGGCACGGTGAAGTCGGTCTTCACCAACGGCGGCCAGGTGTGCCTGTGCACCGAGCGGCTCTACGTCGAGCGGCCGATCTTCGAGGACTTCTGCGGCCTGCTGGCCTCGCGCGCCCAGGAGGTCGAGCCGCAGCCGATGATCTCGGCGGGGCATCGGGAGAAGGTGTTGTCCTACTACGCCCTGGCCCGCTCGGAGGGGGCCAAGGTGCTCACGGGGGGCGGCGTCCCGACGTTCGGCGACCACCGCGATTCCGGATATTTCGTGGAACCAACGGTAATGACAGGGTTGTCGGAGTGGTCCCGCTTCAATCGAGAGGAGATCTTCGGTCCCGTGTGCCACGTGGCTCCTTTCGACAGCGAGGCCGAGGCGATCGACCTGGCCAACAGCAGCGAGTACGGCCTGGCCGCCACCCTCTGGACCACCAACCTCGACCGCGCCCATCGCGTGGCCCAGCGCCTGGAGGCGGGGCTGGTCTGGGTCAACACCTGGTACCTGCGCGACCTGCGCACCCCGTTCGGCGGCGTGAAGCTGTCGGGCATCGGCAGGGAGGGCGGCACGCAGTCGCTCGACTTCTACTCCGAGCCCACCACGATCACCATCAAACTGGAGCAACCCGATGCATGACGAATGGTCCCTGGCCGTCGACACCCGGGGTCAGGCCGCCGAGCGGCTCGTCGAGGCCGCGCGTACCGGCAAGCCCTGCGCGCCGCTCAGGGATCTCATCACCACGGTCACCGACGCCTACGCGGTGCAGGACATCAACACCCGGCGGGCGCTGGCGGAGGGCCGGCGGCCGGTCGGCCGGAAGATCGGCGCCACCAACCCGCTGCTGCAGCGGAAGTTCGGCATCGACCAGCCTGACCACGGCATGCTCTTCGCCGACATGGCCGAGCTCGACGGCCGGCCCATCAAGGTGCAGCGGTTCCTGCAGCCGCGCGCCGAGGCCGAGGTCGCGCTCGTGTTCGGCAAGGACCTGACCGAGGGGCCGTTCACGCTGGTGGACGTGATCAGGGCGGTGGAGTTCGCGCTGCCCGCCATCGAGATCGCCGACTCGCGCATCGCCGACTGGGACATCACGATCACCGACACGGTCGCCGACAACGCCTCCTCCGGCGCGTACGTCCTGGGCGCCACGCCGAAGCGGCTGACCGACCTCGACCTCGGCGCGGCCGCGATGACGATGACCCGCGACGGCGAGGAGGTCTCGGCCGGGTCCGGAGCCGCGTGCATGGGCAACCCGCTGAACGCCGCACTCTGGCTGGCCGGCGCGCTGGCCGCCACCGGCCACCCGCTGCGCGCCGGGGACGTCGTCCTGACCGGCGCGCTCGGCCCGGTCGTGCCGGTCGAGGCGGGGAACGTGTTCGAGGCCAGGATCGAGGGGCTCGGATCGGTGCGGGCGGTGTTCGGCACGTGAGCCGCGAGGCCATCCGCGTCCCCGGCAAGGCCGTGCCCCGGGGACGGTTCCCGCACGTCAAGCGCGCGGGCGACTTCCTGTACGTCTCCGGCACCAGCTCCCGCAGGCCCGACGGCACCTTCGCGGGCGCCCGCGCCGACCGGTTCGGCGTCACCGACCTGGACATCCGCGCCCAGACGCGGGCGGTCATCGAGAACATCGGCGACCTGCTCACGGCCGCCGGAAGCTCACTCGCGGATCTCGTACAGATCACCACGTACCTGGTAAACATGAACGACTTCAAGGGCTACAACGAGGTGTACGCCGAATTCTTCGACGAGGAGGGTCCGACCAGGACCACGGTGGCGGTGCACCAGCTCCCGCACCCGCACCTGCTCATCGAGATGCAGGTCGTCGCCCACCATCCACAGGAGCGACCATGATTCCCCCCATTGACTTCACCAAGTGGATCGACGAGCACGCCCACCTGCTCAAGCCGCCGGTCGGCAACAAGGTGGTCTTCGAGGGGGCCGGCGACTTCATCGTGATGGTGGTCGGCGGGCCCAACTCCAGGACCGACTTCCACGTCGATCCGTACGAGGAGCTGTTCTACCAGGTGCGCGGCAACATGCACGTCAACGTGGTGACCGAGAACGGCCCCGAGACCGTGCACGTCCGGGAGGGGCAGATGTGGCTGCTGCCGGCGCGCATGCCGCACTCGCCGCAGCGCCCGGAGGCCGGGTCCGTCGGGCTGGTGGTGGAGCGCGTCCGGCCCGAGGGCGAGCTGGAGAAGTTCCAGTGGTACTGCGCGGAATGCGGCGCCAAGGTCCACGAGGTCGAGCTCCAGGTGCGCGACATCGTCAAGGACCTGCCGCCGGTCTTCGAGGCGTTCTACGGCGACGAGAAGGCCCGCACGTGTGACCGGTGCGGCGCGCTGCACCCCGGCAAGGGCTAGCTGGCCACCGACGCCCGCGCGCCGCGCGTGCCCGGGGCGTCGGGCGAGGGCTGAAGGGGGCTCCCATGCGCGTTGCCGTGCTGGGGCTGGTCGCGCTGATGGTCGCCGGCTGCGGCGGCTCGGTGCCCCTCGCCGCGGAGGACGAGCCCGTACGGGTCGGCGCGATCATCTCGCAGACCGGCGTGTACGCCACCCTCGGCGACGACATGGAGACCGCCATGCGGCTCTACCTGGACGACCACCACGGCCTGCTCGGCGGCCGACCGGCCCGGCTGGTCGTGGCCGACGACGCCGGCAGCCCGGAGATCGGCGCGGAGCAGGCCAGGAAGCTGATCGACGGCGGGGCCGACGTGCTCACCGGCCTGCTCGCCTCCCCGGTCGCCGTCTCGGTGGTCAAGGAGGCGGCCGGCACCCCGGTGGTGATCGCGAACGCGGGCGCCGACCAGCTCGGCGGGCCCGGCGTCTTCCGGGTGTCCTACACCAACCGCGCCCACGGCTACGCGGCCGGCCGGTACGCCGCCGAGCACTACGCCGGCCAGGACGTGGTGCTCATGGCCTCCGACTACTCCGCGGGCGCCGAGACCCTGACCGGCTTCGCCGAGGGATACGGCGCCGGGCCGCTCAAGCGCATCCTGACGCCGTTCGGCGGGCAGGCCGACCTGGAGCCGTACCTGGCGCGCATACCGCGCGAGGCGCGGCTTCTGTACGCCTTCTACGCGGGCGGGGAGGCGGTCGCGTTCGTCAAGGCGTTCAAGCGGTTCGGCTACGATGCCAGGATCAAGCTGCTGGCCTGCCAGAACCTGGCCGACGAGGACGTCCTGCGCGCGGTCGGCCGGGACGCCGAGGGCATGGTCAGCGTCGGGCTCTGGTCGCCCGCGCTGCGGAACCCGGCCAACGCCGCGTTCGTGGCGGGGTGGCGGGCGCGCACCGGGCGGAACCCGTCCGCGGTCGCGCTGCAGAGCTGGGACGCGATGCGGCTGATCGACCGGGCGGCGGCCGCCGGCGGCGACCTGACGAAGGCGCTGGCCGGGGTGGAAGAGCTGGACGGCCCACGAGGATCGCTCCGCCTGGACGCGGCCCACAATCCGGTGCAGAACTGGTACGTCCGCGAGTACCAGAATGGTGTAAACCGGATAATCGCCACCATCTCACCCTCGTAAGGAGCACAACCGGTGCTGGACCGCGACGCCTGCCTCGCCCTCGACGCCGACGATCCGCTGCGGCCGTTCAAGGACGAGTTCGTCCTGCCCGAAGGGGTCGTCTACCTCGTGGGCAACTCGCTCGGCGCGATGCCCCGCCGCGCCGCGGAACGGGTGCGCCGCACGGTCGAGGACGAGTGGGGCGGCCAGTTGGTCGGCGGCTGGAACGCGGCCGGCTGGTACGACCAGCCGCTGACCGCCGGCGACCGGCTCGCGCCGCTGATCGGGGCCGGCCCCGGCCAGGTCGTCGTGGGCAACACCACCACGATCGCCGCCTACCAGGCGCTGGCCGCCGCCGTACGGCTGCGCCCCGGCCGCAAGGTGATCGTCTCCGACCCGCGGAACTTCCCCACCGACCACTACATCGCCCAGGGCCTGGCCCGGCTGCTCGGCGACTACGAGGTGCGCGACTACGCCGAGGGCCGGTTCGACGACGCGGCCGTCGTGCTGCTGTCGGAGGTGGACTACCGCACCGGCGCCCGGCGGCCCGTGCCCTCGGTGACCGCCCAGGTCCAGGCGGCCGGGGCGCTCATGGTCTGGGACGTGTGCCACAGCGTGGGCGCCATGGAGGTGGACGTGTCGCAGGCCGACTTCGCGGTCGGGTGCACGTACAAGTACCTCAACGCCGGACCCGGCGCGCCCGCCTTCCTCTACGTCAACCCGCGCCACCACGCCACCGCCGAGAACGTGCTGTCCGGCTGGCACGGCCACGCCGAGCCGTTCGCCTTCGAGACCGGCTACCGCCCGGCCGAGGGCATCCGGCGCTTCGCGGTCAGCACGCCGCACGTGGTGTCCTTCGCCGCGCTGGAGGCGGCCCTGGACATCTGGGAGCGGGTGCCGATGGCGCAGGTGCGGGCCAAGAGCGTCGCCCTGACCTCGCTCTTCGTCGACCTGGTCGGCGACGCGCTCAAGCTGGTCTCGCCCGCCGAGCCGGACTCGCGCGGCAGCCAGGTCTGCTTCCACCACCCCGACGGCTACCCGGTCATGCGGGCCCTCATCGACCGGGGGGTGCACGGCGACTTCCGCGCGCCGGACGTCCTGAGGTTCGGCTTCGCGCCGCTCTACATCGGCTACGCCGACGTCCACGACGCGGCCACCACGCTGCTGGAGGTGCTGGACAAGGAGCTGTGGCGGGACGAGCGGTACGCCCGGCGGCTCGCGGTCACCTGATCGGGCGAGTCCCCTCCCTCCTGAGAGCGAGCCGGAACATCGCCGTCGTCGGCGATCCGCCGCCAGGGGGTCCCCGGCCAGGATTGTCCCATCGAAAGCCGATGTGACCTGGAGAGATCCCCATGAAGCGCACCCGTCTCGCCGCCGCCGTCCTGGCCCTGTCCGCCCTGACCGTGAGCGCGCCCGCCCATGCGGAGGTGGGCGCCCACAGCGCCGCTGCCGCCGTCCAGGTGCCGCCGATCAACGAGACCGCGCTGCGCAAGAGCATCGCCGGGCTGCCCGCGGCGGACGCCACCGCGGCCGAGGTCAGGGTCAGCGGCTCGGCCGGCTCCTGGCACGGCGTCTCCGGCGTGACCGATCTGCGCGGGAAGCACCCGGCAAGGGAGGGGGCCAGGTTCCGGGCGGGCAGCGTGACCAAGGTGCTCACCACGGCGGTCGTGCTTCAGTTGGTGGCCGAGGGCAAGGTCTCCCTCGACCGCACGGTCCAGGAGTACCTGCCGGGGCTGCTGCCCGCCGACTACCCGCCGGTCAAGCTGGCCCAGGTGCTCAACCACACCAGCGGCCTGCCCGCGCCGAAGTCGGAGGGCGGCTTCGAGCGGGTCTACGCCGACCGCTTCAAGACGATCACCCCGCGCGAGTACGTCCGCCAGGCCGTGCTCAACCCGATCGAGTTCACCCCCGGGACCAAGCAGCACTACCTCAACATCAACACGTTCGTCGAGGGCCTGGTGATCGAGAAGGTCACCGGCAGGTCGTACGAGCAGGAGGTCGGCGCCCGGATCCTGCGTCCGGCCGGCATGAACCAGAGCTACTTCCCCGGCAGGTCCGTCAAGATCCACGGCCGGCACAACCAGGGCTACCAGGTCGTCCCCAAGGGCTTCCCCGACTCCTTCCCCTACGGCGGCGCGTACGTCGTGGACGTCACCGAGATGGAGGTCACCTCCACCTGGGCCTCGGGCGACCTCATCACCACCGCCGCCGACCTGGAGAAGTTCACCAAGGCGCTGTTCGGCGGCCGGCTCGTGCCCGCCGAGCAGCTGAAGCCGATGTTCACCGTGCCGAAGGTGACCATGTACGGCACCGAGGACGAGCCGGCCCACTACACCTCGGGCCTGACCGAGCTGGTGCTGCCCGGCGGCATCGTCGCGTACGGCAAGACCGGCGCCCGCTACGGCAGCTCCGCCGGCATCGGCGCCACCCAGGACCTGAGCCGCGTCGTGGTCTACTCGCTCAACTCCACCGACGCCAAGGCCCAGGGCCAGAACGAACGCGGCCTCGGCATCGCACTGGCGGCCTTCGCCGAATAGAGGCGGCCTGCGCCGGGCAGATCAGGGACCTCGCGGTGGCTTTCGTCACAGAGGTCCCTTATCGCCTTTCCTGGCGTGTTTCGGCAAACTGATCCAGATATCATGGCCGGTGCCCACAAGGCACTGACGATGTTCGCCCGCGTGACCGTGCGACCTCCGCACACCCGGCGGGTCGGGCGGGAGCGCGCCCCCAGCTCCGGGAGACCCCCGCCATGCTGCTGACCTTCGCGGTCACGACGCTGATCATGATCATGATCCCCGGCCCCGACGCGGCCCTGATCATGCGCAACTCCCTCGCCCACGGCCGCGTGGCCGGCCTGCTGACCATGCTCGGCGGCCTGCTGGGCCTGTCCGTGCACGCCGCGGCCGCCGCGGTCGGCCTGTCGGCGCTGCTGGCCGCCTCGCCCACCGCCTTCACCGTGGTGCGCGCCCTCGGCATCTGCTACCTGCTCTGGCTTGGGGTGCACGCCCTGCTGTCGAGCCGGAACCGGGCCAAGGCCGTGGAGGGCGCCGCGCCCCCGACCGGCTCGCCGCTCGTGCACGTGCGCAGGGGGCTGCTGTCGAACCTGCTCAACCCCAAGGTGCTGCTGCTCTTCGTGACCTGGCTGCCGCAGTTCCTGCCCGGCCACGGCGACACCCTGGGACGGGCCCTGCTGCTGTCGGGGATCATCGCCGTGCTGTACGTGCTCTGGTTCAGCCTCTACAACGTGATCATCGACCGGGTGAGCGCGCTGCTGCGCAGGCCGCGGGTGCGGGCCAGGGTCGAGCGGGTGACCGGCGTGCTGCTGGTCGCCTTCGCGCTACGGCTGGCCGTCCAGTAGCTTGACCGCCCGCTTCGGGGCGATGGCCCGGTAGCTCTCCTCGACCCAGTCGAGCAGCACGTCGGTCTCGGGCAGCGCCGACAGGAACGGCACGGTCACCCAGCCGGCCCTGCCCAGGCCGTACCCGCTGGGGGCCGCGCCCTCGACGGTCAGCGCGTGGCCGTGCGCCTCCGACAGCAGCTTCACGCCGAACGTCGGGGCCCACTTCTCCGTCTGCTCGTCCAGGCCGAGGAACAGGAAGACCTTCTTGTTGACCTTGATGACCGTCTCGCCCCACGGATGGTCCTCGTGGGTCTCGGGCAGCCCCAGCGCGAAGGCCCGCAGTTCCGCACGTACGGTGTGCCAGTCGTCCATGCATGGACGGTACCGAAGGCGGGCCCGCGCGGTCATCGGGGCGGTCGCCGGAACTCCGTGAGCCTGGCCGCGATGGCGTCCCTGATCCGGTCCCTGGCCTCCATCCGGGGGACGCCGGACATGAGCAGGCGGTCGTAGTCGGTGTCGAGGTGCCGGACCGACGCGATCACCGCCAGCGTGATGGCGTTCTCGTCGAGCGCCCTGGCCGCCGCCGTCCTGCCCACCCGGCCGCTGCCGCGCCGGCCGGCGTGCTCGGCGATCTCGCGGGCCCGCTCGGCCGGGCAGCCCGGGAACAGCCGGGCGATCTCGGCCGCCATCGCCGCCTGGAAGGCGACGTCCTGCTCGGCCCTGCGCACATGGTCGCGCTCGCGGCGGCGCAGCCGCGCCTCCTCGTCGGCCAGGCAGCGCTCCTCGGCCGCGGCCAGCGCGGCCTCCTCGACCAGCACGCCCTGGCGCTGGTAGACCTTGCGCCGCCGGTTGTACCGGACGACCACCGCCGACAGCCCGCTCTCCTGCTTGGCCCGCCGGCTGAGCGCCGCGTTCCCCGCCGGCAGGAACACCAGGTGGTCCAGGTCGGCGCAGCTCAGGCAGTGGGGCCGGTCGTCCTCCATGATCAGGTACGGCCCGGTGTCGCCGCAGGACGCGCACGTCCACGGGTTCTCGGAGACCACGGCCACCAGGTCGGGGGCCTTGCTCTGCCGCTCGGTGAGCCGCCGCACCCGGGCCTCGCTCAGATCGGGCGAGAGCCAGTGGACGCGGAAGGCGTCCTGCCCGTGGCCGGAGGTGAAGCGCAGGTCGCGCCGGTCGCGGGTGCCGGCCACGTACGGCGTCTCCACCGGCCGCAGCCCCTTGGCCAGCGCCCATTCCCGCAGCAGCCCGGCCGTGACGAGCAGCCGCTCCTCGTCGACCGCGGCCAGTTCGGCCAGCGTGCCAGCGCGGCCCTGCCGCCAGAGGTCCACGTGCCGGGACCGCAGCCAGCGCAACCCCGTCACGACGTCGATGAACGTCACGTAGTGGCGGGTGGTCAACGCGATCTCGGCTGCTTCTGCGACCCTGCGGGCCAGGTTGGGCTTGCTCACGCGGTCCAGTCTCCCGCGCCCTTTGTCGTGAGATGGCGAGACCCGCAGCTTTCCTTTTGGCGATCGCGGCAAGTAACCCCTTCGGATCTGGCATCTTGGGGGAAATCGTGCGCCTGCTCTGGCCTGCCGTACTCATGCTGGCCACCTCGTGTGGCGTCGCCGAGGACGGCTCGCAGCCCGTCGTGACGGGCGCGTTCGGCAGCAAGCCCGTCGTCGCCATACCCCGGGGGAAGCCGGGGCGCACGCCGCGGATCACGGTGCTCTCCGTGGGCAACGGCCGGCGTACGGTCCCGGGGGACGTCGTGCTCGCCGACGTGGACATCCGGCGATGGTCGGGAAACAAGCCGTATCTCAGCACCTACGACGGCAACCAGCCCACCACGGTCGTCTTCGACGGCAGGGAGGTCTCCGAGACCTGGCGGGCCTCGCTCATCGGCAGGCCGGCCGGCAGCCGGGTGATGCTGGTCAGCCCGGCCTCCGAGGCTCTGGGCCCGAACGTGCCGCTGACCGGCGTCTCGCCGGCCGACACGCTGGTGGTGGTCTTCGACATCCTCGGCGGCTACCCGCCCGACGCGCGGCTCGTCGGGCGGGCGCTGCCGGCGATCCCGTCCGACCTGCGGCCGGACTCCCCGCCCCGGACCCTCATCGACGGTTCGGGACGGGACGTCACGGCCGGTTCCAAGGTGGTCATCCAGTACGTGGCCGCGTCCTGGCCGTCCCGCACGGTGGTGGACTCGTCCTACCGGAAGGGCGGTCCCAGCGCCTTCACGCTCAGGCCCGGCTCGGTGCCGCCCGCCTGGCTGGAGGCGCTGGTCGGCAGCCAGGTCGGCAGCCGGCTGGCCGTGGGCTCCCCGGGGGACAGGCCCATGCTGTACGTGATCGACGTCCTCGACACGATCACGCCTGCCTGAGCCGCCTCAGCCGCAGTGCTCGAACGGGCTGTCGTAGGCCGAGGCGCCGGCCTTGCCGCCCCACTTGACGCACGTGTTCGCGGCGGCGGCGTAGACCGGACCGGCGTAGTACGCGTAGTTGCCGGAGTCGGTCTTCCTGGTACTGCCCTGCACCTCCAGGTAGGCGGTCGTCGCGGTCGCCGTGCCGAGCGACTTCGCCTTCATGGTGACCACGCAGTTGTTGCCGTTGGAGCCGTTGTAGAGCAGGTAGACGGTCCCGTCGGTGCCGAGCCCGGCCGAGTCGATCACGTCGTAGCCGGCGCCGCACGCCTCCTGCGGCGTGTACGGGTTGCTGGACCCGCCGCAGTTCTTCGAGCTCAGCGTCTGCACCGGGTAGCCGAAGGTGACGCCGTTGAAGACGGCCTTCTGGATGTTCGACGGGTAGCTGGTGCCCAGGCGCACCTCGTAGTGCAGGTGGGGGCTGATGTAGTTGCCCGGCTTGCTGGTGTTGCCGACCGTGCCGACCTGCTGGCCCTGCGAGACGGACTGGCCGGCGCTGACCAGCCGGGTGTTCAGGTGGGCGTAGTAGGTGGACCAGCCGCCGCCGTGGTCGATCTTGACGAGGTTGCCGTAGCCGTTGGTCGAGCCCTGGTGCGCCGAGATCACCACCGTTCCCGAGGCGGCGGCCACGACCGGGTCGCCGAGGTCGGCGTCGGCGGTGCTGCCCCTGTTGAAGTCGATCTCCCACGACTGGTGGGCGCTGCTCGCGCTGGAGTTGCCGGTCCAGGTCTGGCCGCAGGGGAACGGCATCTGGAAGTTCGTCGCGAGGAGCTGCGCCTGCGCGGACTCCGGCTCCGGGTCGGCGAAGGCGGGGGTCGTCGTGCCGAGGCCGAATAACAATGCCAGGCCGGCGACCATTGATCGGCTGAGCTTCATGGGGTGATCCTTTCCAGTGGGATCTGTGACACCAGAGTCCGCATTGGCCGCACAAGAATCATCCAGAACCGATACAAAGAGCTGTCAGATCTCCCGTAAAGGGGCTGATGCTGTCATGACGGTCACCTTCCACGTCCTCGGCCCGCTGGAGATCCGCTCCGCCGGCCGTCCCCTACGGATCTCCGGCGGCAAACCCCGCATGCTGCTGGCCACGTTGCTGCTGGAGGCGGGGCAGGTGGTCGGCGCCGACCGGCTCGCCGAGGTGCTCTGGCCGGGGCGTCCGCCGCGTTCGGCGCTGGCCAACGTGCGCACCTACGTCAGCTCGCTGCGGTCCCAGCTCGGCCCGGTCGGCCTGCGCGCCGCCGGGGCCGGCTACACCATCGACGTCGCCGACGGCGCGCTCGACCTGCGCCTGTTCGAGGAGCTGGCCCGTCGCGGCGAGTACGGCGCGGCCCTCGCGCTCTGGCGCGGCGCGCCGCTGAGCGACCTGCCGGGCAGCCCGGTCTGGGACCGCCGGATCGAGCACCTCCACCGGCTGCGGCTGCGGGCCGCCGAGTCGCTGATCGAGCGGCGCCTCAAGGCCGGCGACCACGACGGCGCCGCCGACGAGCTGCGCGGCCTGCTGGTCGAGCATCCCTACCGGGAGGACCTGTGGGGCCGGCTGCTGCTCGCCCTGCACCGCGGGGGCCGCAAGGCCGAGGCGCTGCGCACGTACGCGGCGGTCCGCGACCAGCTCGTGGACGAGCTCGGCGTCGAGCCGGGGGCCGAGCTGCGCGGCGCGTACGAGCTGATCCTGGCCGACGAGGGCGGGGCGGCGCCGGCCGTGCCCCGGCAGCTCCCGCCCGATCTGCCGGACTTCATCGGCCGGGCCGCCCCCCTGGCCGCGCTGGCCGGGACGTTCTCGGTCGCGGTGATCTCCGGGCCGCCCGGCGTGGGGAAGTCGGCCCTGGCCGTGCACGCCGCCCACCGCCTGCGCCTGGCCTTCCCCGCCGGGCAGCTCTACCTGGAGCTCGGCGGCAGGGCGCCGGGCGAGCTGCTGGCCGAGGCGCTGCGGGCGCTCGGCGTGACCGGCGCGCCGCCGACGCCCGGCGAGCGGTCGGCGCTGCTGCGATCGCTGCTGGCCGAACGCCCGATGCTGGTCCTGCTGGACGACGCCCGCGACGCCGCCCAGGTACGCCCGCTGCTCCCCGGCAACGACAGCGCCGTGATCGTGACCACCAGGCGGCGGATCACCGAGCTGCCCGGCGCGCTGCGCGTCGAGCTCGGCGAGCTGTCGCCGGAGGAGTCGCTGGCGCTGCTCGGCGGCGTCGCCGGGGCCGGGCGGGTGGCCCGCGAACCGGCCGACGCCCTGGCCGTCGTCACGCTGTGCGGCGGGTCGCCCCTGGCGGTCAGGGCCGCCGGAGCCCGGCTGGCGGCCCGGCCCGGCTGGTCGCTGTCGGTGCTGCGCGAGCGGCTTGAGGAGGACTGGCTGGCCGAGCTGAAGGAGGTGCGGGCCTGCCTCGACGCCGGGTACCGCAGGCTGCCCGTGGAGGCCGCCCGTGCCCTGAGCGCGCTCGGCGTCCTCGGGCCCGCCGCCGGGGCGCAGCCGGGCTGGGTGGTGGACGCGGCACTCGGCCGCCACGGCGCCCACGACGTCACCGACCTGCTCGTGGACGCCCACCTGCTGGACCCGGTCGGCACCGACGACGTGGGCCAGCCGCGCTACCGCGTGCCCGACCTCGTCGGCAGGCACGCCCGCGACCGCGGCCCCGACCGCGGCGCGCTGGCCAGGGTGCTGGCGGCCTGGACGGCCACCACCGAGCACGCCATGGCCCGCCTGCCCACCACCGTCTTCAGCCTCACCGCGGCCAGGGCGGCCAGGTGGCGGCTGCCCGCGCGCACGCTCGACCGGCTCACCGCCGACCCGATCACCTGGTTCGAGTCGGAGCACGAGGCGCTGGCCGGAGCCGTGGACCTGGCGGCCGAGCTGGGCCTGGCCGAGTCGGCCTGGGGGCTGGCCGCCGCCATGGTGCCCTACCTCGACCTGCACTGCCACCTCGGCACCTGGCGCCGTACGCACACCGCCGCCCTGGCCGCCGCCCGCGCCGCCGGCGATCGGTACGGCGAGGCCGCCATGCTCAGGGGCCTGGCCCAGGTCAGCCTCTACCAGGACCGGTACGACGAGTCCGCCGAGGGCTTCACCCTCTCCCGCCAGATATTTCATGAAATAGGAGACGTCAGGGCCGAGGCGACCTCGGTCTGCGGGCTCGGCGCCGTGAACCAGTTCCGCGGCCGGCACCTCCAGTCGCTCGGGTACCTGCGCCGGGCGCTGGCCATGTTCGTCGCCTCCGAGGACCGGCACGGAGAGGCGTTCGCCCGGCAGGCCATCGGCCGGGCCTGCCTGACCTCCGGCGACCTCGTCCAGGCGGCGGAGTCGCTGGGCGAGGCCATGCGGCTGGCCCAGGAGCTGGGGGACGCCCACCGCGAGGGCTGCGTGTGCCTCCAGATGGGCCGGCTGCACCAGGCGATGTCGTTCCACCGGCACGCCCTGGAGATCTTCGAGTCGCTCGGCGACCGCCACTGCGGGGCGTACGCGCTGCAGAGCCTCGCCGGCCTCCAGGCGGCGCGCGGCGACCTGACCCGCGCCTCGACCGGCCTCGAACGCTCGCTGGAGGTCTTCCAGGAGCTCGGCGACCGCAGCGGCGAGGCGTCGGCCACCCAGCTGCTCGGCGAGCTGCACCGCTCGGCCGGGCGCACCGGCCTGGCCCTCGACTATCTCAGGCACGCCAGCGCCCTGCGCCGCAGCCTGCCGGCCTGAGGAGGACGTCAGGGACCGGAGACCAGGCGACGGACCAGCCGCCGCAGCCGCGACTGCTGCAACGGCACGCCCTGCAGCGCGTCGAGCGCCTCGGCGGCGCTCGGCCGCTTGGCCGGGGAGTGGTCGAGCATCCGGCGCACGACCTCGGGGACGTCGGGGCCGTGGGCGTCGGAGCTGGTCGGGAGCTGCCCGGTGAGCAGCTGGTAGGCGATGGCCCCGGCCGCGTAGACGTCGGACGCGGTGGTCATCCGGTCGGGACGCTCCTGGCACTCGGGCGCCACGTAATGGGCGTCGAGCACGTTGCCCAGCTCGTGGGCGACCGTGTAGTTGCGCGGCCCCGGCTTGGCGTAGTCGAAGCCGGTCAGCACCGCGTGCCCGTCGTCGGTGACCAGCACGCACCCGGGCGTGAGCGCCCGGTGGACGACGCCGTTGGCGTGCGCGTGCGCGAGCCCGCGCAGCAGGTCCTGGATCACGCCCAGCCGGGCCCCCTTGCCCAGCGACAGGTGCAGCGCCTCGCCGTGGACGTCGTCGAGCACCAGCACGAACCGGCTCTCGTCGTCGATGGCGAAGAAGTCGCGCGAGCGCACGACGCACGGATGGGGCGGGATGCGGGCCAGCGACTGGTAGGCGTTGGCGATGCGCTGGCGCTCGGCGGCCCGCGCCTCGTGGTCGGCCAGCGGGTCGGCCTGGTAGACCCGCAGCAGCACGGTCTCGCTGCCCGGCAGCGTGGCGTTGAACGCGCGGTATTCGGTGACCTTGGCGTCGCCGCCGAGCTGCTCCTCGACCTCCCAGTTGCCGAACCTGGGCGGCGCGGTGCTGCGGCGCACGGTGTGGTTGAGCGCGTCGAGCACCGCCGTCAGGTAGGGGCGCACGTCGGGGCTGCACCCCCGCCTGACCCGCGAGACGTCGCCCAGTGTGGCCACCAGGCCGGGCAGGTCGGTGACGTTGGGGGCGTCGCGGCCGGCCTGGTCGACCAGCTCGGCGTCGGGCGAGGTGAGCACGACCAGGCTGTCGACGTAGACGCGTTCGAGCTGGGTGGCCCTGGACACCAGCAGGCCCTTGAGCGCCTTGGCGGTGCCCCGCAGCTTGGTCACCGGAGAGCCGAACGCCTCCCGGCGCGGCGGGTACCAGCGGGTGCCGGACACCTCGATGCGGCCGCGGGTGCCCTTGACGTCGACGACCACGAGCGAGTGGGCGGTCAGCACGAGCAGGTCGACCTCGAACACGTCGTCGCCTCGCGGGACCTCGACGTTGTGCAGCAGCAGCCAGTCGGCGGGGGCGTGGTCGCGCAAGTAGGAGATCACGCGCCGTTCGGCGTCGTTGACCGGCCGTCCTCCGCCGACGATCTGTGCCATGGCGCCTATCCTCGCACGGTTCTCCATTGACAACATGCTGTCGAAATGACAGTATGTTGTCATGAAGGGAATCATCCACCACGCCGTCTACGACACCTTCGCCGACTGGGAGACCGGGCACGCGACCGCCCATCTGCGCAGCGAGCGCTTCCAGCGCGAGCCGGGGGCGTACGAGATCGTCAACGTCGGCCTGACCGGCGAGCCCGTCGTCAGCATGGGCGGCCTGCGGGTCACCCCGGGCCTCGCGCTCGACCGGCTCACGCCCGAGGGCAGCTCGCTGCTCATCCTGCCGGGGGCCGACCTGTGGGACGCGGGTGACGAGCTGGCGCCGTTCGCCCGCAAGGCGCGCGAGTTCCTGGCGGCGGGGGTGCCGGTGGCGGCCATCTGCGGCGCCACGGCCGGCCTCGCCCGCGAGGGCCTGCTCGACGACCGCGGCCACACCAGCGCGGCGCTGCCGTACCTGGGGGCCCAGCAGGGCTACGCCGGAGCCGGGCGCTACCAGGAGACGGACGCCGTGCTCGACGGCGACCTCGTCACCGCCGGCCCGACCGAGCCCGTCGCCTTCGCCCGGGAGATCTTCCGCCGGCTCGACGTCTACCGGCCCGACGTCCTCGACGCCTGGTACCGCCTGTTCGGCAAGAGCGACGCCTCGGCGTTCGAGGTGCTGATGGCCGCATGACCCCCGGCGGCAGCCCCGACCCCGGAGACCCCCTTGCCCGCCGCGACGGGAGCGGTGGCGGGCAAGGGGGGAGCGGTGACGGCGGTGAGAGTGTGGCGGCCGAGCTGCTGTCCGGTCTGGCTCTGGCGTCGTTCCGGCTCAACGGCCAGTTCCTGCACGTGGCGGAGGAGCTGGCCAAGCCGGCCGGCATGACGGCGGCCTGGTGGCAGGTGCTGGGCGCCGTCCTGGGGGAGCCGCTGCCGGTGGCGGGGATCGCCCGGGTGATGGGCATGACCCGCCAGGGTGTGCAGCGCATCGCGGACCTGCTGGTGGAGAGGGGCCTGGCCGAATACCGGCCCAACCCCGCCCACCGCCGCGCCAAGCTCCTCCAGCCGACGGAGGCGGGCCGCGAGGCGATCGCCGGGATCGTCCCCGGCCACCGCGAGTTCGCCGACCGCCTGGTGGACGTGCTCGGTCTCGACGCCGCCCGTGAGTCCCTGACCGCCCTCCACCGCCTGACCGCCGCCCTCGACCACCTGATCACCCCCTGACCCCGCCTCTCCCCCCTCGCGTCCCGCCCCCTCCCTGTCCTTCGACGGGAGGGGGCGGTTTTGGTTCGGGGGCGTTCTCGCAGGTCAGCGGGACATCTGGCGCGACCGTCGTCCGGTAATGGCGGACGGCACCTCCGAGGCGATCACCTGGATAACCACTCACCTGGTCGCCAAATTCGCCGAACTCGGGCCCCGGCGTCGTAGGTCGTTCCTCAAGTTTCGGGTGATCGTTGCCTGAACGGCAGGGCACGAACGCCCCAACATCGCCGCCGGAAGGCCAAAAGAATCCCGTTCGCCGGGCAGCCCGACCGGGATATATGCAGTGCCCCGTCGATGAGCGCGGAAACCGAGTGCCAAGAAATCGAGGCGTCCCCTTGACCTTCGTTAGGGCATTCCGAGTTGCGATTTTCGCTGCCTGCCGCGATGGTTATTTGCGGCACCTCACAGCCCTGCACAAACGACCATGGCGCACAAATTCAGCGCCGATCCATGGAGGAAAGCAAACATGATCCGTCGCATTCTGGCCGGTGCAGCTATCGCGGTCACCGCTCTCGGCTTCTCCGCCTCCGCCGCGTCCGCGGACGTCGGCCCCAACCCGTACAACAACGGGCAGAGCATCCTGAGCCAGCTGAGCATCCTCGACGACCTGACGGCGCTGAACGATGTCGCCAACGACTCCATCAAGTACATCGACATCCTCACCCTGCTGCACCTGAACGACATCGAGGCCAACGTCCTCAACAACCAGGACAAGTACGGCGACAACAACTGAGCCTCCTCGCGTGGCGTAGGCAGGAAGACGATCGGCGACCCGCAGCAGAATTCGCGGATCCGCCCGGCCAAGGTCGCCTTCCTGGTGCCTTGAGGTGGACCGAAAGTACGGGCCGTGGCATTTCGCGAGGCCACGGCACGGGCTTGGTGCGCACCGAGCTCTGAACGCCTCGCGGCCCAGGTCGATCACTGCAGGACGACCTGGGCCGCGAGGCTCACGCGTAGGCGCACCCGGCTCCGCGGCGGGCCCGGCCGGCGAACTCGGCCCGTCGGGCTCGGCCTAGGCGTCGGAACGGCCCGGGCTCGGGCGTACGACGCCCAGGAAGCGCGGCCGTTCCAGCGCGTCGAGCCGTACGGATTCACCGCTGTAAGGCGCGTGCACGATCTGCGTGCCGTCCACCGCGAGCGCCACGTGCTCGGGGCCGGGGGTGTCGACGTCGCTGTCGTAGAACACCAGGTCCCCGGGCTGGATCTCCTCCCGCGGTATCCGGATCCCGGACCGCCACTGCACGTACGTCGTCGTCCCGATGGCCACGCCGGCCCGCGCCCACGCGTACTCGGTGAGGCCCGAGCAGTCGAATCCCCAGGTCCTGGCCCCTTTGCCGATGCCGAATCCGGGGCCGCCCGGACCGCCGCCGCCCCACGAGTACGGGACGCCGATCATCTCTATCGCCGCCCGCAGCGCGATCGAGCCCGCCGCCGACCGGACGGCCGGAGCCTGCGCCCGGCACCCGTGCGGATGGCAGCCTGCGGCGCCCTGCGCGGGCATCGAATGGGAAACGCACACAATGGTGTGCGCCAATGCAATCGCCAACAATCGCAGTAGTCCGTTCATGGCATATTCGGCACCCCCGCGTGGCCGGCCGTGCCGCCGTTACGGCACGGCGTTTCAAGCGACTTCTCCCGATTACCTGCTCCGGGAGTATGGGGATAAAACAACCCGCCGTGCCCGACGAGTCACATTATTTCGGGGCATTTCGGGATGTCTTTCGCCCGATCGACGGCCAAGGAATAAGTGCGGGTACTTGACTTTGGCTTAGCATATTTTCCTTGCGGCCTGCCGCGGCCCCACGAGATCGTTATTCGCGAAATTCCTGCCACTCGGGAGGCGGGTAATAAATGATGACGCGCACCGCTGCGCCGATTCCGATGAAAGGGAAGTAAAAAATGATGCGTCGCATTCTCACCGGTGCAGCCATCGCCGGCGCGCTGTTCGGGTTCACCGCCACGAGCGCCTCGGCCGACGTCGGCCCCAACGCCTACAACGGCGGCAAGGCCATCCTGAGCCAGCTGTCCATCCTGGACGACCTGACGCTGGCCAACGACGTCCTCAACGACTCCGTCAAGTACATCGACGTCCTCACCGCCCTGCACCTCCAGGACATCGAGCTCAACGTCCTGGACGCCCAGAGCAACTACGGCGACAACAACTGAGACCGCTGACCGGCGGCGGCCCGTCCGCGCGCCCGTCAGGCTGACCCGAAGGCGTTCCGGCAGCCACGACCCCTCGTGGCGGCACCTTGCCGAACGCCCCGGATCGGCCGCGGCGGGACGCGTGCGGGCCCCGCCGAGAGGACGGTCCGAAGCCGGCCCAGCCCTACGTGCTGGGCCGGCTTCGTGCGTCTGCGGGAGACCGGTGCAACCCTTCATTATTCGGCTGCAATTCGGTCATTTTCTCCTGAACATTACATAGCGAAACATACTTCGTGTAATCTGGCTTCGGGTTAATCGTCAGCGCGGCGAAGGAACCGCGACCTCCTCAGGGCGGCCACCACGGCCGGGAGGAAGCTTGACGGTCATCCCGCCGGCAACCCCCTGTCCATAGCTGTTGGGGGGTGCGCACGTCGTGAACGATCTCGAAGAGCGGCTGCTCTATCAGGACGGGCAGCTCAGCATCACGCTGCGGGTCGTCCCCGGAGCCCCGGCCGTCGCCCTGTCCGGCGAGGTCGACGTCACCAACAGCCCCGCGCTCGCCAGCACGCTGTCCGACTCGCGCGGGGGCAGCACGTACATCGTGGTCGACACCGGCGAGCTGACCTTCGTCGACCTGTCCGGGCTGCGGGTGCTGGCGCTGCCCGCGCTGCCCCCGGACGAACGGTGGATCCGGCTGCGCAACGTCACGCCGCACCTGCGACGTCTGCTGCGCATGATGGGCTGGTTCTACGCCCCGCGCCCGTACGACGTGCCGCTGTAGACCAGGGTCGCCGCCGACGTGCCGAGCCCGCGGGGGCCGGACAGCCGGAAGGCCGGCGGCCGGTGGTGCCGGCGCAGGGACGGCTCGTCGTAGCGGAGACAGCCGCGGTGCCAGTTGAGAATGCCGGTCAGCCAGTGGCGGCAGTCGGCCAGGAACGCGTCGAGCGCCTGCCGCGCCGCGCAGTCGAGCCCGAGGTCGTCGCACAGGATCGGCAACTCGTGCGCGGCGATGTGCTGGAACTGCTTCATCCGCGAGGTCAGCAGGTCGTTGACGATGCCGAGCGCGGCCGGGTAGTCGCAGTCGAAGAAGTTCTGGACCACCAGGACGCAGTTGTGCAGCTCGCCCTCGAACTCGATCTCCTTCTGGTACGAGAAGACGTCGTTCAGCAACATCCCGCAGTCCATGACCGCGTTCTCCAGCGCCCGCATCGGGCCGCTCTCGTACAGCGCCTCGGGCAGCGCGTACGCGTGCCGCAGCCGGCACAGGCTCATCGTCAGCTCCGAGCCGAAGGTGAGCCGGCGCATCTCCAGGTAGTCCACCGGGTCGGGGATGTGCCGGGCCGCCTCGTTGCCCAGCTCCCAGAGCCAGCCCTCGCACATCGTCACGACCGACCGCCGCAGCTGCGCGCGGGCGCCGGCCGGCATCGGCCCCGCCGTACGCGCCCACAGGTCGGCCAGGCCGCGTTCGAGCGCGCTCACGGGCGGCGGCGCCGGCGTGCCGTCCAGCGGCATGAACGCCGCGAGCCTGGACACCGTGACCTTGGCCGCCGCCAGGTTGCCCGACCGGCCGAAGACGACGGGGAAGTAGTCGTCACCGTAGGTGCCCCAGCACAGCCAGTGCGAGGCCAGGTCCAGCTCCTCGGGGGTGGCGTCGGGATGCAGGCCCGCCGCGCACAACGGCAGGTCGTAGTCGGCCAGCTTCTCGGCGTCCCAGACCGCCGAGCCCACGACGCCCGGCTGGGCCTCCAGCAGGCCCATGGACGCGCACCAGGTCACCGCGTTGCGCCGGGCCTGGTCGAGGTGGGGGGACAGGCGCAGCTCGAAGGGCACGTACAGCTCGGGGATCTGCGAGGGGCCGACGCGCTGCCGCCCGGTGTGGGCGAAGTTGCGCAGCCGCTTGGCCCCCGTGCCGGCGACCAGCGACTTCGCGCCGAGCGGCCGGGCCGTCTTCGCGCCCTTGTTCATGTAGCGGCTCGACCGCAGGTGCCACTCGTGCCCGCCGGACTGCCAGTCCTGCAGCCCCTTGACGTAGGCCAGCACGCCCGCCGCCGACAGCGGATCGACGGCGTGCTCGACGAAGAGCGGGCCCAGCTCGCCCAGCGCGGTGTGCTCGAACTGCTGCATGCGCGAGGTGAGCAGGTCGTTGACGGCGTCGGCGGCCTCCTGCGTCGTGCACCCGAGGAACGTCTCCAGCACCAGCACGCCGTTGCTCAGCTCGCCCTCGTCCCTGACCTCGCGCTCGTAGGAGAACAGGTCGTTGCGCAGGTGCACGGCGTCGGAGAAGCTGTCCTTCAGCACCCGCAGCGGCCTGGTGCCGGCCAGCCGGGCGGGGATCTCGGCCCGCACCGCGTGCTCGACCAGCCCCGCCGACCAGGGCGCGCCGCCCACCTTGCGGCGCATCTCGATGTACTCGACCGGGTTGGCGATCCGGCCCTCGTTGATGTTGGACAGTTCCCAGATCGACTCGTTGAGCAGGTGGCGGGTGCTCTCGGCGAACCGCCGCCGCCAGTCGGCCGACATGCCCGGCACCGTGCGCAGCCACAGGTCGGCCAGGCCCGCCTCGACCGGGTTGGCCGGCTCCGGCATGGACAGATCGGCGCCCATCGGCATGAACCGGGGAAGCCGGTCGAGGTGCCGCTTGCCGCCCTGGATGTCGCCGGAGCGCTTGAAGACGTCGAGGAAGTGGTCGTCGAAGAAGAACACCCAGACGTACCAGTCGGTGATCAGGCACAGCTCGGCGCCGTCGCAGTCGGGGTGGGTGTAGGCGCACATCAGGGAGTAGTCGTGGCCGTCGAGGTCGGCCTCCTCCCAGACGCCCGATCCCTCCAGCATGCCCATCTCGCGCGCCCACAGCTTGGAGTGCGTACGGGCCTCCTCCAGATGCGGGTTGAGCCGCGCCGGGTACGGCATGTAGAAGTCGGGCAGTTCGAACGGCTGAGCCATCAGCTCGCGACCTCCACGTCCTCCAGCACCCCGAGCGCGTCGGGCACCAGCACCGCGCACGAGTAGTACGCGCTGACCAGGTACGACATGACGGCCTTCCGGTCGATGCCGGTGAGCTTCACGCTGAGTCCCGGCTCCCGCTCGTCGGGCACGCCGGTCTGGAACAGGCCCACGACGCCCTGGTCCTTCTCGCCGGTGCGCATGCACAGGATCGAGGTGGTGCCCGCCCGGCTGATCGGGATCTTGTCGCACGGCAGGATGGGCACCCCGCGCCACGACTGCACGGGCACGCCCTCGATCTCGGCGGTGTCGGGATAGACGCCCCGCGCGCTGCACTGCCGGCCGAAGGCCGCGATGGCCCGCGGGTGGGCCAGGAAGAACCGTGACTTCTTGCGCCGGCTCACCAGGTCGTCCAGGTCGTCGGGGGTGGGCGGACCGGTCAGCGTGCGGATGCGCTGGCTCGGGTCGACGTTGTGCAGCAGGCCGAAGTCGCGGTTGTTGACCAGCTCGCGCTCCTGCGACTCGCGCACCGCCTGGACGGTGAGCCTGAGCTGCTGCTCGGTCTGGTCCATCGGGTCGCCGAACAGGTCCGCGACCCGGGTGTGCACGCGCAGCACGGTCTGCGAGACGCTGAGCTCGTACTCGCGCGGGCCCGGGTCGTAGTCCACGAACGTGCCCGGCAGCGTGTGCTCGCCCCGGTGGCCGGCCGACAGCTCGATGGCCGCCTCGCCGTGCTTGGTCTGGGGGGCCGCCCGCCGGGCGCGGTGGCGGTCGAGCCGGTCGCGCAGGGCGGGCGTGCTCTCGGCCAGCGCGCGCAGCTCCTCCCACGGCAGGGCCAGCACCGTGCACCTGGTGCCGGCCTCCAGCGTGTCGTGCCGTACGGCCCGCTCGCCCGGCGGTTCGGTCCCGGCGTGGTCGCCCTCGCCGAGGGTGCCGAGCACCAGGCGGTTGCCGTAGTCGCCCGGCTGGAACCGGGTGACCCGGCCGTCGGCGACCAGGATGATCTCGTCAGCCGGCCGTCCGGCCCGCGCGATCGTGTCGCCGCGGGCGTACTCCCGCTGCTCGAACAGCCCGGCGAGGGTGTCGAGCAGGCGGTCGTCGTCGAGCCCGTGCAGCGGCGGCAGCTCGGTCAGGCTCGGCGGCACCACCCGCACCCGGGCGCCGGTGCGCGAGAAGCTCACCCGGCCACCGCCGACCATGTAGGTGAGCCGCCGGTTCACCCGATAGGTGCCGGCGGTGTCCACCCACGGAAGCATCCGCAGCAACCAGCGGGAGGAGATCTCCTGCATCTGCGGAGGCGTCTTGGTCGTCGTGGCGAGTTTCCGCGCCGCGGCGGTATCCAGGCTCAGCCGCTGATCCGACTCCGTCAACACAAACACCACCAATTCTTGGACCGGACGGACGAAGGGGCTGCTAGCCGTTCCTGCCGAGCTCGACGTCCTCCAGGACGCCGAGCGCGTCGGGCACCAGGACGGCGGCCGAGTAGTAGGCGCTGACCAGGTAGGAGATGATCGCCTTCTCGTTGATGTTCATGAAGCGCACCGACAGGCTGGGCTGGTACTCGTCGGGGATGCCGGTCTGGTGCAGGCCGACGACCCCCTGATTCTCCTGGCCCGTCCGCATGAGCAGGAACGACGTGGTGCGCTTGCCGGTGACCGGGATCTTGCTGCACGGGAAGATCGGCACGCCGCGCCAGGCCGGGATGCGGTGGCCGTTGACCTCGCTGGCCTGCGGGTAGAGGCCGCGCTTGCTGCACTCCCTGCCGAACGCGGCGATGGCCTGCGGGTGCGCGAGGAAGAAGGCCGGCTCCTTCCAGACGACGGCCAGCAGGTCGTCGAGGTCGTCGGGCGTGGGCGGGCCGGAACGGGTGCGGATGCGCTGGCTGAAGTCGGCGTTGTGCAGCAGGCCGAACTCCCGGTTGTTGATCAGCTCGTGCTCCTGGCGCTCGCGCAGGGCCTCGATCGTGAGGCGGAGCTGCTGGTCGAGCTGGCTCATCGGCTGGTTGTACAGGTCGGAGACCCGGCTGTGCACCCGCAGGACCGTCTGGGCGACGCTCAGCTCGTACTCGCGGGGGGACTGCTCGTAGTCCACGAACGTGCCGGGCAGCGCGACCTCGCCGGAGTGGCCGGAGGCCATGTCGATCGCGGCCTCGCCGTAGGCGTTCTGGGCGTGGTCGCCGGCCGCCTGCCGGCTCTGGATGTGCTCGCGCAGCGCCGGGGACTGCTCGGCCAGCTGCTCGAAGGTCTGCCTGGACAGGGTGAGCACGGTGGTGTGCGTCTTGGCCGTGGCGGTGAAGTCGTAGGTGCCGCCGCCGGTCAGCGCCTGCTCGCCGAAGTGGTCGCCGTCGGCCAGGACGCCGAGGTTCTGCTCGTCGCCGTAGGCGCCCTGCCCGACCTTGCCGACCCGGCCGTGGGCGATCAGCACGAGCTGGTCGGCCGGGTCGTCCTCCCTGACGATGGCCTCGCCCGGCTCGATCTCGCGCTGCTGGAAGCGGTCGGCCAGCGCTTCGAGCACCTCCATGTCGTCGAAGCCGCGCAGCATGGGCAGCTCGGTCAGCTCGGCCGGGATGACCCGCACGTCGGAGCCGGTCGTGGAGAACGTGATGCGCCCGTCGCCGAGCGTGTACGTCAGGCGCCTGTTGACCCGGAACACGCCACCGGAGCACTGCACCCACGGCAGCAGCCGCAGCAGCCACCTGGAGGTGATCTCCTGCATCTGCGGGGGCGTCTTGGTGGTGGTCGCGAGCTGTTTGGCGGCCTCGGTACTGAGGCTGAGCTGCCCGTTGCCGTTCAAGGGCGCGCTGGAGTCGGTGGTTTCTGTCATGGTGCACCGCCAATCTCGGTGTGGGGTCTAGCCGGGGTTGCGGGAGGAACGGAGTTCCAGGGGGAGGGAGAAGGTGAGCGTCTCCTCGGTCACGGTCACGGGCTCCACGTCGGTGTAGCCGTGGCCGGCGAGCCAGCCGAGCAGGTCCTCGACCAGCACGTCGGGTACGGACGCGCCGGAGCTGACCCCGACCGTGCCGACGCCGCCGAGCCATCGCGGGTCGGCGTCGGCGGCCCGGTCGACCAGGTGGGCGGCGGGGGCGCCGGCGTGCAGCGCGACCTCGACCAGCCGCCGGGAGTTGGAGGAGTTGGCCGAGCCGACGACGATGACCAGGTCGCAGCGGGGGGCGATGCGGGTGATCGCCTCCTGGCGGTTCTGGCTGGCGTAGCAGATGTCGTCGCTCGGCGGGTCGGCCAGCTGGGGGAACCGGTCGCGCAGCTCGGCGACGGCGCCCATGGTCTCGTCGACCGAGAGGGTGGTCTGCGACAGCCAGGTCATGCGCGCCGCGCCGCTCGCGGTGACCTCGTGGGGCCTGGCCGGATCGACGACGTGGATGCGGCCGGGCGCCTCGCCGAGGGTGCCCTCGACCTCCTCGTGCTCGGCGTGGCCGATGAGCACGATCTCGTGGCCGGCCTCGGCCAGCCGCACCGCCTCCTTGTGCACCTTGGTGACCAGGGGACAGGTGGCGTCGATCGTGCGCAGGCCGCGGCCTCCGGCCTCCTGCCGGACCGCGGGGGAGACGCCGTGGGCCGAGAAGATCACCAGCGCGCCGTCCGGCACCTCGTCGAGCTCGTCGACGAAGACCGCCCCGCGCTCGGTGAGGTCGGCCACCACGAACGTGTTGTGCACGATCTGTTTGCGCACGTAGACCGGTGGCCCGAAGCGCCGCAGCGCCTCCTCCACGGAGAAGATGGCCCGTTCGACGCCCGCGCAGTAACCGCGCGGGGCCGCGAGCAGTACGCGTCCCATCGGAGAGCCCCCTACTTGGTACGGTGCGCGAGCTGGTCGGCCAGGACGGACAGCGCACTGCCGGCCTCGGGCCCGATCGGCGCCCGGGCCAGGGCGGCCGTGGCCTCGCCCACGCGTTCGTCGATCATCGACTCGACCTGGTCGAGCGCGCCGGTGTCGATGAGGATGGTGCGCAGCCCGGTGGCCTGCTCCTCGGTGAGCGCCGGGTTGCCGTGCCAGGCGCGCAGGTAGCCGAGCTGCGCGGGCGAGGCGTGCGCCATGGCGTGCGCGATCAGCACCGTGTGCTTGCCCTCGCGCAGGTCGTCGAGCGCCGACTTGCCGGTCTCGGCCGCCGAGCCGAACGTGCCCAGCACGTCGTCGCGCAGCTGGAACGCCTCGCCGAGCGGCACGCCGAACCGGGAGAAGGCGTCGAGCAGCTCGGGTGAGGCGCCGGCCAGGGCGCCGCCGATCTGCAACGGCCGCTCGACGGTGTACTTGGCCGTCTTGTAGCGGATCACCGTGAGCGCCTCCGGCACGCTCGCGCCGGCGCGGAGCTGGGCGAGGATGTCGAGGTACTGGCCGCTGATGACCTCGGTGCGCATGGCGTCGAAGAGGTGGTGGGCGGCCCGCAGGCGGACGGGCTCGACGCCGCACGACGACAGCAGGGTGTCGGACCAGGCCAGGCTGAGCGTGCCGAGCAGGATGCCGCCCGCGTGCCCGAACGCCTCCGCGGACGGGCCGTCGTGGAGGTCGGCCAGGTTGCGGTGGATGGTCGCCCGGCCCCGGCGCAGCTCGCTGCCGTCCATGATGTCGTCGTGGATGAGCAGCCCGGCGTGGCACAGCTCCAGGGCCGCCGCGGCGCTGACGATCTCGTCGCAGTCGGCGCCGCCCGCGCCCCGCCAGCCCCAGTAGCACAGCAGGGGGCGGATGCGTTTGCCGCCGCCGAGGATGAACTCGGTCAGCAGCCGGTAGGCCGTCTGCACGTCGGGATCGGAGACGGGCGAACGCCACGTCTCAAGGAAGTCGGCGAGGCGTCGCTCGATCCGTGATCCGAGGTAGTGCTGAGTGAAGCTCACCGGCATCCGCTCGGCTCCTTCTGGTCGGGACGCACTACCAATAGTTACTACTTGAATACAGAGCGTGTAAAGTGTCTTGGGCCTTTCAACTATTCTTTTGGCTCACCGCAACACCGTCAGGGGATGTCATGACGACCCTGTTGCCGTACGTTTCCACTCCCCAAGACCTGCGCGCCCTGCCCGCCGAGCTGCTGCCCGGCCTCGCCCGCGAGATCCGCGACTTCCTGGTCGAGAAGGTGAGCGCCCGCGGCGGGCACCTCGGCTCAAACCTCGGCGTCGTCGAGCTCACGATCGCCCTCCACCGCGTCTTCGACTCGCCCGGCGACGCCATCGTCTTCGACACCGGGCACCAGGCGTACGTCCACAAGATCCTGACCGGGCGGCGCGACTCGTTCGACGCCCTGCGCTGCCGCGGCGGCCTCAGCGGCTATCCGAGCCGGGAGGAGTCCGTGCACGACCACGTCGACAACTCCCACGCCTCCGCCGCGCTCGCCTACGCCGACGGGCTGGCCAAGGCGCGCCTGCTGACCGGCGACGCCGGCCGGGCGGTGGTCGCCGTGGTCGGCGACGGCGCGCTCACCGGCGGGCCGGCCTGGGAGGCGCTCAACAACCTGGGCGCCGCCCGCCACCGGCCGGTCGTCGTCGTGCTCAACGACAACGGCCGCTCCTACGCCCCCACCCACGGCGGCATCGCCGACCACCTCGCCCGCCTGCGCACGGCCGCCGACGTGACCGTCTTCGAGCAGCTCGGCCTGCGCTACCTGGGCCCGGTCGACGGCCACGACATCGCCGCGCTCGAAGCGGTCCTGCGCGCCGCCCGCGAGCTGCGCGCCCCCGTCGTGGTCCACTGCGTCACCCGCAAGGGCCGCGGCTACGACCCGGCCGAGCGCGACCACGACGAGCACCTGCACGCGATCCCGGCCACCGACCCGGCCACCGGCCGCCCCCTCGCGGCCGGCGCCGCCACCTGGACCGACGCGTTCGCCCGCCACCTGTGCGTGCTCGGCGAGCGCCGCGACGACCTGGTGGCCGTCACCGCCGCGATGCCGGGGCCGACCGGGCTGGCCTGCTTCGGGCGGCGCTTCCCCGGCCGCATGTTCGACGTCGGCATCGCCGAGCAGCACGCGCTGGCCTCGGCGGCGGGCATGGCCATGGCGGGCCTGCACCCCGTGGTCGCCGTCTACGCGACGTTCCTCGGGCGCGCCCTCGACCAGGTGCTGATGGACGTCGCCCTGCACCGGCTGCCGGTGACGCTCGTGCTCGACCGGGCCGGGCTCACCGGCCCCGACGGGCCCAGCCACCACGGCATGTGGGACCTGGCGGCGCTGGCCATGGTGCCCGGCATGCGGGTGGCCGCGCCGCGCGACGCCCGCCGGCTGTGCGAGCTGCTGGAGGAGGCGGTCGAGCACCCCGGGCCCACCGCGCTGCGCTTCCCCAAGGCGGCCGCCGGTCCCGAGCTGCCGCGCGTGGGGCGGCTCGGCGACGTCGACGTGCTCTTCGCGGGCGGTCCCGACGTGCTGCTGGTGGCGGTCGGGCCGATGGCCGGGCCGTGCCTGGGCGCGGCGGCCATGTTGTCGGCCGCCGGGATCGGCGTGACCGTGGTCGACCCCCGCTGGGTGATCCCGGTCCCGGCCGGTCTGCGCGGGCCGGCCGGGGCCGCCCGGCTGGTGGTGACCGTCGAGGACGGCCTGGCCGCCTGCGGGGCCGGCGCCCTGCTCCGGCAGGAGTGCGGGCCCCGGCAGCACATCGTCAACCTCGGCCTGCCGCGCGAGTTCGTCGCGCACGGGAGCCGGGCCGGGTTGCTCGCCGAGGCCGGGCTCACCGGTCGGGGCATCGCGCACACCGTTCGAAGGGAGCTGGACAGGTGGCCGCTGTAGATCTCGGACTGCCGGTGCGACATCGGGCGCGCAGGGCGTCCAGGCAGGTCATGGTGGGGTCCGTGCCGGTGGGGGGCGACGCGCCCGTCTCGGTGCAGTCGATGACGACGACGGTGACGGCCGACGTCAACGCCACGTTGCAGCAGATCGCCGAGCTGACGGCGGCGGGCTGCCAGATCGTCCGCGTCGCGGTGCCGACCCAGGACGACGCCGACGCGCTGCCGGAGATCGCGCGCAAGTCGCAGCTCCCGGTCGTCGCCGACGTCCACTTCCAGCCGCGGTACGTCTTCGCCGCCATCGAGGCGGGGTGCGCGGCGGTCCGGGTCAATCCCGGGAACATCAAGAAGTTCGATGACAAGGTGGGCGAGATCGCGCGGGCCGCGTCCGGCGCGGGGGTGTCGATCCGCATCGGGGTGAACGCCGGTTCGCTCGACCCCCGGCTGCTGGCCAAGCACGGCAGGGCCACGCCGGCCGCGCTGGTGGAGTCGGCGTTGTGGGAGTGCTCGCTGTTCGAGGAGCACGGCTTCCGCGACATCAAGCTCTCCGTCAAGCACCACGACCCGCAGGTGATGACGGCGGCCTACCGGATGCTGGCCCGCAGCTGCGACTACCCGCTGCACCTCGGCGTCACCGAGGCAGGGCCGCTCATGCAGGGCACGATCAAGTCGGCGGTGGCGTTCGGGATCCTGCTCGACGAGGGCATCGGCGACACGATCCGCGTCTCGCTGTCGGCGCCGCCGGTGGAGGAGGTCAAGGTCGGGATCGGGATCCTGGAGTCGCTGGGGCTGCGGCGGCGCAGGCTGGAGATCGTCTCCTGCCCGTCGTGCGGGCGGGCCCAGGTGGACGTGTACGGGCTGGCCGAACGGGTCACCGCGGCGCTCGACGGGTTCCCCCATCCGCTGCGGGTGGCGGTGATGGGCTGCGTGGTCAACGGGCCGGGCGAGGCCAGGGAGGCGGACCTGGGCGTGGCCTCGGGCAACGGCAAGGGGCAGATCTTCGTCAGGGGCGAGGTGGTCCGCACCGTCCCCGAGTCGCGGATCGTGGAGACGCTGGTCGAGGAGGCCCTGCGGCTGGCCGGAGAGGCGTCCTGACGGTCGCGGGAAGCGCATGGGCCGGGCGATGTCCCTGACGGAGGAGTGGGACATCGCCCGGCCGTGCGGTCCAGGTCGTGAGGGGGTATCTCCGCCCTGGACGTCTAGGGGGTCAGACGCGCTGCCAGAGAGCCGGCACGTTCGGCGGCTCCCAGCCGGGCTGGGCGGTGTGCCCCTGGAGGCAGCGGTAGGTCGAGCCGCCGTACGTCACCGTCGCGCCGGCCGCGTACGTCGTGCCCGCGGCCCACGTGCCGCCGACGGTGGTCGTGACCGTCGGCGTGCTGGTCGGGCCGGGGCCGCCGCCCTGGGTGGCGAGGGTCAGGCCGTAGGTGGACAGGATCTCGTTGACCGGCTGGAAGTACGTCGTGCCGCCGGAGCTGCAGTTGCCCGAGCCGCCCGACGTCACGCCCTGGGCCTGGTCGCCGGAGATGAACGAGCCGCCGGAGTCGCCGGGCTCGGCGCAGACGTTGGTCCGCGTCACGCCGGAGACGGTGCCCTCCTGGTAGGTGACGCTGGCGTTGAGCTGCTGGACCGAGCCGCAGTGGTAGCCGGTGGTCGATCCGGCGCGGCAGACGGCCGAGCCCACCTGGGCCACGGTCGAGCCGCGTACGGGCAGGATGCCGGCGCTGTAGCCGTACACCACGCCGGTCGGGGTCCACTGGCCGTTGACCTCGACCCAGGAGTAGTCGTTGCCCGGGAAGGACGAGCCGCGGAACGTGCCCATGGCGACCCGGTTGGAGCCGGACGTGCTGGACCCGGCGGTGCCGCAGTGGCCGGCGCTGACGAAGCCGCCCTGCGAGCCGGCCTTGGTCACCGAGAAGCCGACGGAGCAGCGGGTGCCGGAGCCGATGTAGTAGGCGTCGCCGCCGCGGACGTCGTAGAACAGCGTGGGCTGCTCGGCCGAGCGCACGACCTGGACGGCGGAGGCGTCCGCGCCGCTGGCCCGCACCCAGGCGGCGGCCTTGGCGGGGTTGGAGCTGAGGACGACGACGGTGTTGTTGACGACGTCCACGTACCAGACGGGGGCGGTCTTCGGGGCCTTGGCCGACGCGGCGTCCAGCCTGGCCTTGACCCCGTCGAGGCTGCTCAGTGAGCGGGCCACCACGCGGGCCTGCACACCGGCCTTGGCGATGGCGGCCACCTGCGCCGGGTCGGTGGTGGCGGTGATCGGGGTGGAGGTGGGGCCGGTCACCCAGGAGCCGGCGTAGGAGGCGCCTAACTGGGCGCGCAGGGTGGGTTCGAGCCCGGCCGCGGCGGCCTCGTTGACCAGGCGGGCCTCGGCCTGCTGGCCGGTGATGCCGAGGTCCCGGCTCATGGCGTCGACCAGGCCCTGCGGGGGGTCGGCGACGGCTTCGGCGTTGGCGCGGGCGATGGAGTAGGGGGTCTCGTCCTGGGCCGTGGCGCCCTTCGCCGCGAAGGCCAGGGCCGGGACGCTGATCATGGTGACGGCGATCGCGATGCCCGCCGTCACGGTCTTCCTGGGGAGCATGTGCACGTCTCCTCGCGTACAGGGGGGTGTCTGCACGGTACGAGCCCGAATACGAGGAGTGGTCGTGTCAAAACACCCCTATCACCGTGTTATGGGGCAAACCGTTTGGAGCTCTATGTGGGGGTATGCGGGATTTGTGCCGTCCGAATCCCATCTGGAGGCGTCATGAAGGCCGTCACCTGGCACGGCAAGCGGGACGTACGGGTCGATGAGGTCCCCGACCCGGCCATCAAGGAGCCCAACGACGCGGTGATCAGGGTGACCAGCTCCGGCATCTGCGGCTCCGACCTGCACCTGTACGAGGTGCTCGGGCCCTTCATGGCCGAGGGCGACATCCTCGGCCACGAGCCCATGGGCGTCGTCGAGGCCGTCGGAGCCGCCGTCACCGACATCAAACCCGGCGACCGCGTCGTCATCCCGTTCAACATCTCCTGCGGCCACTGCCACATGTGCGGCCTGGAGCTGTACGCGCAGTGCGAGACCACGCAGGTCAAGGAGCAGGGCATGGGCGCCGCGCTGTTCGGCTACACCAGGCTGTACGGCCAGGTGCCCGGCGGCCAGGCCGAGTACCTGCGCGTGCCCGAGGCCCAGTTCGGCCCGATCAAGGTGCCCGAGGGCCCGCCGGACGAGCGGTTCCTGTTCCTGTCCGACGTGCTGCCGACCGCCTGGCAGGCCGTGGACTACGCCGAGATCCCGGACGGCGGCAGCGTCACCGTCTTCGGCCTCGGCCCCATCGGCCAGATGTGCGCCCGCATCGCCCGCCACCTCGGCCACCGCGTGATCGGCGTGGACGGCGTCACCGAACGCCTGGAGATGGCCCGCCGCCACGGCATCGAGGTCGTGGACGGCAGCGAGACCTCCGACGTGCCCGGGGCGATCCGCGAGCTCACCTCGGGCCGCGGCACCGACTCGGTGATCGACGCCGTCGGCATGGAGGCGCACGGCTCACCGGCCGCCAAGATCGCCCAGACGCTCACCGGGCTGCTGCCCGACGCGGTGGCCGCGCCGCTGATGTCCCACGTGGGCGTCGACCGGCTGGCCGCGCTCAACCAGGCCATCGACACCGTCCGCCGGGGCGGCGTCATCTCCGTCATCGGCGTCTACGGCGGCATGACCGACCCGATGCCGATGCTGCGCATGTTCGACAAGGGCGTCACGCTGCGGATGGGCCAGGCCCACGTGCGGCGGTGGATCAACCGGCTCATGCCGCTGGTCACCGACGACTCCGACCCGCTCGGCGTCATGGACCTGACCACCCACCGCATGCGGCTGGAGGAGGCGCCGCAGGCGTACGAGATGTTCCAGAAGAAGGCGAACGGTGCGATAAAGATCCTGCTACAGCCCTGACCAGGGGTTTCGTCATCCGGAGCGCGGGCAGCGGTGCGGGCATGAGAGTCGTGGTGGTCGGGGCTACCGGCAATGTCGGCACGAGCGTCGTACGCGCGCTCGCCGCGGATGACAACGTGACGTCGATCGTGGGCGTGGCCCGCCGCCTGCCGGGATGGCGCATCGACCGGACCGAGTGGCGGCAGGCCGACGTCGCCACCGGCGACCTGTCCCGCATCTTCGAGGGCGCCGACGCCGTCGTGCACCTCGCGTGGCTGTTCCAGCCCACCAGGGACCCGGCCGTGACCTGGCGGGCGAACGTGCTGGGCAGCATGCGGGTGTTCCGCGCGGTGGCCGAGGCGGGGGTGCCCGCGCTGGTCCACGCCTCCTCGGTCGGCGCGTACTCGCCGGGCCCCAAGGACCGGCCGGTGGACGAGAGCTGGCCCACGCACGGCTGGCCGGGCGCCGCGTACGGCCGGGAGAAGGCGTACGTCGAGCGGGTGCTCGACGTCTTCGAGCACGACCACCCGGCGATCCGCGTGGTGCGGATGCGGCCGGGGTTCATCTTCCAGCGGGCGGCGGCCACCGAGCAGCGCCGCCTGTTCGCCGGGCCGTTCCTGCCGCGCCGGCTGATCCGGCCCGGCCGCGTCCCGTTCGTGCCCGACGTGCCCGGCCTGCGGCTCCAGGTGCTGCACGCCGACGACGCGGCCGAGGCGTACCGGCTGGCGGTGACCAGGACGGTGTCGGGGGCCTTCAACCTGGCCGCCGAACCCGTGCTCGACCCCGCCGACCTGGCCAAGCTCCTCGGCACGCGGACGATACCGGTCACGCCCTGGCTGGCCAGGACGCTGATGTCGGCCGGCTGGCACCTGCGGCTGGTGCCCGCCTCGCCCGGCCTGCTCGAACTGGCCCTGCGCATCCCCGTCATGAAGACAGACAAGGCCAGGGACGTTCTGGGCTGGCGGCCGCGGCACTCGTCCTGGGACGCCATGCGCGAGCTGCTGGACGGCCTGCACGACGGCGCCGGCATGGAGACCCCGCCGCTCGCCCCCGACGGCGGCCCGCTGGGCCGGGTCAAGGAGCTGGCCACGGGGGTCGGCGCCCACCCCTGATCCGGAGGTGTAAGCCCGCCCGGCCGGGGAAGGGGACGGTTCTCTACGCGAGGTCCAGAGGCGTGGCCTGCGTGTCGTGACGACACGAAGGAGCGCCATGGCCCTTCTCCTGACCCAGGTCTTCACCCTCCACGACGTCACCAAGCTGCGCCGCGCGGTCGCCGAGCAGGCGGAGAGCAGCGGGCTGCGCGACGGGCGGCTCGACGACTTCGTGCTCGCCGTGCACGAGAGCGTGGTCAACGCCGTGGAGCACGCGGGCGGGCGCGGGCATCTGACGTTGTGGACGGTCGACGGCGTCATCCGCTCGGAGACGACGGACCAGGGGACGGGCATCCCGCAGGCGTACCTCGACGGGGACGTCCGGCCGTCCAGCCTCTCCTACACCGGTCGCGGCATCTACCTGATCCGGCGGTTGTGCGACGTCGTGGACGTCCGCACCGGCCCGGACGGCACCACGGTCCGGCTCACCATGCGCCTGCCGCACGCGTCCGTCTCCCCGAGCTCCATGAAGCGCATCCGGGTCACCGGCGGCGGCGGGCCGTCCGGGCGCTTCCAGGTCTGAGCGCGGGCGCGCCCGACCGCCCTGCCACGGCCCCGGGTAGGCTCGGCAGGAGACGGAAGGGGCCACTACGTGAGCGGCGGAAACAATCCCCCCGAGATCATTTCTCCGGTCCGCCGCATCGGGCGGCGGGAGTTCGATTTCGAACGCCAGATCGCCATCATGGCCATCGTCAACAGGACCCCCAACTCCTTCCACGACCAGGGGCGCACGTACGAGCTCGACCGCGCGGTCGCGGCCTGCGCGCGGGCCGTCGATGAGGGCGCCGACTGGGTGGACATCGGCGGGTTCGCCTTCAGCGCCGCCCAGGCCGCGATCGGCGTCGAGGAGGAGATCGAGCGGGTGGTCCCGGTGATCGCCGAGGTCAGGGCCGCGACCGACGCCGTCATCTCGGTCGACACCCACCGCCCCGAGGTCGCCAGGGCGGCCGTCGAGGCCGGCGCCGACGTCATCAACGACACCAACGGCCTGCGCGAGCCCGGCCTGGCCGAGGTCGCGGCCGAGACCGGCGCCAGCGTGGTCGTCACCCACAGCCTCGGCGGCCCCGGCCGGCGGGTCTTCCGCCCGAGCTACGACGACGTCGTCGCCGAGGTCGCCGGCTTCCTGCGCGAGCGGGTCGCCTTCGCGCTCAAGGCGGGCATCGCCCCCGACCGGATCATCATCGACCCGGGCCACGACCTGAACAAGAACACCTTCCACTCCCTGGAGCTGACCCGGCGGCTGGAGGAGATCACCGCCATCGGCTATCCCACCCTGGTCGCGCTGTCGAACAAGGACTTCATCGGCGAGACCATCGACCGCCCGCAGGGCGAGCGCAAGGAGGGGACGATCGCCGCGAACGTCGTCTCCATCCTCAAGGGCGCCCGGATCCTGCGGGTGCACGACGTCGCCGCGACGGTGGCGTCCGTGCGCATGACCGAGGCCGTGCTCGGCTGGCGCGGGCCGGTCGCGCCGAGCCACAACCTGGCGTGAGAGGAGCCGCGTCCGTGACCGACCGCAAGCCGGTGGGCATGCCGTTCGAGAGCTGGATCGACCGTCAGATCCGCGAGGCGGCCGAGCGTGGGGAGTTCGACGACCTGCCGGGCGCGGGCAAGCCGCTGCCCGGCCTCGACCGGCGGGACGACGAGATGTGGTGGATCAAGCAGAAGCTGGAGAGCGAGGGGCTGTCCATGCCGCTGCCCCCGACGCTGGCGCTGCGCAAGGAGGCCGAGGAGGCGCTGCGGCAGGCCCGCGGGGCCCGGTCCGAGACCGAGGTGCGGCAGATCCTCGAAGAGGTCAACGAGAAGATCCGCGAGGCGATCAGGAAGGGCCTGCCGGGGCCGCCGCTCAACCTGATGCCCTTCGACGTCGATCGCGTCGTGTCGGAGTGGCGCGAGAGCCGCTGAGCGGCGCACCCACCGATGCGGAAGGGGCCCGGGTTCCCTCACCGGACGAGGGGCCCGGGTCAGGCGGGCCCCTCGTCCGGCGGCCGGGGGCCCCGGAGCCCCCGGCCGGCTCGGTGAGCTAGCTGACCGGCGGGTAGGCGTTCCTGACCAGCTCCTGGAACTGGGCGGAGAACCACTGGCCGGACAGCGGGGCGCCGCCGAGGGCGCCCGACATGTTGTTGCCGTTGAGGTTGTTGCCGGTGTAGGTCGGGTCGCACATCCGGTCGAACTTCTTGCCCTCGTCGTTCGGGATGTCGGTGCTGGCGCCGTCGGACTCGCCCGGCGGCTTGATCCAGACGTAGGCGTCGAAACCGGCCTCGGGGCTGGCCGTCGGCCGGGCGCCGAGGCCCGCGCCGCTCTGGTTGCACCAGTTGCCGGCGTGGATGCGCCGGTCGACGCGTGACTGGTTGACGAAGGTGTTCACGTCCGTCGAGGTGCTCGCGCCGCCCGGACGGGCGGTGCCGCCCCAGCCGTTGCGCGAGGTGTCGACCAGCATGCCGAGCCCGGACTTGAAGCCCTTGTTGACCAGTGCGGTGCGCAGAGCCGTGGCGAAGGTGGACTCGTCCACGTAGTAGTTCCAGTCGATCCACTTGGACTGGCGGACGGTCTGGCCGTTCACCAGGGTGTTGATCGTGAAGTACGGCTCCTTGGTGGCGGAGTAGTTGGCGGTGTTGACGATGAAGCCGTCCACGCTGTCCACGCCGGCCGTGGTGCCCGCGGCCATGTTGTAGAAGAGGTTCACGGCGGGGCCGAAGTTCGAGTCCCAGCCGAGCCAGGCGTGGTGGGCGGCGTCCACGTAGGTGTAGACGTTGGTGATGGCGTGCAGCTTGTCGAGCGCGTACCGGACGCCGTCCACGTAGCCGCCGGGCCCGTTGGCCTCGGCGCACTTCGGGAAGTTGCCGGTGTTGGTGATCAGGTTGGGCAGCGAGTCGGGCTCGATGATCGTGACGATGCGCAGGTTGGCGTACTTGGGGTCGCGCAGGATGTTCGCGATCACGTCGATGTACTCGGCCTTGTAGCGGTTGAAGCCGTTCTCGGCGATCAGCAGCTCGCCGTTGGAGGCCAGCGCCGAGCAGTCGCGGTTGGGCAGGTCGTAGATGACGAACTGCACGGTCAGCGGGGCCGTGCCGTTGAGCGCGTCCTGGGCCACGGCCTCGTCCAGGTGGGCCTGGAGGCCCATGGCCGAGGAGGAGCCGGCGATGGCCGCGATGCGGTCCAGCCACACGGCGGTGGAGGTGTTGGCGACGGCGGCGCCGCCGGGCTCGGCCGCGGCCTTGGCCTTCCACTGCGGGTTCACGTAGCCGGTGGCGCCGGCGTACGGGTTCTCGACGTGGCCGGTGGGCGGCTGGCCGTCGTCGTCGGCCTCGGTGGCGGTGACCGTCTTGCTGGTCAGGCCGGTGGCGGCGACCGTGAAGGGACGGGTGCCGTTGGTCGAGTCGGCGTCCTGGGCGGCGGCCAGGGTCACCGTCTGGGCGGTGTTCCAGTTGGCCGTCGTGAAGGTGAGGCTGCTGCCGGCGGAGACGGTCAGGTCGGCGTCGCCGCTGCCCGCCGTCGAGGTGACGGTCACGTTCGCGGACGGCTGCGCGGCCAGCTTGACCGTGTACGCCGCCGTCCCGCCCTCGGGCACGGTCACCGACGTGGGCGTCACGAGCAGCGCCTGCTCCACGACCGCGTCGTCGTCCACCTCGGTCGCGTTGACGGTGGCCGAGGTGACGCCGGTGCCGCCGACGGAGAAGGCCGCCGTGCCCGCGGTGGTGTCGGCGTCCTGGGCGGCGGCCAGGGTGACCGTCTGGGCGGTGTTCCAGTTGGCGGGCGTGAAGGTGAGCGAGCCGCCCGCGCTGACGGTCAGGTCGCTGTCACCGCTGGTCCGCTGGGTGGTGACGGTGACGTTCGAGGAGGGGGCGGAGGACAGCTTGGCGGTGAAGGTGGCGGTGCCGCCCTCGTTGACCGCGACCGAGCTGGCGGAGGTGACCACCGCGGGGGTGGTGGGGGTGACGCCGCCGCAGGTCACGCCGTTCACGGTGAAGGAGGTGGGCGGGTTGTTGCTGCCCGTCCAGGTGCCGTTGAAGCCCATGGTGGTGGAGGCGCCGGTGGCCAGGCTGCCGTTGTAGGGCATGTTCGTCGCGGTGACGTGCGTGCCCGACTGCGTCCAGTTGGCGCTCCAGCCGGTCGGGGTGTACTTCTGGCCGGTGCCGGGGAAGTCGAAGCCCAGCGTCCACGAGGTGATCGGGTCGCCGGTGTTCTTCAACGTGATGTTCGCGGTGAAACCGCCCTGACCGGGGCTGCTCGTCCACGAGTTGGCGGAGTAGGTCACGTCGCAGTTCACCGCGGCACTGGCGGCCGTGGTCTGGCCGACGACGAGCCCGAGGGCCGCGACGCTCGCGGCGGTCATGGTCACGGCCCATCGGCGTGGGCCGCTGTGGAGTCTCACTAGCGATCATCTCCAGAACGTCAGTTGGCTGGGAGCGCTCCCATAGTGAGACGCCCTCCCGGCCCTGTAAATGAGGGCGGCCGTGCGGCGGGCGTTCCCGGGCCGCATGCTCGCCGAATGCCCCGTAACGTGGATGAAACTTTCATCATCGGCAGCCTGGTGAGAGGAAACGCGGGGGCCACCGGACGGGCGATCCGTTGACATACGCCGCCGGTCACCCACAATCCCCCTTGGGAGCGCTCCCACACCCCCTACTCCCATGGAGATCCCTTGAAACACAGACCTCCTTCCCGTCTTTCCCGCCTGTCGAGGCGGCTCGCCGGAGCCGCGACGCTCGTGCTCGCGGCGGGCACGACCACGACCCTCGCGGCGCTGCCCGCGCACGCCGCCGTCGCCTGCGACGTGACGTACACCGCCAACCAGTGGACGAGCGGCCCGGGCCAGGGCGGGTTCACCGCCAACCTGACCCTGAAGAACACCGGCGACCCGATCACCTCGTGGACGCTCGGCTTCGACTTCCCGACCGCGGGCCAGAAGTACACGCCCACCGGCTGGAGCGCCAACTGGACGCAGTCGGGCACGCACGTCACCGCCACCAACATGCCGTGGAACGGCAGCCTGGCCACCGGCGCCTCGACGACGCTCGGCTTCAACGGCACCTGGACGGGCAGCAACCCGAGCCCGACCTCGTTCACCGTGAACGGCGTGACCTGCGGCGGCGCCAACACCCCGCCCACGGTCGCGCTGACCTCGCCCACCGCCGGCCAGACGTTCACCGCCCCGGCCACCGTGGCCATCGCAGCGAACGCCGCCGACGCCGACGGCACGGTCTCCAAGGTCGACTTCTACCAGGGCTCCACGCTGCTCGGCACCGACACCTCGGCGCCGTACGGCTACACCTGGCAGAACGTGGCCGCGGGCAGCTACTCGATCACCGCGAAGGCCACCGACGACGGGGGCGCGACCACGACCTCGGCCCCCGTCGGGATCACCGTCTCGCAGAACACCGGGCCCGCCCTCGTGGTGAGCCCGACCACGATCTCCGTGCCGGAGAAGGGCACCGCGGGCTTCGGCGTGAAGCTCTCGCAGGCGCCCGCCGCGAACGTGACCGTCACCACCGCCCGCACCAGCGGCGACGCCGACCTGACCGTCGGCTCCGGCGGCTCGCTCACCTTCACGCCGGCCAACTGGAACACCGTCCAGAACGTCACCCTGGCGGCGGCGGACGACGCCGACACCACCAGCGGCACCGCCGAGTTCACGGTGAGCGCGACCGGCTACACCCCGGTCAAGGTCACGGCCAGCGAGGCGGACGACGACCTCGGCGGCGACAACGAGTACGTCAAGCGGTTCGTCGAGATGTACAACGAGCTGCACGACCCGGCCAACGGGTACTTCTCGCCCGACGGCGTGCCGTACCACTCGGTGGAGACGTTCATGGTCGAGGCGCCCGACCACGGGCACGAGACCACGTCCGAGGCCTACAGCTACTACCTGTGGCTGGAGGCGACCTACGGGCAGGTGACCGGCGACTGGGCGAAGTTCAACAACGCGTGGGCCTCGATGGAGAAGTACATCATCCCCTCGACCGCCGACCAGCCGACGAACTCCTTCTACAACCCCGCCAAGCCGGCCACGTACGCCGGTGAGTGGAACGACATCAAGCAGTACCCGACGCAGCTCGACTCCGGGGTGTCCGTGGGCTCGGACCCGCTGGCCAACGAGCTGAAGAGCGCGTACAACACCAGTGACGTCTACGGCATGCACTGGCTGCTCGACGTCGACAACACCTACGGCTTCGGCCGCTGCGGCGACGGCACGAGCAAGAACACCTACATCAACACCTACCAGCGCGGCCCGGAGGAGTCGGTCTTCGAGACCATCCCGCAGCCGTCCTGCGACACGTTCAAGTTCGGCGGCCCCAACGGCTACCTCGACCTGTTCACCAAGGACAGCAACTACGCCAAGCAGTGGAAGTACACCAACGCGCCCGACGCCGACGCGCGGGCCGTCCAGGCGGCGTACTGGGCGCAGACGTGGGCCAAGCAGCAGGGCAAGGAGTCGCAGATCTCCGCGTCGGTCGCCAAGGCCGCCAAGATGGGCGACTACCTGCGGTACGCGATGTACGACAAGTACTTCAAGAAGCCCGGCTGCACCAGCACCTCGTGTGCCGCGGGCACCGGCAAGGACGCCTCCAACTACCTGCTGTCCTGGTACTACGCCTGGGGCGGCGCGAGCGACACCAGCGCGGGCTGGGCCTGGCGCATCGGCTCCAGCCACAACCACTCCGGCTACCAGAACCCGCTCGCGGCCTGGGCGCTGGCCAACGTGGCCGAGCTGAAGCCCAAGAGCGGCACCGGCGCGGCCGACTGGAGCACCAGCCTGACCCGCCAGCTGCAGTTCTACACCTGGCTGCAGTCGGCCGAGGGCGCCATCGCGGGCGGCGCGACCAACAGCTGGGAGGGCCACTACGCCACCCCGCCGGCCGGGCTGCCGAAGTTCCACGGCATGACCTACGACTGGCAGCCGGTCTACCACGACCCGCCGTCCAACCAGTGGTTCGGGTTCCAGGCGTGGACCATGGAGCGGGTGGCCGAGCTCTACTACGCCTCGGGCAACGCCGACGCCAAGGCGCTGCTGGACAAGTGGGTCGCCTGGGCGATGGCCAACACCACGATCAACGCGGACGGCACGTACCAGATGCCGTCCACGCTGAAGTGGACCGGCCAGCCCGCCGGTGACTTCAGCGACCCGAACGGCATGCCGCCGCCCAACCCCGGCCTGCACGTGACGGTCGCCGACTACACCAACGACGTCGGCGTGGCCGGCTCGTACGCCAAGGCCCTGATGTACTACGCGGCCAAGGCGAACAACGCCGGGGCCAGGACCATGGCCAAGGCGCTGCTGGACGGCGTGTGGAAGAACCGCGACGCCAAGGGCGTGTCGGTGTCGGAGACCAAGACCGACTACAAGCGGCTGAACGACCCGGTCTACGTGCCCCCGGGCTGGACCGGCAAGATGCCGAACGGCAACACGATCAACTCCAGCTCGACGTTCATGTCGATCAGGTCCTTCTACAAGAACGACCCCGACTGGCCCGAGGTGAACGCCTACCTCCAGGGCACCGGGCCCGCGCCGACGTTCAACTACCACCGCTTCTGGGCGCAGGTGGACGTGGCCGTGGCCCTGGCCGAGTACGGGCGGCTCTTCCCGTGAGAAAGGCGGCGATGATCGCCGCGGCGTCGCTGGTCCTGCCCCTGCTCGCAGGGGTGGGGCCGGTGGCCCACGCGGCCGCGCCCGCCTTCTCCTACGGTGAGGCGCTGCAGAAGTCGCTGTGGTTCTACGAGGCCCAGCAGTCGGGCGACCTGCCCGCCTGGAACCGCGTCTCCTGGCGCGGCGACTCGGGCCTGAACGACGGCAAGGACGCCGGGCTGGACCTGACCGGAGGCTGGTACGACGCGGGCGACCACGTCAAGTTCGGCTTCCCGATGGCCTTCTCGGCCACGATGCTGGCCTGGGGCGGCGTGGAGTACCGCGACGCCTACGCGGGCTCCGGCCAGCTCACCCACCTGCTGAACAACCTGAGGTTCGTCAACGACTACTTCGTCAAGGCCCACCCGTCGGCCGACGTGCTGTACGGGCAGGTCGGCAACGGCGGCACCGACCACGCCTGGTGGGGCCCGGCCGAGGCCATGCAGATGAACCGGCCCGCCTACAAGATCGACGCGTCCTGCGGCGGTTCGGACCTGGCGGGGGAGACGGCGGCGGCGATGGCGGCCTCGTCGATCGTCTTCCGTCCGACCGATCCGGCGTATGCCGACAAGCTGGTGACGCACGCCAAGCAGCTGTACTCCTTCGCCGACACGGTCAGGAAGAAGTACAGCGACTGCATCAGCGACGCCCAGGGCTACTACAACTCCTGGAGCGGCTACAACGACGAGCTGGTCTGGGGGGCGATCTGGCTCTACCGGGCCACGAACGACGCCGCCTACCTGGCCAAGGCCGAGGCCGGTTACGACAACCTGGGCAACGAACCGCAGACCACGACGAAGTCGTACAAGTGGACGATCGCCTGGGACGACAAGTCGTACGGCGCGTACGTGCTGCTGCACAAGCTCACCGGCAAGCAGAAGTACCTGGACGACGCCGACCGCTGGCTCGACTGGTGGACGGTCGGCGTCAACGGCTCCAAGGTCAGGTACTCGCCGGGCGGCCAGGCCGTGCTGGACCGGTGGGGGTCGCTGCGGTACGCGGCCAACACCTCGTTCGTCGCGCTCGTGCACAGCGACTCGATCACCGACCCGGCGCGCAAGGCCCGCTACCACGACTTCGCGGTCCGGCAGATCAACTACGCGCTCGGCGACAACCCGCGCAACTCCTCGTACCTGATCGGGTTCGGGGCCAACCCGCCGAAGAACCCGCACCACCGCACGGCGCACGGCTCGTGGACCGACCAGATCACCAACCCGGTCAACAGCCGCCACACGCTGTACGGCGCGCTGGTCGGCGGCCCGCCCGACCCCGACGACGTCTACGCCGACAAACGCGACGACTACGTCATGAACGAGGTCGCGACCGACTACAACGCCGGCTTCACCAGCGCCCTGGCCCGGCTCTACAAGGAGTACGGAGGAGCGCCCGCGGCGAACTTCCCGCCCGCCGAGACCCCGGACGGCCCGGAGATCTTCGTCGAGGCCGGCGTGAACGCCTCCGGCACGAACTTCACTGAGATCAAGGCCATCGTGCGCAACCAGTCGGCCTGGCCCGCCCGGGTCCTGTCGGACGGCTCGTTCCGCTACTACTTCACCCTCGACGGCTCGACGACCGCCTCGCAGATCAGCGTGTCGTCGGCCTACACGCAGTGCAAGGCCCCCACGCTCGGCTCGGCCGGCGGGAGCGTGCTCTACGTGAACATCGACTGCTCGGGGCAGGCCATCGCCCCGGCCGGGCAGTCGCAGCACCGCAGGGAGGTGCAGTTCAGGATCACCAGCGCGGGCGCCTGGAACCCGGCCGACGACTGGTCGTACCAGGGCATCCCGGCCACGCCGGGCGCGACGCCGGTGCAGACGAAGAACATCACCCTCTACAGCGGCGCCACCAAGATCTGGGGTGAGCCCCCGGGTCCGGAGGAGCAGGACACGACAGCGCCCAGCAAGCCGGGCAGGCCCGCGGTCTCCGCGATCACGGGCACGGCGGCGAAGCTGAGCTGGACGGCCTCCACGGACAACGTGGGCGTGACCGGTTACGACGTCTACCTGGGGTCCGCCAAGGCGGGCACGGCCACCGGCACCTCCTTCGACCTCAGCGGGCTCACCCCTGCCACGGCCTACGCCGTCCACGTGGTGGCCAGGGACGCGGCGGGCAACAGCTCGACGCCGTCCGACGGCACGTCGTTCACGACCGCCGACCCGCCCCAGGGCGGCTGCGCGGCCACGTTCAAGGTCACCAACTCCTGGGGCGGCGCGTACCAGGCCGAGGTGACCGTCAAGAACGCCGGCTCCGCGGCCATCACGGGCTGGACGGCCGCCTGGACGTCCGCGAACCAGATCACCCAGCTCTGGGGCGGAAAGCTCACCCAGACCGGCTCGTCCGTGTCCGTCAGGAACGAGGCGTGGAACGGCGGGCTCGCCGCCGGCGCCACGACCACGTTCGGCTTCATCGCCAACGGCACCCCGTCCACCCCCGACCTCACCTGCACCCCCGCCTGAGCCCGCCGACCCCGCCCTCGCCCCGGCCGCCGAGCAGGGGCGGGGGCGGATCCACCGGCTCAGGGAAAGGCAGCACATGCGATCACTGTTCACCGCGCCGGCGCTCGCCGCCGCGCTCGTGGCCGCCTCCTTGATCGTGCCGGGCACCGCGGCGCGGGCCGCCACCGGCATCCACGTGAGCGGCACGAAGATCCTGGAGGGCAACGGCCAGGAGTTCGTGATGCGCGGCACCAGCCACGCCCACACCTGGTACCCGGCCCAGACCAAGGCGTTCGCCGACATCAGGTCGCTGAAGGCCAACACCGTGCGCGTCGTGCTCAGCGGCGGCCGGTGGAGCGCCAACTCCGCCTCCGACGTGGCCGGCGTGGTCTCCCTGTGCAAGCAGAACAAGCTCATCTGCGTGCTGGAGGACCACGACACCACCGGGTACGGCGAGCAGAGCGGCGCGTACACGCTCGACCAGGCCGCCGACTACTGGATCAGCGTCAAGAGCGCCCTGGCCGGACAGGAGGACTACGTCGTCGTCAACATCGGCAACGAGCCGATCGGCAACAACGCCACCACGCCCGGCTGGGCCGAGGCCACCAAGGCCGCGATCGCCAAGCTGCGCGCCAACGGCATCCACCACGCGCTGATGGTGGACGCCCCCGCCTGGGGCCAGGACTGGCAGAACGTCATGCGGGACAACGCCGCGGCCGTCCTCGCCGCCGACCCCGACAAGAACACGATCTTCTCGGTGCACATGTACGGCGTCTACGACACCGCCGCCGAGATCACGTCGTACCTGGACGCGTTCCGGACGGCCGGGCTGCCGCTGGTCATCGGCGAGTTCGGGTTCAACCACTCCGACGGCGACCCCGACGAGGACACGATCATGGCCCAGGCCGTGAGCCGCGGCCTCGGCTACCTGGGCTGGTCGTGGAGCGGCAACGGCGGCGGCGTCGAGTACCTCGACCAGGTCACCGGCTTCGACGTCACCCGGCTCACCTCGTGGGGGCAGCGGCTGTTCAACGGCCCCAACGGCATCGCCGCCACGGCCAGGCAGGCGTCCGTCTACGGCGGCGGCACCACCGACCCGACCCCGCCGAGCGCCCCCGGCACCCCGGCGGCCTCGAACGTCACCTCGTCCGGCGCCACCCTGACCTGGCCGGCCGCCACCGACGACGTGGGCGTGACCGGCTACGACGTCTACACCTCGGCCGGCGTCCCGCTCGGGGCGACGGCCACCACCTCGATCACCCTGACCGGCCTGTCGCCCTCGACCGCCTACCAGGTGCACGTCAAGGCCAGGGACGCGGCGGGCAACCAGTCGGCCGCCTCGCCCACGGCCTCCTTCACCACCCTGGCCGGGGGCGGCGACGGCGGCTGCACGGCCGTGGGGACCGTCCAGAGCCAGTGGGGCAACGGGTACGTCCTGCAGCCCGTCACGGTGACCAACACCGGCACGACCGCCAGGAACGGCTGGACGGTGACGTTCACGCTGCCCGCGGGCCACACCGTGACCGGCTTCTGGAACGCCGCGGTGACGGTCAGCGGGCGGACCGTGACCGCGCGGAACCTGAGCTACAACGGCACGCTCGCGCCCGGCGCCGCCACCGGTTTCGGGATCCAGGCCGGTCGTCCGGACGGCGACTCGTCCGTTCCGTCCGGCTACACCTGCGCCGGCTAGAGAAGAAGGAGGTGAGGCCCATCAACTGATCCTGCCCGCGACACCATCCCGCCCGGATGGGACGGACGCGGCCGGCGAACCCCCAGCCGGCCGCGTCCGTTTGCACCACCCACGGCTCGGCCTTGCCCGGCGGTCAGCGGGGGTCCTGGGCGTGGGAGAAGCGTTCGCGGGCCGCGTCGATGGCGGCCTCGTCCGAGAAGTCGGCGAACGCCTCGTCGTGGTAGCGCGCGGGGATCAGCGCCCGGACCCGCTCCGGATATCCGGGCCCGGCGGCAGGCACCTCGACCTGCGGCGGCACGCCCAGGCGGACGGCGATGGGCCCCGAGGCCCGGACGGACATCGCCCAGTCACGGCTCTCGCCGACGATCGCGCACAGGTGCCGGGCGTAGACCCAGCGCACCTCGGCCAGGCCGGTGGCGTCCGGCGGGTCCGTGCCGAACGGCTCCACCGCGCACACCACCCGAGCCTCGAACCCGTGCCCGTGGTCGTGGTGCTCCTCGGGCGTGGCCCGTTCGAGGATCAGCGTCACCTGGGCGGCGAGCTCCTGGTCGAGCCGCGCCGACTCCTGGTGGGCGGCGAACAGCGTCGCCCCGGCCAGCGCCAGGCCGGCCAGGGCGACGCCTGCCGCGATCTTCCCGCGACGTGGTCCGGTCACGGGCTCGTGCAGGTCAGCGCGGGTGCGGGGCTCGGGATCGAGCCGGTGGCGTTGAAGCCGAACGTGGTGGACGCGTTCGGCGCGAGCTGACCGTTGTAGGAGGCGTTCTTGACGGAGACGTTCGGCGGCTGGGCGGACAGCACGCCGTTCCAGGGCGCGCCGTCGAAGCCCTGGCCGCCGGAGTAGGTCCACTTGACCGTCCAGCCGTTCAGTGACGTCGTGCCGGTGTTCCTCACCGTCACCTCGCCCTGGAAGTGACCGGCCCAGCCGGTGTCGGTGGCCTTCCAGGTGGCGGTGCAGCCGCCGGGGGGCGGGGTCACCGTCGGGGTGACCGTCGGGGTGGACGTGGGCGTGCCCGAAGGCGTGCCGCCGCCGGGGCCGACGCCGGTGACCTGGCCGTTGCCGCCGTCGAAGACGACGTCGGAGCAGCTGTAGAAGTTCTCGTTGCTGTCGGAGCGGATCCAGTGGGTGTAGATGATGTGCCGCCCGGTCTTGCCGGAGGGGAGCTGGGCGTTCCAGTAGTAGTAGTTGAGCCCGCCGGGGCCGCCGCTGGCGGGCGGGTTGGTGACGCTGCCGAACGACTCCAGGTCCGACCACTTGAGCGGGCCGTCGGGGTTCCAGCCGTTCTTGGTGACGTAGTAGACGAAGGTGCCGGGGTGCTGGGCCCAGTTGCTGTGCCGCATCTGGATGCTCGCGCCCGAGGTCAGGTGGGTCAGCGGCCAGTCGGAGCGGACGGCGTTGTAGGCGGTGAAGTCGTAGGGGCCGCCGGTGCCGCCGCTGCAGAGCTGGCCGTCGGGGATGAAGCCGCTGGTGCGCCCGGCGCCGTCGGAACGCAGCACGGCGAACCAGTTGTAGAGCGGGGTCGCGCCGCTCTGGGCGACGGCCGCCGCGCAGGCCGGGTTGTAGGACTGGATCTGGCCGTTCTCGCGCAGGCCGTCCTGCCAGCACAGGAAGGTCCTGGCGCCGGGGAACATGGACACGCCGTGGGCCTGCGCCTGCGGCGGCGCGATCAGGACGGTGGCCAGCAGGACCAGGGCGGCGGTGAGCGCCGCCGTTCGAAAGTGTTTCATGGAGATTCCTTCGTGCAGGGGAACACAGGAACGCCCACGATCAGCCCGCCCGGCCAGCGCATTGAACCATGGGCGGCGCCGTCCCGACAACGCCGGGTGAAACTTTCAGCCGATCTTGGTCAGCGCATGATCCGGCGGGCGCGAGGGGCGCCGATCCCGGCGTGCTCCTCAGCCGGGTTCCATGGCCCGGTCGAGCACCTTGAGCCTGGCCTCCAGCTCCGCCCGGCAGGCGGGGGCCAGGCGGCCCTCCCTGGCCCGGTCGGCGACCTTGCGCCGCACCTCGGCCGTGCCGGTGACCGCGGGGCCGCGGACCAGCGAGTCGAGCACCTGCTTGAGGTCGAGCACCACGTCCGCGTCGGTCGCGTCGCACGGTTCGCCGTCTTCGAGCGTGTCGTGGAAGCCGTCCACGGCCTGCTCGACGGTGACCGGCCCGGCCGGTGAGCTCCGCAACGCCCGGGAGGCCGACGCCGCGGCGGACGGCGTGACGGACGGCGTGACGGACGGCGTGACGGACGGCGTGACCTGCGGCGACAGCACCGGCTCCGGGTCGGACCGCTGGAACCACAGCAGCACGGTGAGCGCCAGCAGCGCCGACCCGGCCACCGTCAGCCCGCGCCGCACCTGCCGGGCGATCCCGGCCGTGCCGAGCGCCGAGGTCAGCGCGGCGACGATCTCCTCGGCCGTGGGCCGCTCCTCGGGCAGGTGCGCCAGGCAGCTCTGGCAGAGCGCGGCGACGCCGTGCGGCACGCCGGTCACCCGGGGCGGGGGATCGGTCCGGCGCGCCGCCTCGATCTCCTCCCACGTCGTCTCCGGGTACGGGGTGCGCCCGGTGAGCATGGCGAACAGCAGCACGCCCAGGGCGTACACGTCCACGGCCGGGTGGGTGGGGGCGCCGAGGAGGCGTTCGGGGGCGACGTAGGGCGGGGTGCCGCGGTCGTCGTCGGGGTCGCCGGCCCAGGCCGCGATGCCGAAGTCGAGCAGCTTGGGGCCGTCGGCGGTGAGCAGCACGTTCTCGGCGGTGACGTCCCGGTGGACCAGGCCGCGGGCGTGCCCGGCCATCAGCACGCGGGTCAGCCGCAGGGCGATGGCCGCCGCCTCGGTCCACGGCAGCGGCCCCTCGGCGATGCGCTCGGCCAGGGGGGTGCCGTCGAGCAGGGGCATCACCACGTACGCGGCCACGCCGCCCTTCGCGGTGACGGTCTCGCCGTAGTCGTAGATCTCGATCGAGTCCCGGTGGATGAACCGCGCCGCGGCACGGGCCTCGCTGCGCACCCGCACGCGTTCGCCGTGGTCGGTGTGCAGCGAGGCGGTCAGCACCTTGACCGCGACCAGCCGCTGCAACGACTGGTCGAAGGCACGCCAGATGACCGACATGCCGCCGTGGGCCAGCGGGTCCAGCAGCAGGTACCGCCGGGCCAGCACGTCCCCCGGCTCAAGCTGACTCACGGATGACCAGTTCCGTGGGGAGGACGGGGTCGATCCCCGTCGCCCCGGTCAGGAGCAGGCGGGTGGCGACCGTGGCGAGCTCCTCGACGGGCTGGCGGATGGTGGTCAGCGCCGGGACGGTGTGCCGGGCCACGGGGGCGTCGTCGAAGCCGATCACGGCGACGTCCGCGGGCACCTTGCGGCCGGCCCGGCGCAGGGCCTGGATCGCGCCGGCCGCCATCAGGTCGGAGGCGACGAAGACGGCGTCGAGGCCCGGCGCGTGGCGTAACAGCCACTGCATGGCGTGCGTGCCCGAGGCCGCGGTGAAGTCGCCGTAGGCCACGGGGACGTCGGGCGCGCCGGCCGACTGCAGGGTGCGGACGAGCCCTTCGAGCCGGTCGCGGGCGGCGGGCAGGGAGGGCGGGCCGCCGATGGCCGCCACGTTCCTGCGGCCCTGTAACAGCAGGTGCTCGGCCGCCTGCCGGCCGCCGTCGAGGTTGTCCACGTCGGCGTAGGGCAGCTTGAGGTCGTGGGGCGGCCGGCCGATGTTGCGGACCGGGATGCCGGCGGTGGACAGCTTGATGGCCAGCGGATGGCGTTCGCGCGCGCCGACGATGAGGACGGCGCCCGACAGCGCGGGCAGCGTGGAGGAGGTGGGCGTCACGGTCGTCACCATGAGGTGGGTGCCGTGCTCGGCGATCACCGCTCCGGCGGCGGACAGGAGCCTGGCGTAGTAGGGCTCGGAGAACAGGCGGGGGAGATGGTCGCAGATCACCGCCGTGACGCCGTCGGTCAGCGTCTTGGCGGCGCTGCCCCTGGGCGCGCGTTGTCGGACGTAGCCCATGCGGGAGACGGCGTCGTAGACTTGCCGGCGGGTCGAGGTACTGACCCGCACCGAGCCCGTGAGGACTCGAGATGCGGTCGCGGGGGAAACCCCTGCAGCGGCCGCCACCTGTGCCAGTGTGGGCTGCTCGGTCATGGAGCACCTCGCGGAAAGATCCTGGGAGCGCTCCCACGTTACCAATGTTTCGCCGCTGTTAATAGGGCCTTTGCAGGGGGTGCGCCCAGGTGTGCGGACGCCCGCCGAATCTGCTCAGGTGGGGGCGGTGGTCACCGCCGGAGGTTTTCCCGCCGCAGGTCGATCACGACATATTGACCATCCGTTAGGGGTATCCGGGACGCGCCGGATACCCCTGGACGTCCGTCTCTAGCGCCTGCCGCGGCCGCGGCCGTGACCGTTGCCGTCGCCGTTCTGGTAACCCTGGCCGGGGCCGAAGTCGCCGTCGGGGTTGACGTCGGTGAGGCCCTGGTCCCCGTTGTCGTCGGGCTCCTGCCTGCGGGGGGCGCAGCCCTGGCCGCAGCCGCCGAAGCGGGAGGAGTCGACCGGGGTGAAGGCCGTCGGCGGGGTGCCCTTGAGCGCGGCCTTCATGGTGGCGTTCCAGATCGGGCCGGGGATGGAGGCGCCGAAGACCGAGGAGTAGTACCGGCCGCCGATGGTGATGCCGTTCAGCTTGTGGGTCGTCGAGCCGCGCGGGTCGCCGATGCTGACCGCGCCGGCCAGGTCGGGGGTGAACCCGGCGAACCAGGCGGTGGCCTGGTCGTCGGTGGTGCCGGTCTTGCCCGCCGCCGGACGGCCGATGCCGCCGACCGCGCGCATCGTGCCCTTGGTGAAGACGCCGGACAGGATGTTCGCCGCCGCGTCGGCGACCTCGGGGTCGAACGCCTGCGTGCACTTGGGCTTGTACTCGGTCACCTTGCCGTTGCGGTCGGTGATCTGGGTGATGGCCGTCGGCGGGCAGTACTTGCCGCGCGCGCCGATCGCCGCGTAGGCCGTGGCCACGGTCACCGGGTCCATCTCGTTGATGCCGAGCGTGAACGTCTCGAACTCCTGGAGCTTGCCGCCGTCGGAGCGCTTGATGCCGAGCGACTTGGCGGTCTCGACCACCTTGCAGAGGCCGACCTTCTGCTCCAGCGTCATGAAGAACGTGTTCACCGAGCCCCAGGTGCCGGTGGCCAGCGACTTGAAGCCGCCGCCGCCCTCGTCGTTGGTGACGGTGTGGCTCGGGTCGCCGACGTTCTGGCCCTTGCAGTTCTTGAACGCCCAGTAGTTGGGGGCGGTGTAGCCGCTGCCCACGTTGAAGCCGTCGTTGATCTTCATGCCCTGCTTGAGCGCGGTGAGCAGGGTGAACGTCTTGAACGTCGAGCCGGCCTGGAAGCCGACGCCGCCGCCGTGCACCGCGTCGGCCACCACGTTGTACGACATCTCGTGCTTGCGCCTGGAGTTGCCGTACTTGCGGCTGGCGGCCATGGCCTTGATCTCGCCCGTGCCCGGCTTGACCAGGGCCTCGGAGGCGACCGGGTTGTCGGAGGCGTAGACGTGCTTCTTGATGGCCTCCTCGGCGGCCTCCTGCATCTTCGGGTCGATCGTGGTCTTGATCTCCAGGCCGCCCCGGTTGAGGAACTGGGTGCGGGCCTTCTTGGTCTTGCCGAAGGCCGGGTTGCTCAGGATCTCGTTCCGCACGTACATGCAGAAGTACGGGTACTGGCTGGCGCCGCAGCCGCCGGGCAGCGGGGTGCCCTTGTAGCCGAGCTTCTTGGCCCTGGCCTCCTCGTGCTGCTCAGGCGTGATCTTCTTGAGCTCCAGCATGCGGTCGAGCACCACGTTGCGCCGGTTGAGCAGTTGCGCGCGCGACTCCTTGCCCAGGTTGGGGTCGGTCCGGTTGGGGTCCTGGACCGCGCCGGCCAGCGTGGCCGCCTGGGGGAGCGTCAGCTCGGCCGCCGACACGCCGAAGAACCGCTTGGCCGCCGCCTCGACGCCGTACGCGCCGGCGCCGAAGTAGGCGATGTTGAGGTACTTGCCGAGGATCTCGTTCTTGCTGTACTTCTCCTCGACCGCCATCGCGTAGCGCAGCTCCTTGAGCTTGCGGGCGTAGCTGGCTTCGAGGGCCGCGTTCTTCTCCTTCTCGGTGGTGGCCGAGTTGAGCAGCACCTGCTTGACGTACTGCTGGGTGATGGAGGAGCCACCCTGGGCGATGCCGCCCCTGCTGAGGTTCTTGGCGAGGGCGCGCACGGTGCCCTCGATGTCGATCGCGCCGTGCTCGTAGAAGCGGTAGTCCTCGATGGAGATGATGGCCGTCTTCATGATGTCGGCCACCTCGTCGAGCGAGACGTTCTCGCGGTACTCCTCGTAGAACTGGGCGATCTGGTTGCCCTTGGCGTCGAGGACCGTCGTCTTCTCGGCGAGCGGCGGTTCTTTGAGGTCTTCCGGTTTGATGTTCAGTTCCTCGGACGCCGAGACGAACATCGCTCCGGTGCCGCCGACCGCCGGCAACGCGATGGCCGCGGCCACCACTCCCGCGGCCATCGCAGCCCCGGTCAGGCGCACGATGCTCGACATTCGGGAACCCATGCGGAAAAACCTCCCCATCTCGGCTTTTGGGTGCATCCTAAACCCGCCCATGACCTGCTCTCTGTAAAAAGACGAAGCGCGCGCCGGCGGTGGATGCTTCTACCCCGGGTGAGACGCCGAAGCACGGGATTTGGTTCGCCGGGTTTCCCGTCGAATTCGTTTCCTGTGGGTCTGCGGGGATAGGGCGTGGTCATGACTTCTCACCGAGTGTTGCCACGCGAGCGGGCGCGGGTCCGTGAGCCGGTCACCGCTCCCCGCCGGAGGCCGGTCCTGGACGACACCCTGACGCTGCTGCTCGACCCGTACCGCTTCATCGGCGACCGGGCGCGGCGGCTCGGCTCCGACGTCTTCGAGACGCGGCTGCTGCTCCAGCCGACCATCTGCATGACCGGCGCGCAGGCCGCCGAGGTCTTCTACGACCCCGAGCTGTTCGTCCGGGACGGCGCCGCGCCCCGGCGGCTCCAGGCGACGCTGTTCGGCAGGAACGGCGTGCAGGCCCTCGACGGCGAGACCCACCGGGCGCGCAAGGCCATGTTCATGTCGCTGATGGGCCGGGAGGGCCGCGACCGGCTGGCGGAGCTGGCCGGCCGGCGCTGGCGCGAGCGCATCCGCGCCTGGCAGGGCATGCCGCGGGTCGTCCTGTACGAGGAGGTCAGCAGGCTGCTGTGCCAGACGGTCTGCGACTGGACGGGCGTGCCGCTGCCGCCCGCGCGGGTGCCCGAGGTCACCGCCACCCTCCAGGCGGCCATCGAGGGCGCGGGCGGGCTCGGCCCCCGCTACCTGCGCGGCCGGTACGCCCGGATCAAGGGCGACCTGTGGCTGTCCGGCCTGATCCGCTTCGCCCGCGACGACCCCGGCCGCTTCGCCGGCACGGTGACCGGTCTGATCGCGGGCTACCGCGACCCCGACGGCACCCTGCTCCCGGCCAGGACCGCGGCCGTCGAGCTGCACAACGTGCTGCGGCCCACGGTGGCGGTGGCCAGGTTCGTGACGTTCGCGGCCATGGCACTGCACGCCCACCCGGAGTACTACGAGCGCGTCCGCGAGGGCGACGAGCAGTTCGTCGAGCACTTCGTCCAGGAGGTACGCCGGTTCTATCCGTTCTTCCCGTTCGTCGCCGCCAAGGTGGCCAAGCCCTTCACCTGGAACGGCGAGCACTTCCCGCAGGGCCGGCGGGCACTGCTCGACCTGTACGGCACCGACCACGACCCGCGCCTGTGGGACCGCCCAGGCGAGTTCCGCCCGGAACGGTTCGCCGAATGGGACGGCGGCGAGTACGACTTCGTCCCCCAGGGCGGCGGTGACCACTACGAAGGGCACCGGTGCCCCGGCGAGTGGATCACCGTGGACCTGATGAAGCTGGCGGTGACCGCGCTGACCCGCTGGATGACCTACGGCGTGCCGGCCCAGGACCTGCGCATGCCGTCGTGGCGCGCTCCGGCCGTCCCCAACAGCCGTTTCGTCATCGACCAGGTCGAGGCCGTCTGAGATTCGGGCAGCGCCCGGCAAAGAAGCGTGTTGTCGCGCGGGTGCGCGCGCGAGGGTCTGGCAACGTTCACCGGGGCGATTCTTCCTGGCCTTGGTGGAGGGTTTCATGCGTCGTGTCGTGGACGACGAGGAGCAGGTCGATCAACTGGTCTCGGCCGCCAGGGCGTACTGGGGGGACAGCGCGGGCGACACGGGTTGCGTGGTGGCCGAGGCGTTCGACGAGGACGTCCGGGCGGTCGTGCGCACCGTCATGGTCGCCAAGGCCGTGTGCGGGCTGCTGTCGGCCCGGCTGGTCGTGCTCACCGACCCGCGGTGGCGGCCGCTGGCCGAGGCGTTCGGGGCCGCCGCCGATCTCGGGCCGCCCGACGCGCTGGTCACCAGCCGGATCGATCCCGGCGTGCGCACCGACATCCCGGTCGTGCACGTGCACGGCACCGGGTCGTTGCAGGCGTACGCGCTCTTCCCGGGTGAGACGCCCGTCTCCTTCGGCGAGGAGTTGCCCGGCCGGATCGCGGAGTTCTTCGAGCGCCAGATCTGGCCCAACAGGGAGGCGATCCGGCCGAGCGCCGAGCGTACGGCCTGGCGGGCCAAGGAGGGCTACCAGGTCCGCACCGACACCGAACGCCGCCAGCTCCGCCTCTACGGCTGCTCCCGGCTGCGCCTGGACCCGGGCCGGCCCACCGTCACGGTGTTCGGGCACATGCCGGGCCGCGACACCGAGCTGTTCGAGGAGGCCGAGCGGTACGCGGCCGGCGAGGAGTCGGCCAACTGGCTGTTCCTCGACCGCCTGCGCTCCGGCCTGCTGTCGCCGAACATCCTGTGGAGCATGACCGACGTCGCCGTCACGTTCGGCGGCAGCGACCTGCCCGCCTTCGGCGTCCCCGTCATCCAGGCCGGCTGGTCGGAGGGCGCCGCCTGCGGGGCCACCCACCTCGCGCGCACGCCGGAGGAGCTGCGCGACCGGCTCGGCGAGGCCGTCGCCGTGCACGGCAAGGCGGAGACGATCCTCGGCCCGGAGCAGCGCGAGCGCGCCCGCCTGTGGTTGTGGCTGCGCCGCTGCGGCGCCGACGTGCCGACCCAGGTCCTGCCGCGCTGGGAGCTCGGCCCCGACTACCCGCGGGCCCTGGCGGTCGCCCTGCGGCACGCCGAGCCCGACGGCGACCCGCTCTTCGAGGCGGTGCGCCGCATGTGGGAGCGCCGCGACCCCGTGCTCACCCGATTCGACCTCCAGGACCTGGCCAAGACCACACTGACCCCCGCGAGGAGCGCCCGATGACCGGAACAGGACCCATCACAGAGCTCGACCCGGTGATCCTGCCCGCGATCCCGCCCGTGCACGTGACCAGCGGGCGGTTCCCCGCGCTCCAGGTGATCGACCGGCTGCACCGCGGCAGCCAGATCGTGGGCAGGTTCGAGACGTCCGGGCTGGTCGGCTTCAAGGTGTCCGCGCAGGGACGGCCGCTGCGGGTGCAGATGTCGCTGTCCATGGACGAGCGGTCGGTCAGCGGCTGGCACACCGGCAGGACGGGCCCCGACTTCACGACGCCCCGGTGCGTCCAGATCCGTTCCCAGGGCCGCCTGCGCCAGTGCGTGCTGCTGCGCGGCCGCAACCCGCACGCCCGCGTGGCCTTCGACCTGACCCCCGAGGAGATCCCGGACGACGGGCTGATCTGCGTCGAGGCCCTGGACGTCATGGAGGGCGACGGCGTCTGCGACGAGGTGCGCACGTTCCTGTCCGGCCGCGTCCAGGAGGACGGGGCGGCCGGGCTGCGGCTGAACAAGATCGTGTTCGAGGAGCCGCCCGAGGTCGACTACGACCCCGACACGCTCGACGGCTCCCGCTGCGAGCTGTCCTCGCTGATCAGCGGCGGCGGCCTGGCCAACGTCAACCGGCAGGGCATGCGCGTCCTGCGGTCGGGCATGTTCGTGGTCAACCCGGTGCTGCGCGACACGTTCGGGGCCAGCGGGCGGATCACGCTCCGGCTGGGCACGAAGGCGGAGGCGGCCAGCATGATCCCGGCGACCTGGCGGCGGGTCAACAGCGAGCTGCGCTGGCTGCGGCACGCCACCAGGAAGCTCCTCGGCACGGCGGCCCCCACGGTGGAGCGCGTCTACAGCCTCAGGGACGGCGTGGCCGGGCCCTTCGGGCAGACCGTCCACGGGAACGTCACCGAGCTCGTCCTGCCGAGCCCGACGGTCTCGCCGTTCCTCGTGGTGATCGAGCGGGTGCCGGGCGTCCTGCCGACGCTGGAGTCGGGCACCTCGGACTAGCGGGAGCTCCGGTTCCCTCGACCCGCGTGACCTGCGAGACCCGCCGTTTCGGCGGGAAAACTGGTGATCAGTTGTGATAACGCCACTCTGCGGGCAGTTGTCATGGGTGGGCGGGAACGGTTTGAGCATCGAGACGATCCGGCATCAGCAGTGCACGGTCATGCGCGCCACGGGCGAGCTCGACCACGCGGGACGGGTCAGGTTCAGCGCCCACATCAACGCGGTGTGGGACTGGTCGCCCGGACCCGTCCTCGTCTTCGACCTGGCCGACCTGGTCTTCTACGACTCCTCCGCCATCGGCGTGCTGGCCACGGCGATCCAGCGGATGGAGGCGGAGCCGGGCGGCCGGATCATCGTGGTCAGCCCGTCCGACCACCTGCTGTCGGTGCTGCGGCTGACGGACCTGCTCTCCCACGTCGAGCTGCGCGGCAGCGTCGAGGAGACCGTGGCGGAGCTGACGGTGGGCGCCGTCCCGCCGCCCGTCCCCCCGACCTGGTCCGGGGGGACGTCGGACGTCGCCTACAACCCGTAGGTCTCCAGCAGCCGCAGCCAGATCTCGCTCACGGTCGGGAACGACGGCACGGCGTGCCAGAGCCGGTCGAGCGGCACCTCGCCGGTGACCGCGATCGTGGCGGCGTGCAGCAGCTCGCCGACGCCGGGACCGGCGAAGGTGACGCCGAGCAGCACCTTCCTGTCCTCGTCCACCACGGCCTTGGCGCGGCCCCGGTAGCCGTCGCCCAGCAGGTACGCGCCCGAGACCGAGCCGAGGTCGTACTCGACCGCGCGCACCCGGAAGCCGGCCTTCCTGGCCTCGGCCTCCGTACGGCCGACCGCGCAGACCTGCGGGTCGGTGAAGACCACCTGCGGCGCGCCGAAGCCGCCGGCGAGGTCGCGCATGGCGGGCAGGTCGTCGCCGTGCGCCCGCGCCGCGATCACGTCGCCGCAGATCCTGGCCTGGTACTTGCCCATGTGGGTGAGCAGCGCGCGGCCGTTGACGTCGCCGACGGCGTAGAGCCAGCCGCCCGGCACGCCGGTGGCCCGCATGCTGTCGTCGACCTCGACGGGCGCGTCGTCGGGCAGGCCGACCGTGTCCAGCCCGATCCCACGGGTGGCGACCTTGCGGCCGGTGGCCACCAGCAGCTCGTCGGCCTCCAGCGGCGGCCCCTCCGACAGGTGCACGGTCACCTTGCCGCCCGGCTCGGGCCGCTCGACCCTGACCACGTCGGTGTGCAGGCGCACGTCGATGCCCGCCTCGCCGAACGACCGGGCCACCAGCTCGCCCGCGAACGGCTCGACCCGGCCGAGCAGCCCGCCGCCGCGCACCAGCACGGTCGTCTGCCGCGCGCCCAGCCCGTGCATGGCCTGCGCCATTTCACAGGCGACCACGCCGCCGCCGATCACCACCAGGCGTTCGGGCACCTTCGTCGCGGCGGTGACCTCGTGGCTGGTCCACGGCTTCGCCTCGGCCATGCCCGGCACCGGGGGGACCGCCGCCGTGCTGCCGGTGGCCAGCACGACCGCCTGGCGGGCCGTGAGCACCCGCTCGCCGCCGTCGGGGGTCGTGACGACCACCCGCCGCTCGCCGTCGAGCCGCCCCCTGCCGCGGACGAACTCCGCCGGCACGCCCTCGACCCAGCTCACCTGCCCGGAGTCGTCGTAGCGTGAGACCGCCTCGTCGCGCCGGGCGAGCACCGCGGCCACGTCGATCGGCCCCAGCGAGAGCCCGGGCACCCGGGACACCTCGCCGGCCAGGTCGATCGGGCGCAGCAGCGCCTTGCTCGGGATGCACGCCCAGTAGGAGCACTCGCCGCCGGCCAGCCGCTCCTCGACGATCGCGGCGCTCAACCCGCCGCGCACCGCCCGCGCGACGACGTTCTCGCCCGCCGGACCGGCCCCGATCACGATGACGTCGAACTCCTCAGCCACGCTGCCTCCCCATTACTCGTCCTCGATTCGCACTCTTTCATGCCCTGCCCGCGCCACCCGAGGTGGCCACGGGCGTGAACCCTTTCGGCCCGCGACGGAGAGACCGGGTAGATGCCCGCGCCGTCCGGGGGAGCCCGCTCGGCACTCCCATGAAGGAGCTTCCCCATGCCGGCGCCGTCTCCTGTGTTCGTGCTGCCCGGAAACGCCCTGGGGCGGCATCGGGCGCTGCTGGTCGCGCTGGTGCCCGCCGTCGCGCTGCGGCTGCTCGCGATGGCGGGGTACCGGCCCGCGCTGTGGTTCTGGGCGGACTCCTTCTCCTATCTGGAGGCCGCGGCCGACCTCGTGCCCGGGACGTTCCGGCCGCTCGGGTACTCGCTCTTCCTGGCCGCGCTCGGGCCCGGGAAGAGCCTGGCGCTGGTGGCCGCCGTGCAGCACGCGTCCGGGCCGGCGCTCGCCGTGGCCGTCTACGCCCTGCTGCGGCGGCGCGGCCTGCCCGGCTGGGGCGCGACGGCCGCCGTCGCGCCGCTGCTGTACGACGAGTTCCTGATCCTGCTGGAACACATGATCATGGCGGACGCGCTGTTCACCGTGCTGGTCACGGCCGGGATCCTGGCGCTGTCGGACCGGCTCACCCCGGCCACGGCGGCCGCCGGCGGCGTGCTGCTCGGCCTGGCCGCCGTCACCCGCACGATCGGGGTGGCCGTCCTCGTGGTGGCCGCCGCCTGCCTGCTGCTGCGCCGTCCCGGGCCGCGCGCGCTGCTCTGCCTGGTCCTGGCGGGGGCGGCGCCGCTGCTCGGGTACGCCTCCTGGATGTGGGCCACCAGCGGCACCTTCGGCCTGACCAAGGCCGACGGCCTGTTCCTGTGGGCCCGCACGACGACCTTCGCCGACTGCTCGGTCATCAGGCCGGAGCCCGAGCTGGCCCCCCTCTGCCCGCGGACGCCGGTGGCCGGGCGGCCCTCTCCCGCCCACTGGATGTGGGGGCCCACCCTGGCCGCCGTCCCCGGCGACCGGAACGCGCTGGCCGGGCGCTTCGCCCGCGCGGCCGTCCTCGCCCAGCCCGGCGACTACCTGGCCGCCGTCGGGCGCGACCTGCGGTGGCTGCTGCGCTGGGAGCGCACCACGGCCAGGAAGGCGTCCGACAGGAAGATCAATCCGTACTGGTTCCCCTACGAGGAGCGCCCGCTGCGCGCGTCCGTACGGCGGATCGCCGGGGCGTACGAGGGCGGGCCGGCGGACACGCGGATCGTCGAGCCCTACGCGGGCTGGCTGCGGGCCTACCAGCGCTTCGGCTACCTGCCGTACCCGGTGCTCCTTGCGCTGCTCGGCGGCGCGCTCGCGGTGGCGGCCGTACGGCGGCGGCCGGACGCGCTGCTGCCCGGCGTGGCCGCCGCCGTGCTGGTCGTGGCGCCGTCCTTCCTGAGCGGGTACGACGTGCGGTACGTCGTACCGGCTCTCCCGCTGGCCTGCCTGGCCGCCGGGCTGGCATCGGGACGTCCGCCGGAGGCCGGGAGACGTTCACCTGCGGGGCCTAGCGTTCGCGCATGACTCCTTACCCCACGTCGGTGGTGTACCGGGCGGCGACCGAGGGTTATCACACCTTCCGCATCCCGGCGGTCGTGGTGACCGGGGCCGGGACGCTCCTCGCCTTCGCCGAGGGGCGGCGCGGGTCCGCCGGCGACTCGGGGCACATCGACCTGGTGCTCAGGCGGTCGGCCGACGGCGGGCTGACGTGGGGTCCCCTTCAGGTGGTCGCCACCGAACCGCGCCGCGGCACCGTGGGCAACCCCGCGCCCGTGGTGCTGGACGACGGCCGGATCCTGCTCGTCACGGTCCGGCAGGGCCCGTCGGCGACGGAGGAGAAGATCAGGCGAGGCCAGGTGCAGGCGGCGGCAGGGCGGCGGGTGTTCGTCCAGGTCAGCGCGGACGACGGGATCACCTGGCCGGCCCCGCGCGAGATCACCGCCCAGGTCAGGCGCCCCGAGTGGCGCTGGTACGCCACCGGCCCCGGGCACGCCGTCCGGCTCCGGAGCGGGCGCGTCGTGGTGCCGGGCAACCACTCCCTGCCCCCGTCCGGCTCGGACGACGGCACCGAGGGCCGCTACAACGGCGGCCACGCGCTGCTCAGCGACGACGGCGGCCGTACCTGGCGCATCGGCTACGTGGACGACAACCCCGACGGCTACGTCAACGTCAACGAGACCACCGCGACAGAGCTGCCCGACGGCCGCCTCTACCTCAACGCCAGGACGGACTCCGCGGCGCCGGGCACCCGCGCCGACGCCTGCTCCTCCGACGGCGGGCAGCGGCTCGACCTGCCCTTCCGCCCGCAGGCCGGGCTGGCGGGGCCGGTGGTGGAGGGCAGCGTGCTGTGGTGCGAGCCGCCCGGCGTGCTGCTGTTCTCCGGCCCGGCCGCGCCCGACGCGCGGGCCCTGATGACGGTACGGGCGAGCACCGACGCCGGGGTCACCTGGCATTCCGTGCACACCGTGTCGGGCCTGCCCGCCGCCTACTCCGACCTGGTCAGGGTGGACGGTGACACGGTGGGGCTGCTGTTCGAGACCGGCGACTTCGGGCCGTACGAGAGCATCGTCTTCCGGCGCGTCCCGGTCGCCGAGCTCGACCCCCGCCGGGCGTAGCCGCCCGTCCCTTTCCCGCAGCTCTGTGCTGACACAGGGCTGTGCTGACTACGCTGAGACAACCACTGTGCGACCGCGTGTGCGGAAAGTTCCGTATTACGCGCTAGCATTCCGATCAGCGGAACAGGCGAGGGAGAGTTCAGTGGCTGAGACCCAGTCCCCTGTGGGGAGCGTCGATCGTGCCCTGCTGATCCTGCAGGAGATCGGGAGACACAGCAGGGGAGTGACGCTCGACGAGCTGGCCACCAGGCTGCGGCTGCCGAAGAGCTCGCTGCACCGCCTGCTCGGGGCGTTGAAGCACCGGGGCTTCGCGGCCCAGCCGGAGCCGAGCGGGCCGTACTTCCTCGGCACCGAGATGCTGGCCACGGCCTTCCGGTTCTACGAGACGATGGACCTGCGCACGCTCGTCCGGCCGCTGCTGCTGCGGCTGAGCGAGGAGTTCTCCGAGACCGTGCACATGGCCATGCTCGACGGCGGCGAGGTCGTCTACCTGGACAAGGTCGAGGCGGTGCGGTCGATCACCATGACCTCGGTGGTCGGCGGGCGCAACGCGGCCCACTGCACGGGCGTGGGCAAGGCGCTGCTGGCCTGGACGTACCCGACGGACGAGTCGGTCAAGGCGTGGGCCGAACGCCACGGGCCGCTGGCCGCCAGGACCAGGAACACGATCACGAACCCCGCCAAGCTGGCCACCCACCTCGACCAGGTCAGGCAGCAGGGGTACGCGCTCGACCTGGAGGAGAACGAGCCGGGGGTGCGGTGCGTGGCGGCGCCGGTCTTCCTGGGCAAGACCGCGCCGGTGGCGGCGGTGAGCGTGACCGCGATCAAGGACCGCATGTCGGTCGCCCGCCTCGAAGAGGTCGGCCTCGGCCTCCGCCGCGCCATCTCCGCCCAGGTCTGACCCCCCACCCACAAGCCCCCCGCCCCCTGCCGCGCTGACCCCAGCCGCCGCATCGGGCGGTGGCGCCGGCTCCTTCCCCCCTCTCCCCAAAGGGACCTCGACCGGCTACGGTCGGACAGAACGCGGAACAGCATTCCGTATCACGGACCAGAAGGGCGCAAGGCATGAAGCTGGAGCAGGTCCCCGTCCCCCGTGCCGCCCTCGCGGAGGGCCCGAGGTGGGACGCCGCCACGGGCACCCTGCTGTGGGTCGACATCCCCGCCGGTCACGTGCACCGGCTCGACCCGGCCGGCGACGAGCGGGAGACCATCGAGCTGGGCCAGCCGGTCGGCGTCGCCGTGCCGCACGCCTCCGGCGGCCTCATGCTGGCACTCAGGGACGGCTTCGCCCGCCACGCGGACGGCCGCACCGACCTGGTCGCCCGGCCGCCCGAGCCCGAGGGCAACCGGATGAACGACGGCGCCTGCGACCGCGCGGGCCGCTTCTTCGCCGGCACCAAGGCCGAGGACGACACCCCCGCCGCGGGCTCCCTCTACCGCCTGGCCCAGGACCGTACGTGCGACAAGGTGCTGGACGGCGTCACGATCTCGAACGGCGTCGGCTGGAGCCCCGACGAGCGCCTGATGTACTACGTGGACACCGCGACCGACCGGATCGACGTCTTCGACTACGACCCGGCGACCGGCACGCTCGACGGCCGCCGGGAGTTTGCCGCACTCCCGAGCCCCGACGGCCTGACCGTGGACGCCGCCGGCCACGTGTGGGTCGCGCTGTGGGGCGGCGCGGCGGTCGTGCGGCTGCGGCCGGACGGGCGTACAAACCTCACCGTGGACGTCCCCGCGACCAACGTGACGAGCTGCGCCTTCGGCGGCCCCGACCTCAACGTGCTGTACGTGACCACCGCCTGGGACGGCGGCGCCGGCGGGGAGCTGTGGCGCTGCCGCACCCCCCACACCGGCCTGCCCGCCAACCCCTACCGCGGCCTCACCCCTTGACCGCCCCGGTCAGCGCCTGCACGAACCGGCGCTGGCCGAACAGGAACACGGCCAGCACCGGCAGCGTGGTCAGCACCGTGCCCGCCATGATCGCGGGCCAGTCGGCCCGGTGCTGGCCCTGGAACGTGGTCAGCCCGGCCTGCACGGTGTAGTTCGCCTCGGAGTTGATCACCACCAGCGGCCAGAAGAGGTCGTTCCAGGCCGTGATGAACGTGATCACGGCGAGCGCCGCCAGCGCCGGCTTGGCGACCGGCAGCACCACCCGGAAGAACAGCGCGACCCGCGAGCACCCGTCGATCCGCGCCGCCTCCTCCAGCTCCCTCGGGAAGGACTGGAAGAACGACGTCATCAGATAGATCCCGACCGACGAGCTGAGCTGCGGGATGACCAGCGCCCCGAGCGTGTCCACCAGCCCGGCCCGGCTGAACATCAGGAACGTCGGGATCACGGTGAGCTGGAACGGGATCAGCGCGGTCGCGATGATCAGGACCAGCGTCAGCCGGGAGCCGATGAACCGGATCCGGGCGAAGGCGTACCCGGCCATGCTGCAGAGCACGACCTGGGCCGCCACGATGGCGCTCGACACCAGCACGCTGTTGAGGAACCAGCGGGGGAACTCGGAGCGCTCCATGACCGTGCGGTAGCCGCCGAGGTCGATGCCCTCCGGCAGGATCGGCGGCGGGAACCTGTTCAGCTCGGCCTGCGTCATGACCGAGCTGAGCACCAGCCACACGAACGGCAGCAGCGTCACCACCGACATCGGCGCGAGCACCAGGTGCCACTTGCTGGGCAGGCGTCGCCTCATCGCACGGCCCCTCTCCGCCGCGCGACCACCAGGCCCGCGACGATCAGCAGCAGCGTCCCGGCGAACAGCGTGTACGCCACGGCCGCGCCGTACCCGGCGGCCGAGTAGCGGAAGGCGAGCTGCCAGACGTAGTAGACGATGGTCACGGTCGCGCTGGCCGGGCCGCCCTGGGTGGTGGTCATGACGAGGTCGAAGAACTGCAGCGCGTCGATCACGCCCCAGACCGCGAGGAAGACCGTGATCGGCCGTACGGACGGGACGATGATGTGCCGGAACGTGGCCCACCGCCCCGCGCCGTCGATGGAGGCCGCCTCCAGCACCGCCTTGTCGATCTCCTGGATGGCGGCCAGGTAGATCACCACCGCGAAGCCGAACCGGGTCCAGAAGAAGATCAGCGTGAGCACGTACATGGCCTGTGACGGGCTGCTCAGGAAGCCCTGGAGCGGCAGGCCGAGCCGGCCGAGCACACCGTTCATCAGGCCGAAGTCGCGGTCGAAGATGTAGCCCATGAGCAGGCCGGCCGAGGTGGCCGAGGCCACGTACGGAACCAGGAAGGCGGTCCGGTAGAAGCCGATCCCGCGCACCTTCCTGTTCAGCAGCACCGCCACCGCCAGGCCGAAGACCAGCGAGGCGGGGATGTAGAGCACCAGCAGCAGCCCGGTGTTGCGCACCGCCTGGAAGAACACCGGGTCCTGGAACAGCGCCCGGTAGTTGTCCAGGCCGACGTTCTCGGGCGTCTTCATCAGGTCGGAGTCGGTGAACGACAGCGCCAGCGCCCACGCCATCGGCACCAGCGCGAACCCGAGGATGATCAGCGTGGCGGGGCCCGCGAACGACCAGCCCGCGACGTGGTCGCCGAGCCCGCGGGTCTTCCTGGCGTGCCGGGCGGCGGGCGCGCCGACGGCGGCGCTGCTCATGAACCCGGCACCGCCAGCACCGCGTCGGACCTGGCCGCGGCCTCGTCCAGGGCGGTCTTGGCGTCGGCCTTGCCCAGCAGCGCCTGCGCGATGGCCTCGGCGACGAAGGACGACACGCGGGGGTACTTGGTGGTGGGCGGCCGGACCCGCTTGGCGTTGGCCAGGTTCTCGGAGATCACCTCGATGCCCGGATATTTCTTCAGATAGTCCTGGTAACCGGACAGCTTGGTGATCGACTCCCTGATGGGCAGCGAGCCCGTGTCGCTCATCCACACGAGCTGCTGCTCCGCGGCCGTCAGCCAGCTCAGGAACGTGGTCGCCGCCTTGACGCGGCGCTCGTCGTGCTCGAACACCACCCAGTTGTCCGGGCCGGAGACGGTCTCGTGGTTGCCGTTGGTGCCGGGCAGCCGCGCGACGCCGTAGTCGACCTTGGCCGCCTGGAGGTCGGGCAGGACCCAGGGGCCGGACAGGAACATGGCCAGCCGTCCGGACTCGAACAGCTTCTGGCCCTTCTCGGCCGGGCTGGAGTCGAGATAGACCGACTTGTCGTCCACGGCCATGCTCCGGACCAGGCCGAGCGCCTGCTGCCCGGCCGCGGAGTTGAACGCCGACTTCTTGTGGTCGGGGGTGAGGATGTCGCCGCCCGCCTGCCACAGCAGCGGCCAGAGCCCCCAGACGGCCTCCTCGCCGCCGCTGATCGCCCAGGTCGTGCCGAAGACGCCCTTCTGCGCGTCGGTGGTCTTCCTGGCGATGTCGCGGAAGTCGTCCCAGGTCCAATCGGGGCCGGGGGCCTTGACGCCCGCCTTGGCCAGCAGCTTCTTGTTGTAGAGGACCACCATGTTGTCCACGACGGCGGGGAAGCCGATGACCTTGCCCTGGACGGTGACCGCCTCGCGCTCGTTGGCCCAGAAGTCGTCCCAGCCGACGGCCGGGTCCTTGACCAGGGAGGTGAGGTCGGCGGTCTTGGGGTTCCTGGCCACGTTGGGGGCCCAGGAGCCGTACAGGTAGGCGATGTCGGGGTAGGCGTCCGAGGTGAGCGCGGCAGTGATCTTGGGTAGCATGCCGTCTGCGGTCGCGCCGCCGGACTCGGTGCTGACCTTGACGTCGGGGTGACTCTGGTTGAACCGGGCGACCAGTTTCTCGATCGACTTCGCCGAGGCGTCCTCTTGGCCGTGCCAGATGGTGATCTCGACCGGGCCGTCCGCCCGTTCCTGTCCGCCGCCGCCGCCGCAGCTCGCCGCGGCCAGAGCCAGGGCGACGACGGCCAGCGTCGTACGGGGCCTCATCGGGCGGTCTCGCGGATGTGGTGAATGAGTCGTGCCATGGGGTTCCCTCCACAGAGCACGGCGGGCGTGGCGGCCCGCTGCGTGCGGCGAGTATAGTCACGCATCCACGATGCAGACTAGAGTTCCACCAGACGGAATGAGGGGCGCGAACGTGCGAACCATGACTCTCTTAGCCCGGCTGGCCGCGGTCGCGGCCCTGAGCTGCGCGCCGCTCGCGGCGCTCGCCGCACCGGCCACGGCCCGGACGGGGCAGGCGGCGCAGGCCGCGCAGGCGGGGGTGTGGAAGCCGCCGCTGCAGAGCCGCTGGCAGTACCAGCTCCAGGGCAACGCCAAGTACGCCGCCACCGGCGGCGTCAACGTCGACATCTGCGTGGTCCCCCAGTCGGGCGGCGCCTGCGTCCGGCCGGCGGTGTTCGACATCGACCTCTACGCCGACGGCGACGTGGTGGGCAACAACACCACGCTCAACACCGCGGCGGTGAAGGCCGTCCACGCCCGCGGCGCGAAGGCCGTCTGCTACGTCGACGCCGGCTCGATCGAGGAGTACCGGCCCGACTACCAGCAGTTCGTCGCCTGGCACAAGAGCCACGGCAACTCCCTGCTCGGCAAGCCGTTCAGTGCGGAGTTCCCCAACGAGCGCTGGGCCAACATCAACAACGACCAGGGCCAGCGGGACTTCCTGCTGAAGATGATGGAGGCCCGGGTCGACAAGTGCGTCCAGGCGGGCTTCGACGGGGTCGAGTTCGACGTCGTCAACGCCCACGAAGAGGGCAAGTCGGTCACCGGCTGGACCGTCAGCCCCGCCACCCAGCTCGTCTACAACAAGGCGCTGGCCGACCTGGCCCACCGCAAGGGCCTGTCCGCGGCGCTCAAGAACGACCTCAGCCAGGCGGCCGAGCTGGTGTCCAGCTTCGACTACGCAGTCAACGAGGAGTGCTTCCAGTACGACGAGTGCGGCCAGTTGAGCGTCTTCGTCAAGGCGGGCAAGCCGGTGTTCCAGGTCGAGTACGAGACGGCGCCGTCGGCCTTCTGTCCCAAGGCGGCCAGGCTCGGCATCAACGCGATCAAGAAGGCCGTGGACTACTCGCTGAAGGACACGCCGTACAAGCCCTGCAAGTGACAGGGGCCCCGCCCGTCACGGGCTAGGGCCTCGGCGGAGGTGTCACGGTCGTCCGGCCGTGACACCCCCACCCGATGTGGTCACAGAATGCAGTTCCGAAATCCCCGCTATAGCCCTCTGGTTCCGTATACCGGAACGCCGGTGCAGGATACGGAACCAGTGCTATTTTCTGATGACCCGACGGGCAGGTCACCACAGGTCTGCGCGTCGCGGCACGTTGAGGAAGGACGGCGTCATGCGCGGACTGGCCGGGAAGCGGGTGCTGATCAGCGGGGGCAGCAGCGGCATCGGAGCCGCCACCGCCCGCAGGTTCCTGGAGGAGGGCTCCCGGGTGGTGCTCACCGGGCTGGACGGCGACGAGGTCGAACGCACCGTCGCCGAGCTCGCGCCGCTCGGCGAGGTGGGCGGGCTGACCGGCGACGTCAGCTCGGAGGACGACGTCGCACGGCTGGCCGCGGCCGCGATCGAGGCCATGGGCGGCGTGGACGTGCTGATCAACAACGCCGGAACGGCCTGGCGGGAGCCGTTCCTGGAGATCACCCCCGCCCACTGGGACCGGATCATCGCGGTGAACCTGCGCGGCATGTTCCTGATGGCCCAGACCGTCGCCCGCCACCTGGTGGACCGGGGGACGGGCGGCGTGATACTCAACATGTCCTCGACCAACGGCCTCGGCGGCGAGGCCGACTACGCCCACTACAACGCCTCCAAGGGCGGCGTGCTGCTGCTGACCAGGACCATGGCCGTCGAGCTCGGCAGGCACGGCATCCGGGTCAACGCCCTGTGCCCCGGCTACATCCGCACCCCGCTGAACGCCTCGATCTCGTCAGGGCTCGCCGACGACTTCGTCTCCGCCTACGAACGCGACCACATCCCGCTGGGCCGGGCCGGGCTCGCCGAGGAGGTCGCCGCCGCCTACGCCTTCCTGGCCTCGGACGACGCCGCGTTCGTCCACGGCACCGAGCTGGTGATCGACGGCGGCCAGCTAGCGATCATGTGAGGCCCCGGGGCGCGGCACCTTCATGGCGATGATCAGGCCGCGCCCGGAGTCGTCGCCGGGACGCAGGCGGGACAGCTCGACGGTGAGCCGCGTCGGCCGGCCCCGGCCGTTGACCACGTCGAGCGCGACCCTCCTGGCTCCGGCCCTGGCCGTGCCCCCGGCCGGCGTGTCGCGCACGAGCGGGACGATCCGCTCCACCGGCAACCCCGTGCCCAGCGAGGCCAGCGGACGGCCCACCGCCTCCCCGGCCCGCACCCCCCACAACTCCTCGGCCCCCGCCCCCCAGATGAGCACCCGCATGTCGGCGTCGAGCACCACCGCCGCGTCGCCCAGCCCGTGGACCAGCGAGGCGGTGATCCGGCCGACCTCGTCGAGCTCGGCCGTGCGGGCGGCCAGCGCGTCGTTGGCGCGGCGCAGCTCGGCGGCGCGGGCGGTGAGCGCGTCGTTGGCGTGACGCAGCTCGGCGTTGGCCGAGCGCAGCTCGTCGTTCGCGCGTTGCAGGTCGGCGTTGGCCGAGCGCAGCCGGCCGACGATCGCGGACCAGCGGCCGGGTGGCGGCAGGTTCTCCTGGCGGTCGGGGGTGATGGGCGTCTCGTCCCGTTGCGCCCGGAGCCGGCGGGTGCCGTGGTGCTGCTCGGAGCGGGGGTCGCGGGCCCGGCGGAAGCACGCCAGGTGGCGGCTGACCGGCCTGGGTGGGCCGGTCTGCTCGTAGATCTCGACGCCGGTCCCGGCCAGGGCGTCGGGCATCGTGCTGAACAGGGGGATCGCGGTGCCGCCGTGCTCGGTCATGAGCGCGATGAGGCGGCACAGCGCGGGCTGGGCCTCGGCGACGGCCAGGTGGCCGCCCTTCTCCTGCATGGCCCGGTGGGTGATCGCGAGCTGTTCGAGGCCGTTCAGGTCGCAGAACCAGAGGTCGCCCGCCGCGACGATCACGTGTTTCACCCGCGAGCGCGGCAGGGGGTCGAGGAAGGCGGCCAGGATGGGGCTGGTCGTCGAGTCGAGCTCGCCCGCCAGGGCGACCACCAGGGTGGTGTCGCCCACGGGCACGAGCCGTACTGAGAGCTGCATCATCGGATTCGCTCCTTCCCTGAACTCTGCGTGATCGAAGATCGACGCGCAGCAGGGTCCGGCTGCATGCCCCATACTCCTCCTCCTTCGGGAAAAGAGCCAGGCGCTCACCGTGCGTGAGCGAGGGTCCAGGAGGCTCCCTGGGTGAGGGGGTTGGGCAGCGTCGTCCAGCTGTCGCCGGGCGGGGCGCCCGCGAGCTGGGCGAGCAGGTGGGCCTTCACCCGGATCCGCTCGCCGAACAGGGCCGCGCGGTCGGCGCGCACGTCGGCGGTGTCGGGGAGCGCGTCGAAGGCCCGCCGCGCGGCCCCTGCCACGACGGCCCACAGGCGTGACTCGGCGGCACGGTCGCCCTCTCCCAGAAGGGAGACCAGACTGCCGAACGTGGTGCCGACGAGCGAGCCGAACAGCTTGGCGTGCAGGACGCCGGGGTCGTCGCTGAGCAGCCGGGGGCTGACCGGCGGCGTCCCGAAGCCGTTGCGGGCCAGCCGGGCCGGGCTGATCCGGACGTCGGCCAGGTCGCGGTAGACCAGCTCGACCGGACGGCCCCGCCGGTCCAGCACCACCAGCAGGTTCTGGCCGTGGGCCTCCAGCGCGACCCCGAGGGCCAGCAGGCCGAGCGCCGCCGCCGTCGCCACGCCGGCGAAGGCCGCCAGCCACTCGCCGGCCTCCTCGCCACGCGGCACGTCCCACTGGGCTGGGGCGGTGAGGGCGGCGACGGGCAGCACGGTGTGGCCGGGCACTCGGGGCGTCGGATCGCGCAGCATGACGGACAGGTCGGCGGTGTGCTCGCCGCGCACGGCCCCCGCGGCCCCGGACAGGTAGCGGGCGATGCGCGGACGGCCGCCGAGCCGCGCCGACAGGGCGGTGAGCAGGTCCGACAGGGGGACGCAGTCGCGTACCGAGCCGGGGGAGATGTCCCTCACGCCGGAGGTCATCCGGGTGGTGAACGCCGTCTTGAGGTGCGGGCCGCCGTCCAGGGGAGCGAGGGTCCGTACGGACATCAGCGGATGGCACGGCAACGCCCCGATCGCGTACGGGCGCACCCCCAGCCCGGCCAGCACGTGCCGGGTCTGCCAGGGGTGGACGGGCAGCAGCAGCCGGTCGCCGTCCATGAGCGAGCCCGGCCACGGCCCGGTGACCAGGCATTCGGCGGCGGGCACCGCCACCAGGTCGAGCGCGACGACGGGCCGGTGCTCCGGCATGTACGCCAGTTGCTCGGCCACCGACACCCCCGGCCGGTTGCGGCAGCCCGGATGGTAGGGATGGCCGTCGACCACGCTCTGCTCGTACCGTTCGGGGCCCGGCTCGCGGAGCGGGGAGGCCGCGCCCGCCCGGGACAACGCCAGGGAGGCGACGCTGTTGTCCAGGTCGGCGACCAGCCCCTGCGCGCCGGGCAGGCCGAGCGCCGCCAGCAGCTCGGCCGGGTCCGGGTACGGGACGCCGTCCAGCCGCAGCACCGGCTCGTCGGCCAGGTCGTAGGGCAGCCGGGCCCGTCCGGTCAGCTCGCGCCCGTCCGAGAGCCGTACGCACAGGTCGCCGCCCACGGCGACGGGCTCGGCGAGACCGGGCAGAGGCTCGCAGAGCAGGCCCCGCCACAGCCGTCCCATGACGGCGGCCCGCGCCCCCGGCAGGGCCGCGGCGTAGCCGGGCGCGAGGTCCGGGCGCACGGCGGCCAGCTCCCTCGCGAACCGCGCCGCAGAATGCCGCATGAACCCCCCCGATGTCAGGAACATGCCCAGGTGAGCACCCTGTGGACACTGATCGGTACAAAAGGGTAGGACAGGTCGCCATGGCATATATCGACGGCCTCCTCCCACCGGCCGGTCCGGCACCCGAGGCGCAAGACCACCAGGCCGCGGACGAGGCCACGGCCCTCGCGGTGACGGCCCTGCTCAACTGCCTGCTGCGCGAGGTGGCCGAACCCGCGTCCGCTGAGGGCGACGTGTGGGTGCTGCCCGCGACCGGACAGGTCCTGCACGTCCGCCCCGGACGGTACCCCGGCGCCCCCGCCCTGCGCACCCCCGACGGCCCGCGCCCGCTCTCCCTGGCCGGACTGGTGGCGCTCACCGAGGACGAGCTGCGGACGCGCACCGGCCACGCCAACCCGTCCCTGGCCAAGGAGATCATGGAGAGCAGGGACGTCATGGCCGCGCTGCTGTCGGCCCAGCGCGCCACCACCCCGCCCGCCGACCTGTACCTGCGCTCGGAGCAGGCGCTCGTCGCCGGTCACCGCTACCACCCGGCCCCCAAGGCGCGCGGCGGATCAGGCCCGGACGCCTGGCTGCCCTACTCGCCGGAGGCGCGCGCGAGCTTCGCGCTGCCGCTGCTCGGGGTGCCCGCCGAGGCGCTGGTCGAGCAGGGCGACGCGAGCGCGCTCGACCGGCTCGGCCCGCCCGCACCCGACGGCCTGACGCTGCTGCCCGCCCACCCCTGGCAGGTGGAGCTGCTGGGCGGGCTGAAGGAGCTGCGCCATCTCGGCGTCACGCCCGCGCGGGCGGTGGCGACGGCCTCGATCCGCACGGTGTACCTGCCGGAGGCGGACCTGTTCTGCAAGTTCAGCCTGGACGTGCGGATCACCAACGACATCCGCCGCCTGTGGCTGCACGACCTGCGCTGGCTGGGCCTGATCGACGACCTGCTGGGCGTCGCGTTCGACGACCTGCCCGCGCACCGGCCGCGGCCCGCCGTCCTCGGCGACCGCGGTTACCGCAGCCTGGAGCTGGACGGGGACGGCGGCGAGGCGCTGGCGGTGATCGTCCGCGACGGGCTGGGCGGGCACCTGCGGCCGGGGCTGACGGCCCTGCTGGCCGCCGGGGTCAGCGAGGGCTTCCCCGGCAACCCGCTGGACGGCCTCGACGCCGCCGAGGCGCTCGGGTGGTGGCGGCGTTACCTCGACCACGTCGTGCCACCGGTGCTGCACGCCTACTTCCGCCACGGCGTGGTGCTCGAATGCCACCTGCAGAACGTGCTCATCGGCGTGGACGAGCGGGGCCTGCCCGGCCAGGCGATCTTCCGCGACCACGAGGGCGTCAAGCTGACCGCGGACCGCCACAGCCTGCCCGGCGCCCGCACGCCCGTCGTGAGCCCCGCCTACGGCTGGGAGCGGCTGCTGTACTGCCTGGTCGTCAACAACCTCTGCGAGATCGCCGGAGCCGTGGCCGAGCGGCACCCGGAGCTGCGGGCCGAGCTGTGGGCCGAGGCGAGATCGGTGTTCGCCGGCTGCGCCGAGGACCACGGCGAGCCCGAGGAGCTGCGCGAGCTGCTCGCCGGCGCGTACGTGCCCGCCAAGGCCAATCTGCTGCTGCGCTGGCTGGAGGCGGACGGCGCCGACATGCGCTGCGTGCCCATGCCCAGCCCTTTGCGACTCTTTACGCCATAAGCTATCCTCGCCCAGGCCAATAATTTACGGCGTATCGAATTCACGGAGGCTCCCGGTGACCACGGCGACGCTGCACGACGGAAGCACCATCGAGACAGAGGTCCACGGTTCGGGCCCGGTCCTGCTCCTGGCCGTCAACCCCAAGCCGGTCGAGGGCGAGGCGGCCGAGGAGATGCGGAAGTGGGGGGCCGACCCCGCGCTCGGCCGCTCGCTCATCGACGGCCTCTCCGACGGCTTCCGCGTCGTGGCCTTCGACTACGAGGGCCACGTCCTCGCCCATCCCAAGCCGGACACGCTCACCCCCGACAACGTGGCGGCCGACATGCTGGCGGTGGCCGACGCGGCAGGGGCCGACCGGTTCGCCTACTACGGCTACTCCTGGCTGGCGCTCAGCGGGCTCCAGCTCGCCCTGCGCACCGACCGGCTCTCGGCGCTGGTCATGGGCGGCTTCCCGCCGCTCGGCGGGCCCTACGCCGAGATGTTGAAGGTCACCGAGGCCACGTACCGGATGGCCGTCGAGCCGAAGACCGCCACGCCGCCGGCCACGGGGACGGGCGAGCCGGGCGACTGGTCGTCGACCGAGGTGACGCTGAGCGAGGGCCAGGCCAGGCAGTTCGCCACCCTGTACCGGGCGCTGCGCGGGTTCGACGACAGCCAGGTGCGCCTGTCCTGCCCCCGCCTGTGCTTCGTCGGCTCCGCCGACGAGATCGTCTACGACGAGCGGTGGGGCGGCGCCCACGTCAGCATCGCCGGCCCGGTGCTCCGCGAGCGGGCCGCCATCGAGGCGCTGGGCTGGGACGTCGAGGTGCTCGACGGGCTCGACCACGCAGGGGCCATGCAGGCGGCCAACGTGCTGCCCATCCTGCGGCCCTGGCTGGAGAGGGCGCTGTTTCTCCCGGCCTGAGCTGGGCAGATGCCCGGCGGATCGGGGAACGGGGGGACCATGGCGAAGGGGAACGGCCGCGACGGCGTTCAGCCGGTCGATCAGCCCATCGGGAAGCTGGAACTCGTGCACGCCTTCGAGTCCGGCCCGATGCCGACCGGAGTCACGGTCTCCCGTGCCGGCCGGATATTCGTGAACTTCCCCAAATGGGGTGACGACGTTCCGGCGACCGTGGTCGAGCTGCGGGACGGCAACGCCGTCCCCTATCCCGACCGGGAGTGGAACACCGAGGCCGACGAGCCGTCGAAGTGGCTGGTCTCGGTGCAGAGCGTGGTCGTCGATCCCCTGGACCGGCTGTGGATCCTCGACACCGGCAGCCCCATGTTCCGGCCCACCAGGAAGGGCGGGCCGAAGCTCGTCTGCGTGGACCTGGAGACCGACACCGTGGTCAAGGTCATCATGTTCGACCGCGGTGTCGCCCTGGAGACGTCCTATCTCAACGATGTTCGGTTCGACCTGCGCAAAGGGGTCGCCTACCTCACCGACTCCGCCGACAAGGGGCCCAACGGGATCATCGTGGTCGATCTGGCCAGCGGGCAGGCGTGGCGCCGGCTGCACGACCACCCGAGCACCAAGGCGGCGCGGCCGCCGGACTTCGTGCCGGTCGTGGAGGGCCGGCCGTTCATGGAACGGCCGCAGGACGGGCCGCCGTCGCCCGTCCTGATGGGGTCGGACGGCATCGCGCTCCCGGCCGGCGGCGAGCGGCTCTGGTACTGCCCGCTGCTCTCCCGCCGCTGGTACAGCGTGTCCACGGACGCCCTGGTCGACCGCACGCTGGACGACGCCGAAGTGGCGGCGACGGTCAGGGACGAGGGCGACAAGGGCGGCTCGGCCGACGGCCTGGAGGCCGACGACGCCGGGCGCATCTACCTGACCGACTGGGAGCACAACGCGGTGCTGCGCCGGACGCCCGACGGCACGATCGACACCCTGGTCCACGACGCCCGCCTGCTGTGGCCGGACACGCTGTCGGTGGCCGACGGCCACCTGTACGTGACCGCCAACCAACTGCACCGGCAGGCCAGGTTCCAGGAGGGACAGGACCGGCGGCGGTACCCGTACGCGCTGTTCCGGGTGCCGATCGACGCCGGACCGGTCCGGCTGGTCTAGCGGCGCGGGCGCGCAGGGTCTGGGTCATGGTTTGCCGACTTCGTCGACGCGGTATGCCCGCTACGTAGAGGTACTGATCGGATACCGAACGACGCCATGGCTGAACCTCTGCAATGGCCACTTGGGGGGCTTAAGGCCGATGAATGCCGCTAAATACGACTGGTTTCCTGACGGCGTGACCGTCCTGGGGGCGTCATGTCGCTGAACGCACGCATCGGCAGGATCGAGAGCCTGCTCGAACGGGCCGAACCGCCCGCCGTCGAGCTGGCCCAGGCCCTGCTCGACCTCTACGGCGAGGGCCTGACGCGGATCATGGCCGCGGCCGACGACGACCTGGCCGCCCGGCTGGCCGCCGACGACGTGGTCGCGCACCTGCTGCTGCTGCACGACCTCCACCCGATCGACGTGCGGACCCGGGTCGAGGACGCGCTGCGCGGCACCGCCGCCGAGGTGATCGCCGTCGAGGGCGACCTGGTACGCCTGCGGCTCCCGGACGACGACGGGAACTCGGCGGACGCGGTGCGCCGGGCCGTGCGCGACGCGGCCCCCGAGGTCGAGCAGGTCGAGATCGTCCGGTCGGCGCCCGGCGTGGGAGCCGGCAGATGGACCACGTGAGGCGCATCGCCCGCGCCGTCCTTTACGGGGGCTACCTGCTGTGGCCCAGCCGCCACTCCGCCCCGCCCGACCGGCGGCGCTGGAACTTCGGCGGCGTGCACCCCGAGTCCTACGGCCGGGCGCACGAGGGCAACCCGTGGCTGACCCAGACCCAGTGCCTGCTGGAGGCCGGCGGCGACGACGTCGTGGACGTGCACGTGCGCTTCCTGCACCTGGTCACCTGCGAGGTGGCCGTGCGGCGCGAGGGCGAGCTGGTCCGCGTGCCCGAGCTGACCGTCGGCGGCGCCCGCCACCTGCCCAGGGAGGAGGCCAAGGAGCGCGAGGTGGCCGAGACCGGGCTGCGCCTGGCCGACCTGCTGGCCTGCCCGACCGGCATGGAGATCCACGTGCCGCCGGGCCAGCGGGCCGAATGGCTCGACGGCGAGGGCGTGCTGCTGCGCGGCTGGGAGGCGCTGAGCGGCCGGGCCGAGGTGTTCGCCGAGCGGCTGCGCGAGGGCCTGTTCCGGCTCACCGTCCGGGTGGCGAACACCAGCCCGTGGCAGGGCGACTCGCGCGCGGAGGCCATGAAGCACACCCTGATCTCCGCGCACACGGTCGTGAGCTCGCCGGGCGGCCGGTTCGTCTCGCTGACGGAGCCGCCCGACGCGCTGCGCGCGCTCGCCGCGGGCTGCCACAACATCGGCACCTGGCCGGTGCTGGTGGGCGAGGAGGGCGACCGGCACACGATGTTGTCGGCCCCGGTCATCCTCTACGACCATCCCAAGGTCGCCCCTCAGAGCGGCACGTTCGACGCCATGGAGATCGACCAGCTCCTCGACCACTGCGCCGCGCTCACCCCGGAAGAGCTCATGCGCCTGCACGGCACCATGCGGGAGACGTGACATGGACACTCGGTACCCGACGGAACGGCCGGCCCCGGCCGAGGCGATCGTCGACGGCGTGCGGCTGGCCCCGGGCAGCCGGGTGCGCCTGCGCCCGAAGAGCCGCGCCGACATCCTCGACCTCGCGCTCGACGGCCGCCTCGCGGTCATCGAGAGCGTCGAGCGGGACGACGTCGGCGGCTTCCACGTCGGCGTCACGCTCGCCGGCGACCCGCTGCGCGATCTGGGCGAGTCCAGGCTGCCGTGCCACCGGTTCTTCTACTCGGCAGAGGAGCTCGAACCCGTCGGAGGGGGCTGCCGCCCGCGCGTCCTGGTGGCCGGGATCGGCAACGTCTTCCTCGGCGACGACGGCTTCGGCGTCGAGGTCGTGCGCCGCCTGGCCGACGACGACCTGCCCGCCGACGTGCTCGACTTCGGCAGCCGCGGCCTCGACCTGGCCTACGCGCTCCAGCGCGACTACGAGGCCGCGATCCTCGTGGACGCCGCGCCGCGCGGCGAGCCGCCGGGCACGCTCACCCTGCTCGAACCCGACATGCTCGAACCGGACATGCCCGGCCCGGGCGGCCCCGGCGGCATCGCGGCCGAGAGCCACGGCCTCGACCCGGTCAAGGTGCTGCGCATGGCGCGCGAGCTCGGCCGGGTGCCCGCGCGGGTGCTCGTGCTGTGCTGCGAGCCGGCCCGGCTGGTCACCGACGACGTGCTGGTGGAGCTGAGCGAGCCGGTGCGCGGGGCGGTCGAGGAGGCGGTGCGGATGGTGCGCTCGCTGGTCATGGACGTGCTGGCGGAACGGGCCTGACCCCGTCCGGCGGAACGGGCGTGGCACCGTCCGGGGCGCCGGGCACCGAGCGCATGCGGCCGATGATGGCGGTCGTCGAGCGGTCGGGCAGGTAGTCCAGCACCAGCACCTCGCCGCCGAGCGAGCGCACCAGCGGCGCCTCCGGCAGCATCTCCGGGGTGTAGTCGCCGCCCTTGACGTAGATCTCCGGCCTGATGAGCCTGAGCAGGCGTTCCGGGGTGTCCTCGTCGAACTCGGTCACGTAGTCCACGTCGTTCAGGGCGGCCAGCACCGACATGCGGTCCTCGCACGGGTTGAGCGGGCGGCCAGGGCCCTTGAGCCGGGTGACGCTGGCGTCGCTGTTGACCGCGACCACGAGCACGTCCCCGAGCTGCCCGGCCTGCTCCAGGTAGCTGACGTGGCCCCGGTGCAGCACGTCGAAGCAGCCGTTGGTGAACACGATCCGCTCGCCCCTGCGCCGGTGCTCGTCCAGGAGCTGGGCCAGGCGCTCGGCCGCCTGCACGGTGCCCTCCTGGCGGCGCAGGGCGCGCAGCAGCTCGTAGCGGGTGCAGATGGACGTGCCGGAACGGCGTACGACCACCCCGGCCGCGGCCTGGCCCGCCTCGGCGGCCTCCTCCGGCGTCGCGCCGGCGGCCAGCCAGAGCGAGAAGGCCGCGGTGTAGGTGTCGCCCGCGCCGGTCGCCATGTGCTGCGGCGCGGGCCGGGCGTAGGTCCGGTACGGCGGGCAGCCGGCCCGGTGCAGCAGCGTGCCCTCGCCGTCCAGGGTGGTCACCACGATCCCGGCCCCGGTGGCGGCCAGGATCTGCGCGGAGCGCGCCATCAGGTACGCCGGCCGGTCGGCCGCGGCGTCCACCTCGCCGAGCAGGCCCACCACCTCGGCGTAGTTGGGCAGCACCGCCGCCGGCGCGCACTCGACCCAGGGCGCGACCGCGTGCGCGTCCACCACGAGCAGCGGCAGCCCGGCCAGCGCCCGGCGCACCGCCGGGGTGAACACGCCGCCGCCGTAGTCGCAGGCCACGACGACGTCCGCGCCGGCCACGGCCGCGGAGACGCGGGCCAGCAGCGCGCGTTCGGCCTCGGGCGGGATGACGTCGAGGTCCTCCTCGTCGTAGCGGGCGGTGAGCTGGCCGCTGGTGACCAGCCGCCGCTTGTGCGCGGTCCGCCGCCCCGGCACCGCCTGCAGGTCCGTCTCCACGCCGAGCAGCCGCAACGCCTGGACGAGCTGCTCGCCGCAGGCGTCGTCGCCCACGACGCCGACGAGCCGGACGCGGGCCCCGAGCGCCGCCAGGTTGGCCGCGGTGTTCCCGGCGCCGCCCGGCGCGTCCTCGACCGCCTCCAGGCTCATCACGGGCACCGGCGCCTCCTGGGCCAGCCGCTTGGCCGAGCCGTGCAGCCACGAGTCGAGCATGACGTCGCCGACGACGACCGCGCTGACCGTCTCTTCCCTCAGGGTGCCCATAGAGGGCGAGTACCTGTAAAAGCCCAGCTCAAACGCATACCAGCTCAAATAGGTTCGTCCGAAACCGAAGTTACGGGCCATCCCTGCCGGGTAGCCCGGCCGCTATGTACGGCCCTTCGGACACCGGGCTGCCGCCCAGGCGGGCCTGCCGCCTGGAGCTGCCGACCACTGTCGCGGACAGGAGCGCGGAATGCTACGACTACATGCCGGGGACCCCATGACGGCCCGGCCCGGCCTGGTCGAGGGCGTGCGGAGCATCGCCGTCCTGCGGGCCAACGCGATCGGCGACTACCTGCTCGCGCTGCCGGCCATCGAGGCGATCAAGCTGGCCTACCCCGACGCCCGGCTCACCCTGCTCGGCACGCCCTGGCACGCCGAGTTCCTGTCCGGGCGGCCGGGACCGGTGGACGGCGTGGTGGCGCTGCCGCCGATCACGGGGGTCTCGACGTCGGAGACCGGCTACCCGGTCCCCGGCGGGGCCCGCGCCGAGCTGCGGGAACGGGCGTTCGACCTGGCGGTGCAGATCCACGGCGGCGGGCGCTTCTCCAACCCGTTCGTGCGCTCGCTCGGGGCGCGGGTGACCGCCGGGCTGCGCTCCCCGGACGCCGAGGAGCTGGACCGGTGGGTGCCCTACACGGACTTCCAGCACGAGACGCTGCGTTTCCTCCAGGTCGCCGAGCTGGTCGGCGGGGTCGCCGAGCGGCTCGAACCGCTGGTGGCCGTCACCGCCCGCGACCGGGCGGAGCTGGCCGAGTCGTTCGGCGAGCCGCCGGCCGGGCTGGTGGCGCTGCATCCGGGGGCGACGGACCCGCGGCGGCGCTGGCCCCCCGAACGATTCGCCGAGGTGGCCGACCGGCTGGCCCGGCCCGTCGCGGTGACCGGGAGCTGGGCCGAGAAGGACCTGGTGGAGGCGACGGTCGCGGCCATGCGCGGGCGGGCGCACCCGGTGCTTCCCGTCGTCGGCACGCTCACCCTCGGCGGCCTGGCCGCCCTGTACGAGCGCTGCGCCCTGGTGGTCGCCAACGACACCGGCCCGCGCCACCTCGCCGCGGCCGTCGGCACGCCCACGGTCGCCGTCTACTCGTGCGTCAACGTCATCAACGCCGGGCCGCTCAGCAGGACCGCGCACCGGCCGCTGATCTCCTGGACCACCCGGTGCCCGACCTGCGGCGCGAGCGGCGTGGACGCGGAGGCCGAACGCTGCGAGCACGACGGGACGTGGGTCGCCGACGTCTCGGTGGACGACGTGACAGAACAGGCCGAAGACCTACTGAAGGGATATCGCGATGACTGACCAGGCCGTGCTGGACGAACTGCAGGAAGCCCTGGACGAGGCGTTCCAGGGACGGGACCGGGTGGCGATGCGCGAGGTGTACGCGCGGGTCTCCGCGCACGTGCACATCCCCGCCGACATGCTGGCCCATCTCAACGAGGTGCCCGAGGGCAGCTACTCCAGGGAGGAGATGGCCGAGGCGATCAACGACGTCATCAGGCGGCGCGGCGAGCAGGACAGCCTGGGCCTGCTGAGCATCCCGCGGCAGCGGCCGGTGGAGGAGACCGCCGCCGCCGAGCGGGCCGTCGCCGACGACACGCCGCTCGAATACCTCAACCCGCCCCAGAACCCGCCGGACGACGGCCAGGCCCCGGAGTTCCGCGAACCGTAGAGGCTCTTCTAACTAGACCGTTCGTTCTTGAATGTGGTAGCTTCGCCGCGTGGCACGCAGCAAGGAGTTCGATCCCGAGGTCGCGCTCGACCGGGCGCTCGACCTGTTCTGGGAGCGCGGTTACGAGGCGACCTCGATGGCCGACCTGGTGGAGCGGCTGGGGCTGGCGCGGGCCAGCATCTACGGCACCTTCGGCGGCAAGCGGGAGCTCTACGTCAAGGCGCTGGAGCGCTACCTGGCCCGGCGCAACGTGGTCGAGCCGCTGGCCCAGCCGGGGCCCGCGGTGCCGGCCGTACGCGCCTTCCTCGACGCGTACGTGGCCGAGATCCTCGCCGACGAGCTGCGGCGCGGGTGCATGGTCGTCAACACGGCCGTGGAGTTCGCCTCGCGCGACGCCGAGCTGGCCCGCCGGGTGACGGCGAGCTGGGCCGAGCTGGAGACCGCGCTCGCCGCCGCGCTGGTGCGCGCCCGCGCCCAGGGGGAGATCCCCGAGTCGAAGGACCCCTACGCGCTGGCCCGGTTCCTGCTCGTGCTGCTCCAGGGCCTGCGCGTGCTCGGGCGGGCCGACCCCGACCCGCGCCGCCTGCGCGACGCGGTCGAACAGGCCATGATTGCCGTGCAAATTTGAGACCGATCGTTCTAGGAGCTTGTCGTGTTCGAAGGAAAAGTCGTGCTTGTCACCGGGGCCACCGGAGTCGTGGGCCGGGCCGCCGCGCTGGCGTACGCCAGGAAGGGCGCGTCCGTGCTGGCCGCCGGGCGGGACACCGCGCGGCTCGGCGCGGTGGTCAAGGAGATCGAGGCGGCGGGCGGCCGGGCCACCGGCTTCACCGCGGACGTCACCGACTCGGCCTCCGTCGCCGCCATGGTGGAGGCCGCCGTCACCCGTTACGGCGGGCTCGACGTGGCGCTGAACGCCGCCGGCGTCTTCGGCATGCTGGCTCCGGTGGCCGACTACGACGAGGACACCTGGGACACCGTGCTCGCGGTGAACCTCAAGGGCGTGTTCCTGTCGATGAAGCACGAGATCGCCTACATGCGCGAGCACGGCGGCGGCGTGATCGTCAACGTGGCCAGCAACCTCGGCGCCCACTGGCGACTGCCCGGGGCCGCCGCCTACGCCGCCTCGAAGGCCGCGGTGAGCCACCTGACCCGCACCGCCGCCCGCGACCACATCGCCGACGGCGTCCGCGTCAACGCCGTCAGCCCCGGGCCCATCGACTCGCCCATGTCCACGCGTCCCGGCGAGACGACCGCCGAGCGCGACGAGCGCATGCGGCACGCCCTGCCCATCGGCCGCGTCGCCACCCCGGAGGAGATCGCCGCGGCCGCGTTGTGGCTGTCCTCGCCGGAGTCCAGCTTCGTCGTCGGTCAGGACCACGTGATCGACGGCGGCGCCACGGCCTGACTCAGCCGGCGGCCACGGGCGGGCGGGTCTCCTTCATGGCCAGCACCGCCACCAGGCTGATCAGCCCGACCCCGGCCATGTACGCCGACACCGACAACGACGTGCCGGTCGCCTCGTGCAGGGCGGTCGCGACCAGCGGGGCGAACCCGCCGCCGAGCAGCGCGCCGACCGCGTACGAGAAGGAGACCCCGCTGTAGCGGTAGCGGGGCTCGAACAGCTCGGCGAACAGCGCCGACTGCGGCCCGTACGTCGCGGCGAGCCCCACGTTGAGCACCACCACGGCGACCACCATCAGCGCCGCCACTTTGGTGTCCACCAGCAGGAAGAAGGGCACCGCCCAGACCACGAGGAGCACCGAGCCGGCCAGGTAGACCGGCTTGCGGCCGATCCGGTCGGACCAGATGGCCGTGGCCACGATCCCGGCCAGCCAGGTCAGGCTGCCGACGATCACCACGACGAGCATGAGGTTCCTGCTCACCTTCAGCACCTGGGTGCCGTAGGACAGGAGATAGGCGAGGAACACGTAGCCGATCGCGGTGTTGGCGACGAAGCTGGCCGAGGCGAGCAGCAGCGCCCGCGGCCGCTCGCGGAAGACGTCGAGGACGGGCCGCCTGCTGCGGGCCTGCTCGGCGGACAGCGCCCGGAACACCGGCGTCTCGGTCACTCGCAGCCTGATGAACAGCCCGACCGCGACCAGCACGACGCTGAACAGGAACGGCAGCCGCCAGCCCCAGCTCGCGAACTGCGCCTCCGACAGCCCGGCCGTCACCGCGACGTACACCAGTTGCGCCAGGATCAGCCCGGCCGGCACGCCCACCTGGGAGTACAGCCCGTAGCGGCCGCGCCTGCCGGGCGGGGCGTGCTCGACGGCGAGCAGCGCCGCGCCGCCCCACTCGCCGCCGGCGCTGAGCCCCTGGAGCAGCCGCAGGACCAGCAGCAGGATCGGGGCAGCCACTCCGATCCGGTCGTAGGTGGGCAGCAGCCCGACGCCGACCGTGGCCGCGCCCATCAGCAGCAGGGACGCGACCAGCATCGCCTTGCGCCCGAGCCGGTCGCCGAAGTGCCCCCACACCAGGCCGCCCACGGGCCGGGCCAGGAACCCGACGCCGAGCGTGGCGAACGCGGCCAGGGTGCCCGACGCGGGCGAGAGCGGGGAGAAGAACTGGGAGCCGAAGACCAGCGCGGCGGCCGTGGAGTAGATGAAGTAGTCGTACCACTCGATCGTGGTGCCGACCGCGCTCGCCATGGCGACGCGACGGAGTTGGGCGGGATCCGGCTCTGCTGCCTCGTGGGTCATGGCGCCTCCCTCGACGCCAGAGTAGATCTTCCTCCGCCCGCTTCCCAGGGGCGCGGGGCAGGCGTCCCTAGAACGCCACCCCGCACCGCAGGATCACGTTCGCGTACGGCGTGGCCTCTCCGGTGCGGACGGCCAGCCGCACCCCCGCCGACAGCCGCTTCAGCTCCTCGTGCGGCACGTACGCCAGCCCCGGCAGCCGGGCCGCGAGCAGCTCGGCGCAGCCGGGGTTGCCCGCGCGCACCTCCTCGGCCGCCGTGGCCCCCTCGACGACGAGCTCGGCGAGCAGCCCGCCGAGCACGTCGGCGAAGGCCGGGATGCCCGGCAGGAAGGCCAGGTCGACGACCCGCACGCCGGGCGGCACGGGCATCCCGCTGTCACAGACCAGCACCTGGTCGGTGTGGCCGAGCCGGGCCATGGCCCCCGCCAGCTCGGCGTTCAGAATCCCCGCGCGTTTCACTGGAAGTCCGCGACGTTCTCCTTGGTCGCCACCTTGACGGGCACGGCCACCGTCTTGTCGATGGTCTCGCCCTTGGCGGCCTTGACCGCGGCCTGCACCGCCTGCTGGCCGAGCAGCGACGGCTGCTGGGCGACGCTGGCGGCCAGCGTGCCCGCCTGCACCGCCTTCAGGCCGTCGGGGGTGCCGTCGAAGCCGACGACCTTGACCTGCTGGCCCGCCTTGGCGCCCAGGGCCTTGATCGCGCCCAGCGCCATCTCGTCGTTCTCGGCGAAGACGCCGGTGATGCCGGGGTTCGACTGGAGCATGTTGGTCATGACGTCCAGGCCCTTGGTGCGGTCGAAGTCGGCCGGCTGCTTGGCCACGACCTTGATGTTCGGGTACGCGGCGATGCCCTCGGCGAAGCCCTGGCCCCGGTCGCGCGAGGCGGACGTGCCCGCCGTGCCCTGCAGCACGACCACGCTGCCCTTCTCGCCGAGCTGCTTGGCCAGCTCCTGGGCGGCCAGCTTGCCGCCGGCCACGTTGTCGGAGGCCACGGTCTGGGCCACCTCGGCGCCGTTGACGCCGCGGTCGGCCGCGATCACCGGGATCTTGACCCGGTCCGCCGCCTTGACCGCCGGGGCCGCCGCGTCGGAGTCCACCGGGTTGACGATGATCGCCTTCATGTTCTGGCTGGTGAAGTTCTGGACCTGGTTCACCTGCTGGGAGGCGTCGTTCTGGGCGTCGGTGACGGTCAGCGTGACGCCCTCCTTCTTGGCCTCCGCCTCCGCGCCGCTGCGCAGCTGCACGAAGTAGGGGTTGTTCAGGGTCGACACCGACATGCCGATCTTGATGTCCCCGCCCCCCGAGGACGAGCCTCCGGAGCCGCCGTCGCCGGAGGAGCCGCAGGCGGCCAGGCCGAGCGTGAGCGCGGCGCCGGCCATGACAATCGCGGGAATCCGCATGATCTTTACTTCCTTTTCCTAGTTCGTTCCCCTGCGCCGCAGGGTGTCGACGAGGACCGCGAGCGCGATCACCACGCCGATCACGACCTGCTGCCAGAACGCCGAGACGGACAGCAGGTTCAGCCCGTTGCGCAGCACGGCGAGGATGAGCGCGCCGACGAAGGTGCCGAGCGCCCTGCCCTTGCCGCCGGACAGGCTCGCGCCGCCGATGACGACGGCCGCGATCGCGTCCAGTTCGTAGCCCGCCGCGGCCTGCGGCTGGGCCGAGGCCAGCCGGCTGGCCAGGACGATGCCGGCCACCGCCGCGAAGGCGCCGGACAGCGCGTACGTGATGAGCTTCTGCCGGTTGACCTTGATGCCGGACAGCCGGGCGGCCTCCTCGTTGCCGCCGATGGCGTACATGGCCCGGCCCGGGTACGTGCGGTTGAGCACCACGGCCGCGATCACGCCCATGACCAGCATCACCAGCACCGGGATCGGCAGGTAGTCGCCGAGCGTGTCGCCCAGGTGCGAGACCGAGTCGGGCATCGCGATCGGGCTGCCCTGCGAGATGACCAGCGCCAGACCGCGGGCGATGCCCAGCATGGCCAGCGTGGCGATGAACGGCGGCAGCTTGCCGTACGCGATCAGGGCGGCGTTGACCAGGCCGCACACGACGCCGACGGCCAGCGAGACCACGACGGCGACCGGCCACGGCAGTCCGGCGCTGGTGGCCGTCCAGGCCAGCACGATCGCCGACAGCGCGGCGACCGAGCCGACGGACAGGTCGATGCCGCCGGTGACGATCACGAACGTGGCCCCGAAGGCCAGGATCGCGGTGACGGCCGCCTGGACGCCGACGTTGAGCAGGTTCGTCACGCTGAGGAAGTCGGAGGACAACAACGACAGCGCCACGACCAGCACGACGAGCGCGGCGAGCGCGCCGTTCTCGGCGAACCAGGCCGCGGCGGGCGACCGGCGGCCGGTGAGCTTGTTCGGAACGGTGCTACTTGGCACGGGGACCCTCCACATCCGTGACCGCGAGGGCCATGACGTCGTCTTGCGTGGCCCCGGCCGCGGGCAGCTCGCCGACGAGCCTGCCGCGGGCCATGACCAGAATGCGGTCGCTCATGCCGAGCACCTCCGGCAGATCGCTGGAGATCATGAGCACGGCGTGCCCGGAGGCGGTGAGCGCGTTGATGAGCTGGTAGATCTCGACCTTGGCCCCGACGTCGATGCCGCGGGTCGGCTCGTCGAGGATGAGCACGCCCGCGTCGGCGACCAGCCACTTGCCGATGACGACCTTCTGCTGGTTGCCGCCGGACAGCGTGCGGACCTCCTGGTCCAGGCCGGTCATCCGGATGCCGAGCTGCTCGGCCACCTTCCCGGCGGCCCTGCGCTGGCCGGCGCGGTCGACGAAGCCGGCGCGGGTGGCGGCGCGCATGGTGACCAGGCCCAGGTTCTCGGCCACGTCCGCGCCGAGCACCAGGCCCTGGCCCTTGCGGTCCTCGGGGACCAGGCCGAGCCCGGCCTCCATGGCGGCGTGCACGTCGCCGGGCGCCAGGCGGGTGCCGCGGACGACCACCTCGCCGGTGTCGTAGCGGTCGGCGCCGAAGACGGCCCGCGCGACCTCGGTGCGGCCGGCGCCGACCAGCCCGGCGACACCGACCACCTCGCCCGCGCGCACCTCGAACGAGACGTCGTCGAAGACGCCTCTGCGGCCGAGGCCGGAGACCTTGAGCAGGGCCTCGCCGCGTTCGGCGGCCTGCCGCGGGAACTGCTGGTCGATCGGGCGGCCCACCATGAGCCTGACCAGCTCGTCCTGGGCGGTGTCGGCGGGGATCTCGGTGACGGACCTGCCGTCGCGCAGCACGGTCACCCGGTCGCCGATCTCGGCGATCTCCTCCAGGTGGTGGGTGATGAACACGATCGAGACGCCCTCGTCGCGGAGCTGGCGGACGATCGTGAACAGCTTGGCGACCTCGCCGGAGGTGAGCACGGCGGTGGGCTCGTCCATGATGAGCACGCGGGCGTCGAGCGCGAGCGCCTTGGCGATCTCCACCATCTGCATGCGGGCGATGCCGAGCCGGGAGATCGGCGTCGCCGGGTCGACGTCCACGCCGACGCGGTCGAGCAGCGCCTTGGCCTGCCGTTCCATGCGCTTCTTGTCCACCAGCCCGAAGCGGCGCGGCGGGCGGCCGAGCGCCAGGTTCTCCGCGACGGTGAGCTGGGGGACCAGGTTGAACTCCTGGTAGATGGTGGCGATGCCGAGCCGCTGGGCGTCGCCCGCCGACCGGATGTCCACCGGCTGCCCGTCAATGGTGACGCGCCCGCCGTCCGGCCGGTACGCGCCCGACAGGATCTTGATCAGCGTGCTCTTGCCCGCGCCGTTCTCGCCGAGCAGGACGTGCACCTCGCCGGCGCGCAGGCTCAGATCGACGCCGTCGAGTGCCACGACGCCGGGGAAGACCTTGCGCAGGCCCTCGGCCTTGAGTATCTCCGCGGTCACTCCATGATCCCTTTCCGCTCGCATGATCGGCGAATCACCAGGCGCGCCGGCAGGACGTGCGAGTCGGCCGCCTGCCCGCTCTGGATCCGGCCGATCACGAGCCGCACGGCCAGGCGCCCCATCTCGGCCGTCGGCTGGGCGATGGCGGTGATCGGCGGGGCGGTGTGCTTGAACCAGGTCACGTCGTCGAAGGAGGCGACGGCCACGTCGGCGGGGATGCGCAGGCCCCTGGCCTGGATCTCCTCCAGACCGCCGAGCGTCATCAGGTTGTCGCCGAAGAAGATCGCCTCGGGCGGCTCGGGCAGGTCGAGCAGCTCGGCGGTGATGCGCCGGCCGCTGCCCTCGCGGAAGTCGCCGGGCCGCACGTACTCGGGGCGCACCTCCAGGCCCTCGGCCGCCATCGCGGCGGCGAAGGCGGCCGTGCGCTCACGGCCGGTGGACAGGGTGGCCGGGCCGGAGGCCAGGGCGATCCGCCGGTGGCCCTGCTCGCGCAGGTGGCGGACCAGCTCGGCGATGGCGGCGGCGCCGTCGGAACGCACGGAGGGCACGTCGAGCCCGGAGATCGTGCGGTCGAGGAACACCACTGGCCGGCCGGCCTCGGCGAGCTGCTGCACCAGCGGGGTGACCTCGGCGGTCGGGCAGATCAGCAGCCCGTCGACGCGCTGCTCCAGCAGCGTGCGCACGTAGTGGTCCTGCTGGTCGGCGCGCTCGTCGGCGTTGCCCATGACGACCGTGAAGCCCTCGCGCCTGGCCTCGTCCTCGACGCTCCTGGCCAGCTCGGTGAAGAACGGGTTCAGGACGTCGCCGATGATCAGGCCGATCGTCCTGGTCGCGGTGGTGCGCAGGGAGCGGGCGACGGCGTTCGGCACGTAGTTGAGCGCGCTCATCGCGTCGTAAACTCGGCGCCGGGTCTCCTCGTTGACCGAGGGGTTGTCGTTGAGCACGCGGGAGACCGTGGCGACGGAGACACCGGCCTGCGCGGCGACGTCCTTGATCCTTGCCATCGCTCCTCCGTGTAATCGATTACACGGCAGCTTATGAAATCGATTACATGATTGGCAAAGTGAAATGGCTCACACCCCCGGGGGAGAGGGTGTGAGCCGGTTTCGGTGGCTCGCGCCTTGCGGACCTGCCCGGACCGCCAGGCCCGAGCCCGTCAGACCTTGCTGATGCGGACCGCGTCGGCGATGACGAGGCCCGTGCCGGCCGTCCACCGGCTGACGCCGACGACGTTGTAGGTGCCGGCGTTCAGCGAGAAGGTGCCGATGCTGCGCCAGCCTCCGCCGCCGGAGCGCTGGTCCACGTAGACGGTCTGGTTGCCGCCCGAGGCCGCCACGATGTACGGCGCCGAGCTGTTGTAGCCCGGATCGGACGGGTACCAGACCTCCACCTTGTACGTGCCCGCGCTGGGGATCGCGGCCTGGTACCAGGCGGGGTCGCTGGCGGCGACCGGGTCGGAGAAGCGGTAGTCGGCGCCGTAACGCTGGCTGGAGTAGGCGGAGGTGCCCCAGTTGCCGCTGGCGGTGAACTGGCCGGAGGTGGCGTTGTCCACCGTGGTGGACCACGAGGGCGTGCCGCCGCCGGTCACGTAGTTCATGTACGTGGTCCAGTTCCAGTACGGCCCCGGATCGGTGTGGTCGGCCCCGGGAACCTCGTTGTGCCCGATGATGTGGGCGCGGTCCTTCGGAATGCCGTACTTGTCGCAGATGGCCTTGGTCAGGGCCGCCGACGCGCGGTACATGGCGTCGGTGAACCACGAGGACTCGCTGACGTAGCCCTCGTGCTCGATGCCGATCGACCTGGTGTTGTACGTCCAGTTGCCGGCGTGCCAGGCGACGTCCTTCTCGCGCACCATCTGGGTGATGGCGCCGTTGGACGACTTCACGACGTAGTGCGCCGAGACCTGCGCGGCCGAGTTCTGGAACCAGGAGATCGTCCCGGCGTACGAGCCCTGCGTCACGTGGATGACCACGCGGTCGATCGCGTAGCTCGACGGCCGGCTGGAGGCGGTGTAGTTGCTGGAGCTGGCCGGGACCCAGGCGGCCGGGCCGTAGTCGGTGCTGAGCACGCCGACGTCGCCCTGGGCGCTCAGGTCGCGGGCCTTGGCGTAGTCGCCGCGGTCGGCGGTGACCTCCTGGGGCTTGACCGTCACGCCCCGGGCCGTGATGCCGAGGCCGAGCTGCTCGTAGACCGAGTCGGCGTACAGCCGGGCGATCTCCGGCGAGGAGGCGTTGCCGTACTTGGCGACGGCCTGGTACCAGCGGCCGGCGTCCTTGCGGCCGGCGTCGTCGAGGCCGAGCTCGTCGGCGTAGGAGCGGAGCAGGGCGGCGCCGCCGAGGATGTTGGCGGCGTTGTCGGAGCGCAGTTTCTCGACCGGCAGGCTGGTGAGCTGGGCGGCCTTCTCCAGCGCGTGGGTCGTGGGGTTGCTGACCAGGTGCATCAGGCCGTAGCCGCCGCTGGCGCTGGGCTTGCCCTGGTGGTCGTCGAGGTGGGTCTCGGCGTAGGCGAGCGCGACCAGCAGATCGCGGGGTACGTCGCTGGCCGAGGCGGCCTTGGCGAACGCGGCCGGCAGCGCGGGCTCCCGGGCGGCCTGGGCGGCGGGCTGGCCCGCGGTGATCAGGGCGACGGTCAGGGCGGACGTGGCGAGGGCAGCTAATCGCGTGCGGGCGAGAATCATGGGGATGCTCCTCGTTGGGGGGTGACGGGTGGAACGCGGGCGCGGGTCCGCGGCCCGCGTTTGGCCGCCGAATGCGGCCCAACGTATGTCACCTCTGACACAATGTCGATAATTGACATTACTGACGTGTTAGGTGAAACTTTCCGCCCGCCGACCGGAGGGCGGCCGGAAAGTTGGGCCCCTGAAAACTATTGCGCTCCGCGATCGGGGGACTGAAACTTCCTTTCGTGACCGCGCTCCTGCGTACCGTCCTGGCGGCGCTCACCGCCGCCGTCGTCACCGCTGTCGTCACCGCCGTGGCTCCCGTCCCCGCCTCCGCAGCCCCCACCTCCTCCTCCTCCTCCTCCGCAACGGCCGCCTGCGCGACCGATCCCGCGACGCCCAAGCGGCAGCTCCGGGCGATGTGGATCTCCTCGGTCGCCAACATCGACTGGCCGAGCCGTACCGGGCTCAGCGTCTCCGCCCAGCAGGCCGAGTTCCGGGCCTGGCTCGACCTGGCCGTCGCCAAGCGCATGAACGCCGTGATCGTGCAGGTCAGGCCGACGGCGGACGCGTTCTGGCCGTCCCCGTACGAGCCGTGGTCGCAATGGCTGACCGGCACCCAGGGGACGAACCCCGGCTACGACCCGCTGGCGTTCATGGTCGGCGAGGCCCACGCGCGGAACCTGGAGTTCCACGCCTGGTTCAACCCGTACCGGGTGGCCAACAACGACGACCCGACCAAGCTGATCTCCACGCACCCCGCGCGGCAGCACCCCGACTGGCGCTTCGCCTACGGCGGGAAGCTCTACTACAACCCGGGCATCCCGGCGGTCCGCGACTTCATCGAGGACGCGATCATGGACGCCGTCACCCGCTACGACGTGGACGGCGTGCACCTCGACGACTACTTCTACCCCTATCCCGTCAGCGGCCAGGCCATCCCGGACTCGGCCGCCTACGCCCAGTACGGCGGCGCGTTCCCGAACATCGCCGACTGGCGGCGGGACAACGTCAACCTGCTCGTCCGCGAGCTCGGCCAGCGCATCCACACCGCCAAGTCGTGGGTGTCGTTCGGGATCAGCCCCTTCGGGATCTGGCGCAACTCCTCGACCGACCCGCTCGGCTCGCGCACCTCCGGCCTCCAGTCCTACGACGCGATCTACGCCGACAGCCGGCAGTGGGTCAAGCAGGGCTGGATCGACTACCTGGCGCCGCAGATCTACTGGCACATCGGGTTCTCGACGGCCGCCTACGAGGTGCTGACCGCGTGGTGGTCGGACGTCGTGCGCGGCACCGGCGTGCAGCTCGTCGTGGGGCAGGCCGCGTACCGGGCCGGCGCCGCGGGCCAGGAGGCCGCCTGGCAGGACCCGGCCGAGCTGAGCGACCACCTGTACGACAACAGGAAACATCCCGAGATCGCCGGTGACGTGTACTTCAGCGCCAAGGACGTCAAGGCCGACCGGATCGGGGCGATCACCAAGCTGGTCGCCGACCACTACGCCAAGCCCGCCCTGCTGCCCGCCCGGGGCTCGGGGGCCGCGCCCGCCGCGCCCGCGATCACCGCGGCCACCGCGGGCTCGAACGGCGTCCAGCTCACCTGGACCGGCTCCGGCACGGCGTACGCGGTCTACCGCGTGGCCGGCACCCCGCCCTCGGCCGATCCGTGCTTCTTCGCCGACGCCCGCAACCTGATCGGCACGACCAGGCAGAAGTCCTACACCGACCCCGGCGGCGGGGCGTCCACCTACTACGTGACCGCGCTGAGCAGGACCCACCAGGAGAGCGCGCCGAGCGAGGGCCGGTCGGCGGGCGGCACGGGCGGCTTCAGCGTCGTGATCGACAACGCCGACGCCGGCTTCACGGCCTCCTCCTCCTGGGGCACCTCCAGCTACTCCACCCAGGCCAACGGCGCCGACTACCGCTTCGCCGACCCGGTCGCGGCCAGCGACCCGGCCTGGTTCCGGGCGGCGATCCCGAGCGCGGGCAGCTACCGGGTGGAGGTCTGGTACCCGGCCAACGCGGGCTACAACGGCTCCGCGCCGCACATCGTGGCGGCCTCGGGCGGCAACCAGACGGTCAACGTCGACCAGCGCACCGGCGGCGGGGCGTGGCGGGTGCTGGGGACGTACACGCTGGCGGCCGGGACGTACAACGTGGTCGGGGTGAGCCGGTGGACCTCGGCGACCGGCTACGTGATCGCCGACGCCGTGCGCATCACCAAGGTCTGACCCGTCAGGAGCGGGCCTTCGCCCAGGCGGGGCTGTCGATGAAGTGGTTGTCGAAGCGGTCCTGCGAGGCCAGCAGCTCTTCGAGCGTGGCCTCGCCGGTCTTCAGCCGGGCCAGCAGGCGGAAGTACTCGAACCGCTCGACGCCCGGCGTGATGACGATCAGCAGGTCGGCCTCGGCGCCCGGGGCCGCGGCGAAGGCGTGGGCCACGTGGGGCGGGACGACGGCGACGTCGCCCTGCTCCAGGGTGATCACCTCGTCGCCGGCCAGCACCTGCGCCCGGCCGTCGAGGACGTAGAACATCTCGGAGGCGGTGGTGTGGGTGTGCGGCACGGCGCCGTCGGCGCCCGCGCCGAGCGTGATGCGCACGGTGCTCAGGGCGCCGCCGGTGGCGCTGGAGTCGAGGAGCATGCGGCCGGTGCTGGGCGGGCCGCCGATGACCTCGGCGTCGACGGAGCGGATGACGGCGGTGCTGCGGGGGTCGATGAGCGACATGGTGCTATCCGTTCTCGGAGAGGGCGCCGCGGAGTGCTGTCTCCACGAGGCGTTCGGCGTAGGCGCGGCCGACGGGCAGGCCGGTGATCAGGACGCGGTAGTACAGGGCCCCGGCGAGCTGGTCGAACAGGGCCTCCACGTCGAGGTCGGCGCGTAGCTGGCCGCGGTCCCTGGCCCGTTCGAGCAGGGCGCGGGCCAGGGTGTTGCGGCGGGCGTACATCTGCCGCTCCAGCTCGCCGACGTCGGCGTGGCGGGCGGCGGCGGCCACGAGCTCGGCCACCGTGCCCGCCGACCCGTCGTCGTCGCCGGGCGCGCGGCCCGCCGCGCGCATCCGGTTGAGCCCGGCCGCGATCTTCTCCAGGTACGCGGGCAGGTCGCGGCGGATGTCGCCGGTGTCGGTGATCTCGTCGTGGTCCTGGAGCCGGTTGACGACGGCCAGGGCCAGGTGGTCCTTGGTCGGCCAGCGGCGGTAGAGCGTGGTCTTGGCGATGCCGGCCCGCTCGGCGACCTCGTCGGGGGACAGGCCGGCGTAGCCGCGCGCGAGCAGCAGCTCGGTGGCGGCCCTGAGCACACCCTCGTCGACGTCACTCCTGCGCGGCCGTCCCACCATGCCCTGCCTCCTTTTCGCTACCTGAGTAGCGTAATCCCGGAGGGCGGCATTTCGCAACCCGGGTATCGAAACTCCGCTATCGGGGCAGCAACGCCCACACCACCCGCTCGCCGGCCCTGTCCTGGTAGGTCCCCCACAGTCCGGCGGTCAGCTCGTGCACCAGCCGGAGTCCGCGTCCCGACTCGTCCGCGTCCGCCGGCACGCGGGGACGCGGAACCAGGCCGTTCCGGCCCGGATCGGTCACGGCCAGCCGCCAGAACCCCGCCTCAGGGGCGAGGGACAGCCGGACCCACTGTGCCGCCGCGTGCTGCAACGCGTTCGTGACCAGCTCCGAGGCGATCAGCCGCAGGTCGTCCAGAGCCTGGTGATCCGCCCCCAGCCACGCCGCCAGTTCGGTGCGCGCCAGCCGGGGCAGCATCGCCGGGTCGTCGAGCTCGCCGACCGTCCACACCTTGACGCCCGCATGCAGGGAACTGGACATGATCACCTCCGGGATGGGCGTACAGGCCGAGACCGCTTGTACGCAGGTTCTGAGGATGCACGTGATTCGGCTGACGAGCCCCTGGAATCGGCCCTACAGTTCCTTACAGTGAGTACGCCATGGCTCAGCGTGAACGGTTGTGGGAAGGGCGTGACATGCCGAAGGAAGAAGAAGCGGAAGCGTGGGCCGAGTACGCCAGACGCCTGCGTGCCTTCCGTACGGACCACGGGTTGAGCCAGGAGCGTCTGGCGGACCGGCTGGCCTACAGCGAGAGCGCGGTCGGGCACGTGGAACGCCTGCTGCGCAAGCCGAGCGAGGACTTCACCCGCGAAGTGGAGAAGGCCCTCGGCCTCAAGGGCCAGTTGACGGAGCTGCTGCCCCAGATCCACGGCGCACTGGGCCCGCGCTGGTTCCGCGAATGGCCGAAGGTCGAGGCGGCGGCCCACACCATCAGGACGTCCGAACCCCTGCTGATCCCCGGCCTGCTCCAGACGGAGAATTACGCCAGACATGTGTTCCTGGGCGAGCCAGGGGTCGTGGAGCAGGAGGCCGAGGAGGCCGTACAGTTCCGGCTGCACCGGCAATCCGTCTTCGGCCGCGCGTCCCCGCCCATGTACTCGGCCCTCGTGGACGAGAGCGTCCTGCATCGGCCGGTCGGCGGCCCGGGGGTGATGAGAGAGCAGCTTGCCAAGCTGCTCGACGTGCTCAACCCGCCCTACGTCACGCTCAGGATCATCCCTCTCAGGGCGGGGCTCACCGTGGGGTGTCTTGGAGCCTTCGAGGTGGCCACCCTCCTGGAGGGAGGCCCCGATCACGCCTACCTGGAAAGCGCCGAGGAGGGGCGGGTGACCAATCGCGCCAGGACGGTTCAAGCGCTTATCGTGCGATGGGAGGCCCTGTCCGGCATGGCGTATCCCGTGGACAGGAGCCGCGAGATCATCCGTGAGGTGATGGAGAGCTATGAGTGATGTGAGCGGTCTCCGTACAGGCGTATGGGTCAAGGCGACGGCGTCCGGGGGAAACGGCGGGAGCTGTGTCGAGGTGATGCGGCGGGCGGATGACGGCGTTCTCGTCAGGGACACCAAGGACCGGGGTGAAGGCCCGGTTCTGGCCTTCACCCGGGACGAATGGCTCGCCTTCCTCGACGGTGCCGCCAAGGGGGAGTTCGACCTGTCCTGAGCCCGTCAGGAGGCGTACATCACCGACAGGAAGCGGAGCAGGAGGGCTTCCCTGGTCTCGGCGGGCAGGGCGTCGAGGACCGCGTTGACCGTCGCCATCCCCGGCTGGCCCGCGCCCGGACGCAGGTCCACGCCCACCGAGGCGGCCAGTTCGGCGAAGGTCGCGTCGTCCAGGGCGTCCAGGTCGAGGTCGGCGATCAGCTCGACCAGGCCGTCCGGCACCACGGCCGGGCCGCGCAGCCGGGCCGCCTCCGCCGCGTCGGCGATCACCCTGAGCATCGCCTCCACGCCGTTCAGCGTCACGCCGGTGACCGTGACGTGCAGGTTCGCGGGGATCCCTGCGTAGGAGAGCTGCGGTTGCAGGAACCAGCCGCGCTCGCGGGCCGCGTCGGCCAGCACGAACACGTCGAGGTCGTCCCCGGCGAAGGCCACCAGAGACGACTCGGGCGCGCCCAGGACCCGCAGGCCGGGGATCGCGGCGATGCCCTCCCTGAGCCGGGTCGCCGCCTTGAGGGTGGCGCGGCCGAGCTCCACGTACCCCTCCCGGCCGAGCGCCTGGAGCGTGGCCCACGCGCCGCCGAGCGGCCCGGCCGACCTGGAGCTCTGCACGGTGGCGTTGATGATCGTGTAACCCGGCCAGGCGGCCGAGGCGAAGTACGCCTTGCGCCGCGTCGCCGGGTCGGCGAACAGCACCACCGAGGCGCCCTTCGGCGCGTAGCCGAACTTGTGCAGGTCGCAGGAGAGCGAGGTGACCCCCGGCACCGACAGGTCGAACGGCGGCACGTCGGCCCCCGCCTCCCGCAGCCACGGCAGCAGCCAGCCGCCCACGCACGCGTCCACGTGGCAGGCCACGCCCGCCCCGGCGGCCACGGCGGCGACCTCCGCGACCGGGTCGATCACGCCCTGCGGGTACGACGGCGCCGAGACCACCACCAGGACCGTGTCCTCGTCGATCGCCGCCGCGACGTCCGCCACCCGCACCTTGTACGTCTCCAGGTCCACCGGCACGGCCTTGACCCGCAGGCCCAGGTAGTGGGCCGCCTTGTGGAAGGCAGGATGGGCGGTCACCGGCAGCACGAGGTTGGCGCCGGGGCGCCCGGCCGCGTCCCGCGCCGCCTTGACCGCCAGCATGATCGACTCGGTGCCGCCGCTGGTGAAGACGCCGTGGCCGCCGCCGAGCAGGTCGGCGACCGCGCCCACGACCTGCTTCTCCATCTCGACGATGCTCGGGAACGCCGTCGGGTCCAGGCAGTTGACCTCCAGCATCTCGGCGTACGCGCGGGCCGCCGCCTCGTGCACCTCGGGCCGGCCGGTGTCGTAGACGTACGCGGTCACCTGCCCGCCCCGCACCGGCAGGTCGTGCTGCTTCATCCTGGCCACCTCGGACAGCAGGTCCTCGGCGGTTCTTCCGGACAGGGGGAGGGTCACACGTTCTCCTTGGCGGGGGCGACGGCGGGGTCGAGGGCGAGCCGGCCGTAGCGGACGACGAACGGCAGGCTGATCAGCATGAGCAGGGCGGGCAGCGCGGTGAAGCCGAGCAGCAGCCCGGTCAGCGCGCCGGCCGGCTGGGCGACGGGCGACTCCACGGGCGCGGAGACGAACCCCGACAGCGCCAGGACCAGCGCGAACAGGCCCGGGCCGAGCGCGAGCCCGGCGGTCTCGCCGGCCGTCCACAGGCCGGTGAACGCGCCGGCCTGTGCATGGCCGGTACGGGCGGCGTCGGCGTGCACGGTGTCGGGCAGCAGCGACAACGGCAGCAGTTGCAGCGCGGCGTAGCAGACCCCCGCCAGCGCGGTCAGCGCCAGCGTGGCGACCAGGCTGCCCGCCGCGATGGCGGGGACCAGGGCGAGCGCCACGACGGCGAACCCGGCGGAGGCGGCCAGGTAGCAGCGCACGGTCCCGTACGCGCGGGCCAGCCGGGCCCAGGCCGGCACGGCGAGCATGCTCGGGCCCACCAGGCACACGAACATCACCGAGGTCAGCCCGTAGTCGCCCAGCCGGTACGAGGCCACGTACGGGGCGCCCGCCAGCATCACCGCCACCCCGAGCGCCTGCGTGACGAACGCCGCCAGCAGCGCGAAGAACGGCCGGTTGCCCCGGGCCAGCCGGAAGGCCGCCGCCGGGCCGAGCTGCCGGGGCCCCGGACGCGACGACACCCACCGCGTGCCCAGCGTGGCGGCCACCAGAGCGGCGGCCATGACCAGCCCGATCGCGACGCCCATGACCGCGTACCCCGGCCGGCCGCCGCCCGCCAGGTCCACCACGGCGGGGGCCAGGCCGCCCGCGACCAGGATGCCGACGGTCAGGCAGACCACCCGCCACGACATGATCCTGGTCCGCTCGGCCGGGCTCGCCGACATCTCGGCCGGCAGCGCCACGTACGGCACCTGGAAACTCGCGAAGGCGGTCGCGGCCAGCAGGAACGCGACCCCGGACCACACGGCCCCGCCGACGCCGCCCGCGACGCCGCCGGGCACGGCGAACATCAGCGCGAACGCCACCGGCAGCGTGGCCGCGCCCACCGCCAGCAGCCGCGTCCGGCGGCCGGTGCGCACGGCCTCGCGGTCGCTGGCGGCGCCGACGAGCGGGTTGAGCAGCACGTCCCAGATCTTCGGCGCGACCAGGACGGCGCCCGCGACGGCGGCGGGCACGCCCAGCATGTCGGTCAGGTAGTAGAGCAGCAGCAGGCCGGGCACGGCGGAGAACACGCCGGTGCCGACCGAGCCGACGCCGTAGCCGAGCAGCCGTCCGCGACCGAGCCGGCCGATGTCCGCCGCGGTCATCGCGGGTCGCCGGGCAGGGGGTTTCCGGAGGCGCCAGGCAGAGGGCTTTCGGGGGTGTCGGGCAGGGCGGTTCGCGGGTCGCCTGGAAGGGTTCGCGGGTCGCCGGGCAGGGCGAGGGTGCGGTGGAGGGTGAGGTGGAGGTGGGCGCGGAAGCGGCGCAGCGCGGCCCGGTCGCCCGCGCCCCTGCGGCGGCCGTCGGCGTCGAGCACGCCGCCCTTGGCGAAGCCGTGGATCGACCAGATGACCGTCCACATGGCGTACTCCAGGTCGACCGTGCCGTCGATCACGCCGGCCTCGACCGCCGGGCGCAGCGCGCCGGTGACGGCGGAGACCAGGGGCTGGACGTACTGGCGTTCCAGCTCGGTGATGTCGCTCGCGTCGGAGAGCCAGCGGTGCATCCACAGCGCGGGGATCTCCGGGTTGTCCGCGCAGAAGTCGAGGTAGTCGTCCACCAGGCGGTGGATGGAGGCGACCGGGTCGTCACCGGGCAGCTGGGCCAGCGCCTTGTCCAGCGCCGCCTTCTCCGCCCGGTGCGCACGTTCCATGACGGCCAGGTACAGCTCCCGCTTGCCGCCCACGTGGTAGTTGACGGTGGCGATGTTCATCCCCGCGGCGTCGGCGATCTGGCGCGTCGAGGTGCCGTCGTAGCCGAGCGCGGCGAAGAGCTGGGTGGCCGCCTTGAGGATCACGGCCGGCTGTCCGCTGTCGGCAGGTCTCATACGACCGACCGTAGTTCCGTCCCGCCCCCTTGGTCAATCGCTTGATGGAGAGGGTTTACGGTCAGTCCGGAGCCCAGTACTTGACGAGGACCTTGTCCAGGTGCGCCACCACCGGCTTCCACGTGCGGGGCAGCGTGTACCGCGTGGCGTGGTGGCCCTTGTGGGTCAGCGTGTACTTGAGGAAGTCCGCGCCCTGCGGCGGGCGTTCGGACCGGCCGATCCTCAGCTCCTTCAGATAGCCGCGCAGCTGACGGTGTTCCCTGGCCGTGAGGCACTTGGTCACCACCGGGCCGGTGCGGCGGCTGAGCCGGAAGCAGCCGTCGGTGTAGACCGTCACGCGGTTCAGCAGCCCCGCGAAGCCGCCCTCCTCGCGCAGGTCGACCAGCACCTTCCGCTGCGTGGTCACCGCCTCGGCGGGCAGTGCGGAGGCCGTGACGGCCAGCGCGAGCGCCGGCAGAAGCACGATTCGCCAGATCTTCATACCTCTATGACGTACGGGAGCCCGGAACGGCTCACTTCCCGAGCCCCGCGTCGCGGGCGCGGACGATGGCCTCGGCGCGGTCGGCGACGTGCAGCTTGGCGAAGATGTTGGAGACGTTGTTGCGCACGGTCTTCGGCGACAGGAACAGGGCCGAGGCGATCTGCGCGTTCGAGCGGCCGGCCGCCACCAGCGACAGGATCTCCCGCTCGCGCGGCGTGAGCTGCGGGAAGACCGGGTCGCCGGAGGCCGCGGCGGCCCCCTGGAAGAACTCGGCGACGCGCAGCGCCACCGCCGGGCCGAAGATCGCCTCGCCGTGCGCGACCGCGGTGATCGCCCGGACGATCTCGCCCTGGCCCGCGCCCTTGAGCAGGTAGCCGCGGGCCCCCGCGCGCATCGCGGCGAACAGCGTGGCGTCCTCCTCCGACATGGTCAGCACGACGACGGCGACGTGCGGGCTGTCGGCCACGATCCGCCTGGTGGCCTCGATGCCGTCGAGCCCCGGCATGCGGACGTCCATCACCACGACGTCCGGCTGGAGGTCGGCGGCGCGCTCGACCGCCTCGGGGCCGTCGGCGGCGGTGCCGGCCACCTCGATGCCCGGGATCGAGCCGAGCAGCAGCGCGAGCCCGTCGCGGTAGACCGGATGGTCGTCGGCCAGCAGAACCCTGATCGGCTCCTGGTCAGACATCGGCGGCCTCCACCCGCAGTGGCTCTTGGCTAGACATCGGCCGCCTCCACCCGCATCGGCAGCCGGGCCAGGACCAGGGTGCCGCCGCCGGGCGGGCAGCTCACCCGGCAGTCGCCGCCCAGCTCGGCGGCGCGCTCGCGCAGTGAGAGCATGCCCACGCCCGCCGCCACGTCGGGGCCGATGCCCGAGCCGTCGTCGCGTACCGCCACCTCAAGCGCCCCCTCCCGCGCGGTGAGCGTGATGTCGCAGCGGGCCGCGCCCGCGTGCCTGGCCACGTTGGCCAGCGCTTCGGACACGATACGGTAGGCCGCCACCTCCACCGCCGCGGGCAGCGCGCCCTGCGCCCCCAGCGGGCCGTCGCCGGTGACGCGGACGTCCAGGGCGGCGGTGCGGAACCGGCCGGCCTGCTGCTCGATCGCGCGCAGCAGGCCCAGCTCGTCGAGCGCGGGCGGGCGCAGGTCGTGGACCAGCCTGCGCACGTCCGCCAGCACCCCGCCGACCTCGGCGGCCGTCTGCTCCAGGATGCGGTCGGCCTGCTCGGGCGCGCCGGCGGCCAGGTTGCGGGCCGCCTCGATGCGCAGCGCCACCGCGCCCAGGCTCGGGCCGAGCCCGTCGTGCAGGTCGCGCCGGAGCCTGCGGCGCTCCTCCTCGCGGGCCAGCACCAGCCGGGCGCGGATGCGCTGCAGGTCGGTGCTCAGCTCGACGGCCCGCGCCGCGGCGGCGGCCTGGCGGACGAGGTCGCCGAGCAGCCGCTGGTCCCGTTCGGTCAGATCGGTACGGCACAGCACCAGCCGCCCCACGGTCTCGCCCCGGTAGGCCACCGGCAGCGACACCGACGGCCCGCGCGGCGACCCGTGCTCCACCACGGACCGTTCGCCGCCCGGCCGCTCGATCTCCACCCGCACGTAGGCCAGCCGGAACGCCTCCGCCAGCGTCGTGGCCACCGCGAGCAGCTGCTCGTCCGGGTCCGTGGCCAGCTCCAGCCGCTCGGCCAGCGTCGAGACCGCGGCGTACGGGTCGTCCCTGGAGCCGCGCACCAGCCGGCGCACCGCCCGCCACAGCCAGGTGCGCAGCGGGGCGTACAGGACGGCGACGATCGCGATGGCGGCCAGGGCCGAGTCCCGTTCCCCGAGGACGCTGCCCACCAGCGTGAACACCACCACGTCCATGAGCACCACGAGCGCGGCGAGCAGGCCGTAGGCCATGGTGGCCGACAGCAGCCGGTCGATGTCGTACAGGCGGTACTTGGTCACCGCCACCACCACGGCCGCGGCGGTGAACGCGATGGCCAGCGTCAGCAGCACCGCCGGGATCTGCGGGGACAACGACAGCGGCAGCAGGAGCACGATCATGTCCACCAGCGCGGCCCACATCAGCCAGCGGATCTGGGCCCGCCGCTCGGCGTCGGCGACCACGTACCTGCGCACCATCGACGCGAACGGCACCACCAGGCTCACCAGGACGGACGCGTACGCCAGCGCCAGCGCCGGCTCCCAGAACCCGTACGGCAGGTCCACGGACAGGAAGTCGAGGCCCAGCCGCGCGATCTCCGGCGGCATCGCCCGGTCGTGATAGCGCTCCATCACCGCCGTCGGCGCGGTCACCAGCAGGGCCGTGAGCAGTCCGGTCAGCACGAGGCTCGTCACCGACGACGCCCGCCACACCCGCCCCGGCGGCAGCCGGCCGTCCGGGAACAGCAGGATCAGCAGCGGCAGCCCGAGCAGCAGCGACGCCCCGAACCGCGAGTAGGACCAGTACGCCGCCGCGGCCCCCGGCAGGCCGGGCGAGACGTAGGTGGCGTACGTCGCCCAGCTTCCCGTGAGCCCGTCCAGCAACCACAGCAGCCCGAACACCGCCAGGACCCAGGCCACCGGATGCCGCGGCAGCCGGCGCAGCAGCAGCGCGCCCGGGACGAGCTGCGCGAGCCCGGTCAGCGCGGCCGGCCACCCGGGCTCCAGCTCCGACGTCGGCGGCAACCGCACGTCCCCGGCGGCGACGTCCAGCGCCACGGTGGCGACCGCGATCCCGGCCCCGGCCACGGCCACCCCGGCGGCCCACCACCCGCGCGCCGCGGCGGGGGACGTCGCTGCCGCCGGAAGGGCGGAAGGTCCGGTTTGTGTCACGGGACGTATTACACCCGACGCCGTGTCCTCATGTCCCGGGACAGGAGTCCCGTCGGAGGCGGGACCGGCGGCTCTGCCGGCCCGGGGCGGCCCGCCGGAAGCCTGGAGGCACGACATCCCCGCAAGATCCCCGCAAGGAGAAAGGACCTCCCGTGGACGGCAAGATCACCACCACCCCGGCCAGGGCCCGCACCGACGTGCCCGCCACCCCGTCCCCATCCGCAGGCCCCGCCATCGCCCCGGCCGCCGTCCGCAGGCTCGGCCTCGCCCTCAGCGCCGGCACGCTCGCCTGGACCGCCAGCATCTTCGTCTACGGCACGCAGGCCCAGGGGTTCGGCGAGCGGGTCGGCGACCTGACCGGGCTGCTCTTCCAGCTCGGCCTCTTCGCCCTGCTCGCCGTGCAGATCCGGACCCGCGCGACGGGCACGTCCGGCTTCGCCAGGATGATGCTCAAGGTCGAGCTGGTGCTGCTCGGGCTGGCCGGTGTCTGGTCCCTGCTGCACGGCGTCCTGCCCGACGACCTCCAGGACGGGCCGGTGATGCAGGTGCTCGACGTGTTCTGGCCGGTGTCCATGCTGGGCATGATGGCCATCGGCATCAAGATCGCCTTCGCCGGGCGCTGGCGCGGGGCGCTGCGGTGGTGGCCGCTCGTCGCCGAGAGCTGGGCCGTGGTGACGGTGCCGGCGTACATCGTGTTCGGCGAGTCGATCTCGAACTGGATCGGCGGCTTCCACCTGATCGTCGGGTACGCCACCCTCGGCGCGCTGCTCGCGCTGCGTCCGAGCCTGACCTCCTAGGCCGGCGGCGTGAGCGGCAGGACGGCGGTCACCTCGGTGCCGCCGCCCGCACGCGGGCCGATCGCGCAGGTGCCGCCGATCTCGGCCGCCCGCTCGCGCATCGACGTCAGCCCCACGCCCGGCGACGGCTCGTCGGGCAGGCCGGTGCCGTCGTCGGCGACCGACACCCGCAGCTCCCCGGCCTCCCGCCGTAACGTGACCAGCACCGACGTGGCCTGGGCGTGGCGGCGCACGTTCGTCAGCGCCTCCTGGGCGATCCGGTACGCGGCCGTCTCCACCGCCGCCGGCAACCCGTCGAGCAGCCCTTCGGAACCGTCGAGGGCCGCGTCGGACCCGTCGGGCAGCCCTTCGGAACCGTCGGCGGCCGCGGGCACGGTGACCTCGACCCGGGGGCCCGGAGCCTGGCCGAAGGCGCGCAGGGCGCCGGCCAGGCCCAACTCGTCCAGCACCGGCGGGCGCAGGCCGTCCACCAGCTCGCGCACCGACATCAGCGTGCCGGTCATCTCCTCGCGCACCCGGACCAGCAGCTCCTCCACCGACTCGGGGTCGCGCTCCAGCCGCCGTCGCGCCTCGTCCAGGGTCATCGTCACGCTGGTCAGCGTGGGGCCGAGCCCGTCGTGCAGCTCCCTGCCCAGCCGGCGCCGCTCCTCGTCGCGGGTGGCGCTGATCCGCTCGTGGGAGTCCCGCAGGTCGGTGCTCAGCCGTACGGCGTGCGCCAGCTCGGCCAGGTGCTTGGCCATGACGTCCAGCGGCTCGCGGCCCGGCCGCGCCCCGGCGATCCGCAGCCGCCCGACCGGCTCGCCGTGCCAGGTCAGCTCGACGGACCGCGATCGGGCGCCCAGCTCGCCGTCCACGAACGACAGCGCGGGCTCGCCCGGCACCTCCACGCCCACCCCCCGGGCGACCAGCGACGTGCGCACGACGGAGATCGCCTCGGCCAGCGCCCCCGCCGGATCCCCGGCCCGCTGCACGGTACGGCTGAGCAGGTCGGCCGCCCGGTACGGGTCGCGTTCCACGTTGAACAGCCGGTCCACCGAGCGCTGGAGGCGCAGGCGCACGGGATGGAAGGCCGCGCCGGTGACCATCGCGGAGGCGAGCCCCGCCGCCGCGCCGTAGCCGTCCGCCAGGCTGTTGGACGCCCAGATGAGCGCCGAGTACGTGAGGCCGGCCCCGACCGCGAGCGTGCCGTACACCAGCGTGCGGTTGAGGATGAGCCGGATGCCGTAGAGCTGGTGGCGCAGCACGGCGGCGATGATCGCGATGGGGATGCCCGCGGCCAGGAAGACCCGTACGGCGATGATGAAGGTGTCCTGGTTGCCCGCGCTGGCGATCCAGTAGACGACGAAGATCACCATGGCGTGGAAGTACCAGGTGATCTGGCGGCGCACCTCGGGCGTCGCCGCCCGGTACCTGAAGCCCAGCGAGACCACGCCGAGCAGGCACAGCAGGATCATCGGGGGTCCGATCCACGACTCCACGACCTCGGGGACCCTGCCCAGCGCCGCCACCCCGAACGGGTTGCCCACCGGCACCCCGAGCTCGAACGACGGGTCGGGGGACAGGCCCAGCAGCAGCGAGTGCCCGGCCATGAGCACCAGGTTGCCGTAGAGCACCGGCCGCCAGCGCCTCGACGGCAACCGTCCGTCCGGGAAGAGCAGCGGCATGATGCCCGTGAACGTGGGCACCGGCAGCAGCCACAGCCAGATGGCCGGCCAGGCGACGTAGGGCAGGAGCGGGCCGGGCGCGTGGAAGTACATCCAGCCGGTCAGCGCGAACAGCAGCGAGTACGCCGACCAGACGACGCCCGTTGCCCACATGAGCCAGGGGACCAGCAGCCGGGGCCGCCGGCTGATCAGGAACGCGCCGGCGAGCGGGAACATCAGCCCGATCGGGTCGAGCCCCTGCGTCTCGGCCAGCCCGCCGAGCTGCGCCGCCAGCACCGCCGCCGTCACCACGGCCGCGAGCGAGGCCCCGGCGGCCGTCCACACCACCGCCAGCACGAGCCGCCACCGCCGCACCCGCGTGCTGCCGGGCCCGTCCGCGCCGGGCCCGTCCGCGCCGGGCCCGTCCGCGCCGGGACCGGGACCGGGACCGGGATCGTCGTGGTCGTCAGGGGTCATCGTGGCTCCTTGACCGGCAGTTCCGCGACGACCTCGGTGCCGCCGCCGGGGCGGACGTCCAGCCGGCAGACGCCGCCCACCTCCTCGGCCCGCCCGCGCATCAGGGCGGCCCCCTGGCGGCGCTGCTCGGGCAGCCCGATCCCGTCGTCGGACACCGTCAGCCGGAGCCCGTCGCGCCGCTCCACCCTGATCAGGGCGGTGGTGGCGCGGGCGTGCCGGCGCACGTTCGCCACCGCCTCATGCGCGATCTTGTACGCCGCCACCTCCACCGCGGCCGGCAGGTCGGCCAGCGAGCCCGAGACCACCACGTCCACCCTCGGGCCGGGCGCGTCGGCGAGCAGCCGTAAGGCGCCCTCCAGGCCGAGCTCGTCCAGCCCGGCGCCGTCGAGCGCGGGCGGGCGCAGGCCGTACACCAGGTCGCGGACGTCCACGATGGCCTCGGTCATCTGCCTGCGTGCCGTGCTGAGCAGGGGCTCGACCGAGCCGGGGTCGCTGGCCAGGCTGAGCCGGGCCTGGTCGACGCTCATCGCCAGGTTCGTCAGCGCCGGTCCGAGTCCGTCGTGCAGGTTGCGGCGGAGTTCGCGGCGTTCCTCCTCGCGGGTGACCATCATGCGCTCGCGCGAGCGTTGCAGGTCGGCGCTGAGCCGTACGGCGTGGGCGACCTCGGCGAGCTGCCTGGCCAGCATGTCCAGCAGCGCCCGGTCGCGCGGCTCGCCGCTGACCGACAGCCAGCCCATCGACTTGCCGTGCCAGACCAGGCGTTCGACCGAGGGGGCCGGGCCCATCTCGCCCGCGACGACGCTGCGCACCCGTCCGCCGGGCAGGACGACCTCCACCGCGACGCCGGGCGCCCCCAGGGCCAGCCGGACGGCGTGGGCCGCCGACGCCAGGGCCTCGGCGGGTCCCCTGGCCTCCTGCACGCTCCGGCTCACCCGGTCGGCCAGCCGGTACGGGTCGCGCTCCCACCGGAACAGCCGGTCCGCCGCGCTCTGCAGGCGCAGCCGTACGGGCTGGAACAGCGCGCCCGCGGCCAGCGCGGCGAGCAGGTCGGACCACGAGCCGAGCAGGGCGTCGAGCGCGCCGACCCCGAAGTAGACGGCGCCGACCACGGTGGTCAGCGCGAGGTAGACCAGGGCGCGGTTGAGCAGGAGGAGGGTCCGCTCGCGTCCGCGCAGCCCGGACAGGACCGCTGCCTTGACGAGCAGCGGTCTGACCGCTCTGAGCAGCACCCGCCGGGCTTTTTTCGCCATATGTCGGGCACATCATAAGTGGCGGAACCGCTATCGCAGAGAGTCCACCGGCTGCATCTTCGCCGCCCGCAGCGCCGGATAGAGCCCGGCCAGCAACCCCACCACCGCCCCGGCCACCGGCGCGGCCAGCGCGAGCCGCGCGTCGAGGAGCGGCGTCCACTCCCTGGCGGCCGAGACGGCGACCACGGCGACCACGCCGAGGCTCGTGCCGATCACGCCGCCGGCCAGCCCGACCAGCGTCGACTCCAGCAGGAACTGGGCGGCCACGTGCCGTCGGGCGGCGCCGAGCGCCCGGCGCAGCCCGATCTCGGGCACCCGTTCCAGCACCGTGACGAGCGTGACGTTGGCGATGCCGACCGCGCCCACGACGAGCGAGACCAGGCCGAGGATCAGGAACAGCGCGTTGACGTCGTCCTGGGCGGCGTCGCGGGCCCGGGTGGGGCCGGGCGGCGCGACCACCTGGAGCAGGTCCTCGTTGCCGGGGCTGAGCGCGACCGGCGTCTGGCCCGCGACCAGCGCGGTGGCGCCCAGGCCGGTGTTGACCAGCACCCTGGTGACCGTCCGCAGCCCGAACCGGGCCCCGGCGGTCGGCGGCACGAACACGGCCGCGCCCAGGTCGCGCTCCCGGCGCAGCCCGCCGAGCACGCCGATCACCGTGTACGCGTGGCTGCCGATGAAGACCGCGGGCGCCCCGTCGAGCCGGGTGATCCCGAGCAGCCTGGCCGCCTGGTCGCCGAGCACCGCCACCCGGTCGCCGCGCCGGACGTGCCCGGCGTCGTAGAACCTGCCGCGCAGCATCGTGCCGCGCAGGGCCCCGGGAAGGCCGGTGGTCGCGGCGACCACGGGCAGCGACTGCGTGGTGATGCGCGCCGGATCGACGATGTCGTTGGAGCGCACGGACAGGTTCGCGGTGTCCTCGCTCTCCGACAGCGCGGCGGCCGACTCCACGCCGCGCAGCCTGGTCAGCCGGTCGACCGCGTCCCAGGTCACCAGGGGGGCGCCCGGCATGCCGGGCACCTCGACGGTGATGGCCGTGGCCACCAGCGCGTCGAAGTGGCCCACGACCTGGTTGCCCGCGGTGGCGGCCACGCCGAGCGTCACGACGAGGGTGGTGATGCCGAGCACGGTGCCGAGCGTGGTGAGCGCCGTGCGCAGCGGCCGGGCCAGCAGGCCGGCGACGGCCTCGCCGGCCAGGTCGCGCAGGTCCATCACTCCTCCACCAGCACGCCGTCGGTGATCCGCACCCGCCGCTCGGCGCGCGCGCCGACCTCCTGCTCGTGCGTGATGACCACGATGGTCAGGCCCTGCCGCCGCAGCTCGTCGAACAGGTCGAGCACCGCCTCGGTGTTGCGGCTGTCGAGGTTGCCCGTCGGCTCGTCGCACAGCAGCAGCGACGGGGAGCCCATGAGGGCCCTGGCGATGGCCGTGCGCTGACGTTCGCCCCCGGACAGCCGGCCGGGCGCGAACCCCGTACGGTGTCCGAGGCCGACGCGGTCGAGCGCCGCCAGGGCCCGCTCCCGCCTGCCCTTGCGCGGCCGCCGGGTGTATACCTCGGCGAGCATCACGTTCTCCACCACAGTGCGGTGGGCGAGCAGGTGGAAGGACTGGAAGACGAAGCCGATCCGGTCGCCGCGCAACCTGGTCCTGACGCCGTCGGGGAGCGTGGTGGTCTCGGCGCCGTCGAGGCGGTAGCTGCCGGAGTCCGGCCGGTCGAGCAGGCCGAGCACGTTGAGCAGCGTGGACTTCCCGGAGCCGGACGGGCCCATGACGGCCACGTGGTCGCCGCGGCCCACCCGCAGCGAGACGCCGTCGAGCGCGCGGACCGGCGGCTGCGCGGCGTACAGCCGGCACACGCCCGTCAGCTCGATGACCGGCTCGGCCCGCCGCTCAGGCATCGCCGACCACCACCCGGTCGCCCTCCTTGAGCGCGCCGGTGACCTCGACGTTCCCGTCGGCGGACAGGCCCGTGCGGACCTCGACGTCCCTCGTCCTGTCGGTGGCGTACTCGACCCGGACCCGGGCCCTGCCGTCGGCCGAGGTGATCACGGCCGCCACGGGCACCACCAGCACCGGGTCCTTCGTCGCCCCCACGGTGATCCGCGCCGTCACCGCGGTCCCGGCCTTGAGCCCCTTGGCCGGGCCCGGCGTGATCAGGACGGGCTGCGCCCCGCCTTCGGCCGCCGCGGAGCCCGGCACCTTCGCCTTGTCGCCCACGGCGGTCAGCCGGGCCGGGTACGACCGGCCGGTGTCCAGCTCGACGGTCGCGGGCATGCCCGCCCGCAGCAGCTCGGACTCCGCCGCCTCGACCGACGCCGTGACCGCGAACAACGAGCTCGTCACGGTGGCGACCTCGCCCTCGACGCGCTGCCCCGCCTTCACCGACACCTTGCGCACACGGGCCGGCAGCCTCGGCAGGAACACCACCTCGCCGGGCGGGATCGAGACCCCGTACGTGCGGGAGTACTCGGCCAGCATCTCCTCGGCCGCCGCCACGTCCGCGCGGGCGCCGGTCACCTTGAGCCGGGCGGGGGAGAGCTGCCTGGCCTGGCGCAGCGCCTGCTCGGCGGTCGCCAGCGTCTCCTGGGCGGTGCGCACGGCCGCGCGCAGCTGCTCGACCCGGGCCGCGCGGGCCTGCTCGGCCTCCTTGAGGATCAGGTCGCGGGCCTCCTGGGCGGCCGACAGGTCGGCGCGGGCGTTGGCCACCCGCAGCTCCAGCAGCCGCGTGTCAGCGGGCGAGGCCGTGGGCTGGGGAGCGGCCGTGGCGGCGGGCGCGGGCGCGGGCGTGCCGGTGGGGGCCGCAGTGGGGGCAGCGGTGGCGGCATTGGTGGGGGCATCGGTGGCGGCCGCCGTGGGCGCGCTCGTGGGGCGGGTGCGGGCGGCGGCGAGGGCCTGCTCGGCCTCCAGCAGCCGCTCCTCGGCCGCCCGCACCGCCGAGTCGGCGGCCGACAGCCGGGCCTCGTCGGCCGGCGGAAGCTCCTGGGACCGGGCCTCGGCCAGGGCGCGGCGGGCCGCCGTGAGCCCGGTCCTGGCGTTCTTCAGCCTGAGCTTGAGCGGCAGCACGTCACGTCCCCGGTCGAGCGCCTGCTGCTCGGCCGCCAGGGTCTCCTTGGCGGTCCGTACGGCCTTGCGCAGCGTCTCGTAGGTCTGCCGGTCGGCGAGGGTGGGCCGCTGGGCCTGGTACCCCTTGGCCGCGTAGAGCCGGGTGAGCGCGGCGACCGTGGCCCGGTCGAAGACGCCGGTGGACGGCGCGCGGTGCCCCAGCCTGCGCAGCGCCCGCTGCAACTGGGTGACGTCGTCGCCCTCGCTGCCCGGCGTGATCGTGCGGTGCATCGGCACCGAGCCGCGCAGGACGAACACCGGCCGGCCGTTGACCTCCATCAGCACCCCGCCCTCGGCGATCCGGCCGGGACGCGGCGCCCTGGTGGCCCGCTGCAGCTCGGACGCGCCGCCGACGGCCCCGGCCAGGCCGACCGGCAGCGGCGAGCCGTATTCGAGGGTGCCGTTGACCACCACGGTGCTGACCAGCCTGCGCCGCTCGACGGCGGCGGTGACCAGGGACGGTGTGGGCGCGGCGCGCCTGCTCGCCTCGTCGGCCGGCGAGCGCAGCCGGGTGCTCACCGCCCACCCGGCCAGGGCGACGAGCACGACCCCGGCGAGCACGACGGCCGCAAGCCTGCGTGGGGATCTCATGAGGACGTCAGAACGCGAACCGGTCGTTGATCTTCCGCTGGACGGCGGTCTCCTTCGGCGTGTAGGCCGCGTAGAAGTCCTTGCCGCACTCCAGGTCGTCCAGCGCCGCCTTGACCTCCTGGACGAGGTACGGCCGGGCGGCGTCGGGGGTGAGGTCCGGAATGTGGAACTGCTCGGTGTCCTTGGTCATCTTCGGGGCTTCGGGGAGGTTCTTCTGCTGCTGGCGGCCCAGCTTGTCCTGCCGGCGCATGAACTCCCGCTCCCCGCGCTGGTTGAGCGCCGACGGCTTGGCGTCGGCCACCGAGTAGCCCTTGCCCTTGAGGCAGGCGGCCATGGGGCCGGCCAGCTCGACCAGCTCGGGGTCACCGTCCAGTTCGGTGGCCTTCGCCCGCCTGTGGGCGATGGCCATCTGGGAGAAGTAGTCGATGTTCGACTTCAGGGTGAGGCCGAGGACCTGCTTGGCGGCCGTGACGACGCAGGCGTCCTTGGCCTTGTGGTAGGCGGTGAGCTGGGCGGTGGAGAGGTCTGCCTGGATCTTCATGTTGGGGTCCGGGTCGTTCTTGCCGCCGGGGCCTTCCAGCTCCCCGGGGTAGACCTGCAGGGCGAACACGCCGAATCCGTATTTGGCGCGATATTTCTTCATCGCCTGGTAGTCGCCGGAGGCGCGCTTGCGCTCGTCCTCGCTCTTGTCCTCGGGCTTCACGTACGGCATGTACGTGAAGCCCTTCTGCTTCATGCAGTCGGCCTTGGCCGCCTCGAACTGGTGCTTCCTGTCCTTGGCGGCGGCGGCCTGCGACGGCTGGGCGGTCTCGGCGCCGCCGGTCGGCTCGGCGGCGCCCCCGCAGCCGCAGAGCACGGCCGCCGAGAGCGACATGGCGATGGCCAGGCGGGATCTCTTGAGCATGGCGGAGACCATACTCCGTTCAACGAAGTATGGTCAATCCAGGCAATGCCGCCGCTGGCGGAAGGGCGCGAAGGCGGCCGCCACGACCAGCAGCGCGAGCACCCCCCAGTAGGCCAGGTGCTGCCGGGTCAGGGCGTCGGAGTGCAGCACCAGCTCGCCCGACGCCGTCGCCAGGTAGATCGCCGCCGCCAGCGTCCACCGGTGGTCGCGGGCCAGGTAGGCGCTCCCCGCCGCCAGCCCGAACGCCGCCGCCTCCACGACCAGCCCGCTCAGGCTGAGCGGGAACCTCGTGGAGTCCTCCATCCACTCGGGGCCCGCCCAGCTCGCCGCGACGACCGCCGCCCACCACCACCACGACCTCGTGCGCGGCGCCCGCCGCAGCACGAGCAGGCCGGCCAGCGCCACCGCGTAGGTGCCCGCCACCAGGTAGGGGGCGCTGTCCATGAACAACGGCCGGACCTGGAGGAACGTCGGATAGACCGGTAACAGCGTCGTGTCGAACGGCTGCCACCACCCGCCGGCCAGCGCCACCGCCTTGGCCCCGGTGAGCAGCGTCAGCGCCGCCGCCGTGCGCAGCCGTCCGCGAGCGGTCGCCAGCAGCGTGAGCGCCGACAGCAGCGTCCAGAGCGGCAGCGTGCCGGCGTAGGGCAGCAGCGCGGCCAGGTTCGCCGCCGCGATGGCGGTAACGGCGAGGTGCACGCCGTCCTGCCAGGGGCTGCCGCTCGCCAGGTGGACGATCCGGCTGCGCACCCCGCCCCTGAGCAGCCCCCACGCCTCGCGCGGCACCGGGACGCGCCGCCCCGGCGCGGCCGATTCGAGCAGCACGTCGAGCAGCTCGTCACCGTGGGCCGCGCGGTAGGTCCTGGGATAGGCGAGCAGGAGCCTGCGGTAACGCCGTTCGAGCGCGGACGCGGCTCGCGCGGACCCGACGGCCGTCATCCGGCCGACGGCCGCAGGACGAGCGAGGCGGCCGCCTGCATGCGTCTCGCCTCCGCCTCCACCAGCGCCTGGCCCTCGTCGGTGATCCGGAAGTAGCGCCGGTTGCGCCCGTTGACCGTCTCCTCGCGGTCGACGGTGATGACGCCGCGCTCGTTCAGGCGTTCCAGGATGCCGTAGAGCGTGCCGACGGAGGGCTGGACCCGGCCGCCGGACAGCTCCTTGACCGACTTGCTGATCGCGTGGCCGTGCAGCGGGCCGGCGCGCAGCGCGGCGAGCACGAAGTACATCGGCTCGCTGACTTCTGAGGTTCCCCTGGGCATGGGGGAGACAGTATTCCGTTCAACGGAGTGTGGGCAACGCGGGCGGACCCCCGCAAGGGCCGCCCGCGTCGCGCGTCACCGGCAGCGGTCGCCGTTGAGGCGGAAGACCTCCGGGGCCGGGTTGGGGCCCGAGGCGTGCGTGCCGACGAAGCCGAACGTCACTGACCCGCCGGGCCTGATCCGGCCGTTGTAGCCGAGGCTGCGCGCCGTCACCACCGCCCCGGACTGGGCGAACTCGGCCCCCCAGCCCTCCTTGATCCGCTGGCCGCCGGGGAACGACCAACTCAGGGTCCAGCCGTTCACGCTCTCCCGGCCGGTGTTCTCGATCACGAGCTGGCTGGTGAAGCCGCCGGGCCACGAGCCGTGCGCCGAGTAGCGCACCCGGCAGGCGGACCGCTCGCCCTTGTCCGCCAGGAACGCCGAGACCCACGCCAGCGGCGAGTTCCAGTTGATGGTCAGCTCGTTGGTGGACCAGGACTCGATGTCGTCGACGTAGCAGAACTGCGGCTTGCAGCCGCGCAGCAGCCGCTGGGCGACCGGGTCCTGGATGGCGGAGTTGGGGCCGCCGGCCAGCGAGCCGCGCGGCGGGTGGGGCAGCGCGTGGTCGAGCTGGTGGGCGTACCAGCGGCTGTGCTGGTTCTGGGCGGAGACCTCGCCGTAGCCGGTGACGTAGGAGATGTTGAGCGCGTTGCGGCCGAGCAGGTAGTCCATGCCCTCCCGGACGGCGGCCCGGTACTTCTCCTCGCCGGTCAGGTCGTAGGCGGTGGCTATGACGACCAGGTTGTTGAGGACCAGGTTGTTGGAGCCCCAGTCGAAGTCCGCCGGCGCGTACGGCAGCCCGTACGGGTGCGCCCGCTGCACCGCCAGGTACTTGTCGGCCCCCTCGACGACCGACTGCCGCACCTTGTCCCGGCCCGGCAGCGCGTTGGGCACGGTCGCCAGGCCCAGCCGGCCGAGCTGGGCGGTGTGGCCCCAGTCGAAGCCGCGCTCGCGCCAGATGTCGCCGGTGTGGTGCGGCGAGGCCAGCACGAAGTCCGCGAACTCCTTCTCGCCCGTCGTGAGGTAGAGCTCGGCCGCCGCCCAGTAGAACTCGTCGGTCACGTCGGCGTCGTCGTAGGCGCCGCCGCCCACGCCGTCGGCGGGGCTGGCGTACCGGGCCGGGTTCGCCTTCGCCGCCGTCCACGCCTTGCGCGCCGCCTTGAGGTTCCGCGCCGCGAACGCCGCGTCGTAGGGCGCGAACAGCCGGGCCGCCTGCGCCGCCGTCGCGGCCAGGTTGAGCGTCGCGGCCGTGGACGGCGGGTGCAGCTCGCGCTTCTGCGGGTCGAGGTGCGGCAGCAGCGGCAGGCCGGTCCAGTTCTGGTCGTGCACCTTGTGGTGGGCCATCCCCGCGTACGGTTTGCCGTCCGGCACCTGCATGCTCAGGATGAACTCCTGCTCCCAGCGGGCCTCGTCCAGCACGTCCGGGACGCCGTTGCTGCTCTCGGGGATCTTGAGCTGGCCGTCGGTGAAGGCGGCCCGGTCGCGCTCGTAGGCCGCCATCAGCTGGTGCACCGCGATGCCGCCGTTGACGACGTACTTGCCGTGGTCGCCGGCGTCGTACCAGCCGCCCTTGACGTTCAGGGTGTAGTCGCAGCCGCCCGCCTGGCAGGGCACGTCCGTGTCGCCCTGGTTGGGGGACGTGCCCGCGTGGCCGGCCGGGCGTCCGTAGCCGGGGCGCAGGCTGTCGAGGATCTCGATGCCGCTGCGCTGGGTGTAGTAGAACTTCAGCGCGTCCGTGGGGAGGGAGTCGTACACGTCCGCGCCGATGTCGAACGGCCTGCTGGTCTCGCCGTCGGCGGTCAGCGTGTAGCCCTGGCCGGGCTTGGCGTAGGCGCCGAAGTCGATGGTGTGCACGTTCTGGCCGGAGCTGGCGTCCATGCCCTTGGGGACGGTACGTCCGTTCGCGACCCTTTCCTGCGCGGCGTTCCGCAGCTCCCAGTCCAGAGGTGTGGTGGCCTCGGTGACCAGGGTGGCCTTCTTGGGGCCCGAGGGCAGGTAGCCGACCATGTTCACGCGGACGCGCGGGCCCGTGTCCGGCTCGTAGACCTCGGGCTCGGCGCCGCCCTTGAGCGACACGTCGTCCATGCAGAACCTCCAGGGCTCGGCGCTGCCGCCCAGCTGGAACGCCACCTGGGCGTTCGGCAGCGAGACCGGGGCGGTGAAGGTGTAGGAGTAGTCGTTGCCCGAGACGCTCAGCTCCGGGGCGGCCGACAGGTACTGCGTCCACGGGTCCACGGGGAGCTGGATCAGGGCCTTGCCGACCTTGGCGGGGGTGGCGGAGGCCGAGAACCTGTAGGCGTAGGTGTCGCCGGCGACCAGCGGGACGCCGTCCTGGCCGATGATGACGTCCCAGGGGTTGGCGGTGCCGCCGGGGACGTCGGCGCACAGCCTGCCGCCGTCGATGGTCAGGGTGGTGTTGCCGGTGCTCCACCAGGGGGCGGTGCCGGCGTCGAAGGTGCCGTTCACGATCTGCTCGGGTCCCTCGTCGGCGGCGCGGGCGGACGCGGCGGGGGACAGGGCGACCATGGTGAGGAGGGCCAGCAGCGCGGCCCGGCATCGGGTCATGGAGGTCCTTCGGGGGGTTGGGAGCGCTCCCAGTGGAGCGAACCCGATCCTCCTTGCCCACCGCCGCCCCGTCAACGGCTGCACCCGATCAGCCCCGAAGACCCTGAAACTTTCACGGCCGGGGCCGCTTCACCTGCCGGGGGATCGTGACAGCCCTGCCTGCTACGGGCCGGGGGATCATGGCGGCCTGGCCTGTCACGGGCCGGGGATCCTGACGGCCCTGCCTCACGGGCCGGATCGTGACAACCCCGCCTGTCACGAGCCGGGGGAGCGTGACAGGCCGGATGTCAGGTGGTGGAGGAGGTCGGTGGCCCTGCGGTGGTCGTAGGCGGTGGCCAGGCGGTCGGCGGCGGCCACCGCCTGTTCGGCGGCCCGGACGGCGGCCCGTCTCCTGCCCGCGGCGGCCAGCGTCAGGGCGCGCGCCCACCCGATCCTGGCCGCGGCGCCGGGGTTGCGGGCCAGGTAGCGGGTCAGGTGGGCGTGGAGGCGGCGGGCGGTCGCGCGGTCCACGTGGTCGCGTACGTGCCACAGCAGCTCCGCCAGCCCCGACCAGCACTCCAGCATGCCGGGCTGCGCCGACGGCAACCCGTCCGCCAGCGCGAGCGCCCGAACCAGCGCCCCCCGCACCTCAGCGACGGCAACCGCCACCAGAACCTCCGAGGCCGCCCCACCCTCCGGAACCTGCGCGGCCGTCGCCCCTTCCGGTGCCGCCGCGCTCACCGGGGCCGCTGCGGTCGTCGCCGGCTGGTGGGGAGGGGTGGTGAGGCGGGTGGTGGCGGTCAGGAGGCGTAGGGACTGGATGGTGTGCAGGGACGGGCTGTCATGGAGGCCGAGCCGGGCGGCGAGGGCGCGCCGCCGTTCCACGGACGCGCGGGCCGCCGCCAGCACCTCCGCGATCCGCTCGGCGGGCACGTCGTCGAGCCGCAGCAGCGCCTCCGCGCGGCCCGCCAGGCACCAGTGGCGGCCGATGTCGTCCCCGCCGACGCGTCCGACCGACAGCTCCTCGGTCTCGGCGAACAGCTCCGCCGCCTCGGCGAACTTCCCCTCCCACAGGGCGGTCTCGGCCAGCATGCCCGCGCAGTTCTCCGCCATCCGGGGGTCCAGCGTCCTGGCCCGTCCCTCGGCGAACGAGCGGCGGGCCGCCCCGAACGCGCCCGAGTGGAGCTGGTCCAGCCCGCGCGCGAGTCGTGCCCGGCTGGCCGCCTCAGTCGGGTGCGGGACGCCGTCCAGTGCCCGGTCGGCGAGTCCGCCGTAGCGGGCGGCGAGTCCGTGGCGGCCCGCAATCCGGGCGATCGTCGCGAAGTTCGCGTACGCCTCGGCCCGCAGGGCGGGGTCCGGCGCGCGTTCGGCGGCGTTGAGCTGGCGGAGCGAGGCCACCAGCATCGTCGGCAGGTCCTGCTGGTGGTAGGCGAGCCGGGCCAGCAACGTGAGCGCCTGGGCGGCCTCCGCGCCGGCCGCGTCCGTCCGCCGCGGCGGCGCCAGGCGATGGACGACCTGCCGCACGGCGGCAGCCGGCACACCCACGACGGCCCCGGCCGGGCCGGTGGGGAGTGGTTCGCCGAGGGTGGTCAGTGCCGTTCTGGCGAGGTGGGCCGCCTCCCCCTCCCGGGCCAGCTGGTACGCGCTGACCCCCGCCATCCGCGACCACCGCGCCCGCAGGCACGGCACGTCCACGCCGCTCTCCAGCCGCCGCCCCACGACGGCCGCCGACTCCTCGTACAGGCGTAACCGCAGGCACAACGTCCAGTAGTGGTCGAGGAAGGCGGGGTCGCCCGAGGCGGCCCAGGCCGTCCTGATGTTGTCCAGGTCGGCGCCGAGCACCCGGACGGCCTCGGTGTCCGACGCGTCCTGCAGCGCCGTGGCGTGCCGGTCGAGCAGGCGGGCGAAGCAGGCGGCGTGCCGCCTCCGCACCGCGTCGCGGGTGGCCGGGTCCTCGGCCAGGCGGGCGGCGGCGAACTGCTGGACGAGCGGGTGGACCGCGTACCGTCCGGCCGGGGTGAGGTGCAGCATGCTCTGGTCGACCAGGCGGACCAGCACCCGCGGGGTCGTGCCGGCGACCTCCAGCGCGTGCGGCAGCGTGCAGCCGCCGCCGAACACCGACAGCGCCGCCAGCGCCGCCCGCTCCGGCGGCCCGAGCAGGCTCCAGGACGTCTCGAAGACCGTCCTCATGCACGCGTGCCGCGGACGGACGGCGGGACCGCCGGCCGTGAGGAGCTCCAGGTCCACGCCGAGCCGCCGGGCCAGCTCCGCGCACGGGACGGCGCGCAGCAGCCCGGCCGCCAGCTCGATGGCCAGAGGGAAGCCACAGGTGGCGGCGCAGATCGCGGCCACCATGGCGGCTTCGGCGTCGGGGTCGAAGGACGGCTGCGCCTGCACCGCCCTGGCCGCGAACAGCGCCTCGGCGGCCGGCCCCGGCAGCCCCGCCACCTCGACGGCCACCTGGCCGGGCAGGTCGGGACGCCGCCGGCTGGTCGCCAGGACCCGTACGCCGGGCGCGGCGCGCAGGATCTCGCCCACGACCGCATCGAAGCCGGGAAGGTGCTCCAGGTTGTCCAGGACGAGCAGGAGCCGGCGTCCGGCGAGGGCGGACAGCAGGAGGTCGAGGGCGGGACGCGGCGGCGAGAGGTCCACGCCGAGGCGGCGGGCCAGCGTGGTGACGGCGGCCTCGGGACGTACGCCCACGAACGAGACGAACGCCACCTCCCGGCCATCGCGAACGGCGGCGGCCGCGACGGCCAGCCGGGTCTTGCCGACCCCTCCGGGCCCGACCAGCGTCACCAGCCGCCGCCCCGCCACCAGCGCGCGCACCCGCCGGACCTCGTCCGCGCGCCCGACCAGCTCGGAACCGGGAACGGGCAGGGCCGCCCGCCCCGCCCCGGCCGTCGCGGCGGTGGTGCGGGGCAGGGCCGCTCGCCCGGCCTCGGCCGTCGCGGCGGCGGCGCGGCGGGGGAGCAGGTCGCGGCGCAGGGCCTGGGTCTCCGGGGCGGGGGCGACGCCCAGTTCGGCGGCCAGGCGGTGGCGCAGGTCGTCGTAGCAGGCCAGCGCCGCCGCCCGGTTCCCCGCCCCGGCCAGGGACGCCATCAGCAGCCGGTGCGCCTCCTCGTCGAACGGGTCCAGCGCCGCCACGATCCGCGCCAGCCGCACCACCTGCGCGGAACCGTCGGCCCCGGCCTGGGTGAGCAGGTCGCGCAGCAGCGCGCGCACCCGGTCGCGCTCCTCCGCCAGCCAGCCCGCGAAGGCGGGGGCCTCGACGCAGACGCCGTCCAGGAACTCCCCGCGCCACAGGCGCAGCGCCTGCTGGACCGTCGAGGCCGCCATGAGCTGCCGGTGGTCCACGAAGCAGCCGTCCCGGTCGCCGAGGAAGCGCACGTGGTCGCGGGTGATGTCGAGCCAGCCGCCCACCTCCCTGCGCAGCTCCGACAGCGCCAGCCGCAGGCTGCCGCGCGCGTTGGCGTCCGGGCGCTCGCCCCACAGCAGCGCGGCCAGCTCCGACCGCGACCGCGGCCCGGTCGTGGTGGCGAGGTAGCACAGCAGCGCCCTGGACTTGGCCGCACGCAGGCCCACCGGCGCGCCCCCGACGGCCAGGTCGGGCGGCCCGAGCAGCAGCAGGGTCAGCGACTCTCCCATGGCGGACGACAGTAGGCGCGGCCGCCTGGACAGACCGCGCCAAAAGCCACAGACAGCGCGTGTTCCGCGCCACTGACCTGTGCTCTCACGATGTGCTCACGACGCCGTCCGCACTCTGGGACCGGCTTCGCGAGAGCCGCGAGGCACGGACCGAAGGACACGACAGCATGCACGCTCACCGACTGATCGCCACGCTCGCCCTGGCCGCCGGCGTCGCCGCCCCCACGGCCCTGACCGCGGGCCCGGCCGCCGCCACGACCGCCGCCACCACCGCTTCCTGCGTCATCACCCTGTACGACATCGACGCCAACAACGTGGCCGAACGCGACGGCAAGGACGAGCTCCGCTTCAAGGTCGACGGGAACCTGTTCCCCAAGTTCAGCGCGAACTACTTCTCGATGAAGACCGGCGGCGACGGCGACCCGGCCGACTTCGAGTACCCGTCCACGCTCCTGGTGGGCAGCGAGGACGTCAAGTTCGACCTGCGCGAGGTCACCCCGCCGATCGTGGGCGAGGGCGACAGCCTGGGCAAGGCCACCGCGCACGGCTCGGTCTGCGCGGGCCTGGCCGTCGGCGCGGACACGACCGAGACCACCATCGTCGAGGGCACCGACGAGACGGACTACACCTACACCGTCCGGCTCAAGCTGACCAGGCAGTGACCCCAGGTGGCCTGACCTGCGCAGGGCCCCGCCGCACGCCGGCGGGGCCTTCACTGACGCCGGATGTTCTGGGAGGGTTTCGAACGTGGTCCCTGCCCTCACCCTGGCCGGGTGCGTCGCGCACGAGTTGCTCGAACGCCAGACCGCCAAGCTGGCCAGGCAGCTCGTCCGCGGCTTCGCCGAGGAGATCCCGCTCTACCGGCGGCTGCCGAGGGAGGAGCTCGACGGCGAGATCACCGTCATCACCGAGCACAACCTGCGGCTGATCGCCCGCATGTTCCGCGACCGCCGCCCGCCCACCAGGGCCGAGCTGGCCCCGCTGCGCTCGTCGGCGGCCCGCCGGGCCCAGGAGGGCGTGCCGCTGGAGGCCCTGCTGGCCGCCTACCACCTGGGCGCGCGCAAGGTGTGGGAGCACCTGTTCGCCGCGGCCACGCCCGCCGACTTCGAGGACGTGCTGGCGGCCAACCGCCTGATCCTGCTCTACACGGAGTCGGTGACGGCCGCCGTGTGCACCGCGTACCTGGAGGAGCGCGAGGGGATGCTCAGCCACGAGCAGCACGCGCTGCACGCCGCCGTGTCCGCGCTGCTGGGCGGCGACCGGGCGGCCCTGGCCGGGGTCCGGCTGGCCCCGCGCTACCTGGTGCTGGCGCTCGCCGTGGGCCGGCATCCCGACGAGGAGAGCGACGAGCCGGGCGGGTCGATCGCGGGCCGCCGCAAGCTCCACCGGATCAGGACGGCGCTCCAGCGGGGCGCGGCCGAGCCGGTGCTGTCGGTGCTGGACACGACGGGCGGCCTGGTGTTCGTGCCCATCACCGGCGAGGACCCCGACTGGTACGAGGTCGGCGAGACGGCCGCCGCGATGGCCAAGGCGGCCGGGGTGCCGGTGTGGGCGGCGGCCGAGATCGCCGCGCCGCCCGGGGTGCCGGAGGCGGTCAAGCTGGCCGAGGAGGTCCTGGAGGTGGTGCGGGTCTTCGAGCAGCCGCCGGGCGCCTACCGGCTGGCCGACGTGCTGCTGGAGTACCAGCTCACCCGGCCGAGCCAGGCCACCGCCGTGCTTGCCGGGCTGCTCGACCCGCTGCTCGACAACCCCGACCTGCTCAGGACGCTCACGGTCTACCTGGACACCGGCCTCGACCGCCGCCGTACGGCCGAGCTGCTGCACGTGCACCCCAACACGGTCGACTACCGCCTGCGCAGGGCCGTCAGCCTGACCGGCCTCGACCCCGTGGACCCGGCACACCTGCAACGCATCGGCGCCGCGCTGGCCGCCAGACGCCAGCACCGCAAGTGAACGGGAGCCGCCCCCGGGCGGGGACGGCTCCCGTCGCGCGATTCGGCGCGTTCAGACTCCGGACACCGCGGCGGTCACCACGGTGGCGAAGTTCCGCATCCCGAGACCGTTGGGGTGGAACGGGGCGGCGGGCGAGGCCGGCACGTACGGCTCGATCCAGCGCACGCCGGGGGCCTTGCACGGGTCGTGGCCCACGCTCGGCGTCTGCAGGTCGACGAACGACACGCCCGCGGCGGCGGCCTGCTCGGCCAGCATCTGGTTGAAGTACTGGAGCGTGGCGCGGATGTAGTTGGCGTCGGCCTTGATGATCGGGACGGTCGGGTAGCAGCCGTTCGGCGGCGCGTAGGTGGCGTAGCCGACCATGAAGATCCGGGCACGCGGGGCGCGGGCGCGGATGTCGGTCACCAGCGTGGTCAGCTTGGGCCGCAGGGCGTCGGTCTTGACCCGCCAGGAGTCCTGGCCGTTGACGACGTAGTCGTCGTTGCAGGCGTCGCCGATGGGCGGGGGCAGCAGGTTGAGGCAGTCCTCGATGAAGCCGGTCAGGCCGACGTCGTTGGCGCCGATCTGCACCGTGACCAGGGTGGTGTCCGAGCTGAGCGCGTCGAGCTGGGGCGCGACGCTGCCGAGGTCGGTGCCCTGGGAGTTGTACATGTCGCGGGTCTTGGCGCCGGAGCAGGTGACGTCCCTGAAGGTGGCGGCGCCGATGGCCTGGGCGGTCAGATGGGCGTAGTTGTGGTCGGAACGCCAGCACCCGAGGTCGGGCACGACCTGGTTGGGCACCAGGGGACCCGACGCGGCGGAGTCGCCGAGCGCCACGTACACCTCGCCCTGGGCGGCGTGTGCGGGCGGCACGACGCCGAGCGCCAGGGCGGTCGCGGAGAGCAGGACGAGCAACCGTCGGACCATGGAGGACTCCTTCGGCGGAGGTGGGGGGTGCGATGGCCGTGCCGGTCAGCGGCTCCGGTGACGGAGGCCGGGCCGGTCAGCGGCCCCGGTGGGGTGAAGCCGTGCTGGTCAGCGGCGGAAGGGCCCGGTCACCTCGTACGTGATCCCCCCGGTCCCGGCGGTCTCGCCGCTGGTGCCGCGCTGGGAGGAGAAGTAGAGCCGGGTGCCGTCGGGGGAGAAGGCGGGGCCGGTGATCTCCGACTTGGCCTGGCCGTCCAGGCGCATGACGGGGGCGACCACGCCGTCGGGGGTGATGATGTTGATCTCCATGTTGCCGCCGTCCTCGGCCACGTACAGGTCGCCGGACGGGCGGCCGGTGATGTTGTCGACGCCGTCGAGGGTGCCGCCGCCCTCGTAGACCGCGGTGACCGTCTGCCGGGCGGTGTCGTAGGCCCAGACCTTGCGGTCGCCCTTGGCGGTGAAGTAGCAGATCCCGGCGGCGTAGTGGCAGCCCTCGCCGCCGCTGAAGTGCCGGGCCGCGGAGACCTGGTGCCTGGTCTGGGTGTCGAAGACGCCGGGCGTCGCGTCGGGCACGGGCCGCCACTCGACGTCGTCGCCGCCGATCCCGCAGAGCACGTCGAGCCGGCCGCTGGACAGGTCGCCCCAGGTGGTGGGGGTGAAGCGGTAGAAGCAGCCGTCGCCCTCGTCCTCGGTCAGGTAGACGACCTTGTGGTCGGGGTCGCAGGCCGCGGCCTCGTGCTTGAACTTGCCCATCGCGGGGCGCTGCTGGGCGGAGCGGTTGCCGTACGGGTCGGTCTCGTAGACCTTGCCGCGGAAGATCTCCTCGCAGGACAGCCAGGTGCCCCACGGGGTCGCGCCGCCCGCGCAGTTGAGGTTCGTGCCGCTCAGGATCCGGTACGCCCGGTCGATCGAGCCGTCGGCCCTGAACCTGATCGCCGAGGTCCCGCCCACGAGCGGCACCTCGGAGTTGGACACGTAGATCCAGCCGGAGCCGTCGGCGAAGCACGCGCCGCCGTCAGGAGCGGGGTGCCACAGCGTGCCGCCGACGACCCGGCCCGACCTGGCCACCACCCGGCCGGTGAAACCGGCGGGCAGCGCCATGCCGTTGGCGTCCGGGGCGCCGAGCGGCCCGTACGGGCTCACGCCCGCGCCCGCCGCGGAGGCGACGGCGTCGTGCCACATCGCCCCGGAGAACGCGACCGCCGCGGAGACGGTCCTGATGAACGTACGACGGCGCATCATCACTCCACGTGGCTCGCGTCGTTCGAGGTCGTTTGAATTCGCAGACATGACGATGAGCCCTGCTCGTCCTTCTGTGAACTGGACAGGGCGGTAAATCCGGACGGTCAAATCTGTGACGCCTCACAAATCTGGGCGGCATTCCGCGAAGCCGATTGACGGCGGCCCCGGCGCGATCCACCATGGCCCGAACCCCCGGCCTCGATCAGCCCCCCGAGGTGCCCGTGCGCGTGCTTCCCCGTCTCATCGCCGTCCTCGCCCTGGCCTGCGCGTCGCTCGCGGCCCCGACGGCGTCACCGGCCTCGGCGGTGCCCGAACCGGCCGGCTGCGACCCGATCGACCCGGCGGCCTGCCTGCTGCCGTTCCCGAACGACTGGTTCACCGTCGCCGACCGGGGCACCGACACGGGCCGCCGGGTGGCCTTCGCGGCCGGGTCCATGCCGGTCTCGGTCGCCGGCGTGCCGATCGCGCCCGCCGAGTGGAACAGGAACGACGGCTTCTCGCCGGGCTCGATGCTGCTGGCCAGGGTGCCGGGGCTCGACCTGGCCAGGACGGGCGCCGCGCCCATCACCGACATCGGCAGGTCGCTGGACCGGGACGCGCCCGTCGTGCTGCTGGACACGGTGACGGGGGAGCGGTGGCCGTACTGGGCCGAGCTCGACGCGAACGCGCCCGCCGACCGCCAGGCCCTGATCGTCCGCCCGGCTCGCAACCTGAGCGAGGGCCACCGGTACGCCGTCGCCCTGCGCGACCTCCGCGACGCCGCCGGCGCCCCGATCCCGCCGAGCCCCGCCTTCACCGCGGTCGCCGGGCCGCCCCTGCCGCCGGACCACGAGCTGCACGACCGTCAGCGCCGCCTCCAGCCCGCGCTGTCCGCGCTGCGCCGCGCCGGCATCGGCACCCGCGGCCTCTACCTGGCCTGGGACTTCACCGTCGCCAGTGCGCGCGGCCTGGCCGGCCCGGCGCTGGCCATGCGCGACGACGCCCTGCGCACGCTGCGCGGCCGCGCGCCCGCCTTCGAGGTCACCTCGGTCACCGACCTCACCCCCGAGCAGGACGCCCAGATCGCCCGCCGGGTCGAGGGCACCTTCCGCGTGCCGAGCTACCTCGACCGGCCCGGCGGCCCGCCCGGGTCGGCGCTCAACCGCGGCCCCGACGGCCTGCCGGCCCGCCTGCCCGGCAACGAGCAGGTGGCGCCCTTCCGCTGCGAGATCCCCCGCGTCGCCTTCGACCGCCCCGCCCGGCCCTCCCTGTACGGCCACGGCCTGCTCGGCAGGCACTCCGAGGTGGGCGCGTCGAACGTGAAGACCATGGCGCAGGAGCACGGCTTCCTCTTCTGCGCCACCAAGTGGATCGGCATGGCCGACGAGGACATCCCGAACGTCGTCTCCGTCTTCACCGACATCTCCCGGTTCGGCACGATCCCCGACCGCACGCTGCAGGGCTTCCTCGACTTCATGTTCCTGGGCCGCGCCATGACCGCCCCCGGCGGCTTCGCCGCGCACCCCGCCTTCCGCACCGCCGGCGGCCGCCCGCTGATCGACCCGCGCCACGGCCTGGTGTACGACGGCAACAGCCAGGGCGGCATCCTGGGCGGCGCGCTGGTCGCGCTGTCGAAGGACATCGAGCGCGGCGTGCTCGGCGTGACCGGCATGAACTACAGCACCCTGTTCAACCGCAGCGCCGACGCCGCCCCCTTCCAGGCCGCCTTCGACCGGGCCTACCCCGACAAGCTGGACCAGCAGCTCATCCTGGCGCTCATGCAGATGTTGTGGGACCGCGGCGAGGCCGACGGCTACGCCGCCCATCTGACCGACCGCCCCTACCCGGGGACGCCGCGGCACCGGGTGCTCATGCACGTGGCCTTCGGCGACCACCAGGTGGCCACGGTCACCGCCGAGGTCGAGGCCCGCACCGTCGGCGCCCGGCTGCTGACCCCGGCCCTCGCCCCGGGACGCAGCCCGGACGTCGTGCCGTTCTGGGGCATCCCCGGCATCCGCGGCCGGGCCCATCCCGGCTCGGCCCTGGTGATGTGGGACAGCGGCGCCCCCGCGCCGCCGCTCACCAACACCCCGCCTACGCAGGGCGAGGACCCGCACGAGAAGCCGCGCAGGACCCCGGCCGCCCAGCTGCAGAAGTCGGTGTTCCTCAGGACCGGCGTGGTCGCCGACGTCTGCGAGGGGCCCTGCCTCACCCGGTGACGCCGGGCCGCCACATGGGCCAGAACAGCGCGCCGTCGGGCAGCGCGAACGGCTCCTCGGCCTGGTAGCCGTGCCTGGCGTACAGGTCGCGGCTGCGGGCGCTGCTGGCCTCCAGGTAGGCGGGCGCGCCGTCCAGCAGGGCGTGGTGGCGGCGCAGCAGCGCCGAGCCGAGCCCCCGGCCCTGGTGGTCCGGGTGCACGGCCAGGAACGCCAGGTGGTGGTACGGCGGCTCCGGGTGGTGCCGTTCGAACAGCTCGTCCAGCACCCGGAAGCGGTCGGCCCACCTGCCGGTGGCGGCGGCCAGGCGGCGGTCGTAGTCGGGCGGCTCGGGCAGCGGCGCGTCGGCGGTGTGCGTCAGCCAGACCGCGACCGCGCGGCCCTCGTCGAGCAGGTCCACCTCGCCGTGCTCGATGGCGTGCGAGACCAGGATCAGGAAGTCGGCCACCATGATCTCGTGCCGCCCGGCCGGCTCGGGCACCAGGTACGACACCGCGGGCAGCCGCGCGAACGCGGTCGCGATCAGCTCGGCGACCGCGCCGGCGTCCCCGGCCGTCGCCCGGCGGACGTCGTGCGCCGCGACGTCCTGTGCGCGCCTCAACGGACGGCCTCCGGCGTGGCGGCGGCCTTGGCGCCCATGCCCACCAGCGAGTACACGCTCGGCTGTCCCGTGCGCAGGACCAGCGCCCAGCCCACGCCGAACAGGGCGGCCACCGCGTACACGACCGGCAGGATCCAGGCGAGCGGATCGCCCTCGGGCACCCCGAGCAGCGTCGGGAAGTTGTCCAGCGCGAGCCAGACCATCACCGCCAGCGCCAGCGCGGCGGGCACGGGGGCCAGGAACCGCCGCGCGAGGTTCTCGCCGCTCGGCTGCCGGGCGAAGAAGGCGACGATCGCGATCGAGGTCACGAACACCAGCAGCAGCACCCCGAATCCGCCGAACGAGCCGCCGTAGAAGAAGAGCTGCACCAGCGGGTCGAGCCCCAGGACCGCGTAGACCACGATGACGACCAGCCCGAGCACGGTCTGCGCGATCGAGCCCGACCGGGGCGCGCCGCTGCGCGGCCGGGTGCGGCCGAAGAAGGCGGGCAGCACCCGCTCGCGGCCGAGCGCGAAGAAGTACCGGGCGGTGGTGTTGTGGAAGGAGATCATGGCGGCGAACACGCTGGTGACGAAGAGCACCCGGGCGATGTCCACGACCGCGCCGCCGAGGTGCTGGTTCGCGATGATGAAGATCGTCTCGGCCTGGTCGCGGCGCGCGGCGGCGACGATGTCCGCCGGTCCCGTGGCGACCGTCATCGCCCACGACGACAGCGCGTACAGACCCGCGATGATCGCCACCGACGCGTACGTGGCCAGCGGCACGGTACGCCGCGGATCCCGGCTCTCCTCCGAGAACACCACCGACGACTCGAACCCGACGAACCCGAGCGTCGCGATGACCAGCAGCGCCCCCACCCCCGGCACGAACAGCGCCGCGGGCGACAGCGTCTCGGCCGAGAACCCCGACCGCGCCGGGTTGACCAGGTCCGCCAGGTCGAACAGCAGGATGACCGCCACCTCGGCGGTGAGCAGGACGGCCAGCAGCCGCCCGTTGACGTCCACCCGCATCAGCCCGAGCACGCCCACCAGCGCCCAGGCGACCAGCGAGATGGCCCACCAGGGCGGCGCGCCGCCGAACCAGCGTTCGAGCAGCGGGGTGGCCGCCGCGCCGAAGGCGCCGTACAGGCCGACCTGGAGCGCGTTGTAGGCGATCAGCGCCACCCAGGCCGCCGCGATGCCCGCCGGACGGCCGAGGCCCCGGCTGACGTAGGTGTAGAACGCGCCGGCGTTGGCCATGTGACGGGCCATGGCCACGTACCCGACCGCGAACACCGCCAGCACCGCGCCCACGACCAGGAACGCGATCGGCAGCCCGGTGATGCCGGTGACGGCGTAGCCGGTGGTGATCACACCGGCGACGACGGTGAGCGGCGCGGCGGCCGACAGGACGAAGTAGACGACCGAGGGCGCGCCGAGCCGGTCGGCGGCCAGGGCGCCGGCGATCGGGTCGGGCGCGGCGCCGGATCTCGCGGAGGGCATCGCGTTCCTTTCTGGGGGGTTCAGGTGCGGTGTGGTCGGGTCGGCGGCCCGGGGCTCACGTCCGGTAGGTCAGGACGGCGTCGCCGACGGCCGCGCTCACCTGGCGGCCGAGGTCGCTGAGCGGCTGGGGCATCGCGGCCAGCACCGTGGTCAGGTACTGGTGGGCGCCGCGCCGGTCGGCCGGGTCCTCGACGACGACGTCGGTCAGGTCGCAGGCCTCGGCCAGCGCCGCCAGCGCCATGTCGTGCGGGGTCAGCGGCTGCCACTTCACCAGCGCGAGCCGCAGCCGGGCGGAGGGCCACATGGCCCGGTTGAAGTCCGTGGAGAAATAGCGGAATTGTTTACGCTTGAGCAGCCTCGGGGATTCGCGGTCGAGCAGACCATTACCCATCAACCGGCTGGTTACTTCGGTGACCGAGCGTTGTGCGAGGTAGGCCAGCCAGGTCCGCACATCGGTGTGCTGCGGGGAATTGCCTATTTCGGTCAGCACCTTTCCGGTCAGCTCGTCCGGGACCCGGCGCCGGTCGACCACCCGCAGCCGGACCCCCTCGACGGTGATCCGCTGCTCCAGCACCAGCTCCGCGAGCAGCGCCCCGGCCAGGCCGAGCGCCACGCCCGGGACGTGCAGCCGAGGCTTGCCCGAGCCCGTCGCGTCCCAGCAGACGAAGAAGAAATCATCGGCAAGCAAAAATCGGCCCGCTCACTATAGGAATTGGTGGATGACCGGTTCAGGAAGCAGCGTGTAGCCGCCAGCGGCAATTTGTACCAAAAACTCGCATCTCCGGGCTAGACCCTATTTATCGGGAAATAAAAAACACCGGCTTCATGGAGAAGCCGGTGCCGCCCGATCGGGCCCCGTCAACCGATGGTCGCCGGGGTCTCGGATCGTCAGTTCGCGCAGTCCTGCTTGTCGAGGGCCAGGCCCATTTCGTAGATCTTGCCGCCGCGGAGCAGGAAGTAGTAGTGCGCCTTGGCGTTGCCCGGCACGGCGACGTACGGGAAGCCGCTCGCGGCCGTCCGCAGCTTGTTCGCGTACGCGCGCTTGAGCTGGGCGTCGGTCGAGCCGATGCCGATGCCCTGCGGCGTCCTGGCGCCCTTCGGGGCGAAGATGATCGCCACGCCCTGCTTCTTGGAGATGAAGAGGCCGACCGCGTCGCGGCCGGTCCGCTGGGCCTTGAGGTCCCAGCCGGAGCAGGCGGGGGAGTCGAGGCCGGGCTTGTGGACGATCTTCCCGGTGGCCTGGGCGGCCTTGGCGCTCATGCCCAGCGTGACCCCGCCGTATCCCTGGGGGCCGAAGGCGGGGGCGGCGAGCGCGGGGGAGGCGATCCCGGCCAGCGCGACGCCCGTCGCGAGGGTCGCCGCCGCGATGATGTGCTTCGTCGTCATGCAGGGTTTGACTGCGCGCCCGGCGCACAAGTTCGCCCGGTTCGCGGGCGGCTGCGGGCTGACGTGTCCGTTACGCGGTTGAGGGATGGTCTTGTCCCGGGCCCGGGTACTGGTGCCGGTGATCACAGCCCAGGAGGCACCAGAGATGACGGATGTTCCTATCGTTGTCGGCATAAATCGTACTCAGGATGGTTCTGTTGCTGTCGCTGTGGGCGAGTCGGGCATGTACAGCCTGCAGAAGGAGCGCATCACCCGGCGCAGGCACCACTGGGGCCGTCTGGGCGACCTGCCGGACCTGTACCTGCCCGAGATGCCGCTGCTCAAGGAGCCCGTGGACCTCGTGGTCGAGGGATACGCCGCCGACACCGAGATCGAGCACAAGGACGCCTACGAGGAGGAGCTGCGCGAGACGCTGAGCCTCAAGGAGGACGCCCGGGTCGTCCTGGTCTCCCACCATCTCAGCCACCTCTACAGCGCGTTCCCGCCCTCGCCGTTCGACCGGGCGGCGGGCCTGGTGATCGGCGCGCAGGGCAGCCGGGTCAGGGACTTCACCGAGCCGGTCCGGCTGCCGAAGGGCACCCGCGACGACATGCTGGAGGTCGCCTCGTTCTACCGCTGCGAGCGCGGTGGCCCGGTCGAGTGCCTGGCCAAGCAGCTCTGGGACGGCGACTGGGCCCGGCCGGCCGGCCTCGGCTGCTTCTACACGCTGCTGACCAGGCTGCTGTGGCCCGAGGGCGAGGGCAACGAGGCCAAGGTCATGGGCCTGGCCCCGTTCGGCGACGCGTACGTCTACGGCCTGCCCGACCTCGACGTACGCGGCCACGAGGTGTTCATCCCCGAGGAGTGGATCGAGACCTTCGCCCAGCGGGACGCCTATGTCTACGAGCCCGGCGGCGAGCGCTTCTCCCGCGCGGCGGACCTGGCCGCGGCCGGCCAGCGGGTCTTCGAGAACGCCCTGGCCCAGGTGGTCGCCTGGCTGCACGGGCAGACCGGCCTGGACCGGCTGGTCTACGCCGGCGGCGCCGCGCTCAACGCCACGGCCAACGGCCGGATCGTCCGCGAGTCGCCGTTCCGCGAGGTGTTCATCCCGCCGAGCCCGCACGACGGCGGCACCGCCCTGGGCTGCGCCCTGTACGGGCTCATCGAATGCCTTGGAGTCGAGAGCCGCTTCCGCTGGACCGACGACTTCCTCGGCCCCGACCCGGACGAGACCGAGATCACCGCCGCGGTGCGGAGCCTGCCGGACGGCCTGGTGGCCGAGCAGCCGGCGGACCTCGTCGGCGCGACCGTGTCGCTGCTGGAGAGCGGCCGGGTCGTCGGCCTGCACCAGGGCCGCAGCGAGTCGGGCCCGAGCGCGCTCGGCAACCGCAGCGTGCTCGCCGACCCGGCCAGGCCGGACGTGCAGGACTACGTCAACTTCGAGGTCAAGGGCCGCGAGTGGTTCCGCCCGCTGGCCGCGCTGGTGCTGGCCGAGCACGCCGAGCGCCTCTTCGGCGTCGACCGCCCGGCCCCGTTCCTGCAGTGCGTCGTGGACGTGCGCCCCGAGCACCGCGCGAGCCTGCCGGGCGTGACCCACGTGGACGGCACGGCGCGGATCCAGACCGTGGAGGAGCGGGCCACGCCGTTCCTGCACGCCCTGCTGACCGGGTGGCACGCGGCCACGGGCTCCCCGGTGCTGGTCAACGCCTCGCTCAACGGCCCCGGCGAGCCGCTGACCGAGACGCCCGAGCAGTCGATCGGCACCCTGCTCTCGACGAACCTGCACGCCCTGGTCATGCCGCCGTACCTGATCCGCAAGCGCGAGGAGCCGCCGGTGCCCGGCCTGAACTGGGACCGCGACTAGCATGCGCGTTCACCCAGCCGTCCCGGTGCTGCTGACCGCCCTGGCCGCGCTGTCGGCGGCCTGCGGCGGCGGCCCCGTGCGCACCACCCAGGGGGTGGTCGTGACCTCCGGCTCGCCGTCGCAGAGCACGCGGAACGCGCTGGCCGGGAAGGTCGTCGTGCTCGATCCCGGGCACAACGGCGGCAACGCCTCCCATCCCAAGGAGATCAGCCGCCCGGTCGACATCATCACCGGGCGCAAACCCTGCAACACCACCGGCACCCAGACCGCCGCCGGCTACACCGAGCACGCCTTCACCTGGGACGTCGCGAACCGCCTGAAGCCGCTGCTCGAAGACATGGGCGCCAAGGTGGTGCTGACCAGGCCGGACGACACCGGCGTCGGCCCCTGCATCAACGAGCGGGCGGCCATCGGCAACAAGGCGCGGGCGGACGCCGTCCTGTCCATCCACGCCGACGGCGCGCCGCCGGCGGGCCACGGCTTCCACGTGATCCTGCCGGGCCTGGTGGCCGGGCACAACGACGCGATCATCCAGCCGTCCAGGAAGCTCGGCGTGGCCGTCCGGAACGCCTTCCGTGACGGCACCGGCCTGCCGTACGCCACCTACACCGGCGAGCAGGGCCTGCAGACCCGCACCGACCTGGGCGGGCTCAACCTGTCCACCCGCCCGGTGGTGTTCATCGAGTGCGGCAACATGGCCAACCCGGGCGACGCCGCCAAGATGTCCGACGGGGAGTTCCGCGGGGAGATGGCCGGCTCGCTGGCCGCCGGACTCAAGCAGTTCCTGACCGGTTAGGCCCCGTAGGCGCGCAGGAAGACCTCGACCGCGGCGTCGGCGAGCCGGTCGAGCTCGGCCTCGGTGTGGTGCTCGCCGCCGCCCGCGAACATGACCCTGTTCACCGGGATCCACAGCAGCAGGCCGACGAAGTGGTCGGCGGCCAGCCGCGGGTCGTCCATGGGCCGCAGGCCGTGCCCGGCCAGACGGCCGAAGGCCGTGGACATGCTCTCCAGCGAACGCTCGAAGCCCTGCTCGTACCAGGTGCGGCCGAGGTCGGGGAAGCGGTCGGCCTCGGCGATGATCAGCCGTCGCAGCCGCAGCACGTCGGGCTGCATGATCGAGGCCAGGAACTCGCGGGCCAGCTTGCGCAGCCCCTTCTCCAGGTCGTCGTTGCCCTCCAGCGACTCGGTGATCAGCTTGGCCAGGCCCTCGATCTGCGCCGTGGTGTCGAGGATGATCGTGGTGAAGAGCTGTTCCTTGTCGCTGAAATGCTTGTAGACGGTCTGTTTCGAGACCGCGGCGATCGAGGCGACCTCGTCCATGCTCGCGCCCACGTAGCCGTTGCGCAGGAACACCGCGCGCGCCGCGTCCAGGATCTGCCTGCGCTTGCGGGCCGTCCGGCCGTCCTCGTCGGTCACCGTCACGCCACCTTTTCGATCATGAGTTCGCATAGTACTGGACAGTTCCGTACTCGTGTGAGTACTGTACCGTCCAGTTCCCGAAACGAACAGGAGTGACGACCTCATGAGCGACCTTCAGCAGCAGGTGCAGCAGACCGCCGACAAGCTGGTCGAGTCAGGCGCCGAGCGCGGGTTGCAGGTGGCCGTCTACCGCGACGGCGTGCAGATCGTGGACGTGGTGGCGGGCGTGGCCGACCCGGAGACCGGCCGGCCGGTCACCTCCGACACCCCGTTCTACAACTTCTCCATCGGCAAGGGCGCGACCTCCACGGTCGCCCACATGCTGGCCGAGCGCGGCCTGTACGACTACGACATCCCGGTCGCCGACCTGTGGCCGGAGTTCGCCGGGAACGGCAAGGGCGGCGTGACCGTCCGCCACGTGCTGACCCACACGGCCGGCGTGCCCGGCGTGCCGCTCGACACCACGCCCGAGGACGTCTGCGACTGGGACAAGATGGTCGCCGCCCTGGAGAACGCCGAGCTGTGGTGGGAGCCGGGCACGAAGATGGGCTACCACGCCTACACCTTCGGCTTCCTCGTCGGCGAGATCGTCCGCAGGGCCACCGGCAAGCGCATCTCGCAGGTGCTGCTGGAGGAGGTCTCCGGCCCGCTGGGCGTGGCCCGCGAGCTCTACTTCGGCATGCCGCCGGCGGAGCAGCACCGCCTGGCCCGCCTGGAGGACGAGCCGATGGACCCGTCGGCGTTCGGGGACATGCCGGCCGACCTGCCGATGTTCAGGGCCGGGCCGATGGAGCTGATGCCCAACGCCGCCCTCGGCAGCAGGCCCGACTACCTGACCGCCGACATCCCGGCCGGCGGCAAGACCTCGGCCAGGGCGATCGCGCGCATGTACGCCGCCCTGCTCGGCGAGGTGGACGGCGTGCGGCTGATCTCGCCGGAGCGGCTGCGCGAGGCGACCACGGTGGCCTACAGCGGCCCGGACGAGGTCTTCGGCATGCCCTCGACGTGGGGTCTCGGCTTCACCATCGGGCTTCCCGGCGGCTCGCCGCAGGAGAGCGCGACGGCGTTCGGCATCGGCGGAGCGGGCGGCAGCTACGCGTGGGCCGACACCGCGACCGGCACCGCCGTCGCCCTCACCAAGAACCGCCTCACCAACGACTTCGCCGCCGTCGGCGAACTGGCCGCCCTGGTCGCCCGGTCCTGACCGCCGGGCGCGGGGGCGTCGCCGCCTCCGCCGGGGCTCAGCCGTCGCGGCACAGGGGGCGGCCACCGACCACGCAGGCGATGCCGTCGAGGTCGCAGCTCAGCAGGGTGCCGTCCATGCCGAGCACGAGCACGAGATCGCTCCTCGACCGGTGGGCCAGCATGATCCGGCCGACGACACCGTTGTCCAAGACCACGGTCGGGCGGCTCGCAGCGCTGTCCATGTCCTGGCGACTCCTCTCGGGTTCACAACAGGCCACGCGCGCCGGACCCGTCCCCACCAGGATGCACAGCCGCCGCCTCCGGCGCATCGGTCATCCGGCTCTACTTTCGTACGGATCCTGCGTTGTCGCCCTCCCGCCATGCTCGCAGAGGGCGGGGTGCGAGACTGACAACGGCAGGCGACGTGCAAGGAGGCCGGCGTGCGGACGTGGTTGACCGAGCGGTTCGGGCTGACGGTGCCCCTGGTGGGCGCGCCCATGGCCGGAGTGGGCGCGGGCCGGCTGGCCGCCGCCGTCTCCGCGGCCGGCGCGCTCGGCGTGATCGGGGTGTCCGCCGCCGCCCCCGCCTCCTGGATCGAGGCCGAGGCCGCCGTCGCCGCCGCGAGCGGGCGGCCGTACGGGATCGGGCTCATGGCCTGGGCGCTGCCCGGCAACCCGGCCCAGTTCGAGGCCGTGCTCGCGGCCCGGCCGCGGCTCGTCTCCGTGAGCTTCGGGCCGTACCAGCGGTACGTGGAGGAGCTGCGGCAGGCCGGCATCACGGTCGTCACGCAGGCGGGCACCACCGACGAGGCCCGCGCCGCCGAGCAGGCCGGCGTCGACGCGGTCGTGGCGCGCGGGGCCGAGGCGGGCGGCCACGGCCGGGCCGACGTCGGCACGCTGCCGCTGCTCCAGAGCGTGCTCGACGCCGTCCGCGTCCCGGTGCTGGCGGCGGGCGGCATCGCCACCGCGCGCGGGCTGGCCGCCGTGCTGGCGGCGGGGGCCGAGGGCGCGTGGGCCGGCACCGCGTTCATGGGCTGCGCGGAGACGGCCCTGCCGGAGACGGCGGCGGCCCGCGTGCTGGCCGCGGCCGAGACCGACACCGCCTACGGCCGCGTCTTCGACGTGGCCCAGCGCCTCGACTGGCCGGCCGAGTACGGCGGCCGGGCCCTGCGCAACACGTTCTTCGACCGCTGGGCCGGTCACGAGGAGGAGCTGGCGGCCGACGAGGAGGCCGCGGCGCGGATCGCCGCCGCCCGCCGCGACGGCGACTTCGACACCGCCTGCATCTACGCGGGCCAGGCCGTCGGGATGGTGCGCGAACGGCGCACGGCCGCCGACGTGGTGGCCGGTTTCGCCGAGGCGGACGCCCTGCTGCGCCGCTTCGCCCGGCCCGGCGGATGACGCCGCTCCTGGCCTGATGCATCCTCTTGTGCCATGACACATCAGACGCTCCCCCCAGCGCCCCCGGCACCCGCCGCGCCCCCCGTCGCCACGGCGCCGGGGACCGCGTCCACCAGGGGCAGCGTGCTGGAGGTGATGGAGAAGATCGGCACGGTCGTCGTGCCGATCGCCGTCGCCGTGTACGCCCTGCTCTACCTGGGCTTCGAGAGCGTCTACGACACCTTCGGCATCACCCCTGAGCAGGCCGGGCTCACCCAGGCGAGCATCTTCGGCCACCTGGTGGCGACGCTCGTGCTGCTCTTCCTGACCCTGCTGCCGCTGCTCGGCCTGGTCGTGGGCGCCTGGTGGCTGCTCGACCGGATCACCCGCGGCGCCGCCGGACGCGTTCTCGACCGGGGGCGGGAGCAGCCGTGGCTGGCCGCCGCGGTGGGCGCGGCGCTGTCGGGCGTCGCGTACTGGGGGCTGCTCGGCATCCTCGACGTCACCGGCACGCCGGTGCTGATCACGGTCGCGGTGGTCGGGCTGTTCTGCCTGCTGGTGCCGTACCGGTTGCTGCGGGCGCGGCCCACCGGACGGGCCGCGATGCGCGTGCTGACCGGCGCGCTGGTCGGGGTGGGCCTGGGGTTCGTGCTCGTCGGCTGGATGACGCAGGGGGCCGAGGCGGTGCACGACCGCGGCGAGGCCAACCTCCTGCTCCAGCTCACCGGGTTCTCCAACCAGTGGGCCGAGGTGCGCGACGACTCCGGCAAGCTCCTGTCGAAGGGGCAGCGCTGGCTGGTGCTCGGCCAGGACTCCGGCGCGTACGTGTTCTACGACTGCGCCACGGCCGGCACGATCCGCCGTCCGATCGACGCGACGGTGCTGAGCAGGATCGAGCTCGACCCCGAGTTCGACGACCCCCGCCCCTGCGGTTACGCGGCCGAATAGAACACGTTCCGGTAAGTTACCGATTAGTATGGCCACCGAACAGTGGCAGGCGAGGAAATGGGTCACCATGTCTGAGCTAGAACGTGTTCCGCCCGGCGTTGATCCGAACGTGCCGAGCTCCGCCCGGGTGTACGACTACCTGCTCGGCGGCAAGGACAACGTCGCCGTCGACCGCGCGGTCGCCGAGCGGCTGCTGGCCGTCGCGCCCGACGCCCGGGCCGTCGCCAGGGCCAACCGCCGCTTCCAGATCGAGGCCGTGCGCCACGTCGCCCGCCAGGGCGTGCGCCAGTTCATCGACCTCGGCACCGGCATCCCGACCTCGCCCAGCATCCACGAGACCGTCCGCGAGGTGAGCCCCGCCTGCCGGGTGGTCTACGTGGACCACGACCCGATGGTCCGCCTGCACGCCCAGGTGCTGCTCGCCGACCAGCCCGGCGTCGCCGGCATCCAGGGCGACCTGCGCAGGCCCGCCGACATACTCGCCGACCCGCACGTCACCGGCCTCATCGACTTCGACCAGCCGGTCTGCGTGCTGATGGTCGGCGTGCTGCACTTCGTCATGGACGCCGAGGACCCGCCCGGCATCGTCGCCGCCTTCAGGAAGCCCATGGCGCCCGGCAGCCATCTGGTGCTCTCCCACGCGATGGCCGAGAGCTCTCCCGAGGCCATCGCCCAGCTCCGCCCGGCCACCGCCGGCTCGCCCGCCCAGGGCGCGTTCCGCAGCCACGGCGAGGTGCTGCGGCTGTTCGACGGGTTCGAGCTGATCGGGCCCGGCCTGGTGCCCGTCCAGGACTGGCGGCTCACCGACGACGACCACCTCCCGCCGCTGGACGACATGCCCCGGCTCCGGCTCGACGCGGGCGTGGGCCGGGTGCCCGTTCAGTAGTCCTTCAGCGCGATGTTGGTGGCGAACTTGTCGGTCACCTTCATCATCAGGCCGAGCAGGAAGCCGAACTTGAAGGTCCAGTTCCGCATGCGGATCCCGGCGGGGGAGCCGGGCGCCAGGAACGTGCCCGCGTTGTTGCCGCTCCTCGTGACCTTGGAGTAGCGGCGCATCTGGCGTTCGTACTCGGCGAAGGCCACGCGGTGGTCGCCGCCCGCCGCGGCCAGCTCCTCGGCCAGCACGTACGCCCCCACCAGCGCCAGCCCGCTGCCGAACCCGCCCAGCGTGCTGCCGTACGCCGCGTCGCCCAGCAGCGCCACCCGGCCGTGGACGTACCGGTCGATGCTCACCCGGCTGATCGAGTCGAGGTAGACCTCCTTGGCGCCGCGCACCGCGTCGAGGACCTGCGGGGTGCGCCAGCCCATGCCGGCGTAGGCCCGCTCCAGGATCGCCTTCTGCTGCTCGACGTCGTAACGGTCGTAGTCGAGCCGCTTCGAGGCGAAGACGAAGAACGCCGGCGCCTTCGGCCCGCCGACCGCGACCATCCTGCCGGGCTCGTTGTACATCTGGCCGTGCGGCCCGAAGTCGGTGTCCAGCTCCACCAGCGCGTAGTAGTGGCCGAGGAAGTCCACGCACTCGGACTCGGGGCCGAAGGCCAGCCTGCGGACGTTGGAGTGGATGCCGTCCGCGCCCACGACCAGGTCGAACGTGCGGGGGGCCGAGCGTTCGAAGGTGACGTGCACGCCGCCCGCGGCCTCGGTGAGCGAGGTGATGGAGTCGCCGAAGACGTACTCGCAGGTTGACGCGGTGCGCTCGTACAGCAGGCGGGCCAGGTCGCCGCGGCGGATCTCGATGTCGCCGCCGGTGAACTCGCCGGGCATGACCCCGAGCGTGCGGCCGTCGGCGTCCACGAAGTACTGGTCGGTGCCGCCGGTCTGGAGGCGGCGCACGTCGTCCAGGATGCCCATGCGGGTCAGGACGGTGTGGTGGGTCTCGCCCTTGAAGTCCACCGCCTGGCCGCCCTCGCGCAGGGCCGGCGCCTTCTCCACGACGGTGACGTTGCAGCCGTGGCGGGCCAGGCAGTGGGCCAGCGCGGGGCCGCCGATGCTGGCGCCGGAGATGAGTACGCGGGTGTTGTGCAGGTTGTCTCTCATGCCGGCAAGCCTCGCCGGGAGCGCTGACAGCCCGGCGACGACCGGCTGACAGTCCCGGGCGCGGCCGTCCCGGACTGTCAGGGGCATTTCGGCGGACTGTCAGGTGAGGATCGTGGACCGGGCCTCGTCCCTGGTCATCGCGGCGCCGCGGGCGTACAGGGCGGCGAAGCGCTCCGGGCCGAGCGCGGCCGTGGCGGCGGCGGCCGTCGCGGCCACGTCGTGGTCGCCGGTCACCGCCGTCCCGCGCAGCGCCACCCCCACGCCGAGCAGCAGCGCCGCCCGTTCCGGCGGGTCGTCGAGCAGGGCGGCCCCGGCCAGGCCCTCGACGGCGTCGGCCAGGTCGCTGTCGACCGGCGAGCGCAGCGCGACGGCCACCGCCTCCCGGTGCCGGGCCACGGCCTCGGCCGCCTCGCCCCTGGCCTGGGCCAGCCGGGCCAGCGCCGTGAGCACCTGCGGATCCGTGCTGCCGGCCAGCGGGGAGCCCGGAGCGGTGGCGGCCAGCGCGTCCCGCAGCCGTTCGGCGGCCTCGCCGAGATCCCCCTCGATCCTGGCCAGGTCGCCCAGCCTCACGTGCACGGCCGCCGTCAGCTCGGGCCGCCCCAGCTCGCGGGCCAGCTCACGGGCGCGCAGGCAGTCGGCCCTGGCCGCGGCCAGGTCGCCCGCGCGCAGCCGGGCGTCGGCTCGCCGGCACAGCACGTCCACCAGCTCGTCCAGCGCCCCGAGCTCGTCGAGCAGTTCGAGCGCCTGCGCCCACAGCTCCGTCGCCCGCGCCCACTCGCCGCGCCAGCCCGCGATGACCGCCAGCCAGTCGAGCCCCTGCGCCTTCCCCCACCGCTCGCCCAGCGCGCCGAACTCCGCCAGCACGATCTCCAGCTCCCGCTCGGCCGCCACGATGCCGCCGTTCAGCAGCATGAGCAGCGCTTCGCCGAGCCGGCCGAGCGCCCGGCTCCACGGGTCGCCGCCCAGCTCGCGCTGCCGCGGCCGTTCCACGTCGCGCTCGGGCGGCCCCGCGGTCATGCCCCACAGTGCGGCGGCGAACGGATGCCGTACCGGCCGGTCCGGGTCCGTCGTGATCTCGGCGGCCCGCCTCCAGTGCGGCGACCCGGTGCCGGGGGCGGCGTGCAGGACGGCGAGCACGTACTCGTCGGTCAGGCCCGCCGGCGGCTCGGTGCCGAGCACGTCGAGCAGCCGCCGGGCCGGCTGGACGGCCTGGCCGCGCCGCCCGCTCAGATACCAGTACATGGCCAGGGCGGCGATCAGCCGCAGCGCGGCCGGCGGGTCGTGCTCGACGCTCCAGCGCAGCGCGGCCTGGAGATCGGCGTCGTCGGCCCCCAGGCGGGCCAGCCATTCGAGCTGCTCGGCACGGTAGAGGTGGGGTTCGGCGTGCCGGGCGTGCGCCAGGTGCCAGGCGGCGTGCGCGGCGCGCATCCGCTGCTCCTCGCCCGCCTCGGCCAGCCGCTCGGCGCAGAACAGCCGGACGGTGTCGAGCATGCGGTAGCGGTCGCCGGCGGTCTCCACCAGCGACTTGTCCACCAGATCGGCCAGCAGCACGGCGCTGTCCTCGCCGCACACCCGCTCGACCGCCTCCAGCCGGGCCCCGCCGGAGAACACCGAGAACCGCCTGGCCAGCACCTGCTCCTCGGCGTCCAGCAGGTCCCAGCTCCACTCCACCACCGCGTGCAGCGTCCGGTGCCGGGCGGCGGCCGTGCGGTCGCCGCGCGAGAGCAGCCGGAACCGGCCGTGCTCGGCCAGCCGCGCGGCGATCTCCGCCACGGGGAACGTGCGCACCCGGGCCGCGGCCAGCTCGATGGCCAGCGGCAGGCCGTCCAGTGCCGCGCAGATGCGCAGCGTCGCGTCGAGGTCCAGCTCCAGCCCCGGCCGTACGGCGGCGGCCCGGTCGGCGAACAGCCTGACCGCCGGGTAGGCGAGCGCGTCCCCGGCGGGAGTGCCCGGGGGCGGGGTGCCCAGCGGCGGCAGCGGCACCAGGTGCTCGCCGGTGATGCCCAGCGGCTCCCTGCTGGTGGCCAGGACGCGCACGCCGGGACAGCCGGCCAGGAGGCGGCGGGCCAGCGTGGCGGCCTCGGCGACGACGTGCTCGCAGTTGTCCAGGATGAGCAGCAGGTCCTGCTCGGCGAGGGCGGTGACCAGGCGCTCGGCGGGGTCGGCCAGGCCGGGGACGCCCGGGCTGAGCGCCGACTCGCGCAGCCCGAGCGCGTTCAGCACCAGCAGCGGCACCTGTCCCTCCCCGGCCGCGGGCGACAGGTCGGCGAAGCACGCCTGCCGCTCCTGGCCGCGGGTGGCGGCCTCGACGGCCAGGCGGGTCTTGCCGGTGCCGCCGGGGCCGGTGATCGTGACCAGGCGCGCCCCGCGCAGCGCGGCCAGGCGCGCCAGCTCCTCCTCGCGGCCGACGAACGTGGTGAGCTGCGGCGGCGGCGCCGACCGCGTGGCGTGCGCGCGCCGCTGCTCGCCGCGCAGGATCGCCAGGTGCAGCGCCGCCAGCTCGGGCGAGGGGTCGGCGCCCAGCTCGTCGGCGAGCAGCCGCCGCGCCTCGTCGTAGACGGCCAGCGCCTCCGCCTGCCGTCCGGCCGCGTGCAGGGCGCGCATCAGCAGGGCGCGCGGGCGTTCCCGCAGCGGGTGGGCGGCGACCAGCTCGCGCAGCCCCGCCGCGGGCTCGGCCTCGGGCAGGTGCAGGTCGGCCTCGTACAGGTCCTCCCGGGCCGCGAGGCGCAGCTCCTCCAGCCGGTCGGCCTGGCCGGGCGCGAAGGCGGCCTCGCGCACGTCCGCGAGCGCCGGGCCGCGCCACAGGTCCAGGCACTCCCGCAGGACGGCCGCCGCCGCCGCGTGCCGGCCCGCCGCGAGCAGCCGCCGGCCGTCGCGGGCCAGCCGCTCGAAGCGGTGGGCGTCGACGTCCTCGGGCGGGACCGCCAGCCGGTAGCCGGCGCCGTGGAACTCGATCAGGTCGGCGGGCAGGTTGCGCCGCAGCCGGGAGATCTGCGCCTGCACGGCGTTGGCCGCGCCGGCCGGCGGGCTCTCGCCGTACTGGGCGTCGATGAGCCGGTCGACGCCGACCGTCCGGCCCGCCTCCAGCAGCAGCAGGACGAGCAGGGCACGCGGTCGGGGACCGCCCACGGCGATCGGGTCGCCGCCGGCCGATCGCACCTCCAACGGGCCCAGGATGCCGAACTGCACGTGCCTGATTGTCCAGCATCGTGGCTGTTATCCGCACGTGGATGGGTGTGACCAGCGGTAACAGAAATGTCGGTATGCCTACCGATGAACATACGTATTTTCGAGCAGTCCACCAACGCTTAGCGTCTGGCGGCAACAAGGCGAAACGGTCCGCTTGCTGTATCCGTCACCCTTTATCACCCCCCACATCCCCCTCACGCCCCGCGACCCAGGACACCCCTGACCGTGCGGCGGCCCGCGCACGCCCACAAGACGGCAACGGCCGGAGGGAGCCCGCCGAAAGGAGCACCACAGCGTGAAACCCAAAGCCTTACTCGCGGCGGTCGCCGGCCTGGCCACGGCCGCGACCCTGACGCTTCCCGCGTCACCCGCGAGTGCCGCCCCGCCCGGAGCCACCCCTGCCCAACAAGGCTCCAGCAGCAGCCGAGCGGCGGCAGACCCCGCCTCGCTCGCCGCGGCGGTCGCCGACAGGGCGGTCTCCAGCCAGCTCGACAACCTCAGCAGAGGCCCCGACGAGGCCTACAGCCGCGTCCGGGTCACCCCCGGCGCCGG
>NZ_JBIAOF010000005.1:302861-633092 GCF_042878785.1 Nonomuraea sp. NPDC003560 | reverse complement strand
CGGTTACATTCCGAACCCGGAAGTTAAGCTTCTCTGCGCCGATGGTACTGCACTCGGGAGGGTGTGGGAGAGTAGGTCACCGCCGGACAATCTTTGGGAAGGGCCCCGACTTCGGTCGGGGCCCTTTCTGCATTTCCGGGGTGTTTCTTCCATTCCGGGTGTGGTGGTGTGGTGCTGAGGGTGGGCGGTGCTGGTTCAGGGGGCCGGCTCGTGGCGGGTCCAGTGGATCCCCGGCCCCTGGCCCCCCGGCCCCCTGGGCCGGTGCGCTGGTGGGCCGGTCGGCCGCTTGGAGGTGCGCTGTCGCAAGGCGGAGGTGGCGCTTTCGGTGGATCGCAGCCGGTTCCGGCTCTGGTCAGTCCGAGCCGGCCCGTTTTGGAGAGTTAGGGTTCGTGTCCCGCCCCATTTCGTAGGAGATCAAGGGGGCGTAGCCGGCCCGGCCTCGCCGGAGACCCAAGGGCTCGTATCCGGCCCCTGAGCTGACGTTCCTCAAGCGCCGTCCTGGGGGGCGGCCCTATGCCTGCGCTGAGTGCCGGCCGTCAACCGCCTGCGCGCGGTGGTGCTGATCCCCGCGACCGCAGACAGACTTCAGGTGTCATCAGCCCGCAGGTCCAGCACATCTCCGCGTTTCAGACCGGTCCCCGCCTACGTAGAGCCGATGGGGACGGGGCGGAGGAATTGAGGCGAGTGTGGGGGCGTCATGCCCTCCGGCACCTGATGCATCTCCGGCATACGCCAGGCATGCCCCGGACTGTCACCGCGTCCCAGGCTTCCCCGGGCTCTCGGGATCTCTCAGCCTCCTGGTCAGGCGCCCGGCCAGGAGGTTGGCTGGCCTTGATGCGCCGTCCATTCATGGAGTGGCGCTGGGGGGCCCTGCTGGTGGGAGCAGTGGGTTGGGGCGCCCCGGATCGTTCTGCCCAGCAGAGTCACTCACAGGCCCATCAACCGCGCCTCACACATGCAACCCGCCACCTGACGCGGTGCAGGGCTGGGGATGTGGTTGTGAAGGTGGGAAGACGGGAGAAGGGCCTCACGCCGGGTGCGTGGGGCCCTTCTGTTGTTGGGGTCAGGATCTTTGGGGTCAGGATTTGGTGTTGACGTAGGTGACGGCGTATCTGGTGGCTACGGAGGTCCAGGGGACGGTGATCACTACGCCGTTGCGTTCGAAGACGCGGGCCTTTTCGGCCTCGGTGCCGTACTTCTGGGGGAGGGTGGCCAGTTCGGTGGCTTTGCCGGTGGCGGCGTCCAGGCGGATCAGGCGGGGGGCCAGGTCGCGGCGGTCGCCGGTTTCGACGGCCAGCAGGCCCTGGTCGTCGGCGCGGACGTAGGTGAGGATCGTGTCATGGGTGCCGGACGATTCCCACAGCTGCTTGCCGGTCTTCAGGTCGTAGGCGAGGGCCTTGTTACGGGAGCGCATGCTCTGCGGGACGTTCTCCGGGAACGTGGCCAGGTAGAGGCAGTCACCGTGGATGGTGTAGCGGTGTTGTTCGAACAGGCCGTTGACCATGGCCACGGTGTTCATGGCGAGCATGTCCACCTCGGGGGTCTTGAACTCGGTCACCTTGGTCGCGGCGTCGGAGTAGACCGTGAAGTTGTTCTGGCCGCCGGACTCGCTGCGGATGATGGCAGGAGCGGCTGACAGAAGGCTGGTCATGAGGCTGAGCTCGCCCAGCGTGGCCTGCTTGGTGATCTTGCCGGTCTTCGGGTCGAGGTACTGGAGGCGGGTGCCGCCTCGGAAGGTGCAGTCGAGGATGACGGCGACCCGGGTGGGGGCGGTGTTGATGTCCTTGATGTGGCAGCCGTCGTCGGCGGATGCGGCGGCGCTCCACAGTTTGTGGCCGTCGGAGAGGCGGTAGGCGACCACCGCGTCGTCCAGCTCGGTGACGGCCACGCCGTCGGCGCTCATGATGCGGGGGACGTTGATGGAGTTGGCGAGGGTGGACTTCTCGGCCGGGATCTTGATCTTCCAGGTGAGCTTGCCCGTGGTGGCGTCGATGCCGGCCAGGTGGTCGCACGAGTTGCTGCTGCCGTACGCGATGGCGGCCTTGCCGCCGGACAGGTCCGGGGTGGCGCCGCAGAGCTGGGCGCCCGGCGAGGGGATGCCCCAGGAACGTTTTCCGGACGCCAGGTCGTAGGCGAGGACGCCGTCCTTCTGGGCGCGGATGACGACCTTGTCGGTCAGCCAGCTGCCGAAGGCCAGGGCGGTGGTGAAGTCCCAGCTTCCGGCGTTGGGGAGGGGGACGTCCCATTCCGCCCCGTCGCCGCCCCCGTCGCCGAATGCGGTGATGCCGCCGCCGGTCGTCCCGGTGGTGGCGACGAACCAGGCGGTGCCCGTGCTGACGGAGAGGAGGACCACGGCCGCGCCGGTGGCCAGCAGGGCGGTCTTCCACTTGGGCCGGGGGCTCTGCTGCGGGGGCGCGGGCTGGCCGCCGTACGGTGTGCCGCTGCCGGGTGCGGGGGGCTGCGGGGGTTGCCCGTAGGGCGAGGGTGCGCCGGGGGAGGGAGGGTTCGGCGGGTATGTGGGCTGGTTGCCCATGGATGGTGGGTAGGTGGGCTGATTGCCCGTGGGGGGTGGATATGTGGGTTGGTTGCCTGGTGGCGGTGGGTATGCGGCTGGGTTGCCCGTTGGCGGGGCATACGCGCCGGGAGAAGGAGCGTAAGGATTGGCGGGTGGTTGCGGGTGGCCCGCGGGTGGGTAGGCGGCCGGGGCCGTGCCCTGCGGGGGGTACGCGGCCGGGCTCTGGGGCCACGGCTGCGCGGGCGGAGGATAGGAGCCGGCGTTGGGAGCCGGCTGGCCGTACGGGTTGGGGGGTGGGGAGCCGTACGGGCCGGGTGGGGTGTTGGAGTGGTCGGTCATGGTTGCTCCCCGTTCAGGCCAGCTGCCCGCGGACGTACGACGCCCACTGCCGTTCGAAGTCCGCCTTGCTCACGCCCAGCACCTTGAACAGTGCCGCCTCGCTGTCGTCGCCCTTGGCCCGGTAGGCCGCGATCACCGCGCTGGTCAGCTTCTGCTCGCCGTACCGCTGGGCGATGTAGCGCATGGCCAGGTGTCCCATCAGGTAGTGCACGTTCGTCATGCCGTTGGCGTCCCACGACGGGTTGTCGGGGAGCTGGCCCGAGAAGCGGGTGCTGAGGCGGCCGGCCAGGTACGCGCGGCCTTCTTGGAAGCGGATGTTCTGGTTGATGGGGTGGCCGCGGTTGGCGGAGTACTCGGCGAAGCCCTCGATGACCCAGTTGGGCTTGCCGAAGAGGGAGAAGTCGGCGCTGTCCAGCCCGGCCAGCAGGGAATGGGCCAGCTCGTGCGTGCTGATCTCCAGAATGCCCTCGGACGACCGGAAGAAGGACGTGGTGGTGTCCATGACCACCCGGGTGCCGCCGACCTTGACGTCGTCGCCCAGGGAGGCCCAGGCGAGCATGGGGATGGACACGCCCGCTTCGTGCGCCTTCTCCTTGCGGAACAGGTTGCCGAGCTGGTTCTGCCCCTCGACCAGCGCGACCGCGAACCCGGCCGGCACGGGCGCGGTGGCGTCGCCGTTGCGTTTCCAGAAGTCCAGGTTCTTCTTCGCCGCGTTGGCGACCACCGGGGCGACGCGCCTGGCCATGGCCGCGTCCTGGGGACGGGCCAGGACGATGCTGGCGCCGGCGCGGACGACGGTGATGTCGGGCCAGATGTCCCACGGGCCCGGGTAGTACACGGACTTGCTGCCCTCGCTCACCATGGGTGGCGGCGCGCCGTCCACCTTGGTGACGACCAGTGGCGCGTCCTTGGACGCCTTCTCCAGCGTCCAGCGGTACCACTCCGAGACCGGCCGCAGGTCGATGCCGGCGAACCGGTGGACGAACGCGACGTCCTGGGTGAACTTCAGGGCTCGCCCGAAGCTGTCCTCGGCGCGGCCCTCGCGACGCATCACCTTGTACGACGCCTCGCTGAGCGGCACCTTGCGCAGGTTCGTGAACACCTTGCGCTGGTCGCGGACGAGCGCCGCGTTGCCCTTGTCGAAGATCGAGGTGAACGCGTCGGCGTTCCCGCTGCTCAGCGCCTTGCCGTGCTCGTAGACCAGCTTCTCGATCTCCTGGTCGGTGACGATCACGGCGTTCGGGTCGCTCTTGCCCGACGCCTCCTGGCGGCGTAACGGGTCCTGGACGCCGTTGATGCGGCCGCGCAGGACGAGGCCGACGCCGGCGCCCACGGCGATCGCCACCACGAGCGAGACGATGCCCATGGTGACCCAGAAGCCGGTCCGGCGCCTGGGCGGAGAAGGAGGATTGGATGGAGGTGGCGGTGGCGGCGGCTGCATGGCCGGCCACTGTTGCTGCTGCTGTTGCCCCTGATACTGCGGAAAACTCGGCCCCGTTGTCACTTTTGCCCCGAGAGTGCTGACAAACCCCGAAAGAGGGGAATCGTACCAGTGGCCACATCGCGAGTCTTCGGGGTGGTCGGGTTCTATGTGGAGTGGTGAGTAGGTGAAGATGTTTTCCGGCGACTCGTAGCGCGGTGTTGCCATTTTTCGTGATAATTCACCGCATGATCGCGGGCAGCGTGAGGACGCTTCCACGGCTGGCCATCGCGCTCGCCCTCCTGCCGCCGCTCCTCGCCCCAGGCACAGCCGCGGGGACGGCACTGCCGACGCACGCGGCGCCGGGGACGGTGGGTGCACACGTGGCGGTGCCAGGGCAGGTGAGCGCCCCGGAGCCGGGGACCCTGCGCGCCGCGCCCGGGCCGGTACGCATGCCGCACCACCTCGGCCCCCCGGCGATCGCCGTAACGGTCCCGGCCAAGAAGGCGAAGGCCGTGAAAACCGTCCAGGCCAAGACGGAGGCCGTGAAGCCCGTCCCGGCCAAGAAGATCACCGAGCGGCTCGACCGCTTCCTGGCGGGCCGGCCGGGGCCGGTCACGGCCATGGTCAAGGATCTGACGACCGGCCGCGTCTACCGCTACCACCCGGGCGAACGGCTGATCACCGCCAGCACGGCCAAGGTCCAGATCCTGATGGCGCTGCTGCTCGGGAAACCGTGGCGCAGGCTGCCCGGGTCCGTCAGGCGCGACGCCGAGCTCATGATCCGCTACAGCGACAACCACGCGGCCGACCGCCTGTGGTTGCGCATCGGCGGCGCGGCGGGCTTCACCGAGGCCGGCAGGAGGTTCGGGCTCAGGCACACCAGGGGCGTCCCGGGGGACTGCGTCGACCTCTACTGCTGGGGCATCACCGAGACGTCGGTGGACGACCAGGTCCGCCTGATGAAGGCGCTGGTGTCCGGGAAGAGCCCGCTCAAGGCGAAGGAGCGCGCGCAGGTGCTCGAACTGATGGGCGCGGTCGTCCGCGGCCAGGACTGGGGGGTCTCCGCCGCGGCCTGCGCGGGCGAGCGCGTGCGTCTGAAGAACGGCTGGCTGAAGCGCGTCTCCAACGGGCGCTGGGCCACGGTCAGCGTGGGGCTGATCCGGGGCCGCGGCCACGACTACGCGGTCGCCGTCCTCACCGAGGGCAGCGCCGAGGTGGGGGACGGCATCGCGACCGTCGAGGGCGTCGCCGCGCGGATCATGCGGGACTTCCGGAGGTGCCGGGCGTGACCAGCCGGTAGCCGACGCCGCGCACGGTCTGGATGAGCTGGTCGTCGTTGTCGCCGAGGCGCGCGCGCAGCCGTTTGACGTGCACCGCGATCGTGTTCGTGGACGTGGTCGCGGCGGCGTGCCACACGTGCCGCATGATCTGCTCGCGGGTGACCGTGCGGTCGGCGTTGCGCATCAGGTACTGCAGCAGCTCGAACTCGCGCAGCGGGAGGTGCACGGCGCGGCCCTCGACGCGTACCTGGTAGGCCTGGACGTCCAGTTCGACGCCGCCGACGGCCAGGACCTTGCGGGACTCGGGGGAGGACGCCTGGATGAACGGCAGCAGTTCCGGCACCCGGTACGGCCGGGCCACGCAGGCCGCCGCCCCCGCCGCGAGCGCGCGTACGGCCTGCTCGGCGTTCCCCTCGCCGACGCCGAGCAGGACGGGCACGGCTCGCGCGAGCCGTACCGCGCGGACGAAGTCGACCGCGTCGATGACCGGGAGCGTGGCCGACACGAGCACCACGTCCGGCTGCAGCGCTCCCGCCTGGAGCAGCCCTTGGGCGCCGTCCGGCGCGCCGGTGACGGCCACGCCCTCGCGTTCCAGCGCCGTGGCCAGGTCGTCGACCACGGCGTCGTCGGGGTCGGCGATGAGCAGTACGGGCTTGGTCCGCGTGTCCCCGTTCATCGTGGATGCCGCCTGCTGTGGGGTCATCAGCCGAAGCGTCCCGTGATGTAGTCCTCTGTTGCCTTCTCCGAAGGGTTGGTGAACATGCGGGAGGTCTCGTCCATCTCGATGACCTTGCCGGGCTTGCCCTGGGCGGCCAGGTTGAAGAACGCGGTCCGGTCGCTGACCCGGGCGGCCTGCTGCATGTTGTGGGTCACGATCACGATCGTGAACTCTTCCTTGAGCTGGGCCATCAGGTCCTCGATGGCCAGCGTCGAGATCGGGTCGAGCGCCGAGCACGGCTCGTCCATGAGCAGGACCTGCGGCTTGACCGCGATCGCGCGGGCGATGCACAGACGCTGCTGCTGACCGCCGGACAGGCCGGCGCCGGGCTTGTTCAGCCGGTCCTTGACCTCGTTCCAGAGGTTGGCGCCCTTCAGCGACTCCTCCACGATGCCGTCGAGGGTGGACTTGCCGACCCGGCCGTTGAGGCGGAGCCCGGCGGCCACGTTCTCGTAGATCGACATCGTGGGGAACGGGTTGGGGCGCTGGAAGACCATGCCGACCATGCGCCGGACCGAGACGGGCTCGACGGTGGGGGCGTACAGGTCTTCGCCGTCGAGCATGACCTTGCCCTCGACGCGGGCGCCGGGGATCACCTCGTGCATGCGGTTGAGCGTGCGCAGGAACGTCGACTTGCCGCATCCGGACGGGCCGATGAACGCGGTGATCGAGCGCGGCTCGATGGTCATCGACACGTCCTCGATCGCCTTGTGCGACCCGTAGTACGCGTCGAGGCCCGAGACCTGGATCTGCTTGGACATTGTGGCGGTTACCCCCTATCGGCCCCTGGCGGGCCTGCGCCACCAGGCGATCAGGCGCGCCACCAGGTTGAGCAGCATGACGATCAGGATCAGCGTGAGGGCTCCGGCCCAGGCACGGTCGATGGCGGTGTCGTTGGGACGGGCCGCCTGGTCGAAGACGAAGAGCGGAAGGCCCATCTGCGGCCCGCTGAACGGATCGTTGTTGATGGAGTCGGTGAAGAACACCGTGAGCAGCAGCGGCGCGGTCTCGCCGGCCACGCGGGCGACGGCCAGCATGACGCCGGTGACGATGCCCGTGAACGCGGTCGGCAGCACGACCTTCAGGATCGTGCGCCACTTGGCCACGCCCAGCGCGTACGAGGCTTCGCGCAGGTCGTTGGGCACCAGCCGGAGCATTTCCTCGGCCGATCTGACCACGGTCGGCATCATCAGGATCGACAGCGCCAGCGCGCCGGCGAAGCCGGAGAACGGGTTGCCCAGGAAGAGCACCCAGAAGGCGAGGATGAACAGGCCGGAAACGACTGAAGGGACGCCGGTCATGACGTCCACGAAGAAGCTGATGGCCCGGCTCAGGCGGCCGCCGTGGCCGTACTCGACCAGGTAGATGGCGGTGAACAGGCCGATCGGGACCGAGATGAGCGAGGCCAGCAGGACCTGCTCCAAGGTGCCGACGATGGCGTGGTAGGCGCCGCCGCCGACGTCGCGGGCGCCGATGTTCCGCATCGAGTGGGTGAGGAACTCCAGGTCGAAGCGGGCCAGGCCGTTCGAGATCACCAGCCAGAGGACCGAGATGAGCGGCACCACGGCCAGCGCGAACGCCAGGTAGACCAGCCCCTGGACGAACCTGTCCTTGATCCGGCGGCCGGTCGAGATGTGCTGGATGGTCATGCCCCCACCGCCCTGAACTCCTTGCGCCGGTTGATCACCATGCGTGCGCCCATGTTGACCAGCAGCGTGATGACGAACAGCACCAGACCGGAGGCGATCAGCGCGCCCCGGCCGACCTGCGTGGCCTCGCCGAAGCCGTTGGCGATGTTGGCCGCGATGCTGTTGGCGTGCGGGGTGAGGATCTCGAAGCTGATGTCGAAGGTGGCGGGGAAGATCAGCGCGACCGCGATGGTCTCGCCCATCGCGCGGCCGAGGCCGAGCATGGCGGCGCTGATGACGCCGGGCCGGCCGAACGGCAGCACGGCCATCCTGATCATCTCCCAGCGGGTGGCGCCGAGCGCCAGGGCCGCCTCCTCGTTCATCTTCGGGGCCTGGAGGAACACCTCGCGCGAGATGGCCGCGATGATCGGCAGGATCATGATCGCCAGGACGATGCCGCCGGCGAGCATGGTCTTGCCGCCGATGGCCCCCTCGCCGGAGAACAGCGGGAACCAGCCGAGGTGCTCGTTGAGCCACTGCGACGGCGTGCGCAGCAGCGGCACCAGGAACGTCACGCCCCACAGGCCGTAGACGACGCTGGGCACGGCGGCCAGCAGGTCGACCAGGTAGCCGAGCGGCCCGGCCAGGCGGCGGGGCGCGTAGTGGGAGATGAACAGCGCCACGCCCACCGCGATGGGGGTGGCGATGACCAGCGCGATCGCCGAGCTGAGGACGGTGCCGAAGGCCAGCGCGCCGATGCCGAAGACCTGGCTGCCGTTGGGCTCCCAGATCAGGTCGGTGAAGAAGTTGCCCTTGTTCGCCTGCAGGGCCGGGACGGCCTCGCTGATGAGGAACACGGCGATGGCCGCCATGATCCCCAGCAGCAGGACGCCGGCACCGGTGGAGACGAACTTGAAGGGGCCTTCACCATGGCTGCGCCGCGAGGCGGACCGGCGCGTGGCCGGCCCGCCCCCACGGGTACGAACGTTGGTCGTCATGCTGTGCTAGGAGATCGCGCCGACGGCGGTGCGGACCTTGGTGAGCAGCTCGCCCGCGAGCGGGGCGTAGCCGAGGTCCTTCAGCGCGGCCTGGCCCTCGTCGCTGGAGGTGTAGGTGAGGAACTCCTTGACGAGCTTGGCCTGCTCGGGCGCGAGGCCCTTCTCGCAGGTGATCTCGTACGTCACCAGCACGATCGGGTACGCGCCCGCCGTCTTGGTGGCGTAGTCGATGCTCAGCTTCAGGTCGTTGCCGGTGCCGGTGATCTCGGCGGTCTCGACCGTCTTGGCCGCGCTGTCGGCGGTCAGCTCGACGAACTCGCCGGAGCCGTTGGCCACCTTGGCCTTGCTGAGCTGGGAGTTCTCGGCGAAGGAGAGCTCGACGTAACCGATGGAGCCCTCGGTGCTCTTGACGCTGGCCGCGACCTGGTCCGAGCCCTTGGCGCCCTGGCCCTTGGCCTCGGCGGGCCACGCCTTGGCGGGCTCGTACGGCCAGCCGGCGGTCGCCTTGAGGAACTTGGTGAAGTTGTCGCTGGTGCCCGACTCGTCCGAGCGGTGGAAGGCCGAGATCGGCGTGGACGGGAGCTTGGCGTCGGGGTTGTCGGCCTTGATGGCCGCGTCGTCCCACTTGGTGATCTTGCTGTCGAAGATGCCGCCGATGGTCTTGGGCGACAGCTGCAGGCCGTCCACGCCGGGGAGGTTGTAGACCACCGCGACCGGGCCGGTCACCATCGGGATGTTGATGGCCTTGCCGGTCTTGCACCGGGCGTCGGCCTGGGCGGGCTCGCCCTTGTCGTCCTTGAGAGCGGAGTCCGAACCCGCGAAGTCGACCGTGCCCGCGATGAACGACTGCACACCGGCACCCGAACCGCTCGGCTGGTAGTTCAGGCTCACGCCCGAGTTCTTGGCCTGGAAGTCCTTCTTCCACTGGTCGATCGCGTTGGCCTGGGCCGACGAGCCGGCGGCGTTGATGGTGCCGCTCAGGCCGTTGTCGTTGCCCGCGGCGGGAGCACTGGCGGAGCTGGTGCCGGTCGTGCCCCCGGAGCTGTTGTTGTCTGTGCCGCACGCAGCGAGCGAGAGCGCGCCGACGACGGCGACGGCGGCGAGCCGGCCTGCATACTTCACGGTTGGGTTCCCCTCACTTGGTCCTTAGTCGTCCATGAAGCTATGCAGGCAAAGTGACTCAGACCCCCCAACAAGGGTGAACGTTCGGTGAACGCGCCTGGTCGTCTCCATCAATGTGACCAGCGAAGATGGGATACATGAGCTATCGCGTGTGTCTCGTGTGCATGGGCAACATCTGCCGTTCCCCGATGGCGGAGGTGGTGCTCCGCCGGACCCTGGAGGAGCGCGGGCTCGGCGGCCGGGTCGTCGTCGAGAGCGCGGGCACCGGCGGCTGGCACGCCGGCGATCCGATGGACGAGCGGGCGCTGGGCATCCTGGCCGAGCACGGCTACGACGGCGCCGCCCACCGCGCCAGGCAGTTCACGCGGGACTGGTTCGACCGCTACGACCTGGTGCTGGCGATGGATCGCGACAACGCGGCCAACCTGCGCCGCCTGGCGCCCGCCGGCGTCGAGGTGCGCCTGTTCCGCTCGTTCGACCCCGGCGCGCCGGACGGCGCCGAGGTGCCCGACCCCTATTACGGTGGCCGCGAGGGTTTCGAGGAGGTGCTGACCATGCTGGAGACGGCCTCCAAGGGCGTGGCCGCGCACATCGCCGATGAGATCGACTGAGGACCTCGGCTCCTCCCACGGCCGGCGGTTGCAGCGCGGCGTGCTGGAGGACGGGCGGCAGGCGTTCGCCAAGATCGGTCCCGCCTCCGACGTGTTCGCCTCCGAGGCCGCCGGGTTGCGCTGGCTGGGCGAGGCGATCGCCGTGCCCGAGGTCGTGGAGGCCGGTCCCGACCGGCTGGTGTTGTCGTGGGTGCCGCAGGAGGCGCCCACCGCCGAGGCGGCCCTGCGGTTCGGCCGTGACCTGGCCCGTCTGCACCGCGCCGGGGCGGCGGGGTTCGGCGCGCCCTGGCCGGGGTTCATCGCCGAGCTGCCCATGGACAACTCGCCCGACGGTGACTGGCCGTCCTTCTACGCCTCCCGGCGGGTGTTGCCGTTCCTGCGCCGGGCGCGGCTGCCGGTCGCGGACGTGACGCTGGTCGAGCGGGCCGTGGCGCGGTTCGCCGAGGTGGCCGGGCCGCCGGAGCCGCCCGCCCGCGTCCATGGGGATCTGTGGAGCGGGAACGTGTTGTGGTCCGGCGGCACCGGGGTGCTGGTCGATCCGGCGGCCCACGGCGGGCACCGGGAGACGGATCTGGCCATGCTGGCCCTGTTCGGGCTGCCGTACCTGGATCGGGTGATGGGGGCGTACCAGGAGGAGTTCCCGCTCGCGCCGGGGTGGCGGGCGCGGGTGCCGTTGCACCAGCTCCATCCGCTGCTGGTGCACGTGGTGCTGTACGGAGCCTCCTACCGCGACTCGTTGATGAATGCGGTCGCCCGGGTGTTGTCGCTCTGAACAACCGATAAAGAAATAGGGGATCCAGCCCCGCGATGCATTTCTCCGCCCAAGGGGAGGAAAGAGGACGGCGGCCGGGTAAAGTTGGCGGATTTCGTATCCGGCGGCCCCGGCCGAAAACTCATTAAGGCGTTTCCTTCTTCCCCCTGAGTCAATTGGAGGGCGCATGGCGGACGACTCCACGCACGGCGCACTGGCCCTGACCCCGCTCGTCTGGGGCCCGCCCGGAGCCCGGCCCGACGAACGCAGGCTGCGTCAGCTCGGGCAGGCGCTGGCCGAGGTGCTGACGGGCCGCCGCCCGCCGGAGTCGGTGGCCGACCGGCTCACCGGCGGGGCCTACCGCGACCTCGTCAGGGCCGGGCGGATGATCTCCGCCGATCGGCCGCCGTTCGTCGGGAGCCCGCACGTCAAGGAGCCGAGGGACGGTGCCGTCGAGATGTGCGTGCTGGTGCACTGCGGCGAGCGCAGCCACGTCCTGGCCGTACGGCTGGAGCGGCACGGCCATCGATGGTTGTGCACCGACTTCGAGACGGCCTGAAGCGGGCCGTCAGGAGGTGATCGTGGTGCCGTTGAGCCGGTTCAGCACCTCGTCGTGGAGGGCGCCGTTCGTGCAGACCAGGCTGCCGCCCTCCAGGCCGCGCACGCCGGCGAGGTCGGTCCAGACGCCGCCGGCCTCCTCGACGATCACGGTGAGGGCCGCCATGTCCCAGGGCGACAGCTCCGGCTCGGCGGAGATGTCGGCCGAGCCCTCGGCGACCATCATGTGCGACCAGAAGTCGCCGTACGCGCGGGTGCGCCAGCAGGCGCGGCCGAGGTCGAGGAAGTTGTCCAGCTTGCCGAGCTCCTCCCAGCCGCCGAAGCTGGAGTAGGAGAAGGAGGCGTCCTCCAGCGCGGTGACCGAGGAGACGCTCATCCTGGTGGCCTTCGCCAGGCTCTTGCCGGTCCAGGCACCGCCGCCGGTGGCCGCCCACCAGCGACGGCCGAGCGCGGGGGCCGACACCAGGCCGACGACGACCTTGCCGTACTCCATGAGCGCGATCAGCGTGGCCCACACGGGCACGCCGCGCACGTAGTTCTTGGTGCCGTCGATGGGGTCGATGATCCACGACCGGGCTCCCCACCCGGTCTTGCCGAACTCCTCGCCCACCACCGCGTCGCGCGGCCGGGCCCGGCGCAGCGTGCCGCGGATGGCCTCCTCGACGGCGCGGTCGGCGTCGCTGACCGGCGTCAGGTCGGGCTTGGTCTCGACCTTGAGGTCGACCGCCTTGAAGCGCCGCATGGTCAGGTCGTCGGCGGCGTCCGCCATGACGTGAGCGAGGCGTAGATCGTCGTTGTAACCCTGCACGGTCAGCCACGCTATCGCGTCGGTCGTGCCGGACATCAGTCACCGGCGCCCCTTTTCTGGTAACTCCCTTTTCGCCTACTGACCAGTAACATGTCTCCTATGTCCACTGATGTAGGTGCCTTCCTTCTCGAAACCGTTCCCTTCGCCCGGACGTTGGGGATCGTGTTCGACGCGGTCGAGGACGGCCGGGCGGAATGCCGGCTGCCCGACCGGCCCGAACTGCACAACCACGTGGCCGGGCCGCACGCGGGCACGCTGTTCACCCTGGCCGAGTCGGCGTCGGGCGCGGCGGTGCTGTCCAGGTTCGGCGACCAGCTCAGCCGCAGCGTGCCGCTGCCCACGACGGCGACCATCGAGTTCCGGAAGGTGGCCCTGGGGGAGGTGCGGGCCGAGGCGCGCGTGGCCGCATCGAGGGAGGAGGTCGTCGGCAAGCTGGACGCCGGCGAGCGGCCCGTCTTCGACGTGCTGGTCGACGTGCGCGACGCGGCCGGCACCCTGGTCTCCAGCCTCACCGTCACCTGGACGCTGCGCCCCAACCGCCCCTGAACGGCCGGTGATCAGGCGGCGGGCTCGTCGGGGGCGCCCTCGCGGCTGGACAGCAGGCGGCGCAGCGACTCCAGGCGGGCCGGGTCGGCGTTGCCCGCGGCCGCCCAGGCGTCGAGCGCGCAGCCGTCGCCGAGATGGGTGCAGCCCTTCGGGCAGGTGACCGTGCCCTCCACCAGGTCGGGGAAGGCGGCCAGCACGGTCTCGACCGACACGTGGGCCAGGCCGAAGCTGCGCACCCCCGGCGTGTCGATGATCCAGCCGCCCTCGGGCAGCTCCAGCGCGACGGCCGAGGTGGAGGTGTGCCGGCCGCGGCCGGTGACCGCGTTGACGTGCGAGACCGCGCGGTTGGCGTCGGGCACCAGGGCGTTGACCAGGGTGGACTTGCCCACGCCCGAATGGCCCACCAGCACGCTGATGCGGCCGGCCAGGTGGTCGCGCAGCTCGTCGAGGGAGCCGCCCTTGTGGACCACGATGTGCGGCACGCCCAGCGGCTCGTACAGGGCGACCAGCTCGTCGGGTGGGGCGAGGTCGGACTTGGTCAGGCAGAGCAGGGCGTCGATCTCGGCGTCGAACGCCGCCACCAGGATCCGGTCGATCATCCGGGGCCGGGGCGGCGGGTCGGCCAGCGCCGTGACGATCACGAGCTGGTCGGCGTTGGCCACGACCGGGCGCTCGATGCCGTCGGTGTCGTCGGTGTCGTCGGCCGAGCGGCGCAACATCGAGGTGCGCGGCTCCACCCGGACCACCCTGGCCAGCGTGTCGGGCAGGCCCGACACGTCGCCGACCAGGGCCACCCGGTCGCCGACCACGATGCCCTTGCGGCCCAGCTCGCGGGCCTTCATGGCGACCACGAGCCGGCGCTGCTGCTGCTTGCGCTTGTGGCCGCGGTCGGGCTCGACCAGGGTGGTGTAGCGGCCCCGGTCGACGGCGACCACGAAGCCCTCCACGGCGTCCTCGTGCGCGGGACGGATGCGGGTGCGCGGGCGCGAGCCCTTGCCCGGCCTGACCCGTACGTCGTCCTCGTCGTATTCCCGCTTTCTCAGCGGTCCGCTCCCATGCGCTCGCTTCCTCTCACGCCGGACCCTCCTGCGAAGTGCCCCCGCCGCCTGCCGCGAAACGCGCGATCATCGCCGCTCATCGGGCCTCCAGCATCGCCGCCCACATCTGGACGAACTCGGGCAACGTCTTGGCGGTCGTCGCGATGTTCTCCACCTCCACGCCCGGCACGGCGAGGCCGATCACGGCCCCGGCCGTGGCCATGCGGTGGTCGTCGTAGCTGTGGAACACGCCGCCGTGCAGCGGGCGGGGACGGATGAGCAGGCCGTCGGCCGTCTCCTCCGCGTCGCCGCCGAGGGCGTTGATCTCGGTGGCCAGCGCGGCCAGCCGGTCGGTCTCGTGGCCGCGCAGGTGGCCGACCCCGCGGATGCGGCTCGGCGTGGTGGCCAGGGCGGCCAGCGCGGCGATCGTGGGGGTCAGCTCGCCCACCTCATGGAGGTCGGCGTCGAGGCCCTTGACCTCGCCCGTGCCGGTGACGACCAGGTCGTCGCCGTCGCGGGTCACCGTGGCGCCCATGGTGGTGAGCAGGCCGCGCAGCGCGTCGCCCGGCTGGGTGGTCTCCGCCGGCCAGCCGGGGACCGTGACCGTGCCGCCCGTGACCAGCGCGGCGGCCAGGAACGGCGCCGCGTTGGACAGGTCGGGCTCGACCGTCATGTCCCTGGCCGCGATCGGGCCCGGCTCGACCCGCCAGACGTCGCGCTCGGTGTCGTCGACCTTGACCCCGGCCTCCCGCAGCATGTGGACGGTCATCTCGATGTGCGGCTGGGAGGGCACCGGCGGGCCGACGTGCCGGATCGTCACGCCCTTCGCGAACCGCGCCGCCGTCAGCATCAGCCCTGAGACGAACTGCGAGGAGCCGGAGGCGTCGATCGTGACCTCGCCGCCGGTCAGCGGCCCGGTGATGGTGAACGGGAGCGCGTCGTTGTCGATGCGCGCCCCGAGCGCGCGCAGGGCGTCGAGGATCGGGCCCATCGGACGCCTGCGGGCGTAGGGGTCGCCGTCGAAGAAGACCGGGCCGTCGGCCAGCGCCGCCATCGGCGGGACGAACCGCATGACCGTGCCCGCGAGCCCCGCGTCGATGCGCGCGCCGCCGCGGACCGGGCCCGGCGTCACCTCCCAGTCGACCGCGTCGGTGGTCTCGCGCACGGCCGTCAGCGTGGCGCCGAGCGCGCGCAGGGCCGACACCATGAGGTCGGCGTCGCGGCTGCGCAGCGCCTGGCGGACGACGCCCGGACCGTCGGCCAGCGCGGCGAGCAGCAGCGCCCGGTTGGTGACGGACTTGGAGCCGGGCAGGCGGACGGAGGCGTTGACGGGCGTGTCGGCCGTCGGCGCGGGCCAGTGCTGAGCGGGCATGTCCAAAGCCTACTGGCCCTGGTACGGCCCGTTCACGGCCTGTGGACGACGCGTCGCCCTTCCGCGGGGCCGAGACGCCCCGGCCGGACGCGTCGCCCTTTCGCCGAGCCGAGCCGATCCGAGCCGAGCCGGGCCGCCCCGGCCGGAGGCGAAGCCGCGAGCGACACCCCGGCGTATGGCAATGTGGGGACATGTGCGGTAGATACGCCTCGGCGCGCAAGAAGCACGAGCTGCTGGAGGAGTTCCAGGTCGAGCTCGACGGCGAGCCCGACAAGGAGCTGGGCGCCGACTTCAACGTCGCCCCCACCAAGAACGTCTACGCGGTCATGAGCCGGTCCTCCAAGGAGGACGAGCACGCGGTCCGGCAGCTCAGGATCGTCAGGTGGGGTCTCGTGCCCGTCTGGGCCAAGGATCCGTCGATCGGCTCCCGGCTGATCAACGCCAGGGCCGAGACGCTGGCCGAGAAGCCGTCGTTCCGGCAGGCGTTCGCCAAGCGCAGATGCCTGATCCCGGCCGACGGCTACTTCGAGTGGATGGCCGTCGAGGGCGAGAAGAAGAAGCAGCCGTACTTCATCCACCCGGCCGACGGCGGCGTGCTGGCCATGGCGGGCCTGTACGAGTTCTGGAAGGACCGCACCCGCGACGACGACGACCCGCTCAAGTGGCTGGTGACCTGCACGGTCATCACCACGGACGCCGAGGACCAGCTCGGCCGCATCCACGACAGGATGCCCATGATGATCGAGCGCGACCGCTGGGCCGACTGGCTGGACCCGGCCCTCACCGACACCGAGCGCGCCTCACGACTCCTGGTGCCCGCGGAGGCCGGGAGGCTGGCGGCATATCCCGTTTCTACTGATGTCAATAATGTCCGGAACAATGGGCCGGATCTCATCAAACCGCTCCCCGACGAGGAGGAAGCCGGCCTTTTCTAAAGGTGTAAGAAGCATGGTAAGTGGGCATTCGGTGAGGAAAGCGATGCGACCGTTCACTCGGTGTCACCGCCACGACATGCCCCTAATTGCGCCGGGCGGGACAACCGGGGAGTCCCAGCCGCGGGCTTCCCCCCTTTCACCCGGAGGTGCGGATTCGTGGACGTCACGACCGCTCGTCAGCGGCTCGAAGACATGCTCGCGGAGCTGGACCGCTCGATCGGGGTCCTCCAGGGCGACCCCGTCGCGATCCGTGAGCACTCGGCGGCCGACGCGGGCTCCGACCTCACCGACGCCGACCGCGCGCAGGCCATGCTCACCGTGGCGACCGCGCAACGCCGCGCGGTGACCGAGGCGATCAGACGCCTGGACGAAGGCGCGTACGGCAGGTGCGTCGACTGCGACGAGCCGGTGCCCGAGGGCCGGCTGGAGGCCCGCCCGGAGGCCGCCCGCTGCGTGCCGTGCCAGGGAAGACGCGAACGCCGCCGCTGATCCGCGAAGGAACCGGAGGCCGCCGGACGAGGAGAACGGCGGCCTCGGGAACGGCCGGCGGTCAGGGAAACCGGTCGGCGGGTCGGTCAGCTCTTGCGGGCGCTGGCCACCAGGTGGATGCCCACCGTGTCGTCATCATCGGGATGGGCGTCGAGCTCGGTGCGCACGAGCCAGGTCAGGGCCCGCCCGTCGGACCCGAGCACGTGGTCCACCGTGGACGGCGACAACACCGTGCGCGGCCGCATCCACTCCACCTCCAGCCCGGCCCCCATCAGCAGCTCGCGGAGCTGGCCGCTGCTGAAGCAGCGCGTGATGCTGCCGTCGGGCCAGGGCACCAGCATGACCTCGCCGGTCTGCCGCAGGTGCTGCCACTGCTCCTGCTCGGCCAGGATCGCCATGCCCAGCACCAGCGAGTCGACGCACACCAGCGCCCGCCCGCCCGGACGCAGCACCCTGGCCACGTCGCTCATCGCCGACTCGGCCATGAGCTCGATCGACATCGCGCGTTCCTCGGCGACCACCGCGTCGACGCTCTCATCGGGAAGAAACGCCAGATCATCGGCGCGTACGTGCCGAACCCGGTCGGCGTCCCGCAAACGGGACTGCGCGTCCACGGTCCGGCGGAAGTCGAGCACCTCGATCACCCGGTGTCCCGCCCTCGCGGCCTGGCCGGACCAGCGTCCGCGGCCGCCGGACAGATCGAGGATCACCGACGGTTCGCCGGGGAGCCAGCGGTTCAGTTGCTCGGCGGCGACGGCGCGGTAGAAGGTCCAGTACGGCCCGAGCGTCCCAGAGCCGTTCAGTTCCTCGGCCGGAATGGGCAGCACACGCGACTCCTGAGTTCCGGAAAAAGGGCTACCAGCCGGTACGTATGGACGTTCCCCGCACCGGGTCCTCTGTACCTTCTATCTTGCGGGAACAGACAAGGGCGCGGGCGTGTTGCGACGAGCATGCTCACATTGGAAAGACCGCGCCCCGATGACCAGGAGGTCATCGGCCAGCGGGTATTCTCCCCTGAGTACGGTGTACCGCCACAGCCGGCCACCGGTGATCTTAGGGGGGTGGGTCCGGTGCCCGCGACAGGCGCGGAGACTCTGGAGCAGCGCAGCGAGCGGTTCGAGCGCGACGTCATGCCGTATCTCGAACAGCTCTACTCCGCCGCGCTCCGGATGACCCGGAATCCAGCGGACGCGGAGGACCTGCTTCAGGAGACCTTCGCCAAGGCGTTCGCGTCGTTCCACCAGTTCCAGGAGGGCACGAACCTCAAGGCGTGGCTCTACCGGATCCTGACGAACACGTTCATCAACAGCTACCGCAAGAAGCAGCGTGAGCCCAAGCAGTCCGGCACCGAGGAGATCGAGGACTGGCAGCTCGCGCGCGCCGAGTCCCACACCTCGAGCGGGCTGAAGTCGGCCGAGGTCGAGGCGCTGGAGCACCTCCCCGACGGCGACATCAAGCAGGCGCTCGCGGCGCTGCCGGAAGAGTTCAGGATCGCCGTCTACCTCGCCGACGTCGAAGGCTTCCCCTACAAGGAGATCGCCGACATCATGGGCACTCCCATCGGCACCGTGATGTCCAGGCTGCATCGGGGACGCAGGCAGCTCCGGGGCCTCCTTGAGGACTACGCCCGCGAGCGCGGCCTGGTCCCCTCGGAGGGATCGAAATGAGCTGTGGCAACCCGCACGACACCGACTGTCGCGAGGTGCTGGACAAGGTCTACGCCTATCTCGACGGCGAGCTGACCGACGGTGACGTCTCCGACATCCGCGTGCATCTCGACGAGTGCAGCCCGTGCCTGAAGGAGTACGACCTCGACAAGGCGGTCAAGGCGCTCGTGGCCAAGCACTGCGGCTGCGACCCCGTCCCCGCCGATCTGCGTTCCAAGGTGCTGGCCCGGATCGAGCAGGTGAGGTCGGAGCTGGCCGACTAGGATTCACGCCATGCGCGTCCTAGTCACCGGTGGTGCCGGTTTCATCGGGTCGAATCTCGTCGACCGCCTGCTCGCGGACGGACACGAGGTCGTCGCCGTAGACGACCTGTCCTCCGGCAGCAGGGACAACCTGGTCAACGCCGCCGAGAGCGACCGTTTCAGCCTGCACGTCCTCGACGTGCGAGACCCGGCGATCATCGGGCTGGCGGCCGAGCTGCGGCCCGAGGTCATCTGCCACCTGGCCGCCCAGATCAGCGTACGCAGGAGCGTGGCCGACCCCGTCCACGACGCCCGGCTCAACGTCGAGGGCACCGCGTCGGTGCTGACGGCGGCCAAGGAGGGCACCACGCGCAAGGTGGTGTTCGCCTCGTCGGTGGCGGTCTACGGCCGGCCCGCCACGATCCCCGTGCCCGGCGACGCGCCCACCGACCCGCGCTCGCCGTACGCGGCCTCCAAGCTGAGCGCCGAGATCTACCTGGCGACCTTCCGCGCCCTGTACGGCCTGGAGTACACCACGCTGGTGCTCTCCAACGTCTACGGCCCGCGCCAGTCGCCCGACGGCGAGGCCGGCGTCGTGTCGATCTTCACCGACGCCCTGCTCAACGGCACCCCCACCGTCCTCTACGGCGACGGCACCCAGACCCGCGACTACGTCTACGTCGACGACGTGGTCGACGGCTTCGTCCGGGCCTGCGGCAGCGAGGGCAACGGCCGCCGCTTCAACCTCGGCACCGGCATCCAGACCACCGACAGGCGCCTGCACTCGCTGATCGCCGACGCGGCCGGGGCCCAGGACAAGCCGGGCTTCGCGCAGCCGCGCGTCGGCGACCTGCCGGCGATGGCCGTCGATCCGGTGCCCGCCCACGAGGGGCTGCGCTGGGAGCCGCGCACCGACCTGCCGACCGGCGTGAAGAGCACCGTGGCCTGGGCGCGGAGTCGCGCCAGGTAGTTGCTTGATTACACTTTGCTTGCGATTTCCCGCTCGGCCCGTACGGTGACGTCCTCTTCTGTAGCGTGAGCTCCAGAAGTCGACGTGGAGGCATGTGGGATGTTGAAGGACAGGTTCACCCGGTCGCTCGCCGCCGTCATCGTGCTCACCTCGATGGTGGCCCTGGCCGGCATCGGCGCGCTTCCGCCAGGGGTTTCCTGGACCTGACCGCCGTAGGGGGCCGCAATGCGTGACCTGCCCTGGCCCGCGAGGGTCTACCTGGTCGCCGTGATCGCGGCGGCGGCCGCGCTCATCGGGCACAGCGCGATCGTCTCCGGCCCGCTCGTGGCGCCGGAGAAACTCGACATCCTGCTGGTGCTCGGGCTGCTCTTCCTGGTGTGCGAGTCGATGCCGACGCTGCTCAACGTGGAGCAGTTCGCGGTGTCGGTGAGCTTCTCGGCGTCGCTGGCCGCGGTCGTGCTGATCGGGCCGGAGGGCGCGGCGCTGGTGGGGCTCACCGCCGCGGTCAGCGTGCGCCCGGGGCTGCCGCTGATCAAGCGGCTGTTCAACGGCGCGCAGTTCGCCGTCTGCGGCTACGCCTCCGGCTGGGTCTACGAGTGGCTGCACGGCACGGTCGGGGTGCCGCGGGTCAACGAGTTCGACAGCCTCATCGGCCCCTACGCCGCCGCGACCGCCGTGTTCGTGCCGCTCAACATCGTGCTCACGCTGACCATGATCAGCCTGGCGACCAGCGTGCGGGCCACGGAGGTGCCGCTGCGCGGCATGGTCCAGTTCCTGCTGTCCTATCTCGGTTACGGCACGTTCGGGCTGCTGGTGGCCGGGTTGTGGGCGACCGTGCAGTCGATCTCGGCGGTGCTGGTGCTGCTGCCGCTGTTCGTGGCCCGGTGGGCGTTCGGCCAGTACCACGCCCAGCAGCGCTCGTACGACGCCACCATCGCCGCGCTGTGCCAGGCCGTCGAGACCAAGGACTACTACACCCGGGGCCACTGCACGCGCGTCTCGCTCGCCTCCAGCATGATCGCCGAGGAGATCGGCATGCGGCTCGAACGCCTGCGCGCCATCCGCTACGCCGGCATGCTCCACGACGTCGGCAAGCTGGGCGTGCCCACGAAGGTGCTGCAGAAGGACGGCCCGCTCACCGAGGGGGAGCTCGCCGCGATCCAGCTCCACCCGATGCGCGGGCTGGAGATCGTCCGCGGCATCGGCTTCCTCGACGAGGCCTACGCCGGGATCATGCACCACCACGAGCGCCACGACGGCACCGGCTACCCGATGGGCCTGGCCGGCGACGAGATCCCCGAGTTCGCCAAGGTGATCGCCGTGGCCGACGCGTTCGACTCGATGACCTCCGACCGTTCCTACCGGGGGGCGCGCCCGGTCGAGGTGGCCGTGGAGGAGCTGCGCAAGTGCTCCGGCACGCACTTCGACCCGGTCATGGTGGCCGCGTTCATCCGGGCGCTGGAACGCAGTCCCTGGCAGCCGCCGCGCCGGGTCGAGGCGCCGCCGCCCGACGCCGCCGAGGCGACGATCAAGGACCACGACGACCCGACGATGCCGATCCAGGTCGTGAGCGGGCCATGACCACCGCAGAGCGCGTCCGGCGCGCCGACCGGGCGCAGGCCACCGTCCTGCGCCGGCTCGACTCCGGCCAGTTGTTGCTGATCTGCGCGGCCGGGCTGGTCGCCGTCGCGGGCGTGGCGCACACGGCGGCCGTCGGGCTCGACCGTCCCGAGATCGCCATCGGGTTCGGCGCGTTGATCGCGGTCGGCGAGCTGGCCCGGCTGACCATGCCGGGCAACAGGGAGGTCGCGCCCATCGGCGCCGCCGCGGCGCTCGGCTACACCCTGCTGCTCGACCTCAGCCAGAACCAGTTGCGCCACTCCGCGCTGCAGGTCGTGGCCGTGATCGCGGCCGGGATGATCGCGGGCGCGCTGCCTCACCTGGCCGTCGGCCGGCCACCGCGGCTCGACGCGATGGCCCGCCGCCTGCTCACCGGCGCGCTGCTGGCCTTCGCCTTCCGCCCGCTGGCCGACCCGCTCTACCAGCTCACCAAGCCGCCGCCGGGCGCCCACACCTGGTGGCCGGCGCTCGTGGTGATGGTCTCGCTGATCACGGTGACGCTGCTGGTCGACGTGCTGATCGCGGCGCTGCTGCGGGCCGAGCGGCTGCGCACGGCGTTCCGGGTGGCGGTGCGCGACGAGATCAACATGGCGTTCCCGCTGGGCGCCGCGGTGGCCGCCTCCGGTGTGCTGCTCGCGCTCGCCACGCACAGCATGGACCTGGTGGCGCTGCTGGTGTTCGCCGCGCCGCTGCTGGTCACGCAGGTGGCCTTCCGCAAGTACGCCGGCATCCGCGCCACCTACCTGCAGACCGTCCGCGCCCTGTCGCGGGTCACCGAGGTCGGCGGCTACGTCGAGCCAGGCCACTCGCGCCGGGTGTCCCGGCTGGCCGTGGCGGTCGGCCGGGAGCTGGGCATGGCCGAGCCCGAGCTGCTGGAGCTGGAGTACGCGGCCCTCATGCACGACATCGGCCAGCTCTCGCTGCGCGACCCCATCCCGGGCGGCGCCACCGTGCTGGCCGATCCGGAGCAGGCGCGGCGCATCGCCGAGCTGGGAGCCGAGGTGATCAGGCAGACGGGCGTGCTCGACCGGGTGGCCGAGGTGGTCCGCAGGCAGTGCGACGAGATCGCCGACGACCCGCCGCTGTCCAGCCGCATCATCAGGGTCGCCAACGCCTACGACGATCTGGTGGGTCCGTCCACCGATCGCGACCGGTCGGGGGCGGCGCTGGAGCGCATCGGGCTCACGGCGGGCAGCGCGTACGACGCCGCCGCGCTCGACGCCCTGACCCGGGTGGTCGGCAGAGGCCGCGTGTAGCCGATTGCCCGGCTTTGTGGGGTTCCTACAGATCATTCTCCGCTGATCGGTACTTCACGAGAAAAGGGACGAGCCGACGCCGGTCATAGGGTTGTCCGCGTGACTGCTGAGACGCTCGGACCCGTTCTGATCGCCAACCGGGGGGAGATCGCCCGGCGGATCATCCGTACGGTCAGGCGCATGGGCCTGCGTGCCGTCGCCGTGCACTCCGAGGCCGACGCCGGGCTGCCGTTCGTGCGCGAGGCCGACGAGGCGGTTTTGATCGGCCCGGCCGACCCCGCGCAGAGCTATCTCGACCCCGCCAGGCTGCTGGACGCGGCCCGCGCCACGGGGGCGGGCGCGGTTCATCCCGGTTACGGCTTCCTGTCGGAGAACGCCGCGTTCGCGCGGGCGGTGATCGAGGCCGGGCTCGTGTGGATCGGGCCGTCGCCGGAGTCCATCGACCGCATGGGCGACAAGATCAACGCCAGGAACCTCATGGAGCAGGCGGGCGTGCCCGTCGCCGCGGGCACCAGGGAACCGGTCACCGACCTGGTCGCGGCGCTCGACGCGGCCGAGCTGATCGGCTACCCGGTCATGGTCAAGACCGCCGGCGGCGGTGGCGGGATCGGCATGAGCGTGGCCCGTGACGACGCCGGGCTGGCCAAGGCGTTCGAGCAGGCGGCCAGGACGGCGGCCAGGTTCGCCGCGGCGGCCGCGGCGGGCGGCGCGGGCGACGCGCTGGCCGGGCCCGCGGTCCTGCTGGAGCGTTACGTCGAACGTGCCCGCCACGTCGAGGTGCAGATCATCGGCCTGCCCGACGGCCGGGTGCTGGCCCTGGGCGAGCGCGACTGCTCGGTGCAGCGCCGCCACCAGAAGGTCGTCGAGGAGTCGCCGTCCCCCGGCATCGGGCCCGAGCTGCGCGAACGCATGCTGGCCGCGGCCGTGCGGGCCGGCGAGGCCGTCGGCTATCTCGGCGCGGGCACGGTCGAGTGCCTGGTCGACGCCGACGCCCAGGACTTCGTGTTCCTGGAGATGAACACCAGGCTGCAGGTCGAGCACCCGGTCACCGAGCTGGTCACCGGCCTCGACCTGGTGGAGCTGCAGCTCCGCGTGGCCGCCGGGGAGAGCCCGGAGATCACGGTGGCGCCGCAGGGGCACGCGATCGAGTTCCGGGTCTACGCCGAGGACCCCAAGCGTTTCCTGCCCGGTCCCGGCCGGATCACCACCTGGGACGAGCCCGCCGGCGCCGGCATCCGCGTCGACGCCGGCTACGCGGCGGGCGACACGGTGACCATGTTCTACGACCCGCTGATGGCCAAGCTGTGCGTGCTCGGGGCCGACCGGACCGAGGCGCTGGAGCTGGGCCGCAAGGCGGTCGCGGAGTTCACCGTCGAGGGGCCGAGGAGCAATCTGCCCTTCTGTGCCGAGCTGCTGGAGAACCCGGCATTCGTCGCGGGAGACTACGACACGGGTCTGGTCGGGCGAATGCGGGCCTGACCCGGTCGACATTGTTGGTGACGTCGGAAGAGGAGAGCGCCGGTGGCCGAGGTACGCGCCGAGATGGTGGCGAACGTGTGGAAAGTGGTCGTCCGGGAGGGCGAGGCGGTCTCCGAGGGGGACACGCTGGTCATCCTTGAGTCGATGAAGATGGAGATCCCCGTGCTCGCCGAGGACGCGGGCGTGGTGTCGCAGCTCAAGGTGGCCGAGGGCGACGTGATCCAGGAGGGCGACCTGATCGCCGTCATCGACTGAGGCGGGCCAGGAACCTGGCGCGGTCGACGACCGTCCGCTCGACCGTGCCGCGGCCCACGAGCGTGCCCTGCCGGTCGCGGGCCTCGAAGGCGAAGACCAGGCGCCGGCCGTCCACGGCGGTGAGCTCGGCGGTGAGCTGGACGTGGTCGCCGACGGCGCTGGCGGCCAGGTGTTCGAGCTCGACCCGGGTGCCGACGGACGTCTCGCCCTCGGCCAGGTGCGGGCGCACGGCCTCGACGGTGGCCCGTTCGGCCAGCGCGAGCAGCCTGGGCGTGGCCAGCACGGGCACGTCGCCGCTGCCGGCTCGCTCGGCTGTGTCGGATCTCTCGACCATGGTGAGCAGTTGCGAGCGGAGGCCAGGTGAGAGCGTCATGGGGGTCAGCCTATCGAGGGCGGTTCTGATCTCCTGGAAACGCGGACAACACCGCCTATAAGGCTCCAGGATAGGGTTTGTACGGCTTGCGGCATATGAGTGGCATATGGGGCTCCTGAGACAGGTACACTCTCGGAGTTTCCGTGACCACTGTGTTACCTCACCGCGACAAAAGTTCGCTTTGTTGGAGAACCGCGGGGTGGGCGAGGTTACCGATGTAGGGGGGTAGCGGGGGAGTCATGGTGGCCGAAGGCACGACGCTGGCGGGGCGGTATCGACTGGATACCCGCATCGGCGCCGGCGGCATGGGCGAGGTGTGGCGAGGCGAGGACATCGTGCTCGCCCGCACCGTCGCCGTCAAAGTGCTGCTCCCAGGCCGCATGGATGATCGGGGGTTCGTCGCCAGGTTCCAGGGGGAAGCCAGGGCGATGGCCACGATCAACCATTCCGGCGTGGTCGACGTCTACGACTACGGGGTGAGCGGCGACACCGTCTACCTCGTGATGAAGTTCGTGGACGGGGAGCCGCTCGACCGGCTGCTGGCCCGGCTCGGCCGGATCCCGCCGCAGGCGGCCATGGAGCTCATCGCGCAGGCCGCCTCGGCCCTGCAGGCGGTGCACGACCAGGGAATCGTGCATCGCGACGTGAAACCGGGCAACCTGCTCGTCCAGCGCGACGGCACGCTGGTGCTCACCGACTTCGGCATCGCCCGTTCCGACCTGGCCAACCGGCTGACCGACGCCGGCATGGTGCTCGGCACGGCCGCCTACTGCGCGCCCGAGCAGGCCGAGGGCGCGCCCGTCACCCCGGCCGTGGACATCTACGCGCTCGGCGTGGTCGCCTACGAATGCCTGGTGGGACAGCGGCCGTTCGACGGTGACAGCGCGGTCACGATCGCGCTCAAGCACATCCGCGAGGCCCCGCCGCCGCTGCCCGCCGACATCCCGCCGCAGATCCGGACGCTGGTGGAGGTGGCGCTGTCGAAGGACCCCGCCCGGCGTTTCCCGACGGCGAAGGCCATGAGCGAGGCGGCCCGCGCGGCCGGTCAGGGCCAGGCGATCACGCCGGTGGCCGAGATCGCGCCGCCGGCCACGGGCGCCACGATGGCCGCGCCGCCCGAGTCGTACCAGACCGGCGCCTACCAGGCGGGCCACTCCCAGCCGACGGGCGCCCACCAGCCGGGCCAGCCGCCCGCCTACCCGGGAGGACAGCAGCCGGCCGGAGCCGGCGGGTTCCAGACCGGGGCGCACCTGCCCGCGTCGTCGGAGGAGACCACCGCCGCCGTCGGCGAGCGCCGGCCGGGCGGCCGCCGCGCCGCCAAGGCGCCGCGCAGGACCGGCCTGGTCGTCGGCCTCGCGGTCGCGGTGGTGCTCGGCGTGGGGGCGGGGGCGGTCGCGCTGACGGGCATGGTGCCCGGCGCGCCGACGCCGACCGTCACGGCTACCCACGACGGCAACAGCGACGACATCCCCGGCCCGACGAAGACCGGTTCCGCGAAGTCACCCAAGCCCACGCGGACCCCCACGAAGACGGCCCTGCCGCCCACCACCAGGCCGCCCACGCACGCCGAGACCGAGGAGCCGGCGGAGACCGAGGAGCCGACGACCACGCCCACCACCACCCCGACCACCACGAAGGAGCCGACCAAGTCGCCGTCGAGCACGCCGACGCCGACGGTCAAGAACATCACGGTGCCCAAGGTCGCCGGGCAGCCCTTCCTCAAGGGGCAGGAGATGGTCGAGGCGGCGGGGCTGCAGGTGCGCGTCCGCGACTCGTCCGTGACCACCGACGACCCCGCCTGCCGCAGGATCACCAAGACGGTGCCGGCCGGCGGCACGGTGGTCCCGGAGACGAAGGTGGTCACGCTCTACGTCATCGACGGCATCTGCACGACGCCGTCGCCGTCGCCGTCCCCCACGGCGACGCCGAAGTCGTAGGGGGTCAGATCCCCGTGGTGTTGCGGGGATAGGCGATCTGCGGATCGGTGGCGATGTTCACCATGTACGGGATGCCGGAGTCGAACGCCCTGCGCAGCGCCGGCCCGATCTCCGACGGCTTGGTGACCAGCTCGCCGCCGCCGCCCAGCGCCGTCACGACCTGGTCGTAGCGGCACTGCGGCTGGAGGTCGGCGGCCACGTCGTAGCCGTACAGGAACCGCATGGGGTGCTTCTCCAGGCCCCACATGCCGTTGTTGCCGCAGATCATGACGACCGGCAGCCGGTGGCGGACGAGGGTGTCGACGTCCATCAGGGAGAAGCCGGCGGCGCCGTCGCCGAGCAGGAGCACGACCTGCGAGGACGGGCGGGCCAGGCGGGCGGCGATGGAGTAGCCGAGCCCGGTGCCGAGGCACCCGTACGGGCCGGGGTCGAGCCAGTTGCCCGGCTGCTTCGGCTCGACGTACTTGCCGGCGTAGGAGACGAAGTCGCCGCCGTCGCCGATCACCACGGCGTCGTCGGCCAGGACCTTGCCCAGCTCGCCGTAGATGCGCATGGGGTGGATCGGGTCGGTGTCGGCGGCCAGCAGCTCGGCGTCGTCCTCGATCGCCGCGGCGGCGGCCTCGGACAGCGTGGACGCCCAGGAGGCGTACGAGCTGGGCTTGACGCCCGCGTCGCCGCAGGCCGCGCCGAGGCTCCACAACACCACCGACAGGTCGCCCGCGGCCTTGGCGGCGGGCTGCATGTGAGTGGCGAGCTGCGAGGGCGCGTCGGCGATGTGCACGACGCGGGCCAGGGGCGCGCCGTCCTTGCCGCCGAACGAGCCGTAGCCGAGCCGGAAGTCGAGCGGGGCGCCGATCACGATGACCAGGTCGGCCTGGGAGAAGGCCAGGCTGCGGGCGCGGGTGACGAGCAGCTCGTGCCCGGCGGGCAGGATGCCGCGGCCCTGGCCGTTGGGGATGACCGGCAGCCGCCAGGTCTCGGCGAAGTCGCGCGCGGCCTCCTCGGCCCGGTCCATCCACACGTCGGAGCCGTAGACCAGCACCGGGCGCTCGGCCTCGGACAGCAGCCGGGCGATGGCGGCCAGGTCGGCGGGGTCGGGCTCCAGCGGCGAGGGCGACTGCGTGTGCACCTCGTGGGCGGGCGAGGGGGCGAAGAGGTGGTCCATGTAGAAGTCGAGGAAGACCGGGCCGCGCTGGGGCGCGACGGCGGTGCGGAAGGCCGACTCGACGTCCTGGCCGATCGAGTCGGCGCCGGAGGCGGTGAACGACAGCTTGGTGATCGGGCCGAGCAGCGGCGGGTGGTCCATCTCCTGGAGGGCGCCGCTGCCCCAGCGCGACTGCGGCGCGCGGCCGCCCATGACGACCACCGGCGAGCCGTTGAAGTGCGCGGTCGCGATGCCGCTGACGCCGTTGGTGATGCCGGGCCCGGCGGTCAGCACGGCCAGGCCGGGCTTCCTGGTCAGCCGGGCCGTCGCCTCGGCGGCGAAGACCGCGCTCTGTTCGTGGCGCACGTCGAGGATGCGCATGCCCTCGTGGACCGCGCCGTCGTACAGCGGGAAGACGTGGCCTCCCGAGAGGGTGAACATGGTCTCGACGCCGTAGGCCTTGGACACGGCGACGGCGACGTCACCGGCGTGCTTCGCAGACTCCATGCCGGGAACTTACCAACCAGTGATAAGAGTAAACAGATCTCAAGAGTTGCGTCCGGCCGCGTCCTAGCCCTGTCCGCAGCAGACCCGGACCGAGCCCAGCGGCGCCCGCGCCTCGATCTTCCGGGGCGCGCCCTTCACCGCGTCGACCTCCACCTCGGTGCGGCGGCCCTCGGTCGTCACGTCGTAGGTCTCCGGCGGCAGCCGCAGGTCGACGTCGCCGGTGGCCCGCGCGACGGCCCTGACCGTGAGCGGCGGGTTGGCGAAGTCGAGCCGTACGTCGCCCGAGCCGGTCTCGACGTCGGCCTGGCTGCCGAGCATCGCGTCGCCGAAGACGGACCCGGAACCGGACCTGGCCCAGACCTCGCCGGTGACCCCGTCGGCCCGCACGTTCCCCGACACGGTCGTCAGCCGAACGGCGCCGACCACGCTGTGGACCCCGAGGTCGCCGACGGTCGTCCGGGCCTCGACCCCGGTCTCGAAGGGCACCAGCAGCGTGTAGTCCGCCCGGCACACCGGACCGTCCGGACGGGGTGCGGTGCCGCACCGGATGTCCAGCCGCAGGGTGTCGCCGTTCCAGTCCTCGGTGATCACCGGCCGGTCGATCGAGGTCCAGTTCACGGACCGGGAGATCGTCAGCTCTCCCGCGGGGCCCGGCACGATCTCGACGTTCACCTCGCCGCTGCCCGTGGTGACCTTCAGCGTGTCCAGCGCGAACGGGACCGTCCTGGCCCGCGTCTCCTGCGGCGCGGTGGCGCGGGCGAACCCGTTCCAGACCAGCAGGACGGACAGCAGCAGGGCGGTCACCGTCGCCACGGTTCCCGCCGTCAGCCAGATGGCCCTCACGGCATGCTCCTGATCTTGAGGAACTGCAGGACGGCGAGGACCCGGCGGTGATCGCCCTCCGCGGGGGACAGGTCGAGCTTGGTGAAGATGTTGCCGATGTGCTTGCCCACGGCCCCCTCGCTGAGCACGAGGGCCTGGCCGATGCCGGCGTTCGAGCGGCCCTCGGCCATGAGCTTGAGCACCTCGTGCTCGCGGGGTGTCAGCCGTTCCAGCGGGTCGCTGTCGCCGCGCAGCAGGAGCTGGGCGACGACCTCGGGGTCGAGGGCGGTGCCGCCGCCGGCGACCCGGCGCAGGGCGTCGATGAACTCGGCCACGTCGGCCACCCGGTCCTTGAGCAGGTAGCCGACGCCGCCGGCCGCGGTGGACAGCAGGCGGGCGGCGTAACGTTCCTCGACGTACTGGGACAGCACCAGCACGGCCAGGCCGGGATGCTGGCGGCGCAGCACGAGAGCCGCGCGCAGCCCCTCGTCGGTGTGCGTGGGCGGCATCCGGACGTCGGTGATCACCAGCTCCGGCCGGTGCTCCTCGACGGCCCGCAGCAGGCCCTCGGCCTCGTCCACGGCCGCCACCACCCGCATGCCGGACGCGTCGAGCAGCCTGATCAGCCCCTCGCGCAGCAGGACGGAGTCCTCGGCCAGCACTACTCGCACGGCAGCTCCACCTCGATCGTGGTCGGGCCGCCGAACGGGCTGGACAGACGCAGCGTCCCGTCCACGGAGTCGATGCGCTGGGCCAGGCCGCGCAGGCCGGTGCCGCCGTCCAGCCGGGCGCCGCCGCAGCCGTCGTCGTGGACGAGCACGTGCAGGCGGTCGCGCTCGCGCCGGACCGCCACCTCGGCCCTGGTCGCGGCGGCGTGTTTGGCGATGTTGGTCAGTGCTTCGGACACGATGAAGAAGGCCACCGCCTCGATGGTCGGGGAGGCGCGCCGGTCGATGTCGACGCGCAGGCGTACGGGGAGAGGGGCGCGGGCCGCGACGCCGGACAGCGCCGCGTCGAGCCCCTGGTCGTTGAGCACGGCCGGATGCAGGCCGCGGACGAAGTCGCGCAGTTCCTTGAGCGCCTGCTTGGCCTCCTCGTGGGCCCGCTCGATCGCCTCACGGGCGGGCTCGGGCAGGTCGGTGAGGGTGGCCCTGGCCAGGCCGAGGTTCATGGCGAGCGAGACCAGGCGCTGCTGGGCGCCGTCGTGCAGGTCGCGCTCGATTCTGCGGCGCTCGGCGTCGGCGGCGTCGATCACGCCGGCCCGGCTCTCGGTCAGCGTCTCGATGCGCTGCCCCAGCTCGGTGCGGCTGGGCCCGAGCAGCGTGCGCGCCACCGACAGGTCGAGCGCCGCCATGCCCCTGGCCAGGACCGGGGCGAGCAGCAGCAGCGCCAGGCCGGTCGCCGTGGAGATCCCCACGATGACCGGATCGCGCAGATCGACGAGGAACACCAGCGGCGGCGCCTGCACCCGCGGCGGCACGAACGACAGCAGCCCCACCACGGCCCCGCCCCACGCCAGCGCGACGAGGAAGGCCGCCGCCGCACCCACGAAGGGCGACAGCAGGTGGTAGGCGATCTGCCGCCAGGTGGCCGCCCTGCGCCAGCCGGCCGGCGCCACCGGGGGCGGGATGCGGACGTCGAGGAAGGCCGCGAACCTGGACCGCTGCACCCGGGTGAACACCGGGACGCCGCGCCGCAGCACCGGCGGCGCCACGGCCAGCAGCAGCGTGAGCCCGCCGAGCACCACGGCGACCGGCAGCCCGATCATCACGTGGGACGTGTCGAGCCAGGCACGCGCCGACCAGGGACGGGGGACTTTCATGCGTCAAAGGTATTGACCCACCAGACCTCCACGAAATGGGCCTGGTGTGCCGGTGGACGGTAGAGCTAACCCCACCCTCGAACAATTGCCGCGCACCGAACATCTCACTCCCCAACAGACCAAGGGGAGGTTCGGATGTTCGCAGCAGGGGTCGCCGCGCTGGCGGCCGCGTCCACGGTCCTGGGCGGGTTACCGCACGGCATGTTGTTCCTGGAGAAGCACCCGCCCGCCAAGCAGTGGGAGACCTACACCGTCAAGAACTCCGCCACGCTGCCGCTCCAGCTCGACCCGTGCCTGTCGCACCGGCGGCGGGACGGCGGCCGGCTGATGGCGCGGGCCGTCCTGTACTCCAGCGAGGACGAGATGAAGTACGAGCAGCTCGTCGTCTACCGGAGCGTCCGGCACGCCAAGACCGCCATGCGCGTCCTGCGGGCGGACCTCAGGCGCTGCGCCGACGTGGGCAAGGGCGTCAACCGCCACCGCTACTTCAGCAAGCCCCTGGACGTGGGCGACGACGGCCTGCGCGCCGGCGGCCGGTTCTTCGAGAGCGGCGAGCACGCGGTCGCGGTCAGGCGCGGCGCGGCCCTCTACATCGCCGGCGAGTCGGCCTGGCCCACCGAGAGCCTGCCGCTCAAGGGCTTCCGCGGGCTGATCGACCAGGCCCGCCGGATGACCGTCAAGGTCTGCCGCCTGCCCGAGGCCGCCTGCTAGAGCACCCCCACCCGCCGCTTGAAAGCGGACGGGTCGAAGGAACCGCCCAGCGTGGCGCCCAGCCCCTCGCGCGCCATTCGGGCGAACGCCTCGCGGCCGAGTCGCCCGGCCCCTTCGGGCAGCACTCCCGCCAGCGGCCGCGCGGCCAGCATCTCCAGGTCGGCGACGTTGCTCCGCTCGATGATCCCGGTCTCCGGCGGCCAGCGCCCGATCACCACGCCCGCCGGGTCGAGCCCCCGGTGCGCCAGCGCCTCCAGGGTCAGCGCCGTGTGGTTGAGCGCCCCGATCCCGGCCCCCGCCACGACCAGCACCTGCGCGCCCACCAGCCGGGCCAGGTCGGCGATCGTCGCGCCGTCCTCGTCGAAGCGCACGAGCAGGCCGCCGGTGCCCTCCACGACGACCAGCCGGTTGCTCTCGGCCAGCTCCTCGACGAACCGGGCGGCGGCCGTCAGCGACACCGGCGGCGCCCCGGCCACCCGCGCGGCGGCGGCCGGCGAGAGCGGCTCGCCGAAGCGCGCCAGCTCGAACGTGGTGCTCACCCCGGAGAGCCGGATCACCTCGTCGAGATCGCGCCCGCCGCCGGTCTGCGCCGGCTTCACCACGGCGACGGACGCCCCCCGCTCCCTGGCCAGGGCGGCCACGGCGGCCGTCACGACGGTCTTGCCCACGCCGAAGTCGGTGCCGGACACGACGAGAACGCTCATCGTCCCAGCCTAGAAGCCGCCGCCCGCCATCCCGGTCAGGGACGCCGCAGGCGCGTGACGAACTTGTACCGGTCGCCGCGGTAGAGGGACTGCGCCCACTCCACCGGGTGGCCGTCGGCGTCGAAGGCGTGCCGGGTCAGCAGCAGCATCGGCAGGCCGACGTCCACGCCCAGGGCCTTGGCGTCGTACGGGGTGGCGAGCACGGTCTCGATGATCTCCTCGGCGTCCGTGAGCCGTACGTTGTAGGCGTTGTGCAGCGTCTCGTACAGGGAGGCGTGCACCTCCAGCTCCCGCCGCAGGCGGGGGAAGCGCCGCGCGGACAGGTGGGTGGTGTCGATCGAGACCGGCTCGCCGTTGGCCAGCCGGAGCCGGTGGATGCGCAGCACCCGGCCGCCGGGGTTGATGGCCAGCCGCCGCGCCAGGGCCTCGTCCGCGGTGATGTAGCCGATCTCCAGGATCTTCGTGTCCGGCTCCAGGCCGGCCGTGCGCAGGTCGCCGATGTAGGAGGTGAGCTGGAGCACCTGCGCCACCTTCGGCTGGGCCACGAACGTGCCCTTGCCCTGGATGCGCAGCAGCCTGCCCTCCACGACCAGCTCGGTCAGCGCCTGGCGGACGGTGGTGCGCGAGGTCTCGAACCGCACGGCCAGCGTGCGCTCGGGAGGCAGGGCGGTGCCCGCGGGCAGGCTCTTGGTGAGCTCCAGAAGACTGCGTTTCACGTCGTAGTACTTGGGAACGCGGGGGCCGTCGTCGGTCACGCTCTCACCTTCACTTCTGGCACGGCGGTGAGGGCGTGTCTGATCACCGCGAGATCATCGGAACTCATATCGGCCCGAGCGGTCAACCACCTGGGAGGACGGCATATCCGCACGGAGCGCGCACACCGCCAAGTACGCGCGAATCCGGGCAGCTCAGACTGATTGTGAAGGATATCCACAGCTGCGTGCGCGATCGCAACCGAGGCCGGTGTCAGGCCCGCGTCGTCGAGGAGCCACTCGCCCGTGTCGATCACCTCCGGCAATGCCCGCGAAGCCCCGTCATGGGGATCGGGCGATCCCGCCGTGTGACGGTTCTCACAGTACGAGATTCCCCGAAAGTCGCGCCGGGTGCACGGCGACGCACCCGTGCCGCGCCCGTGCCGCCCGCCTGCGGCGTCTTCACCGGGCAGGAGCTGCGCATTCGATCAGGGGGTCGGTTTGGCTGTTGGCGGCGAAAGCACGCATGATGCACTCGTGCCGACTCTCAGCGACCTCGTCGCCCGCCACACCGCACTCGACGAGGCGGACCTCGACTGGCTGCACTCGCTGGTCTCCGACTGGCAGCTGCTGGCCGACCTGTCCTTCGCCGACCTCATCCTGTGGGCGCCGCTGCTCGGTGGGAACGGCTGGATCGCCATCGCCCAGATGCGCCCCACCACCGGCCCCACCGTCTACCACGACGACATCGTCGGCAGCGTGGCCGCCAAGGGCGAGCGCCACCTCATCGACACCGCCTGGAACGAGCGCCGCATCTGCCGCGAGGGCGATCCCGACTGGTCCACGGGCGTCCCGGTGCGCGAGGAGACGATCCCGGTGCGCCGGGCGGTCGACAACGGCGAGGGCCGCTTCCTCGGGGTGATCCAGCGCTCCACGAACCTGTCCTCGGCGCGCACCCCGTCCCGGCTGGAGCTGACCTATCTGCAGAGCGCGTCGGACCTGGCGCAGATGGTGGCCGAGGGGCGTTTCCCGTTCTCGGGGGAGGAGCCGATCCTGGTGCGCTCGCCGCGCGTCGGCGACGGCCTGCTGCGGCTCGACCGGGCCGGGCGGGTCACGTACGCCTCGCCCAACGCGTTGTCGGCCTACCGGCGGCTGGGCCTGCACGCCGACCTGGTCGGCGCCGAGCTGGGCCGGGTGACGGCGACGCTGTGCTACTCCGACGAGCCGATCAACGAAGACCTGATGATCGTGGCCAGCGGGCGGGCGGCCAAGGAGACCGAGGTCGAGTCGGGCGGCACGATCGTGCAGCTCAGAGCCATCCCGCTGATCGTCGGCGGCGGCCGCATCGGCGCGCTCGTCCTCATAAGGGACGTCACCGAGCTGCGGCGGCGCGAGCGCGAGCTGATGACCAAGGACGCCACGATCCGCGAGATCCACCACCGCGTGAAGAACAACCTCCAGACGGTCGCCGCGCTGCTGCGGCTCCAGGCGCGGCGCCTGCAGGTGCCCGAGGGCCGTGAGGCGCTGGAGGAGGCCGTGCGCCGCGTCGGCTCGATCGCCATCGTGCACGAGACGCTGTCGCACGCGCCGGAGGAGTTCGTCGACTTCGACGAGATCGCCGACCGGGTGATCGCGATGGCGGGCGAGGTGTCGGCGGCCGAGGCGGCGGTCACGCCGCGCCGGGTGGGCGCGTTCGGCGTGCTGCCCTCGCTCATCGCCACGCCGCTGGCCATGGCGCTGACCGAGCTGCTGCAGAACGCGTTGCAGCACGGGCGTCCCAAGCGGATGGAGGTGCTGGTCGAGCCCGCCCCCGACCGGCTGAACGTCACCGTCTGGGACGACGGGCGCGGCCTTCCCGCGGACTTCGACCTCGACAAGTCCACCAGTCTGGGGCTGCAGATCGTCCGCACGCTGGTGGAGGGGGAGCTGTCGGGCAAGCTGACGATCGAGCCGCGGGAGGGCGGCGGCACGCACGTCGGGTTGTCGATCCCGTTGCCGTCCGCCTGAAGAGTCCGCCGGGCCGGGCGACCGTCGTCGAGGGCGGCGCCCGGTCCGTGCGAGCCTGGCCGCCGCGTGCACGACGCGACGGGGTCTTGGCGGAAACGTCGATCACGCCAAGCTGGGCGGCTCCTGCGGGGAAGGCAGGGTCGATCGGAGGTGGATCAGACGGGGCAGATCAGGTGAGGCAGATCAGGCCGAGGCGCGGGCGCGGGCGCGGGCGGTGCGGCGCTTGAGGGCGCGGCGCTCGTCCTCGCTCAGACCGCCCCAGACGCCGGCGTCCTGTCCGGACTCCAGCGCCCACTTCAGGCAGGCGTCGACGGCCGGGCAGGACCGGCAGACCTGCTTGGCCTCTTCGATCTGCATCAGGGCAGGGCCGGTGTTGCCGATCGGGAAGAACAGCTCGGGGTCCACGTCACGGCAGGCAGCTCGGTGGCGCCAGTCCATGCGTCCACTCCTTAGTAGATGGAACCTTTGGTCGGCTCCGTGCGGCTACTACTTTGTGAAGAGTTTCACTAACTCGCGCGAACAATTACCCGGATCCAGGTGTTGGACCGGGGTTGTCCGCCTGACAGCCGGAGGGCCTTGGGGTTGTTAAAGGTCCTACGTTCCGACGTCAGTCTTGAGCCTTCCAGCCACGCAGAGTGCACGCAAGGGGGTTGGGGCGAAGTTTTGGCGGTTATGGATGTCGGATGCGTCACACAATGACCGAATGTAACCAGCTAGACCAGAACTTGTAACGCGTTCGGGGTAGACCGGAACGTTACGGATTCGCGTTCGCCCAGGTAGTCCCCGTCCAGCTGGAAGGCCACGGGACGGTCGGCGGCGAGGGTGAACTCGGCCTCGTCGTGCAGCTGGACGAGGTGTCTGCCGGACGGGACGGCGTCACTCTCCGTGAGGATCTGCCGGATCAGCCCGGCGATCTGGACGGGCCCCATCCGCCTCAGCCCGAGCAGGTCGAGCCCGGTCTCGAAGCTCGCCCACGGCGTCGGCGTCACCGGCTTGGCCCCCAGGTACGTCCACGGCGAGGTGTTGGAGATGATCGCCATGAACACGCCGTCGGCCGCCGGGATGCCCGGCCCGGTCAGGGTCATCGGAGCGTGCCGTTTGTCCGTGGCCAGATAGTGCCGCAGAGCGGTGTTCACATACCGGGCGGGAGTGGCCTTCCTCCCGGTGCCGCGCAGGCCCTCCACGGCCCGTACGACCTCAGCGTCGTACCCCATGCCCGCGCAGAACGTGAAGTACCGGCTCTCTCCCTCCCAGAGCGCGTGCCCCAGGCCCACGGTCCGGCGCCGGCCCTCTCTCAGCGCCTCCAGGACCGCGCCGGTGGCCTCGACCGGGTCGTTCGGCAGCCCGAGGGAACGGGCGAACACGTTCGCGCTGCCGCCGGGGATCACGATGAGGCCGGGACGGCCGGAGCTCGGATCGTCGGCCGGCGGGATGTCGTGGACGTCGTGGCCGTCGACCGGGTTGAGCAGGCCGTTGACGGTCTCGTTGATCGTGCCGTCGCCGCCGAGCACCGCGACCACGTCGAAGCCCTTGGCGCGGGCCGTGGCCGCCAGCGTCGCGGCGTGCCCCCGGTAGCCGGTCTCCTCCACCGACAGCTCCACGGCCGCGCCCAGCGCGCGGATCAACACGTCCCTCGTGCGGGCGTTGGTGGTGGTGGCCTTGGGATTGACCAGCAACATTGCGCGCATATCGCCAGCGTAGTCGCTGATCGCCGAACCGCTCGGGGTGGGGGAACATCCCCGGCGGGACCGGACCCGGGGGCGGATAGGGTTTGGCTGTGTCGAAGCGTCCGTGGAGTTTGCTCGTCGCCGCCGTCGTCGTGGCCCTGGAGGGGCTCATCGCGCTCGGGCTCGGGATCTACGTCGCGGTGGAGACGGTGGTGAGCACCCCTGACAGTCTCACCACGGCCATCGCGGAGTCGGCCTTCGGGCTGCTGATCGGGGCCGGGCTGCTCTGGGTCGCCTGGGGCGGCCTGCTGCGGGCGGAGCGGTGGGGGAGGTCGCCGGGCGTGGTGACGCAGATCTTCCTGCTGCCCGTCGGGGGCACGCTCATCCAGTCAGCACAGCCCCTGATCGGCGTGCCGCTGATCGTGCTGGCCCTGACCGGGCTGGGGGCGCTGTTCGCGCCCCCCACCACCCATGCGCTCTACGGGGACGGTTAGTCCTCCGCGGTCAGCCCCTCGCGCAACTGGGCGAGGGTACGGGCCAGCAACCGGGACACGTGCATCTGCGAGATGCCGAGCTCGGTCGCGATCTGCGACTGCGTCATGTTCCCGAAGAACCGCAGCAGCAGGATGCGCTTCTCGCGCGGCGGCAGCCGTTCGAGCAGCGGCTTGAGCGACTCGCGGTACTCGACGCCCTCCAGCGACTCGTCCACGATGCCCAGCGAGTCGGACACCGCGGGGGCGTCGTCGTCGCCGGAGTCGGGCGCGTCGAGGGACACCGTGGAGTAGGCGTTGGCCGACTCCAGGCCCTCCAGCACCTCCTCCTCGGTCATCTTGAGGTAGGCGGCCAGCTCGGCGACCGTGGGCGCGCGGCCCTCGCGCTGCGACAGGTCGCTGATCGCCTTGGTCAGCGAGAGCTTGAGCTCCTGCAGGCGGCGCGGCACCCGGACCGCCCAGCCCTTGTCGCGGAAGTGCCGCTTGATCTCGCCGACGATGGTGGGCGTGGCGTAGGTGGAGAACTCCACCCCGCGCTTGAGATCGAACCGGTCGATCGACTTGATCAGGCCGATCGTGGCGACCTGGGTGAGGTCGTCGAGCCACTCGCCGCGGTTGCGGAAGCGGCGGGCCAGGTATTCGACCAGCGGAAGGTGAAGCTCGACCAGCTCGTCCCTGATGCGCTGGCGTCGCGGTTCCTCGGGACCCAGCTCGGCCAGCTCGGCGAAGAGCAAGCGGGCGCGAACCCTGTCGGGCACGGCGTGTTCGCTGGTGGCCATGGCTCCAGTCCTTTCCGTCACGCCGGCCTCGCTGCGCCTCGGCGCTTACGCAGGACGATCGCCATGCGGTCGGGGGAGTCGGTCACGGCGTCGACGTCGTCGGCCAGGGCGGTCAGCACCATCCAGGCGAAGTCGTCGCGCTTGGGGGCGGAGCTGCCGACGGTGGCCACCTCGACGCTGACCTTCATCACGTCGCCGGTCAGCTCGAACTCGGCGGTCAGGTCGGTGCCCGGAACCGCCTCGCTCAGCAACATGGCGCACGCCTCGTCGACCGCGATGCGCAGATCTTCGATCTCGTCCAGGGTGAAGTCAAGCCGGGCGGCCAGGCCGGCGGTGGCCGTGCGCAGCACCGACAGGTAAGCACTCGCGGCGGGGAGCCTGATGCTCACCACGTCGCGGATGCCCGCTACACCCTCCGCACGCGTCTCGGTTTCCTCGGTCACGTTCCTCCTCGCGTTTCCGACGCCAACTGCAACTTACCGCCCCCGGGAGGTCCTTGGCGGATTCAGACTCGCCATCAACGGAAAAGGCTCTGTGCGGTCTGGACCGCACAGAGCCTTTTATGCCGTTTAGGCGGCCTTGGTCTCCCAGAAGATCTTGGAGATCTCGTCGATCTTGGCCAGGAGCTCGTCGGCCTTGCCGCCGTCGACGGTGCCCTTGGCGGCCGCGGCGCCCGCCAGCTTGGTGGCCTCCCAGAAGAGCTGGTGCAGCTGGGGGTACTGCTCCAGGTGCGGAGGCTTGAAGTAGTCGGTCCAGAGCACCCACAGGTGGTGCTTGACCAGCTCGGCCCGCTGCTCCTTGATGATGAGCGCGCGGGTGCGGAAGACCGGGTCGTCGCTGGCCTCGTACTTCTCCATGATCGCCTTGACCGACTCGGCCTCGATCCGGGCCTGGGCGGGGTCGTAGACCCCACAGGGCAGGTCGCAGTGGGCGGAAGCGACATGCTTGGGTCGTAGCAGTCGTGCGAGCATCAGAAAGTCCTTCCTTGATGCTGAATCAGCTTGGTCCACAACCGACCTTACTCGGGTCCCAACGCCTGTGGAGTAGGGGGTCTCTGCCCATGAGAGTGCGTGTCGAGGGCGATTCGATGCGTCCGGCGCTGGTCCCTGGGGACTGGCTCCTCGTCCGCCGGGGGGCCGCCGTCCGTCCGGGTGACCTCGTCGTGGCCCGGCTGCCCGGGGACCCCGATCAGCTCATCGTGAAACGCGCCCAGTGGCACGGCGAGGGCGGCTGGTGGCTGGAGAGCGACAACCAGCGCGCCGGCGGGCGCCGCGACAGCTGGGACTTCGGGCCGGTCGAGGAGATCGTCGGGCGCGTCGTGCTGCGCTACTGGCCGCTGGTGCGCCGCAGGTGACCCCTCAGAGGCCCCTCAGCCCTCCTGGGCGCTCCTGCGGCGCCGGTAGGCCGCCACGTTGGCGCGCGTGGCGCAGCGGGGGGAGCAGTAGCGGCGGGAGCGGTTGGAGGAGGTGTCGAGGAAGGCGCGGGCGCAGCGTGGCTCGTGGCAGCGGCCCAGCCGGTCGGCGCCCACCTCGGCGACGACGGCCGCCAGGCCCATCACCGCGCTGGCGGCGGAGTCCTCGGCCAGGTGGAGGTGCCAGCCCTGGCCGTCGTGGTCCGACAGTCGCGGGTGCACCGGATAGCGCACGAGCAGGGCGTTGAGACGCTCGGCCACCGCGCGCGCGTCGCCCGCGACGTCGAACACGGCGGCCAGCTCGGCGCGCAGGGCGGTCAGCTCCGGGGGAGGGGCGGGATCGTTGATCAGTCGGACCGCCCACTCTGCGTAAGAGGTCAGGTCCATGCGGGAGTATTACACGAGTCGCCGGGCCCCCGGCACCTCCGGGGGCCCGGACGGCTCACTCCTCCGGGTGCAGCACCCGGTGCAGGAACGCGCGGGTGCGCTCGTGCCGCGGGTCGCCGATCACCTGGGCGGGGTCGCCGTCCTCGACGACGACGCCGCCGTCCATGAAGACCACCCGGTCGGCCACCTGGCGGGCGAAGCCCATCTCGTGGGTGACCACGAGCATGGTCATGCCCTCCTCGGCCAGCTTGCGCATGACCGTGAGCACGTCGCCGACCAGCTCGGGGTCGAGCGCCGAGGTGGGCTCGTCGAACAGCATCAGGTCGGGGTTCATGGCCAGCGCCCTGGCGATGGCCACCCGCTGCTGCTGACCGCCGGAGAGCTGGGTGGGGTAGGAGTCGCACTTGGCGCCGACGCCCACCTTCTCCAGGTTCTCCCGGGCCACGACCTCGGCCTCCCGCCTGCCGCGCTTCAGCACGCGCTGCTGGGCGATCATGACGTTCTGCAGCGCGGTCATGTGCGGGAACAGGTTGAACTGCTGGAAGACCATCCCGATGCGGCGTCGTACGGCGTCGATGTCCACGTCGGGGTCGGTCACCTCCACGCCCTGCACGAAGACCTTGCCCTTGGTGGGCTCCTCCAGCAGGTTCACGCAGCGCAGCAGCGTGGACTTGCCCGAGCCGGACGGCCCGATGACGCACACCACCTGGCCCGGCTCGACCGTCATGTCGATGCCCTTGAGCACTTCGTTCTGGCCGAAGTACTTGTGCAGCTCTCGTAGCTCGATGGCGTGCGTCATTGGCTCCTCCGCTTACGCCCCTCAAGCCGGGACGCGAGGTAGCCCAGCGGGATCGTGACGATCAGGTACGTCACGCCGGCGACCATGATGGGCGTGGCGTTGGCGTACTGGGAGGCCAGGTCGTTGCCGAACTTGGCCAGCTCGACGTACTCGCCGGAGACGCCCAGGAACAGCACCAGCGAGGAGTCCTTGAGCAGGGACACGAACTGGTTGGTGGTCGGCGGGATCACCATGCGGATGGCCTGCGGGATGACCACCGTCACCTGCGCCCGGGTCGCGGACATGCCGAGCGACCTGGCGGCCTCCGTCTGGCCCTTGGGGACCGCCTGCAGGCCCGCCCGGAAGACCTCCGCCTGGTAGGCGGCGCCGACCAGGCCGAGGCCCAGGATGCCCTGTCCGTACGTGCCGAACGGCACCTCGAACCCGGGCAGCGCGAGCGGCAGGAAGGTGATCATCAGGAAGATGAGCAGCGCCGGCAGGCCGCGGAAGATCTCGATGTAGACGGTCGCGATCCACCGGTACGGCCGCACCTGCGACAACCGCATGAGCGCGAGCAGCAGCCCGAGCACGAACGCGAAGACGAAACCGCCCACCGTGTAGATGATCGTGTTGCGCAGCGCGATCGTGAACAGGTCGGGCAGCGCCTGCTTGGCCACGTCGACCTTGGCGAAGTTCTGGGCGAGGCTGGCCCAGTCGGCGTACAGGACGACAGCGACGAGCACGGCGGCCAGCACGACGTACTGGACGGCCCGCGTGATCCGCTGTTTCTTCCGAGGGCTGAGCCCGGCCCGGCCGGGCTCAGCGGTCTTCGGCTGGTCGGCCATGGATCAGCCCAGCTCGCCGGGCTTCTTGCCGAACCACTTCACGTAGATCTTCTCGTAGTTCCCGTCCTGCTTGGCCTTGGTGATCTCTTCGTTGATCGTCTTGAGCAGGGTCGGGTCGGCGCCCTTCTTCAGGCCGATGCCGTACTGCTCGCCGGTGTCCAGGCTGGCGATCAGCTCGAACTTCTCGGCGATCTCGGGCTTCTTCAGCCAGGTCAGCACCACGGGAAGGTCCTGGACGATCACGTCGGCCTGTCCGGCCTGCAGGGCCAGCAGCTCCTTGGCCGAGTCGGCGTACTCGGTGGGGTTGAGGCCCTGCTTCTTGACGTAGTCGAGGCCGGTCGTGCTGGCCTGCGCGCCCAGCTTGAGGTTCTTGGCCTTGACGTCCTCAAGGGACTTGGCGCCCGAGCCCTTCTTGGCCAGCAGCGCCTGGGTGGCGTCGAAGTAGGGCTCGGAGAAGTCGATGTTCTGCTTGCGCTCGTCGGTGATCGTCATGCCGGCGGCGGCCACGTCGCACTTGCCCGCGGCCATGGCGGCGCCACTCTTGATCACCGCGAAGTCGATGTCCACGATGTTCTGGGTCACGCCGAGCTTCTTCGCGGCGAGGTCGACGATGTCCACGTCGAACCCGACGATCTTGCCGCTGTCGTCCTTGAACTGGAACGGCTCGTACGGGATGTTCGTGCAGACCGTGAGCTTGCCGGGCTGGACGAGCTTCACGCCGCCGGCCGCGGAGGCGCTCGCGCCGGTCGTGCTGCCGGAGGAGCTTCCGGTGTCGCTGCCACAGGCGCTGAGGGCGAGAGCGGCGGTCAGGGCGAGCGCGCCGACAGCGTAGCCACGGCGGCCCTTGGGGCTGAGGGCCATGTACGGCCTCCTCGAAAGAGTTATGCCACGTAACTTGCGTTTTGTGCAGTTTAAATGGGGTTTAGCTGCGGTCCGTCATCCCGCGTTTAACGATGCGTCAACGGAACGGCGTCGGCTCCGACACCATCGACCATCTCACCATGTGGCACTATGGGGAGACGGGTGACCCCCGTAACCCCTCAGAGACGACCGACGAGGGGGAGCTTGGCAGCTACCGAAGCCAGCCCACTCGCGCTCGTACGCCGAAGGTCTCTTCCGCTCCGATGAATACAGGGGTCGCTGTGTCTGCCACGCCCGCTTCTGCTTCCGTCGAACCGCTCGACCTCGATCCGGCCTTCGCGCTCCACCGCGGGGGCAAGCTGGAGGTCCGCTCGACCATTCCCGTCCGCGACGCCGACGACCTGTCGCTCGCCTACACGCCCGGCGTCGCCCGGGTCTGCACCGCCATCGCCGAGACGCCTTCGCTGGTCAACGACTACACCTGGGTCTCCAACGTGGTCGCCGTCGTCACCGACGGCACCGCCGTGCTCGGCCTGGGCGACATCGGGCCGTCGGCCGCCATGCCGGTCATGGAGGGCAAGGCGCTGCTGTTCAAGGAGTTCGGCAACGTCGACGCCGTCCCGATCTGCCTCGACTGCACCGACGTCGACGCGCTGGTCGAGACCGTCGTGCGCCTCGCGCCGTCGTTCGGCGGCGTCAACCTGGAGGACATCAGCGCCCCGCGCTGCTTCGAGGTCGAGGACCGGCTGCGCGACCTGCTCGACATCCCGGTCTTCCACGACGACCAGCACGGCACCGCCATCGTCGCCCTGGCCGCCCTGCGCAACGCCGCCCGCCTGACCGGCCGCGCGCTCGGCGACCTGCGCGCCGTCGTGGCCGGCGCGGGCGCGTCCGGCGTCGCCGTCACCCGCATCCTGCTGGGCGCCGGCATCGGCGACATCGCGGTCGCCGACTCCAAGGGCATGATCTACGAGGGCCGCGAAGGGCTCAACCCGGTCAAGGAGGCCCTGGCCCGCGAGACCAACCGGGCCGGCCACACCGGCTCCACCGAGGAGGCCCTGGCCGGCGCCGACGTCTTCCTCGGGCTGTCCGGCTCGACCGTCTCCGAGGCGGCCATCGCGTCCATGGCGCCCGACGCCATCGTCTTCGCGCTGTCCAACCCGACCCCGGAGGTCCATCCCGAGGTGGCCGCCAGGCACGCCAGGGTGGTCGCCACCGGGCGCTCCGACTTCCCCAACCAGATCAACAACGTCCTGGCCTTCCCGGGGGTCTTCCGCGGCGCCCTCGACGTGCGGGCCACCACGATCACCGAGAACATGAAGGTGGCCGCCGCCGAGGCGCTGGCCGCCGTCGTCGGCGACGACCTGTCGGCCACGTACGTCATCCCGAGCCCGTTCGACCGGCGGGTGGCCCCCGCGGTGACCGCCGCCGTGGCCGCCCAGGCCCGCGCCGACGGCGTCGCGCGCCTCTGATCCACCGACGGCGTCGCGCGCCTGATCCACCGTCACGAGCGGGGGCCGATCGGCCCCCGCTCGCTCGTTCTCCCGCTTCCGCCCAGGTCAGCAGGCATTGCGGTTTCCCGCCCGCGGCATGGGTAGGTGAGTTCCCCGTCCAGGTGAGCCGGATCCAGATCCTGATCCCGAGCAGGACTGGCGAAGGGATTGCGATGGAGTTCGCGTGACCTTGGGGAACTGCCGAAAAGCCTTTACGCAACGTGCTATAAAAATAGCTCTCTGTAAGGATGTGGGCGCCGACTCCTGTGACGAGGAGAGCGATGGAACGCGAGCCTAACCGACTGCTCCAGCAGCTCATCGCCGAGGCGGGTTTCTCCCACAAGGGATTGGCCAGGCGCCTCAACGACCTGGGAGCCGCGCGCGGCACCCCGGGCCTGAAGTACGACCACAGCTCTGTGCTGCGGTGGATCGGGGGTCAGAAGCCACGGGATCCCGTCCCGTGCCTGCTCACGGAGATATTCGCGCTGCGGCTCGGCCGCCCGGTGAGCTCGGAGGACCTGGGCATGCCGACCAACATCACGCCCCTCGATCTCGGTCAGGAGTTCACCCACACGTGGCAGGAGGGGGTCGCGACCGTGACGGCGTTGTGGCGGGCCGACGTGGAGAGACGGAGGTTTCTGATCGACTCCACCTTCGCGATCGGAGCAGGATCCGTCGGAGCCATACGCTGGCTGACGGCGCCTGCAGAAGGGCGTCCCAGCGGCACCGGGGCGCGCCGGGTGGGCAGGGCCGACATCGCCGCGATCCACGAGGTGACCCGGTCCTTCGGCGAGCTCGACAACCGCTTCGGCAGCGGCCGGGTCCGCTCGTCCGTCGTGAAGTACCTCGACACCGCCGTCTCCCCCCTGCTCAAGGACGGCAGCTACGGGGAGTCCACCGGCAAGCAGCTGGCCGCCGCGGCCGCGGAGCTGACCCGCCTGGCCGGCTGGATGGCCTACGACATGGAGCAGCACGGCCTGGCCCAGCGTTACCTGATCCAGGCCCTCCGCCTGGCCAGGGGCGCCGACGACCACACCCTGGGCGGCGAGATCCTGGCCGGCATGGCCCACCAGGCCATCTACATGGGCCAGCCGGCCCACGCCCTCGACCTGGCCAGGGCCGCCCAGCTCGCCGCCCGGCGGGCCGGCGTCCAGACCCTGCTGTCCTCCGCGCAGGTCCTGGAGGCCCACGCGCACGCGGGACTCGGCGACCCCAGGTCCTGCGGGGCCTCCCTGCACCAGGCCGAGCTGGCCTTCGACGCCCGCAGGCCCACCGAGGAGCCGCGCTGGCTCAGCTACTTCGACGAGGCCTACCTGTCGGCCAAGTTCGCCCACTGCTTCCGCGACCTGGGGGAGGGCGAGCGCACGGTGCGCCTGGCGCGGCGCTCCCTCGACATGGACACCCGGTACGTGCGGGGGCGCATGTTCAACCTCTCCCTGCTGGCGGCCGGGCTGCTGGAGTGCGGCGAGCTGGAGGAGGCGTGCCAGGCGGCGGGCAACGCGCTGGCGCTGGCGGGCGAGCTGCAGTCGGCGCGGTCCCGGTCGTACGCGGCGGACCTGCGGCGGCGGCTGGAGCCCTACAAGAACGAGCGGGCCGTGATGGCGCTGCGGGAGCGTACGCGCGAGCTCACGTCCGTGTGACGGCTCCGGGACAGCTTCGCGGCGGCGTCGGAACGGCTTCGCGACGGCTTCGCGGCGGCTCCGGGGCGGCTTCGGGACGGGCGAAGCCCCGGGGCGCCTCTTCGGCGGGCCCGGGGCTTCGGCGTCGCTAGTCGAGCAGTTCGCCGTTCGGGCCGACGATGCTCTTGGTCTCGGCGTAGTTGGCCTTGTTGTAGACGTCGGCCACCTCGCCGTCGAAGTAGGCGGAGCTGATGAAGTCGATCCGGTCGTTGCCGTCCTGGTCGTGGAACATGCTCGTCACGCCGTTGACGTAACCGGTGCGCTTGCCGTTGTCGTACTTCATGAGCCAGGGGCCGCCGTCGGCGCCGGGGGTCATGGAGCACTTGAGCACCTGGTGCTCCTCCACCCGGAAGGTGTTGACCTGGTACGTCTTGGTGCCGGTCGTGCCGGAGCACCACTTGGGGGTCACGCCGGTGTAGGGCTTGTCGCCGTCGGGGTGGGGGGCGGCGGGGTAGCCGAAGACGGTGACCTTCTGGCCGCGCGGCTGGTTCCACGCGAAGCCCTGCCCGCCGACGACGTCCCCGAGCCGGCCCATGTCCTTGGCCTTGGCGTTGTCCGGGAAGATGAAGTACGCGTCGTGGAAGTACTTGGTCGAGCTGCTGACCTTGTACCACTGGACGACGTAGTACTGGGTCAGCCAGTAGTCGCCCAGGTTGTCCTTCCAGACCTTGCCGGGCACCTTGCCCTGAGCCTTCTCATCAAGCTTCTGCTTGTACTGGGCCTCGGTGAGGGCGGTGTTCTTGGTGGCGCCCTTGTCGCCGTTCTTCCACAGGGCGGGGTTCTGGTTGGCGGCGGGGGCGGCGTTGTACTGGCCCTCGGTCACCTCGACCTCGTCCACGGTGGGGACCGAGTCCTCGAAGTTGCCGCCTGCCGCGTCCTTGGAGGTCACGTTGTCGGCGCGGAAGCCACCGTTGGGGCCGTACTTGTCCAGGCCCTCCTTGTACTGCTGCTCAGCGGTCTTCCCGCCGGGGATGTCCTTGAGCTCGGTGGACTTGATGTCCTTCTTGCCGTCGAACTTGTCGAACTCCGACTTCAGCACCTGCTTGCCCTCGGCCTGTTCGGCGACCAGGGAGAAGCCGTTGTGGACCGCGACGAAGGCGAAGTCGCCGTCGTAGTCGTCGTAGGTGTCGAGGTCGTAGGACGTGAAGGCGTAGGCGCCGACGTAGACGCCCCAAGGAGCCTTGCCCTGGTAGTAGCCGGGCACGAAGATCCACTTGGCGTAGACGCCCTTGCCGGTCTCGTACACACAGTGGCCGGCGGTCGCCACGAGGTTGCGGTTGCGAGCCTGGATGGAGGTGGCCGAGCACCAGCGGTAGCGGCCCGCGTGGTCGACGAAGAACACCTTGCCGATGGTCTTGGGCAGGTTGACGTTCTTGCTGGCCGTGGGCTTCGGCGTGCCGGTGGGAGCGGTCAGGCCGGGCTTGCCGTCGGGGGCGCCGTCCTTGCTCTGCGTGGCGACCAGCTTGGAGACGTTCTTGGCGTCCCAGTTGTACTGCGTCGCCTTGCGCAGGGCCGCGCCGTTCGCGCCCAGCCAGAACTTGGCGGTGCCGTACGCGTCGGCGGGCTTGGGCATCAGGTTGTCGGTGACCCAGTCAGGGGCGGCACTGGACGGCTGGGCAAGGAGTGCGGCGCTCAAGCCGGCGGCGGCGAGGGGGATGAGCAGGCGCTTCAAGGGAGGCTCCACGAAGTTGTCAAGAAGGGCGTCAAAACCCTATCGACCCTCTTGTCACTCTGGTAAGGGATCGTCTCAGTTTTCGCCAGAAAAGGCCGAAGGGCCCGGCAAATGCCGAGCCCTTCGGGTGAAGCTAGGTTGAGCGGAGGTTTGGACCCTCAGCCCGGTATCCGTCCGAAGATCAGCTGTCGGCCTTCGGAAGGATGGTGCCCGACCACACGTTCGCCGCGGCGGCGTAGACCGAGTTGGTCTCACCGTCGAAGTACGGCGAGGACATGTAGTCCCAGCGGTCGTTGTTGTCCGTGTCGTACAGAACGCTGGTCACGCCGTTGACGTAGCCCATGCGCTTGGCGTTGCTGTACTTGAGGAGCCACGGGGCGCCGTTGTAGCCGCCGGTGACGGCGCACTTCAGCGAGATGTGCTCTTCGATCTTCAGGCTCGGGACCTTGGTCGCCTTCGCGCCGGTCTTGCCGTAGCACCACTTCGGCGTAACGCCGGAGTAGGGCTTCGAGCCGTCGGGGTGCTTGGCGTAGGGGTAGCCGAAGGTACGGACGTACTTACCGGTGGGCTGGTTCCACGCGAAGCCCTGGCCACCGACGTTGTCGCCGAGGCGACCCGTGTCGGTCAGGGACAGGTCCCCACCCGGGTAGATGAAGAACGAGTCGTGGAAGTACTTGGTCGCGCTGCTGACCTTGTACCACTGGATGACGTAGTACTGGGTCAGCCAGTAGTCGCCCAGGTTGTCCTTCCAGACCTTGCCGAGCACCTTGCCCTGAGCCTTCTCGTCAAGCTTCTGCTTGTACTGAGCCTCGGTGAGCGGGGTGTTCTTGGTGGCGCCCTTGTCGCCGTTCTTCCACAGGCCGGGGTTCTCGCTGGCGGCGGGGGCGGCAGCGTACTGGCCCTCCGTCACCTCGACCTCGTCCACGGTGGGAACGGAGTCCTCGAAGTTGCCGCCAGCCGGCTCCTTGGAGGTCACGTTCTCGGCGCGGAAGCCACCGTTGGGGCCGTACTTGTCCAGGCCCTCCTTGTACTGCTGCTCAGCGGTCTTCCCACCGGGGATGTCCTTGAGCTCGGTGGACTTGACTTCCTTCTTGCCCTCGAACTTGTCGTACTCGGCCTTGGTGACCTGGTGCGACTCAACCTTGCTGTAGTTGAGGTTGACACCGTTGTAAACGGTGACGAACGCGTAGTCGCGGTCGAAGTCCTCGTAGTTCGAGAAGTCGTAGTGCGTGAAGGCCTGCTTGCCCACGTAGATGCCCCACGGGGTCTTGCCCTGGTAGTAACCCGGGACGAACACCCAGCGGGAGACGACCTCGTCGTTGGCGGCGATGTCGTACACGCAGTGACCAGCCGTCGCAACCAGGTTGCGGTAGTTCGACTGGATGGAGGTGCCGGAGCACCAGTACAGCTTGCCGTCGCGACCCTCGAAGAAGACCTTGCCGATGGACTTCGGCAGGTTCACGTTCTGGGACTTGACCGTGACGGTCTTCTCGGCGCCGATCGGCGGGGTGGAGCCGGGCTTGCCGTCAGCGACGTACCCGCCCTTCTGCACGATCTTCTTGACGTCCTTGTTGTCCCAGTAGTAGGCCGTGGCCTGCCGCAGGGCAGCGTTGTCGGACTTGGTCCAGAAGTTGATGATCTCAGCAGCCTTCTGCTGGCTGGCAGCCAGAGCGGCGGCGTCGACGTCCGGGTCGGCCTGAGCGGCACCGGCGAGGCCGGCGGCCAGCAGACCAGTGGCCAGAATGGCGCCACCGGCGGGGAGGAGGATGCGCTTCAAGGTAACTCCTTGCGCTGTCGTGGAACGCCTCTTGCGTCCCATGCGTCAGTAAAGGGATAGCCAGGAACATACAGTGTCGATCTTGAAGTCGGGTAGCCGCTTTGAGAGGAAAAGATGCGACAAGCCGGGCGTTATCGTTCTGTGATGTTTAGGGCGTTGTGGCGCAGGAGTCAGGGGAAGTCGGGCTTGAGGGCGTTTGCCCTGATCAACATGAACGAGGGGCGGGCGGCGGTTGCGGGGTCGCCGCTCGGCCTTGATCGGGTCCGCGAGAGCAGTGTGACGCAGATCACATCGGCCTGATGGCACCGTTTCGGCGCCGCATGCGTCCAAACGCCTTCACTTTCCGGCCCGGAAAGGCCGAAGGGCCCGGCGGATGCCGAGCCCTTCGGTTGCTGACGGTTCGTACGGGCGGTCAGGACCGCCCGTCGGAAGCCGTCAATCAGACGATCTTGCCGGACCAAACGTTGGCAGCGGCCTTGTAGACGACGTTCGTCTCACCGTCGAAGTACGGCGAGGAGATGTAGTCCACGCGGTTGTTGCCGTCCTGGTCGTTGAAGGTGCTGGTGACACCGTTCACGTAACCGAGGCGCTTGGAGTTGCTGTAGTTGAGGAGCCAAGGACCACCGTCGGCGCCCTCGGTCATGGCGCACTTGAGCGCCACGTGCTCCTCGATCTTCTTGGCGGCCGAACCGACCAGCTTCTTGGTGGTCTTGCCGTAGCACCACTTCGGCGTGATGCCGGTGTAGTTCTTGTGGCCGTCGGGGTGCGGCGCGGCCGGGTAGCCGAACACGCGGACGTACTTGCCCGTGGGCTGGTTCCAGGCGAAGCCCTGGCCGCCGACGTTGTCGCCGAGGCGACCGGCGTCCTTGGCCGCGACGTCTCCACCGGTGTAGATGAAGAACGAGTCGTGGTAGTACCGGGTCGTCTTGGTGACCTTGTACCACTGGACGACGTAGTACTGGGTCAGCCAGTAGTCGCCCTGGGCGTCCTTGTAGACCTTGCCGAGAACCTTGCCCGCAGCCTTCTCGTCAAGCTTCTGCTTGTACTGAGCCTCGGTGAGCGGGGTGTTCTTGATGGCACCCTTGTCGCCGTTCTTCCACAGGCGGGGGTTCTCGTTGGCGGCGGGGGCGGCGTTGTACTGGCCCTCGGTCACCTCGACCTTGTCGACCGTGGGGATCGCGTCGGTGAAGTTACCGCCGGAGGCCTCCTCGGTCGTGGTGGTCTCGGCGCGGAAGCCACCGTTGGGGCCGTACTTGTCCAGGCCCTCCTTGTACTGCTGCTCGGCGGTCTTGCCGCCGGGGATGTCCTTGAGCTCGGTGGACTTGACGTCCTTCTTGCCCTCGAACTTGTCGAACTCCGACTTGAGGACCTGCTTCTCCTGGACCGCGCTGGTCGAGAGGGAGACGCCGTTGTACACGGTCACGAACGCGTAGTCGCGGTCGTAGTCCTCGTACACGTCGAAGTCGTAGTGGGTGAAGGCCTGCTTGCCCACGTAGATGCCCCACGGAGCCTTGCCCTGGTAGTAACCGGGGACGAAGACCCACTTGGACATGACGTCGGCGTTGGCGCCGGTGTCGTAGACGCAGTGACCGGCCGTGGCGACCAGGTTGCGGTACTTCGACTGGAGCGAGGTGGCGGAGCACCACTTCTTCTCGCCCTTGCCGTTGACGAAGAACACCTTGCCGATGGTCTTCGGCATGTTGACGTTCTGCGTCTTGGCGGTGGTCTTCTTCTCCTCACCAATCGGGGCAGTGGTGCCCGGCTTGGTGTCGGCGCTGTAGCCGCCCTTGCTCTGCAGCTTGGCGACGTCCGCCTTGTCCCAGACGTTGGACTCGGTGGCGGCCCGGAGGGCGGCACCGTTGTTCTCGGCCCAGAAACCGGCGATCGCCTTCGCGTTGGCCGCGCTCGCCGCCATCGCGTCGGTGGAGATGTCGCTGTCGGCCGAGGCCGTACCGGCGAGGCCGGCGGCCAGGAGGCCGGTAGCCAGGATGGCGCCACCGGCGGGGATGAGGATGCGCTTCAAGGGAACTGCTCCTTGGTCTGTCGTGGGTCGCAACATGCGTCCCATGCGTCAGTAAAGGGATAGCAAGGAACATAGCCAGTGATCTCCGCAGGTGAAAGCCGTTCTGGAGGGATCGGTAAGGGGCGTTTCCGCCGTTATCGTGCTGTTATCTGTCAGAGGCTTTGGCGTGACGTTACCGGAAGGTGATGTTTTCGCTGGACCTGTAGGGGATTTGACGGTCGGGACGAAAGTTCCGTTAGCCGGTCGTTGCGCTGTGTAATCGCATGAATGTGATCCAGATCACAGGAACCAGATTGGGGCCCCATTCGTCTAAATCGGCCTGTCACTCACAGGTGATCTTCAGGTTCGGCTCAGGATCCCTCAGGTTTCGACAATCTGTCCGATTTCGTAGGGGGCTCGGGTCCAACACGCCCTGCGTGCTATGCGACTGTTTGGGGTGTTTGTCGTTTTCGGGCACGGCGAAGCGAGGGGCGGCGGCAGCCGCGACCCCCAGGTGTCAGGGGAGAAGGATGGTGCGGACCGTTCGCCAGGAGGCTGCGTCGGCTGCGTTGAGCAGGCCCGGTCTGGGGACGGACGGGCTGTACGGGGTGGCGTCGAGGTGGCGGGCGGCGCCGCCGGCCTCCGTCAGCAGCAGGACGCCCGGCGCGTGGTCCCAGGGGAGCGTCCGGTGGAACAGCAGGAAGTCCTGGTCGCCGTTCAGGAGGCGGGGGTAGTCCACGCCGGCGCACTTCGTCCCCGGGGTGAGGGCGGCGAAGCGGGGTTCGGCCGCCGCCACGTGGGCCTTGGCGTCGTCGTCCAGGAAGCGGGTGAGGACGGCGCCGCGCAGCCGGGCGGGGTCGGCGGGAGGCGCGGCGCGGTGGACGGGGATGCCGTTCCGCCAGGCTCCGGAGCCGAGCTCGGCGACGTAGACGTCGTCCTCGGCCGGCCGCACGATCCAGGACGCGACCGTCTGGCCCGACCGGACCAGGGCTGCCATCACCGCGTACTCGGGGCGGCCCGCGACGAAGTTGGCCGTGCCGTCCAGGGGGTCGACCAGCCAGGCGGTGGGGGCGTCGTGCAGGGCGGACAGGAGCGCGGGGTCGGCCGAGGCCGCCTCCTCGCCGACCACGGGGGCGTCCAGGAGGTCGCGGAGGCGGCGGCTGATCAGCTCCTCGGCCTCGCGGTCGGCCACGGTGACCACTTCGCCCGGTGTCTTCTCCGAGACGTCACCGGCGGCGAGGGAGCGGAACCGGGGGAGGATCGCGATCTCGGCGGTCTCGCGAAGGATCTCGGTCACCGCGTCGATCAGCATGGGGCCCATGCTAGACATCGGGTGCTATGGGGCTGAAGGGGGCCTTCGTCCGTGGGGGCGGTTGATCGGGCATGAATGGGAGACGTGCCGGTTCGGGCAGCAGATCACGCCGATCGTGAGGAACCGGGCGCTCTTGCGCCATTCCCCCCACTGCACGTCGACGCCTCGGGGGAGCAGGTCGAGGGCCGTCGCCAGCCGTTCCCGGAGGGGATCCCCTCAGGCGGTTGGAGCTGGTCGCGCGTCTTCCCGTACTCGGCCGCCAGCCACCTGGTCGCCGGTTCGGGGACCTCGAACGTGGCCGTTGCCGGTCTACAGGAGGCGTGCCAGTGCATGGTGCTCCCCTGTGGTCGGCGGGGCCGCCCCTGCTCGTTTCGGTCCTTGGGCCTTGATTTCGGGCAGGGGCGGCTGTCTCGGTCTCTGCTAGATGGTGGCGATTCCCGCGGCGCGCAGCTCGGTGCCGGTGAAGCGGAGCGTTCCGGCGTCGGGGTTCTTGGAGTCGCGGAGTGCGTAGGCGTCGTCGATGCCGGGGATCTGCGCGATCAGGACGCAGGTCTCCACGTGGTCGCCCGGTGGGCCGCCGCCGCGAAGTTGGGTGAAGGGCACGTCATCGAGGTTGCCGCGGTACAGGTCTGTCATGAGTGCTTCCTTTCGTCTCGTCAGCGGCCCGCGGGGGGATCGGCTGGAAGATACAAGCACTAGACATGATAGGACCTCTCCATACCTTGGATGAGGTAGTCATTTGTCCTCGTAGGTTCTGCGTCCCTTAGCGTTTTTCTATGGCCTTGGTGGACAAAAGCGACCGCATCGACCATGTCGGGCCGAACCTGGTGTGGCGGCAACTGGCCGAGGACGTCCAGGCCGACATCGCCTCCGGCCTGCTGGCCCCCGGCGCCAAGCTGCCCGCCGAGCTGGAGCTGGCGAGCCAGTACGGCGTCTCCCGGGTGACGGTCCGGCGCGCGGTCAAGGATCTGGCGGAGCGTGGCCTGCTGGTCGTCGTCCATGGGCGGGGGACGTTCGTGTCGCGCGGTTCCGCGTGAGTGGGCGTGGCACTGGATGCTCGCTCTGGGGCGCGGGCAGCCGCCTCGTCGGTGCCGGGAGGTCGTGCCCGTCAAGCGTCTGATCGTCCACCGGGCGTTGCCGCGGGCGACGCCCAGCTGGAGTCGATACGGGTGCGCAGGTCGCGCTCGTCAACCGGTACGACGTCAAGGCGGAGGGGGCGCCCACGTACACCAGCGGGCCGGACGACACCGGGGCGCTGGCGGGTATCTGGCCGCTCATTCGCCGGTGACGGCGCCGGCGGGCGATCGCGTCGCCGTTCGGTAGTCAGCGGGCCGATCGTGCGTCCCGCCCGCTTGTTCTGCCTTTCGCGGTCACCAGCTGCGGACGCGGGGGCGGCGGCGCATGCGTTCCAGCATCGCCTCGTTGAAGGCCGCGGACACGGATGCGAACTCACCGTCCTCGATCGCTCGGTCGACGTACGCCTTGACGTGGGGGTCGAGGGTGATCGTGACCTCCGGTGCCGTCGTGGCGGGAGCGGTCGCGGGCTCGTCCTGATCCTCGGTCATACCGACATCTTGCGCCACAAGGGCTGGCGAATCACGCCCCGAAACGCTGCGGATTCGACAGGCAGCACAAGAACGGTTGTGGCCGGGGCGGGTTCATCGGACATGGGCTCCCAAGAAGCCCTGCCGGCGACGGATGCCCAGCGAGCTTCCAGCGGGAGTGTCAGGAACGCGGGTGGGGCATTCCGTCCGCGGTGGGGTGGGCGGTGACGGCGGGAGTTCCATGGCGCCGAAGGCGCGTGGGGTGCGCCGGTAGGCGCCTGATCGGGAAGGGACTGAGCCCTTGTGGGCGCGGAGCGCCTTCCCTGGGGGAGTCGATTCGGAGGGGGGACAGGTGAGGGCCCCGGCGGCAAGGAGCAACGCCGGGGCCCTCTCTCCCCTGGTGAGGGCTTACTTGTAGAGCTCTCCGTTAGGCCCCACGATCTTCCCCGACGGGAAGTTGGTGGCCGCCTTGTACACGGCCGCCGTCTCGCCGTCGAAGTAGGGCGAGGTGATGTAGTCGATGCGGTCGTTGCCGTCCTGGTCGGCGAAGGTGCTGGTGACACCGTTCACGTAGCCGAGGCGCTTGGCGTTGCTGTAGTTCAGCAGCCACGGCCCGCCGTCGTAGCCGGGGGTGACGGCGCACTTCAGGCCGACGTGCTCCTCGATCTTGAGCCAGGACGCGCCCACGGTCTTGGCCGTCGTCTTGCCGTAGCAGTGCTTCGGCGTGACACCGCTGTACGGCTTGTTGCCGTCGGGGTGCGGGGCCGCCGGGTAACCGAAGGTGCGGACGAACTTGCCCGTCGGCTGGTTCCAGGCGAAGCCCTGGCCGCCCACGGCGTCGCCGAGCCGGCCGGCGTCCTTGGACAGCAGGATGTAGTAGTGGCCGCCCCAGGCGCGCTTCGGGCCGCTGAAGCGCTCGAAGTCCTTGCGGTCCACCTGCTTCACGCCGTCGAACTGGATGCCGTTGTAGACGGTGACGAACGCGTAGTCGCGGTCGTAGTCCTCGTAGTTGTCGAAGTCGTAGTGGGTGAAGGCCTGCTTGCCCACGTAGATGCCCCAGGGGGCCTTGCCCTGGTAGTAGCCCGGGACGAAGACCCAGTTGGACAGCGTGTCGCTGTTGCTGTCCGTGTCGTACACGCAGTGGCCGGCGGTGGCGACCAGGTTGCGGTTGCCCGACTGGATGGAGGTGGCCGAGCACCAGCGGAACTTGCCGGAGCCGTCGACGAAGAAGACCTTGCCGATGCTCTTGGGCAGGTTCACGTTCTGGGACGCGCCGCCCTTCTGAGCGCCGGTCGGCGCGGTCATGCCGGGACGGCCGTCGGGGTCGTAGCCGCCCTTGGAGACGACCTTCCGCACTTCCTTGGAGTCCCAGGTGTACTGCGTGGCCTGGCGGAGGGCGGCGCCGTTGGAGGCGATCCAGAAGGAGGCGATCGAGGCGGCCTGGGAGTTGCTGCCGGCCATCGGGTCGTTGGAGACGCCGCCGTCGGCCTGGGCGGTGGCGGAGAGCCCGGCGGCCAGAAGGCCGGTCGCCACGACCGCGCCGCCGACGGGGAGGAGGATTCGCTTCAAGGTAACTCCAGGTTGCGCTGACAGGAGGCGCCTCTTGCACCCCGAAATTCAGCAAACGGACGACCCGGAACCTATAACGCTGACAGGGCGAATGGAAATTTTCGGTAGATCAAGTCAGCGCTCCCACCCAGTGCCGTTACCGTACCGAGATCAATGGATCGGCTGATCACGTCTTGTGATCACCTGGTTGCATGTGACTTACGTCACATTTCCCGGCGTGGTGAGTGCGGCGGCGCGTCGGTAGACCTCCGCGGTGGTCGTGTCGAAGTACGGCGACGACACCGCGTCGTAGGCGCCCTTGGCGTCCCTGTTCCAGGTCAGGCTGTTGACGCCGTTCAGGTTGCCGAGTCCGCGGGCCGCGTCGTACTCGACCAGCCAGGGACCGCCGCTGGCGCCGGGGCTGAAGGCGCACGGCTGGAGCCGGACGCCCTTCTGCAGGTCGAGCGCGGGAGCCACGGTCCAGTACGTGACGCTGCCCTGGCACGTCCGCAGCGTCTTGCCGTCGAACGGACGGCTGCCGTCGGGCTGGACGCCGGCCGGGAAGCCGAACGCCGTCATGGTGGCGGCCGCCGGCTTCCGGTTGATCTCCAGCCCCTGGCCGCCCACGTTGTCCTGGAGCCGGCCGACGTCCTTCATCGTGTACGTGCCGTCCTTGGCCTGCTCCCAGACGAACCCGCGGTGCACGGTCACGAACGCGTAGTCGAAGTCGTAGTCGCCCTTGCCGGACCAGTCCTCGTGCATGCTGAGCGCGGCGCCCACGTAGATCCCGTCGGGCGTCTCGCCGTTGGGCCCGGGGTTGGGGACGAAGATCCAGTATTCGGCGGCCTTGGCCTGGCGGGAGTCGTACGCGCAGTGGCCGGCCGTGGCCACGACGCTGCGGTTGCGGGCGGCGACCGCGCTGGCCGAGCACCAGTACTGCTTGGCGCCGAACTTGAAGAAGACTTTGCCCATGGTCTTGCCGGCGCCCCCCTGCTTGGGCGGCACGGGCGCGATGCCCTGCGTCGCGGACGTCCGGCGCACCGCCGTCACGGGCGAGGCGGGCCCGGAGGCGGCGCCGGCCGAGGACGTCGGGGCGGCCTGCGCGCCCGGCGTGGCGGGGCTGTAGCTGTCGGCCTGCTTGAGCTGGTCGGGACGCCAGTAGTCGGCGACCTTCTTCATGTCGGCGGCGGTCTTGGCCAGCGTGACGCCGAAGACCCGGCTCGCCGGCGCGGCGTTCGCGATCCCCGTGAAGGCAGGCAGCAACAGCAGCGCGCCGCCCAGGGCGGCCGCCGCCAGTTGCCTGGCCCGGGAGATCATGAAATGCCTTTCTTAGGGTCGTAAGGGTGGATTTTTCCAGATCAACTGCCTGTATTGCAGCCCGGATAGAGATTCGTTACCTGATCAAGAGTGCACCGTGTGCGATAAGGACACCATCAGCCGATCCCTCCCGATACGCGTAAATGATCACGCGTGTCGGTCGTTGCCCCAGGTCAGAGGGCTGATAGAGGCTGCGCCTATGCACCGAATTCTCTGCATCATCGCGCTTTCCTGCGCCGCATTCGCCGCCGCTCCAGTGGCGAACGCCACGACCGGGCCGCCCGATGTCCGGACGTCGCACAAGGACCAAAGGCTTTTCCGGATCAGCGTCGGAGATCGGCAGGGCGTGCTGGAGTGCACCCCTGGCCGGGTCGCGCCGGGGCAGGTCGCGGCCTGTTCCGCTCTCGAACAGGTGGGCGGGAACCCGGCCCGTCTGAGCGGTCGCACGGGGGTCTCCTGCACCGCCGACTACGAGCCGGTGGACGTACGGGCGGAGGGCGTCTGGGACGGCGACCGCTACCGCTACTCGCAGATCTTCCCCAACGCCTGCGCCCTCGCCGTCGCCACGGGCCCGGTCTTCCGCGTCTGAGGCGCGGTTCTGAGGCGTACGCCCGGGAGAGCGACGACCGGGGAAGGCCCCGGATCCCGCCGAGGAGGATCCGGGGCCTCGACTGCCGGGCCGGATCACGGCATGTCGCCGATCCAGCGGTTGGCGGCGGCCTTGTAGACGTCGTAGGTGTCGGTGTTGAAGTACGGCGACGAGATGTGGTCGTAGCGGTTGTTGCCGTCGGTGTCCCACGCGACGCTGTTCACGCCCACCAGGTAGCCGGTGCGTGTGGAGTTCCGGTAGTCGTAGATGAACGGGCCGCCGCCGGCGCCGGCGGTGAAGGAGCACCTGAAGCCGATCTGCTCCTGCAGGTCGTACTTCTTGGCCTCGGGCATCGGAGCCGTCCTGCCGTAGCACCACTTCATGGTGCGGCCGGTGTACGGCTTGTCGCCGTCGGGGTGCCCGCCGGCCGGGTAGCCGAAGGAGAACACGTTCAGCTTCGTGCTGCGGTTCCAGGTGAAGCCCTGGCCGCCGACGTTGTCACCGAGGCGGCCGGCGTTCTTGACGGTCCAGTGCCACCGGTTGCCGGTCTTCTCCCAGCTCACCTTGATGCCGTTGTAGACGTTGACGAACGCGTAGTCGAAGTCGTAGTCCTCCTTCACCACGAAGTCGTCGTGCGCGTTGAACGTCTTGGCGGCGTAGATGCCGTACGGCGCCTTGCCCTCCCACACGTTGTCGCCGTCCCAGTACGACGGGATGAAGATCCAGTTGTCGTAGAAGGTGTTCTTCTGGGGGTCGTAGACGCAGTGGGCGGAGGTCGCCACCAGATTGCGGTACTTGCCCTGTACGGAGCTGGCCGAGCAGTACCGCCAGTTCTTCGGGTTGCGCGGGTCGGTCCGGGGCAGCGTGAAGAACACGCGGCCGACCGTGTTGGGCAGGTTGACCTGCCGGCTCTTGCCCGCCTTCACCTTCTCCCCGCCGATCGGCGGGACCGATCCGGGCGGCCCGTCGGGGGTCTGGTCGCCGCCCCTGACGCCCCTGACACCTCTGGACGACACGTCGAGCGCGCCGTCGTGGTCGGTGGCGAGCTTGATGCGGTCCGGCGTCCAGAACTGCACGGCCTGCTCGGCGGGGGTCGCCGCGTTCCTGGACACGACGTCGGGGGCCGAGGTCGCCTCCGCCGTGGCGCCGGTGGTCGTGCCGGCGGCCAGGGCGGCGGCCACCAGCGCGGCGAGGGGGATCGCGATGCGCCTTGCTCGGGAATACATGGAACTCCTCTCGGTTCTCGGCGGCCCAGAGCGGGGTGCTGCGCCCCGGTGGGCCAGGAAAACGTTGAGCACGCTAATGAATGACGCAACCCGTCAGCCAGAAAGCGACCCGAAAAGGTCGGCTCCGCCTCCGTTCTGTTATGGAAATAGCGAAATCACATGTATTCAGAAAAAGCATCTCCGCAGTTCAGAGGCGTAGCAAAGAGTCTGAGACACCAGCGGTAACGCTGATTATCAAACGCCACTGCTTATCAACCGAATGTTGTTCTGGTTAGATGTCGGTATGGATCCACGCACCCCCTGTCTCATCGGCATCGCACAACGCACCGCGCGCGAACAGCCCGGCCCGGAACCGCTCGATCTGTGGGAATCGGTCGCCCGCGAGGCGGCCGAAGACGCCCGGCTGCCCGCCGGGCGGCTCGACTCGATCCAGATCGTCCACACCGACTCCTGGCAGTACGACTCGCCCACCGGGCGGCTGGCCGAGCGTCTGGGCGCCACGCCGCGCCACACCGCCTACTCCAAGGTCAGCGGCACGGCTCCGCAGCTCCTCATCGGCGCTGCCGCGGCCCGGATCGCGGCGGGCGACCTGGACTGCGCGCTGATCACCGGGGCCGAGGCGCTGGCCACCCGGCGGGCCTACCGGCGGGCGGGCGAGCACGTGCCGTGGAGCCACGCCGCCGATCCCAAGCCGCCCTACGGCTGGGAACGCCCCCCGCACCCCGCCGAGCTGGCGCACGACCTGTTCCTGCCCGTGCACACGTACGCGATCATGGAGACCGCGCGGCGGGCGGCGGCCGGGATGACGGTCGAGGAGGAGATGCTCGACCGGGGCCGGATGATGGCGCCGATGACGGAGGTGGCCGCGGCCAACCCGTACGCGTGGCGGCGGGCCGTGCGCACGCCCGAGGAGCTGGTGAAGGGCAACCGGTTCGTCGGCTGGCCGTACACCAGGAACACCGTGGCGGTCATGGAGGTCGACCAGGCGGCGGCCGTCGTCCTGGCCTGCGCGGAGCTGGCCGACCGGCTGGGGGTGCCGGACGAGCGGCGGGTCTACCTGCGCGGCTGGGCGTACGCCGAGGACACCTGGGAGGTGGCGGCGCGGCCGGCGCTCGGCTCCTCGCAGGCGATCGGGGCCGCCGCCGAGGCCGCCTTCCGGCGCGCAGGGCTCGGCCTCGCCGACATGGACGCCCTCGACCTGTACAGCTGCTTCGCCGTCGCCTTGCGGCAGGCGTGCGACGCGATCGGGCTCGACCCGTACGACCGGCGCGGCCTGACGGTCACCGGCGGCCTGCCGTACGCCGGCGGCCCGGCCAGCGACTACGTGCTGCACTCGACGGCCACGATGGCCGGGCTGCTGCGCGCGCAGCCGGGCCACGGGCTGGTGACCGGCGTGGGGATGCACCTGACGAAGCACACGTACGCGGTGTGGTCCAGCGAGCCCGGCGGGCCGCCCGGGGACGCCGTCCCGGTGTTCACGGCGGCCGGGGTGCCCGTCGTGGGCTCGTACGCCGGGCCCGCCACCGTGGCCGGCTACACGGTCGCGCACGGCCCGGACGGCGAGCCGGACAAGGGCATCCTCGTCGTCGACCTGCCGGCCGGCGGGCGGGCGCACGCGCACGTGCTGGAGCCGGAGCTGCTGGCCGACGCCATGTCCCGGGAGCTCGTGGGGCAGCGGGTCGACCTGGTCGCGGGCGACGGACCCAACGTGGCCACCTGGTGATCCCGCCGAGGTTGTGAAGTTGTGACCTCGTACGGCGACTTCGCCGGGTTCGAGGGCTTGCGCGGGCGGATGTCGCTCAACTGAACTGGGGGTGAAGGGCGCAACCCGCACTAACCCGGCGAGGCACGTCGTGTCCGACCAGTTCGACGTCATCGAGGCAGGGGGGCGCGGCCGCCGCCGGTGGATCGGGCTCGCGGTGGTGCTGGCTCTGCTGGTGATCCCGGCCGTCAGCCTGCTGCTCAGCCGCGACCCGCGGCAGGAGCCGCCCTCGCCGTCCGCCACCACGCCCATCCGCTCGCTCACCACGATCGAGAACGGCCCCAACGCGCTGCGGATCCCGGCCAGGACCAAGGGCCACGACGAGATCATCGACGTCGTCTTCCCCGACGGGCTGAAGGCCGAGGTGCGCTACCCGGCCGACCTCGACCTCAACGAGCTGGGGGTGCGGCCGTTCCAGGGCGCGTGGATCGACGGGCGGTTCCGGCAGTTCAGCGTGCCGTACAACGGGGTCGCCGAGGTGACCGGCGGCGGCCGGCCGATCAGGAGCTACGGCCCCGGCGTCACCTTGTGGCCGCGCCAGCCGGGCGGGGGCAGCGGGCAGGTGCTGCTCTTCGCGTTCGGACGCTGGCGGCTGGCGATGCAGGACAGGGGTGAAGGGCTGACCTTCGAACAGCGCGCGGCCCTGGCGCGGGATCTGCACGGCAAGGTGACCAGGGACGGCTACCTGGTGCTGTCGGGCGAGGGATCGGTGCGGCTGGCCCGTCCGGGGGCCGTGACCCAGGAGGGGCCGGCCGGGCCGCAGCTCTGGTTCGGCGGGGGAGTGCGGGAGATGGTCGTGCTGGCGCCCACGCCCGACTGCGTCAGGAGGGCCCGGCTGCCGAAGGTGATCGAGGGACGCGGGCGTCCGGGGGAGTGGACGTGCCGGGGGGACGTGGAGGTCGCCGTCGCCGGCCCAGAGGAGTTCCGGCGCCGCGCCCTGGCGGGGATCCGGGTGACGGTCCGGCGGTGAGCGGCGGGGCGGTGTCGTGGGTGGCGGCGGGCCGGTTAGTAGGGTGCGGCCATGTTCGCCGTAACCGCCACACAGACCGATCCCGACAATCCGCTCGCCGGGCTGACGCTCGGTGAGCACCCCGACCCGAAGGCGCCCGACGGCTGGACGACCGTCTCGGTACGCGCCGCCGCCCTCAACCACCACGACCTGTGGACGCTCAAGGGCGTGGGCATCAGGCAGGACCGCCTGCCGATCGTGCTCGGCTGCGACGCCTCCGGCGTGGACGAGGACGGCAACGACGTCATCGTGCACGCCGTCATCGGCACGGGCGCGGACGAGACGCTCGACCCCAGGCGCTCCCTGCTGTCGGAGGTGCACGACGGGACGTTCGCCGAGCGGGTGGCCGTGCCGCGGCGCAACCTCGTGCCCAAGCCGGCCGCGCTCAGCTTCGAGGAGGCCGCCTGCCTGCCCACGGCGTGGCTGACCGCGTACCGCATGCTGTTCGACAAGGCCGGGCTCGAACCGGGCTCGACCGTGCTGGTGCAGGGCGCCGGCGGCGGCGTCGCGACCGCGCTGATCGCGCTCGGCCGCGCGGGCGGCTTCCGGGTCTGGGCGACCAGCCGGTCGGAGGACAAGCGCGAGCGGGCCCGCGAGCTGGGCGCCGACCAGGTCTTCGAGACGGGCGCGCGGCTGCCCGAGCGGGTGGACGCGGTCATGGAGACGGTCGGCCAGGCCACCTGGGACCATTCGCTCAAGTCGCTCAGACCGGGCGGCCGCATCGTGGTCTCCGGGGCCACCAGCGGCGCGGTCCCGTCCGCCGACCTCAACCGCGTCTTCTTCCTGCAGCTCTCCGTGGTCGGCACCACCATGGGCACCCGCGACCAGCTCCAGCGGCTGGCGGTGTTCCTGGAGCAGACGGGCGTGCGGCCGGTGATCGACCGGACGCTGCCGATGACCGAGGCCCGGGACGGCTTCGCGGCCATGGCCGAGGGGGAGATCTTCGGAAAAATCGTCTTTACCAGCTGAATAAGTGAAGGGTTACTTGTCCGCCTTCTGGGTGATACAGGAAGAATGACGTCGTATCACCCTGGAGGCGTTCACCATGAACGTTGAGCCGTTCGGCCCGGGTTCGATGCACTGGGACACCGCGGGCGAATACCGCAACCTGCTCGTGGCCGGCAGCGCGCTGGTCCTCCAGACCATGCATCCGGCGGTCGGCGTGGCCGTGGCGGAGCACTCGACGTACAAGGACGACCCGTGGGGGCGGCTCAACCGCACGCTCGCCTCCGTCCAGAAGTGCGTCTACGGCGGTGAGGGCGGTCTGGCCGAGGGGCGGCGGCTGCGCGAGCTGCACCGCTCCATCAGCGGCGTGGACGAGCACGGCCGCGCCTACCACGCCCTGAACGGCGAGGCGTGGGCCTGGGTGCACCTGTCACTGTTCGAGCGGTTCATCACGCTCAACCGCTACTTCGGCACGCCCTACACCGAGGAGCAGCAGCGCCGCATGTACGCCGAGTCGCGGCAGCTCGGCGCGATCCTGCAGGTGCCGGAGCGGGAGATGCCGGCGGACCTGGAGGCGTTCTGGCGCTACTTCGACACGATGATCGCCGAACGGCTGGAGCCGCACCCGACGGCGCTGGAGGTGCTCGCCGTCATGCGCGGCACGCCCGCCCCGCCCGGCCTGCCGAGGCCGCTGCGCCGGCTGTGGACGCCGGTGGGGCTGGGGTCGGGGGAGTTCAACCACTTCGTCACCGTCGGGACCCTGCCGCCGGCCGCGCGCAGGAAGCTCGGCCTGCGCTGGACGGCCCGGGACGAGCGGCGGCTGCGGCACCTCGGGCACGCCGTGGCGATGCTGACCGCGCGCCTGCCCGAGCGCCTGCGCTACATGCCGGTCGCCTACCACGCCCGCAGAGCGGCCCGCGGCCACGGACGCCCGCAACGCTCCTTGCGCTCGGCCTGACGACGGCCCAGCGACGCCCCAGCGACGGCTCAGCGGCGGCCCAGCGCTGGCTCGGCGGCGGCTCAGCGGCGGAGGATGTCGCGGATGCGGGCGGACGCCTCGTCGAGCACGGTGTGCAGCTCGTGCAGCTTCTGCGTGGTCAGGGCGGCGTCGGCGGCCTCCGTGCGGGCCTGGGCCACGAAGTCGGCCAGCAGTTCGCCCAGCTCGCTGTCGAGCTCGGTCCGGCGCACGGTGTCGCCGCCGAGCGTGGTCCAGATGTCCGACCAGATCCGGCGCCACTCGCCGGCCAGCCGGTCGCTCTCCACCTGCCACTGGTTGGCGTGCGCCATCCACTGCCGCTTCTGCTGCTCCTTGAGCCGTTTGAGCTCCTCGGCCCGCGCCTTGGCGTCGTCGCGGGCGCCGGTGCGCACGTCCTTGGCCATCCGGGTCAGCTCGTCGCGCAGCGACTTCACCGTGTCGCGGACGTCCTCCTTGACCTCGCGGGCGATGTCCCGCACCGAGGCGGAGATCTCCTGCTCCAGGTCGTCGAGCTCGTCGAGCCGGGCGTTGAGCTCCTCGCGGCCCTTGTCGGTGATGGAGAACACCTTCTTGCCCTCGATCACCTCGTGCGTGACCAGGCCCTCCTCCTCCAGGCGGGCCAGTCGCGGGTAGATCGTGCCGGGCGAGGGCGAGTAGACGCCGAGGAAGCGGTCCTGGAGCAGCCGGATGACCTCGTATCCGTGCCGCGGGCTCTCCTCCAGCAGCTTGAGCAGGTACAGCCGGAGCCGGCCGTGACCGAAGACAGGGCTCATTCCTTCTCTCCCTTGAGCAGCGCGACCTCGCCCGAGACGGTGTACGCCGACAGTGACGCCATGCCGCCCCCCAGCCGTCCGGACAGCGCCTTGGAGCCGGGGCTGTTGTTCGCCGACAGTCCGTCGAACGTGGAGCTCAGCCTGCCGGAGGTGGACCTCATGCTGACGTCGGACTCGACGTTCTCCGGCACCCGCACCAGGATGGCACCCGAGACGCTGTTGAGCGTCACATGACTCGTGGGCCGCAGCGTCAGGTCGGCGGTGATGCGGCCGGACACCGTGCTGGCCTTGAGCCGGCGCGGGCTGCCGTCGGCGAGGGTCAGCTCGCCCGAGACGGTCTTCAGCGCCAGGTCGCCCTCCATGGCCCGGCTCTCGATCGAGCCGGAGACCGTGGTGGCGCTCACCTCGCCGCTCACGCCGTCGAGGACGACCTCGGAGGACACGCTCTTGACCCGGGTGGACCGCTCGAACCCGGCCAGCACCGTGGACGCCGAGACCACCTCCGTGTTCACCCGGCAGCCCTTGGGCACGGTGAGCGTGAGGTTGGTCCTGCGCTTGTCGCGCCGCAGCCAGCCGAGCAGCCCGTCCAGGGTCAGGCCCTCGTAGGTGACGACCAGCTCCTTGGTCAGCGGGTCGTAGCTGACCAGCAGCGGCGCGGCCGACTCGATCTCCGTCAGCTCCAGCGTGGGCGGCCCCTCGCTGGCCAGGACGGCCAGCCTGCCGGCGACGATCCGCACGTCAAGTGACTCAACCGGCCCGAACGTGAGCTGTTCGGGAGCGTCCAGCGTCCACTTCTCCATGAACGTATGCCTCCTTGACGAGTACATCTCCTACGAGAACACGATATGTCGCGTTACTCGAAAACTCAAGATGTATCGCGTCTCGGCGGCGGAATCCCGTCAGTCGTCGTCCTCGTCGTCGAGGCGGGCCAGCCAGGTGGCCAGCCGCTCGATCGGGGTCTCGAACTCGGGGTTGAGATCGACGAACTCGCGCAGCCGCTCGCCCAGCCAGAGCACGCTGACCTCTTCCTCGCCCCGCCGATCGACCAGCTCCTCGATCCCTCGATCGGTGAAGTACATGGGTTCTCTCCTTCGTGCAGGCAGGGGCCTCACCCTGCCGGTCAACGCAGAAGCCCCCGGCCGGACGGCCGGGGGCTCACTGGCGGCCTGCTCAGCCGAAGAGCTGGTGGAGGATCTCCTCCAGCTCGGTGTCGTGCGAGTTGTGCGAACCCGTCGCGGGCGAGCTGTTCGGGGTCCGCGAGACGCGGCGCAGCGACCGGCCGCCGAGCGTCTGCGGGTCTTCGGCCAGCTTCAGCGTCAGGTAGGGCCACGGGCCCATGTTCACCGGCTCGTCCTGGGCCCACACCAGCTCGGCCTGCTGCCCGTAGCGGGCCAGCTCGGCGGTGAGCTCCTCGGTGGGGAACGGGTAGAGCCGCTCAAGACGGACGATCGCGACGTCGTCGCGGCCCGTCTTGTCGCGCTGCGCGGCCAGGTCGTAGTAGAGCTTGCCCGAGACCAGGACGATCCGGGTGACCTTGGCCGGGTCGACCGTGGTGTCGCCGATGACCGGCTGGAAGGTGCCGGTGGTGAAGTCGGACGCCTTCGACGTGGCCGCCTTGTGCCGCAGCAGCGACTTGGGCGTGAAGACCACCATCGGCTTGCGCCGGTTGGACTCCACCTGCCAGCGCAGCAGGTGGAAGTAGTTGGCCGGCGTGGACGGCTGCGCGACCGTCATGTTGTCGAGCGCGCAGACCTGCAGGAACCGTTCGATCCTGGCCGAGGAGTGGTCGGGGCCCTGGCCCTCGTAGCCGTGCGGCAGCAGCAGCACGACGGAGGAGCGCTGGCCCCACTTCTGCTCACCGGACGAGATGAACTCGTCGATGATCGTCTGGGCGCCGTTGACGAAGTCGCCGAACTGCGCCTCCCAGGCCACCAGGGCATCGGGACGCACGACGCTGTAGCCGTACTCGAAGCCGAGCGCCGCGAACTCGCTGAGCAGCGAGTCGTAGACGTAGAACTTCGTGGTGCCCTCGTTGAACTGCTTCAGCGGCGTGTGGTCGGCGCCGGTCATCCGGTCGACCAGCACCGCGTGCCGCTGGGTGAACGTGCCGCGCCGGGAGTCCTGGCCGACCAGGCGCACCGGGTGGCCGTCGATCAGCAGCGAGCCGAATGCCAGCGTCTCGCCCATCGCCCAGTCGATCGAGTCGGTCTCGACCATCTGGCCGCGGCGCTGCAGCACCGGCGCCAGGCGCGGGTGCGGCGTGAAGCCCTCGGGCAGGTTGAGCTGGGTGTCGACGATGCGCTTGAGCGTCTCGTCGCTGATCGCCGTCGGCGTGTCGGCGTGGGACCACTTGACGACCTCGGCCGGGGGCACCCGCATGGCGGCCGCCTCCTTGGGCTTCTTGGCCGCCTCGCGCGTCTCGGTGAACGCCTGCTCCAGCTTGGCCTGGTAGTCGCGCAGCGCCGACTCGGCCTCCTCGACCGTGATGTCGCCCCGGCCGATCAGCGCCTCGGTGTAGAGCTTGCGGGTGGAGCGCTTGGCGTCGATCAGGTCGTACATCAGCGGCTGGGTGAAGGCGGGGTTGTCGCCCTCGTTGTGGCCGCGGCGGCGGTAGCAGATGAGGTCGATGACGACGTCCTTGCGGAACGCCTGGCGGTATTCGTAGGCCAGCTGGCCCACGCGCACCACGGCCTCGGGGTCGTCGCCGTTGACGTGGAAGATCGGCGCCTGGATCATCCGCGCGACGTCGGTCGCGTAGACCGACGAGCGGGACGAGGCCGGCGAGGTGGTGAAGCCCACCTGGTTGTTGACCACCACGTGCACGGTGCCGCCGGTGCGGTAGCCGCGCAGCTGCGACAGGTTGAGCGTCTCGGCCACCACGCCCTGGCCGGCGAAGGCCGCGTCGCCGTGGACGAGGACGGGAAGGACGGTGAAGCCCTCCTCGCCGCGCTCCAGGAGGTCCTGCTTGGCGCGGACGACGCCCTCCAGCACCGGGTCGACCGCCTCCAGGTGGGAGGGGTTGGCCACCACGGACGCCGTGATCGTCTTGCCGCTCGGGGCGGTGAACTCGCCGCTCGCGCCCAGGTGGTACTTGACGTCGCCGGAGCCGTGGGCGGTGCGCGGGTCGATGTTGCCCTCGAACTCGCCGAAGATCTGCGCGTAGGACTTGCCCACGATGTTGGCCAGCACGTTGAGCCGGCCGCGGTGGGCCATGCCGATGACGACCTCGTCGAGGCCCTCGTCGGCGGCGTCGCTGATCACCGAGTCGAGCAGCGGGATCAGGGACTCGCCGCCCTCCAGCGAGAAGCGCTTCTGGCCGACGAACTTCGTCTGCAGGAACGTCTCGAACGCCTCGGCGGTGTTGAGCCGGGACAGGATGTTGAGCTGCTCGTCGCGCTCGGGCGAGGCGTGCGGCTTCTCCACCCGCGCCTGGATCCAGGCCCGCTCCTCGGGGTTCTGGATGTGCATGTACTCGATGCCGACCGTGCGGCAGTAGGAGTCGCGCAGCACGCCCAGGATCTCGCGGAGCTTCATCAGCGGACGGCCGCCGAAACCGCCCGTGGCGAACTCGCGCTCGAGGTCCCACAGGGTCAGCCCGTGGGACTGGATGTCGAGGTCGGGGTGCTTGCGCTGCTTGTACTCCAGGGGGTCGGTCTCGGCCATCAGGTGGCCGCGCACGCGGTAGGCGTGGATCAGCTCGATGACCCGGGCCGACTTGGCCACGTCGTCGTCGTGCGAGGCCGAGATGTCCTGGACCCAGCGCACCGGCTCGTACGGGATGCGCAGCGCCTCGAAGATCTCGTCGTAGAAGCCGTCCTCGCCGAGCAGCAGCCGGTGGATCTGGCGCAGGAAGTCGCCCGACTGGGCGCCCTGGATGATCCGGTGGTCGTAGGTGCTGGTCAGCGTCATGACCTTGGAGACGGCCAGGCGCGACAGCGTGTCGGGCGAGGCGCCCTGGTACTCGGCCGGGTATTCCATCGCGCCGACGCCGATGATCGTGCCCTGGCCGGGCATCAGGCGCGGAACGGAGTGGACGGTGCCGATCGTGCCGGGGTTGGTCAGCGAGATCGTGGTGCTGGAGAAGTCGTCGACGCCCAGCTTGCCCGCGCGGGCCTTGCGGACGACCTCTTCGTAGGCCACCCAGAACTGGCGGAAGTCCATCTCCTCGGCGCCCTTGATCGAGGGCACGAGGAGCTGGCGCTCACCGTTGCTCTTCTGGACGTCGATCGCCAGGCCGAACCCGACGTGCTCGGGCTTGACCAGCGTGGGCTTGCCGTCGACCTCCGTGTAGGAGTAGTTCATCTCCGGCATCGCCTTCAGCGCCTTGACGATCGCGAAGCCGATCAGGTGGGTGAAGGAGATCTTGCCGCCACGCCCCCGCTTGAGGTGATTGTTGATCACGATGCGGTTGTCGATGAGCAGCTTGGCCGGGATGGCCCGGACGCTGGTCGCCGTCGGGACCGTCAGGGACAGGTCCATGTTGGCGGCCGTGCGTGCGGCGGCGCCGCGCAGCTTCACCTCCTCGGCGCCCTTGGGCACCGGGGTGGCCGGCTGCTTCGGCTTCTCGGCTGCCGGAGGCGCCTTCGGGGGCGCCTTGGGAGGTGCGGGCGCGGTCGCAGTGCCGTTCGCCGCCTCCCTGACCGGGGTCCGGCCCGGTCCGTAATCAGGGTTGTAGTCAGCGAAGAAGTTCCACCAGGCCTTGTCGACAGACTCTGGATCTTGAAGGTACTTCTGGTACAGCTCGTCGACAAGCCACTCGTTCTGACCAAAGCTTGCCAGCGGGTTTGTCCGCGACGACTCAGACGACACGGCGGAAATCGCCCTCTTCCGCAGATCGGCGTTGATGTTAGAGAACCTGTCCAAGGCTACTCGCCCGGACCGGCAGCGCGCGCCGAAGAGCACGCGCCGCCTCGAACGATCCTCTCAGGACACGCCGAAGAGGTCACGCCCGCCTAGTCAATCCAGGGAGAGCCGCCATTGTTACTGTTTGGTATCAACGTATGGCCGGCAGGTTTATTTCCCTCCGGGCACGATTCTGCTGGTGATCCGCACCCCGGGTGACAGCTCCTCCAGCAGCTCCGCCAGCTCCTTGCCGGCCTGCTGGAGCTCCTCCATCGACATGGGCTCCAGCCGTTCGAGGAGGAAGATCGCGTTGGTCGTGTCCTCGGTGAGCCGGGTGCGCGCCACCTGACGCCAGTTCCACCGGCGGCAGGTCACGCCGGCGTCGTCGCGCCAGATCACCTCGCCGGGCTCGGGCTGCCCGAGCGCCTCCTCGGAGTGCTCGTCGCCGGTCGCCCGCACCAGCCGGGCCGGGCCCTGGTAGCGGTCGAGGTCCTCGCCGCCGATGGGCAGCGCGTGCTTGACGCTGATCGTGTTGTACGCGTCGACCACCCGGTTGATCTCCGGCAGCGGCATGCGCCGGGTCAGGGCGTCGACCGAGGGCCGGGTGCGCTGCGGCTTGGCGCCGAAGGCGCGGTAGGCGTCCTTCCAGGCGTCGATCTTGTCGGCCTGGACCTCGCACGCCGACGCCTCGGCCAGCCAGGCGCGGGTGCGGTCGTCGGTGGGGCCGTTCCGCAGGCCGTGGGCCAGCATCACCAGCACGGCGAAGTCGGGGCGCAGGGCGAGGACGGCGTCGTCCACGCGGATGTCGTCGAGCATCCGCCCAGTTTAGAAGGTCGGGGAATTCGCAAAAATCACTTTGCAAAAAAGCCTTTGCGGTCTAGGGTCGTGCTCATGGAGGAGCAGTACAGGATCAGTGACCCGCAGGTGCTCAAAGTGGTCGCCCACCCCTTGCGGGTGCGGCTGCTCGGGCTGCTGCGCAGCGACGGCCCGGCCACCGCCAGCGAGCTGGGCCGCAAGGTCGGCGAGAGCTCCGGCTCGACCAGCTACCACCTGCGCGAGCTGTTCAAGTACGGCTTCATCGAGGAGGACCCCGACCGGCGCGACGGCCGCGAGCGCCGCTGGCGGGCCCGCCACCGCTACACCTCCTGGGACGGCGGCGAGCTGTCCGGCACCGAGGAGGGCCGCGAGGCGGTCCGGATCATGCGGATGCGCCAGGTCGAGGTCCTCGGCCGGGTCGCGCAGGAGCACGAGGAGCACGACTGGTCCCCCGAGTGGGCCCGCGCGGCCGGGCTGAGCGACCACATCGTGGAGCTGCCCCCGGCCGGGCTGAGGGAGTTCAACGACCGGGCCATGGAGCTGCTGCGCGACCTCGCCGCCCGCTACTCGGGCGACCCCGACGCCCGCCAGGTCAACATCTGGATGGGCGGTTTCCCCCGCGACGGTTTTCCCACCGACGGTTCTCCCAGCGACAAGGAGCAGGACCGATGACCGCTCGTTCCGCGTTACGGCGTTACATGCTCGTCAGCTTCCTGACCTGGCTGCCGCTGGGCCTGATGGCCGCCGTCATGGTGCTGCTGATGACCGACAGGGGGCTCAGCCTGACCCAGATCGGCCTGGCGGTGACCGTGTTCTCGGTCGTCACCGTCAGCCTGGAGCTGCCCACGGGCGGCCTGGCCGACGTCATCGGACGGCGGATGGTGCTGGCCGCCTCAGCGGTGTTCACCGCGGCGGCGCTCGCGCTGATGAGCGTCTCGACGACGTTCGGGATGTTCCTCGTCACCTGCGTGATCAAGGGCGTGGCCAGGGCGCTGTCCAGCGGCCCGGCCACCTCCTGGTACGTCGACACCCTGCACGAGCTCGAAGGCGAGGACGCCGACCTCAAGCCGGGCCTGGCGCGCGGCGGCGCGCTGGAGTCGGTGGCCATGTGCGCCGGGGTGCTGGTCGGCGGCGCCGTGCCGCTGCTGGTGCCGCCCGGGACGATCACGCCGCTGGCCGTGCCGCCGCTGCTGGGGGCCGTCGCGGCCGTCGTCCTGCTGGTCGTGGTGGTGTTCGCGCTGCCCGAGCCGGCCCACGCGCGGCGGTCGCTGGGAAGCGTGCTGCGCGAGGTGCCCTCGACGGTGGTCGGCGGGATCCGGCTGGCCGCCGGGGGAGCGGTGCTGCGCCGCCTGATGCTCGCCGCCGCCGCGTCCGGCGTGCTGCTGATGACGATCGAGCTGCTGACCCCCGGCCGCCTGGCCGAGCTGGCCGGCACGTCCGAGCGCGGCAGCCTGGCCTACGCCGTCGTGGCGGCCCTGGGATACGCCGCCAGCGCCACGGGCAGCGCGATCGCGCCCCGCGTGGCGCGCCTGGCGGGCGGCTCGGCCCGCGGCGCGGCCATGGGCGCGGTGCTCTGCGCGCTGTCGGTCGGCTCGCTGGCCGCCACCGCCGGGCTGGACGGCGTGCCCGGCCTGGTGACGGCCGGGCTGGCCTACCTCGTCATGTTCGCCGGGCTGTCGGTGACCGGGCTGCTCTGCCTGGAGATGCAGCACAACGCGGTCTCCGCCGCCGAGCGCACCACGGTCACCTCGACGTCCTCGCTCTCGCTCCAGGCGGGCGGGGTGCTGGCCAACTCCACGCTCGGCGTCCTGGCCGGGCAGGCGGGCGCGTCGGCCGCCTGGTGGGTGGCCTCGGGGGTGGTGCTGGCCTCGGCGCTGCTGTTCGTCGCGATGCCGAGACCGGGGGTCACAGGCTCCAGTCGAGTTCCGGTCCTACCGGAACGATCCTGCTCGGGTTGATGTTCGTCTGGGTCATGTAGTAGTGGCGTCTGATGTGGTCGAAGTCCGTGGTGTCGCGGAATGCGGGGATCGCGTAGAGCCTGCGGGTGTACGCCCACAACGCCGGATAGTCGGTCAGCCGCCTGATCGAGCACTTGAAGTGGCCGTGGTAGACCGTGTCGAACCTGACCAGCGTGGTGAACAGCCGCACGTCGCTGTCGGTGAGCGTGCCGAAGAGGAACTCCGACTCGGCCAGGCGCACCTCCAGCAGGTCGAGCGTGGTGAACACGCGGGCGACCGCCTCCTCGTACGCCTGCTGCCCGCGGGCGAAGCCGGCCTCGTAGACCGCGTTGTTGAGGCCGTGGTAGAGGCGGTCGTTCATGATGTCGATGTCCGGGCGCAGGCGTTCGGGGTACAGGTCGGGCGCGCTGCCCCACGACGTCTCCAGGTCGAGGGTGATCTGCGGGAAGTCGTTGGTGACCAGGCGTTCTTCCCGGATGTCCCAGATGCACGGCACGGTGTAGCGGCCCGTGTAGCCCGGTTCGGTCGCGTGGTAGAGCTCCGACAGGTACGGCGGGTCGCCGTCGGGGATCCGCCAGCCCTTCTCGTCGCGGATGGGGTCGACGATCGTGACGTCCAGCAGGTCCTCCAGGCGGAGCAGGGCGCGGACGATCAGCACGCGCTGTGCCCACGGGCAGGCGTAGGAGGCGTAGAGCCGGTAGCGGCCGGGCTCGGGCGGCCCGAGCCGTTCGGTGAAGCGGTTCGGCTGCCGGACGAAGCGGCCATCGTCTGAGATCTCGCGGCTCAGCTTCATGACCCCTAGTAGAACATGATTCGGGACCAGAACTATATTCGGGGACATGGCTAAGTTCGTGGTGACTCCTTCCAGCGTGGCCCAGCGTGAGGCGTGGATGAGCGGGGCGGTTCCCGAGGTCGAGCGGGTCCGGCCGGGGCTGTGGTCGATCCCGGTGCCCATCCCGGTCAACCCGCTGCGGTACGTGCTGGTCTACGCCCTCGAACTGCCCGACGGCGTGGCCATCGTGGACGCCGGATGGAACACCGACGAGGCCTACGACGCCCTGGCCGCCGGGCTGGCCGTGGCCGGCTACGGGATCGCCGACGTCAGGGCCGTCCTGGTCACCCACCTGCACCCCGACCACTACGGCCTGGCCGGACGCGTCCGCGAGGCGTCGGGCGCCTGGATCGGGCTGCACCCGGCCGACGCGAACCTCGTGCGCGAGCGGTACGACGACGACGCCATCGACTCGCTCGTCCAGCGCGAGCGGGCCCTGCTCCGGCGCTCCGGCGTGCCCGACCTGAGCCTGGACGAGCTGGCCGGGGCCTCCATGATGATCAGGCACATGGTCACGATGGCCCGTCCCGACCGGCTGATCGAGGACGGCGAGAAGCTCGACCTGCCCGGCTGGGACCTGCGGGCCGTCTGGACCCCCGGCCACACGCCCGGCCACCTGTGCTTCGTCTCGCCGGAGCGCAGGCTGCTGCTCTCCGGCGACCACGTGCTGGCGAAGATCACCCCGATCGTGGCCGTGCACCCCCAGTCGGGCCCCGACCCGCTGGCCGACTACCTCGGCTCGCTGGCCGCCGTCCGCGAGCTGGAGGTGGACGAGGTGCTGCCCGGCCACGAGTACCGCTTCCTGGAGCTGGCCGGACGCGTCGACCACGTGCTGGCGCACCACGACGAGCGGCTGGCCGAGATCGAACGGGTCGTCGGCGAGGACGACGGCGTGACCTGCTGGGACGTCGCCACCCGGCTGAGCTGGTCGCGCCCCTGGGAGACGATCCCGCCGTTCATGCGCCGGGCGGCCAACAACGAGACGCTGGCCCACCTGGTATGGCTGGCCGGACGGGGCAGGGTACGCCGGGAGGAGGGCGAGCCCGAGCTCTGGAGACGCGCCTGAGCCGGTCGGTTATCGTACTCCTACCAGAATGTTGTTCTCTTGCTCTGGAGGTTCGATGCTTCGGTTCGATGACAGGGTCGCGATCATCACGGGCGCCGGGCACGGCCTCGGCAGGGCGCACGCGCTCCTGCTCGCCGAGCGGGGCGCCAAGGTCGTGGTCAACGACCTCGGCGGCGCGCTCGACGGCACCGGCGCCTCCACCGGCCCCGCTGCCGAGGTGGTCGAGCTCATCACCAAGAACGGCGGCCAGGCCGTCGCCAACGCCGACAACGTCGCCACCCCCGAGGGCGCCAGGGCGCTCGTGCAGACGGCCGTCGACGCGTTCGGCCGGGTCGACATCGTCGTCAACAACGCGGGCATCCTGCGGGACAAGTCGTTCGGGAAGATGACCGTCGAGGACTTCGACGGCGTGCTGGCCGTGCACGTGCGCGGGTCGTACCTGGTCAGCCAGGCCGCCTACCCGCTGATGAAGGAGGCCGGGTACGGCCGCATCGTCAACACCTCCAGCCCGGCCGGCCTGTTCGGCAACTTCGGCCAGGCCAACTACTCCACCGCCAAGATGGGCCTGGTCGGGCTGACCAAGACGCTGGCCATCGAGGGCGCGCGCAACGGCATCAAGGCCAACGCCATCGCCCCCATCGCCTGGACCAGGATGACCGAGGCGCTGCTGCCGGCCGAGTTCGAGGCCAAGTTCACGCCCGAGCGGGTGAGCGCGCTGGTCGCCTACCTCGTGCACGACTCGTGCGAGTCGAGCGGGGAGGTGTTCACCGTCGGCGGCGGGCGGGTGGCCCGCGTGTTCGTGGCCGAGGGGCCCGGCTGGAAGGCCGACGACCTCACCCCCGAGGCGATCGCCGACAACTGGGGCTCGGTGATGGCCGAGCAGCCGTACGTGCTGACGGCCGGCGACTCGATGAAGGCCATGCTCTAGCGCCGGAGCCTGCCGGAAGCCGGTCATCGCCCGCCGGGGCGGTGGCCGGCTTCCGCGCGTTCGGGAAGGTTCCGGCGAACGTCTCATGCCAGGCTTTGTTCGATCTTCGGCATAAGTCCGCGAGGTTCGGTCGAATCAGACTCTTGATTTGCCGCATGAGTGATCTTATTGTTCCCGCATGACCCCCCAGCCGGGCTCGGCTGCCGACGTCCTGACGCTCATCAGCGCCGGATCGGCGACCACCCGTTCCGATCTCGCGCGCCTCACCGGACTGGCCAGATCCACGATCTCCCAGCGGGTCGACGCGCTCATCGAGCGCGGCCTCGTCGAGGAGACCGAGAGCGGCGAGTCCACCGGCGGCCGTCCCCCGCGCCAGCTCCGCCTGCACACCGAGGAGCACGCCTTCGCCGGCGTCGACCTCGGCGCCACCCACTGCCGGGTCGCGCTCATGGACCTGACCGGCGGCCTGCTGGCCGAGTGCGAAGACCCGCTGGAGATCGGCGAGGGCCCCGACAAAGTGCTCGCCCACGTCGACCAGCGGCTCGACCGGCTGCTCGGCGAGGCCGGACGGCCCCGCGCCGCGCTGCGCGCCATGGGCATCGGCGTGCCCGGCCCGGTGGAGTTCGCCACCGGCCGCCCCAACAACCCGCCGATCATGCCCGGCTGGAACGACTACCCCGTCCCCGAATACTTCGACGGCATCCAGGTGCTGGTCGACAACGACGTCAACGTCATGGCGCTCGGCGAGCACCGCAACGCCTTCCCCGGCACCAGCCACCTGCTGTTCGTCAAGGTCGGCACCGGCATCGGCTGCGGCATCGTGGCCGACGGCAAACTCCACAGAGGGGCCCAGGGCTCGGCCGGCGACATCGGGCACATCCGCGTCAGCGGCCACGACGACGCCGGCTGCCGCTGCGGCAACAGCGCCTGCCTGGAGGCCGTGGCCGGCGGCGCCGCCATCGCCCGCCGGCTCGCCGAGCTGGGGCTGGCCGCCGAGACCGGCGCCGACGTCGTCGCGCTCGTCCAGGCGGGCAACACCCAGGCGCTGCGGCTGGTCAGGGAGGCCGGCCGGCTCATCGGCGAGGTGCTGGCCGGGCTGGTCAACTTCTTCAACCCCGAGGTCATCGTCATCGGCGGCGCGCTGTCCCGCGTCCACGAGCACCTCCTGGCCGGCGTCAGGGAGACCATCTACCGCCGGTCGCTGCCGCTGGCCACCCACCACCTGTCCATCACCCCGAGCCGCACCGGGATCAACGCCGCCGCTCTCGGCGCGGGCCTGCTCGCCATCGAGCACTACCTGTCACCGGACAACATCAACCGCATCGTCAACGCCTGAAGGGGACCCCCGATGCTGGTCATGAAGGGCATCGTCAAGCAGTTCCCCGGCGTGCGCGCGCTCGACGGGGTCGATCTCGACGTACGGGCGGGTGAGGTCCACTGCCTGCTCGGCCAGAACGGCGCGGGCAAATCCACCCTGATCAAGGTGCTGGCCGGCGTCCACCAGCCCGACGAGGGCACGATCGTCTTCAACGACGCGCCCGTCCGGCCCACCAGCCCCATCGACGCCATCCGGCTCGGCTTCGCCACCATCTACCAGGAACTCGACCTGGTCGACGGCCTCAGCGTCGCCGAGAACATCTTCCTCGGCCACGAGCACGCCCGCTTCGGGTTCGTCAACCGCCAGGCCGGCCGCCGGGCCGCCCGCGAGGTGCTGGAACGCCTCGGCCACGGCGAGATCCGCCCCTCCACCGAGGTCGGACGGCTCTCACCGGCCGCCAAACAGGTCGTCTCGATGGCCCGCGCCCTCTCCCACGACGCCCGCCTGATCATCATGGACGAGCCGTCGGCCGCCCTGGCCCACGACGAGGTCGCCAACCTGTTCCGCATCATCCGCGAGCTCACCGCCCAGGGCGTGGCCGTCGTCTACATCTCCCACCGGCTGGAGGAGATCCGCGAGATCGGCGACCGCGTCACCGTGCTCAAGGACGGGCGCACCGTCGCCGTCGGCCTGCCCGCCCGCGACACGCCCACCGCCCGCATCGTCTCCCTCATGACCGGCCGCAACGTCGAGTACGTCTTCCCGCCCCGCCCCACCCGGCCGCCCGGCGAGGAGGTGCTGCGCGTGGAGAACCTGACCGCGCCCGGCGTCTTCGCCGACGTCTCCTTCTCCGTGCGCGCCGGGGAGATCGTCGGACTGGCCGGGCTCGTCGGCAGCGGACGCTCCGAGATCCTGGAGGCCGTCTACGGAGCCCGGCCCGCCTCCGGCCGCGTCACGCTCGCCGGCCGCCCGGCCCGCCGCCGCGTGACCGGCGCCGTCCGGCAGGGCATGGGCCTGGCCCCCGAGGAACGCAAGGCCCAGGCCCTGCTGCTCGACCAGAGCGTCACCGCCAACATCACGCTCGGCACCCTGCCGCAGTTCGCCAGGTTCGGCTGGATCGACCGCGGCCGCGAGCGGGCCGAGGCCGCCCGCCTGGCCCAGCTCCTCGACATTCGCCCGCCCGACCCCGAACGCCCGATCAGGACCCTGTCGGGCGGCAACCAGCAGAAGGCCGTGCTCGCCCGCTGGCTGCTCGGCGGACGCAGACTGCTGCTGCTCGACGAGCCCACCCGCGGCGTCGACGTCGGCGCCCGCGCCGAGCTGTACGCCGTCATCCGCGACCTGGCCGACCAGGGCATCGGCGTGCTGCTGGTCTCCAGCGAGGTGCCCGAGGTGCTGGGGCTGGCCGACCGGGTGCTCGTGCTGCGCGAGGGCGCCGTCATCCACGAGGGCGAGGCGGCCGGCCTGGACGAGCACCGCGTACTGGACATGATCATGGATGGGAGGGCCGCGTGATGAGCGAGCCCATAGAGGCGCCCGAACGACCCGCCGCCGGGGTCACCCGGCCGAGACCGTCCCTGCTGAACGGGGTCGCCGAGATCCGCCACCTCGGCCTGCTGGGCGCGCTGGCGCTGCTCGTGGTCGTCGGCCTGGTCACCCGGTTCGACAACTTCGCCACCACCTCCAACCTGGTCAGCATCCTGGCCCTGGCCGCCACGATCGGCGTGATCACCGTCGGGGCCACGTTCGTGATCATCGGCGGCGGCATCGACCTGTCCGTCGGCGCCGTCATGGCCCTCGCCTCCGTCTGGGCGACCACGCTGGCCACCCAGTCGTACGGGCCGGTGGTGATGGCCGTCTGCGCGATCCTCGTCGGCACCGGGGCCGGGCTGGTCAACGGGCTGCTGATCGCCTACGGGCGGATGGTGCCGTTCATCGCCACCCTGGCCATGCTGGTGGCCGCCCGCGGCCTGGCCCAGCGCATGTCCGACAGGAAGACGCAGCTCATCCAGGTCGAGGGCATCGTGCAGCTGTCCACCACGCGGCTGCTCGGCATCCCGCTGCTGGTCTACGTGTTCGCCCTGGTCGTGGTGCTGGGGTGGATCGTCCTGAACCGCACCACGTTCGGCCGCCGCACGTACGCGGTCGGGGGCAACCCCGAGGCGGCCAGGCTGGCCGGCATCGACGTACGCAGGCACACGATGCTCCTGTACGCCCTGTCCGGCTTCTGCTGCGGCGTCGCCGCGATCCTCATCATGGCCCGTACGACGACAGGCTCGTCCACCCACGGCGACCTGTACGAGCTCGACGCCATCGCCGCCGTCATCATCGGCGGCACCCTGCTCACCGGAGGCCGGGGCACGATCATCGGCTCGATCCTGGGCCTGCTGATCTTCACCCTCATCACGAACCTGTTCATCCTCAACGGGCTCAACACCAGCGACCAGCTGATCGCCAAGGGCCTGATCATCGTCGTCGCCGTCCTTCTCCAGCGGCGGAACCTGAAAGCGAGAGCATCATGAGTGAGAACGTCGCGCGCAGGGGATTCCTCGTCGGCGGGGCCGTGCTGTTAGCGGCGGGTTGCACCAGCAACGAGCCGGCGGCCGCTCCCTCGTCGGCGGCGCCCGCGCCCGCCCCCGCCGCGAGCGGCAACGACGAACCCGGCCAGAAGGTGACGATCGGCTTCTCCGCGCCGGCCGCCGACCACGGCTGGATCGCGGCCATCGCCAAGAACGCCGAGAGCGCGGCCAAGCAGTACGGCGACGTCGACTTCAAGGCCGTCGAGCCGACCAACGACATCAACCAGCAGATCTCCGCCGTCGAGTCGCTGATCGCGGCCAAGGTGAACGCCCTGGTCATCCTGCCGAACGACGGCCAGCAGCTGAACCAGGTCGCGCTGCAGGCGACGCAGGCGGGCATCCCGGTCATCAACCTCGACCGGGTGTTCCCCGACAAGCTGGCCTACCGGACGTGGATCGGCGGCGACAACTACGGCATGGGCGTCGCGGCCGGGCACTACATCGGCAAGCAGCTCAAGGACAAGGGCGTCGCGAACCCGGTGATCGTCGAGATCCAGGGCATCGCCACGCTGCCGCTGACCCAGGACCGCAGCAAGGGCTTCGCCGACGCGCTGAAGACGTACGGGTTCAGCGTCACGGCCAAGCAGGACGCCAAGTTCACCGTCGAGACCGGCAACCAGGTGGCGACGTCGCTGCTGCAGGCGCACAAGAAGATCGACGCCCTGTGGAACCACGACGATGACCAGGGCGTCGGCGTGCTGGCCGCCATCAAGGAGGCGAACCGGGACGAGTTCATCATGGTGGGCGGCGCCGGCTCGCTGAACGCCATGAAGGAGATCCAGGCCGGCACGTCGGTGCTCAAGGCCACCGTCACCTACAGCCCCACGATGGCCTCCTCGGCCGTCAGGCTCGCCAGGTTGATCGCGCAGGGCAAGGGCATGAGTGACCTCGTGGAGAACCAGGTTCCCCAGTCGATCACCCTCGCGTCCGAGACGATCACCAAGGAGAACGTCGACAAGTATCTGGCGCTCGGATTCGAATCCTGATCGGGGGTTGCATGTCAGACAAGACCACCATCGGCGTGGGCATGATCGGCTACGCGTTCATGGGCCGCGTCCACTCCCAGGCCTGGCGGAGCGTCGGCGCGTTCTTCGACCTGCCGCTCGCGCCGCGCATGGCGGTGCTGGCGGGCCGGTCGAAGGAGCAGACCGCCGCCGCGGCGGCCCGGCTCGGCTGGGCCGACGTCGAGACGGACTGGCGGGAGCTCGTCCGGCGGGACGACGTGCAGATCGTCGACATCTGCACGCCGGGCGACTCGCACGCCGAGATCGCGATCGCCGCGTTGCGCGCCGGCAAGCACGTGATCTGTGAGAAACCGCTGGCCAACACCGTCGCCGAGGCCGAGGCCATGGTCGCGGCGGCGGCCGCGGCGCCGGGCAGGAGCATGGTGGCCTTCAACTACCGGCGGGTCCCGGCGGTCGCCCTGGCCCGCCGGTACGTCGAGGAGGGCAGGCTCGGCGAGATCCGGCACGTACGCGCCCAGTACCTCCAGGACTGGATCGTGGACCCGGAGTTCCCGCTGGTGTGGCGGTTGCAGAAGGACAAGGCGGGCGCGGGGGCGCTCGGCGACATCGGCTCGCACATCGTGGACGCCGCCGAGTTCGTCACCGGCCAGCGCGTGGCGGGGGTGTCGGGGCTGACGGAGACGTTCGTCAAGGAGCGTCCGCTGGCGGGGGAGTCGGCGGGGCTGGGCGGGTCCCGTACGGAGGAGCGGGGGGCGGTCACCGTCGACGACGCCGCGCTGTTCATCGGCCGGATGTCGGGCGGCGCGCTGGCCTCCTTCGAGGCCACCAGGTTCGCGACCGGGCGCAAGAACGCGATGCGCATCGAGGTCAACGGCCAGCTCGGCAGCCTGGCGTTCGACTTCGAGTCCATGAACGAGCTGTGGTTCAGCGAGGGCGGGGGCGGGTTCGAGCGGATCCTGGTGACCGAGCCCGACCATCCCTACGTGGGGGCGTGGTGGCCGCCGGGGCACGGGCTCGGCTACGAGCACACCTTCACCCACGAGATCAAGGACTTCCTGGAGGCCGTCGCGACCGGCGCCGACCCTTCGCCGTCGTTCGCCGACGGGCTGCGGGTGCAGCGCGTGCTGGCGGCGGTGGAGGCGAGCGCGGCCGACGGCGGCCGGTACACCCCTGTGGAGGACTGATGAGACCAGTAACGCTGTTCACCGGGCAGTGGGCGGACCTGCCGTTCGAGGAGGTGTGCAGGCTGGCGGCCGAATGGGGCTACGACGGCCTGGAGATCGCCTGCTCGGGCGACCACTTCGACGTGGCGCAGGCGGTGGCGGACCCGTCGTACGTGGAGCAGAAGCGCGCCCAGCTCGACAAGCACGGCCTGAAGGTGTGGACGATCTCCAACCACCTCGTCGGCCAGGCCGTCTGCGACCATCCGATCGACGAGCGGCACAAGGCGATCCTGCCGGCGCGCATCTGGGGCTCGGGCGACCCGGAGTCGGTGCGGCGGGCCGCGGCCGAGGACATGAAGGACACCGCGCGGGCGGCGGCGGCGCTCGGCGTGGACACGGTGGTGGGGTTCACCGGGTCGTCGATCTGGCACACCGTGGCCATGTTCCCGCCGGTGCCGGCGTCGATGGTGGAGGCCGGCTACCAGGACTTCGCCGACCGCTGGAACCCGATCCTCGACGTGTTCGACGAGGTCGGGGTGCGCTTCGCGCACGAGATCCACCCGAGCGAGATCGCCTACGACTACTACACGACGCAGCGGACGCTGGAGGCGATCGGGCATCGTCCGGCGTTCGGGCTGAACTGGGACCCGTCGCACATGGTGTGGCAGGACCTCGACCCGGTGGCGTTCATCCTCGACTTCAAGGACCGGATCTACCACGTCGACTGCAAGGACACCCGGGTCCGGATCGGCGACGGGCGCAAGGGGCGGCTGTCGTCGCACCTGCCCTGGGCGGACATGCGCCGGGGATGGGACTTCGTCTCCACCGGGCGCGGTGACGTGCCCTGGGAGGACTGCTTCCGGGCGCTCAACTCGATCGGGTACGACGGGCCGATCTCGATCGAGTGGGAGGACGCGGGGATGGACCGGCTGGACGGCGCCCGCGAGGCGCTGGGGTACATCCGGCGGCTGAACTCCATCACGCCGCCCGCCACGGCCTTCGACGCGGCCTTCTCCACCACGTAGGACCACGTAGGGCCACGTTGGGCCCGCTGGTCACGGGCCGGGCGACCGCGCGTCCGGCCCGTGCCGGGCGTCCGGGGCGGGCCGGCGGGCGGTCATCAGCCCGACGATCATGATCAGCCCGCAGACGAGGAACGGCCAGCCGTACGGCCGTCGTGGCGCCCAGCCGTCGAAGGTGGTCGCCACCCCCACCAGCGTGACGGCCGCCGCCGCGAGCCACCCGAGTGCCCGCCCGGCCACCCGGGCGCGCAGCCACGCCAGCAGGATCGCCAGGACGATCCCCGGCCAGGCCATGAGGACGAAGTCCCAGACGTGGGCGGGCCCCGGCGCGTGAGCGCGGAGCGCGCCGTTCAGCGGGCCGGCGGCAAGGTAGAGCGGGAAAGCCATGACGGCCATGGCCAGGTCGCCGTACATGCCGTCGCCCAGGCGGCCGTCCTGGGTCAGCCAGGTCAGCGTCAGCACCGCGGCGGCGTACGCGCATGCCGCCGACAGTCTCTGGACCCTGGCGATGGCTGCGATCATCGGACGCCTTCCCCTGCCACGTCACCGCTCCGGCGGTCCCACGGTAGAGCGCCCGGCGGGCCGTGGCCGGGCCCATGGGAAACCCTTGCCGGAACCGGTCAGGACCCCCGCGGAGCGGGTGGCGGGCCGTCACCGTCCTTGGCGCACGCCGGCGCCTCCGCCGCCGCGCCGCCGGGGTCCTGCGGGACGCCCAGCTCGACGCAGCAGTGACCCGGCCGCGGGATCAGGGTGGCCTGGACGGCCGGGGCGTCGAGGCCGTCGAGGAACCCGGCCAGGAACGCGTGGTTGATGCCGCAGACCAGCTCGGGGGCCTTGGCGGCCAGGGGATGGAAGGGGCAGTTGCGCAGCCGGACCAGGGTCGGCGTGTCGCGGCTGGGCTCGAAACCGTGGCGTTCCAGGACCTGCTGGGCGCAGGTCAGGGCGCGCTCGGGGCCGAGCCGGGCGCCGCGCAACCCGGCGCGTTCGGTGTGGCCGAGGTCGTGGCCGCGCTCGCGGGCCAGGCGGCGGGCCGCCTGACCGGCGCTCTCGCCGGGCGTCTCGGCCAGCACGGCGTCGAGCAGGATGTCGGCGAGCAGGACGGGTTCGCGCCGGGGGATGCTGACCTGGACGTCGAGGTCGGAGGGTTCGTACACCTTGGGGGCGCGGCCGACGCGGCGCAGCCCGCCCGGCTGTTCGTAGCGGGTGGCGAGCAGCCCGGCGTCCACCAGCTTGTCCAGGTGGAAGGCGGCGAGCTTGCGGGAGATCCCGACGCTCTGGGCCGCCTCGTCGCGGGTGACGGCCCGCCCGGCGCGGCGGATGAACTCGTACATGCTGCGGCGCAGGTCGTCGCTGAGCGCGGCGACCGCCGCGAGGCTCGTGGAGTCGGACGTCACGCATCCACCTTAACGCCTAGAAAACTTGTGAATCATCTGAAGCCATGCCTTTGTGCTGGGGAGGTTGACGCCGCCGCCGAATATGACAAAGACTTGTTGGTGAAATAGGAGGTGGGTCATGGACGAGCTGACCGGCCGGGCCAAGCGGCCGGTGACGGCGCTGGCGGGCCCGTACGGGCATCCGGCGCACCCGATCCTGGTCACGGTGCCGATCGGGGCATGGGTGGCCAGCCTGGTCTTCGACGTCGCCTCCCACGTGGTGTCGCCGGGCGGCTTCCTGGCGCAGGGGTCGGTCTGGCTGATCGCCCTCGGCGGCCTCGGCGCGCTGGCCGCCGCCTGCGTCGGGTTCCTGGACCTGTTCGCCATCCCGCCCCGCACGCCCGCCTTCCGCACCGGTCTGGTGCACATGGCGCTCAACCTGGCGGTCACCGCCGGATACGCGGCCGGGTTCGCCTGGCGGCTGGGCGCCGGGCCGCCGGGGCCCGTGCCGGTGGGGCAGATCGTGCTGTCGGCGGTGTGCCTGGCCGTGCTCGGGGGGTCGGGCTACCTGGGCGGCAAGCTCGCCTTCCGCTACGGCGTCCGGGTCGCCGGCGAGGACACCCAGGCCGAGGGGTTCACCACCACCCCGCCACGGTGAGGCGCCGCCTTCGGACACCCGCCTTCTGACATACGAACGGCTCATCCTGGAAAGAAGGAAGATCGTGGAGATCGCGGCACTGATCACCTGGCTCGTCACCGCCGTCGGCGGCTTCTCCATGCTCGGCACCTGGATCGCCCGCGGCGGCGTGGCCCAGCAGAAGGCCGGCGAGTCCCGGCTGCCCGCCCCGGTGCTCTTCGGGCACTTCCTGGTCGCGGTGGTGGCGGGTCACGGGCTGTTCGCGGTCGTGACCGTCGTCCTGGTGCTGCTCACCGCGCTCGGCGTGGGCGGGAGCTGACGTGCGCCGCGATCACCACGCCCTTTGCCCAGGAACAGGACAGAAAGAGGAGATCCGACCATGCCTGCACCCGCGACCATCGTGATCGCCGGCGGCGGCCTCGCCGCCGCCAAGGCCGCAGAGGCCCTGCGCGGCGAGGGCTTCGACGGCCGGCTCGTGCTGGTCGGCAGGGAGACGCACCTGCCGTACGAGCGGCCGCCGCTGTCCAAGGACTACCTCCAGGGCGCCGGCGAACGCGACAAGATCTTCGTCCACGACCGTTCCTGGTACGACGAGCACGACGTCGAGCTGCGGCTGGGCGTCGAGGTCACCGGCATCGACCCGGCCGGCCACCGGGTCACCCTGAGCGACGGCGAGCAGCTCGGCTACGACCGGCTGCTGCTGGCCACCGGCTCCCGGCCGCGCCGCCCGGACCTCCCCGGGGCCGACCGGCCCGAGGTGCTGTACTTGCGTACCGTCGACGACAGCGAACGCCTGCGCGCCACCCTGGCCGGCGCCGGTCGCGTCGCGATCCTCGGGGCCGGCTGGATCGGCCTGGAGGTGGCCGCCGCCGCCCGCGCCGCGGGGGCCGAGGTCACCGTGATCGAGACGGCGTCCGCGCCGCTGCTGCGCGTGCTGGGGCCGCACGTCGCCCAGGTGTTCACCGCGCTGCACCGCGAGCACGGCGTGAACTTCCTCTTCGACGCCCGTCCCGCCGAGATCACCGGCTCCGGGGTCCTGCTCGCCGACGGCGCCCACGTCGAGGCGGACGTCGTCGTGGCCGGCGTCGGCGCCGAACCGGACACCGACCTCGCGCGGGCCGCCGGGCTGACCGTCGAGGACGGCGTCAAGGTGGGGGCCGACCTGCGCACCTCCGACCCCGACATCTTCGCGGCCGGCGACATCGCCAACGCCTACCACCCGCTGCTGGGTCACCACGTCCGGGTCGAGCACTGGGCGAACGCGCTCAACCAGCCCGCCACCGCCGCCCGCGCGATGCTCGGCCGGGCCGGCGACTACGACAACCTGCCCTACTTCTTTACCGACCAGTACGACCTGGGCATGGAGTACGTCGGCCACGTCCCGCCCGGTCGCACGCCCGACGTCGTGGTCCGCGGCGACCTGGACGCCCGCGAGTTCATCGCCTTCTGGCTGGACGAGCAGGACAGGGTCCTGGCCGCGATGAACGTCAACATCTGGGACGTCACCGACCACACCCAGGCACTCATCCGGTCCCGCAAGCCCGTGGACCGAGCCGCGCTCGCCGACCCCGGCACCCCTCTCGACCAGCTCCTGCCCTCCTGACGCCGGAGGCGGCACGGGACGGTCGGTCCCGTGCCGCACCGGAGGAGGGTCAGCGCACGACGCGGCAGACCAGGGCGTCGGAGGCGCCGCGCAGCGCGGACATCACCACGTCCGTGGTGAGGAACTTGCAGGCCAGGTACGGGTCACCGGAGCCCGCGTACGTCATCGGGCCGGGGCCGCCGGTGTAGCAGCGCAGGCCGCCGGACTCGTAGAAGCCGATCCACGAGGACGAGCTGACCTTGGCGTGACAGTAGTCGCCGATCGAGACCGGCCCGAAGGTCACGTCCACGACGGCCGCCTGGGCGGGCGCGGCGAGGGCGAGCAGGCCGGCGGCGGCGAGGGAGAGCAGGGCGAGGCCGCGACGAAGCATGGATACTCCTTGGGGGGTGGTGGGCACTCAACCCGGAGTATCCGTTAGGAAACTTTCCTTAGCAATGCCTTGGCGGCGGGTGTGCGACCGGTCCGGCCGATCGCGGCCCGACCTGCCCGGGGCCGGAGAGCGGAAGCCCGTTCTCCGGCCCCGGGCCGGGGTCAGTCCATGATGACGATCTGGCGGAGCACCTCGCCGCCGCGCAGGGCCGCGACGGCGTCGTTCAGGTCGCCGAGCCGGATGCGGGCGCTGATCAGCGACTCCAGGTCGAGCTGTCCCGCCTTGTGGAGCTTGGCGAAGTAGGGGAAGTCGTGCCGCACGTCGGCCTCGCCGTACAGGCTGGACAGCAGTCTCTTGCCCTCGAACAGCAGGCTGAAGGCGGAGATGGAGACCATGTCGTCCACCGCGCCGGCGCCCACCACGATGACGTCGCCGCCCGCCCGGGTGAGCTGCCAGGCGCTCTGGATGGTCGCCGACTTGCCGACGACCTCGAAGCCGTAGTCGAAGCCGCTGCCGCCGGTCAGCTCGTTCAGGGCCTCGGGGACCTGCTCGGGCGTGATCGCGTGCGTCGCGCCGACCTTCTTGGCCAGGGCGTGCTTGGACTCCAGCGGGTCGACGGCGAGGATCGTCCTGGCGCCGGAGACGCGGGCGCCCTGGATGACCGACAGGCCCACGCCGCCGCAGCCGATCACCACGACCGTGGAGCCGGGACGCACCTTGGCGGTGTTGATCGCGGCGCCCACGCCGGTCGTGATGCCGCAGCCGATCAGCGCCGCCGCCTCCCACGACACGTCGTCGTCGATCTTGATCGCGCCCTGCCAGGGCACGATGACCTCCTCGGCCCAGGTGCCGCAGCCCGCCATGCCGAACGCCGTCGCGTTGTCGCCGCCGAAGCGGAAGTTGCCCTTGCTGAAGGACTCGATGACGTACTTCATGCACATGTACGGCTGCCCGCCCACGCACAGGTCACAGGACTGGCAGGCCGGCCGCCAGCTGATCACGACGTGGTCGCCCGGCGCGACCGAGGTGACGTGCTCGCCCACCTCGACCACCTCGCCCGCGCCCTCGTGGCCCGGGATCAGCGGCACCGGCTGCGGGAGCACGCCGGACATGGCCGACAGGTCCGAGTGGCACACGCCCGTGGCTCTGATCCGTACGCGGACATCGGTCGGCCCGACGGGGGCCAGGGTGATGTCGTCGCGGATGTCCAGCTTGTCGTTGCCTACGGCGTGCAGGATCGCGGCGCGCATGGGGTTCCTCCTCCGGCTACGGCTAGTCCTCTAGCGACAGGGCGGCTTTCGGGCAGGACCTGACCGCGCTGCGGACGCGGTCCTGCATCTCGGGGGGTGGTTCGGGGAGCAGGATGTGCAGCTGGTCGTCGTCGTCCACCTCGAAGACCTCGGGGGCGAGCCCCATGCACACGGCGTTGGCCTCGCAGACCAGTTCATCGACCTTGACCTTCATGTGAGCCTCCTGTGATCCCATGAGACCACTTTGGTGCGCTCGACGACGTAGGCGATGCGTTTTCTGCCGGTCTGCTCGACGTAGGGGGTGAGCAGGTCGTCCGGCACGCCCGGCGTCATCCTGCGCGCGATCATCATGCCGATGGCGAGCACCCGGTCCCGGTCGTCCACCTGCTCGGCCACGCCGTACACCAGGACGCCGCGGAGCTGGTCGTAGTCGTCGCCCGCCTCGACCAGGCAGCTCACCCGCGGGTCGCGGGCCAGGTTGCGGGCCTTCTGCGCCTTGCCGTACGTCCAGAAGGCGATGCGGCCCTCGTCCAGCCCGTAGAACATGGTCACCAGGTGCGGTGTCCCGTCGGGATTGATGGTCGCGAGCTGGACCTTGCGCGAACCCTCCAGGAACGCCGTGACCTCGTCGTCGGACATCGCGATGCGAGCGCGCTGATTCACGTGCCAAGTAGAACAGGTTGCAAAGAAGCACGGCAAGAGGTCCCTGGAATGTTGTTCGGTTCGGCTAGGGTGCATGCCTATGACGATGCCGCCGGAGCTGCTGCAGGCAGCGGAGCACGCCAAGGGATTCATGCCGCCGAAGGAGGGTCTGGCCCTGTTCGAGGCGGCCTGCCGGTACGGCGGCCTGGGGCCGCTCTGCGAGATCGGCACCTACTGCGGCAAGTCGGCGATCTACCTCGGCGCGGCGGCCCGGCACACCGGCTCGGTGGTCGTCACCGTCGACCACCACCGGGGCTCGGAGGAGATCCAGCCCGGCTGGGCCCACCACGACCCGGCCCTGATGGACCCGCGCTTCGGGCGGATGGACTCCCTGCCCTTCTTCCGCGCCGCCATCGCCGCCGCCGGGCTGGAGGAGGAGGTGATCGCCGTCGTCGGGCGGTCCGACCGGGTGGCCGGGTTGTGGAACACGCCGCTCGGCCTGCTCTTCATCGACGGCGGCCACTCCGAGGAGCCGGTGACCCGCGACTACGAGGGCTGGGCGCCGCACGTCATGGAGGGCGGCGCGCTGGTCTTCCACGACATCTATCCCGACCCGGCCGACGGCGGGCAGGCCCCCTACCGGGTCTACCTGCGGGCCCTTGAGTCGGGCGCCTTCCGCGAGGTGTCGGCCGAGGGCTCGCTGCGCGTGCTCGAACGCGTCGGCCGGGGCGTCTAGCGCCGGTGGCGGCGGTTCCACGACCGGCGGGTGTGTGCCTGCCAGCGCTGGAAGTCCTCGTGGGTGTGGGCGTCGTGGCCGAGGGCCAGCAGCGCCTGGTCGGTCCAGGCGGCCGCCTCGTCGGGCGCGGCGTCGGCCAGGATCGGCACGGCCAGCCGCGTGTGGTCCGGCAGCGCCCCCGACCGCAGCCGCGCCGTGACCGCGAAGGCGCAGCCCTGGGCCAGGTGGGCGCGGAAGCCGTCGGCGCCGGCGTGCTCGGTCAGCCACCACAGCTCGTCGCTGTCGGCGCCGCCCGTGTACGTGGCCGCGAACCCCACGCCGCTCCACAGGTCGGCCCGCCGGCTCGCCGGGAAGCCCGCGATGCGCGCGCCGACGTCGTCCGGCGAGGCGCAGTCGTGGTACCACAGCAGCCGGCCGAGGCCCTGGTCGAAGACCGCGCAGTGGGCGCGGGTGAGCAGGTCGGGCATGCTCCTGCGGCCCACCATGCGGTCCGCGCGCGACAGGCTCCACTGGAAGCCGAACCCGTCCACGGCCAGCCAGCGCATCAGCGGGTGCGCCCGCCGCGCGCCCCAGACCGGACGCAGCCGCAGCAGCGCGTAGCCGCGTCCGGCGCCGACGTACGCGGCGTGGCGGTGATGCTGGGCGGGGCCGGCCAGTAGCTCGTGAAGGCGCCGGCCCCGGGTCAAGGTGAGCAGGTCGAGCACGGTGCAGGCGGCCGCCGCGCCCTCGTGGCCGAACGGCCGCTGCTCGGGTGAGAGGTCTTCGATCTTCTCGACTTCCCGCGACATGACCGCGTTGAAGCCGAACACGTACGACTGCTCGGAATCCGTGAAGACCGTCCGGGGAGCGCCGGGGCGCAGCCGGAACCTGCGCCGGCCCAGATCGGACTCCGAAGGATCCTTGGCCAGAAACCTCCGCAGCCCCCTCGCCGGGGACAGTGTCGGCTCGATCCTGACCTGGTCCAAGAACGCTGTTGTGCCCGTGTCGCCCACGCTTCCCCCGAAGACGCCTCCTACGGCCAGACACGAAGCTAGTAACCCCATTGCGCCGTTCACCGGCGGCGCACCGGATGTCCCCGGCAAAGAACCCGCAAAAGCCCTTGCGCCGACGCCGCGCGGGATCAGCCGGGGGGCGCCGACCTGAACGACTGGCGCTCCACGCACCCGCACGCCTCCGGATCCGACACCGACGTGCCCGCGATGTCGCGGAACAGCCCGGAACCGGGGGACAGGCGCTGCAACGCGTCCGCGGCGAGGATGGCCGCGGCCGCGGTGTAGCCGGAGCGCTCGTGCGGGAAGTGCTTGCGGTTGACGAACTGCCAGCCGGTCCAGTACGAGCCGTCCTCGTGGCGCAGGTGCTGCACGTCGGCGAAGAGCGCGGCGGCCCGCGTACGGTCGCCCATGGCGTCCAGGGCCAGCACCAGCTCGCACGTCTCGGCCCCGGTCACCCACGGCTGGTCGGACACGCACCGGATGCCGAGCCCCGGCACCACGAACGTGGACCACTCGCGCTCCAGCAGCTCGAACGCCTGCCGCCCGCGCACCGCGCCGCCCAGCACCGGGTAGTACCAGTCCATCGAGAACCGGCTCTTGTCGGCGAACGCCTCCGGGTGCGCCGACAACACGTGGGCCAGCCGGTCGGCGGCCAGCTCCCAGTGCGGCTGCGGGTCGCCCAGGTGGTCGGCGAGCAGCACGCCGCAGCGCAGGCCCTGGTGGATCGAGGAGCACCCGGTCAGCAGCGCGTACGCCGCCGCGCGGCCGTGGGCGTCCCGCTCCCAGACGATCTCGCCCCGCTCGGTCTGCAGGCCCACCACGTAGTCGAGCGCGGCCTTGACCATGGGCCAGCGGCGCTCGGCGTGCTCGCGGTCGCCGGTGACGAGTAGGTGGTGCCAGACGCCGGCGGCGACGTAGGCGGCGTGGTTGGACTCGCCGCCCGCCTCGGTGGCCACGCCGTCCAGCAGCTTCATCGGCCAGGAGCCGTCGGGGCGCTGGTGGCGGGCCAGCCACTCCCAGCCGCGCCGCACCGGCTCGGTCAGCCCGGCCACGGACATGCCCATCAGGCACTCGACGTGGTTCCACGCGTCCACGTGCCCCTCGGGCCAGGGCACGCCGCCGTCGTCCTGCTGGATGGCCGCGATGCTGAGGGCCGTGCGGACGACCTCCTCGCGGGAGATCATGGCTTCTTGACGTAGAGGACCACGCTCTTGCCGATGAGCGGGTTGAGCAGCGCCTCGGCGATCCTGGTGGCGGCCGGGCGCTTCATGATGTCCCACACCAGCAGCTCGTGGTACGCCTTGGCGACCGGGTGGTCGTCGTTGTTGACGCCCACCGCGCACTTGATCCACCAGTACGGCGCGTGCAGGCCGTGGGCGTGGTGGTGCGGGCCGATCTCGAAGCCGACGGACTTGAGCTTGGCCGACAGCTCGGCCAGCGTGTAGATCCGCACGTGGCCGCCGGGGGCGGTGTGGTAGTCCTCGTCCAGGGCCCAGCAGATGCGCTCGGGCAGGAAGCTCGGCACGGTGATCGCCGCGGTGCCGCCCGGCTTGAGCACGCGGAAGATCTCCCGCATGGCGCTCATGTCGTCGGGGATGTGCTCCAGCACCTCGGCCGCGATGACCCGGTCGAAGCCGCCGTCCTCGAACGGCATGTCCAGCGCCGTGCCCTGGACGGTCTCGCCGGTCGCGCCCAGCGGCACCTCGCCCGCCTTGTCCATCGCCACGAACATGGCCGCCACGTTGTCCAGCTCGGCCTGGTCCATGTCGAAGGCGACGACGTCGGCGCCCTGGCGCAGCACCTCGAAGGCGTGCCTGCCGCCGCCGCAGCCCAGGTCGAGCACGCGCACGCCGGGGCCCACGGGGAGCCGGTCGAAGTCCACGGTCAGCACTTTGTCGCTTCTCCTTGATCAGCTCTTGGGGGCTTTGCGTTCGGGGGTCAGCGGCGGGCCTTGTGCGCCGCCATCGCCTCGCGGTACGCCTCGACCGTCCGCTTGGCGACGACGTGCCAGGTGTAGCGCTCCATGACCCGGTCGTAGCCGGCCCTGCCCACCCGCTCGCGCTCCTCGGGGGAGTCGTGCAGGCGGCGCAGCACGGCCGCCAGCTCCTCGGCGTCGCCCGGCGGGACCTGGACGGCCGCGTCGCCCACGACCTCGGGCAGCGCGCCCGTACGGCTGGCCACCAGGGGCGTGCCGCAGGCCATGTGCTCGACGGCGGGCAGCGAGAAGCCCTCGTACAGCGAGGGGACCACGGAGATCTCCGAGGTGGCGATCAGCTCGCCCAGCTCGTCGTCGGAGATGCCGTGCACGAAGCGCACCCGGTCCTGCAGCGACAGCTCCTGGACCAGCCGCTCGGTCGGGCCGCCGGGGGTGGGCTTGCTGACCACGGTCAGGTTCACGTCGCGTTCGGTGGCGAGCTTGGCGACCGCGCGCAGCAGCGTGGCCACGCCCTTCATCGGCGAGTCCGCGCTGGCCACCGCGACGATCGAGCCCTTGCGGCGGGGCTTGTCCGGGCGCGGGTGGAAGTAGCGGGTGTCCACGCCGAGCGGGATCAGCCGCATGTTGGCCTGCGGGACGTTGAAGTCCCGGTGGATGTCGGCCAGCGACGACTCGCTGACCGTGAGGATCGGGCTGAGCCTGGGGGCGACGCGGGACTGCATCTTCACGAACCCGTACCAGCGGCGCATGGTGAGCTTCTTGTAGCCCGTGGCGGCCTCCAGCTCGATCCGCCGGTCGACGCTGATCGGGTGGTGGATCGTCCCGACCACGGGGAACAGCTTCTGGATGCCGAGCAGGCCGTAGCCGAGGGTCTGGTTGTCCTGGACGACGTCGAAGTCGCCGACGCGCTTCTTCAGCTCGCGGTAGGCGCGCAGGGTGAAGGTGAGCGGCTCGGGGAAGCCGGCCGTCCACATGGTGCCGACCTCCAGGAGGTCGATCCAGTCGCGGTACTCGGCCAGCTTCGGGGTCCTGAAGGGGTCCTCGTCCCGGTAGAGGTCGAGGCTGGGCACCTCGCGCAGGACGACGCCCTCGTCCAGCTCGGGGTAGGGCGGTCCGGAGAACACCTCGACGTGGTGGCCGAGCGCGACCAGCTCACGGCTCAGGTGCCGGAGGTAGACGCCCTGCCCGCCGCAGGTGGGCTTGCTGCGATAGGACAGCAGCGCGATCCGCAGCGCCTCGCTCACGGACACCCCTTTCTCCGCCGGTAGGCCCATGTTTTCTGCGGTAAGGCCCCAAGAGGCGGGCGTGTACCGTGAAAGATGACCTTAGTCCGAGAAGGCTACCATTCGGTAGGTCACCTGGAATTGTTCACAACAGTCTCCACAGGCCGTGCGAACTGCGACATTAAGGTAACCGAGCGTGGTTCGGTGGAACAGGTTCTAGTGGGCTTTGGTGCTGCGTCCAGGCGCTTAGCTGTACATTCCCGTCCCAAAGGGACGCGGTGCGGGCCACCGTACCTACGTGATAGTTGGAGGACCCCTTGGCCAGGCGCGCTCTGATCACCGGCATCACCGGCCAGGACGGTTCCTACTTGGCCGAGCACCTGCTCGACCAGGGTTACGAGGTGTGGGGGCTGGCCCGCGGGCAGGCGAACCCGCGCGTCTCGCGCATGCGCAAGCTGCTGGCCGACGTCCAGGTGGTGCGGGGCGACCTGCTGGACCAGGGGTCCTTGATCTCCGCGGTGGAACGCGTTCAGCCCGACGAGGTGTACAACCTGGGGGCGATCTCGTTCGTCCCCATGTCGTGGGAGCAGGCCGAGCTGACCGCCGAGGTGACCGGTATGGGCGTCCTGCGGATGCTTGAGGCCATCCGGGTGTGTTCGGGCGTGTCGCGGGGTGGTGGATCGTCGTCCCCGGGGCAGATCCGCTTCTACCAGGCGTCGTCCTCGGAGATGTTCGGGCAGGTCACCGAGACCCCGCAGAACGAGCGCACCGCCTTCCACCCGCGCTCGCCGTACGGGGTGGCCAAGGCGTACGGGCACTTCCTCACGCAGAACTACCGCGAGTCGTACGGGATGTTCGCGGTGTCGGGCATCCTGTTCAACCACGAGTCGCCGCGGCGCGGCGCGGAGTTCGTCACCAGGAAGGTCACCCTCGGGGTGGCCAGGATCAAGCTCGGCCTGGCCACGGAGCTGCGGCTGGGCAACCTGGAGGCGCGCCGCGACTGGGGCTACGCGGGCGACTACGTCAAGGCGATGCACCTGATGCTCCAGGCCGCCAATCCCGAGGACTACGTGATCGGCACCGGGCGGATGAAGTCGGTGCGGGAGCTGGTGGAGGCCGCCTTCACGGCCGCCGGGCTGGACTGGGAGCGGCACGTGGTGGTCGACCAGGGGCTGCACCGCCCGGCGGAGGTGGACCTGCTGTGCGCCGACCCGAAGAAGGCGCGGGCGCAGCTGGGGTGGGAGCCGCGGGTGTCGTTCGACGAGCTGGTCGCGATGATGGTCGAGAGCGACCTGCGCCTGCTGTCCGCCGGCGGCGACCCCGACCAGGACAGCTCCTGGCCCTAGAGCCGGTTCCGCCCCCCCTTGGCCCGCCCGGTCCGGTGCGGGCCTTTTTGCTGCTTACAGCTGCTCTTGGCCTGGTCCATTGACAAAGAGGATTTTTACGTAAAAGATTGTTTTTGCGATGAGAGATGTCCTGTATCTGGAACAGATCGAGCAGGCCGAGGCGCTGCTCAAGCCGCAACGGGTCGAGGTGCTGAGGCAGCTGGCCGAGCCGCGTACGTGCTCGGAGGTCGCCGAACGCCTCGGGCAGACCCCGCAGCGGGTCTACTACCACGTCAAGCGGCTGGTCGAGGCCGGTCTCGTGGAGCTGGTGTCCGAGCGCAAGGTGCGCGGCGTCCACGAGGGCATCTACCAGGCCGGCGCGCGGTCGTACTGGTTGTCGCCGCGGCTGGTCGGCCGGATCGGGCTGCGCAAGGCGCGCGACGAGCTGAGCCTGGGCTACCTGCTCGACCTCATGGAGGAGGTCCAGGCCGACATCGCCGCCCTCGACCGGGACGCGCCCGAGCTGCCGTCCATCGGACTGTCCGGAGAGATCCACGTGCGTCCGGAGAGCCGCCAGCAGTTCCTGAACGACCTGCAGGGCATGCTGCAGGAGCTTTTCACTCGTTACGGCGGCGCTGAGGGGGACGCCTTCAAGCTCGCCGTCGCCTGTTACCCCAAGGGAGAAGAGCATGAGTGAGCCGATGATCGCGAAGGTCCGCGTCCAGGCGCCGGTCAAGGAGGTGTGGCACGCGCTCACCGATCCGGCCGCGGCCCGGGGCTGGCTGGCCGAGCACGTCGAGGTGGACCTGCCGGACCGGTTCGAGTTCTGGGGCCGTACGACGCCGGAGGGCGACGCGCCGCACCAGCGGGTCCTGTCGGCCGACGAGCGCGGCGTGCGGTTCGCCTGGCTCCTGGACGGCGTCGAGACGACCGCCGAACTCGCGGTCGAGGAGGACGGCGACTCGGCGACGATCGTCTCGGTGACGCAGTCGCACTTCGACTTCCAGGACGTCGTCACCGGCGCCAGCATCCGGGGCGTGCTGCAGACGTACTGGTTCCAGGTGCTGGCCAGCCTGGCCGAGCACGTCGAGGGCCGCCCGCTCACGCCGCGCGCCGACTTCACCGCGCGCGAGCTGCGCGCCGAGGTCACCATCGACGCCACGCCCGCCCGGGTCTTCGAGTCGCTGGTCGACTCGGAGAAGGTGAGCGAGTGGTTCGGGATGCCGATCGAGATCGAGCCGTACGTCGGCGGCCGGTTCGCCATGGGCGGGTTCGCGAACGACCCGTCGCCGGCCAAGGTGCTGGAGCTGGAGCCGGAGCGGCGGTTCTCCGTCGACTGGGGCGGCGCCGGGGTGAGCTCCTGGGAGCTCGCCGGGTCCGCCGGCCGGACGCGGCTGACGCTCGTGCAGAGCGGCTTCGACGCCGAGCGGCCGCCGTACGCGGCCTGGGGCGGGATGCTGTCCGGGGTGGCGGAGCTGCGGCGTTACCACGAGGTGCCGGACTGGCGTCCGATGTGGGTCGCCTGACCGCACAGGGTCAGCCTGGTTCGTGCTGGTTCGTCCTGCCTGCTCCGGTTCAGCCTGGTGTGTCCTGCCGGCCGTCCGGCAGGTGGTCGAGGACGGTCTCGGCGATCGTGGCGAGCACCTCGATCTGCTCCCGCGAGAGCAGGTCGATGAAGTGCCTGCGCACCGACGCCACATGGGCGGGCGCCGCCTCCTGGATGGCCCGCAACCCGCCGTCGGTCAGCACGACGACGGCCCCGCGCGCGTCCCCCTCGAAGCCCTCGCGGGTGACCAGCCCCCGCTGCTCCATCCGCGAGATGTGCCGGGAGAGGCGGCTCTTCGACCAGAGCATGCGGTCGGCCAGCGCGGTGAGCCGCCACCGGTGGCCGGGCGTGGAGCTCAGCGCCGACAGGACGTCGTAGTCGGGTGCCGACAGCCCCGAGTCGCTCGCGAGGTCGCGGCTGACCTGGGCGTCCAGCAGCAGGCGCATCCTGCGATAGCCGATCCAGGCCCGGAACTCGGCGTCGTCCAGCCAGTTGGGCTCCATGACCCGGCAGTTTAGTTGACGTGTAACCGACCTCCGCTCTAGGTTTACATGTAAACCAAAGTGGAGGAGGCGGGTCGTGTTCGGACTGGGCATATCGACGTCGGCGGCGTCGGGGGCCGATCCCGTGGGCGACGCCCGCGCGGCCGAGGAGCTGGGCTTCGACTTCGTCTCGGCGTCGGACCACCCGTGCGGTGTCGAGCCCACGTACGAGCTGTGGACGATGCTGACCTGGGTGGCCGCCGCCACCTCGCGGATCAGGGTGGCGACGCGGGTGCTGGGGGTGCCGTACCGGCCGCCCGCGATGGTCGCCAAGATGGCCGAGACGCTGCACCGGCTCTCCGGCGGCCGGCTGATCCTCGGCCTCGGCGGCGGCTACTCCGACGAGGAGTTCCGCGCGTTCGGGCTCGGGGTGCCGACGCCCCGCGAGAAGGTGGACGGCATGGTGGAGGCCGTCCACATCATCCGCGGCCTGTGGTCCGAGTCGGACTTCACCTACGAGGGCTCCCGCTACCGCACCGATCGGGCCACCATCGAGCCCAAGCCCCTCAGCCCCATCCCGATCTGGCTGGGCACGTACGGGCCGCGCGCCCTCGACGCCACCGGCCGGCTGGCGGACGGCTGGATCCCCTCCCTGGGGTTCGCGCCGCCGGAGCGGGCGGCGGCCATGCGCGACCGGATCCTGTCGGCCGGTCGCGCCGTCGAGTGCGTCTACAACGTCACCTTCCGCATCGGGTCCCCCGCAGAGGTCGACGGCGTGGTCGCCGGCTCGGCGGCGGAGGTGACCGACCGTCTGGCGGCGTTCGTGGAGCTGGGGTTCACGTCGATGAACTTCACGCCCCTCGGCCCCGGCCCGCGCGCCCAGGCCGAACGCCTGGCCGAGGACGTCCTGCCCGCGCTGCGCGCGGCGGCCTCCTGACCGGCGGCGGCCTGCCGGGAAGGCGATCCGGGCCTGCGGCGAAGCATGGGTGACCGTCCACCACTTCGTGAAGGCAGCCTGATGACGGAGACGACAACGTGATCGCCGAAGCGGGCGAACAGCTGACCGACGCCGAGCTGGCCGCCCGGTACCGGCGGGACCCCGAGCTGTTCACCCTCGTGCACGACCGCCATTTCCGCGACATCTACCTGTACGTGGCCGGCCGGCTGGACACGCAGATCGCCGAGGACATCACGGCCGAGACGTTCCTGCTGGCCTTCGACCACCGCGACCGGTTCGACCCGGAGCGCGGCGGATTGCGGCCCTGGCTGTTCGGCCTGGCCACCAACCTGATCGCCAGGCACCGGCGCAAGGAGATCCGCCACTACCGGGCGCTGGCCCGGCTGGGCCCCGAACTCGTCGTGGAAGGCCATGAGAACCGGGTCGTGGCCTCCGTCACGGCCCAGGGCATGCAGCCGTACCTGGCCAGGGCGCTCGCCGCGCTGTCGCCGGGCGAGCGCGACGTCCTGCTGCTCGTGGCCCTCGGCCAGCTCGGCTACGACGAGGTGGCCCAGGCGCTCGGCATCGCCCCCGGAACGGTCGGATCCAGGCTCAGCCGGGCGCGCGCGAAGATCCAGGCCCTCGTCGACAAGGAGACAGCTCGTGGATGACCTGAAGGAGCTCGCCACCCTGCTGGCCAAGCCGGAACCGGCCGCCGAGGCGATGGCGCGCAGCAGGAGCCGCCTCCAGGACAGGGCGCGCGGCCGTACCCACCGCCGGCGGACCGGATGGCTCGCGCCCGCGCTCGCCCTGGCCGCCGCCGCGGCGGCCGTCACCGTGCTCGCGACGGGCGCGATCACGCCCGCCGGCACGCCGGCCTCGGGCAAGGAGGTGCTGCTCATGGCCGCGGCGAGCGCCGAGCGCACGCCCGAGGGCGCCGGACGCTACTGGCACGTCACCCGCGAGTACCGGGGCGTGGACATCCCCACCCGTGAGAGCTGGACCACGCGGGACGGCCGGCGCTGGTCCAGGGGCCGGCCGGACGCCCCCGCCGGGGTCGTCGTGCCCGACCCGAACCCCCTCAGGCTCAAGGGGGCCGAGGTGAGCATCGAGGAGCTCGAAGGGCTGCCGACGGAGCCTGCGGCGCTGACGTCCCGGATCGCCGCGCTGCCCGGGCTTCCCAGCGCCATGAGCTCCTCCGAGCAGCGCGGCGATCCGCTGTTCTCCCTGGTCGCGCTCATCTCGGAGCTGCCCGCGCCGCCGGAGGTCCGGTCGGCGGCGTTCCGGGCGCTCGCCGCGACACCCGGGGTCGAGAACGCCGGCGAGGTAGAGGACGGGCAGGAGCTGCGCTTCCCCAACCCCGACGGCGGGCCGGAGATCAGGATGGTGGTCGATCCCGAGAGCGCACGGGTGATCCGGACGAACTACCTCTACGGCGGCGACGGGGGCCTGTCGTGGGGCCGAGACTTCGTTTGGGTGACCGCCACCTGGACCGACCAGCCACCGCGATGAGCCGGAGGGTCGCCGAGTTGTCCACAGAACGCGGTTCGGCTCTGCGGGGGCCGGGGTGAGGGCGTCAGCCTGGACCCCGTGAACGCCGCACTCTCGTTGCTCGGCCGTGCCGAGCGCATCACCCGGTCCTGCCGGCAGGCCGTCGTCTGCCGGCAGACTGCCGCACACGTCTGGGGCCTGAGCGTGCTCTCCGTCCCCGAGGCCGACTGGCCGGTGGAGGTGATCGCCCCCGCTCACCTGGCGATCCCCGGCTGCGTCACGTACGTGGGCGAACCGCCCGCCGACGACGTCACCGACCACCGGGGCGTCCGGCTCACCACCATGGCGCGCACGGCCCTCGACTGCGCCCGGTCGTTGCCGCGTCCGGAGGCGGTGGCGGCGCTCGACCAGTTCGCGCGGCGGGGCGTCGACATGGAGGCGCTGTGGCGTCGTCCGCTCGACTCCTGGCGGCTGCGCGACACGCTGAGCCTGGCCGACGGCGGCGCCGCCTCGCCCCGGGAGAGCTGGCTGCGGGTCGTCCTCGTCGACGGCGGCCTCCCCAGGCCCACCACGCAGCTCGCCGTGCCCCTGGGCGGCGGCCGGCACGCCTACCTCGACCTGGGGTGGGAGCCGTACAGGGTGGGGGTCGAGTACGACGGCCAGGAGCACCACACCTCCCCGGCGGACCGGCGGCGTGACGCGGCCCGCCGCGAGGAGCTGCGGCGGCTGGGCTGGCGGGTGATCGCCGTACGCCGCGACGTCATCCCCGGCCAGATCGCCGGCCTTCTCCGGCACGTCGCCGACGCGTTGATCGAGCGCGGCTGGCAACCCGGCCCGGAGGGCACCGTCCGCGTCCTCCGCCAGATCCGCGCGGCCCGCCGCGGAACCGCTCGCCATCCCCGGCGCCGGCGGTCCTCGTGAGGGCGTCCCCGGTGGTTCGGAGGGCGTCGGCAAGGTCAGGCGATCGTGACCGGGAGCTCCTTGATGCCGTTGATGAAGTTCGAGCGCAGGCGGCGGGCCGGGCCGGCCTGGCGGATGCGCGGCCGGCGCCTGGCCAGCTGCTCGAACAGGACACGCAGTTCCAGCTTGGCGAGGTGGTTGCCGAGGCAGAAGTGCGCGCCGCCGCCGCCGAACCCGATGTGCGTGTTGGGGGTGCGTCCGATGTCGAAGACCTCGGGGTCCGGGAACACGGAGGCGTCCCGGTTGGCGGAGGAGTAGAAGACCACGACCTTGTCGCCGTCCTTGATGGGCTGCCCGCCGAGCACCTGGTCCGCCATCGACGTGCGCCGGAACAGGTTGACCGGCGAGACCCACCGGACGATCTCGTCGGCCGCCGTCCTGGCCAGCGTGGGGTCGGCCACCAGGCGGTCCCACTGGTCGGGGTGCTCGAAGAGGGCCAGCATGCCGCCGGAGGCCGCGTTGCGGGTGGTCTCGTTGCCCGCGACGATCAGCAGCAGGACGAACAGGTCGAACTCGTCCTCGCCGAGGGTTTCGCCCTTGTCGTCGGGCTGGAGGAGCTTGGTGATGATGTCGTCCTTGGGGGCGGCTCTGCGCTGCGCCGCGAGCTCGTTGGCGTAGGCGTACACCTCCATGGCGGCGCCGGAGCCCTCCTCGGGGGTCGCCGCGTAGTCGGGGTCCTGGGCGCCGATCATCCGGTTCGACCAGGAGAACAGCTTGTCGCGGTCGGTCGCGGGAGCGCCGAGCAGCTCGCAGATCACGTACAGGGGGAGGGGGGCGGAGACCTCGGTGACGAAGTCCACCTCGCCGGAGCACTTGTCGAGCAGGTCGTCGCAGATGTCGCGGATGTGCTGTTCGAGGGCGCCGATCGTCCGGGGGGTGAAGCCGCGGTTGACCAGGGAACGCCGCCTGGTGTGCTCGGGCGGGTCCTGGTTGAGCATCATCAGCCGTTGGAGGGCGATCTGGTCCTCGGGCATCTCGTCGAAGAGGGCGAGCTTCTTGGCCGAGGAGAACAGGTCGGAGTGGCGGGACACGTGCACGACGTCCTCGTAGCGGGTGACCGCCCAGAACCCGGGCTCGCCGTCGTGCCAGTGGACGGGGGAGTTGGCGCGGAGCCAGGCGAGCTGTTCGTGGGGTGGGCCGGAAGTCGCGTAACGGTCCCTGTCGACGAGGTCGATATGCACGCGCGGTCACCTCTTGATCAAGCGCTTGGTTTATTCGTACTGAAACGTGTTCTATTACGCCACTGTACGCCCGTCAAGTAGCCCCACCCCGCCACCCTCCCAACGCTCCAGACACCGCCGCCATAACCCCGGAGCAGATAACCGGTCCCCGCCCGCCCAACCCGACAGCAGCCAACCCCCTCCCCGCCGACGCTTCCTCACCCATGCCCCAGCCCAGCACCACCAGCGGTGCCGCCTCCCCGTGCTCACCACCGCCAACCGACTTCGCCCCACTCCCAACCCCACCCAAGCCCGGCCCCCAAGTCCGGCATCAGCGCTGCTCTTGGCGGCGACCGTGCCGACGCCCCGATTGGCGAGGGTCGTCTGGGGCGGCGCCAAGGAGGTTGCGCCGAACGGACGGGAGCCGTCAGGAGTGGGCGAGTGGTGAGGGAGAAAGGGTGAGGTACCTCCGATGTTTTTGGAGGTGGTGAGGATCGGCAAGGGAGGGGAATCTTCGGAGCCATGGGGGGTGAGGGAGGTGATTGGTTAGGGTTCGAGGTGTCGTTCTGGGTCACGGATCGGAGGTATCCCGCTGGACGCCCTTGACATGCGCCGCCATGTCGCAGCAGCATCTGAGGCACAGACATCCGATGAATAAGTGAAGGGTGCGGTGTGAAGCTGCTGCGAGTGGGACCTGTCGGACAGGAGCGGCCGGTGGTGATGGACGCCTCCGGCACCCTGCGCGACATCGGGGAGCCCGAGATCGACGGGGCTTTTCTCGCCTCCGGGGGAGTGGCGCGCGTGCGTGACGCGCTGGAGCGCGGCGACCTGCCCGTCGTCGACGCCGCCGGGCTGCGGGTGGGCGCGCCGATCGCCCGGCCGGGCAAGGTGGTCTGCATCGGGCTGAACTACCGCGACCACGCCGCCGAGTCCGGCGCGGAGCCGCCCGCCGAGCCCGTGGTGTTCATGAAGGCCGCCAACACCGTGATCGGCCCGTACGACGAGGTGCTGGTGCCGCGTGGCAGCGTGAAGACCGACTGGGAGGTGGAGCTGGCGGTCGTGATCGGCCGGCGGGCCCGCTATCTCGACAGCCGGGACGAGGCCCTCGACGTGATCGCCGGGTACGCGATCTCCAACGACGTCTCCGAGCGGGAGTTCCAGCTCGAACGCGGCGGCCAGTGGGACAAGGGCAAGTCGTGCGAGACGTTCAACCCGCTGGGTCCCTGGCTGGTGACGGCGGACGAGGTCGGCGACCCGCAGAGCCTGGGGCTGCGCCTCTGGGTGAACGGCGAGCCGCGCCAGGACGGCGGCACCAAGGACATGATCTTCGACGTGGCCGAGATCGTGCGGTACCTGAGCCGGTTCATGGTGCTCGAACCCGGTGACGTGATCAACACCGGCACCCCGGCCGGGGTCGCGATGGGCATGCCCGGCCAGCCGTACCTGCGGGCGGGCGACGTGATGGAGCTGGAGATCGACGGGCTCGGCCGCCAGCGGCAGACGGTGGGGCAGGCCTGATGGCGTACAGAATCGTCGCGCTGGAGACGCACGACGTGCGTTTCCCCACGTCGCGGGAGCTGGACGGCTCGGACGCGATGAACCCCGACCCCGACTACTCCGCCGCCTACGTGGTGCTGAAGACCGACGACGGGGTCGAGGGGCACGGGTTCGCGTTCACCATCGGACGCGGCAACGACGTGCAGACCGGAGCGATCCGGGCGCTTGAGCCGTATGTGCTCGGCCGGGACGTCGAAGACCTCGGCGCGCTGTACAAGGAGCTGGTCAACGACTCGCAGCTGCGCTGGCTGGGTCCGGAGAAGGGCGTCATGCACATGGCGATCTCCGCCGTGGTCAACGCCCTGTGGGACCTGAAGGCCAGGCGGGCGGGCAAGCCGGTGTGGCGGCTGCTGTCGGAGATGTCGCCCGAGGAGATCGTCGGGCTGATCGACTTCCGCTACCTGAGCGACGCGCTCACCCAGGACGAAGCCCTCCAGATCCTGAAAAATGCGGAAGAGGGGAAGGAAGAGCGGATCCAGCGGCTCATCGAGACCGGCTACCCCGCCTACACCACCTCTCCCGGCTGGCTCGGCTACGACGACGACAAGCTGCGACGCCTCTGCAAGGAGGCCCTCGACCAGGGCTTCGGCCAGATCAAGCTCAAGGTCGGCGCCGACCTCGACGACGACCTGCGCCGCTTCCGCGTGGCCCGCGAGGTCTGCGGCCCGGACTACCCGATCGCGATCGACGCCAACCAGCGCTGGGACGTCGCCTCGGCCATCGAATGGGTGAGCGCGCTGAGCCCGTACCGGCCGCACTGGGTGGAGGAGCCAACCAGCCCCGACGACGTGCTCGGCCACGCCGCCATCGCCGAGGGCATCAGGCCGGTCCCGGTCGCCACCGGCGAGCATGTCCAGAACCGCATCGTCTTCAAGCAGCTTCTCCAGGCCGGCGCGATCTCCTACCTGCAGATCGACGCGGCCAGGGTCGGCGGGGTCAACGAGAACCTGGCGATCCTGCTGCTCGCGGCCAAGTTCGGCGTGCCGGTCTGCCCGCACGCGGGCGGCGTCGGGCTGTGCGAACTGGTGCAGCACCTGTCGATGTTCGACTACGTGGCGATCACCGGCACGATGGACGGCCGCGTGATCGAGTACGTCGACCACCTGCACGAGCACTTCGTGCACCCGGTCGTCATCGACCACGGCCGCTACACCGCCCCCATGGCCCCCGGTTTCAGCGCCGAGATGCACGCGGCGTCGATCGCCGCCCACAGCTTCCCCGACGGCCAGGTATGGAGGGCCACGTCATGACGCTCAAGGCCATCGTGACCGGCGGCGGTTCAGGCATCGGCCTGGCCACCGCCACCCTGCTCGCGGCGCGCGGCATGCAGGTCGCCTGCCTCGACCTCGCCCCGCCCGGCGACCCCTTCGTGGGGATCAAGGCGGACGTGGCCGACGACGCCTCCGTGCGCGCGGCGGTGGCCGAGGCCGCGGAACGGCTCGGCGGCATCGACATCGTGATCAACAACGCGGGCGTCGGCGCCCAGGGCACGGTCGAGGACAACCCGGACGAGGAGTGGCGGAAGGTCTTCGAGGTCAACGTGTTCGGCATCGTCCGGGTGAGCCGGGCGGCGCTGCCGTACCTGCGCAGGTCGGAGCACGCGGCCATCGTCAACACCTGCTCGATCGCGGCCACCGCGGGGCTGCCGCACCGGGCGCTCTACAGCGCGACCAAGGGCGCGGTGTTGTCGCTGACCCTGGCCATGGCCGCCGACCACGTCCGTGAGGGCATCCGCGTCAACTGCGTCAACCCGGGCACCGCCGACACCCCGTGGGTGGGGCGGCTGCTCGACTCGGCCGACGATCCCGAGGCCGAACGAGCGGCGCTGAACGCCAGGCAGCCCATGGGCCGCCTGGTCAGCGCCGAGGAGGTCGCCGCCGCGATCGCCTATCTGGCAGGTCCCGAGTCCGCCGCGACCACCGGCACCGCGCTCGCGGTCGACGGCGGCATGCAGGGGCTACGGCTCCGGCCAACCAACCAAGGAAGGTAACCCCCCATGAAGATCGGTCCGGTGGTCGCGAGCGCGGCCCTGCTGGCGGTCGTCGCCGCCTGCGGTTCCAGCGGCACGAACGGCTCCAGCGGCTCCAGCGGCTCCACGGCGGAAGGGGGAGGCGGCGGCAAGGTGGGCATCGACCACCCGCGCGCCGACTCCGACTTCTGGAACTCCTACATGAAGTACGTCCCGCAGATGGCGACCGAGCTCAAGGCCGACCTGATGCCCGCCACGAACTCCCAGAACGACGTCTCCAAGCTGGTCAACAACGTGCAGGCGCTGGTCGGCCAGGGCGCCAAGGCGATCGTCATGGCCCCCCAGGACACCGGCGCCATCGCCAACACGCTCCAGCAGCTGGAGAACAAGAAGATCCCCGTGGTCACCGTGGACACCCGGCCCGACAAGGGCAAGGTCTACATGGTCGTACGCGCCGACAACCGCGCGTACGGCACCAAGGCGTGCGAGTTCCTCGGCGAGAAGCTCGGCGGCAAGGGCAAGGTCGTGCAGCTTGAGGGCGCGCTCAGCTCGATCAACGGCCGCGACCGGTCCGAGGCGTTCAACGAGTGCATGAAGAGCAAGTTCCCCGGCATCACGGTGTTCAGCGAGCCGACCGAGTGGGAGGGCAGCAAGGCGGCGTCCATGCTCCAGACCCGCCTGGAGCAGAACCCGGACATCAAGGGCATCTACATGCACGCCGGCGGCGTGCACCTGGCTCCGACGCTGCAGGTGCTCAAGCAGAAGAACCTGCTGGTCCCGCCGACCGACCCCAAGCACGTCTTCGTGGTCTCCAACGACGGCATCCCGCAGGAGTTCGAGGAGATCCGCAAGGGCAACATCGACGCCACGGTGTCGCAGCCGGCCGACCTCTACGCCCGGTACGCGATCTTCTACGCCAAGGCGGCGGTCGACGGCAAGACGTTCCAGCCGGGCCCGACCGACCACGGCAGCAACATCATCCAGCTGCCCAACGGCTTCGAGGACCAGCTCCCGGCGCCGCTGGTGACGAAGGACAACGTGGACGACCAGAACCTCTGGGGTAACCAGGTCAAGTGATGAAATATCACGTTGAAGCCCGAAATGTCGTCAAGCGTTTCGGTCCGACCACCGCGCTGAACGGCGCGGAGATCGCCATCGCCGAGGGCCAGACCCACGCCCTCGTCGGCCGGAACGGCGCGGGGAAGTCCACCCTCGTGTCGATCCTCACCGGGCTCCAGCGGCCGGACGAGGGCGAGGTGCTGTTCTCGGGAGAGGCGGCGCCCGCCCTGGCCGACCGCGACGCCTGGCGGCAGCGCGTCGCGTGCGTGTACCAGAAGTCCACGATCATCCCGGCGCTGACGGTCGCGGAGAACCTGTTCGTCAACCGCCAGACCGGCCGCGGCCGGATGATCAACTGGCGGGCGCTGCGGGCCAAGGCGCGCGAGCTGCTGGACACCTACGAGGTGGACGTCGACCCGCAGGCGCTGGCCGGCGAGCTGGGCGTCGAGCAGCGGCAGCTCGTGGAGATCGCGCGGGCGCTGTCGTTCGGCGCCCGGTTCATCATCCTCGACGAGCCCACCGCCCGGCTCGACGGCCCGGCCATCGAGCGGCTGTTCACCCGCATGCGCTCACTGCGCGAGCAGGGCGTCACGATGATGTACATCTCCCACCACCTGGACGAGGTGTACGAGATCTGCCAGAGCGTCACGGTCTTCCGCGACGCCCGGCACATCGTGACCCGGCCGGTCGCCGGGTTCCCCCAGGACGAGCTGGTGGACGCGATGACCGGCGAGGCCACGGCCGCCTACGAGTCCCGGCAGCGCGTGCCCGGCGAGGCGGTCGTGCTGTCGGGCGCGGGCCTGTCGCTGACCGGCCGCTACCAGGACGTGGACATCTCGGTCAGGTCCGGCGAGGTCGTGGGCCTGGCCGGCTCGGCGAGCAGCGGCAAGGTCGGCCTGGCCGAGACCCTGGTCGGGCTGCGCAAGCCGGACACGGGCGTGGTCACGATCGACGGCACCCGGGTCAGGCCGGGCGACGTGCCCGCCGCCATGCGCGCCGGGCTCGGGTTCGTGCCCGAGGACCGGCACCACGAGGGTTTCGTGCCGATGTTGTCGGTGGGGGAGAACGCGACCCTGCCGATCGCCCACAAGCTGGGCGCCTACGGCATCGTCTCGCCCGCGCGGCGCCGGGCCAGGGCCGTCCAGATGATCGAGAGCCTGGACATCAAGACCGAGGGGCCCGACCAGCCCGTCGGCGACCTGTCCGGCGGGAACGCGCAGAAGGTCGTGTTCGCGCGGGCGCTCGTGGACGACCCGAGGGCGCTGGTCGTGATCAACCCGACCGCGGGCGTCGACGTCAAGGCCAAGCAGGCCCTGCTCGGCGCGGTCGAGGACGCCGTCGGCCGGGGCGCGGGGGCCGTCGTGGTCTCCGACGAGCTCGACGACCTGCGCATCTGCGACCGGGTGCTGGTGATGTTCCACGGCAGGGTCGTCAAGGACGTGCCGCGTGGCTGGACCGACCACGAGCTCGTGGCCGTGATGGAAGGCATACAAGAGTGACCACTTTGACTGCTCCGGCCCCCCGGCTGAGGCTGGCCAGGTTCCGCGACCTGACCCTGGTGCCGGTGATCCTGCTCCTGCTGGTCGTGGGCGCGTTCCTCGACCCGACCTTCCTGACGGCGGGCAACCTGACGAACGTCCTGCAGCAGCAGGCGGCGATCTCGCTGCTCGTGCTGGCCGAGGCGATGATCCTGATCGCCGGGAAGTTCGACCTGTCGCTGGAGTCGACGGTCGGCACCGCGCCCGGCATCGCCGTGATGCTGGTCGTCCCGGCCTCGGCGGGCGGGTTCGGCCTCGGGCTGCCCGGCTGGCTGGTGATCCCGCTGGCCCTGCTCGTGGGCGCGGCCATCGGCGCGTTCAACGGGTTCCTGATCATCAGGTTCCAGCTCTCGGCGTTCATCGTCACGCTGGCCATGCTGATCATCGTGGACGGCCTCCAGCAGGGGCTCACCCAGGGCAAGACGCTGTTCCAGCTCCCCGACTCGATGCTCTACCTCGGCAGCGCCACCTGGCTCGGCCTGCCCGCCGCCATCTGGATCGCCGCGCTGCTGTTCGCCGCCGGCATCTTCGGCCTGACCTACCTCCGGCTCGGCCGCTCGCTGTACGCCATCGGCGGCAACGCCGACGCCGCCCGCGCCGCCGGCATCCGGGTGGACCGCGTGCTGTTCGGCGTGTTCGTCCTCGGCGGCATCCTGGCCGCCACGGCCGGCATCCTGGAGACCGGACGCCTCGGCGCGATCGGCAACGAGATGGGCGACGGCTGGATCTTCATGGTCTTCGCCGCGGCCGTCATCGGCGGCGTCAGCATGGACGGCGGCAAGGGCACCGTCCTCGGCGCGCTGACCGGTGTGCTGGTGATCGGCCTGGTCCAGAACATCCTCACCCTCATCGGGGTCTCCGGTTTCTGGCAACCGGTCATCTACGGTGGCATCATTCTCATCGCACTGATCATCAGCAGGATCGCCGGCGGAAAGGCGCAGGACTGATGGAACGCCTCGCCCTGCGCACCAGGCTCCGGCCCGGGTGCGAGGAGACCTACGAGCGGGAGCACGCCACGATCCCGGCAGCCCTGGAGTCCGCGCTGCGCGCCCACGGCGTGATCTCGTGGCGCATCTTCCGCGACGGCCTCGACCTGTTCCACTTCGTGGAGGTCGAGGACTACGCCGCGCTGCAGGCCGCGCTCAAGGACGACCCCGCCGACCAGGCCTGGCAGCGCCAGATGAACCGCCTGCTCGACGGCGACTTCGACCAGTCGGCGGGCGGCCTGCGCCAGGTCTGGGAGCTGACGTGATCGACCTGCCCCGCGTCGGCCTCGGCGGCGCCCCGCTCGGCAACCTCTACCAGGCGGTCTCCGGCGAGCAGGCGCGGGCCACGGTCGACGCGGCCTGGGACAGCGGCGTGCGGCTCTTCGACACCGCGCCCCACTACGGGCTGGGGCTGTCCGAGCGCCGTCTGGGCGCCGCGCTCGCGGAGCGGTCGGGCTACGTCCTGTCCACGAAGGTGGGCCGGCTGGTGGTGCCCTCGCGGGTGCGCGACGACGACGAGATGTTCGACGTCCCGGTCGGGCTGGGCCGCGCATGGGACTTCTCGGCCGACGGCGTGCGCGACTCCCTGGAGGACTCCCTGGCCCGGCTCGGCCTGCCGGAGATCGACATCGCGCTCATCCACGACCCCGACGATCACCTGGAGCAGGCGCTGGCCGAGGCGTACCCGGCGCTGGCCGAGCTGCGGGAGCAGGGCGTGGTCAAGGCGATCGGCGTCGGGATGAACCAGTGGCAGGCGCCGCTGCGCTTCGTCCGGGAGACCGGCGTCGACGTCGTCATGCTCGCCGGGCGCTACACGCTGCTCGACCAGTCGGGGCTGCCGCTGCTGGACGCATGCGCCGAACGCGGCGTCCGGGTGCTGGCCGCGGGGGTCTTCAACAGCGGCCTGCTGGCCACGCCGGCCCCGTCGGGCACCTTCGACTACGCGCCCGCGCCGGCGCCGCTGCTGGACCGGGCCACCCGGATCGCCGCCGTCTGCGAGCGCCACGGCGTCTCGCTGCCGCAGGCGGCCATGGCCTTCCCGCTGCGCCATCCGGCGGTCGCCTCGATCGTGGTGGGCGCCCGCGCGCCCGAGGAGGTCCTGGCCAACGCCGCCCTGTGGTCCCGCCCGGTCCCCGAGGAGCTGTGGCTGGAACTGGCCGGCGAGGGTCTGCTGGGCTGACCGCGGCCGGGCCCCCGCCCGGCCGCCGTCCTCGTTCAGTGCACCTGTACGGACGCGCCGAAGGCCAGGGCCACGTCCCACACCCGGGAGAAGACGATCACCTGGCCGCCGTCCAGCCCGCCGCAGGCGACCGGCTTGCTGACGGCCGACGTGATGCCCTGTGCCGCGACGTCGTCGAACCAGTCGGTGTAGGAGTAGACCGGGCCGCCGCTGTCGCCGTGGGCCACGGCGCAGCCGCCGACGACGCTCTTGGCCCTGACCATGTGCTTGACGTACTGCCCGTTCGTGTACGTGCCGCTCCACCCGGTCTCGGTCACCTTGATCAGGCAGTACTCGCCCAGCGACGCCCCCGAGTTGCACACGAAGTTGCCCACGTACGCCTTCCACAACGCGACCACCCGGTTGCTGGTGGCGGCCGCCGGACCGCCGTCGAAGACGTCGGCCGTGGCGTCGGCCAGGACGATCGCGGCGTCCCGCTTGGGCAGCCGCCACTGCAGGTCGCCCATGCGGTTCGCCGGGCTGCCCGAGCCGCCGCCGTCGTAGAAGGAGTCCCAGAACTCCCCGCAGTGCGCGGCGGTCAGGAAGCCGGGATTGCCGTTCTTGTCGTAGACGGCGAACCCCGAGGTGCAGCCGGAGCCGGTCCTGGCGTTCCAGGTCCGGCCGCCCGCGTAGTAGCTCGGGACGTCGTCCTGCCTGCTGTAGGCCGGGTCGAAGCGCTCGCCGCGCTCCAGCGTGATCGGCGCGGTGGCGCCGCTCGGCCGCTGGAGCTGGTCGGGGGCGGTGTCCTCGTCCGGGACCGAGAGCCGCACGCCGCTCCCGTCGGCCTGCGGGGCGGCGCCCGTCACCTGTCCGGACTCGCTCCACTTGTCGGCCTCGGCGAGGAGGTCGGCGTAGGAGAAGGCGGACGGGAGCACGGAGACCGGGGCGGTCAGCCGTCCCTCGTCGACCACGGCCCGCACGGGCGCGGGCACCTGGCCCTTCCAGTACAGGCGAACCTCGTGGTTCTCGGGCGCGACGACCACGCCGCCGTACCCGTCGGAGGTCTCGGCCACGGCCGTGACGCGGTCGGCGACGGCGTTCAGCCGGGTCTGCTCGGTGAAGAGCGCATCCCAGCTCGCGAAGCCGCCGGGGACCTGGCCGCGCGGGCCGGTCGAGTCCCTGGCCGGCGGCTTGCCCCCGGCGTCGGCGGACTGCCGGGTGAGGTCGGGGCCGGAGACGGTGACCGCCGAGGCGGCTCCGGCGCCCAGGAAGGGCACGACGGCGCACGCCAAGATCAGCACCGTACGGCGTAAGCGGATGTTCTGCATGGATCCCCCCATGTCTGGATGAGGGGCCATCACAGCAGGCGATCCGGCACGCCTACCGCGTCCAAGTACCGCTCCGCGCTGTGCTTTGCGGGCTTGCGGCCTCAGGAGGGGATGAACAGCCAGAACGCGGACGTGCCGGACTCGTAGCGGGAGTCCAGGCGTTTGGCCACCACGCCGGGCAGGCCCTGCTCGCGCGCCGCCTGCCGGACCGCGCCGGCCTCGCCGGGCCACGAGGGCGCGGTCTGCCAGCGGGGGCCGGCCAGCCCGAGCGACTCCAGGGCGGCCCGCCGGTCGGCGAACGGCTCGTCCACCAGGGAGCGGCCCTCGTCGTACAGCAGGTCCTGGACGACCAGCAGCTCGGTCCCGGCCAGCGTGACCACCTCGCCGTCCAGCACCGCCGTCCGGCTGCCGAACGACTCGGCCAGCGGGCGCAGCCAGGGATGCTCGCGGGCGGCCGTCGTGCGCCCGCCGTCGACGGGGACCAGGAGCCGGCGCCCGCCCCAGGCGAACTCGAAGGCGTAGGCGGCGGCGTCCCTGGGCGGCCGGGCGCGCTCGGTGGGCAGCATGGGCTCCACGTCGGGGAACGGGTCGCGGACGGGGGCGTCCATGCGGTGGATCATCCAGTTCTTGCCCCGCGTCCGGAACAGCACGAACCGCCCGGAGGCCCGCCGGCCGTGCAGGACGAACTTGACCTCGCGCTCGGACCACTTCTCGGTCTCGTACGTGCCGGTGTCCCAGACGGTCATGGTGCCGCCGCCGTACTCGCCCTTGGGGATCTCGCCGTGGAAGGTGAGGTACTCCATCGGGTGGTCCTCGGTGTGCACCGCCAGGTGGTTGGTGCCGGGGTCGGCGGGCAGGCCCTTGGGGACCGCCCAGGAGGCCAGCACGCCGTCGCGTTCCAGCCGCAGGTCCCAGTGCAGGGACCGGGCGTGGTGCTCCTGGATGACGAACGCGGCGCCGCCACCGTCCTCGGGAGGGGTGGCGGGCACGGGCTCGGGGGTCCGGCTGGGGTCGCGTTTGCTGCGGTATCGCTCCAGTTTGTCGGCCACGACCCGGTTACTACCCGGAGAACGGTCGTGCGTGCCGGTGCTGTGCGCGGTGTGCGGGCGGAGCCGGGCCGAGGGAGCGGGCGCGCGTGCCGATCAGTCGAGGGCCTTGCGCAGCCACGCCTCCACGCCCGCCACGTGCACGGTGGCCCATGACCGCGCCACGTCCGGCTGGCGGGCGGCGATGGCCTCGTAGATCGCGGTGTGCTGCTCGCGGGTCTTCTCCATCGCGCCCTCCTGGGTGAGGCCGCGCCACACCCGGGCCCGAGTGGTCGGACCTGACAGGCTCTCGATGAACGAGCAGAGCACGCTGTTGCCCGACCCGCGCGCGATGCGCTGATGGAACTCCAGGTCGTTGGCGACCAGCTCCTCGACCGTCGGCTGCGCGGGCAGCGAGTCGAGGATGCGCCGCAGCTCCTCGATGTCCTCGTCGCGCATCAGCTCGGTGGCCAGGGCCGTCGCGGCCGGTTCGAGGATGCGCCGCACCTCGAAGAACTGGATCACCGTGTCGTCGCGGTGCAGGTCGAGCACGAACGACATGGTGTCGAGCAGCAGGTGCGGCTCCAGGCTGGTGACGTACGTGCCGTCGCCCTGGCGCACGTCGAGGACGTTGATCAGGGCGAGCGCGCGCACGGCCTCGCGCAGCGAGTTGCGCGACAGGCCGAGCCGCTCGGCGAGGTCGGCCTCCTTCGGCAGACGGTCGCCCGGGGTCAGCTCCCCGGAGAGGATCATCTGCTTGATCTTGTCGATGGCCGCGTCGGTGACCGCCACACTTTTCTCCCTAGACATCGGATGTCTAGGAGTCTAGAGCCTGAAAGCGTACGGGATCGACGTCCGGGACGCGGCGGACCATGCCCCGGGTCTCCAGGGTGCGCAGATGGGCCGCGGCCTCGCCGGCCGCCATGCCGCGCAGCACGGGGGCCAGGTCGTCCCAGGGGCGGTTCCAGGTCATCATCGAGGCGACCTCCCAGATGGTCAGCGGTCGCGACCGCTCGGCCATGAGGGTGCGCAACCGGATCAGCTTCTCCTCGTGATGGTGGCGGATCTCGGCGGCGCGCGCGGCAACATCGGGAAATATCCACTCGTGTGCCGGCAGGGCGTCCAGGGGGCCCAGCTCGCCGACCCGGTCGAGCGAGTCCAGGAAGTCGCCCAGCGGATCGATGTCGTCGCGGTCGTAGGGATAGATCCCGATGTGCGGGGTGATGTCGGGAAGGACGTGATCGCCGGTGAACAGCCGGTCGGCGTCCTCCAGGTGCAGGCAGATGTGGCCCGGCGTGTGGCCGGGGGTGTGCACGGCACGCAGCTTGCGGCCGGGCAACTCCACCAGGTCGCCGTCGCGCAGCTCGCGGTCGGGCAGCGCGGGCGGCGTCGGCCGGGTGCCCATCGCCTCGCGCACCTCGCCGGGGTCGGCGCCGGCCCGCCTGAGCATGTCGGACTGGAAGCTCGCGTGCTCCTCCGCGGCGAACCGGTGCATGAGCCGGACCAGCGCGGCGTCCTCCTCGTGCATGGCGATCCAGGCCCCGGACGCCTCCTTGACCTGCCCGGCCAGCCCGGCGTGGTCGGGGTGGAAGTGGGTGACGACCACGCCGCTCACGGCCCCGACGTCGAGCCCGAGCGCGGCCAGGCCGCCGCTGAGCGCCTGCCAGGCGTCGGGATGGTTCCACCCGGCGTCCACCAGCACCGGCCCGCGCGGCGACTCGACGGCGTAGACCAGCGTGTAGCCGAGCGGGTTGCCCGGGATGGGCACCGGCACGCTCCACACCCCGCCGCCGAGCTCCTGCGGCCGCTGTTCCGAGTACGGCCTGCGCCTGGTCTTCCCCACCGGTTCCCCCGATCGAGCACGTGCGTGTGAATGGTGGATCAGGTCAGGCGTTCGAGGATCGTCGCCGTGGCCAGAGCGCCGCCCGCGCACATCGTGACCAGCGCGGTGGTGGTGTCGGAGCGTTCGAGCTCGTGCAGGGCGGAGGTGATGAGCCGGGCGCCGGTGGCCCCGACGGGATGGCCGAGCGCGATGGCCCCGCCGTTGACGTTGACCCGGTCGAGGTCGGGCTCGTGCACCGCGGCCCAGGAGAGCACCACGGACGCGAACGCCTCGTTCACCTCGAACCTGTCGATGTCGCCCATGGTCATCCCGGCCGCCGTCAGCACCTTCGCGGTCGCCTCCACGGGACCGTCGAGATGATAGTAGGGCTCGGCGCCGACGAGCGCCTGCGCCAGGATGCGCGCCCTGGGCCGCAGCCCCTGCCGACGGGCCTCCTGCTCGCTCGTCACCAGCACGGCGGCCGCGCCGTCGGAGATCTGCGAGGACGTGCCGGCGGTGTGCAGGGCGCCCTCGGCGACCGGCTTGAGCCCGGCCAGGCTCTCGACTGTGGTCTCGCGTAACCCCTGGTCCCTGCGGACGGATCCGACGGGCACGATCTCCCGCTCGAACCGCCCGTCGGCCCACGCCTTGGCCGCCAGGCGCTGCGACCGCGCGCCGAACCAGTCGAGCCGCTCCCTGGTCAGCCCGCGCCGCCGGGCGATGCGTTCGGCCGCGGTGAACTGGTCGGGCAGGTCGATGCTCCAGTCGTCGGGACGCGGCCGCGCGGGGCGCACGTTGCTGCCGAGCGGCGCCCTGCTCATCATCTCGACCCCGCATCCGACGCCGGCCTCGATGACGCCCGCCCTGATCATCGCCGCCGCCAGGTGCACGGCCTGCTGCGAGGAGCCGCACTGGGCGTCGAGCGTGGTGACGCCCGTCTGGTAGGGGAGCCCGGCGTAGAGCCACGAGTAGCGGCCGACGTGGCCGCCCTGCTCGCCGGCCTGCGTGACGCACCCGGCGAACATCTGGCCGATCGTGGCCGGATCGACGCCGGCGCGCTGGACCAGGCCGTTCAGCGCCGCGGCCAGCACCTGCTGCGGCTTGAGCTCCGACAACCATCCCGCCCGCTTGCCGATGGGCGTGCGAACGGCTTCGACGATCACAGGTGTGCCCACAGTCGCCTCCAGAACGTTGCTCTGGCCGCGACTGTAACGCGTTCTACTTTGTGGCGGAAGCCTCGCTTGCGGCGGGGAACTCGGCGCGCAGCCCGAAAGTGTCGAAAAGCCGCAGGTCAAAGAACATGGCGACGTGGTTGACGCCTTCTTCGCGCAACGCCAGCACCATGATGGCGAAGCGGCGGTAGACGTCGTGCTCGCGGAAGTAGACGGCGAACGCGGGCTGGCCGTTGGCGGCCACGGGGAGCAGCCTGAGGTCGTGCGGCCGGCTGGCGGGGCACTGCGTGGAGACGAGCTCGCCGATCGCGTCGGGGCCCTCGTACCAGCCCACGTAGGGGGGCATCTCCCAGATCGCGTCTTTGGTGAACAGCGAGACCAGCTCGTCGACGTCGTAGTTCTCGAAGGCGGCGACGTAGCGGTCGAGCAGGTGGCGCTGCTCGGCGGAGAGCGGCTCGACCTGGTCGTCGAGGCTCGGCGAGATCTCGCTGAGCTGCGCGCGGGCCCGCTGGAGGATGCTGTTGACGGCCGCCGTGGACAGGCCGACCGCCTCGGCGACCTCGGCCGCCCGCCATCTGAGCACGTCGCGCAGGATCAGCACGGCGCGCTGCCGGGGCGGCAGGTGCTGGAGCGCGGCGACGAGCGCGAGCCGGATGCTCTCGCGCGAGGTCACGATCGAGGCGGGGTCGCCGGCCGCCTCGACCCCGGCCAGCGTGTCGGGCACCGGCTCCAGCCAGGGCACCTCGCCGTCCTGGACCAGGGGCGCGGCCGCCTCGGTGCTCGGGGCGCCGAGGCCGGTCGGCAGGGGCCGCCGGGTGCGGCTGTCGAGCGCGGTCAGGCAGGCGGTGGTGGCGATGCGGTAGAGCCACGTGCGCAGCGACGACCGCCCCTCGAACCCGTCGTAGCCGCGCCAGGCGCGCAGATAGGTCTCCTGCACGAGATCCTCGGCGTCGTGCACCGACCCCAGCATGCGGTAGCAGTGTGCGAACAGCTCGCGCCGCATCGGATCGGCCAGCCGGAGGAAGTCTTCGCTCGTCGGCTTGTCGCTCATGCCCCCTGTATAGCTTCCGCCACCGACAAAAAGCCGATTAGGGCATGACGGAGATGTCCGGAAGGGGTTAGATGTCGGCCAGGAGGCGGGTCGCGGCGGTCTCGATGCGCCGCTGGATCTGGTCGTACGTGCGCCGCCCGCGCAACATCTCCAGCAGCTCCTGCACCCACACGCTGGCCAGCGAGCCCGCGAGGTCGAGCTGCTCCTCGCCGGCCTGGTCGATGGTCAGCCCGTCGGCGGAGACCCGCAGCAGCAGCCCCGTCATGCGGTCGCCGAACGGTGTCTGGACCTCGGCCATGATCAACGACCGGATCAGCGCGTCGGCCAGCTCCGGCTCGCGCATCAGCCCCCGCGTGGCCCGCATGAGCACGTCGACGGCCCGGCTGGCCGGCGTGGACGCCCCGGGCGGGCGGCGCTCGATGCTGCTCTCCAGCAGGTCGATCTCCTCGCCCACGACCGCGACGACCAGGTCCATCTTGGACGGGAAGTAGCGGTAGAGCGTGCCGAGCGCCACGCCGGCGCGCTCGGCGACCGTGCGCATCTGCATCGCCTCGACGCCGCCGCGCGAGGCCAGCGCGGCGGCGGCCTGGACGATGCGCTTGCGGCGTTGGTGCTGGCTGCGGGTGCGGACGCTGCGACCGCCCGCCGCCGCGCGGCCCTCGGCGGCCCCCTCGGTGTCGCTGGGGGGCGCGGAGAATGACCCGGGCGAGGTACGCATAAGAACACGTTATCTGATTTCTCGGCAACGCGGCTTGTTACTCGCGAGTCACAAACAGGCCGTATCGGCGCATGTCTACGGCGTTACAGGACTATGTCGGAACATTGTGCGGAGGGCCGGTACTGGACAGATATTAGAATCTGTTCTAGTTTGCCATTCGGCTTACCTAGCGCTTGCTGGAGGCTCGATGATCGCGCAGACGCTGGCGGCCCTGCTCCTCGACCGGGCGCAGGACGACCGACCTGGGCTGATGTTCGAGGGCGCGGTGTGGTCGTGGCGCGAGCACGTCGCCCGCTGCCGGGCGGCGGGGGCCTGGCTGAGCGGGCGCGGCGCGGGTCTGCACGTGGGCGTGCTGGCGGAGAACGTCCCGGAGCTGCTCCTCGTGCTCGGCGGGGCGGTGCTCGACGGGCACGTGCTGGTCGCGCTGAACCCGACGCGGCCGGCCGACGAGCTGGTCCGCGACGCCCGCGCCACCGACGTGGACCTCCTGCTCTGGGACGCCCCCTTCGCCGCCCTCGCCGCGTCGGTCGCCGAGGAGCTGGGCGTGGAGAGCATGCCGCTGTCCATGGTGTCGTCCGCGGTGTCGTCCCTGGGGGAGGGCGGCGGGCGGGCCGGTGAGGCGGCTCCCGGCGACCTGGTGATGCTGATCTTCACGTCGGGGACCTCGGGGCGGCCCAGGGCCGTCCGGATCACGCAGCGCAAGCTGGCGCTGCCGGGGCTGAGCCTGGCCGCGCTGCTCACGCCGGAGGACGTCGTCTACTGCTCGATGCCGCTGTTCCACTCCGGAGCCCTGATGGCCGCCTACGCCCCGGCCGTGGCCTCGGGGGCGGCGCTGGCCGTGCGCAGGCGGTTCTCGGCCTCCGGCCTGCTGCCGGACGTGCGGCGGCACGGCTGCACCTACCTGCACTACGTCGGCAAGGCGCTCTCCTACGTCCTGGCCACCCCCGAAGGCCCGGACGACGCCGACAACCCCCTCAGGATCGCCTTCGGCAACGAGGGCAGCGCGGTCGCGACCAGGCGGTTCGGCGAGCGGTTCGGCTGCCGGGTGATCGACGCGTTCGGCTCCACCGAGACGGCCATCTCCTTCAGCCCCGACCCTGGCGCCCCGCCCGGCAGCCTGGGCAGGCTGGGGGCGGGCGTGCAGATCCTCGACCCCGCCACCGGACGCCCGTGCCCGCCCGCCCGCATCGAGGGCGGCCGCCTGCTCAACCCGGACGAGGCCGTCGGCGAGCTGGTCAACACCGCCGGCCCCGGCCTGTTCGAGGGCTACTACAACGACCCGGACGCGGACGCCGAACGCGTCAGGAACGGCGCGTTCTGGTCCGGCGACCTGGCCTACGCCGACCCCGCCGGCCACGTCTTCTTCGCCGGACGCGGCACCGAACGGCTGCGCGTGGACGGCGAGAACCTGGCCGTCGCCCCCGTGGAGGCCGCCCTGCGGGAGTTCGGCGGCGTGGTGGAGGCGGCCGTCTATCCGGTGCCGGACGCGGCGGCCGGCGACCAGGTGATGGCGGCGCTGGTCATGGACGTCCCCTTCGACGCGGAGGCGTTCGCGGCGTTCCTGGCCGGGCGCACCGACCTGGGCCCCAAGTCCTTACCCCGCTATATCCGGATTTGTCGAGAACTTCCGCTGACCCCCTCCCACAAGGTCATCAAGCGGATCCTGGCCAAGGAGGCGTGGCGGACCGGCGACCCCGTCTGGTGGCGCTCCCCGTCCGGGTTGCGCCCCCTGACCGGCGTGGACGTCAAGGCGATCGAGGACGAGTTCGTCGAGCACGGCAGGCACCACCTCTTGGAGAGCTGATGGATTTCAACCTGGACGAGACCCAGCAGGACCTGAAGAAGCTGACCGCCGAAGTGCTGGCCAAGCAAGGGGAGGGCGGCCCGGCGGCCAAGCAGGGTGAAAGCGGCCCGGCGGCCAAGCAGGGTGAAAGCGGCCCGGCGGCCGGGCAAGGGCAGGGCGGCTCGGCGGCCGAGGGCGGGCTGTGGCAGGCCGGGCTCATGGGCGTGTGCGCGTCCGAGGAGGCGGGCGGCGCCGGGCTCGGCCCCGTCGAGATGGCCGTGGTGCTGCGCGAGGTGGGTGTGCGGGCGGTGGCCGTGCCGGCGTTGCCCGTCCTGGTGAGCACGCTGGCCCTGGCCCGGCACGGCAGCCCCGACCAGCGACGGCGCGTCACGCGCGGCACCCTGGCCCGGCGCGAGCCCGGCCGGGCCCCGGCCGACCCGCCGACGACGGCCGCCCGCCGCGAGGGCGACGGCTGGTCGCTGACCGGGCGCAAGGTCGCGGTGCCCTACCCGGCGGACGACGTCCTGGTCACCGCGGACGAGGGGCTGTTCCTGGTGACGTCGCCGCCCGCGAGCCCCGAGTTCGCCTCGACCGGCGAGCCGGCCGCCACGATCCGGCTGGACGGCACGCCCGCCGAGGCGGTGGCCGGGCCCGAGGCGGCCGCCGACGCCGGACGCCTGTTCACCGTGGCCGTCGCCGCGCAGGCGAGCGGCGTCCTGGCCGGGGCGCTCGACCTGACCACCGCCTACATCAGGACGAGACGGCAGTTCGGTCGGGCGCTGGCCGAGTTCCAGGCCGTGACCATGCAGATCGCCGACGTCTACATCGCCGGACGGGCCCTCGACGTGGCCATGTGGTCGGCGGCCTGGCGGCTGGCCGAGGGCCTGCCCGCCGACGAGGACGTGGCGCTGGCCGCGTTCCACGTCTGCGAGGCCGTCAAGGCGCTCTACACCTGCCAGCACCTGCACGGCGGCCTCGGGCTCGACGTCACCTACCCGCTGCACCGCCACTTCGCGCAGGCCAAGCACCTGTCCCACCTGCTCGGCGGCGCCGACGCCCAGCTCGACCTGATCGGAGCCCTCGTCTGATGCTGATCGACCTGACCCGGGAGCAGCGCGCGCTCCGCGACGAGCTGCGCGAGTACTTCCGCGGCTGCCTGACCGCCGAGGACCGCGCGAAGATCGCCGACGACCCGTTCGGCGAGGCGTACATGGAGCACTGCCGCCGGCTCGGCCGCGACGGCAAGCTCGGGCTGGGCTGGCCCAAGGAGTACGGCGGGGGCGGCTACGGCCCCCTGGAGCAGCAGATCTTCGCCAACGAGATCGCCCGCGCCGGGGTGCCATACCCGATCATCACCGTGCAGACGGTGGGCCCGACGCTGATGCAGTACGGCACCCAGGAGCAGAAGGACCGGTTCCTGCCGCGCATCCTGGCCGGCGAGTGCCACTTCGCGATCGGCTACAGCGAGCCCGAGGCCGGCACCGACCTGGCCTCCCTGCGCACCACGGCGGTGCTGGACGGCGACCACTACGTCGTCAACGGCCAGAAGATCTTCACCAGCGGCGCGCACTACGCCCAGTACATCTGGCTGGCCGCCCGGACGAACCCCGAGGCCAAGAAGCACAAGGGCATCACGATGATGATCGCCGCCACCGACGACCCCGGCTTCTCCTGGACGCCGATCGTCACCATGGACGGCCGCCACCACACGAACTCCACCTACTACTCCGACGTGCGCGTCCCGGTGGACATGGTGGTGGGCGAGGTGGACCGGGGCTGGGACCTGATCGTCAACCAGCTCAACCACGAACGTGTCACCCTCGGCCCGGCCGGCAACCTCGGCCAGACCTACGACCGCTTCCTCGCCTGGGCCAGGCACGCCGGGCTGACCGGCAATCCGGACGTACGCCGCGCCCTCGCCCGGGTGTGGGCCGCCTTCCGTACGAACGAGCTGCTCAACTGGCAGGTGGCGGCGAACATGGACCTCGGCTGGCTGGGCGCGCCCGACGCCTCGGCCACCAAGATCTACGGCTCCGAGCGCATGCAGGAGATCGGCCGGCTGGTCTGCGACGTCGTGTCCCGCTACGGCGACCCCTCCGACCCGGAGACGGCCGAGCTGGCCGAGCGCATGGACCACGGCGTCAAGGGCGCGGTGGTGCTGACGTTCGGCGGCGGGGTCAATGAAGTGCAGCGCGAGCTGATCGCGATGCTCGGCCTGAACCTGCCGAGGCCGCCGCGATGACCGACACGACCGCCGCGACGTCCGGCACGACTGACGCGGAGCTGCACGAGCTGGCCGGCAAGCAGATGGCGATGGGGGAGCTGCGCGGCGCCCCGGCCGCCGACCCGGTGAACGCGCCCATGATCCGCCACTGGCTGGCGGCCATGGGCGACGCCAACCCGCGCTACCTGGAGGAAGGCGTGGCGCCGCCCGCGATGGCCCAGGTGTGGACCATGCAGGGGCCGGGCTCGCAGGCCAAGGACCGCTCCCCGGTGGACGACCTGCTGGCCGCGCTCGACGCCGCGGGCTTCACCGGGGTCGTGGCGACCAACTGCGAGCAGACCTACCACCGGTACGCCAGGATCGGCGAGCTGCTGACCCCCGCGACCCGCTTCACGTCGCTGGCCGGGCCGAAGCGCACCGCCCTGGGCGAGGGCTACTTCGCCACCTGGAACGTCACCTGGTACGGCGACGACGACCAGCCGGTCGCCGAGATGCTCTTCCGGGTGCTGAAGTTCCGGCCGAAGGCGCCCGCCCCGCGCGCGCGGGAGCCGTACCCGCTGCGGCCGGCGGCCAACGCGGACACCGCGTTCTTCTGGGAGGGGGCGCGGAACGGCGAGCTGCGCGTCCAGAGCTGCGCGGACTGCGGGGAGCTGCGCCATCCGCCCGGTCCGATGTGCCCGAACTGCCGCTCGGGGAACCGGTCGCACGTCGTGGTGAGCGGCCGCGGCACCCTCTACAGCTACGTCGTCCACCACCATCCGCCGGTGCCGGGGCGCGAGGTCCCGTTCGTGGTGGGCGTGGTGGAACTGCCGGAAGGAGTACGGATCGTGGGCAACGTCGTGGACTGCCCGGTCGAGAAGGTGGAGGTCGGGATGGCCCTGCGGGTGACGTACCGGTCGATGGACGACGAGCTCGTCCTGCCGATGTGGACGCCGGAGGAGCCGTGACCCCCGCCGCCGGAACGGCCCTGCCCGAGCTGGAGGTGGACCTGACGCCCACGACGGTGATCGCCACCGCCCTGGCCACCAGGGACTTCACCCCCGTGCACCACGACACCGCCAAGGCCCGCGCCCAGGGCTCGAAGGACATCTTCCTCAACATCCTCACCACCATGGGCCTGGTGGAACGCTACGTCACCGACTGGACGGGCCCGGAGGCGGTCATCACCAGCATCAACGTCAAGCTGGGCGTCCCGGCGTACGCGGGGGACCGGCTGAGCTTCAGCGGCGTGATCGTCGAGCGCGACGGCGACCGGTACACCGCGCAGGTGCGCGGCAGGGTCAGCCTGGGCGACCACGCCACCGGCACCGTCACCTTCGTCCTGCCCGGGAGCGCGTGATGCCGGGCGGGCGGGCCGCGATCGCGGGCATCGGGGCCACCGAGTTCAGCAAGGACTCCGGCCGGTCGGAGCTGCGGCTGGCGGCCGAGGCCGTGCTCGCCGCCCTGGACGACGCCGGGGTGCCGCCGTCCGACGTGGACGGCATGGTCACCTACACCCAGGATGCCAACCAGGAGATCGCCGTCGCCCGGGAGACCGGCGTCGGCGACCTGACCTTCTTCTCCCGCGTCGAGTACGGCGGCGGCGCGGCCTGCGGCACGGTCGCGCACGCGGCGATGGCCGTGGCCACCGGCATGGCCAGGACGGTGGTCTGCTACCGGGCCTTCAACGAGCGCTCGGGCCGCCGCTTCGGCCAGCCGAACGCCCGGCTGACCGGGGAGCCCACCTCCCAGGGCCTGGAGATGAGCTGGCACGTGCCGTACGGGCTGATGACCCCGGCCGCGTGGGTCGCCATGTTCGCGCGGCGGTACATGCACGAGTTCGGGGCGACGTCGGAGGACTTCGGGCGGGTGGCGGTGGCCATGCGCCGGCACGCCGCCACCAACCCGGCCGCCTGGTTCCACGGACGGCCGATCACGCTGGCGGAGCACCAGGCGTCCCGGTGGATCGTGGAGCCGCTGCACCTGCTCGACTGCTGCCAGGAGAGCGACGGCGCGGTGGCCCTGGTCGTGACGTCCGCCGAACGCGCCCACGACCTGCGCAGGTCACCCGCGGTGATCACGGCGGCGGCGCAGGGCGCGGGCGCGGGCCAGATGATGATGACGAGCTACTACCGGGACGACATGAGCGGCCTTCCGGAGATGTCCGTCGTCGGCCGGCAACTGTGGAAGATGTCCGGGCTGTCCCCGGCGGACATCCAGACGGCCATCCTGTACGACCACTTCACCCCGTTCGTCCTGGCCCAGCTTGAGGAGCTGGGCTTCTGCGGACGCGGCGAGGCTCCTGACTACCTGCGGGACGGCGGCATCGAGCTGGACGGCCGTCTGCCCGTCAACCCGCACGGCGGCCAGCTGGGCGAGGCGTACATCCACGGCATGAACGGCATCGCCGAGGCCGTCCGGCAGATCAGGGGGACGGCCGCCAACCAGGTGGCCGGGGCGCGGAACGTCCTGGTCACGGCGGGGACCGGCGTACCGACGAGCGGCCTGATCCTGTCGGCGTCGTGACGATCAGTTAAGAGAAGCAACTCAGGGTAATCATCCCTGCATGAGTGGATTCTGGGGGATCCTGGCACAGCCGGAGTTGAAGATCGACTGGGCCAGGATGCCCACCTACAACACGATCATGGCGGTCGCCGCCGGCGTCGGGTTGCTGCTCGTGGTCTCCTTCGGCCGCCGGCTGCTCAGGGGCGACCCGCTGGAGCACGTGGACGGCTGGGCGCTGGCGTTCGGCGCGGTCGGGGCCGTCCTGGCGGTCACCGGGCTGCACATGACGCTCACCTGGCCGCTGGCCGGGCAGGGCTTCCCGTTCGACAACATCATCTTCGGGGAGCCCTCGCTGGCGTTCGGCGTGCTGCTGCTGGCCGCCGCGCTCTACCTGTGGAAACGCTGGGGCGTGATCACCGTGGCGCCCGACCGGCGCAAGCTCGTGGCGCGCACGGCCGGGCCGATCTCGCTGTTCGTCTTCGGCATGGGGCTGGCCTGCTTCGGCATCGCGGCGGCGGGGTGGACGTACACGCTGTTCGCCGCGCCGCCGCAGGAGCCGATCTCGGGGGCCTTCGCCGGCCTGCCGCTGCTGGAGGCCACCTTCATCTCCGGCCTGTACGTGCTGGTCGGGGTGGGCGCGGTGCTGTTCCCGTTCGCGCTGCGGGCCAGGGGCGGCCCGGTCACGACCGTGACCGGGGTGTGCTGGGGGATCGCCGGGGCGGCGTTCCTGCTGTTCGGCGCCCTGAACTACTTCACCCACATCGGGCTGATCGTCAACACCATGTAGGCGCTCACGGGCCCATGAACATCGGCACGGAGAAGAACACGATCATCGCGATGGCCACGCAGATCAGGAACCCGATCAACTCCCAGGCCCAGTCGTAGTGCCGCTCCCGGCGCCGCTTGAGCGCCTTCTTCCTGGCCGCGGCCTTCTTCTTGCCCGCCGGCTGCTTGCGGGCGCCGGGCTTGGCGCCGCCTCTCCCCGGCGAGCGGGCCGGTTCGGCGCCGGGCTTGCGGCGGGACGGGCTCTGGAGGTCGCGCGCGGGGTCCGGGTAGCGCGCGCGGTCGGCTTCCAGCTCGCGGGCGAGCTCGACGGCGAAGTCCGCCGCGCGGCTGCGCCCGGACGGCGCCGCATCGGACACAGCAGGGTCGGACACAGCAAGGTCGGACGGGGCGGAGGCGGACAGGCCCGGGTCGGGTAGGGCCGGTTCGGACGGGGCCGGGGCGTTGGGTGGCTCGGGGGCGGGCATGCGGTAGACCGGTTCGGCGGCGGCCCTGGACCTCGGGGTGAACAGCGGCGCCGCCTCCTTGACCGGCTGTTCCGCCGCCAGGGGACGCCGGGCAGCGCGGCCCGGGTCCTGATGCGCCGGGACGTCCCTGATCGCGGGCATCTCCTGGGTGATGGGCTCGTCGTCCAGCACGTCCGCGGGGATGGGCGCGGCCAGGAAGAAGGGCCGCTCACCGGGCGGGGGAACGGCGGCCCCCGCCATCCGGCCCTCGGCCGGAGCGGCGGGCGGCGCGGTGAAGTCGCCCGTGCTGAACGGCCGTACGGACTCAGGCAGCGGCTGCGGGGGCTGCGCCGGCTGTGGGGGCTTGGGCAGGAACGGCCGGACGGCCGCCGCCCGCGCGGCCGGGTCCCGCAGCGGGCCCATCGAGTCCAGCGCCCCGAGCGGGTCGCGCAGCTTGGGCATCGGCGCGGTCGTCGCCTCGTGCACGGACGGCCGTCCGGCGGGCGGCGGCGTGAGCAGGTCCGCCGGGAAGATCCCGGTGCTGGTCGCCGGGTCGGTGGCGGCGAGCGGCAACGGCCACTGCGGTGGCGCGGGCCAGAGCGGCTTGACGAACAGCGGCCCCGGCTCGGCCGGCACCGATCCGGCGAAGTGCACCCGCAGGATCGCGGGCGGCTCCGGCCAGGGCAGACGTCCCAGGACGTCCCGCAGCGGCGCGACCGCGAGCGCGCCGTACACGTCGGCGACCGGCTTCGGCGCCCGCCCGCCGGCCAGCGCGGTCAGGGCCATGTCCAGGACCTCGCGGAAGCGGTGGCCCGCCCCGAAGGCGAGCTCGTCGGCGGTGTCGGGGGCGACGTCGAGCACCCAGGCCAGCTCGGCCCGGCTCAGCCCGCACACCGCGCACAGCACCAGCACCTCGCGCTGCTGCGGGCGCAGCTCGCGCAGCACGCGCTCGACCAGCGCCGAGGCCGGGTCGATGAGCGGGTCCACGACGGGCGGGGCGTAGACGACGTCCCGCCGGTGGATCTGGCGGCGGGCGTAGGCGTACAGGGCGGCACGGGGCGGGGCGACGTCGGGGACGCCGGACAACACGGACGCCAGGACGTCGGACGCGGTGCCCGGATCGCCGAGCTGGTCGGCGCAGTACGCGAACAGCCCGGCGGCATGGCGGTCGTAGAGCTCTGCGATCAGTTCTGTGCGGGGGCGCTGACCGGTGAGCGGCTGGGACACGGGGCCGATCCTCTTGCTAAATGTGCGGACGCTGAGGTGAGGGGTACGCGTCTGGAGTTTGTGGAGGTAATCATGCCAACTCCCCCAGGCCCGGCGCACCACTTGATCGGAAATTCCGGTAAATCTCCCTGGTCAGTGAAACGTTTAAGCCGTCCCCCGTGGGGACACAGGGGTGAGGGTCGCCGTAGTCTTGTGGGCCACCGAGATCATGCGGCGGTCGTGGCAGGGGGGCCGCGGCCCTGCCATCGAGCGAGAGGTCACGCGTGATCACATTCGACGCTGTCACCAAACGCTATCCAGACGGCACCACCGCCGTGGACGCCCTCTCCCTTGAGGCGCCCACCGGCGAGATCACCGTGCTGGTGGGCCCCTCGGGCTGCGGGAAGACGACGTCCCTCCGGATGATCAATCGCATGATCGACGCTTCCGAGGGACAGATCCTCCTCGACGGGGTGCCCGTGAGCGGCATCGACCCGCCCACGCTGCGCCGCGGCATCGGGTACGTCATCCAGCAGGCCGGCCTCTTCCCGCACCGGAAGATCGTCGACAACATCGCGACGGTCCCGTACCTGCTGGGCTGGGACAAGAAGAAGGCCCGCGCGCGGGCGATGGAGCTGCTCGAACGCGTCGGCCTCGACCCGGCCTTCGCCGGCCGCTATCCCTTCCAGCTCTCCGGCGGGCAGCAGCAGCGCGTGGGCGTGGCCAGGGCGCTGGCCGCCGACCCGCCCGTGCTGCTCATGGACGAGCCGTTCAGCGCGGTCGACCCGATCGTCCGCACCAGCCTCCAGGACGAGCTGCTGCGGCTGCAGGCGGAGCTGAACAAGACCATCGTGTTCGTCACCCACGACATCGACGAGGCGATCAAGCTCGGCGACCGGGTGGCCGTGCTGCGCGTCGGCGGGCGGCTGGCCCAGCTCGCCGACCCCAAGACGCTGCTGTCGGAGCCGGCCGACGACTTCGTCCGCGAGTTCCTGGGCCACGACCGGGGGATCCGGCGGCTGCAGTTCATCTCCACGAAGGGGCTGCGGTTGCGTACCGACCTGACCGTGCGCGAACGGGCGGCCAGTGACGAGCCGTGGCTGCTGGTCGTGACCGACGACGACCAGCCCGTGGGCTGGTTCGCCGGGTCGCGGCCCGAGGAGCTGGAGCCGTACGGGACGTTCGTGCCCGGCCGCGACTCGATGCGCTCGGCCCTGGACGCGGCGCTGCTGTCGCCCTCCGGCTGCTCGGTCGCCGTGGACGAGGACGGCAGGGTCGTCGGCGTGGCCACCAGGGAGGCCCTGGACGAGGCGCTGGCGGAGGCCGCCGATGCGTGAGGGTCCGCCCAGCATCTGGGAGTGGATCGCCCGCAACTGGGACACCGGCCGCGCCGACAGCATCAGGAACCTGCTGACCGACCACCTGACCATGTCCCTGGTGCCGATCCTGGCCGCGCTGGTGCTGGCGTTGCCGCTCGGGCTGGCCTGCGTGCGCTGGCGCTGGCTCTACCAGCCCACCTCGGGCCTGATGAACGTCGTCTACGCGCTGCCGTCGCTGCCGGTGTTCATGCTGCTGATCTCGGTGACCGGGCTGTCGCAGACCACCGTGATCATCCCGCTGACCTTCTACGGCATGGCCGTGCTCATCCCGGCCGTGGTCGACGGGCTGAACTCGGTGCCCGACCACGTGCGCCAGTCGGCCGTCGCGATGGGGTTCACGCCCATGCGCCGCCTGCTGCAGGTCGAGCTGCCCATCGCCACGCCGGTGGTGCTGGCCGGGCTGCGCGTGGTCGCGGTCTCCAGCATCAGCCTGGTCAGCGTGGGCGCGCTGATCGGCCAGGGCGGGCTCGGCGGGCTGTTCACCCGGGCCTACCAGAACCCGTTCATGCCGCCGGTGGTCACCGGCATCGTGCTGATCGTCGCGCTGGCGCTGGTCGCCGACGGCCTGCTGGTCCTGGCCCAGCGCCTGCTCACCCCCTGGGTGCGCGCGCGGAAGGGGACGTCGTGAGCTGGTTGGGCTCGTTCTTCGGCTGGCTGGCCGACTTCTTCGGCACCGGGGCGAACTGGGCCGGCCCCGACGGCATCCCGGCGCGGCTGCTGGAGCACCTGGAGTTCTCGGCCCTGGCGCTGGTGCTGGCGATGCTGATCGCGGTGCCGCTGGGGCTGGCCATCGGCCACACCGGCAGGGGCGAGGTCGTGGTCGTCATCTCGGCGAACCTGGCCAGGGCGCTGCCGACGCTCGGTCTGCTGGTGCTGTTCGTGCTGCTGCTCGGCACGTCCTCGATCTGGCCGGTGATCATCCCGCTGGTGCTGCTGTCGGTGCCGCCGATCCTGGTCAACACCTACGAGGGGATCAAGGGGGTCGATCCGGAGCTGCGCGACGCGGCGTACGGGATGGGGCTGCGCGGCGGGCAGGTGCTCGGCCGGGTGCTGGTCCCGGTGGCGCTGCCGCTGATCCTGCTCGGGCTCAGGCTGTCGGCGATCCAGGTGGTCTCCACCACGACGGTCGCGGCGTACACGGGGCTCGGCGGGCTCGGCCGGTTTGTGATCGACGGTTTCGCGACCAAGGATTATGCGAGCGTTGTGGGGGGTTCAGTACTGATTGTGCTGTTCGCGCTTGTCGTGCAGATCGTGTTCGCCCTCATCCAGAGGGTGACCGTTTCGCCGGGGGTGAGCCAGAGACTGAAGGTTCGATAGTCTCCGGTATTACCTGCCGCTTTAGAAGGGAAATTCACACATGAGACGCATGATCGGCACCGCGGCGGTGCTCGTGTCGGCGACGCTGGCGCTGGCCGCCTGCGGTGGCGGGAGCGGCGGTGGGGGCAACCCGCTCGACACCACGAGCGCGGCGCCCAGCGGGTCGGCCGCGGCGGCCGGGGGCAAGGCCGTCATCGGCTCCTTCGACTTCGACGAGAGCGTGCTGCTCGCGTCGATCTACGCCCAGGCCCTTGAGGCCAAGGGCGTGCAGGTCGAGGAGAAGCCGCGCATCGGCAGCCGCGAGGCCGTCTACGACCAGGTCAAGAACGGCGGCCTGACCATCGTTCCGGAGTACAACGGCAACCTGCTGGCCTTCGTCGACCTGAAGAACACCGCCTCGACGACCGACGAGGTCAACGCGGCGCTGAAGGAGAAGCTCCCGGCCGAGCTCGAAGTGCTCGACTCCTCCCCGGCCGAGGACAAGGACAGCCTCTCGGTCACCAAGGACACCCAGACCAAGCAGTCGCTGAACACCATCGAGGACCTGGCCAAGGTCTCCAAGAACATGGTCGTCGGCGGCCCGCCCGAGTTCAAGAAGCGGTGGGAGGCGCGCTTCAAGGAGGTCTACGGGCTGGAGTTCAAGCAGTGGGAGCCGAAGGGCCCGGCCACGGCCGACGCCCTGAAGGACGGCTCGATCCAGGTCGGCAACGTGTTCACCACGGACCCCAAGATGCTGGCCAACAACCTGGTGCCGCTCCAGGACACCAAGAACATCTTCCCCGCCCAGAACGTCACGCCGCTGCTGTTCAAGTCCGGCGCGAACGACACGATCCGCACCACGCTCAACGGCATCTCGGCCAAGCTGAGCACCCAGTCCCTGCTCGACATGATGCAGAAGATCTCCGTCAACAAGGACGAGCCCGCCACGGTGGCCAAGGAATGGCTGACCTCCAACGGCCTCGCCTGACGCCCGCGGCGGGGACCTCCGGCCGGAGGTCTCCGCTGTGAGCGAGTTCACGGAGGCGATGGCGCAACTGGCCGCGGGCGTCGCGGTGATCACCGTCCGGGACGGGCGCGACGACCTGGGCGTGACCGTGTCGGCGCTGATGTCCGTCTCGGCCGAGCCGCCGCTCGTGCTGATCAGCCTGGCCTCCCGCGGCTACCTCTGCGAGGTGCTGCTCCGGCAGGACCGGTGGGCGGCCTCGCTGCTGTCCTCCGGCCAGGCCGCGATCGCCAGCCGCTTCGCCACCGCCGGCCGTCCCAGCGCCCGCCTCCTGCTGGCGGGCACCCCCCACCACCGGGGGGCGCACACCGAGGCGCTGGTGGTCGAGGGCGGTGTGGCGGCCCTGGAGGCCGAGACGACCCAGGTCGTCCCGGCCGGCGACCACACGCTCTTCGTCGCCCAGGTGCTCGCCGTCCCCTATGTCACCCCCGCGCTCCAGCCGCTGGTACGGCTGCGCGCCCGCTACCGGCCGATGGGATGCTGAATGCGCAGTTTCCTCTTCCTCCTGGGCGGCAACCGCCGTGACGGCAACACCGAGACCCTGGCCAGGCACGCCGCCGCCGCGCTCCCGCCGGACGTCGGGCAACGCTGGCTGCGCCTCGACGACCACCCGCTGCCGCCCTTCCGGGACATCCGCCACACCGGCGACGGCCTCTACCCCGTCCCCGAGGGCGCGGAGAAGCTGCTCGCCGAGGCCACGCTCGACGCCACCGATCTGGTGATCGTCTCCCCGCTCTACTGGTACAGCGTCTCGGCCACCACCAAGCTCTACCTCGACCACTGGTCGGCCTGGATGCGCGTCCCCGGCTACGACTTCAAGGGGCGCATGGCGGGCAAGACCGTCTGGGCGGTCACCACGATCAGCGAGGAGGACGAGTCGGTGGCCGATCCGCTGATCGGCACGCTGCGCCTGTCGGCGGAGTACTTCGGGTCGTGGGGCGGCGCGCTCGTCGGCTACGCCAACCGCCCCGGCGACATCCTGCGCGACACCGGCGCCCTGGAGCGGGCCGCGGCCTTCTTCAGCCCCGGCGCTCGAAGTGCGGATACAGGGTCGTCTTCGTCCCGGCCTTGACCAGCGTCTCGACGACCCGGCCCGTGAGGTCGACGACGCCCACGCCGTCCTTGACCGGGGCGAGCAGGTGCCGCTCGTCGTACCAGCCGAGCGTCGGGCCCCACACCGGGCTGAAGGCCAGCTCGATCCGGGTGACGGCCTTGCCGGTCCGGGTGTCCCAGACGCAGGCGGCCTTCTCCAGCGAGGTGCAGGCGGTGACGAAGCGGCGGCCCGACGGGCTGAACGCGCCGAGCCCGGAGGCGGCCGGACGCCCCCGCACGTGCCAGGTCCGGGTGACGGCGCCGGTGAGGTCGTAGCGGCGGACCGCGGAGGAGCCGTTCTTGCCCCAGCGCACGACCACGCCCTTGCCGTCGTGCGTCCACTGGAAGCCGCCCACGGTGATGAGCGCCTTCTCGATCCGGACGAACCGGGCCTCCAGCGAGGGCACGTCGATCAGCACGATGCCCGCCGAACGCGGCTCGCCGCCCGGCTCGAACACGTTGAGCAGCAGGCGGCGGCCGTCCGGCGACCAGGTGGGCCAGAGCGTCTGCAGGTACTGGCCCGCCCGCTCGGGGTCCTCCGGCACGGGCAGGTCGACCTCGCTCTCCTTGCCCGACCGGCGGTCCAGGAAGGTCACCTTCGGCGCGCCGCCCGCGTGGTCGGTCAGCTTCACCTGCCGGCGCTCGTCCGGGGAGACGCTGACGATCATGCCCCTGTGGGGCAGGGAGCATACAAGATCAAATTATCTGATGACGTACCAACCGGGCAAAGAGAGCGGACCGGCGGCGGGCAGGCCCAGCTCGGCCGACAGGCGGGCCAGCGGCCCCCAGGCGTCGAGCCGCATCCTGGCCAGGGCGGCGGACTTGTCCTCGCTGGACTCCGGCCCCCGCAGCCGCTCCAGCGGGTTGATCCTGGGATAGACGCGCACGGGGGCGTCGTCGGCGAGCCCGGCGCGCTCGCGGGCCAGGCCGAGGGCGTGCTCAAGGCCGCCCAGCTCGTCCACCAGGCCGTTGGCGTGGGCGTCCGCGCCGGTCCAGACCCGGCCTCTGGCCAGCTCGTGGGCGCGCTCGCGGGTCAGGCCGCGGCTCTCGGCGACCTTGCCCACGAAGTCGTCGTAGATGCGGTCGAGCCACCCGTTCACCCGGTCCCACTGCTCGGGGGAGAAGCCGCGGGCGGTGGAGAACATGCCGGCGTTGACCCCGTCGGCGACCAGTTCAGTATTTATCCCGATTTTTTGGAGCAAGTCGGTCATGACGGGCTTGCCGCCATAAACGCCGATCGAGCCGGTCAGGGTGCCGGGCTGGGCCACGATCACGTCGGCGCCCATGGACACGAAGTATCCGCCGGACGCGGCCAGGTCGCCCATGGAGACGATCACCGGCTTCACCCGGCGGGTCAGCGTCACCTCCCGCCACACCGTGTCGGAGGCCACGTACGAGCCGCCGGGGCTGTCCACCCGGAAGACCACGGCCTTGACGTGCTCGTCCCGGCGGGCCGCGCGCAGCGCCGCGCTGATCGTGTCGGAGCCCATCGCGCCGCCCCCGCCGAGCGGGCTGCGGCCGCTGCGGCCGCTCCTGATCTGCCCGCTGCCGTGCACGAGCGCGATGCCGTCGGCCATGGGGTGCGGCAGCTTCCGCACCGCCGCGCTCCTGGCGTACCGGGAGACGAACAGCAGGTGGGCCTCGCCGCCCGTGGCCCGTCGGACCTCGTCGTACACCTCGTCGCGGTAGGCGAGGGCGTCCACCAGGCCGCTCTCCTGCGCCTCGGAGGCGGTGAAGGGGCCGCGGTCGATCAGTTCGCGCACCTTGGCGGGGTCGAGCCTGCGGCCCTCGGCGATGCCGTGGACGAGCTGCTCGGCGACCGACTCCACGATGCGGGTCATCGACTCGCGGTGGGGCTCGGTCATGTGGTCCTGGGTGAAGGTGTTGACCGCGGTCTTGTACTCGTGCCGCTGCCCGGCCTCGACCGCCACGCCCAGCTTGGTCAGTGCGCCCTTGAGGAAACGCTGCTCCATCGCCACCCCTGTGAGCCCGACGTCGCCGCTGGGCTGGAGGTAGACCCGCTCGAACGCGGTGGCCAGGTAGTAGGGGACCGTGCCGCCGCTGAACTCCCCGAACGTCTCGGCGTAGGCCACGGTCAGCTTGCCGGAGGCGCGGAAGCGGGTGACGGCCTCGCGCAGCTCCTGGACCATGGCCAGGCCCATGGGGTTGCCGCCGAGCTTGACCACCAGCGCCTTGACCCTGGAGTCCCGGCCGGCCCGCCGGAGGCCGGACAGCACGTCCGACAGACGGGTCTTGCGCATGGACAACACCGCGGCGACCGGGTCGGACGGCGGTCCTTCCGTGAGGCCCTCGGTGAGATCGAGCTCCAGGACCAGCGGGCCGGTGCGCCGCTGGCGAAGCTTGTCGACGGTTTCGAAGATCGCCCTGCCTGCGTCCATATAGCCACCCTAAGCGACACATTTCGTGTCGGGCCCGGAAGAGGGCCAGGCGGCCGCCCGGGTAGGGGCGTCCGCCTGGAACCTGGGCCGATGCCGGGTCAGCGGTGGCTGTGCAGGGCGGCGTAGACGTTGATGCGGGGGGTGGTGAGCTGGGTGCCCGCGCTGGCGTACGTGATCGGCTTGCCGGTGCTCCGCAACGCGTCGAGGAGCTGGTCGGCGGTGGCGTGCGCGCGCTTCTGCCGCAGCAGCGCGAACGAGCCGGCGACGTGCGGGGCGGCCATCGAGGTGCCGTTCAGCGTGGCGTAGGCGTTGCCGCTGATGGCGGCGGTGATCGAGACGCCGGGCGCGAACAGGTCGAGCATGGCGCCCCGGTTGGAGAAGGAGGCCACGGCGTCCTGCTTGTCGGTGGCGCCCACGGTCACGACGTTGGAGACGCAGGCGGGCCAGGAGACGGAGGCGTCGAAGCCGTTGTTGCCCGCGGCCACGACGGTGGCCACGCCCTTGGCCTGGAGCTGGTCCACCTCGGCCTTGAAGTCGGCGCCGTCGCCCTCGTCGCAGTAGGCGTCGTACTTGCCGCCGCCCAGGCTCAGGTTGACCGCGGCGATGTCGTACTGGTCGGCCAGCACGTTCGCGTACGCCATGCCGGTCAGGACCGAGGAGTCGTAGGCGAGCACGCAGGACGCCGCGGCGCCGCAGTAGGGGGAGTTGTCGAAGCGGCTGAAGACCTGGATCGCGATGATCTTGGCCTTGGGGGCGACGCCGGGGTTCGGGAACTCCTTGGTGGCCTGGCCCGCGGTGATGCCCGCGACGTGGGTGCCGTGGTAGCACAGGCCGTACTCGGGCCGGGGGGCGTTGCGCAGGCACGCCTCGGTCTCGGAGCTGGCCGCGCCGTCGCCGATCTGGAACTGGCTGCCGTTGGGGCACAGCGGCGTCGAGCCGTCGGCCGGGTCGGTGGCGGAGAAGCACGCCTGCGCCGCGATGCGGCGGCCGAAGGCCGGGTGGTCGTTGTCGATGCCGGAGTCGATGATCGCGACGGCGGTGCCCTTGCCGGTGAAGCCCTGCCGGTGCGCCCGGTCGGCGCCGATCAGCGGCACGCTCTGCGCCAGCGAGGGCTCGTTGAGCCGGTCCTTGCGGATCGAGACGACGTCCGCCTGCTCGGCGACCTTCTCCAGCTCGGCGCGGGTGCCGCGGTAGACGAAGAAGTCGAGCTTGCCGGCCAGCTCGGCGGGCGGCGTGGCCACGACGTTCCGCCTGTCCTGCCTGACCCCTTCCGCGCCGGCCAGGGCCGACTGCACCTGGGCGGGCTGGCGGACGCGGACGATGACGCGGTGCTCGCCCGTCGAGGTGACGGCCGGGTCGATCTTGGACTCAGGGTCGGCCAGGGCGGGGGTGGCGACCAGCGACGCAGCGGTGGCGGCGAGGGTGATCGCACCGGCCAGCAGAGACATGAGTCTCAACTGATCCTCCGGGGGGTCGGGGGGCGTTTGTGTAAAGAAGTGTAGATATTGGACAAGAGATGTCAGAGAGGCGCTTGTGTTCTGTTATCGCTTCTTGTCCTGGTAAGCGAAAGGGCCGGATCGTCGGATCCGGCCCTCTTCTGGGTGCCGGCGTCAGGCTTTGGGAGTGCTCGGGGCCGTGGCGGCGAACACGTCGATGCGGGCCGTGCGCGCCTGGGCGCCGCCGGCGGCGTAGCCGATGCTGCGGCCCGTGGCCTGCAACCGCTGCAGGCTCTGCGCCACCGTGAAGTTCGGGTACGCCTGCCGCATCAGCGCGAACGCCCCCGCCACGTGCGGCGCGGCCATCGACGTGCCGCTCTTGTCGGCGTAGCTGTCGTCCGGCACCGACGACCTGATGCCCACGCCCGGCGCGAGCAGGTCGAGCAGCGGGCCCCGGTTGGAGAAGTCGGCCAGGGCGTCCCGGTCGTCGGTGGCCCCCACCGCGACGGCGGAGGAGATGCAGGCGGGCGCCGAGACGCCGTCGGGGAAGCCGTTGTTGCCGGCCGCCACCACGGGCGCGACCCCGAGAGAGATCAGCGTGTCGAAGTCCGGCTTGAGGCTCGCCGCGCTCGGGTCGGAGTCGCAGTTCTCGCGGTACGGCCCGCCGCCGCCCAGGCTCAGGTTCGCCGCGGCGACCCGCCGGGCCGCGGCCACCCGCGCGACGTACTCCAGCGCCAGCTTCTGGTCGGAGGTGTAGCTGAGGAAGCAGGGCGCCTGGGTGCCGATGACCGCGCACGTCATCGCGCTGTCGATGCGGCTGAACACCTGGATCGGCAGGATGCCCGCGGCGGGCGCGACGCCGTCGGAGGGCGCGCCGGTCGTCATCCGGCCGGCGGCGATGCCCGCGACGTGCGTGCCGTGCGAGCAGGCGTTGACGCCGTTCACGACGCACTGGGCGGTCTCGGCGTCCGCGGACCCCGGGCCGGTCTGGCTCGGCTGGTTGTTCGGGCAGAGCGAGACCGAGCCGTCACTGGCGTCGGAGGAGGAGAAGCACGCCTCGTCCACGATCCGGCCGGCGAAGAACGGGTGGTCGCGGTCGATGCCCGTGTCCAGGATTGCCACCGTGAAGCCACTGCCCGTCCAGCCGGCCGCGTTGGCCCGGTCGGAGCCGATGATCCGGGTGCTCCTGTCCAGGACGGCCGGGCGCAGCTCGTCCTTGTAGACGGCCTGGACGCGGTCGTCCTTCCTGAGCTGGGCCAGCGTCTTGCCGTCCAGCTCGGCGACGAAGAAGTGGGGCGACTGCGCCGCCTCCAGCACCCGGCTGCCCTCGGAGGCCTGTTCGAGATCCTTGGCCACGGCCTGCACGTTCTGCCCCGGCTTGAGCTGGATGATCGACCGGACCTTGCTCTTGGCCTGGACCTCCGCGACGAGGGCGGGGCTGATGACCGGGTCGCCGGTGTCACGCGCGTCGGCGCTCAGCGCTGGCGCCGCGCAGAGCACGGCGGATGTCGTGGCCAGCGCGGCAGCGCAGGCGAGCAGGGACCGTAGCCTCACTTAGTCCTCCGAGGGTCAGACCGTCCGGTGTGAGGTGTCCATCCCCGGGTGTGACAAGTGTGATGTCGGTGGCCTATGTGAAAGCGGTGAAAGCTGAGCGGCTTTTTGCCATGCGGGGAGGAAGACGGAAGGGCCGGCCGGCCCTTCCGTCGGTGAAGCCGCCTCAGAGCGACTTGAGCACGTTCTTCGTCGCCTTCCTCAGCGCCGCCTTCGACGCCGCGCCGCTCAGCCGCACCTTCTCGGCGGCGGTCAGCACGGTGGTGCCGTTCCTGCCGTGCGCCCAGTTGAGCCAGGCCGTCAGCAGCGCGCTGTCCAGCTTGTCGCGGGACGTCTTCGTGCCCTTCAGCACCCGGTACGCCTTGCCCAGCGACGACGCCTTGGTCAGCTCGGGGAACACCTTGCTGGCCTTGCCGATCAGCTTCAGGTAGCAGTTCAGCGTGTTGTCGGGGATCGTCCCGCTGCTGCGGTGGATCTCCACGGCCCACTTGCCGGCCGTCATCCTGGCGCCGGCCGTGCCGCGCGTGCAGACGGCGGCGGCCGACGGGGCGGGGGTCGGCGTGACGGTCACCGTCACCGTGACCGTGGGCAGCGGGACCGGCGTGACCGAGGACGTCGGGGCCGGCGCGGGCTGCCCGTCGTCGGGGTCGGGCTGGGGCGTCGGGCCGCTGCCGTCCGTGGGGTCGGGCTCGGGGTCGTCCGTGGGGCCGGTCGTCGGCGACTGCGTGATCGGCGGCTGGGTGCCGGTGCCGGCCAGGGCGGCGCCCACGTCCAGGCGGGGGGTGGTGACCTGGGCGCCGTTGGCCTCGTACTGGTAGGGCCGGCCCGTGGTCTTCAGCGTGTTGATCAGGTCGGCGACGGGCGTCTGCGGCGCGGCGGCCTTCATCAGCGCCAGCGCGCCGGCGACGTGCGGCGTCGCCATCGAGGTGCCGCTGTGCGTGGCCATCTGGTCGTCCGGCACCGAGGACTGGATGTCCACGCCGGGGGCGAAGAAGTCGACGAGCGAGCCCCGGTTGGAGAAGTCGGCGATGGCGTCGGCGCCGTCGTTCGCGCCGACCGCGACCGCCGAGGAGACGCACGCGGGGTAGGAGGCGCCCTCGAAGAACTCGTTCCCGGCGGCGACCACGGTCGCGATGCCCTTGGCCAGCAGGGCGTCGATCTTCGGCTTGAAGACCGCGCCCTCCTCGGTGGCGTCGCAGTCGGTCTCCGACAACGCGCCGCCCAGGCTCAGGTTCACCGCCGCGACGGGCTGGGTGAGCGTGGCCACGTAGTCCATGGCCAGCCGCAGCGACGACTCGAAGGCCAGCAGGCACGACGACTCGCCCGTGCAGATGTCCTCGTCGTTCACCCGGCTGAACACCTGCACCGCGATGATCCCGGCGCCCGGGGCCACGCCGCCGCTGCCCGCCGCGATGCCGGCGACGTGCGTGCCGTGCTCGCACAGGTTCACGCCGCCGGACAGGCACTTGGCGGTGGTGGCGTCGGCCGCGCCCTCGCCGGTCTGCTGGGGCTGCCCGTTCGGGCACAGCGACTCCACGCCGCTCTCCACGGCCGAGAAGCACGCCTCGCCCACGAGCCTGCCGCCGAAGTACGGGTGGTCGCGGTCGATCCCGGTGTCCAGGACGACGATGTTCTGGCCCGCGCCGGTGAGGTTCTTCTCGTGGGCCTTGTCCGCGCCGATCTGGGTGATGTTGGACCCCACCTCGGCCGGCGCGTACGTCCGGTCGCGGTGGATGGAGGTGACGCGCGGGTCCTCGGCCAGCTTCGCCAGCTCCTCGGCGGTGCCCTCCACCACCATGAACGACTGGCTCTGCGGCTGCAGCAGCACGTCGACGCTCTGGGCCGCCGCCACGCCGGCCACCGGCTCGTGCTGCGCGGCGTCGGTCAGCTCCACGATGGCGCGGGTGGTGTCGCCGTCGAGCGCGAGGCCCTCCTCCAGCTTGCTCTGGGAGGGCGCCGGCGTCGGCGTCGCCGCGGGGTCGTCGGCGAACGCCGGGACGGAGGCCGATGACAGGGCCAGCACGATCGAGCACACGATCAGGGGGCGAAATCGCACGCGTCCTCCGAGGGGGATGATCTCGGAGTTTAGGGCGATTTATCCCGCCAGCACAGAGCCTGGCCCTGTTTCTCACCGAACTTTCAGCGCACGCACCTCAAACGTTCAACGACCCCGACGGCCCCGCAGACTCCGAAGCCTCCGTCGGCGCCTCCTTGGTCAGCCACACCGCGCCGAGCGGCGGCACCCGCAACGTCGTGGAGAACGGCAGCCCGTGCCACGGCTCGGCCTCGGCCTCGACCCCGCCCATGTTGCCCACGCCGCTGCCCCAGTAGTCGTAGGCGTCGGTGTTGACGACCTCCGCCCAGTGGCCGCCGTAGGGCAGTCCGAGCCGGTAGCTCTCGTGCGCCCCGCCGCTGAAGTTGACCACGCAGGCCGCCGCCGACCCGTCGGCCGCGTACCGGACGAACGAGAACGTGTTCCCCGACGCGTCGTCGGCGTCGATCCAGCGGAACCCCTCCGGCCTGGCGTCCTGCTCCCACAGCGCCGGGGTCTCCTTGTAGAGCCTGTTGAGGTCGCGGACGAGCCGCTGCACGCCCTTGTGCCCGTCGAACTCCAGCACCCACCAGTCGAGCCCGCGCTCCTCCGACCACTCCGAGCCCTGGCCGAACTCGCCGCCCATGAACAGCAACTGCTTGCCCGGATGCGCCCACATGAACGCCAGCAACGCCCTGAGCTGGGCGAACCGCTGCCATTCGTCCCCCGGCATCTTGCCGAGCAGCGAGCCCTTGCCGTGCACCACCTCGTCATGGGACAGCGGCAGCACGTAGTTCTCGGAATAGGCGTAGATGAGGGAGAACGTCATCTGATGGTGGTGGTACTGGCGGAAGATCGGCTCGCGGCGCAGGTATTCGAGCGTGTCGTGCATCCAGCCCATGTTCCACTTGAACCCGAAGCCGAGCCCGCCCAGGTGCACCGGCCGCGAGACGCCCGGCCAGGCCGTCGACTCCTCGGCGACGGTCGAGATGCCCGGAGCCTCCCGGTAGCAGACGGAGTTCATCTCCTTGAGGAACTCGACCGCGTCGAGGTTCTCCCGGCCGCCGTAGACGTTGGGGGTCCACTCGCCCTCGCGGCGCGAGTAGTCGAGGTAGAGCATCGAGGCGACCGCGTCCACGCGCAGGCCGTCCACGTGGAACTCCTTCAGCCAGTAGAGGGCGTTCGCGACCAGGAAGTTCTTGACCTCCCTGCGGCCGAAGTCGAAGACGTAGGTGCCCCAGTCGGGGTGCTCGCCCCTGGCCGGGTCGGCGTGCTCGTACAGGGGGGTGCCGTCGAAGCGGGCCAGGGCCCACTCGTCCATGGGGAAGTGCGCCGGCACCCAGTCCAGCAGCACGCCGATGCCGCGCTGGTGCATGCGGTCCACGAAGTGCCGGAACTCGTCGGGCGTGCCGAACCGGGCCGTCGGCGCGTAGTAGGAGGTCACCTGGTAGCCCCACGAGCCGCCGAACGGGTGCTCGGCCACCGGCAGCAGCTCCACGTGCGTGAACCCCATGTCGGCCGCGTACTCGGAGAGCTGGTCGGCCAGCTCCAGGTAGGACAGCCCCGGCCGCCACGAGCCCAGGTGCACCTCGTAGACGCTCATCGGCCCGAGCTGCGCCGGCCGCTCGCGCCGCGCGGCCATCCAGTCGTCGTCGGCCCAGGTGTAGGCGGACTCGTCGATCACGGACGCGGTCATCGGGGGCACCTCGGTGCGCCGGGCCATGGGGTCGGCCTTGTCGCGCCAGAGCCCGTCGGCGCCGAGGATCTGGAACTTGTACCGCTCACCGGCCTCCAGCCCCGGGACGAACAGCTCCCACACGCCCGACCGGCCGAGCGAGCGCATCGGGTAGGCGGTGCCGTCCCAGTGGTTGAAGTCGCCGACGACCCTGATGCCGCGCGCGTTCGGCGCCCAGACGGCGAACGCGGTGCCCCGGACGTCCTGGTGCTCCATCACGCGGGCGCCCAGGACCTCCCACAGCCGCTCGTGCCGCCCCTCGCCGATGAGGTGCAGGTCCACCTCGCCCAGCGTGGGCCAATGCCGGTACGGGTCCTTGACCTCGTACGGCTCCCCACCGGCGTACCGGACGCGCAGGGTGTAGTCGGGCACCTTGTCCAGCCCGGCGACCGTGGCCTCGAACACGCCGTGGGCCTGGTGTCTCATGTCGTGGGCCGTGCCGTCGTCGAGCACCACCTGCACCCGCTCGGCCAGCGGGCGCAGCGCGCGGAACACCACGCCGCCCGGGACCGGGTGTGCTCCGAGCACGGAGTGCGGATCGTGGTGCGCCCCGCCAGCGAGGCGGTCGAGCTCTGTCCTCATGGGCATGCTCCCAACCCTGCCTTATGATGACCGTCCATCTCAGGCACTGCCCGCTTTCACGGCGACAATCACCGAATGTGCAAAATCCCGGGATGATCGCAGAAGTATGCGGGATCGTCATGGATGATCCTTGGCCGTGTCGTGGCCGGATCCGCCCTGTACAAGGCGATCAGGCGCCCGATGTGTCCGGCAGCAGGTCGTCCACCGGCATGCCGGCCCCTTCGGCCAGGCCGGCCGCCAGCCCCGCCGCCCCCAGCCCCGCCGTCACGGCCGCCGTGATCCGGTCCACGTCCCCCCGCTCGCCCGCCGGCAGCGGCGCGCCGACGGACGCCCTGAGCGCGGCGGCCTTCCCGAGCAGCCGCGCCGCCTCCGCGTGCCGGCCGCCTAGCGCCCGCGCCCCCGCCAGCCCCTCCAGCCCGAGCGCGGTCGCGCGCGGGTCGCCCACGTTGCGGGCGGCGGCCAGCCCGCGAAGCTGGAACTCCAGCGCGCCCGCCGCGTCCCCGCGCAGCTCGGCCACGAACCCCAGCTCCGCCAGGATCAGCGCCGCGCCCGGCTCGCCGGAGACGTCCAGCACCCAGTCCAGCCAGCTCAGCAGCAGCCGCTCGGCCTCGTCGAGCCGTCCCTGGCGGCGCGCGCCGAGCGCCAGCCCGATCTCGGCGAACTCCTCGGCCGGACGGTTCGACTGCGACACCGCCAGTCGCCTGGCCCGCTCGTGGTGGTCGTCGGCCGCCGCGTGGTCGCCCCGCAGCATGGCGATCCGGCCCAGGCGGGACAGCGCGTCGGAGACCGAGCTCCACAGGCCCAGCTCCTCGGCCATGCGCAGGCCCTCCGCGCGCAGCTCCGCGGCGCGGTCGTAGTCGCCGATGATCTCGGCGTGGCTGCCCAGGCACTCCGCCGCCCGCAGCTCGCCCCAGCGGTCGCCGGTCCGCCGGAACAGCGCCAGGCCGCGCTCGCCGTCGCGCCGCATGCCCGCCAGATCGCCGCGCATCCCCGCCCATCTGGCCCGGACGGTCAGGGTGGCGGCCATGCCCCACTCGTCGTCCAGTTCGGCGAACTCCGACAACGCCGTCTCGATCATTCCGGCGCTGATCGACAGATCGTCGTACCCGAACAGGGCGAAGCCGACGAACCATCGCGCCCTGGCCCGCTCCCGGGCGTCCTCGACCGCCGTGAACAGTTCCGTCACGTCAGGGCCCGGCGGCTGGCCCACCAGCAGCCGCAGGCCCGCCAGCCACGCCCTGGCCTGGGGGGCGCCCGGATCGTCGTCCGCCGCGATCGACAGCGCCGCCTCCAGCGCCCGCTTGCCCTCGCCCAGCCGGCCGCGCAGCACCCAGTACCAGGCCAGGGCGTTCACCAGCCGCAGCGCCTCGGCCGCCGCGCCGAGCCGGACCGCCGTCTCCAGCGCCGCGCGCAGGTTGCCGCCCTCGGCGTCGAGCCGGGCGAGCGCGCGCCGCTGCCCGTGCCCCCGCAGGTACGGCTCCGCCCGCTCGGCCAGGTCCGTGTAGTGGCGCACGTGCCGGAGCCGCACCTCCGCCGGCTCGCCGGCCGCCTCCAGCCGCTCCACGCAGTACGCCGCCACCGACTCCAGCAGCCGGAACCGCGGCTCCCCGTCACCCCACGCCCGCACCACCAGCGAGCGGTCCACCAGCCTGGCCACCGCGTCCAGGACGTCCACGCCCGGCTCGGCGCAGACCTCCTCGGCCGCCTCCAGCGTGCACCCGTCGGCGTGCACCGCCAGCCGCCGCAGCACGACGCGCTCGTCCTCGCCCAGCAGCTCCCAGCTCCAGTCGATCACCGCGCGCAACGTCTGCTGCCGGGCGGGCGCGCCGCGGCGGCCGGAGGCGAGCACCCGGAACCGGTCGTCCAGCCGTTCGGCGAGCTGGCGCGGGGTGAGCGTGCGCATCCGGGTCGCGGCCAGCTCCAGGGCCAGCGGGATGCCGTCCAGGCGGGCGCAGATCTCGGCGACGTCGGCGTCCGGCTCGATGCCCGCGCGCGCGGCGAACAGCTCCGCCGCCGCCTGCGGTCCCAGGGGCGGCACGCTCCACAGCGCCTCGCCCTCGACGCGCAGCGACTCCTGGCTGGTGGCCAGGACGCGCAGCCCGGGCGCGGCCCGCAGCAGCCGTCCGGCCAGCGCGGCGACCTGCTCGACGACGTGTTCGCAGTTGTCCAGGACGAGCAGCGTCCGGGTGCCCTTCAGGACGTCGGCCAGCCGGGCGGTCAGGTCCTGCGCCGCGCCGCCCACGTCGTCGCGCAGGCCGAGCACCGCCGCGACCGCCTCGGCCACCTCGACCGCCGGCGCCCCGGCGCGCAGCCCCGCCAGCTCCACCAGCCACACCCCGCCGCCGAAGCCGGGCGGGCCGGGGGAGTCGGCCGCGGCGAGCGCGAGGCGGGTCTTGCCGACGCCGCCGGGTCCCGTCAGCGTGACCAGCCGGTTCGCGCGCAGCAGGGCGCGCACCTCCGCCACCGCCTCCTCCCGGCCCACGAGGCCGGTGAGCGGCGCGGGCAGGTTCGTCCGCCGCCGCTCCGGCCCGTCGAGCGCCGGGTCCTGCTCAAGGATCGCCTGGTGCAGCGCGACCAGCTCGGGACCGGGGTCGAGCCCGAGCTCGTCGGCCAGCCGCGTCCGCAGGTCGGCGTAGCTGGCCAGCGCCTCGCCCTGCCGCCCGGCCCGGTACAGGGCCCGTACGTGCGCGGCCCGCAGCCGCTCGCGGAACGGGTGCTCGGCCACCAGGTCGGCCAGCTCGGCCGCCAGCAGCCCGTGCTCGCCCAGCCCGAGCCGCGCCTCGGCCAGCTCCTCCACGGCCACCAGCCGCTGCTCGTCGAGCCTGGCCACGGCCGCCCTGGCGAACTCCTCGTCGGCGAACTCCGCGAAGGCGGCCCCCCGCCACAGGTCGAGGGCCTGCCGCAGCAGCCCGGCGCGGGTCCGCGGGTCGGCGCTGCGCTGCGCCTGCCCGACGAGGACGGCGAACCGTCCGGCGTCCACGTCCTCGGGCTCCACCCGCAGCACGTACCCCGGCGCCCGGTACGCCACCAGCTCCCGGTCGCCCAGCACCCGGCGCAGCTGCGACACCTTCACCCGGAGCGCGGCCAGGGCGTTCGCCGGCGGCCTGCCGCCCCACAGGTCCTCGATCAGCCGGTCGGCGGAGACCGGCCGCCCGGCGTGGATCAGCAGGTCGGCCAGCAGCGCCCGGACCTTGACCTCCAGCACCTGGACGGGCTCGCCGCCGGGCCCCCACACGGCGAGCGCCCCCAGCACCCCGAACCGCACTCCACCCCCCATAAGCAACTCCGAATCAGACCATAACCCCCTGCGGGCAGGGTGAAGACATCCGTCAGAACCTAAGGAATCCCGAAATGTCAGAAGAAATTTCCATCATCGGTCTCGGCCTCATGGGCGCGGCGCTCGCCGGCAGCCTGCTGGACGCCGGACACCGCGTCACCGTGTGGAACCGTTCGGCGGACAAGGCCGAGCCCCTGGTCGCCAGGGGCGCCACCCGCGCCGGGACGGTGGCGGAGGCGGTCGCGGCCAGCCCGCTGGTGATCGTCTGCGTGCTCGACTACCCGGCCGTGTACGAGCTGCTGGCCGACGTCCCGCTGACGGGCCGCGTCGTGGCGAACCTGACCACGGGCCGGCCCGCCGAGGCCCGCGAGGCGGCCGAATGGGTGGCCGCCCGCGGCGGCGACTACGTGGACGGCGGCATCATGGCCGTGCCCCAGATGATCGGCCGGCCCGGCGCGCTCGTGCTCTACAGCGGTTCGCAGGCGGCCTTCGAGCGCTTCGAGGACGCGTTCCGCGCGATGGCCGAGCCGCGTTTCGTCGGCTCCGACCCCGGGATGGCCCCGCTCCTCGACCTGGCCATGCTCACCGGCATGTACGGCCAGATCGCCGGCTTCCTGGAGGCGGCCGCGCTCGTCGACTCGGCCGGCTACTCGTTGACCGACTTCACCAGCACCCTCCTGGTCCCGTGGCTCAACGCGATGGCCGCCCTGCAACCGGAGTGGGTCAAGTCCGTCGAGTCGCGCGACTACACGACCTCGGTGTCGAACCTGGAGATCAACAGGTCCGGCCTGGAGAACCTGGTGCGCGCCTTCCGGGAGCAGCAGGTCAAGCCCGACCTCCTGCTGCCGCTGAAGGCGATCATCGACCAGCGCGTCGCCCGCGGCCACGGCGCCGAGGGCCTGCCCGGCCTGGTCGAAGAACTGCGCTGAGCCCCGGGCCGCCCGCGGCGGGCCCGGCCGGTCCGGCGGGGGCCGGTTCCGCCGGTCAGGCGCGGCGGGGTCCGCCGGTCAGGCGGGGCGGGGGTGGAAGGCGGCCAGCGGGATGGAGACCCACGACGGGCGGTTGCGGGCCTCGTAGACCACCTCGTACACCGCCTTGGACAGCTCGAACGCCCGCAGCAGCGCCGCGTCCCCGACCGTGATCATGCCGCCGCCCTCGCGGTAGCCGTCCAGGAAGGCGGTGCGGTTGCGGTCGGCCCAGGCCTCGGCCCGGGGCTGGAGCTCGGCGGCCTGCGGGTGGTCGGCCAGCAGGTGCCTGGCCGCGTAGTCGAACGAGCGCAGCATCCCGGCCACGTCCCGCAGCGGCGACGACAGCGCCCGGCGCTCGGCCAGCGGTTGCCCCGGCTCGCCCTCGAAGTCGAGCACCACCCAGTCGGTGGGCGTGCGCATCACCTGGCCCAGGTGGTAATCCCCGTGAACACGCTGCACGGGCACTTCCCTGGTGAGCAGTTCCACCTGGTGGTAGGCGTCCTCCAGGGCCGCCACGTGCCGCCGCAGCTCGGGCACCTCGGCCATGGCCCGTCCGAGCTGTCGCCGGAACCCCTCGGCCATGCGTTTGACCTCGGGAATCTCGACCAGGTCCGTGGGGAACGCCGCGGCCAGCTCCTGGTGGACGCGGGCGGTGGCGACGCCCAGCCGTACGGACTCGGCCGCGAAGTCGCCGCCCGCCTCGGCGGCGGTGACCCCCGGCAGCGAGGCGTACAGGTCGCGGACGCTGGTCAGCGCGAGGTCCCAGCCGTCGTTGGCGTTGGACAGGTACTCCTGCATGAAGGCGAGCGTGGTGTCCGTGCCGTCCACGTCGGCCTCGATCCACCCGTACGGCTGGGCGATGTTCGGCGCGCTCCGGACGGCCAGGGCGCTGATGATCTCCAGCTCCGGATTGACGCCAGGGACGAGCCGGCGGAACAGCTTGCAGATGTAGGAGTCGCCGTACACGAGCGAGGTGTTCGACTGCTCGGCCCCCAGCACCAGGCTGCGCTGGGAGGTGTCGATGACGACGCCGGGCGCGTGCCGCATGCGCAGCCCGCTGCGGGTCTCGTCGCCCGCCATGCCCTCCAGCAGCCAGCTCATGGCGTCGGCGTCATGGACGGCGTCATAGAAGTAGGCGTCGCCGAGGCTGCCGACGAGGGCGTGGTTGAGCCGGTCGGGCAGGTCGTGCCGCTCGCCCAGGAAGATCTGGTACCGGTCCCGCGCGCCCTCCTGCCAGACGGCCACGATCAGGTGCCGGAGCCCTGGCCTCAGCAGGACGTCCGACTCGATCGACAGATCGTCGATCGGGCGCCCCTTGCCGCCGAACCATCGTTGGCGGCCGATCCATGCGGCAAGGAGCTCCTCTATCACGCCCTACTCCTCCTGGGTGTGTGCCGGTGGGAGTGTGAACCAATAGAACCCATGCCCGGGAAGCGTCAAAAGATACGGTAGTTCGCCAATTGCCGGGAATGGGACCCCTCCCATGGTTTCCACGGGGGAGACGCCGACGAATCTGCGCAGGTCAAGCTCGACCGGTTGCGGGAAGCGCGACAGGTTGTTGACGCACAACATCCGGTCGTCGCCCAGCTCCCGGACGAACGCGAGCACGCTGGGGTTGGAGGAGTTGAGCTCGGCGAACTCGCCGAGCCCGAAGACGGGGTGACGTTTGCGGATCTCGATCATCCGCTTGGTCCAGTGGAGCAGCGAGCCCGCGTTCTTCTGGTGGGCCTCGACGTTGATCGCCTGGTAGCCGTAGATCGGGTCCATGATCACGGGCAGGTAGAGCCGCCCGGGGTCGCAGTCGGAGAACCCGGCGTTGCGGTCGGGGTCCCACTGCATCGGGGTACGGACGCCGTCGCGGTCGCCGAGCCAGATGTTGTCGCCCATGCCGATCTCGTCGCCGTAGTAGAGCACGGGAGAGCCCGGCAGCGACAGGAGCAGCGCGGTGAACAGCTCGATCTGGTTGCGGTCGTTCTCCAGCAGGGGAGCCAGCCGCCGGCGGATGCCGACATTCGCCCGCATGCGCGGATCTTTGGCGTACTCCGTGTACATGTAGTCGCGTTCTTCGTCGGTCACCATTTCGAGCGTCAGCTCATCATGGTTCCGCAGAAAAATCCCCCACTGGCAATGTTCCGGAATTTTCGGCGTTTGTGCCAAAATTTCGGAAATTGGGTAGCGGGACTCTCGGCGGACCGCCATGAAAATGCGGGGCATGAGCGGGAAATGGAAGGCCATGTGGCATTCGTCCCCGCCGCCTACCGGATCGCCGAAATATTCCACCACGTCCGAAGGCCACTGATTCGCCTCGGCGAGCAGCACCCGGTCCGGGAAGAGCCGGTCGACCTCTCGCCTGATGCTCTTGAGGTATTCGTGCGTCCTGGGCAGGTTCTCGCAGTTGGTCCCCTCCTCCTCGAAGAGGTAGGGCACCGCGTCCAGGCGGAAGCCGTCGATGCCGAGGTCCAGCCAGAACCGCAGCACCTCCAGCATGGCCTCCTGCACGTCCGGGTTCTCGTAGTTGAGATCGGGCTGGTGATGGAAGAAGCGGTGCCAGTAGTACTGGCCGCGCACCGGGTCGTAGGTCCAGTTGGACGTCTCGGTGTCGATGAAGATGATCCGGGCGTCCTGGTACTTCTCATCGGTGTCCGACCAGACGTAGAAGTCGCCGAACGGGCCTTCCGGGTCGTGCCTGGAGGCCTGGAACCAGGGATGGGCGTCGCTGGTGTGGTTCATGACGAGGTCGGCGATCACCCGCATGCCGCGTTTGTGCGCCTCGTCGACCAGCTTCACGAAGTCTCCCAGATCCCCGAACTCGGGCAGGATCTTCATGAAGTCGGCGATGTCGTAGCCGCCGTCACGCAGCGGCGACTCGTACAGGGGCAGCAGCCAGAGGCAGTCGACGCCCAGCCACTGCAGGTAGTCGAGCTTGCTGATCAGACCTTTGATGTCCCCGGTCCCGTCGCCGTTGGAGTCGGCGAATCCCCTGATCAGAACCTCGTAGAAGACGGCGCGCTTGTACCAGTAAGGATCGCGCGGCTTCTCCTCGTCGAAGGTGTTGGGAATGGGTGTGGAGCTCATGGGCTCCCCCAGAGGGGGCTCATGAGGAGGGCGCTTTCACACACGTTGAAGACTCCCCGCTGAATTCTGTTCTACCGTGGCGCGGCTCGTACGGTGAGAATGTGGGCAGGCTGGATGTGAGGGTCGAGACGCACATAGTTGCTCTGCCTCCAGCGGTAGGACTCGCCCGACAGCTCGTCGTCCACGACGAACTCGGCGTTCCAGTCGAGACCGATGGCGGGCAGGTCGAGATCTACCGTCGCCTCGTGGGTGTGGTGAGGATCCAGATTGACAACCGCCAGAACGACGTCGCCCAGCCCGTGCCTTCGTGTGGCCGTGTCATAGGCGCCCGGAAGCCGTTTGGAGAAGCAGACGATGTCCGGATGGTCGACCCTGTGGAACCGTAGGTTACGCAATTCCTGCAGCGCCGGATGCGCTCTTCGGAACAAATTCAGATGGGTGATGAGCGGGGCGAGGGTCCTTCCTTCGCGTTCGGCTGCCGCCCAGTCGCGTGGCTTGTACTGATATTTCTCACTATCAAGGTATTCCTCACTACCTGGGCGCACCGGAACGTTCTCGGCGAGCTCGTACCCGGAGTACACCCCCCAGGTCGGCGACGTGAGAGCGGCCAGCACGGCCCTGATCCGGAACGCCGGCACGCCGCCGTGCTGCAGGTACTCGTGCAGGATGTCCGGGGTGTTGACGAACAGGTTCGGCCGCAGGAACGCGGACGTCTCGTGCGCGAGCTCGGAGAGGTAGGTCTCCACGTCGAACTTGGAGTTCTTCCACGTGTAATACGTGTACGACTGGTGGAACCCGGCCTTGGCGAGCGTTTGGAGCATCGCGGGCCGGGTGAACGCCTCGGCCAGGAACACCACGTCCGGGTCGGTCGCGTGGATGTCGGCCAGCAGGCGCTCCCAGAACGCCACCGGCTTGGTGTGCGGGTTGTCCACCCGGAAGATCCGCACGCCGTGGTCCATCCAGTGCCGCAGCACCCGCCGGACCTCGGCGAAGATGCCCTCGGGGTCCCTGTCGAAGTTGATCGGGTAGATGTCCTGGTACTTCTTCGGCGGGTTCTCGGCGTAGGCGATCGTGCCGTCCGCCCGGATGGTGAACCACTCCGGGTGCTCCTTGACCCACGGGTGGTCGGGGGAGCACTGCAGGGCGAAGTCGAGCGCGACCTCCATGCCCAGGGCGCGGGTGCGGCTGACGAACTCGTCGAAGTCCTCAAGGGTGCCCAGATCGGGATGGACGGCGTCGTGGCCGCCGTCCTCCGAGCCGATGGCCCACGGCGAGCCGGGCTCGTCGGGCTCCGGGCTCAGCGTGTTGTTGCGGCCCTTGCGGAAGGTCTGGCCGATGGGATGGATCGGCGGCAGGTAGACGACGTCGAAGCCCATCTTGGCGATGGCGGGCAGCCGCTTGGCCGCGGTCTCGAAGGTGCCCGACCTGGAGACGCCGGACTCGGTGACGACCGCGCCCTCGGACCTGGGGAAGAACTCGTACCAGGAGCCGTAAAGCGCCCTGCGCCGGTCGACCCTGACCTTGTACGGCTTGGCCCTGGTCACCAGCTCGCGGAACGGATGCGCCGCCAGCAGCGCGGCCGTCTCGGGGAGCTGGGCGATGGACAGCCGGGCGCGCGGGTCGAGATCCTCGTCCCGCAGCGTGGCCGACACCGACAGCAGCGCCGCCCGGTGCCCGCACGCGCTGTCGCCGTTGCCGTTGCCCTTGCTGTTGCCCGTGCCGTTCCTGGAGTGCCCGTTGCCGGGGCCGCCCTGGCCGCCGGGCGCGGGGCACTCGGCCGTGCGGACGGCCTTGGCGGCCCGCTCGAACAGCCGGGCCCCCTCCTCGCACATGAGGTCGGTGTCGAGCCCACGCGGGATCTTGATCTCGGCGTCGTGCAGCCAGGTCGCGATCGGATCGCTCCACGCCTCCACGCGGAACATCCAGTCGCCCTCGGCCGGCAGGCACACGTCGACGCCCCAGCGGTCGGTGCCGGGGGCCAGCTCGCGCATGGGTTTCAGGCGGCCACGCTGTCCGTCGGGCGAGGTGAGCACCACGCCCGCGGCCACGGCGTCGTGGCCCTCTCGGAAGACGGTCGCCGAGACCTGGAAGGTCTCGCCGGCGACCGCCTTGGCGGGCCACTGCCCGCAGTCGACGACGGGGGAGATGTCCGTGATGGGAATTCGTCCGATCATCGCATTCGCAGGGTTTGCGACGGCGCGCTCGGCGCCGCCGGAGGCTTTCCGTATGTGCAAGATTTCGCAACCGCGTGGGACCGCTGGATACGGCCTACCCCGGCAGTAACGATCCTTGCACGTAAATACTGGACAGCAGCGGATAGACCTCCCGAGTGTGTTCCCGGGAGAGCCAACAAAGAGGAAAGTTGCCCCAATCGTCCGGCTTCATGCTTGTTCCGGGCTGGGGTTTGAAGGGGCTTCTTGGGGGTGAAGGACTGAGAGGTCCCTCCTAGCCCGTAGGGTGCAGAAACGTGAGAGCTATCCGCCGGTTTACCGTCCGCACCGTCCTGCCCACGGAGCTGGTCGCCCTGGGCGAGCTCGTGCACAATCTCCGCTGGTCCTGGCACCCGGAGACGCTCGACCTCTTCGCCGAGGTCGACGCGGCCCTGTGGGAACAGGTCGGGCACGATCCCGTGGCCCTGCTCGGCGCCGTCACACCGGCCCGGCTCAACGAGCTGGCCGCCGACCGCCGTTTCCTCCGCCGCCTGGCCGACGCAGCTGACGACCTGCGCGAATACATGACATCGCCGCGCTGGTACCAGACGCTGCCCGACGTCGCACGCGCCATCGCCTACTTCTCCCCCGAGTACGGCATCGCCGCCGCGATGCCCCAGTACTCAGGCGGTCTCGGCATCCTCGCCGGCGACCACCTCAAGGCGGCCAGCGACCTGGGCGTGCCGATCCTCGCGGTCGGCCTGCTCTATCGCCACGGCTACTTCACCCAGTCCCTGTCGCCGGAGGGCTGGCAGCTTGAGCACTATCCGGCGCTCGACGCCGGCGGGCTGCCGCTGACCCTGCTGAAGGACGGCGACGAACCCGTCAAGATCCGTCTCGGCCTGCCCGAGGGCCGCGTCCTGCACGCCCAGGTCTGGGTGGCGCAGGTGGGCCGGGTGCCGCTGCTGCTGCTCGACTCCGACGTGGCCGACAACGACACCGCCGCCCGCGACGTCACCGACCGCCTCTATGGCGGCGGCACCGACCACCGGCTCATGCAGGAGCTGCTGCTGGGCGTGGGCGGCGTACGCGCCATCAGGGCCTACTGCCGCATCACCGGCCACGCCGAGCCCGAGGTCTTCCACACCAACGAGGGCCACGCCGGCTTCCTCGGCCTGGAGCGCATCCGGGAGCTGACCGAGTCGCGCATGTCGTTCGACGAGGCCCTGGAGGCCGTCCGCGCCGGCACGGTGTTCACCACGCACACGCCGGTGCCCGCCGGCATCGACCGTTTCCCCTGCGACCTGATCGAACGCCACTTCGGCGGCGACTCCGCCTGGCCGACCGTGCCCGTCGAGCGCATCCTGGCCCTGGGCGCCGAGGCCGAGCCCGGCCGCTTCAACATGGCCGTCATGGGCATGCGCCTGGCCCAGCGCGTCAACGGCGTCTCCGAGCTGCACGGCGCGGTCAGCCGGGAGATGTTCAAGGACCTGTGGCCCGGCTTCGACCTCGACGAGGTGCCGATCGGCTCGATCACCAACGGCGTGCACGCGCCCACGTGGGTCGGGCGCGAGTTCATGGAGCTGGCGGGCCGCGAGCTGCCCTCGCTGATCGAGCGAGCCCGCGGCTGGGAGGGCATCCAGAAGATCTCCGACCGGGAGATCTGGGAGATCCGCGGCAAGCTGCGCAGGCGGCTGGTCGAGGGCGCGCGCGAGCGGCTGCGCAGGTCGTGGCGCGAGCGCGGCGCGTCGGTGGCCGAGCTGGGCTGGATCGACGAGGCGCTCGACCCCGACGTGCTGACGATCGGCTTCGCCCGGCGGGTGCCGTCGTACAAGCGGCTCACGCTCATGCTGCGCGATCCCAGGCGGCTGGCCCGGCTGCTGCTCGACCCGGACAAGCCGGTGCAGATCGTGATCGCCGGCAAGGCGCATCCGGCCGACGAGGGCGGCAAGAAGCTGATCCAGCAGATCGTCAAGTTCGCCGACCAGCACAACGTGCGCCATCGCATCGTCTTCCTGCCCGACTACGACATGACGCTCGGCCAGCTCATGGTCCAGGGCTGCGACGTGTGGCTGAACAACCCGCTGCGGCCGCTGGAGGCGTCCGGCACCTCGGGCATGAAGTCGGCGCTGAACGGCGGCCTCAACCTGTCGATCCGCGACGGCTGGTGGGACGAGTGGTACGACGGCACCAACGGCTGGGCCATCCCCACCGCCGACGGCGTCAGCGACCCCGACCGGCGCGACGAGCTGGAGGCCGGCGCCCTGTACGACCTGATCGAGCACGAGGTGTCCGACCGCTTCTACGACCGGCCGTTCGACGAGCTGCCGCGCAGGTGGATGGAGATGGTCAAGCACACCCTGGCCTCGCTCGGGCCCAAGGTGCTGGCCGGACGCATGCTCCGCGACTACGTCGTCGACCTCTACACCCCGGCCGCCAAGTCGGCCCGCGCGCTGTCGGCCGACAACTACGCCGCGGCCAGGGCGTTCGCGGCCTGGCGGGTGCGCGTCACGCGGGCCTGGCCGGGCGTGCGGGTCGAGCACGTCGAGGCGTCCGGCGTGGGCGACGCCCCGGAGGTGGGCGCCTCGGTCGAGCTGCGGGCCACGATCGCGCTCGGCGACCTGGAGCCGGGAGACGTGCTGGTCGAGGCCGCGTACGGCAAGGTCGGGCCGCACGACGAGCTGGTCCGGCCCCGGTACGCGCGGCTGGCCCTGGAGTCGCTGGAGGACGACGGCCACGCCCACTTCACGGGCCGGGTGCCGCTCGACCGTACGGGGGCCTTCGGGTACACCGTCCGGGTTGTCCCGCATCACCCGTTCGCTGCCACTCCGGCGGAACTGGGGCTGATCGCCGTCCCGGAGGAGCCGGTGGGAATGACGAACGGTACCTTGCGCTGATATATCCGGACGAGGTCGGCCCGGTGGTCGGGCGGTGCATAATCAGGACCGTGGACGACAGCGGGAACGGCCTGCGGGCTGACAATCTGGTGGCCACGGTCCGCGGTGTCCTGCCGTCCCTGACGCCTGCCGCGCAGACCGTCGCCCGGCTCATCCTGGAGGATCCGGCGACGGTCGCGCGCAGCACCATCACGGAGCTGTCGGCCGCCTCCGGCACCAGCGAGGCGACCATCGTGCGCACCGCGCGGCTGCTCGGCTTCGCCGGATATCCCCAGCTCAGGCTGGCTCTGGCGGCGGCGGCCGCGCAGCCCGACCGGCTCGTGCCCGGCGACCTGGCGCCCGACGGCCCGCTGTCGGAGGTCATCCAGAAGGTGGCCAGGGCCGAGTCGGAGGCCATCAACGACACCGTCGCCCAGCTCACCAGCGAGCGCCTGGGCCTGGTCGTCGACGCGATCGTGGGGGCCAGGCGCATCGACGCCTACGGCGTGGGCGCCTCGGGATTAGTCGCCGAGGACGTCGCCCAGAAGCTGCTGCGCATCGGCCTGTCCAGCCATGCCTTCCAGGACGCCCACCTGGCCCTGACCAGCGCCGTCCTGCTGAAGGCGGGCGACGTGGCGATCGGCATCAGCACCTCGGGGGAGACCCCCGACGTGATCGAGCCGCTGCGCCGGGCAGGCGAGGCGGGGGCCACCACGGTGGCCGTCACCAACAACCCGCGCTCGACGATCGCGGAGCTGGCCGAGCACGTGCTGATCTCGGCCGGGCGCGAGACGGAGTTCCGTCCCGGCGCCCTGGCCAGCAGGATCAGCCAGCTCCTCGTCGTCGACTGCGTGTTCGTCGGCGTCGCCCAGCGCACGTTCGACTCCTCTCAGGAGGCGCTCGCGAGCACCAGGCGCGCCGTCAAGGAGTTCACCCGGAGAACGACACCTGCACGTCGTCAGCCTTGACGTACATCACGCGGTGCCCGAACTGGATCTCCAGGTACTTCGTCTTGCCTCTGACCACCGTGTGGTCGGCCAGGTCGAACGTGACCGCCCGGTAGTACTCGGTGGCGGCCGGCCCGGCCAGCGTGTACTTCTCGCCCGCCGAGAACGTGTACTGCAGCGGCGTCACCGCCTGGTACGGAATGCCGGCCGGGTACGCCTCCTGCTCCGGGTACGCCCGCCCGAACACCGGCACGGTCGCCCTGCCCGGCTTCGGCGTGACGACGAGCCCCATCGACGGGATCGCGGTCGGGGCGCTCGCCGGGTTGTGGAACCACGCCTTCTGGCCGAGGTACCAGATCGCCGTCCAGTCGCCCTGGCGGTCGGCGACGGCGAAGCGCTGGCCGGTGCTGGCCCTGGCGCTGTGGTCGTACACGCTGTAGAGCGAGCCGCCGGTCGGGTGCTTGCCGATGTCCTTGATCAGCGGGGCGTCGTCGCGCGGCTCGGTGCGCAGCCACACGGTGCCGGCGCTGAGCGGCGGGCAGGCCGCCTCGGGGTTCTTGCGGTCGCAGCCGTAGAAGTAGGGCTTGTTGGTGGCGAAGTCCGGCTTGATCATGACCGAGCCGGCCTGCGGCCCGCCGAACTGGTGCAGCGGCGCGCCCATGAGCTGGAAGTAGTGCGCCCAGTCCCAGAACGGCCCCGGGTCCTCGTGCATGCCGCGGACCGTGCTCGGGATCGTGCCGGGGACGTTGTCGTGGCCCAGGATGTGGGCGCGGTCGAGCGGCACGCCGTGCTTGAGCGCCAGGTAGCGGACGAGCCGGGCCGACGAGCGGTACATCGCCTCGGTGTACCAGGTGCTGCCCTCGGCCAGGAAGCCTTCGTGCTCGATGCCGATGGACTTGGCGTTGATGTACCAGTTGCCGGCCTGCCAGCCGACGTCCTTGGTCTTGATGTGCTGGGCGATGTGCCCGTCACTGGAACGGACCGAGTAGTGCCAGCTCGCGCCGTAGTTCGGGTCCTGGTTGAGCTTGATCGACGGGAGGAAGTAGCCCTCCATGTCGTGGATGATGATGTAGTCGACCTTCTGGCTGACCGGCCGGTTGGCCAGGTCGTAGTGGCCGTAGTCGTCCGGCGGGAGCTCCTGGTAGGCCGAGGGGATCCACTCGCAGGAGATCGAGGCCGGGCACTCGACGCCGTCGCGCCGCGCGGGCCGCAGGCCGAGCTTCTCCAGCCACTTCTCGATCTTCTCCAGGTCCGGGACCTTGGGCAGGGTGACCTTCTGCCCGTCGTCCGTGGTGCGCTCGGCGCCCTCCTGGATGGTGGCGTAGACCTCGTCGGCGAAGAACTTGGCCGCGTCGGCCTCGTCGGCGCCGGAGTACTTGGCGACGGCTCCGTACCATTCGCCGGGGTTGGCGCTCAGGGGCGCGCCGAGGCTCTTCTGGTAGTCGGCGAGCAGCGCCGCGCCGCCGCGGATGTTGGCCGCGTCGTCGGTGCGCAGCCGCTCGTGGCTCTCGCCGGTGAGCTGCGCGGCGCGTTCCATCGTGCGCAGCGAGGCGGGGATCTCCGCCGGGGCGGGCGTCGCCGTGGGCGCGAGCGGCCTGGTCTCGTCGCCGCGGGCGTCCTCCTCGCCCTCTCCGTGGTGGTTCGAGCCGGTGTACGCGGCCGCGTCGGTCAGGTGCATCGGGCCGAACCCGGCGTCGCTCGACGGCTGGCCCGCGTGGGCGTCCCAGCGCGACTCCAGGTACGAGACGCCGAGCAGCACGCTCTGGGGGACCTTGAACTCGTCGGCCGCCGCGGCGAACGCCTGCTGCCGGTCGGCGGGCTCTTCGGCGTTGGCCGAGGGCACGTGGGTTAAGGGCAACAAGGCGACGACGGCGATCGCCAGCGCTCTGCGCATGAACCGCTCCTTGACTGGGGGGCGTGGTGCGCGTTCAGCGTCTCAACATTTTCCTTCTCTGGCGAGAACTTTGCGAAGATATTTTTCATCCCTTAACGGGCCGCCGGACCGGCTCCCGCGGCCCGTTCCCGAGGACTAGCAGGTGACGGGCTGGGTAGGCGGGCCTCGGAGGAGAGGGGGAGTTGTCATGCCTCGACCCGGAAGTCACTCCTACGACAACGAGCGCCGCCGGCTGCGCAAGCAACTGGACCGGCAGGGGATGAGCGAGCAGGAGCTCAAGAAGCGCGTGGCCAGGAAACTCCAGTCGGACCCGGACAAGAGCCCGCGCAAGGTGGGCGGCGACCGCGCCGAAGGACCCAAGTCCGAACGGCCCCGCCGGGGGGAGCGCTGAGGCCCTGATGATCGGCATCATCGACCGCGTCGGCGTCCAGGACCTGCTCGCGACGCGCGACGCCCAGCTCGCCGAGGTGCTGCCCGAGCGCGAGTACGCCTGGGCGCACCTGCCCGGCGCCGCGCACCTGCCGCTCGGCTCGCTCGACCGGCTGGCCGACGACCTGCTGGACCGGTCGCGTCCGGTCGTCGTCTACTGCCACGACTGGCTCTGCGACCTGAGCCCGCGCGCCGCCCACCGGCTGGCCCGGCTGGGCTTCGCCGACGTGCACGACTACGGCCTGGGCAAGATGGACTGGTTGTCGGCCGACCTGCCGTACGAGGGGGAGGCCGTCCTGGTGGGCTCCGGCGCCCGGCGCGACCCGGTCACGGCCGACCTGGAGGACCCGCTGGAGGAGCTCAGCGAGCGCATCGTCGCCGATCCGGCCGGCCTCGCGGTCGTGGTGGACCGGGACGAGGTGGTGCAGGGCGTCATCGGGTCGCGCGAGCTCAAGGGCGCCGACCTGACCGGCACCGCCGAGGCCGCGATGAACACCGGCGTCACCACCGTACGGCCCAGCGAGCAGCTCGACGCCCTGGCCACCCGCATGGAGGGCGCGAACGTCGACCATGTCGTCGTCACCCGTGCCGACGGCACCCTGGTCGGCCTCTACGGGCTCGGCGACCTGCGCGAACCCGGCTGGGAATCCGATCTCGGATAGCGGACGGGATTTGGAGCCGTCACCCGGCGTCTGCTAGCGTCAACAGCATGTCAGTGATCAGCCGATTTTGGCGCTATGTGGCGGCTCCGGGTGGAGCCGAAGGTCACATGCGCTGACTTACTGATCACCCGGAGCCCAAAGGCAGAGACGTCCCGTCTCTGCCTTTCGTCGTTCAGGCGGACGGCTCCGGGGGCCACGGATGTGGGCCGTACCGCCTTCGAACTTCCATCGAAAGCGGAGGACCAGCCCATGACCACGACCAGCGACCTGCGCATCACCTCGTTCGAACCCCTGCCCACGCCCCGCGAGCTCATCGGTGAACAGCCGCTCGGCCCGGAGCGCGAGGCCCTGGTGGCGGCGAGCAGGAACGCCGTGCGCGACGTGCTCGCCGGCGACGACGACCGCCTGCTGCTCATCGTCGGCCCGTGCTCGGTGCACGACCCGGAGGCCGCGCTCGACTACGCCCGCCGCCTGGCCGCCGCCACCCGCGACCTCGGCGACGCCCTGTGCGTGGTCATGCGGGTGTACTTCGAGAAGCCGCGTACCACCATCGGCTGGAAGGGCCTGATCAACGACCCGGACATCGACGGCGGCCACGACGTCCAGCGCGGGCTGCGCCTGGCCAGGACGGTGCTGCTCGACGTGCTCGACACCGGGCTGCCGGTGGGCTGCGAGTTCCTTGAGCCCACCAGCCCGCAGTACATCGCCGACGCCGTCACCTGGGGCGCGATCGGCGCGCGCACGCCCGAGAGCCAGGTGCACCGCCAGCTCACCTCCGGCCTGTCCATGCCGGTCGGCTTCAAGAACGCCACCGACGGCGACGTGCAGGTGGCCATCGACGGCGTGAAGGCCGCCGCGCACCCGCAGGTGTTCTTCGGCATCGACGACGAGGGCCGGGCCGCGGTCGTCTCGACCACCGGCAACCCCGACTGCCACGTCATCCTGCGCGGCGGGCGCACCGGCCCCAACTACGACCCCCAGTCCATCGGCGACGCCCTCGCGCTGCTGGCCAAGGCCGGGCTGCCGGAGCGGCTGATCATCGACGCCAGCCACGGCAACAGCGGCAAGGACCACGTACGGCAGGCGGCCGTGGTGCGCGAGGTGGCCGGCCGCCTGGCGGCGGGGGAGAAGGGCATCGCGGGGCTGATGGTGGAGAGCTTCCTGGTGCCGGGACGGCAGGAGCCCGGCCCGGCCGAGGGCCTGACGTACGGGCAGAGCATCACCGACGCCTGCGTGGGCTGGGAGGAGACCGAGCGCCTGCTGGCCGAGCTGGCCGACGCCGTGCGCGCCGGCCGCGCCGCCGGCTGACGGCCTCCCGGCGGCCCCGAGGTGGCGGGCGGGCCGCCGGAGGCCCGGCGGGGCCGGTCAGGTCCGGCGGTCCAGCCGGAACGTCGGATGCCCCGGCGTGCCCGGCTGGGCGTCCAGCGACTTGTCGTCGAGGATGGGCGCGGCGTCCTCGGCCACGAAGACGCGCACGTCCCCCTGCTCGATGACCTGGTCCCCGGCGTACGGCGTGCTCGCCAGCGACACCTCCAAGGCGCCCGCCTCGTCCGGCTTGGCGGCGATCCGCAGGCCGGCGTGCGCGGGCACGTCCTCGCCGACCATCAGGTCACGGATCGCGACCACAGCGTTGTCAGTCAGAGTCAGCACGATGCGCTCCTTCTCGCTGGAGACCCCCCGCCTCCCCCGCGACCAGGGCGGCAAACGCGCCGGGCCGGGATGAGCGCCCGCCATGGGGGTAGCGGAGCGTCATGGCTGACAAGGACGCCGACAAGGACGCCGACAAGGACAAGGGCGTGCTGGACGCCCTGCTCGAACAGTGCGGCCAGACGTTCGCCGCGGAGGCGGGCATCCGGCTCGCCGACCGGCCGCGGCCGCTGTACCAGCTCCTCGTGCTGGCCACGCTGCTCAGCGCGCGCATCTCGTCCGGGGTGGCGGTGGCGGCGGCGCGCGAGCTGTTCGCCGCCGGGTACCGCACGCCGCGGGACATGGCGCGGGCGAGCTGGCAGGACCGCGTGGACGCCCTCGGCCGCGGCCACTACCGGCGTTACGACGAACGCACCTCGACAATGCTCGGCAGGGGCGCCGAGCTGCTGCTCGACCGGTGGAAGGGCGACCTGCGCAGGTTGCGCGACGAGGCAGGGGGCAACCCTGTGCGCATCGGCGAGCTGTTGCGGGAGTTCCCCGGCATCGGCCCGACCGGCGCCGACATCTTCCTGCGCGAGGTCCAGGGCGTGTGGCCGCAGGTCGCGCCGCACCTGGACGGCCGGGTCCTGGACGGCGCGGCCCGGCTCGGCCTGCCCCGCCAGGAGCGCGGCCTGGCCCGCCTGGCCGGCTCCGGCGACGAGCTGGCTCGCCTGTCGGCGGCGCTGGTCCGCGTGTCGACCAGCAAGAAGGCCGCCGACGAGGTGAGGTCGGCCGCAGCGGGGTGAGGGGGGACGCTCTGTTAGGTTCGGCTCATGGGTGAGTTTGTGAGCGTCGAGGTGGCCGACCAGATCGCCACGATCCGTCTTGACCGTCCGAAGATGAACGCGATCGACGTTCAGACGCAGCGGGAGCTCGTCGAGGCGGCGCTTCAGGTCGATGCCGACGACCAGGTGCAGGCGGTGATCCTCTACGGCGGCGAGCGGGTCTTCGCCGCCGGCGTGGACGTCAAGGAGATGGCCGACATGTCCTATGCCGACATGTCCGCCCACTCCCGCACGCTCCAGGCGTGCTTCACCACGGTGGCCCGCATCGGCAAGCCGGTCATCGCCGCCGTCACCGGCTACGCCCTGGGCGGCGGCTGCGAGCTGGCCCTGTGCGCCGACTTCCGGGTGGCCGGCGAGTCGGCCCGGCTCGGCCAGCCGGAGATCCTGCTCGGGCTCATCCCGGGCGCGGGCGGCACGCAGCGCCTGCCCCGGCTCGTCGGCCCGTCCCGCGCCAAGGATCTGATCTTCACCGGCCGGCACGTCCCCGCCGCCGAGGCCCTGGCCATCGGGCTGGTCGACCGGGTGGTGCCGGACGAGCAGGTCTACACGGCGGCCCTGGAGTGGGCGGCCACGTTCGTCGGCGGCCCGGCCGTGGCGCTGCGCGCCGCCAAGCAGGCCGTCGACCAGGGCGCCGAGGTCGACCTCGACTCCGGCCTGGAGATCGAGCGCCTGCACTTCTCCGGCCTGTTCGCCACCGACGACGCCAGGATCGGCATGCGGGCCTTCGCGGAGAAGGCCAAGGCCAAGTTCACCGGACGGTGACCGCCCGGCCGCCATACGAATGCGACCCTTTGGAGTAGGCCGTCCAAGGGGAAGCGGGTTTGCCAGTATGGTGGCGTTTCATGATGCGCGTCCCGGTCCCCGCCCGGCTGCGTAAAGCCGTGCGTTCGTGGTTCGACTCCCGTTACATCTCCGTCGCCGACCACCGGCAGGACATCCGGGACGCGCTCTGGGAGGTCCAGACCCTGCGCAGGGAGATGGCCACTTTGCAGGGCGAGGTCGAGCGGCTGCGGAACGCCCGCCCGCCGGCCGGGCCGGTGATCGACAAGGCCAGGGTCGACGACACGTACCGGCTGGCGCAGGAGACCGCGCAGGCCCTCGACGGCGTGCTCCAGAACGAGGTGCTCGTCTGGCAGGCCATCGACGACCTGCGGGCCCGCGTTCCCGAGGGGGGCCGGCCGTGCGCGTGACCTGGTCCGGCACCGAGCTGACCTTCCGTCTCGACCCCGAGGACGAGATCACCGGCAGGGCGGCCGACGACCATCCCGTCAAGCTGGCCACCAACTCCTGTTCGGTCGGCGGCGTGCCCGCCGACGCCCACCCCGACCTGTTCGCCGTGGCCGCCTGGACGATCGTGGCGCCCTGGACCAGGCGGCGGATCACGTTCGACCGGGCCGTCTCCGCCGAGGTGGCCGCGGCCCTGCACGACGGGTGGGGCATCGAGGCCGGGCCGGTCGGGGCCGAGCCGCGCCGGGCCGGGGACCGGCTCGCCCTCTCCTACAGCGGCGGCGCGGACTCCGTGGCCGCGGCGGCCATCCATCCGTCGGCGCCGTTCGTGCACTTCCGGCGGGTGCCGCATCCGCGGGTGCCCAACCGGTGGCCGCACTACCGCTCCGACGTGCTGGCCAAGCTGGCCGAGCGGACCGGCCGCGAGCTCACCACCGTCACCTCCGACCTGGAGTTCACGCTCGCCGAGCCGCGTCCGGGCTATCCGGAGCACCACGCCGTCGCGGCGGGGGCGCTCCTGCTGGCCGACCGGATGAACCTCGGTGGCCTGGGCTTCGGCTATGAACTCGGTTCACGCTGGCTCGGCGGTGACCGTTACTTGTTGCGGTTCACGCCTGACAACCCCATGTGGGCGCCGCACGGCGCGTGGGGCCGGCTGTTCGCCGCCGCAGGCGTGCACATCGTGCTCCCGGTCGGCGGGGTGAGTGAGGCCGTCACCATGCGGCTGGCCCTGAACTCCGAGCTCAAGGACCAGGTGCGCTGGTGCCTGCGCGGCACCGACGGCCCCTGCCGGACCTGCGGCAAGTGCCTGTACAAGGAGCTCATCCAGGCCGCCGTCGAGCGCCGTCCCCTGGACACGCCCCTCACCGCCGACCGTCCCGTGGCCCGCAAGTGGCTGCGGCCGCCGCCCTTCGGGGGCCAGGAGATGATCGAGTACGGCCTCGCCCGGATCCCCGGCGTCGAACGGTCCCTGTTCGCCAAGGCCCTCGACCACTTCGAGGCCACCGAGGAGTCCACGAGCTGGCTCGACCACTGCTACCCGCCGGCGATCGAGGAGATCCCCGAGCCGTGGCGGGCGGAGGCGGCCGCCTTCCTGACCTCCCAGGTCGGCCTCATGACCGAGGCCGAGGTACGGCGGGTGGAGACGTGGGGCGCGTGACCGTCCGCGGGACGGATCCGGCGAAGTGCGAGGAGTTGACTGCGTGAAGGTTTACCTGTCGGTGGACATGGAGGGCGTGACGGGGCTGACCGACCCCGAGGAGATGCACGCCGGCAAACGCGGCTACGACCGCGGCTGCGAGCTGATGACCGCCGACGCCAACGCCGCCGTCGAGGGCGCGTTCGCCGCGGGGGCCGGCTCGGTGCTGGTCAACGACGCCCACGGGTCCACCAAGAACCTGCGGATCGACCTCCTGGACCCGCGGGCGACCCTGATCCGGGGGCCGGGCAAGGCCCAGCGCATGGCCCAGGGGCTCGACGGCACGTTCCAGGCCGCGTGCTTCGTGGGCTACCACGCCAGGGCCGGCGTCCAGCACGGCGTGCTCAACCACACGTGGATGGGCAAGGAGATCCAGAACGTCTACCTCAACGGCGAGCTGTGCGGCGAGACCCGGCTGGTCGCGGCGTGCGCGGGCTTCCACGGCGTGCCGGTCGTGCTGGTGACCGGGGACGAGGCCGTCGGCGAGGAGGCGCGCGAGCTGCTCGGCGACGTCGAGACGGTCGCGGTGAAGAAGGGCATCGACAAGTTCTCGGCCGAGTTGCTGCCACCGAGCGTCGCCCAGGGGAAGATCCGTGAGGCCGCCGCTCGCGCGCTGTCCCGGTTGAGCGACTTCACGCCTTATCGGGTGGAGGCGCCGTACACGCTGGGGGTGGAGTGGAACTCGACCGCCATCGCGGCGGCGGTGGCGCTGGTGCCCGGCGTGAAGACGGCCGGCTCGCGGCACACCGAGTTCACCACCGACGACTTCCGCCAGATCATGGCGCTGCTCGGGATCTTCGCCACCATCGGCGGCCAGGTGGCCTGCGGCAGCGGGCCGTACGGCTGAGATGTCGGTAACTGCTGACTCAGGGAGCGGGTGACGGTGGAAGGCGCGGCGCTGACCCGGCGGGGGCTGCTCGTCGGGATCGGAGCGGTGGGTGGCGCGGGCGCCATGTACGCCGCCATGGGCGCGCTCGGGCTCGCCCCCTCGGAGCAGGACAAGGAGTTCGCCGCGCCGCGCCCCGGCGACTTCTCCCTGCGCGGCAAGGGCGCGGCCAAGGTGGTGATCCTCGGCGCGGGCGTGGCGGGGCTGACCGCCGCGTACGAGCTGGGCAAGGCCGGCTACGACTGCACCCTGCTCGAAGCCAGGGGCAGGGCCGGCGGCCGGAACCTGACGCTGCGCGGCGGCGACCGCCTGACCGAGCTGAACGGCCCGGCCCAGGACGTCAAGCTGGGCGAGGGCGTCTACTTCAACGCCGGGCCCGGCCGCATCGCCCCCTGGATGGTCACCCTCGACTACTGCAGGGAGCTGGGCGTCCCGATCGAGACGTTCGTCAACAACAACGCCTCGGCGTACGTCCACACCAACGGTAAGACCGTGCGGGCCCGCACCGCCCGAGCCGACATGTACGGATATGTCGCGGAATTGCTGGCCAAGGCCACAAATATCGGCGCGCTCGACAAGGCGATCACCGCCGACGACCGGCAGCGCCTGCTGGAGTTCCTCCGCCGGTTCGGCGACCTGGGCCCCAAGCTCGACTACGAGGGCTCACCCCGGCGCGGCTTCACCAAGTACCCGGCGCTCGACGGCGGCACCCCCATCCCGCCCCCCGGCACCCTCCACGACGTGCTGGCCGCCGCCACCGGCCGCGCCATCACCAACGACTTCGGCTACGACATGGCCACCCCGATGTTCCAGCCGGTCGGCGGCATGGACGCGATCGTCACCAAGCTGACCGAGGCCGTAGGGGCCGACCGGATCAGGACCGGCGCCAAGGTCACCAGGATCACCACCCTGGACGACGGCGTCGAGGTGACGTACGACGGCGGCAGCGTCAAGGCCGACTACTGCATCGCCACCCTCCCCCCGCACCTCCTCGCCAAGATCCCGCACAACCTCGGAGCGCCGGTCACCAGCGCCCTGAGCACCCCCATCCCGGTCGCCGCCGGCAAGATCGGCCTGGAGTACGGCAGGCGCTGGTGGGAGCTGGAGGACCGCATCTACGGCGGCGTCACCGAGACCGACCTGGACATCACCCACATCTGGTACCCCTCCCACGGCTACCACTCCGAACGCGGCCTGATCGTCGGGTACTACAACACCGAGCAGAACGCCGAGCTGTACGGCTCCCTCACCCCCGAGGACAGAAGGCGGAAGGCCCTCACCCAGGGCAGGAAGATCCACGGCGACAAGTACCGCCAGAACCTGCTGTCCAGCGTCTCGATCGCCTGGCACCGCCAGGAGCACATCCAGGGAGGCTGGATGTACTGGCCGTCCTTTGATTCGTCCTTCACTCTTCTGCAACGCCCCGCCGGAAGGGTCTACTTCGCGGGTGACTGGCTCACCCACTTGATCGCCTGGCAGGCAGGCGCCATGGAGTCGGCCCGCAGCGCCGTCACCCTGCTGCACCGGCGGGTGCTGCAGTCCACGTGACGTCGCACGCCACTTCCTCGACCGGCATAGGGTCGGTCAAGGAAGAGCGATCGAGGAGACGAGGATGACGTTGCACTGGGTGCCCGCGACCGGCCGCGCCGACCTGCTGGCCGATCCGGTGGCGTTCGCCGTGCCGGGCGTCGAGGGCGTCGAGGTGACGGAGATCGACCCCGACCTGGCCGACACGGCCGCGTTCTGCGAGCGCTACGGCGTACGGCTCGACGAGTCGGCCAACTGCGTGGTCGTGGCCGCCAGGCGCGGCGGCGAGACGCGTTACGCCGCCTGCATGGTGCTCGCGACGATGCGCGTCGACGTCAACGGCGTGGTGCGCAGACATCTCGACGCCCGCAAGGCGAGCTTCGCGCCGATGGCCGACGCGGTCGAGCTGACCGGCATGGAGTACGGCGGCATCACCCCGCTCGGGCTGCCCGGCGACTGGCCCGTCCTGGTCGACGTGCACGTCGCCGAACATCCCAGAGTGGTGATCGGCAGCGGCCTGCGCAGGTCGAAGCTCGCCGTGCCGGGCGCCGCGCTGGCCGGGCTGAAGGGCGCCGAGGTCCTGTCCCTGACGACCTGAAGGCCCCGAAGCCGAACTGAAGCCAATTCGAGACCGTTGGATGGGAAACCGATGAGGCCGTATCGGACGTTGTACGAGTGGGAATGTGGCCTCATGGTTCATCTCGTGGGCGGGGATTAAGCCGGTATGGTGCTTCATGCCATGAACGATGACCGACTAGGCCCTTACCGGCTGCTCAGGCGGCTCGGTGAAGGCGGGATGGGCGTTGTCCACCTCGCTGTCGACCCCCAGGGGCGACAGGTGGCGGTCAAGGTCCTGCGCGGAGAGGTCGCCGGTGACGAGGTCGCCAGGCGACGGCTTTCGCGTGAGGTCGAGACCATGCGCCGGGTCCGCAGCAAATTCATCGCAGAAGTGGTCGATGCGGACGTAACCGGTCATCGTCCCTACATCGTCACGCGTTACGTGCCCGGCCGTCCTCTCGACGAGATCGTCAAGGACGACGGGCCGCTCGACCTGCCCGCGCTGGTCCGGCTGGCCCACGGGGTGGCCTCCGCGCTGGCCGTCGTCCACTCCGTCGGCGTGATCCACCGCGACCTCAAGCCGGGCAACGTGCTGATCCTCGACGGCGAGCCCGTCCTGATCGACTTCGGCATCGCCCAGGCGGTCGACGCGACCAGGCTGACCCAGACCGGCATGTTCATCGGCACGCCCGGCTACCTCGCGCCCGAGATCATCGAGGGCCAGGAGGCCGGCCCCGAGGTCGACATCCACGCCTGGGCGGGCACGCTGCTCTACGCCGCCACCGGCCAGCCGCCCTTCGGCAAGGGCACGCTGGAGATGATCTTCTACAACATCACCGCCGGCAAGGCCGACATCAGCGGCGTGCCGGCCGAGCTGCAGCCGCTGCTCAAGGCGGGCTTCCAGCGCAACCCGGCCAAGCGGCCCAAGGCCGCCGACCTGGCCGAGCAGACGGCCCGGATGTTGCCGAGGCCGCCGCACGGCGTGCCCGACGAGATCTCCACCGTCCCCCGGCCCGACGCGCCCGACGACTACCCGACCAGGCGGCCGCCGTTCGTGGGGGAGAAGCCGTCCTACGACGTCTCCACGCCGCCGATGACGCCGCGCCGGCTGATCGACGGCCAGGAGCAGCCGGTCGCGCCGCCCGCCGACCCGCACTTCGTCTCGCTGCTGCCCAACCAGGCGGCCGGGCTGCCCAGCCAGGCGGCTCCGCTGCCCGGCGCCGGGCTGCCTGGCTCCGGGCTGCCCGGCGCCGTGCTGCCCGAACAGGGCGCGGCGCCGGCGGACCAGGGCGCGGGCGACCCGTGGCCGACCCGCCGGGTCTCGCCGGAGGAGCTGCGCCAGATCCAGCGCGAGGCCGGGCCCAGCCAGCCCTGGCCGCAGCAGCAGCCCCCGCTCCACCCCCAGCCGCAGTCACAGCCGCTGCCCCAGTCGCAGCCGCTGCCGCAGGTCAACCCGCACGAGGCCGACGTGCCCACCCGGCGCGTGCGCCCGGACTCGGCCGAGTTCGGCCGGCTCAGCTCCGGCCCCCAGCCGGTCGACCACGGCCGGCTCGGGTCCGGCGCGCAGCCGGTGGACCACGGCCGGTTCAACTCCGGCCAGGAAGCGGCCAACTACGGCCCGGTGCCCGTGCAGCCGCCGCCCTACATCCCGGCGCAGCCGCAGTACCCGCCGCAGGAGCCGCAGGCCGCTCGCGAGCCGTACCACCAGGGCGGGCGTCCGGCGCAGCCGCTGCAGCGCTCGAAGGCGTACGGGGTGGCGAGCGCCATGCTGCTCATCCTCATGATCGTGGCGGCGGTGACGGCCCCCGTCCTGGTGGCGGTGGTGGCGATCCCGATCGCCGTGCTGCTGCGCGCCGCCGACCTCGCCCAGCCGGCGCTCAGCGGGCGCAGGCCCGCCGGGTCCGCCGCCCTCGACGTGCTCAGGGTCTTCGCCCAGCCGCAGGCGCTGGCCAAGTCCGTGGGCATCACGGTCGCGCTCGTCCTGTACGCCCTGATCCTCGGCCTGCCGGTGACGCTGCTGCTCAGCGTGGTGGTCAAGATGAACTCGGCCAACGCCCTCGCGTGGGGGGCCGCGGTCGCGCTCTGGACCCTCTGCGCGGGGCCGGGCGTCGAGGGCCCGGGGCGGCAGATGCGCAGAACGCTCTCATCGCTCGTACCCTCTAGAACAGCGGCCATGGCGATGGCGGGAGTCCTGGCGGCGGGCGCCGCGCTCTCGCTGATCCTCGCCTACGGCACGTTCGGGGACACGCCAAGGGGGAGTGTATGGAGTCCACTGGACGTCACACCCGTGACAGAGCAACTCAGCAGCCTGAAGGGCGGCGGCTGAGCCGAGGAAGGTGGCGATGAGCATCCAAGCGCCGGAACGCCTCGGCCCCTACCGCATCGTCAGGAAGATCGGCGAGGGCGGCATGGGGGTCGTCCACCTGGGTCTCGACGGCGAGGGCCGCGAGGTCGCCATCAAGGTGCTCCACCCGCACGTGGCCGCCGACCTCAAGGCCCGCGACCGGCTCACCCGCGAGGTCGAGACCATGCGCCGGGTGCGCAGCCCGTACGTCGCCGAGGTCATCGACGCCGAGCTGGTGGGGGGCCAGCCCTACGTCGTGACCCGCTTCGCCCCCGGGCGCACGCTGGAGGAGACCGTGCTGACCGAGGGCGCCCTGGAGGCGCGGCAGGTCATCAGGCTGGCCCAGGGGCTGTGCCAGGCGCTGGTCGCCATCCACGCGGCCGACGTGATCCACCGCGACTTCAAGCCGTCCAACGTCATGCTGGTCGACGGCGAGCCGCTGGTCATCGACTTCGGCATCGCCCACCTGGTGAACGCGACCCGGCTGACCCAGACCGGCATGTTCGTCGGCACGCCCGGCTACCTGGCGCCCGAGATCATCCGCGACTCCGACATCACCCAGGCGGCCGACGTGCACGCGCTGGCCTCGACGGTGTTCTTCGCCGCCACGGGCGCGCCGCCGTTCGGCACCGGGACGTTCGAGGCCGTCTGCTTCAACATCATGGAGGGGCGGGCCCAGCTCGACCGGGCGCCCGCGTGGCTGCGCGGCTGGTTGTCGCGCGCGCTGCGGGTCGATCCCGCCGCCCGGCCGGGCGCGCAGGAGCTGCTGCGGATGGCCAGGGAGCTCGACCCGTCGGTGACCACGTTCAACGAGATCGAGGGCCCGACCGGCACCAAGCGCATCGGCAGCGGCACGCGCGCCATGGACACGTTCTCCGACCTGCTGCCGCCGGTCGACTACCGCAAGCCCGCGCCCCCGCCCCCGCCGCCGCCCGCGCGGCGGGAGGAGCGGCCGCCGCCCTACGTGCCCGCGCCGACCTCGGCGCGCCCGGTGCCGCGCACCGACCAGCGGGTGGCCGGCTACCCGGCGCCGCCGCCGCAACCACGCCCCTACACGCCGCCGCCCCAGCCGCGCGGCCACGTGCCGCCGGCGGAGCGGAAGAGGTACCTGTTCGGCGCCCAGGTGACCGGGTTGCTGCTGCTGGTCACGCTGGTTGCGCTGACCGTCATGATGCCCGTCGTCATGGGGGCGGTGGCCGTCGCGCTCGCGGTGGTGCTGCGCGTGGGCGAATACCTCTTCGGCGACATGGTCAAGCGGCGCCAGATCCGCGGCAGCAGCTCGGCCGACCCGCTGCTCGCGCTGGTCGGCACGCCGTGGGCGCTGGTCAAGGCCGCGCTGGTGACGCTGGTGCACGTGCCGCTCGCGCTGCTGTTCGGCGCGTGCGTGTGGGGGGCGCTCCACTGGGCCGGCGGCATGGGCACCAACCAGGCCGCCGCCTTCGCGGCCGGCGCGTTCGCCGGGGGCCTGTTCGTGCTGCCGGGCGGCGGCGCGCCGCGCAAGGCCGTGACCCGGACGCTCACCGGCGTGCTGCGCAGCCCCGGAGCCGCGCTCGTCGCGGTCGTCGCGGTGGGCACGGCGGCGCTGTTCGCGGCGATGTTCGCGCTCGGCCAGGACCCGGTCTGGACGCCCTGGCGGGCCCCGCAGAGCGTGATCGACGACCTGGCGAGCGACGCCAGGCAGAGCACCATCGGGCTGATCACCGGCCTGATCGAAAGTCTGCTCGACGGGCTGGGGTTGGGCTTCCTGACTCCGTGGTCGTGAGTGTCCCCCTCGGCCCGGCGGGGGAGAGATGAGGTATGAGCGAGCGCCTCGGCCCTTATGAGCTTCTCTCCAGGCTCGGCGCGGGCGGCTTCGGCGAGGTCCATCTGGCGCTCGACGTCCAGGGGCGCACGGTCGCGGTCAAGGTGCTGCATCCGCACGTCGCGGCCGACGCCCTCGCGCTCGGCAGGCTCGACCGCGAGGTGGAGACGATGCGCCGGGTCGGCGGGCCGCACGTCGCCGAGGTGCTCGACGCCTCGCTGGAGGGCCCCAGACCCTACCTGGTGACCCGTTACGTCCAGGGCCGCCCGCTCAGCGCCGTGCCGGTGCCCGTCGCCGAGCTGGGCCCCCTGGCCTCGGGGCTGGCCGACGCGCTGCTGGCCATGCACGAGTCCGGGGTGGTCCACCGCGACCTGAAGCCGGCCAACGTGATGATGAGCGAGGACGGCCCGGTCGTCATCGACTTCGGCATCGCCAGCGCGCTCGACTCGTTGTCGGTCACCGCGTCGGGCGCCGTGGTCGGCACGCCCGGCTACCTGGCGCCGGAGATCCTCGAAGGCGGGAGCGCGGGCGTCGAGGCCGACGTGTTCTCCTTCGGCGCGACGCTCGCCTACGCCGCGACCGGGCGGCAGCCGTACGGGCAGGGGCCGGCCTCGGCGGTGGCCTACCGGGTCGTGCACCACCCGCCCGACCTGGAGGGCGTGCCTGACTGGCTGGCGCCGCTGTTACGCGAGTGCCTGTCCACCGACCCCGCCGCCCGGCCCACGGCCGCGCAGATCTGCGCCCGGCTGGGCGTCGCCCCCGTCCCGCACGTACGGCAGACCGGCCCCCGTCCCTCGGCCCCGGTGGCGCGTCCCCGGCCGGCCGACGACATGAGCACGAGAGAGTGGCGGCCGGGCGACGGCCGTCGCAGGCCGGTCGAGGAGTCCAGGGCGCGGCACCGGGAGAAGGTGCGCAGGCGGTGGCTGATCGGCTCGGGCCTGTTCGTGTCGCTGCTGGCGGCGGCCGCCCGCGAGCCGCTGCCCGAGGTGGCGCTGTTCCTGCTGGCCGCCTACGTGCTGGCGGTGGTGAGCGACGCGGGGGTGGCGCTGCTCTCGCGCGGGCCGTACCGGCGCGGCCGGATGGTGGCCGACCTGGTGAGCGTGGCGGGGGCGGTGGGGCTGTGCTTCGGGCTCGCCGCGGTGTTCAGCACGTTCACCCTGGCCCTGTTCGCGGGTACGGCCCTGGTGGTGGGCATCGTGTTCCTGTTGTCCGCCTGATTTCCCCTGGGGGCGATCGGAACGTACCGAATAAAGTTCGGTATGGTGGGAAGGGTAGGGGCTTGACGCGGGAACCGCCGGTTTGCGCGTAAGCTACCCACGGGTAACATGACCGCGGGAGCCAGGGCACGACTCTGACCCACCCCGTGTCAGGAGCCCGTCGGGAACCTGGCAGTCTGGTCAGCATTGCATTCGGCGCCTATCGCAGCGACGCGGTGGGCGCACGCGAACACGGGAGGTCGGCCACCGGCCATGAACATCGTCGTCTGCGTGAAGCAGGTCCCCGATACGGCGACCGAGCGCAAGCTGCGGTCCGATGACAACACGCTCGATCGTGACGCCGTCGACGGCGTGGTCAACGAGCTTGACGAGTACGCGGTCGAGGAGGCGCTGAAGCTCAAGGAGGCGCATGGTGGCGAGGTCACCGTGCTCACCATGGGCCCGGGCAAGGCCACCGAGACCATCCGCAAGGCCCTGGCGATGGGCGCCGACAAGGCGGTCCACCTGAGCGACGACGCGCTGCACGGCTCCGACGCGTTGTCCACCTCGTACGCGATGGCCCAGGTGCTCAAGAAGATCGGGTTCGACCTGGTCGTCCTGGGCTCGGAGTCGACCGACGCCCGCACCGGCGTGCTGGCCGCGATGCTGGCCGAGCGCCTGGGCACGGCCCAGCTCACCCTGGCCAACAAGGTCGAGATCGAGGGCTCCTCGATCAGCGTCCAGCGCATCACCGACTACGGCTTCGACAAGGTCCAGGCCTCGCTGCCGGCCGTCGTGTCCGTGGTCGAGAAGATCAACGAGCCGCGTTACCCGTCCTTCAAGGGCATCATGGCGGCCAAGAAGAAGCCGGTCGAGACGCTGGCCATCGCCGACGCCGAGATCGACGCCGCCCAGGTGGGCCTGGGCGCGGCCTGGTCCGAGGTGGTCGACTTCGCCGCCGCGCCGCCGCGCGCCGCCGGCACGATCGTCAAGGACGAGGGCGACGGAGGCTCGAAGGCCGCCGACTTCCTCGCCTCCAAGAAGTTCATCTGAGAACGGGGGTTTTACTGATATGTCGGAGATTCTCGTTCTCGTGGAGCAGGTCGACGGCGAGGTCAAGAAGGTCACGCTCGAACTGCTGACCCTGGCCCGCTCGCTCGGCACGCCCGCCGCCGTCTGGGCCGGCCCCGGCCTCGGCGACGCCGCCAAGGCCAAGCTGGCCGAGTACGGCGCCGAGACGATCTACAACGCCGGCTCCGCCGACATCGTCGACCACGTGGTGGCGCCCAAGGCCGAGCTGCTGGCCCAGCTCGTCGCCGAGAAGTCGCCCGCCGCGGTGCTCGTGGCCGCCACGGCCGAGGGCAAGGAGGTCGCCGGTCGGCTGGCCGTCAAGACCGACTCCGGCGTCATCACCGACGCCGTGGGCCTGTCCGAGGGCTTCGTGGCCGACCAGTCGATCTTCGGTGGCGGCGTCAACGTGCACTCCAAGGTGCGCAGGGGCACCCCGATCGTCGCCGTACGCCCGAACTCGACGGCCCCGCAGGCCGCCGCGGGCGCCGGCGCCGTCGAGGAGGTGTCGGTCGCGCTGAGCGAGGCGGCCAAGGCCGCCCGCATCGTCGAGCGCGTCAAGCAGGAGAAGGGCGCCAGGCCCGAGCTGACCGAGGCCGCGATCGTGGTCTCCGGCGGCCGGGGCGTGGGCTCCGCCGAGAACTTCTCCGTCATCGAGGGCCTGGCCGACACGCTGGGCGCGGCCGTCGGCGCCTCGCGCGCCGCCACGGACGCCGGCTGGTACCCCCACCAGTTCCAGGTGGGCCAGACGGGCAAGACGGTCTCGCCGCAGCTCTACATCGCGGCCGGGATCTCCGGCGCCATCCAGCACCGGGCCGGCATGCAGACCGCGAAGACCATCGTCGCGATCAACAAGGACCCCGAGGCGCCGATCTTCGAGCTCGCCGACTACGGGGTCGTGGGTGACCTGCACCAGGTCGTCCCGCAGCTCACCGAAGAGATCAGCAAGCGCAAGTAGCGTCAGGGATCATCGGCGCGCACAGCGCCGGTCGGAGGCGGCGCCGCACGACGTGCGGCGCCGCCTCCGCCGTCTCAGGCGGACGCGGCGGGCGCGGTCCGGGCGCCGGCCGCCTTCAGCGCCCATCCGGCCAGGACGCCGGCCAGCAGGGCGAAGCCGTGCAGGTCCAGCAGCGCGCACAGGACGACGGCGGCCGCCGCGGCGACCGCGGGGAACAGCGGCGCGGGGACCCGGTCGCGCTGCGCCACGAGCTGGAAGCCGTCCCCAGCCTACGCGGCGACCTTCACCGGCTCCCGCACCGGAACGGCTGCGAACACCGGCGCCTCCCGCCTGGGCAGGAACCGCGACGCCACGGCGATCAGCACGCCCAGGAGGACCGCGATGCCGAGCGCGCCGCGCAGCGAGGTGGCGTCCGACAGGAAGCCGATCACCACCGGGCCGAGCAGCAGGCCCGCGTAGCCCATGGCGCCCGCCTGGGCGATGGCCGGTCCGGGTGCGTCGGTCGCGGTGCCCGCCAGGGACAGCGTCAGCGGCGCGATCGTCGCCACGCCGAGCCCGACGAAGAACATCGCCAGCACCGCCACCAGCGCCGCCGGAGCCATCAGCACGACCGTGAAGAACCCGGCCGTGGCCACGCCGGACACGCCCAGCATGCCGCGCACCCCGAACCGGGAGCGCAGCCGGTCACCGGTGAGCCTGGCCAGCAGCATGCCGGCCTCGAACACCGGGTAGCCGAGCGCGGCCAGCGCCTCGGGCGCGCCGAGCTCGTTGCGCATGTACAGGCCGTTCCAGTCGGCGACCACGCCCTCGACCATGAAGGCGAAGAACATGATCGCGCCGAGCAGGTAGACGATCGCCGGCATGCGGTGCCGGGCCGTGCGCGCCGCCTCCGTGGCCGGGGCCTCCGGCAGGTACGTACGGCCGATCAGCAGCGCGACCGGCAGCGAGACCAGGGCGACCAGCGCCAGGTTGGCGGTGAACGACAGGCCGGCGGCGATCGACAGGCTGCCCAGCGCGCCCGCCGAGATGGCGCCCACGCACCAGCCGGCGTGCATGCCGTTCATCAGCGGGCGGCCGTACGCCTGCTCGACGGTGGAGCCCTGGGCGTTCATGGCGACGTCCACGGTGCCGAAGGCCATGCCGAAGAACGTGGCGGCCACGATCAGGAGGGGCAGGTTCGGGGCGAAGGCGACGGCCAGCAGGCCGACCGCGGTGAGTGGGGCGCCGATCCGCAGAACCGCCCTGCTGCCCGCGCGGGCCATGATCCGTCGCATGGACTGCATGGTCACGAGGGCCCCGAGGCCCCATGCGAGGAGCACCGCGCCGACCGTGGACTCGGACAGGCCGAGTTTGTCGGTCAGGGCGGGGATGCGCACGGTCATCGTGCCCACCATCAGGCCGCCGAGGACGAAGGTGAGGATCGCCCCGTAGCGGGCCGTCCTCAGGTCGCGGGTCATAAGGCACACCTCTCAGAAACTCGTTATTTCGCCACAAATCAGGCGCTCCCATGGGGGAGCGCCCAGGAAATCCGGGGGGATGAACACTCGAAGGGACAGAACCACCAACCACCACGCGTCCGGCCCGCCGCCGCGGCCCGTCCGGCGCGCCTGCCGAGTGCCCGGCTGTGCGGGGGCAGGGCGGCTCAAGCTGTTGACGGGCTGCTGGCCGGGGTCGGCCTTGGGTGGGTTGAGGCGGTCGGGGCCCTTGGACGGGCCAAGGCGCGGTTGAGGGCGCGGGTGGGTGTCGAGCGGTGGTGTCGGTGAGCGGGTGGCCGGGCGGCGCCGGTCCGGGGTCAGCTCGTGCTGCTCGGTGGGCGACCCGGGCGCTCGATCGTGGCCCGCGTCATGACCGGACGGCCGGCCCTGCCGGGCTGACGGCCAGGCCGGTCGGCTCTCGCCGCTCGGCCGCCGCCCGCGTCCTCCGGCCTACCGTCTGCCTGACGGGGGCCTGCGCGTCCGGCCTGCCCAGCCCGTACGGAACGGTCTGACGGGGACGGCGGGCGCCGCCGGGGCGCTCGGTCTGGACGGGAAGCGGGCGAAGGCCGCGGGACAGGGGGCGTGGGAGCACGGGATCGTCATCGCGAGACCGCCCTCCCATCCGTTCCGGTCCATCACAGAAAGCCGCGGAGAACCGCGGAAAGCTCCGTGATCGAAGCTCCGACACCTGAACCGCGAGTGACCCCGGCACATTCCCGGGACCATGGTGACTCCCGACACACCGGAGCCAGCCGGTTCAGCCGGGTTTGAGCAGCGCTCTCAGCCGGGCTTCGAGGGCACGCAGGTCCGCCTCCGAGTTGAGCTGCGGGTCGTGGCTGGCCACGTCCCACAACCCTTCGCAGGCCAGCCGCACGATCTGGGCGGCCAGCGGGTCGGGCTCGTCGCCCAGCCCTTCCCGGTGCCATCGCGACATCGCCTCTCGCAGCGGCGCGAGCAGGAAGAGGTTCCCCGACGCGCCCGTCACGACCGCCCATCGTCGCAGCCGCCCCGAGCGCACGGCGATCAGCGTGGCGCCGAGGTACCGCTCGGTGTACGTGCCGTCCGGCTGCGCGGCCATCAGGTCGTCGAACTCTTCGATCAGCCGTTCGACCATGCCCTTGATCAGGGCCTCTTTGGTGCCGAAGTGGTAAAGAAGACCGCCTTTGCTCACCCCGGCCCGGTCGGCTACGGCGGACAGCGTCAGCGCGGCCGACCCCTGGTCGCACAGGAGGTCTTCCGCCGCGTCCAACAGCTCGTCCCTTCGCATGCCTCAACTGTACCGTCCGGACGGTACAGTGGCAAACGAGATACCCTGATCTGGTGACACGACCGTCGGCCTATCTTGATCATGCGGCGACCACGCCCATGCTGCCCGAAGCGATCGAGGCCATGACGGAGCAACTCAAACGCGTCGGCAACGCCTCGTCGCTGCACGCCGCGGGCCGTCAGGTGCGCAGGGTCGTCGAGGAGTCCCGCGAGAGCATCGCCGACGCCCTGGGGGCCCGGCCGAGCGAGGTCGTGTTCACCTCGGGCGGCACCGAGGCCGACAACCTCGCCATCAAGGGCCTCTACTGGGCGCGCAGGCCCCGGCGCCGCATTTTGCTCAGCTCCGTCGAGCACCACGCCGCGCTCGACCCGGCCGCGTGGCTGGCCGAGAGCCAGGGCGCCGAGGTCGAGCTGCTCGACGTCGACGAATACGGCCGGGTCCATCCCGACACGCTGCGCGCCGCCATCGAGCGCGACCCCGACGACGTCGCCATGATCAGCGTCATGTGGGCCAACAACGAGGTGGGCACGGTGCAGCCGGTCCACGTGCTGGCGGCCGTCGCCCACGACCACGGCGTCCCGTTCCACACCGACGCGGTGCAGGCGATCGGGCAGCTCCCGGTGTCGTTCGCCGACTCCGGCGCCGACGCGCTCACGCTGACCGGCCACAAGGTCGGCGGCCCGATGGGCGTGGGCGCGCTGCTGCTGACCAGGGGGCTGACCCCGGTGTCGGTGCAGCACGGCGGAGGTCAGGAGCGCGACGTGCGCTCCGGCACGCTCGACGCCCCCGCCATCGCGGGCCTGGCCGCCGCCGTGCGGACCGCCGTGAAGGAGCAGGAGGCCCTGGGCCGCCGCCTGACGGCGCTGCGCGACGAGCTCATCCAGCGCGTCCGCCAGGCCGTCCCCGATGTCGTGCTCAACGGCGACCCGACCGGCCGGCTGCCCGGCAACGCCCACTTCTCCTTCCCCGGCTGCGAGGGCGACGCGCTGCTCATGCTGCTCGACGCCAAGGGCGTGGAGTGCTCGACCGGCTCGGCCTGCTCGGCGGGCGTGGCGCAGCCCTCGCACGTGCTGCTCGCGATGGGCGCCGACGCGGCGGCCGCGCGCGGCTCGCTCAGGTTCACCCTGGGCCACACCTCGACCGCCGCCGACGTCGACCGCCTGATCGAGGTGCTGCCCGCGGCCGTCGAGCGGGCCCGCAGGGCCGGGCTCAGCTGAGGAAGGGGGAGACCGCGGCCCAGGCGGGGTCGTGGCCCACGTCGACCCGCGGCTCGCCCTCCTCCCAGCTCGCGATCAGCTCCTTGGCGTGGATCGCGGCGTCGGAGGCCGGGTCGGCGTAGACGTGGACGACCCGATGGCCGGCGGCGCTCAGGTGCGCGGCCAGCAGGGCGTCGTCGCGCAGTTGGAGCAGGCGGGCGGCCAGGCGCTCCTCGAAGTCGCTCAACGCCTTCAGCGAATCGCCGGCGGGCAGGCCGTCGGCGTCGCGGTGGGCGTACGGAAGCGTGATCTCGATGTGCTGGTCGAGCAGCGGGTGGTCGACGGGCCGCAGCGGGAAGCGCGCGGTGGCCACCAGCGGCGCGCCCTCGCCGGTCTGCCCTTCGAGCAGCAGCCACTCCTCGCCCTCATAACCCGAGGCCAGGTCGGCGACCACGGCGGGCAGGTGGACGGCGGCGACCGCGTCGATCGGCTGGAACGTGGCGGGCGTGATCTCGCCCACCCACCTGGCGACGTCGTCCTCGCCCAGCAGCCAGTCGAGGGCGAGCAGCGTCGCCTCCAGGCGGGTCTCCTCGTCGAGCTCGCCGAAGATCGGGTGGTGGGCGGTCACGTCGACGCGCGGCTGGTTGCGCGGCACGCGCAGCCCGAAGACCAGCTTGTCGAGCGCGAACTCGAAGCCGCCCACGTCGAGCGTCAGCTCCAGCGCCTGCGGGTTGGCCTGCCGGGACGGATGGAACTCCCACAGCAGGTCGGCCGGCGGCGCGGCCCTGGCCCAGCGGTGGGCGAGCGAGCGCAGCTCGGCGTCGCCGGCCGCGGTCACCACCAGGGCGTGCGCGGCGTTCCTGCCGGGCGCCACCTCCCAGACCAGGCCGGGGTCGATCGCGGCCACGGCGGGGGCGACCAGCTCCTCGATGCCGTCGGCGGTGCCCGCCGCCACCAGCGGGTCGAGCCGCGGCCTGGCCTCCTGCCACCACGCCCAGAACGCGGCCACGCCGTCGCCGGGCCGGCCGGCCTCTTCCTCTTCGTCTTTGCGCCCGAACAGTCGCATGCGCTGAATCCTCCCAGACGGAGCCGATGGCCGCGCACTCCCCGCCGGACAGTACGCTGGAACGGTCATGGGACTGCGTGTGCTTGCCGCCATGTCGGGCGGCGTCGATTCCGCCGTGGCCGCCGCCCGGATCGCCGAGGCCGGTCACGACGTCACTGGTGTGCATCTGGCCCTGTCGGCCAACCCTCAATCCCACCGCACGGGCGCGCGGGGTTGCTGCACGATCGAGGACTCCCGCGACGCGCGGCGGGCCGCCGACGTGATCGGCATCCCGTTCTACATCTGGGACATGGCCGAGAGGTTCCAGCGCGACGTGGTGGAGGACTTCGTGGCCGAGTACGCCGCGGGCCGCACCCCCAACCCGTGCCTGCGGTGCAACGAGAAGATCAAGTTCGAGGCGGTGCTCGACCGGGCGCTCGCCCTCGGCTTCGACGCCGTCGCCACCGGCCACCACGCCAAGCTGTCCGACGGCGTGCTGTCCAGGAGCGTCGACCAGGGCAAGGACCAGTCGTACGTGCTGGGGGTGCTCACCCGTGAGCAGCTCAGCCACGCGATCTTCCCGCTCGGCGGCTCCACCAAGGCCGAGGTGCGCGAGGAGGCCGCCCGGCGCGGCCTGACCGTCGCCGACAAGCCCGACAGCCACGACATCTGCTTCATCGCCGACGGCGACACCCGCGGTTTCCTGGCCGGCCGGCTCGGCGCCGAGGAGGGCCCGATCGTCGACCAGGAGGGCGCGGTGGTGGGCACCCACCAGGGCGCCCACGGCTTCACGGTGGGCCAGCGCAAGGGCCTGCGCATCGACCGTCCGGCCGCCGACGGCAGGCCGCGCTACGTGTTGTCGATCGAGCCGGTCTCCAACACGGTCACGGTCGGCCCGCGCTCGGCGCTGGAGGTCACCTCGATCTCGTGCGTCCGCCCGGTCTGGAACGGCCCGTCCCGCCTCGACGACCTGACCGTGCAGCTCAGGGCCCACGGCGAGGTCTACGGCTGCCGCTTCGAGGAGGAGGCGGGCGGCGGCCTGCGCATCGACCTCGACCGCCCGGCCACCGGCGTCGCGGCGGGCCAGGCGGCCGTGCTCTACTCCGGCGACACGGTCATCGGCTCGGCCACCATCGTCTCGGCCGCCTAGGGCAGCGTCACCGACTCGCCGACCTTGAGCCGGCGCATGTCGGCGCCCTGCTTGTCCGACTCCAGCTCCAGGTAGGTGTCCACCAGCGACAGGCCGATGTCGTTGAGCAGGCCGTCGTGCGTGGAGAACGCGCGGGCCGGGCGCACCGTGCGCAGGTACTCGACCATCTCGCTGAGCTTCATCCAAGGGGCGTTGGTCGGCGCGAGGAGGGTGGGCACCTCGACGCCGGGCAAGGTGAGCGCGTCGCCCGGGTAGAACACCTCGTCGTCGAGCATGAAACCGACATTCTGTACGACGGGCGCATCGGGGTGGTTCTTGCTGTGCCACTCGCCGAACGCCTTCACCCGGAAACCCGCCGCGTCGAAGGCGTCGCCGTGCCGGACCACCTGGACCTTGACCGGCACGTCGGTCAGCTGGGCCGCGACGCCCTCGCACGTCCAGACCTCCACCCCGGCGGGAGCGGCCCTCAGCTTCTCGATGTCGAAGTGGTCGAAGTGCTGGTGGGTGATCAGGACCGCGTCGACGCCGTCGAGAACCGGCTCCTGCGAGAAGGTGCCCGGATCGATGACCAGGACCTTGCCGTTCTTCTCAAGGCGTACGCAGGCGTGCGTGAGTTTGGTGAGCTCCATTCGGCAGAGCCTACGCTTGTGCCCATGTCTACGTGGGAAGCCACCGGGGTCGGGTCACATCCGGGTGAGGATCATCTTGAGGCGATCCGTGTCGTGTTCGGCGAGTTGCCCGGCCTGCCGTACCTGCCGGAGCTGCCGGCCCGCGGGGTCGGCGCCGACATGGTCGGCAGGACGGCCGGGCTGCTGATCGACCTGCCGGTCGAGGTGCAGCCGTCGGGGTGGCGGCTGGCCGACCGGCCGGGCCGCGACCATCAGCGGGCCGTCGATCACCTGCGCCGCGACCTCGACGGGCTGGAGGAGGTCGCGCACGACTACTCCGGGCCGCTCAAGCTGCAGGTGTGCGGGCCGTGGACGCTGGCCGGGTCCCTTGAGCTGAAGTACGGCGACAAGATGCTCTCCGACGCGGGCGCCGTGCGCGACCTGGTCGCGTCGCTGGCCCAGGGGGTCGCCGACCACTGCGCCGAGGTGCGGCGCCGGCTGCCGGGGGTCACCGAGATCGTGCTGCAGCTCGACGAGCCGGGGCTGCCGGGCGTGCTGGCGGGCACGGTCCCGACCGCGTCCGGGTTCGGGCGGCTGGCGGCGGTCGAGGAGTGGCGGGTGGAGGAGTCGCTGCGGCTGTTCCCCGGCGCGGTGGTCCACTGCTGCGCGCCCGGGGTGCCCTACGCGCTGCTGCGGCGGGCCGGCGTGCGCGCGGTGTCGGTCGACGCGTCGCTGCTGCGCCGCAGGGACGACGACCAGCTCGGCGAGCTCTTCGAGGCCGGGGCCGGCCTGTTGCTCGGCGTCGTGCCGGGCAGGGACGTCGCGCTGCCGGACACCGGGGTGGTCGCCAGGCCCGCGGTGGAGCTGTGGCGGCGGCTCGGGTTCGCCCCCGACGGGCTGGCCGCCAAGGTCACGCTGACGCCCGCCTGCGGCCTGGCCGGAGCCTCGCCCCGCTACGCGCGGGCGGCCCTGGCGGCGTGCAGGAAGGCCGCCCAGGTGCTCAAGGACGATCCGGCAAGCGGGATGCAAGGCGGCTGAGTAGCGTCCTTGCCATGATTGCTCGCGCTCTGGCCGTCGGTGCCGCCATGCTGATCGCGTCCGCCTCGATCGCCGTCCCCGCCGGGGCCTCGGCCAACCCGGAGATCTGGAGCTGGGGGCCGATCTACTCCGCCGACCGGGCCGGGAAGGCCAAGGGCAGGGTCCTGCTCGACCGGCCGGGGTTCGTGGTCAGCGGCGGGCTGTACGACTTCCCCGGCCGTACCGGGTGCTCGTGGCTGCAGCTGCGCTGGGTCAAGGACGGCGGCGGCGAGGGGCGCAGGACGTACCGCAACTGCTCGGGCACCAAGCCGCTGGAGTTCTCGCTGAAGACCGGCTACATGCTCTCCGTCGAGGGCAGGGTCTGCCGGGGCACGGCAAGGAAGATCACCGGTAACTGCTCGGTCTGGGAAGGCGTCTGGGCCCAGGGCGGATGACCGGCGGAGTCGTTCCTGTCGGGGCCCGGCGGTAGCGTTTCCTCAGCGTGTCCGACGTGGAAGGAGACCCAGCGTGAGCGAGCGTGACACCGAGGTCGGGGGCGTGCCCGTGGCCGCGCTCAAGCGGCATGCGGAGCTGAGCGAGCTGGTCGAGGACGCGCGCTGGCGCTACTACGTGCTCGACCAGCCCACGGCCAGCGACGCGCAGTTCGACGAGTGGTTCCGCGAGCTGCTCACGCTGGAGCAGGCCCATCCCGAGCTGCAGACGCCCGACTCGCCCACCCAGAAGGTGGGCGCGCCGGTCTCGGGCGACTTCGCCAAGGTCAGCCACCTCAACCGTATGGAGAGCCTCGACAACGCCTTCAACCAGGCCGACATGGCCGCGTGGATGGCCCGCGTCGAGCGGCTGGCCGAGCGCGACCCGGGGCCCTACCTGTGCGAGCTGAAGATCGACGGGCTGGCCATCGCCCTCGTCTACCGCGACGGCAAGCTGGAGCGCGGCGCGACCCGCGGCGACGGCCGGGTCGGCGACGACGTCACGGCCAACGTGCGCACGATCAAGGGGGTGCCCCACCGGCTCAAGGGCGAGGGCGTCCCGAGCCTGGTCGAGGTGCGCGGCGAGGTCTACATCCCGGTCGAGGGCTTCAAGCAGCTCAACGAGCAGCTCGTGGAGCAGGGCAAGCCGCCGTTCGCCAACCCGCGCAACTCGGCGGCGGGCACGCTGCGGCAGAAGGACGCGCGCGTCACCGCCCAGCGTCCGCTGCGCATGCTCGTCCACGGCATCGGCGTCTGGGAGGGCTCGGCCGTGCCGCGCGCCCAGTCGGAGGTCTACGAGCGGCTACGGGAGTTCGGGTTGCCGGTCAGCGACCTGTTCCAGGTGGTGCCCGGCCTCACCGAGGTCGACGAGTTCATCGAGCACTACCGGGTGCACCGGCACGATCCGGCGTACGAGATCGACGGGGTCGTGGTCAAGGTCGACGACTTCCGCACGCAGCGGGAGCTCGGGTCCACCTCGCGGGCCCCGCGCTGGGCGATCGCCTACAAATACCCGCCGGAGGAGGTCAACACCAAGCTGCTCGACATCCAGGTGGGGGTGGGCCGCACCGGCCGGGTCACGCCGTACGCGGTGATGGAGCCCATCGTGGTCGCGGGCTCGACCGTCGAGCGGGCCACCCTGCACAACGCGGCCACGGTGATCAAGAAGGGCGTGCTGATCGGCGACACCGTGGTGCTGCGCAAGGCGGGCGACGTCATCCCCGAGATCGTCGGGGCGGTCACGGCGTTGCGCGACGGCTCCGAGCGGGAGTTCGTCATGCCGACCCACTGCCCCGAGTGCGGCACCGAGCTGGCCTACGAGAAGGAGGGCGACGCCGACCTGCGCTGCCCCAACGCCCGCAGCTGCCCCGCCCAGATCCGCGAGCGCCTCTACTTCGCGGCCGGCCGGCGCGCGCTCGACATCGACGGGCTGGGTTACGTGGCGGCGACCGCGCTCACCCAGCCGGTGCCGCCGCAGGAGCCCGTCCTGCGCACCGAGGCCGACCTGTTCGACCTGACGATCGAGCAGCTCATGCCCATCCGGTCGGTCGTCCGCGACCAGGACACCGGCCTGCCCAAGCTCGACCCCGAGACCGGCGAGCAGAAGGTCGTCTCCCTGTTCTCCAACCTCGACGGCGGGCCCAGCCAGGCCGCCCGCACGCTGGTCGACGAGCTCGCCCGCGCCAAGTCCGCGCCGCTCGCACAGGTGCTGGTCGCGCTGTCGATCCGGCACGTCGGGCCGCCGACGGCGCGCGACCTCGCCGACTCCATGCGGTCGATCGACGCCATCATGAACGCCTCCGAGGAGGAGCTGGCCTCGGTCAAGGGCATCGGGCCGCGGGTGGCGGCGACGATCCGGGAGTGGTTCGAGGTCGACTGGCACCGGGAGATCGTCGAGCGGTGGCGGCGAGCCGGGGTGCGGATGGACGACGGCCCCGCTCCGGAGAAGACGGAGCCCCAGATCCTGGAGGGGCTGACGTTCGTGGTCACCGGGACGCTGGAGGCGTACACGCGTGACACCGCGTCCGAGGCGCTGACCAGCCGTGGCGGGAAGGTGGCCGGATCGGTGTCGAAGAAGACGTCGTTCCTCGTGGCGGGGGAGAACGCCGGGTCGAAGTATGACAAGGCGGTCAGCCTGAAGGTGCCGATCCTCGATGAGCAGGGGTTCGAGCTGCTGCTGAAGGAGGGGCCGGAGGCCGCGGCGCGCGTGGCGGTCGTCGAGGAGACGTAGCGGGAGCCCGGCTCGCCCTTGCGGCGGGGCTGGTGTTCGGTGGCCCCGTGGATGCGCGCCCGGCGAGCTGGGGATCAGAGTCGTGTACGGACTGTCGATGACCGCGCTACCCATAGTGGTTTTTGGGTATATGTCGGAAAGGAGAAGTGACGGAACGTACGCGCTTGGTTTCGCGAAGTGGGGTGAAGGTCGTACCCTCCCATAGTGACCTAATGGGGGTTCTGTTACCGATGACTGACCCAACCGACACCCGTGACACCGGTCCACGCGTCGGCACGCCGCTCTGGGCGTTCCTCGCGGGCATCACCGTGATCGGCTTCACCGCGCTGGTCGTGGCCATGCTCAGGCTGGATCCGGTCGCGCTGGCGGAGCTCGCCCGTACCCCGCTGTTCTGGGTGCTGGCGGTGCTGGTGATGCTGGGCGAGCTGCGGCCCGTCATGGTGTCCTCGGCGACCGCGGTCGGCGGCACGTATCCGTCGACCATGTTCACCTTCGCGGTGCTGCTGCATTTCGGGCTGTCCACCGCCGTGCTCATGCAGGCCGTCGCGATCGCCATGAACGGCGTCGTGACGCGCAAGGCGTGGCACCGGGTCATGTTCAACGTCGCCCAGTCCACCCTCGCGCTCACCGCCGCGGCCGTGGTGCTCGGGCTGTTCGGCGTCGTGCCGGGGCCGGCCGTGCCGTGGACGCCCAGCGGGGCCGACCTGCCGGCGATCGCGCTGGCCGGGGTGGCCTACTTCGCCACCAGGGCCGCGCTCGTGTCCGGGGCGGTCGCCCTGCACGAGCGGCGTTCGATCGTCCGCGTGCTGCGGGTCACCGCCGGGCCGCAGGGGCTGGTCTACACCGCGCTGCTGGGCCTCGCGCCGCTGGTCGTCGTGGTGATGGACCATTCGCCCGGCCTCGTGCCGCTCTTCGTCGCCCCTCTCGCCGCCGTCTACTTCACCGCCACGCTGTCCATGCGCCGCGACCACCAGGCCCTGCACGACGAGCTGACCGGCCTGCCCAACCGCAAGATGCTCATCGTCAGCACGGAGGAGGCGCTGGCCGAGTCCCGCCACGACGAGCGGGTCGGGCTGTTCCTCCTCGACCTCGACCGGTTCAAGGAGGTCAACGACACGATGGGCCATCCGGTGGGCGACCGCCTGCTGCAGATGGTGGCCCACCGGCTGACCCACTCCGTGCGTCCGGGCGACGTGGTGGCCAGGCTCGGCGGCGACGAGTTCGCCGTCCTGCTGCCCTCGATCCGGGACGCCAACGCCGCCAGGGAGGTGGCCGCCAGGCTGCGGGCCGCCCTGACCGAGCCCGTACGCCTGGAGGGCATGAGCTTCGACCTCGACGGCTCGGTCGGCATCGCGCTCTTCCCCGACCACGCCCCCGACTTCGAGCTGCTGCTCCAACGCGCCGACGTGGCCATGTACCTGGCCAAGGAAGGGCGTACCGGGGTAGAGCTCTACCAGCCCGACAAAGACCGCAACTCACCTGAACGGCTCAACCTGCTGGGCGATCTGCGCCGCGCCATCGACAACCGCGAGCTGCAGCTGCACTACCAGCCCAAGGTCAGCCTGGCCGGCGGCGCGGTGACCGGGGTGGAGGCCCTGCTGCGCTGGTGCCATCCGGTGCACGGGCCGATCCCGCCGTCCGACTTCGTCCCGCTGGCCGAGCAGACGTACCTGATGCGCCAGCTCACCGAATACGTCATCGAGGCCGCGCTGGAGCAGGCCGCCCGCTGGTGGCACACCGGCCTGCAGGTGCAGATCTCGGTCAACATCTCCGCCCGCGACCTGCTCGACGCGGCGCTGCCCGAGCAACTGGAGGTCGGCCTGACCCGGTACGGCCTGCCGCCCGCCGCCATCCAGCTGGAGGTCACCGAGCGCATCCTGACCGGCGACCAGGCCTACACCCAGGAGACCATCAAGGCGCTGGCCACGCTCGGCGTCCCGCTGTCCCTCGACGACTTCGGCACCGGCTACTCCTCGCTGATCAGGCTCCAGCGCCTGGCGGTCTCCGAGGTCAAGATCGACGCGTCGTTCGTCCGCCGCATCGCCGAGTCCGACGACGACGACCGCATCGTCCGCTCGATCGTCGACCTGGTGCGCTCGCTCGGCCTGCGCTCGGTCGCCGAGGGCGTGGAGTCCGACGACGTCGCGCTGCGGCTGGCCGAGATGGGCTGCGACCTGGGACAGGGCTGGCTGTTCTGCCAGCCCATGCCGGCCGCCGAAGCCACTGCCTGGCTCAGGGGCCGCTGCGAGGTGGCGCCGGCCATCGAGTTCGGGTACCAGTCCGAGGTCACCCAGACGGCCTGACCGATTACAGGACTGTACTTCGTCGAAGTACACTTCGTCGAAGTTGACTTCGATGTCCTGGGGGCTCAGTGATCCCGAAGCCGAAGCGGATCTTCGCGCGAGACTTCGAGTGGCAGGCGCTGTCCGATTTCGTCGAGCGTCGCACCTCTCGTCCGCAGCTGGGCTGCTTCAGCGGAGCGGGATTCGAGGCCGGGGTGGCCCAGGAGAGCGACGTGCTGGCGATCGGCCTGGACCAGCTCTACGGATGAGTGTGTTTCCGCCGGGTTAAGGGTTCGGGCCTGCGGCGTCAAGCCCCCTAGGATGGCAGTGTCCCAAACTCCATCCACGAAACGGGTTCAACGACTCATGTCCGCCATAACCCGCGACGAGGTCGCGCACCTGGCCCGGTTGTCCAGGCTGGCGCTCACCGACGACGAGCTCGACCACTACGCCACCCAGCTCGATGCCATCATCGAGTCGGTCGCGAAGGTGGCCGAGGTCGCCGCCGAGGACGTGCCGCCTTCGTCGCACGCGCTTCCGCTGACCAATGTCTTCCGTGCCGACGAGGTGCGACAGTCCCTGACTCCGGAGCAGGCCCTTTCCGGCGCTCCCGCCGTCGAGGACGACCGCTTCCGTGTGCCGCGCATCCTCGGGGAGGAGGCATGAGTCTGATCCGCAAGACCGCCGCCGAGCTGGGCGCGATGATCGCCGCGGGCGAGGTGTCGGCCGCCGAGGTGGCCGAGGCGCACCTCGACCGCATGGCCGAGGTGGAGCCCAAGGTCCAGGCGTTCCTGCACGTTGACCGGGAGACCACCCTTGAGCAGGCGCGGGCGGTCGACGCCCGGCTGCGGGCGGGCGAGAAGCTCGGGCCGCTGGCCGGGGTGCCGGTCGCGCACAAGGACATCTTCGCCACCCGCGACATGCCGACCACGGCCGGGTCCAAGATCCTCGAAGGGTGGCGGCCGCCGTACGACGCGACCGTGACCGCGCGCCTGCGCGAGGCCGGGCTGGTCATCCTCGGCAAGACGAACCTCGACGAGTTCGCCATGGGCTCCTCCACGGAGAACTCCGCCTACCACCCCACCCGCAACCCTTGGGACCTGGACAGGATCCCGGGCGGCTCGTCCGGCGGGTCCAGCGCGGCCGTCGCCGCCTACGAGGCGCCGCTGTCCACGGGCACCGACACCGGCGGCTCGATCCGGCAGCCCGCCGCCGTCACCGGCATCGTGGGCATGAAGCCCACCTATGGCGGTTCGTCCCGGTACGGGCTGATCGCGTTCGCGAGCTCGCTCGACACGCCGGGGCCGTTCGCGCGGAACGTGCTCGACGCGGCGCTGCTGCAGGAGGCGTTCTCCGGGCACGACCCGATGGACTCCACGTCGGTCGACGCGCCGGTCCCGAGCGTCGTCGAGGCGGCCAGGAACCCCGACGTGTCCGGCATGCGCATCGGCGTGGTCAAGGAGTTCGCCGGCGAGGGCTACCAGCCGGGCGTGCTGGCCCGCTACCACGAGGTCGTCAAGCTGCTGGAGTCGCTGGGCGCCACGGTCGTCGAGGTGTCCTGCCCGTCGTTCACGACCGCGCTGCCGGCGTACTACCTGATCGCGCCGTCGGAGTGCTCGTCCAACCTGGCCCGCTTCGACGCCATGCGTTACGGCCTGCGCGTCGGCGACGACGGCACCCGCAGCGCCGAGGAGGTCATGGCGCTGACCAGGGCGGCCGGGTTCGGCCCCGAGGTCAAGCGGCGCATCATGCTGGGCACGTACGCGCTGTCCAGCGGCTACTACGACGCCTACTACGGCCAGGCGCAGAAGGTGCGCACGGTCATCTCGCGCGAGTTCGAGGCGGCCTACGAGCAGGTCGACGTGCTGGTCTCGCCGACCACGCCGACCACGGCGTTCCGGCTGGGCGAGCGCACCGACGACCCGATGGCGATGTACCTCGCCGACCTGTGCACCATCCCGTCCAACCTCGCGGGCAACGCGGCCATCTCGGTGCCGTGCGGTCTGGCCGACGAGGACAACCTGCCGGTCGGCCTGCAGATCATGGCCCCGGTTCTGGCCGACGACCGTTGTTACCGCGTCGGCGCCGCCGTCGAGAAGGCCCTGGAGAGCCGCTGGGGCGGCCCGCTGCTGAAGGAGGCCCCGTCGCTATGACCATGGTCTATGACGAAGCGCTCGACAGGTTCGAGCCGGTGCTCGGGCTGGAGACGCACGTCGAGCTCGGCACCAAGTCGAAGATGTTCTGCGGCTGCAAGACCGCCTTCGGCGCCCCGGCCAACACCCAGGTCTGCCCGACCTGCCTGGCGCTGCCCGGCTCGCTGCCCGTGGCCAACGCCATGGCCATCGAGTCGACGATCCGCATCGGCCTGGCGCTGAACTGCTCGATCGCCGAATGGTGCCGCTTCGCCCGGAAGAACTACTTCTATCCGGACATGCCGAAGAACTACCAGATCTCCCAGTACGACGAGCCGCTCTGCTTCGACGGCTACGTCGACGTCGAGGTCAACGGCGAGACCGTGCGCATCGAGATCGAGCGCGTGCACCTGGAGGAGGACACCGGCAAGTCCACCCACATGGGCGGCGCGACCGGTCGCATCCACGGGGCCGACTACTCGATCGTCGACTACAACCGCGCGGGCATCCCGCTGGTGGAGATCGTCACCAAGCCCATCCCGGGCACCGACCGGCTCGCGCCGGAGGTGGCCAAGGCGTACGTCACCGAGCTCCGCGAGATCATGCGCTCGCTCGGCGTGTCCGACGTGCGCATGGAGGAGGGCTCACTGCGCTGTGACGTCAACGTCTCGCTCATGCCGCGCGGGTCGTCGGAGTGGGGCACCCGCACCGAGACCAAGAACGTCAACTCGCTGCGCAGCGTCGAGCGGGCGGTGCGCAGCGAGATCGAGCGTCAGGCGGGGGTCCTCGCCGAGGGCGGCAAGATCATTCAGGAGACGCGGCACTTCCACGAGGACACCGGCACCACCACGTCCGGGCGGTCCAAGGAGGAGGCCCAGGACTACCGGTACTTCCCGGAGCCCGACCTGGTGCCGATCGAGCCCGACCCGGCATGGGTGGCCGAGCTGAAGGCGGCGCTGCCCGAGCTGCCGTCGGTCAAGCGCAAGCGGCTGCAGGCCGAGTGGGGTCTGTCCGACCTCGACATGCAGGCCATGCACAACGCCGACGCGATCGACCTGGTCGAGGCCACGGTCGCGGCCGGCGCCCCGGCGGCCGACGCGCGCAAGTGGTGGATGGGCGAGCTGGCGCGGCGCGCCAACGAGAGCGGCGTCGCGCTGGCCGAGCTGCCCATCACGCCGGCCCAGATCGCCAGGGTCACCGAGCTGGTGGCCTCGGGCGCGCTCAACGACAAGCTCGCCCGGGAGGTGCTCGAAGGCGTGCTGGCCGGTGAGGGCACGCCCGACGAGGTGGTCGAGGCGCGCGGCCTGCAGATCGTCAACGACGAGGGCGAGCTGTCGGCGATCATCGACCAGGTGCTGGCCGACAACGCGGACGCGGCCGAGAAGGTGCGGTCCGGGAAGGTCGCCGCCGCCGGTGCGCTGGTGGGCGGCGTGATGAAGGCCAGCCGCGGCAAGGCCGACGCGGCCCGCGCCCGGCAGCTCATCCTGGAGAAGCTGGGCGTCTCGGAGTAGGTCCGACCCATCCGCGGGGCCCTCGGTGGTCCCGCGGATGCGTTCACATCCGCGGGGCCCCTGGTGGGCCCGCCGATCCGGACATATCGGCGGGGCCACCGAGGGGTGCGCTCGCGGGCGCCGTGCCTTCCGCGCGTGCAGCCGTCGGAGGGCGGGTCCCAAGAACCACCGGGCGACGTTCCCGGCGGGCGGGCCGGTCAGTCCTCGCGTGACACGGGTGTGACCGCATCGACGCCCCGGCGTGCCATCAGCCGCCGAAACACCGGCGTGAGCAGCGCGAGCAGGGCCAGGGCGAGGAGCACGGCCGCGATCGGGCTGCTTACCAGCACGCTGACGTCGCCCGCGCCGATGGCGAGCGCGCGGCGGAGCTGGATCTCGGCCATCGGCCCGAGGATCATGCCGATCACCGCGGGCGCGACGGGCAGGCCGAAGCGGCGCATGGAGAACCCGAGCAGGCCGAGGACGTACAGGACGAACAGGTCCACGACGGTGCCGTTCAGGGCGTAGACGCCGAGCGCGGCGAACAGCACGATCCCGGCGTACAGGTACGGCCGGGGGATGCGCAGGACGCGGGCCCACAGGGGAGCCAGCGGCAGGTTCAGCACCAGCAGCATCGTGTTGCCGACGAACAGCGAGGCGATCATCGCCCACACCAGGGCCGGGTTGTGGTCGAAGAGCTGCGGGCCGGGCTGCAGGCCGTACTGCTGGAAGGCGGCCAGCAGGATGGCGGCCGTGGCCGACGTGGGCAGGCCCAGCGTGAGCAGCGGCACCAGGGTCCCGGCGGCCGAGGCGTTGTTGGCCGCCTCCGGGCCCGCGACGCCCTCGATGGCGCCCTTGCCGTACTCCTCCTTGGCCACGCCCTTGGCCAGGCGCTTCTCGGCCGCGTACGACAGGAACGTGGGGATCTCCGCGCCCCCGCCGGGCAGCGCGCCGAACGGGAACCCGAGCGCGGTCCCGCGCAGCCACGGCAGCCACGAGCGCCGCCAGTCGGCGCGGCCCATCCAGGCCCGGCCCACGGGCACCACCTCGGGCGCGGCGTGCCGCAGCCGGGAGGCCACGTAGAGGGCCTCGCCGACCGCGAACAGGCCGACCGCGACGATCACCACGTCGATGCCGTCGAGCAGCTGCGGGACGCCCAGCGTGAGCCGCGCCTGACCGGTCTGCTGGTCGATGCCGATCAGCCCGATCACCAGCCCCAGCCCCAGGGAGGCCAGCCCGCGCACGACCGAGCGGGACAACACCGACGACACGGCGGTGAAGGCCAGGATCGCCAGCGCGAAGTAGTCCTCGGGGCCGAACGAGATCGCGAAGCTCACCACGGCGGGCGCGGCCACCACCAGCAGCGCGGTGGCGATCGTGCCCGCCACGAACGACCCGACGGCCGCCGTGGCCAGGGCCTGCGCCGCCCGCCCGCGCCTGGCCATCTTGTTGCCCTCCAGGGCGGTGATCATGGAGGACGACTCGCCAGGCGTGTTGAGCAGGATGGAGGTGGTCGAGCCGCCGTACATGCCGCCGTAGTAGATGCCGGCGAACATGATGAACGCGCTGGCCGGCGGCACGGTGAAGGTGATCGGCAGCAGCAGCGCCACGGTCATCGCCGGCCCGATGCCGGGCAGCACGCCGACCAGGGTGCCGAGGGTGACGCCGATCAGGGCGTACAGCAGGTTGACGGGGGTGAGGGCGGCGGCGAAGCCGTCCATGAGGAGCTGGAACGAGCCCATCTCAGATCACCCCGCCGAGCGGGCCGGCCGGCAGCGAGACGCCGAGGCCCTTGACGAACAGCAGGTACGTCGTCACGCCGAGCACCACGGCCACCACGGCGGCCCGCACCTTGTGCTCGGCCCCGAGCACGACCGACAGGCCGAAGAACAGCAGGCTCGCGCCGATGACCCAGCCGAGCACGTCGAGGAGCGCGGCGAAGGCCAGGAAGACGCCGCTGACCAGGCCGACGCTGCGCCAGTCGGTGGGCGCGTCCGCGTCCACGTCCTCGCTCTCCTCGGGGTCGCCGGCGCCGCCGCGCAGCACGTCGATCACGTAGAACAGGCCGATCAGCACCATGGCCGCGCCGACCAGCATGGGGAAGAAGCGCGGCCCGAGGCCGAGCTGGGAGGCCGCGGCCGAGACGTCGAGCGTGCCGACCATCACGAGCACGCCCAGCCCGAGCACCACGACCGCCAGCCCGAGTTCGGGCCGCCACCGGCGAGCCATCAGGACACGAGCCCCATTTCGGCGATGATGCCCTTGACCTTGGTCTCCTCGGACTTCAGGTAGTCGGCGAACTGCTGCCCGGTCTGGAAGGAGTCGATCCAGCCGTTCTTGGCGACGGCGTCCTTCCAGGGCTGGGAGTCGTGCATCTTGGTGACCAGGTCGGTGAGGGACTTCTTGGCGGCGTCGTCCAGGCCGCCGGGGGCGACGAAGCCGCGCCAGTTGGCCAGCTCGACGTCCAGGCCGCCCTCCTTCAGCGTCGGCGCGTCGAGGCCGGCGACGCGCGAGCCGCTGCTGACGGCCAGCGCCCGCAGCTTGCCGGACTTCACGTGCTCGGCGAACTCGCCGACGCCCGAGATGCCCGCGCTGACCTTGCTGCCCAGCAGCGCGTTGAGCGCCTCGCCGCCGCCGGAGTGGGCGATGTAGTTGACCTGCTTGGGGTCCACGCCCGCGGCCTTGGCCATCAGCCCGGCCACGATGTGGTCGGTGCCGCCCGCCGAGCCGCCCGCGACGGAGACCTTCGCCGGGTCGGCCTTCCACGCGGCGACCATGTCGGCCAGCGTCTTGAACGGGGAGTCGGCCGGGACCACGACGATCTCGTACTCCTCGGTCAGCTTGGCGATGGGGGTGGTCTCGGCCAGGGTGACCTTCGACTTGTTCTGCTCGATCGCGCCCACCATGACCAGGCCCATGGTCATCAGCAGGTTGCCGTTGCCCTTCTCGCCGGCGAGCTGGGCCAGGCCGATCGTGCCGCCCGCGCCCGGCACGTTGTAGACCTCGACCTTGCGCTTGGGGTCGGCCGTCTTGAGCGCCTGCTCGGCCGTGCGGGCGGTCTGGTCCCAGCCGCCGCCGGCCGCCGCGGGGGCCATGATCCGCAGAGAGCCGTCGCCGCCGGAGGCGCCGGTCTCGCCGCAGCCGGACAGGGCGGCGACGGAGAGTGCCGCCAGGGCGGCGGCGAATACGCGCAAGCGCATGATCACTCCAAGGGGGATTCGCACAGTCGTTGGCCTGCGATGGTGATGCCCGTTCCCTGCCCGGTCGAGGCTTTGGGCGATTGCCGTCATAGTGGTCGTATTGGTCGCGACCTGGCCGTGACCTGGCTTTGTTTCCATGTGGGCGTGCGCAGGGTTACCGACGCCCCCCTCGGCACCCAGTTGTTCGTGCTCCAGATGGTGATCGTGCTGCTCGCCGTCGGCGGCACGGCAGGCGTGTGGGCGGGGCACACGAGGGAGCAGCTCGACGCGCTGCACCAGCAGCGCGCCCTGGCCATCGCCCAGTCGGTGGCCGCCCTTCCGCAGGTGCGCGACGCCTTCAGGCTGGAGAACCCGGAGTCGGTGCTGCAACCGCTGGCGCTCAGCGTCCAGCACGAGACCGGAGCCGACTACGTGGCCATCGCCAACGCCGAGCAGAAGCGCTACGCCCATCCCAACGCCGCCCTGATCGGCAAGCGGCTGTCCACCGACGGCACCGCGGTCCTGCGTACGGGCCGCAGCTGGGTCGGCACCGAGACGGGCACGATCGGCACCACGGTCAGGGGCAAGACCCCCATCCGCGACGAATACGGCAACGTCATCGGCCTGGTGTCGGTCGGCGTGCTCCAGACCACGGTCACCGGCCAGCTCGGCGGCGCGCTGCCGCCGCTGATCTGGACCGCGCTGGCCGTGCTGCTGGCCGGCCTGGCGCTGGCCGCGCTGATCACCGCCCGGGTGCGCAGGCAGACGTTCGGGCTGGAGCCGCGCGAGATCGCCGCGCTCCTGGAGCAGCGCGAGGGCGTGCTGCACGGCGTGAAGGAGGGCGTGCTGGCCCTCGACCTGGCCGGGCGGGTCACGCTGGTCAACGACGCCGCCCGCGACCTGCTCGGCGACCTCGGGACCGACGTGACCCGCATGCCGGTCTCCGAGCGCATGCGCGACGTGCTGACCGGCGCCGACCCGGGCGAGGACCGCGTGGTGCTGCACGGCGAGCGCGTGCTGGTGCTCAACAGGACCCCGGTCGCGGTACGCGGCCGGCACCGCGGCTGGGTCGTCACCCTGCGCGACCGCACCGAGCTGGTCCGCCTGGCCCGCGAGCTGGACGACACCAGCAGCGCGACCGAGGCCCTGCGCGCCCAGGCCCACGAGTTCGCCAACCGCATGCACACCGTCGTCGGCCTGCTGGAGCTCGGCGAGCACGAGGCCGCGATCGGCTTCATCACCCGCACCACGGCCGGCGCGTACGCCACCGGCCTGCGCGAACGCGTCCAGGACCCCACGCTGGCCGCGCTGCTGCTGGCCAAGTCGGCGGAGGCGGCCGAGCGCGGGGCGCGGCTGGTGCTGGCCGAGGACTCCGCCGTGCCGGAGGGCGCGCTCGGCGATCCGCAGGACGCCGTCCTGGTGGTCGGGAACCTGGTGGCCAACGCGATCGACGCGCTCGACGGTGCGGGCGGCACGATCGAGGTCTCGGTCGTGGCCGACGCCGAGGGGCTGCACGTCCGCGTCGGCGACTCAGGGCCCGGCATCACCCCCGAGCTGGTGGAGGAGGTCTTCAGGGAGGGGTTCACGACGAAGGCCGCCCTGTCGGGGCCGCGTGGCCTGGGCCTGGCGCTGACCCGGCAGGCGTGCCTGCGCCGCGGCGGCTGGGTGCGGGTGCGCAACGCCGGCGGCGCCGTCTTCACCGCCCTGCTGCCCGCCGAGGCCCACGCGTGAACGACGTACGGGTCCTGGTGGTGGACGACGACTTCATGGTCGCCCGGATCCACGGCGGCTACGTCTCGCGCGTGCCCGGCTTCGAGGTCGTCGCCGTGGCGCACACCGGGGCAGACGCGCTCGCCGCCGTGGCCGAGCTCCGGCCCGACCTGGTCCTGCTCGACATCTACCTGCCCGACATGTCCGGCCTGGAGGTGCTCAAGGCCATCGACGACGTGGACGTCCTGATGATCAGCGCGGCCCGCGACGTCGCCACGGTCAGGGAGGCCATGCGCGGCGGCGCGGTCAACTACCTGATCAAGCCGTTCACCGCCGCCGCGCTCACCGAACGCCTGCGCCAGTACGCCGACACCCGCAGGCGGCTCACCGCCATCGGCCCCCAGGCCCGCCAGGACGACGTGGACCGGCTGTTCGGCGCGCCCAAGCAGCCCGTCCCGGTGCCCAAGGGCCTGTCGGCGGCCACCTGCGCGCTGGTGGCGCAGGCGCTGCGCGAGGCCGGGCGCGACCTGTCGGCGGCCGAGACGGCCGAGCTCACGGGCCTGTCGAGGGTGAGCGCGCGGCGGTACCTGGAGCACCTGTGCGCGTCCGGCCGGGCCGAGCTCCACCCCAGGTACGGCACCGCCGGACGGCCGGAACATCGCTACCGGTGGCTAGGTTGACACACTTCCGTATTCGTTTCTGGTGACATAGTCGGATACTCGTGCCTTACTGTTGCCTGAGACTTGGCTGCGGACCGGGAGGAGATTGAGGCGTGCGAAACGCCGGACCGATCGAATCACCGACGGACCCGTTCGCCTCGGTGCCGATGCCCACGTCGGGTGTCTCCAAGAAGCCGCGGATCGAAGGATTACCTCCGGGCGTGTCCCGTGACATCTTCGGCCCGCAGGACCAGCAGGAGCCCCGGCCGGCCCCAGGCCCGAGCGCGCCCGGCGGTCAGACCGGCGGCGCGCTGCCACCGAAGGCGCCTCCCGCGCAGCCGTGGCCGATGAAGGACAAGGACCCCGCCGGGCCCGCCCCCGTGTTCGGGGGGAGCGGCGACCGGCCGGCCGCCTTCGAGCCGGAGCCCGTCCGCCGGCGCCGCCTGCTGCCCGGGGTGCTGGTGCTGGTGCTCGTCCTGGCCACGCTGGCGTACGTGGTGCCGGCCGTGATGATGTCGGGGGCCGTGCTGCGCGGCACCCGGGTGGGCGGCGTGGAGATCGGCGGCCTGACCGTCACCCAGGCGGCCGACAAGCTGCGCACCGAGCTGGGCCCCAGGCTCAGCCGGCCGGTCACGGTGAACATCAACGGCAAGAAGGACACCGTCCAGCCCGACGAGGCCGGTCTCGAACTCGACGTGGTCGGCACCATCGGGCAGGCCCCCAGCGGCTTCCCCGGCCCGGTCGAGGTCTGGCGCGGCCTGACCGGCACGACCGACGTCCCGCCGAAGATCACCATCGACTCCTCCCAGCTCACCAGGACCGTCGAGGGCCTGGCCGAAGGCGTGGACAAGCAGGCCCGCGAGGGCAGGGTGACCTTCTCGGGGCTGGAGCCCAAGGCCCGCATGCCCGAGGACGGCGTGCTCCTCGACCGCGACGACGCCGTGCGCCGGATCGGCGAGGCGTTCCTGCGCGGCGGCGGCGCCGTGGTGCTCTCCATGCGCCCGGCCAAGCCCGCCACCTCGGCCGAGAGCGTCGAGTCGGCCCTGGCCGCGGCCAGGAAGGCCGTCTCCGCGCCCGTCACGCTGACCCTCGCCGGCAAGCAGGCCCAGCTCACCCCCGCCATGATCGCCGCCCACCTGACCTACGTGCCGGGCGGCGACGGCGCGCTCGTCCCCCAGTTCGACGCGGAGGCCGCGCTCGCGCCGGTGGAGAACAGCCTCGTGGACGCCACCCAGCAGCCGCGCGACGCGACGTACCAGATCGTCGGCGACAAGCCGGTGCTGGTGCCCGCGCGCAAGGGCCGGGGCGTGAACGCCAAGCTGCTGGCCCGCGACGTCGAGAAGCTGCTCGCCTCGGCGGGCCCGCGGACCGTGGAGGTCAAGCTCGGCGTGGTCACCCCGGAGGTCACCACGAGCCAGATCCGCGGCCTCGGCATCAAGGAGAACGTCGGCACGTTCAGCACGTCCTTCGACTGCTGCCCGCCGCGCGTCACCAACATCCGCCGCATGGCCCAGGAACTGGACGGCAGGCTGGTCAAGCCGGGCGAGACGCTCTCGCTCAACGAGGCGACCGGCGAGCGCACGGTCGAGGACGGCTACGTCCGGGCCGGTCAGATCGTCGGCGGCCGGATGGTCGACATCGTCGGCGGCGGCGTCTCCCAGTTCGCCACGACCATGTACAACGCGGCCTTCCTCGGCGGCTTCGACCTGGTCGAGCACGAGCCCATGGACTACTACGCGCCCTCCTACCCGGCCGGGCGCGACGTGGCGCTGCTCTACCCCGACCGCGACCTCAAGTGGCGCAACGACTCCGAGTACGGCGTGCTGATCAAGACCGCCACCACCGCCACGACGGTCAGCGTCACCCTGTGGAGCACCAAGCGGTACGACAAGGTCGAGGCGGTCGAGTCCGAGCGGCGCGACTTCAAGCCGTTCGGCCGGGCGACCAGCAGCGAGCCGGGCTGCGTGCCGGCCACCGGCCAGCAGGGCTTCACGATCGACGTCACCCGCGTGTTCCACAAGGACGGCGAGATCGTGAAGAAGGACAAGAAGCTGGTCACCAAGTACCGGCCGCAGACCGCGCTCACCTGCGTCGCGGCCGGCTAGGACGTGGCGACCGCCAGGATGCGGTCGTCGCCCGGACGCGGTGAGCCCCGGCCGTCCTTGTTGCTGGTGCTCACCCACAGGCCGCCGCCGGGCGCCGCGGCGACCGCGCGCAGCCTGCCGTAGCGGCCGGTGTAGTGGGCCACGGGCGCGCCCGGCGAGCCGTCCCGGGCCAGCGGCACCTGCCACAGCCGCTGGCCGCGCAGCGTGCCCACCCACAGCGCGCCGTCCGCGTACGCCATGCCGGACGGCGACGCCTCGCCGGTGGACCAGGTGACGATGGGGTTGACGAACCGGGCGTCCTTCCCCTTGCCCTCGACCACCGGCCAGCCGTAGTTGGCGCCCGGCCGGACCAGGTTGATCTCGTCGTAGGTGTCGGCGCCGAACTCGGAGGCGTACAGGCGGCCCGCGGTGTCCCAGGCCAGGCCCTGGACGTTGCGGTGGCCGTAGCTGTAGACGAGCGTGCCGAACGGGTTGCCGGGGGCCGGGGCGCCGTCCACGGTCATGCGCAGGATCTTGCCGCCGAGCGAGTCGCGCCGCTGGGCCAGGCCGCGGTCGCCGGTCTCGCCGGTGGTGGCGTACAGGTAGCCGTCGGGGCCGAAGGCGAGCCGGCCGCCGTTGTGGATGCCGCCCTTGGGGATGCCTCGCACGAGGAGCCGCTCGTCGCCGAGGCCGTCGTCGCCGAGCCGGTAGCGGACGATCCGGTTGTCCTGCTCGGCGGTGTAGTAGAGGAAGACCTGCCGGTCCTTGACCGCCACGCCCAGCAGGCCGCCCTCGCCGCCGGGCCGCGCGTCGCCGATCCGGGCGACCTCGGTGACCTTGCCCGCGGGGGTGACGCGCAGCAGCCTGGCCGTGTCCCGCTCGGTGACCAGGGCGTCCCCGCCGGGCAGGAACGCGATCGCCCACGGCACGGCCAGACCGGTCGCCACGTCCTTGGGGGCGCGGGGCGCCCTGGCCGTCGGAGCCTTGGCCGTAGGGGCCCCGGTCGTCGGGGTGGAGGCCGTGGGGGTGGGGGCCGCCGGGTCCTCGGCCGTCGGCGCCTCGCCGCCGGCCGAGCAGGCGGGGAGCGCGGCCAGGAGCACGATCGTCCAGAGCTTCCTCATGTGTTCCATACTTCCCCGCGGGTCGTAAGGTTCTCGGCATGAAGATCTGGGTTCCGTCCGAAGCGGCGGCGGATGTCCTGTCTGACATTCCAGGCGTCGAATGCACTGTCTACGATGGTTCGGCCATGCCGGACGGCATCGAGGACGTCGAGGTCTGGATCCCGCCGCTGGTCGTGGTGCCCGACGTGCCGGGGACGCTGGCGCGGATGCGCTCGCTGCGGCTGGTGCAGACCGTCACCGCGGGGGTGGAGCCGTACCGGCCGCACCTGCCCGAAGGGGTGGTGCTGTGCAACGCCCGCGGCGTGCACGACGCCGGCACCGCCGAGTGGGCGGTCGGCGCGATGATCGCGGTGCTCAGGGAGTTCCCCGGATTCGCCGACGCCCAGCGCCGCGGCGAGTGGACCTACCACCACACCGGCGTGCTGGCCGACTCCACCGTGCTCATCGTCGGCCACGGGTCCATCGGCGCGGCGGTCGAGCGGCGGCTGAGCGGCTTCGAGGTCGAGGTCGTCCGGGTGGCCAGGAGCGCGCGCGAGGGCGTGCACGCGATGGAGGAGCTGCCCGCGCTGCTGCCGTCGGCCGACGTCGTGGTCCTGCTCGTGCCCGCCACGCCCGACACCGCCGGCATGGTCGACGCCGCCTTCCTGGCTCGCATGAAGGACGGCGCCGTCCTGGTCAACGCGGCCAGGGGCGGCGTGGTCGACACCGAAGCCCTGATCGCCGAGCTCAAAACCGGTAGGCTACGCGCCGCGCTCGACGTCACCGCGCCCGAGCCGCTGCCGCAGGGCCACCCCCTTTGGAGCGCTCCGGGCGTGCTGATCACGCCGCACATCGCGGGCAGCACCCCCGCCTCCGTGCGGCGCACGCTCCGGCTGATCCGCGAGCAGCTCGGGCGCTACCTCGCAGGTGAAGAGTTGATCAACGTCATTACCGACTCGTATTGAGAGGATCCCGGAACGTGGCTGGTCCGTGACCTTTCGTGCGTACGGTGGCGTCTGCAGGGAGTTCCTGACTCGCTGTCAAGGAACTCTTGGCGGAAATTGGTCTGTGTGGTTATCAGATCGGTGACGACATCGGCGTTGTCACCACCCGCGCATCCGCGACCGCACACACTGGCGATGTGAGCGCCGGGCTTCGGCGGTCACTGGTGCAGGGTTCAAGACAGGATGGGCAACGACTGTGATCCGCTGGCGTGATCCACGGGCGCCGCTGGCCGCCGCAGGGGCGGCCGGAGTGGTGGCGTTCGCCGCCGCGCTCCTCGCGGGCGGGCCGGCCGTGCTGACCGGCGCTGTGGCGGGAGGCGTGGCGGCCCTGGTCGCCGCCGCCTCGCTGCTGGTGGCCTCGGTCAGGTCGGCCGAACATCGCTCGATGGCGATGGCCGCGCGCTGGATGGGCGGCGGCGCCGTCGTGTGGCTCGCCGGCGTGGCGCTCCGCGCGGTCGCCACCAGCTTCGTCGTCAGCTTCGCCGATCTGTTCGTCCTGCTCGGCACTGTGATCATCGCGGGCGGCGCGCTGATCGCCGCCGACCGCAGGTTCCCGGCCAAGGTCGTGTTACGGCATCTCACGGACGCGTACCTGTGCGCGGCCTCGCTCTTCCTCATCGGCTGGGTGGTGGCGCTGCGCCACTACTACGAGGACGCGGGCGACGCGCCCACGTTCACGTTCGCCATGGTGCCGCCGATGATCGCGTTGCTCGTCACCTGCGGGGTGATCCCCTCGGTGCTCACCAGCCGGGCCGGTTCCTGGCTGCTCGGCCTGGCCGGGGTGGGCGTGCTGGCCACCATGACCGTCGGCGGCCTGTCGGCCGCCATGGCCCGCCTGGCCGGCGACCCGCCGCCCATGTGGACCGTCATGCTCGTGCCCGTCGCGCTGCTGCTGCTGGCCGCCGTGCCCTGGGGGCCGCGGGCGCGGCCGGTCGGCGGTCCCGTCGTGCGCAACGTGGTCGCGATGATGCCGCTCGCGCTCGTCGCCGTGGCCGCCTGCACGCTGCTCGCCCACCTGGCCGGAGCCCGGGCCGCGCAGCCGGTGACCGGCGTCGTGGTGGTCGCGGTCTCCGTGGTGCTGCTCCTGCTGGTACGCCTGTTCGTGCTCTCGGCGGCGTCCATCCGGCTGCGCGGCCTGGTCTCGCTGGGCGAGCGGCAGCTCAGGGAGCTGGCCGAGAGCACCGGCGACGTGGTGCTGCTGTGCGACTACGAGGGCGTCGTCCACGAGATCGGCGCCGGCGTCGAGGTCACCTACGGCTACCCGCCCGAGGAACTGGTCGGCGGCTCGATCTTCGACTACATCCACCCCGAGGACGTCCCGGGCATCCAGGCCGCGATGCGCGCCATGACCACCGACGAGGAGGGCGCCGCGCCGGGCGCCTGCATGATCGCCTGCCGGGTGCGGGCCGCCGACGGCACCTGGCGGCCCACCGAGTCGGTCGCCACCCGCCACATCGGCGGCGACGACCTCATGCTCGTCACCACCCGCGACGTCAGCGACGAGGAGGCCCTGCGCAACCAGGTCGCCCACCTGACCTTCCACGACGGCGTCACCGGGCTGCCCAACCGCGCCTACTTCGAGGAGCGCACCCGCGAGGTGCTGGCCGGCCGCACGTCCGGCAACGTCGCAGTGATCTTCCTCGACCTCGACGGGTTCACCTCGGTCAACGACTCGGTGGGGCACGCCAGCGGCGACTACCTGCTCGGCCAGGCCGCCCGCCGGCTGCGCGGGGCCGTACGCGCCGACGACACGCTGGCCCGGTGGGGCGGCGACGAGTTCGCCGTGCTCGTGGAGACCGGCGGCGACGCCCAGATGGCCGTGGACATGGCCGAGCGCCTGGTACGCGCGGTCTCCCAGGAGCCGTTCCGGGTCGCCGACCGCGACGTGGCGCTGACCGCGAGCGTGGGCGTGGCCTTCACCGAGGACGGCCTGCCCGCCGGCGACCTCATGCGCAACGCCGATGTGGCGATGGCGCGTTCCAAGGAGCTGGGCGGGCGGCGGGTCGAGGTGTTCGCCGCCCAGATGCACGCCGACGTGGTGCGCCGCCTGGAGCTGGCCGCCGACCTGCAGCGGGCGCTCATCGAGCAGCAGTTCGCCATCGAGTACCAGCCCGTGGTCGACCTGGCCACGTCCCGGGTGACCGCGGTCGAGGCGCTGGTGCGGTGGTGGCGCGGCTCGGTGTTCGTGCCGCCGGAGCAGTTCCTCGGCCCGGCCGAGGACACCGGGCTGATCGTGCCGCTGAGCGAGTGGATCCTGCGCGAGGCGTGCCGCGAGGTGGCGTCCTGGCGGGCCTCGTCCTGGGACATCGGGCTGTCGCTCAACCTGTCGGCGCGGCAGATCACCGCGCCCCGCTTCGTCGAGACCGTCGAGCAGGCGCTGGCCGAGAGCGGCCTGCCCGCCTCCGCGCTCACCCTTGAGGTGATCGAGGAGATGCTCGTCGAGGACGCCGAGGAGACCATCAGGCGGCTGTCGGAGCTGCGCGCGCTGGGCGTGCGGCTGGCGATCGACGACTTCGGCACCGGTTACGCCTCGCTGGCCTTCCTCCGGCAGCTCCCGGTCGACATGATCAAGATCGACCCGTCGTTCGTGTCCGGGCTCGGCAGGGACGACACGCTGACCCTGCTCACCCGCACGATCGTGCGGCTCGGCCACGACCTCGGGCTCACCGTGGTGGCCGAGGGCATCGAACGGCCCGAGCAGCTGGAGCTGCTGCGCGAGATGGGCTGCACCAGAGGGCAGGGATTCCTGGTGGCGCGTCCCATGGCGGCCCGCGGCGTGGACAGTCTCATGCGGACGAGTCTCACCGTGTGAGACTCGCGTCCCGCCAAGTTGACATCGGGGCGTTCTGAGCGGCTATGGTGTAAGGCATGCTTCGCAGTGAGATTCTCGTAGTACTTCGCCGGCGCGCAGGCCGATAGCGAAGCACTCCGACCTGCGCGCCGCCCCAGTCCCACCCCCGCCGGTGGGAAGGGGCATTTTTTATGTCCTTAAGTGAGTAGCCACGCAAGGAACGAGCCGATGACCGAACGGATGACAGGTGCACAGGCCCTGGTGAGGGCGCTGGAGCACGTGGGAGTCGACACCGTGTTCGGGATCCCGGGCGGCGCGATTCTGCCCGCCTACGATCCCCTTTACGACTCGACCAAGGTCCGGCACGTGCTTGTACGGCACGAGCAGGGCGCCGGCCACGCGGCCGAGGGTTACGCGCAGGCCACCGGCAAGGTCGGGGTCTGCATGGCGACCAGCGGTCCCGGGGCCACCAACCTGGTGACGCCGATCGCCGACGCCTTCATGGACTCCGTGCCGATCGTGGCGATCACCGGCCAGGTCGCCGCCCCGATGATCGGCACGGACGCGTTCCAGGAAGCCGACATCTCCGGCATCACCATGCCGATCACGAAGCACAACTTCTTGATCACCGATCCCGCGGACATCCCGCGCACGATCATGGAGGCATTCCACATCGCCTCTACCGGCCGTCCGGGGCCGGTGCTGGTGGACATCTCCAAGGACGCGTTGCAGGCCCAGACCACCTTCAGCTGGCCGCCTGTCATGCAGCTGCCGGGCTACCGCCCGGTCACCAGGCCGCACTCCAAGCAGATCCGCGAGGCCGCCAAGCTGATCGCCGAGTCCCAGCGGCCGGTTCTGTACGTCGGCGGCGGCGTGCACAAGGCCGGCGCGTCGGCCGAGCTGCTGCAGCTCGCCGAGCTGACCGGCATCCCGGTCGTCACCACCCTGATGGCCCGTGGCACGTTCCCGGACAGCCACCCCCAGCACATGGGCATGCCGGGCATGCACGGTAGCGTCTCGGCCGTGGGCGCGCTGCAGAGATCCGATCTGATCATCGGGCTGGGCGTGCGCTTCGACGACCGCGTGACCGGCAACCTGGCCTCGTTCGCGCCGCAGGCCAAGGTCGTGCACGCCGACATCGACCCCGCCGAGATCTCCAAGAACCGGCACGCCGACGTGCCCATCGTGGGCGACTGCAAGGAGGTCATCAGCGACCTCGTCGGCGCGATCCAGGCCTCGGGCCAGAAGGGCGACTACACCGACTGGTGGACCGTCCTGAACGGCTACAAGGAGACCTACCCGCTGGGCTACGAGACCTTCGAGGACGGCACGCTGGCCCCCCAGTACGTGATGGAGCGGCTGAGCGCCATCGCCGGGCCTGACGCCTACTACGTGTCCGGGGTCGGCCAGCACCAGATGTGGGCCGCGCAGTTCATCGACTACGAGAACCCCGGGACGTTCATCAACTCCGGCGGCCTCGGCACGATGGGCTTCGCCGTCCCGGCCGCCATGGGCGCGAAGATGGGCCGGCCGGAGGCCACGGTGTGGGCCATCGACGGCGACGGCTGCTTCCAGATGACCAACCAGGAGCTGGCCACCTGCGCCCTGGAGGGCGTGCCGGTCAAGATCGCCGTCATCAACAACGGCAACCTCGGCATGGTCCGCCAGTGGCAGACGCTCTTCTACGAGGAGCGGTACTCCAACACCAACCTGCAGACCGCGCGTCGCATCCCCGACTTCGTCAAGCTGGCGGAGGCCTATGGTTGTGTGGGCCTCAGGTGCGAGCGCGCCGAGGACGTCGACGCGACCATCAGGAAGGCCATGGAGATCAACGACGTGCCGGTCGTGATCGACTTCGTCGTCCACCAGGACGCCATGGTCTGGCCCATGGTCGCGGCCGGCACCAGCAACGACGACATCAAGATCGCCCGTGACATGGCGCCGAAGTGGGAGAACGAGGATGAGTAGGAGCGAACCCGACGCACTGAGTGCAGCGGTCGCGACGAAGGAGCGCCCGCGGAGCGAAGGAGGAGCGGTGAGCGACCAATGAGCAGACACACGCTGTCGGTGCTTGTCGAGAACAAGCCGGGTGTTCTCGCTCGGGTCTCCGCGCTGTTCAGCAGGCGGGGGTTCAACATCGACTCGCTCGCCGTCGGGCCCACCGAGCACGACGACATCTCGCGCATCACGATCGTGGTGAGCGTGGAGGAGCTGCCCCTTGAACAGGTCACCAAGCAGCTCAACAAGCTGGTCAACGTCCTGAAGATCGTCGAACTGGACCCGTCACAGTCGGTCCAGCGCGAACTCATGCTGATCAAGGTCAAGGCGGACGCCGAGAACCGGTCGCACGTCCTCGAACTCGTCAACCTCTTCCGTGCCCGCTGCGTGGACGTCGCGGCCGACGCGGTGACCATAGAGGTCACCGGCACTCCCGACAAGCTTGAGGCCTTCGTCAAGGTCCTTGAGCCGTTCGGGATCAAAGAACTCGTTCAGTCGGGCATGGTGGCCATCGGCCGCGGCGCCCGTTCCATCACAGACCGGTCCCTCAGGGCACTGGACCGTACCGCCTGAAAGGTTTTATTCAAGTGACCGAGATCTACTACGACGACCAGGCCGACCTGTCGATCATCCAGGGGCGTCACGTGGCCGTGCTGGGGTACGGCAGCCAGGGCCACGCCCACGCGCTCTCCCTGCGTGACTCCGGCGTCGACGTGCGCGTCGGCCTTCCCGAGGGCTCCAAGAGCCGCGAGAAGGCGGAGAACGACGGGCTGCGGGTCGTCACCCCGGCCGAGGCGGTGGAGGAGGCCAACCTCACCATGATCCTCGCGCCGGACCACATCCAGCGCCACCTGTACGCCGAGCACGTCGCCCCCAACCTCGTCGAGGGCGACGCGCTCTTCTTCGGCCACGGCCTCAACATCCGCTACGGCCTCATCGAGGCGCCCGAGGGCGTCGACGTCTGCATGGTCGCCCCGAAGGGCCCGGGCCACCTGGTCCGCCGCCAGTTCGAGGCCGGCCGCGGCGTCCCGTGTCTCGTCGCGGTCGAGAAGGACGCCTCCGGCAAGGCCCTCGACCTGGCGCTGTCGTACGCCAAGGGCATCGGCGGCACCCGCGCCGGCGCGCTGCGCACCACCTTCACCGAGGAGACCGAGACCGACCTGTTCGGCGAGCAGGCCGTGCTGTGCGGCGGCGTCTCCGAGCTGATCAAGGCGGGCTTCGAGACCCTCATCGAGGCCGGCTACCAGCCCGAGGTCGCCTACTTCGAGTGCCTCCACGAGATGAAGCTCATCGTCGACCTCATGTACGAGGGCGGCATCTCCAAGATGTACTGGTCGGTCTCCGACACCGCCGAGTACGGCGGCTACACCCGCGGCCCGCGCGTCATCACCGACGAGACCCGCCAGGAGATGCGCCGCATCCTCGGCGAGATCCAGGACGGCACCTTCGCCCGGCAGCTCGTCGAGGAGTTCGACGGCGGCCAGAAGGAGTTCACGCGTCACCGCGAGGAGCTGGCCGAGAACCCGATCGAGAAGACGGGCGCGAAGCTGCGTCCGATGATGAGCTGGCTGAAGGGCTGACCTTTCGCCGTACGTCGCCCGCCTGCTGCACGGTCAGCGGGCGGGCGATGCTTTTCGCCCGTTTTCCGGGGTTCCCTGGCGAGGCGATGGCATGATGCCGGGATGCCTTTCGATCACAACGATCACTACCACCCGGCGATGGCACGGCTCGTGCCCGAGGGGGCCCGGAGGGCGCTCGACGTCGGCTGCGGCACCGGGCGGTTCGCGCGGCGGCTGGCGGGTCTCGGGATCGAGGTCGACGCGGTGGACCCGGCGCCCGAGGTGATCGAGGCCGCCTCGTCGGCGCCGGTGAGCGGGGTGCGGTTCCTGTGCGCCGACGTCACGCGCATGGAGCTGCCCGCGGGGCGCTACGACTACATCTCCTGCCTGGCCAGCCTGCACCACATGCCGTTCGGGACCGTGGCCGCCTTCCGGGACGCGCTGGCGCCCGGCGGGGTGCTGGCCGTCCTCGGGTGCTACGCGGAGCGGACGGCCGCCGACTTCGCGTGGAGCCTGGCCGCCATACCGGTGAACGCGGCGGCCCGGGTGGTGGTGGCGGCGGGGGAGCGCGTGGGCGGGGCGCGTGCCGGGTCCGTGCCCGCGCCGGTGCGGCCGCCGGACATGTCCTTCGCTGAGGTACGGCGGGAAGCGGCGTCCCTGCTGCCCGGCTTCTCCCTGCGTCGGCTGCTCTTCTGGCGCTACCTCCTGACCTACCGCAAACCCGCCACGTAGGGTCATCCGGGCTGACCTATCGCCAGGCGCGCCCCCTCCGGGGGGCGGCGCTCACCTGCCGCAAAGCGCCCGCCTTCCCGCTACAGGGCTGACCGGCCGCGTGGGCGCGGTCCTGCGCGGTGGGTCGCGGTGAGGGCCCAGGCGGCGGTGGCCGCCGCGACCGTGGCCGGGGCGATGAACGGGGTGACGGCGGCGTGCACGCGCAGCGCCGAAGCCGCGACGACGGCGCCCGAGAGCACGCAGAGCACCACACCCAGCGGGCGCAGCACCCCCGAGCGCGGGCCGACCGCCCGGCCCGCCAGGCTGGTCAGCGTGCCCGTGACGTAGGTCGTGGACAGCCCGGGGCCGCCCGCCCAGCGCGTGACCGCGCTCTGCAGGCCCATCGCCGTCCCCGAGGCGGCGATCAGCGCCGGATGCGGCAGCACGCGCGCCGCCCATCCGGCCGCCACCACCACCAGCAGCGCCAGCTCCGCGAGCAGCACCACCAGCGGCCGCACGGGCACCCCGATCGGCGCCCCCACCGGCCCTCGCGCCGACCCCTCCGGGGGCTCCCGCTCCAGCGGGGGAGCGCGTCCTGCGGGGGTGGTGCCGCCCAGCAGGGTGAAGCCGATCGTCAAACCCAGGCAGAACGTGGTCAGGGCGATTCCCGAGCGGATGACGTGCGAGGTGTCGCCGGTGCCGAGCGCCAGGCCGAGCAGGACGACGTTGCCGGTCATGTTCGCGGTGAACACCTGTCCGAGCGCGAGAAAGCTCAGCGCGTCGACGGCCCCTGCCGCGAGCGCCAGAGCGAGCATGGAGAACCGTCCGAAACGCATACTCTGAGCACTATAATAATTACTCTGGGTGATTAGTCAACAGGGTGGCGGGACAGCTGCGAGCTTCCGGGAAGCGTGATAATAATACCGGTATAGTTATCGCGCCAAGGGCTGGGAGGCCGCTGTGATCACGCTCAAGACCGCCGGGGAGATCGACGCCATGCGGGAGGCGGGCCGTGTCGTGGCCAACGTGCACGCCGCCGTCAAGGAGCGGGCCGCCGCCGGGGTGTCGCTGCTGCAGCTCGACGAGGTGGCCCGCGAGGTCATGCACGCGGCCGGGGCGCGGTCGTCGTTCCTCGGCTACCACCCGTCGTTCGGGGCCATGCCGTACCCGGGGGTGGTGTGCACGTCCGTGAACGGGGTCATGCTGCACGGGTTGCCCACGCCGTACCGGCTGCGCGAGGGCGACGTGCTGAGCGTGGACTTCGGCGCGCACGTCGACGGCTGGCACGCCGACGGCGCGGTCACCTTCACCATCGGGCCCGGCCGCGCCGAGGACCTCAAGCTCATCCGGGTGGCCGAGGAGACGCTGGCGGCGGGCATCGCGGCCGCCGTGCCGGGCGGCCGGATGGGCGACATCGGGCACGCGATGTCGCTGGTCGGCCGCGGCGCCGGCTATGGCATGCAGAACGACTTCGGCGGCCACGGCATCGGCCGGGCCATGCACGAGTCGCCGTTCGTGCCCAACGAGGCCCGCCCCGGACGCGGCCTGCGGCTGCGCCCCGGACTGGTGATCGCCATCGAGCCGAGCCTGATGGCGGGCGGCGACGACGAGTACGTCATGGCCGAGGACGGGTGGTCGGTGTGCTCCGGCGACGGCAGCAGGAGTGCCCACGTCGAGCACACGGTGGCCATCACCGCGGACGGCCCGGTGGTTCTCACCCTCCCCTGACGCCTCCCGTCAGCGCGCGGTCACGGCCGGACCGGATATTCCTCTGCTGCGTACACCGATCGGTCAAGAACGGCGAGCTGTGGCACCCCTTCCCCCAAGCCGCGTATTTGTGCAGGTAAAGACAGAAATAGCGGCGTTTGTTGAAAGAGGGCCTAGGGCAAATCTCCTCCCGATAGCTACGGAGAGTAGTCGATAGGTATCAAGGAGAATCGATATGTTCAGACAAGGGCTCATCCTGGCCGGGCTCGTCGGCGGGATGGTCATGGTCGGCGGCTCCGCTCTAGCGGCGACCCCTCACATGGCCTTCGTCCCTCACTCCGACGAGGACCCGGGCCGGGTTCTCTTCGTCTGCGGTGACGAGAACATCTTCGCCCGTGGCGAGGTCGACAACAGCACCAGCGGCGTGCTCGTCCTCGAGACCGGCGACATCCTGAGCCAGATCCTCGGCATCAAGAGCAAAGACACGAAGTGCGCCGTCAGCTGAAGTAATTCCTCAGCGGCTGAACTGCACGACTAAGGGGCCTGTCCACCGGGACAGGCCCCTTTGTCGTGTCCTTTTCCGGGTCCAGCGCGAAGGCCGAAGGGCCGCGCTCTGCCGGAGAGGGGCGGGCCCGGCCGCGGTCCGGTGTGCGGGGGGACGTGCGGCGCGGGCCCGCCGGGAGGGGAGCGTGCCGGGCATGCGGTGGGACGACCGGCTTGGGGGTGGGGGCCGGCGACGGCCCGGCGCTCCCGGGGTCAGGGGTTCGCCACGGCGTTGAGTCCGCATTCTGGCGTGCCCATGTCGGCTATGTAGTGAAAATGCGGACTATATCTGAGGCTCCAGGTGATCGGATCGTGATGACCATCCTGTCGGGCCGGGTGCACCGCGGCGGCCCACCGGGCATCCGGAGGCCGCCGGGGCGTTCATTGGTTCGTCAGCACTGGGCCGGCTTCAGCCACGAGCACTCCAGGTCGCCCGCCGTGCCCTGGTCGGCGGCCTTGAGCTGGGCGGTGACGTCGGTCGCCGTCGCCCGCGAGAACTGCGCGAGCCGTACGGCGATCTTGTCCTCGATGTCCTTCGGCGAGCCGGACAGGTACTGGTTCAGCATGATCGAGAAGACCAGCGGCTCGCCCTCGGCGCTGGTCACGTAGCCGGACAGCGAGGTCACGCCGGTCAGCGAGCCCGTCTTGGCGTGCACGTTGTTCGCCGCGGGGGTGTTCCGCATCCGGCTGCGCAGCGTGCCGCCGGTGAGACGGTCGGCGTTGCCGGCGATGGGCAGGGCCTCGTACCAGGTGCTGAACCACGGCTTGGTCCGTACGGCGGTCAGGAGCTGGACGATCGAGCCCGGCGAGAAGCCGTCGCGGCGCGACAGGCCCGAGCCGTCCCGCATGTTGATCACCTGGACGCCGTTGGCCTTCGCGAAGTCCGTGGCGACCTTCAGCCCGGCCGACCAGGTGCCCTGGTTCGCGGCCTTGCGGCCCATGGCCTTGGTGAGGATCTCGGCGTGCATGTTGTTGCTCAGCTTCAGGAACGGCACCAGCAGCTCGCTCAGAGGCATCGAGTCGTGCCTGGCCAGCTCGGCCGCCCCGGCGGGAGCCGCGCCCGTCGCCGTCGGGCCGAGCACCCGTACGCCGTGCGCGGCCAGCGCCTTGCGGAACAGCGAGGACACGTAGGCCGTGGGGTCGTCCACCGCGACCCACTCCTGGTACGGGTCGGCGACCGTGCCGGTGATCACGACCGTCCGCGTGCCGTGCTGCCGCTCGATGAGGACGTCGGTCTCGGCGCCCACGGTGGCCTTGTTGACGATCTTCAGGTAGTCGGTCGCCGGGGTCGTCGAGACCTTGACCTGGCCCGCGTCCGCCTCGACCGAGACGATCACCGAGCCGGCGTCGTAGTCGCGGTCGGGGGAGGCGGTCAGCGCGGAGATCGGCGCCGCGTAGTAGGCGGTCTCGTCGTCCCAGGCCCAGTCGGTGCCGAGCCGCTGGCCGTCGAACCAGGTGTCGTCGGCGATCAGCTTGCCCGTGACGACCTTGACGCCGGCCGCCGCGACCTTGGCCGCCAGCGCGTCGTAGTCCTCGGCGAGCATGGTCGGGTCGCCGGTGCCGCGCAGCACGAGGTCGCCGGTGAGCACCGAGCCGGCCTTGCGGCCGGCGTTCAGCACGGTGGTCGGGAAGCGGTAGTCCAGGCCGAGCGTCTCCACCGCCGCCGCCGAGGTGAACAGCTTGGTGTTGGACGCCGGGGTCAGCAGCTTGCCGGCGTCGGTGGCGTAGAGCTGCTCGCCGTTCGCGGCGCTCTTCACGACGACGCCCGCCCTGGCGATCGTGAGCCGGGAGTCGCCGAGGATCTGGTTGATGTCCTGGGTCAGGTCGGCCACGCCGGGCGAGGGGTCGAGGGCGACCGCCGGTGTGGAGGGGCCGGACGCCCACGCGAGTGCCGCGACGAGCGTGCCCGCGAGGAGGGAGGCTGAGGTGCGCCGCATGTGGTCTCCAAGGGACTGGGGGATCGCATGTGAGCATGAATCAGCGCAGTCGCCGTGTAATCCGCAAATATCCGTATTTCTGAAGCCGGCTCGGCGCGGGGCCCGGAGAAGGGGCGGGGGTCAGGCGGAGGGTTGGCCGGAGGCGAGGAGGAAGCCGCAGTCGCCGAAGGAGATCTCGTCGCCCGACTTGACCCGGACGGGCCCCACCAGCCGCCACCCGTTGAGCCGGGTGCCGTTGAGCGAGCCGAGATCGACCAGCAGCCAGCCGCCGTCGCCCTCCCGCCGCAGCTCGGCGTGCACGCGCGACACCGTCAGGTCCGACAGGACGAGGTCGCAGGCCGACCCCCGGCCCACGACGTAACGCAGCCGGTCGTCGTTGGGCAGCGCCAGCCGGGGCAGCCGCGGCCGCCGCCAGGCCGCCTGCAGCCGGGTGGTGAGTTCCGACACCGACGAGACCGCGTCCGTCAGCCGCTGCCTGATCGTGGGCCGGCGCGGCAGGTCGGCGACCAGTTCGTCGAGCTCGTGCTGGTTGCGCGCCCGCAGCGCCTGGTCGACCCGGCCGACGAAGGTGTCGTGGGAGATCCGGCCCTCCACGGCCCGGTGCTTGAGCTCGTCGATCGCGCGGTCGCGTTCCCCGTCGGAGGCGCGGAACGGCGGTTGGGTGGAGCTCATGTCCCGAGTATCGGCCTGAACGGCGTTCCGTGTCCAGAATACGCGGATCAGTTGCGATGGCCATACTCAGTATGCATACTCAGTATCCATGTCGATCAGACACGGACTGCTCGCCCTGCTGAGCAGCGCACCGCGTTACGGCTATCAGCTCCGGGTGGAGTTCGAGGCGTCGACGGGGGCGACCTGGCCGCTCAACATCGGCCAGGTCTACACGACGCTCGCCCGCCTGGAACGTGACGGCCTGGTGGCGCCGGGTGGAGCCGACGAGCAGGGCAGGGCCGTCTACACGATCACCGAGGCCGGTCGGGAGGAACTGGAGCGATGGTTCAGCACCCCCGTCGACCACTCCGACCGGCCTCGGGACGAACTCGCCATCAAGATCGCGATGGCCGTCGCCGCCACCGACGTGGACGTGGGCGCGGTCATCCTGGCCCAGCGAATGGCGACCATGCGCACGCTCCAGGACCTGACCAGGGCCAAGAGGGCCGCCGGTGACGGCCTTGCCCAGCGGCTCGTCCTGGAATCGATGATCTTCAAGGCCGAGGCCGAGCAGCGCTGGCTCGACCACTGCGAGGCCGTTGTCAAGGAGAAGAACCAATGACTGTGGTGGAGCTGCGGGACGTGACCCGCGAGCACGGCCAGGTGCACGCCCTGCGCGGCGTGAGCCTGGAGGTGGCACAAGGGGAGCTCGTCGCGGTCATGGGCCCGTCGGGCTCGGGGAAGTCGACGCTGCTCAACCTGGCCGGCGGCCTCGACCGGCCCACGTCGGGCACGGTCCTGATCGAGGGCCGCGACCTGGCCGGGGTCCGCGACTTGGCCGCGCTGCGACGCGGCAGCGTCGGGTACGTCTTCCAGGACCTCAACCTGATCCCGTCCCTGACGGCCGCCGAGAACGTGATGCTGCCCAGGGAACTGGACGGCGTACGCGCCGGCCAGGCCCGCCGGGAGGCGCTGGCCGTCCTGGCCGACGTGGGCGTCGACCAGATCGCCGACCGGTTTCCCGAGGAGCTGTCCGGCGGCCAGCGTCAGCGCGTGGCCATCGCCAGGGCGCTGGTCGGCGAACGGCGGCTGCTGCTGGCCGACGAGCCGACCGGCGCGCTCGACACGGCCACCGGCGACGAGATCCTGCACCTGCTGCGCAACCGCTGCGACGAGGGCGCGGCGGTGCTGCTGGTCACCCACGAGCCGCGCTACGCGGCCTGGGCGGACCGGGTGGTCTACCTGCGGGACGGCCTGATCGCCGAGGCGTCGGCGGGGCGGATGGAGAGCTCGCGATGAGCGCCTTCCTCGCCGCCCTGCGCATCTCCCGCAGGGACGCGTCGCGCTTCAAGGGCCGCAGCGCCCTGATCATGGTGATGATCGGCCTGCCCGTCCTGGTGATCACGGCGGTGCTCACCGGCGCCGCCACGACCAGCGTCACCCCGAAGGAGCGGGTGGTCACGCACTTAGGGGCGGCCGACGCCCGCCTGCTCACCTTCCCGTACCGCACCCCGGTCCGGCAGGACTACAGCGGCGACTCCGCGTACCAGCCGAAGAGCGGCACCTCACAGCGGCCGTGGACCCCCGCGGAGATCAACACGCTGCTCCCCGGCCGCCTGCTGCGCTTCCAGACGAGCCCGGCCAACGTCCGGCTGCCCGACGGCTTCAACCAGGCGGACGTCGTGGAGATCGATCTGCGCGACCCCATGACGGCCGGGATGCGCACCCTGAAGCAGGGCCGCTACGCCGCCGCGCCCGGCGAGGTGGCGATCTCGCCGAAGATGGCCGACCTGGGCGTCCGGGTGGGCGACACGCTCACCGTGCGGCGGCCGGACCGCACCGTGAAGGTGGTCGGCGTCGCCGAGAACCCCAACCGGCCCGGCATCCTGGAACTGCTGGCCCTGCCCGAAGGGGTGCTCGTCCACCAGAACGACGGCAACAGCAGCGGCTGGCTGGTCGACACCGCCGGTCCGGTCATGCGGTCGAAGGTGTCGCAGCTCAATGACGCGGGCCTCGGCGTCACCTCCCGCGCGGTGCTCGACGCCCACAAGGACGACGGCTCCCGCGGGAACCCGAATGACACCCGCGACCTGGTCCAGCTCGGCGTGGTGATCGTGTTCGTCGTCATGGAGACCGTGCTGCTGGCCGGGCCGGCGTTCGCGGTGGGGCTGCGGCGGCGGCGCAGGGAGCTGGCGGTGATCTCCGCACAGGGCGGGTCGCCCCGGCACCTGCGCATGATCGTGCTGGCCGACGGCCTGGTGCTCGGCGGTGCGGCGGCCGTGCTCGGGGTCGTCCTGGGCATCGGTCCCGGCCTGCTCGTGGAGTCGATCGCGGCCAGGGAGCTGGACTGGTCGCACGGGCCGGCCGACGTGCCGTGGCTGCCGGTGCTCGGCGTGGCGGCGCTCGGCCTGGTCAGCGGGCTGATCGCGGCGATCGTGCCCGCGGTGCAGGCGAGCCGGCAGAACACCGCGCAGGTCCTGGCCGGCCGGGCCGCCGAGGTCCGCGGGCGCGCCCGGCGCCCTCTGCTCGGGGTCGTGCTGGTGACGGCCGGGCTGGGCGCGATCGGATACGCCATGACCAGGGGTCAGGTGACGATGATCGCGGCCTTCGTGCCGTTCGTGTTCGGCATGGTGGCGTTGATGCCGTGGCTGGTCCAGGCCACCTCGCGGATCGCCGCCCGGCTGCCGCTCCCGCTGCGCCTGTCCGTGCGCGACGCCGCGCGCCACCGCGTCCGTACGGCCTCGGCCACCGCCGCGGTCATGGCGGCGACCATGGGGGCGGTCGCGATCGGCATCGGCAGCAGCAGCGCGTACGCCCAGCAGGAGGAGCAGAGCGTCACGGTGCTCCCGCTGGGCACCACGGTGATCGGCGGCGCCACGAAGATGGACGGCCAGGCGTGGGCCCGGCTGAAGGACGCCGTCCGCGTCCGCTTCCCCGGCACCGACGTCGTCACCGGGCACGAGGCGACGGACGCCAAGGGCAGGGACCTCTGGCTGACCGTGCCGCGGACGTGCGAGCCGGCATGCGCGCAGCGGTTCTACGACCGCCCGCCGATCGGCGGCGCGGACCTGCTCGCCTTCCTCCAGAAGCGCCGGGACCCGCAGGCGGCCGCCGCGCTGGCGGCGGGCAAGGCCGTGGCGTTCAGCACGGACGTGGTGCGCGACGGCACGATCGAGCTGACCGTGAGCGACTGGGACTCCGACACCGTCAAGGAGCGCAAGCGGATCCGGATCCCTGCCGTGGTGTCGAGCGGCGCCGAGCCCCGGCAGGCAGGCGCCGTGATCCCGCCGCAGGCGCTGGCCAAGGCCGGGCTCGGCACGGTCGAGCGGCTGCTCTACACCGCGTCCCCGCCGCAGGACGAACGGCGCATGGAGGCCGACCTGCGGGGTGAGGTGAACGGCAACCTGTACCTGAACGTCGAGCGGGGGAAGGCGGAGGACCGCGCCGTCGCCCTGCTGGTGCTGCTCGGCGCGGCGCTGGTCCTGGTGCTCGGGGGCACGTTCGCGGCCACCGGGCTGGCGGCGGCGGACATGCGTCCTGACCTGAACAATCTGTCGGCGGTCGGCGCGGCGCCCCGGGTGCGCAGGCTGGTGGTGGCCGCCCAGGCCGCCTACATCGCGGGCCTGGGCGCGGCGGTCGGCCTCGTCGCCGGCGCGGTGGCCGGTGTCGCGCTGACCTGGCCGATGACCAGGATGGGCTCGGGCGGCATGCACGCGCTGCTGGAGGGGCCGGGCACGATCGACGTCCCCTGGTCGTTCCTGGCCGCGGTCGTGCTGGGCCTGCCGCTGGTCGCGGCTCTGGTAGCCGGGCTGCTCACCCGGACACGCCTGGTGCTGGCCCGTCGGGTGGCCTGAGCCGGTACCGCAGCGTCACCAGCACGGACAGGAAGATGATCAGTGCCGGGACCGCGGTCTGCCCGATGAGGACCGCGGTCACGGCGCTGTCCGGCTGCTGGACGGGCGTGCTCGCGTCGGACTCGACGAACCCGCCGATCGACAGGATGACCCCGAAGATCAGCGCCCCGAACGAGCTGACGCCGCTCTCGATGGCCGTCCACAGCCCGGTCAGCACGCCGGCCCGCCGCTTGCCCGACTCGGCGGCGTCGGCGGCGACCACGTCGGCCAGCATCGAGAACAGCATGAGCTCGACCCCGGCGATGCCGATGCCGACGAGCAGGATGGTCAGGTGGGCGTACAGGGGGCCGAACAGCGGGGTCGCCATGGCCGCCGCCGTGCCGCCGCCGAACAGCAGCGCGGCCAGGATCATCGCGCCGCGCTTGTCGAAGCGCCGGGCCAGCCACACCCACAGCGGCATGGTCAGCAGCATCGGCCCGACCAGCGCGGCGAAGAGCGTCTGCGTGCTCTTCGGCGACCCCAGCGTGTACGACGCGAAGTACGGCGCCGCGGCCAGCATCATGCTGACGGCGAGCATCTGCAGGCAGGCCATGACGGTCAGCCACAGGAACGCCCGGTTGCCCCTGATCGCCGCGAGCTGCTCGCGCCACCCGCCGTGGTCGGCCTCCGGCGCGCCGGTCATGGGGGCGCGGGCGGTGCCGAAGAACGAGCCGAGCATCGAGGCCAGCAGGATGAGGGCGATCGTCAGGCCCATCAGCCGGTAGCTGCCGAGCGTGCCCTCCTCGCCCTGACCAGTGGCGATCATCGGGGCCAGCACGCCGCTGATCGCGGTGGCCGCGCCGATGAAGACCATCCGCCACTGCAGCAGCGAGGTGCGCTCGTGGTAGTCGTCGGTCATCTCGCCGGGCATGGCCTTGTACGGCACCTCGTACAGCGCGTACGCGGTCGCCGTCGCCATGAAGCAGAGCCCGACGTACAGGGCGGCCGGGACCCCGGTCAGCGGCGGCCCGGCGAAGACGAGGAAGAACGCGACGGGCAGCGTCAGCGACCCGGCCAGCAGCCAGGGGCGGCGCGGCCCCATCCGCGAGACGGTCCGGTCCGACCAGCGGCCGACCAGCGGGTTGATGATCAGGTCCCAGACCTTGGGCGCGGTGACCACCACGCCGGCCAGCCACGCGGGCACGGCCAGGAAGTTGGTCATGTAGTAGAGCAGGAGCAGGCCGGGCACGGCGCTGACCGTGGCCGTGCAGAACGAGCCCACGCCGTAGCCGAGGCGCACGCCCCTGGAGACCGAGGGCGCGCTCACCGGCGATGTGATCATGAGGCCCATTCAAGCCGAGCGAGGGCTTGTTCGGTAGGGCCCAGTTTCCCGGGCCCCCACCGACTGATCGCCCGCGTCGGCTACTCGCGCACGTTGGCGCAGACCACGTGCGCGCCGATCTCGATCATCCGGCGCTCGCTGCGCGCGTCGGCGACCCGGGCCATGAGGATCGGCGCGCCGCTGGCCGCGAACTGCGGCAGGCGGGCGCGTACCAGGCGGTGCAGGTCGCGGACGACGTCCTCGGCGGCCGACATGTGCACCTTGACGTGCAGCATGATCCCGGTCGCCCCGGACGCGGTGCCGGCCTCGGAGATCCACACGTGGTGCACGAGCGGGAAGTCGCCCAGCAGTTGCGCGATGGCCTGCCGCAGCGCCGGCAGGATCGGGTGCGTGCACCGGCGGTAGCCGGGGTCCACCTGCTGCATCGGCCCCGACAGGTGGGGCCGGGGCGCGGGGACCCACGGCAGCGCGGGCGCCTGCGGGGTGGGCGGGGCCACCTGCGCCAGCGCGGGCACGCGCGAGACGGTGGCCATGGCGCCGGTCGCGTAGGCGGCGGGCGCCGCCCCCGACAGCACGGGTGTGGGCCCCGAGCGCGTGCCGGTGAGGAAGCGCTGGAGATCGTCGATGGGCACGGCCGCGGCTGCGGGGCCCGCGGCGTCGATCACGATCTCCGGCACGCCGGTGACACGCTGGATGTCCAGGATGGTGTCGGCGTCGCACACCGACAGGGAATGGCTGCCGCGGTGCCTGGCGTAGGTAGCAGGGCTGGTGTACCCGAGCAGAACCCGGTCACCCGCCTGGGTCGTCCCAAGGACGACCGATCGATCTGGTCGCACTGCCACCAGGACTCCACCGTCGGCGAGGGCCGCCAGCAGGCGATGGGGCGTGCCATGCTGTGCGAGCACGTCGGCAAGCGCAGGATTCCCGATGCTCATATGACGAACCATAGGTAGTCGGCCACGGCTTATCAGGCTAATGGCCAATAAATCCCCCGATCAAGACAAAGATGTGTGCAGAGTGGATGACTTTGCTGCCGCCTGGGTACCGGAGCCGCGTCCAGGGCGTCGCGACGCCGAGCGGGGCCGTCTCAAATCGTGGGTCCCTCGTGAACGCGTTCACAAGCGCGGATAGACTCTGAGGGATCCGAGGGGCCCAGCGACGTGTCCCTCCAGCCCGCCGCATGCCCCTAAGGATCCACGCCTGTGAACAAGCCCGTCGTTCTGGTCGCAGAGGAGCTGTCCGAGGCCGGCCTCGCCGTGCTCGGCGCCGATTTCGAGGTCCGCCACACCGACGGAGCGGACCGTTCCCAGCTTCTGCCCGCCCTCGCCGACGTGGACGCCCTGATCGTGCGCTCCGCCACGCAGGTCGACGCCGAGGCCATCGCCGCCGCGCCGAAGCTGCGCGTGGTCGCCCGCGCCGGCGTCGGCCTCGACAACGTCGACGTCGAGGCCGCCACCAAGGCCGGTGTCATGGTCGTCAACGCGCCGACCTCCAACATCACCAGCGCCGCCGAGCAGACCATCGCGCTCATCCTGGCCAGCGCCCGCAACACCGCCCAGGCCCACGCCGCGCTGAAGAACGGCGAGTGGAAGCGCTCCAAGTACACCGGCGTCGAGCTGGACGAGAAGGTCGTCGGCATCCTCGGCCTCGGCAAGATCGGCCAGCTCGTGGCCCAGCGGCTCCAGCCGTTCGGCGTCGAGCTGATCGCCTACGACCCCTACCTGCCGCCGGCCCGCGCCGCGCAGATGGGCGTCAAGCTGCTCAGCCTCGAAGAGGTGCTCAAGCAGGCCGACTTCATCACCGTGCACCTGCCGAAGTCCAAGGAGACCCTCGGGCTCATCGGCGACAAGGAGCTGCACGAGGTCAAGCCGTCCGTGCGGATCATCAACGTGGCCCGCGGCGGCATCGTGGACGAGGCCGCGCTCTACTCGGCGATCAAGGAGGGCCGCGTCGCGGGCGCCGGCCTCGACGTGTTCGCCAAGGAGCCGTGCACCGACAGCCCCCTGTTCGAGCTGGACCAGGTCGTCGCCACGCCGCACCTCGGCGCCTCCACGCACGAGGCCCAGGAGAAGGCCGGCACGCAGGTCGCGCGGAGCGTGAAGCTGGCGCTGGCGGGCGAGTTCGTGCCCGACGCGGTCAACGTCCAGGGCGGCGCGGTGGCCGAGGACGTCAAGCCGGGCCTGCCGCTGGCCGAGAAGCTGGGCCGGGTGTTCACCGCCCTGGCCGGCGAGGTCGCCACCAAGCTCGACGTCGAGGTCCGCGGCGAGATCGCCTCCCAGGACGTGCGGGTCATCGAGCTGGCCGCGCTCAAGGGCGTGTTCGCCGACGTGATCGAGGAGCAGGTCACGTACGTCAACGCGCCGCTGCTGGCCAAGGAGCGGGGCATCAGCGTGGAGCTGGTGACCAGCTCCGAGAGCCCCGACTGGCGCAACGTGGTGACCGTGCGCGGCGTGCTCGCCGACGGCCGCCAGATCTCGGTCTCCGGCACGCTGTCCGGCCCCCGGCAGATCACGAAGATCGTCGAGGTCAACGGCTACGAGATGGAGATCGAGCCGACGGCCCACCTGTCGTTCTTCGCCTACACCGACCGTCCCGGCGTCGTCGGCGTGGTCGGCCGGCTGCTCGGCGAGGCCGGCGTGAACATCGCCTCGATGCAGGTGGCCCGCGACGTCAAGGGCGGCAAGGCGCTCATCGCGCTGACCGTCGACTCGGCCATCCCGGCCGCCGTGATCGACCAGATCGCGGCCGAGATCGGCGCCGAGAGCGGCCGTTCGGTCGACCTGGAGGACTGACCTCGCGAGCTGAGGACTGAGCCCCCGATCGCGGGGAAGGCCGTCACCTGGACCGTTCCGGGTGGCGGCCTTTTCTTGTCTCAGAATGCGAGATAGTAGGACATCCAACGAGACAGCGAAACAGCCGCCGGGTACCGTGGATGGAAATGCGCCAGGTTCTCGTACTCATTACCTGCCGCGGCGGGGCCTGTTAGGGCAGGCCGACGACCCGCCGCGGTGAGTGGTGATGCCGTCGGCCGGTCAGTCCCTTCCCTTCGCCCGGTCCGTGACCCGGACCCGCGAGAGCAGGCCCGGTCGGATTCGCGACCGGGGTCCGACGCCCCCTTTTCTGGAACGCGCCAGCGAAACGAGATGAGCGACATGTACGAGATGTACGCCTGGAACCGTACCGAAGAGAACGAGAACGAGGCCGCCGAGGCCCTGCAGACCGCCCTCGACCGCAGGGACAACGGCGGCGCCCCCCAGAACTCCGCCCGGTAGCGCCGCCCTCAGGCCCGCGCCGCGGCGTGGGCCAGGGCGAGCGCGCCGAGCAGCGGCGCGTCGTCCGTGAACCGGCCGGGCCGGACCTCCGGCGGGAACGGCACGGCGCGCCGCACCTCCCCGGCCAGCCTGGGCACGATCAGCCCGGCCGCGCCCATCATGCCGCCGCCCACGACCAGCACCTCGGGGTCGAGGGTGACGCACAGGTTCGCCACGGTCATGGTCAGCACCGACAACGCCTGCGCCACCAGCTGCGCCAGCGGCCCGGAACGCGCGGCGAGCACCTCCTCCGCCGTGGTCGCACGGCCGAGCAGCGCGCCGCCCCTGGCCGCCAGCCCGGCGCCGGAGACGAGTTCCTCCAGCGGCGCCCGCCCGTCGGCGAAGGCCGCCTGCCCCGGCGTGACCTGGAGGTAGCCGATCTCGCCCGCCGCGCCGTGCGCGCCGGGCACCACCCGGCCGCCGACCACCAGGGCCGCCGCCAGGCCGGTGCCGAGGTTGAGATAGACGCCCGTGGAGACGCCGCGCAGCGCGCCCCACCGCAGCTCGGCCGCCGCCGCCGCGTTCACGTCGTTGTCGATGGCCACCGGCGTCGCGCCGAACTCCTCGCGCAGCAGCCTGGGCAGCTCCAGCCCCTCCCAGCCGGGCACGTTCGGCGCCAGGCGCACCACGCCGTCCCTGATCACCCCGCAGGTGGAGAAGCCGACCGCGGCCGGCCGCCCGTCCAGGGCGCGGGCCGCGGCGAGGGCCCGGACGAGCGTGTCCGGGCCGGTCTCCAGCCGGGTGCGGCCGGCGACCACGGGCCCGTCGGAGCCCGAGACCCCGATCGCTACCTTGGTCCCGCCGACGTCGATGCCCAGGACCCGGCTCACCGCGCGGCGCCCCTGCGGGCCAGCGAGTCGATCGCCACCGCCAGGGCCAGCACGCCGGCCGTCACCATGAACCGGACGGAGGAGTCCACGCTCAGCAGGTACATGCCGTTGGTGATCGACTGGATGACCAGCACCCCGAGCAGCGCGGCGTAGGCCCGTCCCCGTCCGCCGAACAGGGACGTGCCGCCGATGACCGCCGTGGCGATGGCCATGAGCAGGATGTCGCTGCCGCCCGACCCCTGGTTGACCGCCGACAGCCGGCTGGCGGCCAGCACGCCGCCCGCCGCCGCCAGCGTCGAGGCCAGTACGAACGCCAGGATCCTGATCCTGGTCACGTTGATGCCCGCGCGCCTGGCGGCCTCGGCGTTGCCGCCGACGGCGTACAGGTGGCGGCCGAACGCGGTGTGCCGCAGGACCAGGTCGAGCAGCACCACCAGCGCGCCGAAGAGCACCAGCAGCAGCGGCACGCCGCGGTCGGCCGACATGACCGCCACCGCCGCGCCGAGCACGACCGCCAGCCCGCCCGCCGTCACGGGAACCTGCCAGGCCGGCGCCACGGGCAGCCCGGCGGCCAGCCGTGCCCGCCTGGCCAGCGTGGCGATCCCGGCGTGACCGCCGGCCAGCCCGATCACCAGCGCCCAGGACAGCCACCCCGGCAGCCAGGTGTCGCTCAGCCCCGAGATGAACCCGTTGAACGGCAGGTTGATCGTCCCGCCCTGGCGCAGCAGGTAGAGCAGCAGCCCGAGCCAGCCCATCAGCCCGGCCAGCGTGACCACGAACGACGGCATGCGCAGCTTGGTCAGCATGAGCCCGTGCAGCAGCCCGATCGCCGCGCCGGCCGCCAGCGCGAGCAGGATGGCCAGCAGGGCGTTCCAGCCCTGCTTGACGTGCGCGATCGTCATGATCGTGGCGCACAGGCCGCTGACCGAGCCGGCCGACAGGTCGATCTCGCCGAGCAGCAGCACCATGATGACCCCGAGCGCGATCGTGCCCGTGGCGGCCATCTGGAGTGTCAGGTTGGTGAGGTTCTCGGGCGACAGGAAACGCTCGTTGAGCGTGCTGAACACGATCGTGATCGCCACCAGGCCGCCGACCACCGGCCAGGCGCCGGCCTCTCCCTGGCGCAGCCGTCCGGTCACCGTGATCGGCATCGCCGTCATTCGCCCGCTCCTGTGATCGCGGCCACGATCTCCTCGCGGGAGGCCTCGGCCGTACGGAACTCACCGGCGTTGCGTCCGAGACGCAGCACCACCACCCGGTCGCTCACCTCGCGCACGTCGGCGAGATTGTGCGAGATGACCAGCACCGCGAGCCCGCGCTCGCGCAACCGCCGGATCAGCGCCAGCACCTGGGCCGTCTGCTCGACGCCGAGCGCGGCGGTCGGCTCGTCCAGGATGACCAGCCGGGGTTCGCCGAGCAGCGCCCTGGCGATGGCCACCGACTGCCGCTGGCCGCCCGACAACGTCGACACCGGCACCCTGATGTCGCCGATGCGCACGTCGAGCTGGGCGAGCAGGTCGCGGGTCGCGCGTTCCATGCTCAGGTGGCGCAGCACCGACCAGCGGCGGCGTTCGGCGCCGAGGAACAGGTTGGCCACGACGTCGAGGTTCTCGCAGAGCGCGAGGTCCTGGTAGACGGTCGAGATGCCGAGCGCCTGCGCGTCGTGCGGGGTGGCGACGCGCACCGGCGCGCCGTCCACCGTGATCTGGCCCTCGTCCGGCACGACCGCGCCGGCGATGGTCTTGACCAGCGTCGACTTGCCCGCGCCGTTGTCGCCCATGAGCGCCACGACCTCGCCGGGACGCAGCTCCAGCCCTGCCCCGTCGAGCGCCCGCACCGCTCCGTACCGTTTGGAGATCCCGGTCGCCGCGATCATCTACTCGATGCCCGCCTTCGCGCAGGCGGCCTTGACCTCGGCCGTGCAGATCTGGTCGGCCTTGTAGAACCCGTCCTTCACGATGGTGTCCTTGATCTTGTCGGCGGTGACCGCGATGGGGTCGAGGAGGAAGGCCGGGATGTCGGCCGTGCCGTTGTTCACCTTGGAGGTGGCGGCGGGCTGCTCGCCCTTGGTCAGGGCGACGGCCAGCTCGGCGGCCTTCTCCGCCTCTCTCCTGATGTCCAGGTAGATGGTCATGTACTGCTCGCCGGTGAGGATGCGCTGCACGGCGGCCAGCTCGGCGTCCTGACCGGTGATGGGCGGCAGCTCCTTGTAGCCCGCGCGCTTCATGGCCGCGATGGCGCCGCCCGCCATGCCGTCGTTGGCCGACAGCACGCCGACGATCTGGTCCCGGCCGATGGCGGTGATCGCCTGCTCCATCTGCTGCTGCGCCTTGTCGGGGCTCCAGTCGGGGGTGTCGAACTCCCTGCCGACCTTGACCCTGCCGTCCAGGACGCTCTTGGCGCCCTTCTTGTAGTCGGCCGAGCTGGGGTCGGTGGGCGAGCCGTGGATCATCACGATCTGGCCCTTGGCCGTGGTGCCCTTGGCGTTCATGGCGTCGAGCAGCGCCTGACCCTGCATCTCGCCCACCCGTACGTTGTTGAACGAGACGTAGTAGGCGTAGTCGATCCCCGAGATCAGCCGGTCGTAGGCGACCACCGGGACCTTCTTCTGCCTGGCCTGGTTGACCAGGGGTGCGACCGCGTTGGCGTCCACGGCGTCCAGGACGAGCACGTCGGCGTCCTGGGTGAGCGCGGCCTCGACCTGTTGTTGTTGTTTGGCCGCGTCCTGCTCGGCGTTGCCGTAGATCACCTTGCAGGCGGGGCACAGCGCCTTGACCTTGGCCTCGAACAGCGGGCGGTCGAAGGCTTCGTATCGGGTGGTCTTGGATTCGGGGAGGAACAGGGCGATCGTCCCGCCCTGCCGCGGCCCGTCGGCCTGAGTGGCCGTCGTGCCGGTGGTGGTGCTGTTCCCGCAGGCGGCGGCCAGCAGGACCGCCGCCGCGGGGATGAGTCGCCAAGCTCGGTGCATCGCACTTCGTCCTCTCAGAAGATGCCCGCCCCCGCTTGGTAAGAAAGGTAGTTTACTATCAGGCGTGTTGGCTAGAGTGCACCTCGGAGGGAGGCCGGACATGCGACGCGACCTGGCGAATCCACGGCTGCTGCGGGTGCTCAACGAGCGCCGTCTGCTCGACCAGCTGCACGAGCACGGCCCCGCCTCGCGCGCCGACCTGGCCAAGAGCACCGGCCTGTCCAAGCCCACGGTCTCGGCCGCCCTGGCGGGGCTGGCCGAGGACGGCCTGGTCCACCTGGTGGGCGAGGTGTCCGGACGGCCCGGCCCGGTCTCCTCGCTCTACGACGTGAACGCCGCCTCGACCCACGTCGCCGGCATCGACATCGGCCGCGACTGGATCAGGGTGGCCGTGGCCGACCTGCGCGGCGCGTTCGCGGGGCGTACCGACGGCCGCAACACCGCCCGCACCTCGGCCGAGCTGGCCGAGCTGGTCGGCGAGCTGGCCGGGGCGGCGGCCCGCGAGGCCGAGGTCGAATGGCGCTCGATCACCTGCGCGGTGGTGGGCTCACCCGGTGTGTACGACCCCGTGCGCGGCGGCCTCGACTTCGCCCCCAACCTGCCCGGCCCACCTGACCTGGCCGACCGGTTGCACGCCGCCCTGGGCGTCGACCTCGTCATCGAGAACGACATCAACCTGGCCGCCGTCGGCGAGCACGTCCACGGGGCCGGGCGGGGCAAGGCCAACTTCGCCCTGGTGTCCATCGGCACCGGCGTCGGCATGGGCATCGTGATCAACGGCGAGCTGTACGTCGGGGCGCGAGGGGCGGCGGGCGAGGTCTCCTACATCCCGGCCGCCGAGGAACCCCCCACCTCCGTCCCTGCCGCGTACGACGGCGACCCCTTCACGCACGGGGCCACCGAGGCGGCCACCTCCGCGCCCGGTGTGGTGCGCGCCGCCCGGGCGGCGGGGCTGGAGCTGGAGACGGCGAGGGAGGTCTTCGCCGCCGCCGCCGAGGGGAACGCGGCGGCCAGGTCGGTCGTGGAGGCCGAGGGCCGGCGCATCGGCGGATTGCTGGTGGCCGTGGCCGCCGTGCTCGATCCGGAGGTGATCGTGCTGAGCGGGGGAGTGGGGCGCAACCTCGACCTGCTGGGCGCGTCCGTGGAGCGCCGCATCGCCGAGCTCGGGCCGCTGCGCCCGCGGGTGGTGGCCAGCGCGCTGGGCGACAGCGGCGTGCTGCTGGGCGCGGTCGCCCACGCCAAGTCCCGCGCCTGGGACCTCATCTTCGACGCCCGCAAACACTGACCCCCGGCCCCGCCTTCTCTGCAGGCCGGTGGCTCCGCGCCCGAGGTCCCGACACCCAGCTCCCGCCTGTGGGACGGGGGTTCGGGGCGATGCGGGGGGAATGGGGGCGCGCTTACGATATGGGGGTGGCCGGCCTCCTTCGTTCCGTGTGGCGCGAGCCTCGTCCTCCCGGCCCGCCCGTGCGGGTGTGGCGCGACTGGGCGCTCGTCGCGGTGCTCGTGCCGGCCGCGGTGATCGAGGGCGTGCTGCGACCCGACCTCCGCTGGCCGGTGGTCTCGACGGCCGTCACCGTCGCGCTGATCCCCACGCTGCTGTGGCGCAGGACCAGGCCGCTGCTCATGGTCGCGCTCGTGTTCGGCGCCACGACCTTGGCCCCGCTGCTGACCGGCGGCGAGCCGGTGGAGACGTACACGCTGGTGTTCGTCACGATCGTGCTCTACGCGCTGTTCCGGTGGGGCTCGGGGCGCGAGGCCGTGATCGGGATGGCGGCCGGGCTGGTCGCGGTCGGCCTGTCGCTGGTGTCCGGACGCATGGCGCCCGGCGACGTCGTCCCGGCGCTCGGCGTGCTGGTCGCGACCGTCGGGCTGGGCAGCGCCTTCCGCTACCGGGCCGGCGCGCGGCTGCGCGAGCTCGACCAGGTCAAACTGCTCGAACGCGAACAGCTCGCCCGCGACCTGCACGACACCGTCGCCCACCACGTCTCGGCCATGGCCATCCGCGCCCAGGCGGGCCTGGCCACCGCCGCCTCCGAGCCGGGCGCGGCCACCGACGCGTTACGGGTGATCGAGGCCGAGGCGTCGCGCACGCTCGCCGAGATGCGGGCCATGGTCCGGGTGCTGCGCAGGAACGAGCCGGCGGAGCTGACCCCGGGCCGCCACCTCGACGACCTGCGGCGGCTCGCCGGACGCCCGCGCGTCGGCCCGGCCGTCGAGGTGGAGATCGCGGACGGGCTCGGCGACCTGCCGCCCTCGGCCGGCGCGGCGCTCTACCGCATCGCCCAGGAGTCGATCACCAACGCCCGGCGGCACGCCCGTCACGCCACCCACATCACCGTCCGGGTCACCGCCGACGACGCCGCCGTACGCCTGACCGTGAGCGACGACGGCGACCGCGCCGGCGGGGTCGCCGCCCCCGGGTACGGCCTGATCGGCATGATCGAACGCGCCGCCCTGCTCGGCGGCACCTGCGAGGCGGGCCCCAACCCCAACCGGGGCTGGACGGTCACCGCCGTCCTGCCGAAGGAGACCGCATGAACGCCCGGCGGGAGGCCGCGTGAGCGCGGAAGAAAGCGGCATGAACGCCCGGCGGGAGGCCACGTGAGCGCCGAGGGCACGGCGGCCATCCGGGTGCTGGTGGCCGACGACCAGGAGATCGCCCGTACCGGGCTCAGGATGATCCTCGACGCCCAGCCCGGCATCGAGGTCGTCGGCGAGGCCGGCGACGGCAGGCGGGCCGTCGAGCTGGCCCGCCGCCTGCGCCCCGACGTGTGCCTGTTCGACATCCGCATGCCCGGCCTCGACGGCATCGCGGCCACCCGCGAGCTGGCCGGGCCCGACGTCGCCGACCCCATGGCGGTGGTCGTGATCACCACGTTCGACCTCGACGAGTACGTCTACGCCGCCCTGCGCGCCGGAGCCAGGGGTTTCCTGCTCAAGGACGCCGGCCCGGCGCTGCTCGCCCAGGCGGTGACCGCGGCGGCCGGCGGCGAGGCGCTCATCGCCCCGAGCGTGACCGCGCGCCTGCTGGCCGCGTTCGCCGGAGCCGGGCGTACGGAGGCGCCCGCGCAGCCGGTCGAGGCGCTCACCGGCCGCGAGGAGGAGATCCTGCGCGCCGTGGCCCGCGGCCGGACCAACAGTGAGATCGCCCGCGAGCTGCACATCTCGCTCAGCACGGTCAAGAGCCACGTCGCGAGCCTGATGACCAAGCTCGGCGTGCGCAACCGCGTCGAGATCGCCATGTGGGCCTACGAGACCGACCGCGTACGCACCTGACCTCCGCGACCTCCGCGACCTCCACGGACTCTGCGGGCTCTGCGGACGACCCACTCGGCCACCGCCAGGTTGATCACCCAGCCCGCGCCGACGAGCAGCGCCCGGCCGAGCTCGCCGGGCGGCCCGAAGGCGGCCAGCCCGAACGCCAGGGTGAACGCCTGCGTGCCCGCGCCGAGCCCGATCGCGTACCCGCGGGTCATCCAGGCGCGATGCCGGGCCACGTCGCGCCGCCGGATCGCGGCCAGGCCGAGCAGGAGGCAGGCGGCCATGGCCGTCCCGAACAGCAGCCGGAAGGCGGCCAGCAGCGTCCCGTCGCCGGCGGGAAGGTCGGAGAAGAGCGTCAGCCACACCCCCGACAGCGCCGCGACCAGCCCGCACGCCACCAGCACCCGCCCCGCCGCGCGGTGCCACCCCGGCCGCCCGGCCCGGAACCGGGCCTGGAACTGGAACGTGCCGAGGACGCAGAACACCAGGGAAGCCGGGATGTGCAGCAACACCGGTACGGGCATGGCGAAGAAGCGCGCGTTGTCCGCCGTCACGGGGGCGCCGGCGGCCAGTTCGGTCACCCGGATTGCGCCGGCGACCAGCGGGACGACGCTGAGCGCGAGCAGCCCGGCGGGTGCGATCCATCTCATGCCTGAGAGCGTGCCGCCCACGCCCGTGCCCGGTCATCGCGCGGACGGCCGGTCCTGGTTCGCACCATCGGCGGGCGGGCCGTCGTACTTTCGGCCATCGGGCCGTCGCCTTTCGACCGTTGAGCGTCCGCGCAGGTCAGGCCCACACTGGCGGCACATCAGCGGCACGAGGGAGAAAACGATGAAGGCGTACGTCCTGCGCTCGTTCGGCTCGCCCGACCAGCTCGTCCTGACCGACGTCGAGCGGCCCGTGCCGCGCGACGACGAGGTGCTGGTCCGGGTGCGGGCCACGTCCGTGCAGCCCTACGACTGGCACTTCATGCGGGGGGAGCCGTACCTGGCCCGGGTCATGGGCGGCGGGGTCGGGCTGCGCCGGCCGCGCATCGCCGTCCTCGGGGCCGACGTGGCGGGGGAGGTCGAGGCGGCCGGCAAGGACGTCACGCTGTTCCGTCCCGGCGACGAGGTGTACGCGATGTCGCTCGGGGGCGGCTTCGGCGAGTACGTCTGCCTGCGGCAGGGCGAGGTGGCGCCCAGACCGGCGGGCCTGTCGTTCGAGCAGGCGGCGGCGGTGCCGATGGCGGCCAACACCGCGCTGATCGCGCTGCGCGACGAGGGACGCCTCCAGCCGGGCCAGAAGGTGCTGGTCAACGGCGCGTCCGGCGGCGTGGGCACGTTCGCCGTGCAGCTCGCCAAGGCGCTGGGGGCGCACGTCACGGGCGTGTGCAGCGGGCGGAACGCGGACCTGGTCCGCTCGCTCGGCGCGGACGACGTCATCGACCACACCAAGGAGGACTTCGCGGCGTCGGGCCGGCGCTTCGACCTGCTGCTCGACGTGGCGGGCGGTCGCCGGCTGGCGGACTGCCGCCGGGTGCTGACCAGGAAGGGCACGTACGTGCTGGTCGGCGGGCCGGCCGGCCGCTGGGTGCAGCCGGCCGGCCACATGTTCGCCGCGCTCGCGTCGGGGCCCTTCGTCCCGCAGCGGATCGTCAGGGCGGACGTCGTCCGCTGCGGGAGCAACAGGGCGAACCTGCTGACGCTGACCGGGCTGATCGAGCAGGGCGCGGTCACCCCGGTCATCGACCGGACCTTCCCCTTCGGCGAGCTCCCGGCGGCCGTCCGCTACCAGGAGGAGGGGCACGCCCCGGGGAAGGTCGTCGTCACAGGGTCGCGGTGAGCATGGCGGGGGCGGGGGCCTTCTGGAGCTGCTTGTAGTCGGCCCAGCGCTTGACGCCCTTGGGGTCGGGGCGTACCGCGCCGACGAAGGCCTGCCTGCGCCACTGCGACAGGCGTTCCTCCTTCACCACGTCGCCGGTGTGGGGGGAGTGGACCATGTAGCCGGGCTTGGAGATCATGCCGACGTGGCCGAGGCCGCTGAAGAACACCAGGTCGCCTGGCTTGAGGTCCTTCCAGGAGATCTTCCTGGAGAAGGCGCCGTACTGCTCCGCGGCGGTTCTGGGGAGCTCGATGCCGGCGTCCTCGTAGGCCCGGAGCATGAGGCCCGAGCAGTCGTAGCCCCGTTCGCTGGCGCCGCCCCACACGTACGGGGTGCCGCGCTTGTCCATGGCGTATTCGAGGGCGACCTTCCAGGCCGGTTTCGGCGCGTGCCGTTCCTGGACCTGTTTCACCTGGGGGCCGGTGAGGGTGATGGAGGGGGTGGGGGCGGCCGGAGCGGCCGGAGCGGCCGGAGCGGCGGGAGCCGCGGGGGCGGCAGGCACGAGACCTGCTGCGCCCGCTGCCACCGCCACAAGGATGGCGATGCTAGACAGGGGACTGTCCTTCCACGTGGCCGACCGGGTTAGCTGACGGGCTCGGGCCTGGAAGTAGCCCTACGGCGGCTCCTCGGGGGGAGGCGCAGCCGATTCGCCCCGGGGGGAAAGATGGGTCCCCGGCTCCACGCAGCGGCTGCGTGGATTAGGCTCGTCGGACTCTAACGAAACGGTCAAAAGGTCGCAATCCCCCCAAAACGGATTGTCCGGTTGTTGAGATGATGTGTTCGTCAGCCGAGACGAGCCGGTAAGGTACCGCCCATGGAGTCGCGTAACATCCGCCTGGCCGTCATCCCCGGGGATGGCATCGGCGCCGAGGTCGTAGCCGAAGGGCTCAAGGTCCTGGAGGCCGTGGGCACGAAGATCGAGCCCACCCACTACGACCTGGGCGCAGCCCGCTACCACCGCACGGGCGAGACCCTGCCCGACGCGGTGCTCGAGGAGCTGCGCGGCTACGACGCGATCCTGCTCGGCGCCGTGGGCGACCCCAGCGTGCCGCCCGGCATCCTGGAGCGCGACCTGCTGCTCAAGCTCCGGTTCGAGTTCGACCACTACGTCAACCTGCGTCCGGTCAAGCTGTTCCCCGGCGTCGAGACCGCGCTGGCCGGCGCCACCGCCGAGCACATCGACATGGTCGTCGTCCGCGAGGGCACCGAGGGCCTCTACGCGGGCACCGGCGGCGTCATGCGCCGCGGCACGCCGCACGAGATCGCCACCCAGGAGTCGCTGAACACCGCCCACGGCGTCGAGCGCGTCGTGCGGTACGCCTTCCAGAAGGCTCAGTCGCGGCCCCGCAAGAAGCTCACGCTCGTCCACAAGACGAACGTGCTCACCTTCGCCGGCGACCTCTGGCAGCGCACGGTCAACCGCGTGGCCGCGGAGTTCCCCGACGTCACCACCGACTACAGCCACATCGACGCGGCCTCGATGTTCTTCGTCACCCAGCCCGAGCGCTTCGACGTGATCGTCACCGACAACCTGTTCGGCGACATCATCACCGACCTCGGCGCCGCGATCGCCGGCGGCATCGGCCTGGCGGCCAGCGGCAACATCAACCCCGAGCGCACCTCGCCGAGCATGTTCGAGCCGGTGCACGGCAGCGCGCCCGACATCGCCGGTCAGGGCAAGGCCGACCCGACCGCCACCATCCTGTCCGTGGGCATGCTCCTCGACCACCTCGGCCTGCACGCCGAGGCCGCCAAGGTCGAGCAGGCCGTGGCCGCCGACATCGCCGAGCGGGTGACCGGCCGCGCCGGCCGCACGACCAGCGAGATCGGCGACGACATCGCCGCGCGAGTAGCCGGCTAGGACCGCCTAGCCCCGCACGCGCCTGGCGGTCCGGACACGGACTGCCAGGCGCTTTTTCGCGTTCGCCGGATCTAACCACCCCAACTGCCTCTTGCTATCCCAAATCGCGAGACACTAGGAAGTACGAATACTGCTCGCGGGCAGTAGCTAACAGAATCAGCTTTCGAAGTCGCAGATTCGCAGAGAGAAGGACCTCCGTCATGACCATCGCTCAGAAGCTCAGCTTCGACGTGCAGCATTCCGACCACGCTCGCACCGCGGCCGAGCGGGAGCAGGTACTGGCGAACCCCGGGTTCGGGCAGGTCTTCACCGACCACATGATCTCGATCGACTACACCGACGGCGAGGGCTGGCACGACGCCCGGCTCATGCCGTACGGGCCGCTCTCGCTCGACCCCGCGACCTCGGTCTTCCACTATGCGCAGGAGCTGTTCGAGGGCCTGAAGGCGTACCGGCAGATCTCCGGCTCGATCGCGACCTTCCGGCCGTACGCGAACGCCGCCCGCTTCAACCGCTCGGCCGAGCGCATGGCCATGCCCGAACTGCCGGAGGAGGCGTTCGTGGAGTCGCTGGAGCTGCTGGTCTCGGCCGACAAGGAGTGGGTGCCGACCACCGAGGGCCACAGCCTCTACCTGCGCCCGTTCATGTTCGCCACGCAGGCCGGGCTCGGCGTCAACTACCCGTCGAAGACCTACAAGTACATGGTGATCGCCTCGCCGGCGGCCTCGTACTTCAGCGGCGGCATCAAGCCCGTCTCGGTCTGGCTGTCCACCGAGTACACGCGCGCCGCGCCCGGCGGCACCGGCTTCGCCAAGTGCGGCGGCAACTACGCCGCCGCCTTCGTCGCCCAGCGCCAGGCCGTCGACAACGGCTGCGACCAGGTCGTCTGGCTCGACGCCCACAAGCACGAGTACGTCGAGGAGATGGGCGGGATGAACCTGTTCTTCGTCTTCGGCAACAAGCTCGTCACCCCGGCGCTCACCGGCACCCTGCTGCCCGGCATCACCCGGGAGTCGATCCTGGAGATGGCCGGCGACCTCGGCCTGGAGGCCGAGGAGCGGCTGGTCTCGGTGGACGAGTGGGAGTCCGCCTGCGCCTCCGGCGAGCTGACCGAGGTGTTCGCCTGCGGCACCGCCGCCGTGGTGACGCCGGTGGGCTCGGTCAGGGGCGACGACCGCGCCTGGACCATCGCCGACGGCACCCCCGGCCCGGTGACGATGCGGGTGCGCGAGGAGCTCGTCGGCATCCAGTACGGCGCCCGTCCCGACACCCGCAACTGGATCCACAAGATCGGCTAGAGCCGCGCGGACGGCCGGCGTCTCAGGCGCCGGCCTCCGTCAGGGACGCGGTGTCGACGTGGAGGTTCCACGGGTCGGGCAGGAACACCGGCTCGCCCAGGGAGACGACGTTCTCGCTGCGGTAGCGCCGCCCGCCCGGCCCGCCGAACAGCGTCACCAGCCGCTGGAACGGGTCGATCACCAGGTAGAGCGGCACCCCGCCGCGCGCGTAACCGCCCGTCTTGACGAAGTGCACGTCGTACGTCGTGGCCACCGAGACGACGTCCACGAGCAGGATCGTCGAGGCGCCGTGGACGGCGTGCTCCTCGTGCAGACGCGGCCGGCGCGGGACCACCGCCAGGTCGGGCACGTAGAGATCGTGGCCGGGACCCAGGTAGACGGTGATGTTCGGCCAGATCTCCCAGCCCCGGACCGCCGCCGCGGCGGCGAGCTGGAACAACGTCCGGGACAGGATCGTGTTGTGCTGCCAGGTGCCCGGCTCGTTCACCACGATCCGGCCCTGGACCGTCTCGATGCGGAACTCGGGGAACAGTTCGCGCACGGTGCGGTAGCGCTCTTCCAGGGGCCTGACCATGCCGCCGTCCTCATGCTTTGCCGGGGGTTTCCAAAGGATCACTCAGAGTAACGGCGGCGGCGTCCCGCGATCTAGTGGTTCTTCCTGATCATCGTGATCCCGTCGGCGACCGGCAGCATCACCACGCTCACCCGCGGGTCCTCGATCACCAGGTCGTTGAACTCGCGGATCTGCACCGTCGTCGTCTCCGAGCGCGCCGGGTCGGCCACGTGGCCGCTGCGCAGCGTGTTGTCGGCCAGCAGCAGGCCACCCGGGCGCAGCCGCTCGACCAGCAACTCGTAGTAACCGGGGTAGTTGCCCTTGTCGGCGTCGAGGAAGGCCAGGTCGATCGGCTCGTCGAAGGCGGCCAGCGTCTCCAGGGCGGGCCCGAGCGTCAGCGAGACGCGGTCGGTCACGCCCGCCCGCTCCCAGTAGCGCCGGGCGATGGACGTCCACTCCTCGCTCACGTCGAAGCAGTGCAGCCGCCCGCCGGACAACCCCCGCGCGATGCACACCGACGAGTAGCCGGTGAACGTGCCCACCTCGACCGCCACGGCCGGGGCCGTGAGCTGGGTCAGCATGGTCAGGAACCGGCCCTGGTCGGCGGAGATCTGCATCCTGGCGGCGTCGCCCGTCGCCTCGGCGGTCTCCCGCGCCAGCTCGTCGAGCAGGGGGTCGGGCGGGGTGGAGTGGTCGAGGATGTACCGGCCCACCGCGGGGTCGAGGAGGTTCGCCTTCATGAAGGTCATTCTCCCCTCCCAGCGTTCTCTCATCGTCATCAGGTACCAATGAGGGAGCCGCCCCGGGCGGCTGTCCGGAGAGTGGTTCCGGCGTTGGTAGGGTCTGCGCGATCGGTGAGCTGGAAGTGGGCGGATGATGAAGCGGTTGGTTGCGGTCGCGGTCGCGTGTGCGGCGCTGGTGATGCTCGGTGTGCTGGCCTTCTCTGAGCCGGGTGAGACGGCCGGGTCGGTACGCCTGACCAGGCAGCTCGACGGTTCGATGGTGCTGGCCGACAGGTCCGGCGACGCCCCCGTGCTCGACGTGTACGAAGACTTCGACTGCCCGATCTGCAAGGAGATGCACTCCAAGGTCGACGGCACGATCCAGAAGCTGGCCAGGGAGGGCAGGCTCAAGGTCGTCTTCCACCCCGTGACGATCTTCCAGGACGAGCCCATGCGCTCCAACTCCATCAGGGCCGCGGCCGCCGCCCGATGCGTGCCGGAGGAGAACTGGCTGGCCTTCAGGGACGAGCTCTACGCCATGCAGCCCGCCCCGCACGGCTCGGCCTCGGGCTTCACCGTGCAGGAGCTGGTGGCCGCCGCCAGGAAGGCCGGCGCCTCGGTGGACGAGTGCGTCACCTCGCAGTCGTACGCCAAGACCCACCTGGCGGAGACCTCGAAGATCCACATCCAGGGCACGCCGACCGTCCTGCTCGACGGGCAGCAGCTCGGCAACGAGGTGTTCGACCCGGCGGCCCTCGAACGCGCCGTCACCGGGGGCGCGGGCGTGCAAGTGTAAAGGTCGTGTCCACAAGCTGAGACCGATGTGCCAGATGGTGAATCCCTGTGGCAGACTGGCAGGCACCATGTTCTACGGTCTGCTCATTATCGGCAGGCGCGCTGGCTGACACAGGGACACCGCCAGCGCGCAGACCTCTCACGTCCGTGAGGGGTCTTTTTGTTTTCCAGGACACGGATCCGAAAGAAGAGACTTCATGGCCGACGACCGCTTCCACGTCTACGACACGACCCTGCGCGACGGCGCGCAGCAGGAAGGACTCAACCTCACCGTCGTCGACAAGCTCGCCATCGCACGGCAGCTGGACAGCCTGGGCGTCGGTTTCATCGAGGGGGGCTGGCCGGGCGCCAACCCCAAGGACACAGAGTTCTTCAGGCGCGCTCGAACAGAGCTCGACCTGAAGCACGCGCAGCTCGCCGCGTTCGGCGCGACCCGCCGGGCCGGTGTGAAGGCCGCCGACGACCCATTGGTAGCCGCATTGCGCGAATCCGGCGCGCCGGTCGTGACCCTTGTCGCCAAGAGCCACGACCGGCACGTGGAGCTGGCCCTCCGCACGACTCTCCAGGAGAACCTCGCGATGATCCGCGACACGGTTTCTCACCTTCGTGCGGAGGGACAGCGAGTCTTCCTCGACGCCGAGCACTTCTTCGACGGCTACACGTCCAATCCAGCCTACGCGCTGGAAGTGCTGCGGACCGCCGCCGAGGCCGGGGCCGACGTCATCGCCCTGTGCGACACGAACGGCGGCATGCTGCCCGACGAGCTGGCCGAGACCGTGCACGCGGCCGTCCAGACCGGGGCCCGCGTCGGCATCCACTGCCACGACGACACCGGCTGCGCCGTCGCCAACACCCTCGCCGCGGTCAAGGCGGGCGCCACGCACGTCCAGGGCTGCGCCAACGGCTACGGCGAGCGCTCGGGCAACGCCAACCTCTTCACCGTCGTCGCCAACCTCCAGCTCAAGCGCGGCTTCGACCTCGTGCCGCGGGAGGCGCTGGCGGACATGACCCGCATCGCCCACGCGATCACCGAGGTCACCAACGTCACCCCCAACTCGCACGCCCCCTACGTCGGCATGTCCGCCTTCGCCCACAAGGCCGGCCTGCACGCCAGCGCCATCAAGGTCGACCCCAACCTGTACCAGCACATCGACCCGGCCGCCGTGGGCAACGACATGCGCATGCTCGTCTCCGACATGGCCGGCCGCGCCTCCGTCGAGCTCAAGGGCCGCGAGCTGGGCTACGAGCTGACCCCCGAGCACACCAAGACGCTCGTCGAGCGCGTCAAGGAGCTGGAGTCGCAGGGCTTCACCTTCGAGGCCGCGGACGCGTCGTTCGAGCTGCTGCTGCGCGACACCGTCCAGGGGGCGCGCCGGCGGCACTTCGAGGTGGAGTCGTGGCGGGTGATCGTCGAGCGGACGAAGGGCGGCGAGCTGGTCAGCGAGGCCACCGTCAAGCTGCACGCCAAGGGCGAGCGCATCGTCGCCACCGGCGAGGGCAACGGCCCCGTGAACGCCCTGGACAAGGCCGTACGGCAGGGGCTCGAACAGCTCTACCCCGAGCTGGCCCGGCTGGAGCTGGTGGACTACAAGGTCCGCATCCTCGAAGGCACCCACGGCACGGACGCCGTCACCCGCGTCCTCATCACCTCCAGCGACGACACCGCCGAGTGGGCGACGGTGGGGGTGGCCGAGAACATCATCGACGCCTCCTGGCAGGCGCTGGAGCAGGCGGTCACGTACGGCCTGCTGCGCGCCGGCCGCGACTGCAGCTGACCCCGGGGGGCGGCGCGCGCCCCGAGCGGTCTTCGCTTGGGGGCGCTGCGCGCCCAGGGGAGCTCAGGCGTTCTTGATCTGGCGCCTTCGGCGCACCCCGTGCCCGGCCCGCCCGTTCGCCGGGTGGGTCTTCGGGAGTCTGCTCCGAGCGACCCTCGCGGCTGAGGGCCGCCCTGCGGAAGGGGCGGCCCTCAGCCGTGGGCGCGAGGCAAGGGCTGACCCGGGCGGACCCACTGGACGCTGCCGGGTGTCAGTGAGGAAGGACCACAGCCCGTACGCCGGGGAGCTCGTCGAACGCGGCGGAGGCGTCCATGGTGACCACGACGCGCGCGGTGGCCGCCGCCGTTGCCGCGATGAGCAGGTCGTAGGCTCCTCGCTTCTTCCCCTCCCGCCGGACATGGGCCATGAGACGCCCATGAACCCTGGCGACGTCCGTGGTGTACTCCTCGACCGGAATCAGGGCGAGGGCCTCGTCCACGAACGCCTGCCTGTGCGGGCGTCGGGTGTCGTCGGCCAGTTCGACGCCCACGAGCAGTTCGGCCACGGTGATAGCCGCGATCGCCACATCGTCGGTGTCTCCGACCACTGCGTCGATCGCGGTCCTGCCGCGTTCGGCTGCGATGAGCACCCCTGTGTCCAGGATCAGGCGTCGGGCCACGTGTCCCTCATCTCGTCGTCGAACGCCTCGCGGGCTGCGCCGACATCGGTTTCGAAGTCGGCGTCCAAGGAGGCCGCGCTTCTCGCCAGGAACGCCTTGACCATGCGGCCCGGTGCCGTGGGAGCCGGTCCGATCACGGCAATCTGCTTCCCGCCGCGCGTGACCACGATCGTCTCTCCGTGCTCGGCCTCGTCGAGGACGGCGGCGAAGCTTCTTGACGCTTCGGTGGCGGTCATCACCTTCATGGAATCAGATTATCTGATTGGTGGGACGCCGTCGGGAGGGTCGCCGGGGCGGACGAGGCCGGATTCGTAGGCGTGGCGGACCATCTGGGCGCGGTCGCGGAGGGCGAGTTTGGTCAGCAGGCGGTTGATGTGGGTGCTGACGGTCGCCTCCGTGATGGACAGCGTGCCGGCGATCTCGGTGTTGGACAGGCCCTGCGCCACCAGCCGCAACACCTCCTCCTCCCGGGCGGTCACCCCCGTGGCCGCCGGCGACGGGGCGGGCGCCGTACGCCGGTAGGCCGCCACGACGCGGCCGGTGACCGCCGGGTCGAGCAGGACGTCGCCCCGCGCGGCGCTTCGGATGGCGGCGAACAGGTGCTCGGGCGGCGACACCTTGAGCAGGAACCCGCTGACCCCGGCGTGCAGCGCGAGGTCGAGGTTCTCGTCGGTGTCGTAGGTGGTCAGCATGATCACTCGCGGGGGCGCCGGGGTCGCGAGGATGCGGCGGGCGGCCTCCAGGCCGTTCAGGCGGGGCATCGCGATGTCGAGCAGCACGACGTCGGGGCGCAGGTCGCGGGCCAGCTCCACGGCCCGCTCGCCGTCGGCCGCCTCGCCCAGCACGGACAGGTCAGGCTGGGTGCCGATCATCAGGCGCAGCCCGGCCCTGATCATCCCCTGGTCGTCGGCGATCACCACGCCGATCCCGCGACCGGGCTCGTCAAGGGCGGGATCGGCGAAGGCGTCGGGGGCGTCGGGTTTGTCGAGGGCGGACTCTGTGGAGGTGTCGGGGGCGTCCGGGGGCAGTGAGGAGGAGGGCGTCACAGGGGGAGCTCCGCACGTACCGTGAAGCCGCCCCCAGGAAGGGGCGCCGCCGTCAGCGTGCCCTCGAAGAGGGCGGCTCGCTCGCGCATGCCGATCAGCCCGTGGCCGCCGCCCCCGGCCGACGGCGGCCGGGGGCCGCGCGGCCCCTCGTCCGTGATCTCCAGCCGGAGCTCCGCCGCCAGGTACGCGACGCTCACCGCCGCCCGCGTCGGCCCCGCGTGCTTGAGGGTGTTGGTCAGCGCCTCCTGGACGATCCGGTACGCCGACAGATCCAGCCCGGCGGACAACGGCGCCCGCTCGCCCGACACCGCCAGCGTGACGTGGAGCCCGGCCGCCCTGAACTGCTCCAGCAGATCCGCCAGCCGGTCGAGTCCGGCCTGCGGGAGCAGGTCGCCGGCCTGCGTGCCGCGCAGCAGCCCGAGCATGCGCCGAAGCTCCTCCATGGCCTCCCGGCCGGCCGCCTCCACCGTGCTGAGCGCCTGCCGCTCGGGCTCCTGGTCCGCGCGCAGGAGCAGCCGTACGGTCCCGGTGTGCATGGTCATCACGCTGACGCTGTGCGCGACGATGTCGTGCAGCTCGCGGGCGATGCGGGCACGTTCCTCCTGCACCGACTCGCGGGCCAGCAGCGCGCCGCGCTCGGCCGCCTGCACGGCCAGCACGCGGTGGCGGCGTACGGCCAGACCGGCTCCGGCGGCGATGGCGCACATCACCAGCGCCACGGCGACGTCCCCCCATCCGGACGGAGGGGTGGTCCTGGACAGCATGGCGGCCACGAACACGCCCGTCGCGGTCAGCCCGGCCACGGCCCGCGCGCTGTCGGGGCGCACCTCGGCCAGCAGCGTGCACAGCAGCACGAGCTGGGTGTAGAACTGCCAGGCCGCGGGGGAGCCGGGCGCCAGCGCGAACGTCGCGATGTTGGCGGCCGAGTAGACGGCCAGGATCGCGAACGGCGCGCGCGTCCGGAACAGCACCGCGACGGCGGTGACCAGCCCGGCGGCGATCCACAGCAGCACGTAGGAGCGGGGAGAGGCCATCGAGCGCACGCTGACCTCCTCCGCGACCGCGAACAGGGCCACGACCGCCGCCACGAGCCAGTCGACGGGGGAGGGGGAACGGCGGTGGAGCATGAGGCGAGAGTAGCCCGCCCGGATTGTCGCAATGTGCAGCGGAATCCACCGAAAGGGGGACGTCGGATCCAAGCCTGCCTTGACGACGGGCCCGGCGGGCGACGCCTACCGTGCCCGGCATGTTCACCGACGCACTCTCCGTCCGCCGCTTCCTGGCCGGCGGCAGCCTCGTCCTGGCCCCGGTCTGCCTGATCCTCGGCATGATCACCGACCCGTCCGAGCCCGGGGTCGAGGACCCGCTGGTCTACGCGCACAACCCGGGCGCCGTGGGCGTCAGCGCGACGCTCCTGCACTACACCTGGGTGCTGTTCGTGCCGGGGGTGATCGGCATGGTCCTGCTCGTCCGGGCCAAGGGCAGGGCGCTGGCCACCGTCGCGGGCGCGCTCGCGGTGCTCGGCCTGACCAACTTCTCGTCGCTGATGATCTCGGACTTCTTCGACGTCGTGCTCTTCGACGCCCTGCCCGCCGCGCAGGCCGAGCAGCTCATGCAGGACGCGGCGCAGCCCGCCCTCATCGCCGCCTGGCAGCTGCCCGGCATGATCGGGTCCTTCCTGGGCCTGGTCCTCGTCGCGGTCGCGTACGCGCGGGCGGGGCTGGCGGGCTGGTGGTTCCCGGCGGGCGTGCTGGCGGGCATCGTGGTGTGGCTGTTCGGCGCGAGCGCGTGGAACCTGGTCCTCGGGGTCGGCGGCCCGGTCATCCTGCTGGCCGCGTTCGGCACCGTCGGCGTGTCGATCATCCGCGCGCCGGCGCGGCGGGAGCGGGCGGCCTAGAGGCGGTCGGGGCCGCCGTCCTCGTCCAGCCAGGCCACGACGTGGGTGGTGAAGCTGTCCACGAGGGTCAGGGGTTCGCCGGCCAGCACGAGGAGGGCGACGAGCTGGTTGACGCCGAACGCGCGCTCCCAGGTGACCGCCCGCCGGTAGGTGCCGGCGTCGACGGCGTCGCGCAGGTGCTCCCAGCCGTGCCAGCCCATGAAGGCCGCGTCGATCGCGGGGTCGAACAGGTGGGCCCGGTCCCAGTCGAGGACGCCGACCAGCTTGCCGTCGGCGTCCCAGTGGACGTTGTCGCCGACGAGGTCGCCGTGGACCAGCGAGTCGGGGACCTGTTCCAGGGCCAGGGCGTCGTCGAGGCGCCGGCGTCCCTCCTCCCGCCACCTGGCCGGGAAGCGCGGGATGACCTCTTCGGCGAGGATCGTGCTCCAGCTCGCGGGCCCGGCGTACGAGCGCGGGGCGGGCAGCAGGGCGCGCAGCTCCGGGGTGACGGGCAGCTCGCGGAGGGCGCCGAGCAGCTCGCCGATCAGGGCCGGGTCGCCCTGGCCCGCGCCGAGACCGGCGCCGTCCAGCCAGGACACGGCCACGGCGGCGCGCTCCCCGAACGTCGTCACCGGCGTCAGCGGCTCGGGCACCGCGAACGGCAGCCCGGCGGCCGCGATCGCGCGCAGCAGCTCGGTCCGCCGCGGCAGCGCCGCGCTCACGCTCGGCCGCCGGCCGACCCGCACGGCCGCCACCCCGGGGAGCAGCACGACGTCGTGCATCCCGCCGGGGGCGAGCCGCGCACCGCCGAGGGGAGCGCCGGGCACGAGCGCGTCGGCGATCTCCAGCAGGTCAGGGGGCACGGGCTCGCTCATCGGCTCATCTCTTCCGAGGGGGAGGGGGTACGCGTAGAGCCTACGCGGGTCCTGACCGGTGCCCGGCCTCCATACGATGGGGTCCCATGAGCTTCAGTGTGCTCGGCGTGCACGCCCACCCGGACGACGAGGCGATCTGGACCGGCGGCACCCTCGCCAAATACGCCGACGAGGGCGCCACGACCGCCGTCGTCACCTGCACCTGGGCCGAGGGCACCCAGCGGGCGCAGGAACTGGAACGGGCCCTCGACATCCTCGGCGCGGGCAAGCCCCGGCTGCTCGGCCTCGCCGACGCGGGCAGGCCCGAGTCCGCCCCCGGCCGTCCGCGCTTCCTCGACGTGCCGTTCGACGAGGCGGTGGGCCTGCTGGTCGAGCACATCAGAGCCGTCCGGCCCGACGTCGTGCTCACCTTCGACGGCTTCGGCGGCTACGGCCATCCCGACCACGTGCACGTGCACCGGGTCACCCTGGCCGCGGTCGAGGCGGCCGGCTACGACCAGCTCTACCCCGGCACGGGCGACCCCTGGCGGCCGCACGCGCTCTACCTGGCGACCGTCCCGCGCTCGGTCGTGACGGCCCACTGGCGGGCGGTCTTCGGCGCCGATCCGGAGCCGGGCCAGGCCCTGCCCGGCGTCCCCGACCACCAGGTCTCGGCCGCGATCGACGTCTCGCGCTGGTCGGAGCGCAAGTGGGCGGCCATGCTCGCCCACGAGTCCGAGGTGGAGCGCGGCGCGTCGATGACCATGCTGACCGGGCTGCCGGAGCGGGCCCGCGCCCAGATGCTCGCCAACGAGTGGTACCGCCGGATCGCCTTCTAGACCGGCTAGAGCAGGCCCGCGGAGAGGGTCTCGCCCTCGACCTTGAGCTTGCCCCCCGAGCACGACACCTTGGGCGAGTCGGTGCCCGGCACGATCACCGTCAGCAGCGACTTCGCCGCCGGCGACACCACCACGTTGGTCGCGTCCTTGGCCAGGTAGGTGGGCGAGACCCAGCCCAGCTCGCCGCCGCGCTCCACCTTCTGGCCGCCGACCCGCTCGCACACGGAGAACTGCATCAGCGTCACCTTGAAGGCGCCGTCGGCCAGCACCACCTTGCCGCCGCCGGTCGAGACGACCTTGTACGAGGGCGCGAACCGCCACAGGTTCCTGACCTTCTTGCCCCCGGAGGCCGTGTCGAGCACCGCCATCAGGTCCTGGCCGTGGTTCACCAGCACCGAACGCGTCCTGCTCACGCCGTAGGCCCGGTCCGTGAGGCGGAAGGCCTGCCGGTCCTTGCCGTAGGAGGTCTTGGTCAGTTTGGACGAGGTGCGCGGCCGGAACCGGGCCCCCTCGACCGTCGGCACGTTGTGCGCCTCGGGGGAGAGCGTCCAGTAGCGGTAGGCGCTCTTCTCGTAGGAGTGGAAGCCGCCGTCCATGAGGATGTCGCGGCCCTGCGCGTAGTACGTCACGCCCAGGTGGTCCTCGTGCCCGTGGAACTTCATGCCGGGCCCGAACCTGATCGAGTAGTACGACGAGTCCGGCTTGCCCCAGGCCGTCCGGCCGTAGACGTAACCGGCCTTGTAGACCTTGACCTTCTGCTTCGGGGTGCCGGTCTCCATCTTCGGCTCGGTCTCGGCGCTGCCGTCGCCGATCGGGACCATGTAGCCGTTGGGCATCGTGGAGTGGGCGATGAAGTCCTTCAGCGCCTCGGCCCGCCGGCTGATCTCGGCCGGCACCTTGCGGTCGCACGCCTTCATGTTGGTGATGGCGACCTGGAGGCGGCCGTACACGTAGACGGCGTAGCGGGGGGCCTGCTCCATGAGCGCGCCCTGGGAGTCGACGTCGAGCTTGACCGTGCCGGTGAGCCGCCTGGAGGCCAGGTTCGACCAGTCGGAGCGGCCGTACCGGCAGCCGATGCCCATGAGGGCGATGTCCTGGTCGATGCCGTGGTTGTGGCCCTTCTTGTACAGCCGCGCGTCCGACAGCAGCCTGGCGTGGTCGGCCAGGCTGTCCTTCAGCCAGCCGTCCTTGACGTGCATGCTCAGGCACAACAACGGCTGCGTGCGCAGCGAGACCGGGTGGTCCTTCCACACGTACGGCTTGGTGGCGGCGGCCCCGCGCCGGTTGTTCGCCACCCAGTCCTTGGTGATCTCGGTGGCACGGTCCAGGTAACGCCGCTCGCCGGTGTTCTCGTAGGCCACGACCAGCGTGCCCATCCAGCGCAACGACTGGAAGACGAACTCCCACGACCGGTTCCGGTACGGGCTCGCCCCCCAGTCGATGTCCTTGCCCAGCTTGTACGCCGGCAGCCCCACCAGCGAGATCTCGCCCTTCATGACGTCCTCGGCCGTCGGCGTGCCCGGCAGCCAGTCGCCTTGGCACTGCGCGGTACGGGTCACCTTGTCGGCGGCCTGCGCCGGGCTCGTCAGCCCGCCGAGCGCGAGCGTGAGGGCAAGAGGTATCGCGAGCCGGCGCACGCCAGGGTTCCTTCCGGACAAGAAAGTGAGGGCGGGACATGCTTTCGGAATCACGATCAACCGGTCAAGTCGCGTACCGGATCGTTAACGGCCCGATGCCCGCCGGTGCCTCCGGCAGCGCGGATGTCATGCTGGAGCCGTGAGATTCGACGACATCGTGCTGCCCGACACGCCCGCCTGCCGCGGCGCGCTGGAGGTGGCCACCCGCTACCAGTCACCCTCGCTGCTCAACCACTCCATACGCGCGTACCTGTGGGCCGCCGCCTACGCCCGGAGCAGGGCGATCGACTTCGACGCCGAGCTGCTCTACGTGTCGTCCATGCTGCACGACATCGGCCTGGTCGCCGAGTTCGACAGCCAGACGGTGCCGTTCGAGGAGGCCGGCGGCCACGTGGCCTGGGCCTTCTGCGCGGGGGCCGGCTGGTCGCCCGAGCGCCGGCTGCGCGCCTCCGAGGTGATCATCCGGCACATGTGGGAGGAGGTGCCGGTGGAGGAGGACCCGGAGGGCCACCTGCTGGAGCTGTCCACCGGCATGGACATCTCCGGCCGGCGCACCGAGGACATCCCCGACGGCGTGCGGCGCGAGGTGCTGGAGCGCTACCCGCGGCTGGAGATCGCCAAGGAGTTCGCCGCCTGCATCGCCGACCAGGGCGCGCGCAAGCCGTCGAGCTACGCCGGCCGGTTCGTGCGCGGCGGGATCGCCGACCGCATCGCCGCCAACCCCCTCGACGCCTAACCCTTGGGCCCGGCGCTCTGCACGACGTCGAAGCTCCACACCTGGGAGTCCGTCGCCGCCGGGCCCTGCCCGTGCCCGTGACCCTGGCCGTGCCCGTGGCCCTGCTCCTGGCCCTGCCCCGCGGCGGCCTGGGCGTGGCCGCGCTGGAAGGCCTGGCCCTGCTGCCAGGTCCGGAAGTCCTCCTCGCTGCGCCAGCGCGTGTAGACGAGGTACTGGTCGGTGCCCTCGACCGGCCGCAGCAGCTCGAACCACTCGAACCCGTCGGCCGACTCCACCATCCCGGCCCGGCCGGAGAACCGCCGCTCCAGCTCCTCCCGCATCTCGGCGGGCACGGTCAGGACGTTGATCTTCACGATGGACAACGGAGGACCCCTCTCGGCGAAGCCTTAGCGCACGACCCGCTGCGTCGCAGGTGAGGGCTCCAGGCTAACGCGGGCCACCGCCGGTACGTGATCCCTGTCCAGCGCGTCCCGCAGGTTCGGCAGGGTGACCCGGGACAGGTGCTCGCTCAACTCGCTCATCGGGGCGGCCTCGTCGGCGGCCACGCGCAGCCGTACCTCCGGGTGGCCGCGCGGGCCGACCAGGTCGGCGTCGGCGTTCAGGACGGCGGGGCTGGCCGCGACGTCGGCGGCGACCGCGTGGGCCATCCCGCCCGCCGCGATCTCGGTGACGCCGTCCGGGCCGGCCTCCAGGCGCAGCCGGGTGTGGGCGTCCCTGCGGCCCTGCGAGACCAGCCAGCGCAGGGCCAGCAGCGCGACCAGGACCGACACGGCGGCCACGGCCCACCACACGGGCGGGCTGTTGCGGGCGAAGAACCCGCGCACGCCGGCGTCCACGATCGGCGTGGACGGCCCCAGCAGCCCGCGGGCCAGCGCCAGCCCGCCGAGCGCGGCCAGCACCAGCCCGACCAGGGCCAGCCCCCACCGGTTGCCGCGGCCGGTCTTCCTGTTCATCGGCGCTCCTTGACGTTGACCGCCACCCGGTACGGCTCCACCGGATCCAGCCCGGCGAGCCTGGTGAGGACGGCTTCGCGCACGGCCCGGTCGAAGCCCTCGTCGTCCCAGCCGGACGTGGCGGGGGTGACGGCGACCGTATGGCCGCGCAGGCTGGCGTGCGCCGAGCGCACCCCGGGCACCTCCTCGGCGGCGTGCTCCAGGGCCCTGGTGAAGCTCTTGGGACGCACGCCGATGATCAGGTCGGGGTCGCCGGTCCGCACGGGGACCATCCGCGGCCGTCCCGGCACCAGGGCGGTGACCAGCAGTGCCAGCCCTGCCAGCGCCACGATCGCGGCCCCGGTCAGGAACAGCGGATCCGACCACGGCGTCGTGGCCGCCCACGCCAGCATCCGGTCGTAGGGCAGCCATCGCAACGGGCTGCCGGCCAGCGCGGACACCGTCTCGGCGGCGACCAGCAGCCCCAGCAGCGTGAGCAGGACGGCGACCACGATGGCGGGCACCCGGCGCTGCGGCCGGAACGCGCGCACCGCGGCCCGGTCGGCGCCCTTGTCCCGCGGCGGCGCCGCTCCCGGCTCGCCCCGATACGCCCCCGCCCCGCCCGCCGGGACGGCCCCCGGCGTCTCCCCGGGCTCCCCGGACGGGAGCGGGCGGGTCATGCCGGGCCTCCCGCCAGATCGGTCATGATCACGTCGAGGCGGGTGACGTCCAGGCCGGTCTGCATGGCCACCCGGTTGCGCACGTGCTCCCGCAGCCGCGCGGCCACGGCGTGCAGCGGCGCCGGGTAGGCGACGGTCACGTCCAGCTTCAGGGTGGCCCGCTCGCCGCGCACCTCGGCGCTGGACGAGTGCGTCCACGGCGCCCCGCCCAGCCGCACGTCGAGCACCTCGGGCACCTCACGCGCCGCGCAGCAGGCGATCTTGGTGACCACCCGCTCGGAGATCTCGGTACGGCCCCGCCGCTCGGGCTCGGCCGACGGCGCGAGCCGCTGCCGGGGAACCGTGACCTGGGCAGTGGTGGTCATCGCCGCCTCGCGGTCAGGCCGGACAGGTTCAGCTCGCCGGTCTCGGCGACCTTGCCGACCAGGAAGCCGACCGCGCCGAGCACGAGGACGAGCAGGAACGCGCCGAGGCCGCCGAAGGCCCCCGCGAGTCCGAGGATGATGCCGACCGCCATGCCGATGACCGGCAGCCAAGGGACGTTGCTCATGATTCCTCCACCACGTCGATCACCACGTCGTCGATGTGCACGTTCACGGGACGTCCGCCGCCCGGCTCCCACACCGCCTGGCGGACGTCCTCGGCGGTCTCGGACAGCGGCCGTACCAGGGTCGCCACGATGGCGATCTCCACCGTGTCCCCGTCGGCCGAGACGCCCATGACCCGCGCCCCGGGCAGGTACGTCGCCACCGTCCCGAACGGGCCGCCGGAGAGCCCCGCCACCCCCGGGCAGGCCCGTACGAGCTCGGCCAGCGTCTCGGCCTCCGCCTTGGCGTCGGCGTCGGCGTCGGCCCGCGTATAGGCGGTGGCGCCGGGCCCGGTCATTGGACCCGGGGCTCCGGCTGCTCGATGGCCTCGCGGCGACCGTCGCCCCTGTCCCTGTCCCGGTCCCTGTCGCGGTCCTGGCCGGGCAGGTGCACGTCGTCCACCCTGATGTTGACCTCGGTCACCTCCAGGCCGCACATGCGCTCGACCGCCGCGATGACGTTCCTGCGCACGGCCGCGGCCAGGTCGGGGATGGCGGTGCCGTACTCGGCGACCAGGTCCATGTCCACGGCCGCCTGGCGCTCGCCGACCTCGACCGAGACGCCCTGGGCGACGCTGCGCTCCCCGCCGACCATCCCGCGCACGCTGCCGAGCGCCCTGGCGGCGCCGCCGCCCATGGCGTGCACGCCGGATACCTCGCGTGCGGCCAGTCCGGCGATCTTGGCGACGACGACGTCGTCGATGCTCGTCGTGCCCTTGTCGGTGACCAGCGAAGTCGCCGGCCCGCCCTCCTGCGTTCTGGCCCGCGGTACGGCAGAAGTCTGGTTGACCATCGTGTCCGGCACGTTCCGTCACCCCCTAGAAGTCTCTGATAAGCAGAGATATCCGCTTAACCACCACCGATGCCCCACAAAACGGACTCTGGGGGCATTTATGGAGAGTTCCTGACTTTTTTGCCGGTGGGCGGACCCCTCCGGCGGCGGCGATAGCCTTGTCAGGTGCGTATAGCGAGGTTCTCCACAGGCGAAGGCGTGTCGTTCGGCGTGGTCGAAGGCGGCCCTGGAGAGGAGTTCGTCTCCACGGTCTCCGGCCATCCGTTCGGCCAGGTGCAGTTCACCGGCGAGCGCTTCCCGCTGTCCCAGGTGAAGCTGCTGGCCCCGATGCTGCCGAGCAAGGTCGTCGCCATCGGCAGGAACTACGCCGAGCACGCCCGCGAGATGGGCAACGAGGTGCCCGACGAGCCGCTCATCTTCATGAAGCCGTCCACGTCGGTGATCGGCCACGGCGAGGCCATCGCCTACCCGACCTCGCTGTCCGACCGGGTCGACTACGAGGGCGAGCTGGCCGTGGTGATCGGCAGGCTCTGCCGCGACGTGCCCGTCGACCGGGTCAAGGACGTCATCTTCGGCTACACCTGCGCCAACGACGTCACCGCCCGCGACCTGCAGAAGAAGGACGTGCAGTTCACCCGGGCCAAGAGCTTCGACACGTTCTGCCCGCTCGGGCCCTGGATCCAGACCGATCTCGACGCGAGCGACCTCGCGCTGACCACCACGGTCAACGGCGAGATCCGGCAGAGCGGCCGCACCAGCCAGCTCATCAACGACATCCCCGCGCTGGTCGCCTACGTCAGCGCCGTCATGACGCTGATCCCCGGCGACGTCATCCTGACCGGCACCCCGGCGGGCATCGGCCCGCTGGAGATCGGCGACGAGGTCAGCGTCGGCATCGAAGGCATCGGCACTCTCACGAACAAGGTGGTCTCCCGTGACTGATCTACGGGTGCGTTTCGCCCCGTCCCCGACCGGCATGTTCCACGTCGGCGGCGCCCGCACGGCGCTGTTCAACTGGGCCCTCGCCGAACAGTCCGGCGGCCGCTTCGTCCTGCGCGTCGAGGACACCGACGCCACGCGCAACCGTCCCGAGTGGACCGAGGGCATCATCTCGGCGCTCGACTGGATCGGCATCAACGGCACCAACCCGGTGTTCGAGGGCCCCTACTTCCAGTCGGCCTACGAGCCGCAGCACCGCGAGGCCGTGGCCAAGCTGCTGGCCGACGGCAAGGCGTACCACTGCGACTGCACCCGCGAGACCCTGGTGGCCCGCACCGGCTCCGAGCACAAGGGCTACGACGGGTTCTGCCGCGAGCGCGGCCTGACCGAGGGCGCGGTGCGCTTCCGCACCCCCGACGAGGGCGTCACCCTCGTGGAAGACCTGATCAGGGGCAACGTCGAGTTCCCCAACGAGGCCCAGGAAGACTTCGTGATCGCCCGCACCGACGGCTCGCCGCTCTACGTGCTGGCCAACGCCGTCGACGACATCACCCAGGGCATCACGCACGTCGTGCGCGGCGAGGAGCACCTGGGCAATGCCGCCAAGCAGGTGCTGCTGTGGCCGGCGCTCGGCTCCACCCCGCCGGTCTGGGCGCACCTGCCGGTGATCGTCAACGAGCAGCGCAAGAAGCTGTCCAAGCGCCGCGACAAGGTGGCCCTGGAGGACTACCGCGACGAGGGCTACCTCGCCGAGGCCATGGTCAACTACCTCATGCTGCTCGGCTGGGGCCCCGGCGAGGACCGCGAGATCATGCCGTGGGCGGAGATGGTCCCGCTGTTCCGGCTGGAGGACGTCAACTCCGCCAGCGCCTTCTTCGACGAGAAGAAGCTGCGGGCCTTCAACGGCGAGTACATCAGGGCCCTGCCGCTGGAGACCTTCGAGGAGCGCTGCTCGCCCTACCTCGACCCCGCCTGGGACCGCGAGCTGTTCAGCAAGGTCGCGGCGCTGGCCCAGACCCGCATCGGCGTGCTGTCGGAGATCCGGCAGAACGTCGACTTCCTCTTCCTCGACGAGCCCGTCTTCGACCAGCCGTCCTGGGACAAGGCGATGAAGAACTCCCCGGTGGAGATCCTCGACGGCTATCTCGACCGCCTCCAGACGGTCGCCTGGGACCCGGACTCGCTCAAGGAGGCCCTGGAGGAGGTCGGCGCGCCGCTCGGGCTCAAGCTGGGCAAGACCCAGGCCCCCGTGCGCGTGGCGATCACCGGCCGGACGGTGGGCCTGCCGCTGTTCGAGTCGATCGAGGTGCTCGGGCGCGAGCGCTCCATGGAGCGGATCCGAGCGGCGCTAGCGCGCCTGCGAGGCTGAGCGACGACCCGACGGCCATCGACAGCCACACCCCCGTGACGCCGAGCCACGAGCTCAGCAGATAGGCGAGGGGCAGCTGCACCGCGAAGCCCGCCAGCGTGGCGGCGAGCAGGCGGCTGCCCCTTCCGCTCGCCTGGAGCACCCCGCCGACGGCGATCAGCCCGCCGAACGGCACCAGGTAGAGCGCCATCCAGCGCAGGAAGCCCACGGCCACCGCCGGGTCGTCGGTGAACAGCCCTGCCGCGGGCGCGGCCACCAGGTTGAGCACCGCCGCGACCACCGCCCCCGTCACCAGCCCGAGCCGCAGCGGTGACCCGACCGGCTCCGACCGCGCGGTGCGGATCATCGCGGCCTGGCGCAGCGCGTAGAAGACCATGACCCCGGCCAGCATGATCTTCTGGCCGATGCCGTACCCGGCGACCTCGGCCGTGCCGAACCCGGCCACGATCTCCACCAGCGCCATGCCCACCAGGGAGCGGGCCAGGAAGTCGCCCGACATGGGCAGGCCGGTCCGCAGCACCTCGCCGGCGAGCAGGCCGTCGCCGCCGGCGGCGCGGAGCCGTACGAGAGAGGTCAGCGCCACCCCGAGCGTGACCAGCCGCGCCGCCACGGTGGCCAGCGCGGCCCCCTGGACGCCCAGGTCGAGGCCGTAGATGAACAGCGGGTCCAGGACGATCACCAGGGCGTTGCAGATCAGCGCGTTCCGCATGGGGGTCTTCGTGTCGCCCAGCCCTTTGAGGACGCCGTCCACGACGGTCTGGGCGAAGAACACCGGCAGCCCCGCCAGCGAGACCAGGAAGAAGCCGGCCGTCGGTTCGGGATCGTCGGTGAACAGGGCCGCCAGCGGCTCGCGCAGCAACACGCCGGGGACGGCGACGGCGACCGAGAACGCGGCCCACAACACCCAGCCCGTCCTGATCACGGGCCCGATCGGCGCGTGCCCGTCACGCCGCCCGATCAGCACGGTCACCCCCGTCGGGACGGCCAGGAACAGCCCGTAGGCCAGGTATTCGACCGTGGTGCCCACGGTGACGGCCGCGATGGCGCCCTCCCCGAGCCCCGAGACCCACAGCAGGTCGATCACCCCCACCGCGACCACGGCGGTGAGCAGCTCCACGTAGATGGGGAGAGCCAGCCGGAACATCTATACCTCGATTCGTTGTATCTCGTTTAGAGGTATAGCGTTACGATGCGCGACATGGCAAGCGGCGGGGATCTGTCCCTCACCATCCTGGGATTCCTGAACGAACGTCCGATGCACGGCTACGAGCTCAAGGCCCGCCTGACCGCGCTCACCGGCCACCTCCGCCCGGTCAGCGACGGCGCCCTCTACCCCGCCATATCGAGACTGGAGAGCAAGGGCCTGGTCGAGCGGCACGAGGAGGCGGGCGCGGCGGCAGCCCGCAGGCAGGTGCTCACGCTCACCGGCAAGGGCCGCGAGGAGCTGCTGCGGCGGCTGCGCGAGCCGAGCGAGCTCGACGTCAGCGACCAGACGCGCTTCTTCGCCCTGCTGACGTTCCTGTCGGCGCTGCCCGACCCCGCCGACCGGTCACGGGTGCTGCGCCGCCGGCTGGCCTTCCTGGAGGCCCCGGCGAGCTTCTTCTACGAGGGCGGCCGGCCGGTCCGGATCAAGGACGAGCCCGACCCGTACCGGCGGGGGATGCTGGAGATCGCCCGCGCGTCGAGCCGGGCGGAGAAGGAATGGCTCCGGCAGCGCATCGAGGAGCTGCCGGAGCCGTAGGGAAAGCCTCATCGGGGGAGGCGGGGGAGGCGGGGGAGCGGCGGTCAGTCGAGGCCGCGGCGGGCCAGCAGCGGCCCGATGCCCGCCTCGCGCCCGCGGAAGTTGCGGAAGGCGGTCAGCGGGTCGAGGCTGCCGCCCCTGGAGAGCAGCTCGCGGCGGAAGTGGTCGCCGTTCGCCCTGGTCAGGCCGCCATTCTCCTTGAACCACTCCACGCTCTCGGCGTCGAGCACCTCGCTCCAGATGTAGGAGTAGTAGCCGGCGCTGTAGCCGCCCGAGAAGATGTGGGCGAAGTAGTTGGTCCGGTAACGCGGGCGCACCAGCCGCACGTCGATCCCGGCCGCCTCCAGGGCCTGCTGCTCGAACGCCTGCGCGTCGGCCACCTGCTCGCCGGGCGCCAGCCGGTGCCAGGCCCAGTCGAGCAGCGTGGCCGCCAGGTACTCCACCGTCGCGAAGCCCTGGTTGAACTTCTCGGCCGCGTTGAGCTTCTCCACCAGCTCGGCGGGCATCGGCTCGCCCGTCTCGTGGTGCTTGGCGTAGTTGGCCAGGACCTCCGGCCAGGTCACCCACATCTCGTTGACCTGCGAGGGGTACTCGACGAAGTCGCGCGGCACGCTGGTGCCCGACACGCGCGGGAAGCGCACCTGCGAGAACAGCCCGTGCAGCGCGTGGCCGAACTCGTGGAAGGCGGTGTTCACCTCGTCGTACGTCAGCAGCGTCGGCCCCGAGGCCGGCTTGGTGATGTTGAGGTTGTTCATGACCACCGGCAGCTCGCCGAACAGGTGCGACTGGTCGACCAGGTTGTTCATCCACGCCCCGCCGCGCTTGTTCGCCCTGGCGTAGGGGTCGAGCAGGAACAGGCCGAGCGCGCCGCCGTCCTCGTCGAACACCTCGAAGACGGTCACGTCGGGGTGGTAGCCGCGCAGGTCGGGCCGTTCGGTGAAGGTGATGCCGTAGAGCTTGGTGGCGGCGAAGAACACGCCGTCCCTGATGACCCGGTTCAGCTCGAAGTAGGGGCGCATGGCGTCGGCGTCGAAGTCGTAGCGGGCCAGCCGCACCTTCTCCGAGTAGTACGACCAGTCCCACGGCTCGATCTCGAACCCGGCCTGCTCGGTCAGGGCCTCGGCCTCCTTGCCGGCGTTGCGCACCGCCGGGCCGACGAGCTGGCCGAGCATCTCCTCGACCGCCTCGACGGTCTTGGCCGTCTGGTCGGCCACCGAGTAGGCGGCGTGGTCGGGGAAGCCGAGCAGCGCGGCCCGCTCGGCCCGCAGCGTGGCCATCCTGGCGGCCCGGTCGAAGTTGGCCGGGGCGCGGCCGACGCTCCGCTGGTACAGGCGGCGGCGCACGTCGCGGTCGGTGAGCTGGGCCAGGCCGGGCTGGTTGGTGAAGTTCAGCAGCGGCAGGACGTACGTGCCGTCGTCCTTGCGCAGCGACTCGATCCTGGCCTCGTCGAAGCCGTCGAGCTCCTTGGCGTCGGTGAGGACCAGGGCCTCCTCGGTGGACGCCTTGAGCAGGGTCTGCGCGAACTCGGTCGACAGCTTCGACAGCTCGCCGTTGAGCTCGCGCAGCCGGTCCTGCTCCGGCTCCGACAGGTCGGCCCCGGCCCGGACGAAGTCCTCCCGGTACTTCTCCAGCAGCCACGCCTCCTCGGCGTCGGACGTGCCGACCTGCTTGATCCGCGCCCACAGCGCCCGGTTGAGGCGGATCGCGTCGTTGTGCGCGGTCAGCTTCGGGGAGATCTCCTTCTCGATCTCCATGATCCCGTCGCTGGAGTTGGACGCGGCCATGCTGAAGAAGACCGTGGCCGTGCGGTCGAGGATCCGCCCCGAACGCTCCAGGGCCGCGATCGTGTTGTCGAAGGTGGGCGGCTCGGTGTTGTTCGCGATCGCGTCGACCTCGGCCAGGTGCTCGGCCATGCCGCGCTCGAACGCGGGCAGGTAGTGCTCCTCGCGGACGTCCGCGAACGGCGGCAGCTGGTACGGCAGGCTACTAGGGGCGAAGAACGGGTTCTCGGCCAACGCTTTGGCTCCTCCACGTGGTGTTTTGTCCTCTTCAGCTTGGCACGTCGGAGCCTGTGCCGCAGGCGGCCGGACGCCGCTTCGGCAATCGTTTTGGTCTTACCCCCCGAGCTGGGCTATTCTTTCGGACGTCGCCAAGCGCGCTCCGAGAAGGAGTTCGCAGCGGTGGGGTATGGTGTAATTGGCAGCACGACTGATTCTGGTTCAGTTAGTCTAGGTTCGAGTCCTGGTACCCCAGCAAGTTTCCGAAACGGATGTCTCCCTGAGAGGCATCCGTTTTTTCGTGTCGGCGGCCCGTCGGATCGTCCAGAATCTCGCTGATCATGCGGCGCCGCAGCGATGACCGACGTCGCCGAGCATGCCGGTGCCGCCAGGGCGGCCCTGACCCTGTCGTACACGGACGAAGTCGTCATGCTGGACATCCGTGTGACGAGGAGCGCGGTTTCGTTCCGCAGGAGGCTGTTGAGGGCTTCGGGGTGGAAGGCGTGCGCCGGTCGGCACGCGTGGGGCGGGCCAGGTACGAGGGGAAGACCGCGTCGCCGCAACGGCGGAGACCTTCCGCCGCGGGCTGCTCGGCGGGTAGCCTCCCTCGCCTCATGGACGAATTCCGCATGCGCGAGGGCGGCCTCGCCCGTTTCGTCGCCCCGTTCGCCGCGCCGCTGGCGCTCTTCTTCGCCGTCTGCCTGCTGCTCGGGGCCGTCCTCACCGGCAGCTCGGCGCTGGGCGTCGTGATCGGCGCGCTCGCCACGGCGGCACTGACCGGCGTGCTCGTCGTCAAGCACCGCCGTCTGGTCGCGGGCACGGTGGTGCGCTTCTCGCCGGAGGGCGTGGAGCTGGCCGACGCCCGCGGCTTCCGGGTGCGCCTGCGCTGGCCCGACCTCACCGCGATCGGCGTGGTCGACACCCGGACGGCCGCCCCGAGGCCCCTGGGCCGTCCCGGCGGCGTCCGCGTGCGGGTCCCGGCGCTGCGCTCGGTGGGGCTGGTCGGGTGGGGCGAGCGCACGCTCCCGCCGCGGACGCCGCGGTGGATGCGCGAGCGCCTGGCCCGGGCGCCCGCCGACCCCGTCACCGGACGGCCCGAGGTCGCGATCCCGCTCGGCGAGATCGACCCGCTGTGGGAACGGGGGCCGATGGGCGACTGGGTCCGCCGCCACAGGCCCGATCTCATGCGCCGATAAGCGGTTTGGTTGTGGTCTGCGGGGTGCGGTAGAGTTACCTGCGTCGCCGGGGAGACCCGGCACACCAGCTTGTGGACAAGGTCCCGTCGTCTAGTGGCCCAGGACGCCGCCCTCTCAAGGCGGTAGCGCCGGTTCGAATCCGGTCGGGACTACCACGATCACAGGCTGTGCGAAGGTCCCGTCGTCTAGTGGCCCAGGACGCCGCCCTCTCAAGGCGGTAGCGCCGGTTCGAATCCGGTCGGGACTACGTTCACCCAAACGCTCCGGCGCGTCAAGCACCGGGGCGTTTTTCGTTTTCCCGGGGACGCTCGAAACCCAAGGGACGCTCGAAGACGGAACAGGGCCCCGCGCGGATCGCGCGGGGCCCTGTTCCGTCGTGGATCAGGCCGAGGAGCGGGCCTTGAACAGGGCGCGGCGGGCCGCCTTGGCGATCTGCTTGTCGGGGTGGACCTGGGAGATCAGGTCAAGCAGCTCCTCGACGTGCGCGTGCGGGATCTTCCAGATCACCTCGAGAAGACCGTTGACCATGTCGGGCCCGATGTCCCGCAGGCTGCTGACGAACTCCGAACGCCCCAGCCCGGCCGAGATCGTCCACATGTCGAGGATCAGCCAGTGGGTGTCGTCCTGGGTGGGCTCGGGCGCCCCCTCGACCCCGAGCTGGCTCAGGTGCGTCGCCGCGTACGGCCGCAGGGACGGCTGCTTGAGCGCCTCCTGCCAGGCCGGGACGGCGGCCTCGCCCAGCGTGCCCACCACGCTGGCCGCCTGCACCCGGATCAGGGCGTCGCTCTCGTCCTCGGCCGCCGCGTCGAGCAGCTCCTCGGCGGCCTTGGCCGGCTCCCTGAGCCGCATCCAGGCGGCGAACTCGGCGTCGGCCTCGTCCTCGGGCAGCTCGGCGCTCAGCGCCAGCAGCTCGTGGGCGCTCATCGACTCGATCGCGGGCCGGGCGTCGACCTCGATGTCGGCGTCGTCCACCAGGTGGACGACGCCCTCGGTGCCCAGCGGGGTGAGACGCACGGTCGTGCCCTCGACCTCGACCATGCCGTAGCCGGTCAGCCAGTCGATGGCGGGGGCCAGCGGGTCGCCGGCCGCCTCCCAGGCGTCGCCGCCCAGCTCGTCGAGGTCGGCGGCGGCCTCGGCCAGCTCGCGGGCCAGGTCGTCGCGCTCGCGCGAGCCGCCGGCCAGCAGCAGCCTGACCAGCAGGCCCCGGGTCAGGCCGGCCAGCGCCATCGTCAGGTCGTCGTCGTCGAGCTCGGGGTCGCCGTAGTCGACCGAGTGCAGGCCGAGCATCCAGGCGTCGAGGACGTCCTCGTCGTCGTCGAACGGCCACTCGGAGGTGTCGTCCTGGACGGCCACGGTGTTGCCCTCGCCCGGTTCGAGGAACTCCAGGTCGACGGCGAGGTTCCAGATGTTCCAGAGCTGCGGGACCGCCTCGGCCACCGGGCCGTCGGTCTCGGGCCTGGGCAGGCCGACGGCGGCCAGCGCCTCCTCCACCTCGGCGTCGGTGAGCAGGGTGTCCTCGCCGACGCGGCGGCCGGAGCCGACCCACAGCGCCAGGTCGCGGGCCTTGGCGACCAGCGGGGACCGGCGGGCGGCCGCGGCCAGCTCGGAGTCGGGGCGCAGCCTGATCGTGTCGAGCTCGGCCAGCTCGTCGGCGAACGCCTCGAAGTCGCCCAGGTCGCCGGTCTCGTCCTCCTCGTCGTCACCCGCGCCGTCGTCGTCGAGCAGGTCTTCCATGAGCTCGACGAACTCGTCCTCGACGTCGTCGAGCTCGGCCTGCAGGTCGGCGAGGGAGTCGGAGCCCTTGGCGAGCCTGCCGGTCTGGGAGAGGAACGTCAGGTACGCGTCGACGGCGGGCAGCATGCCGTCGGCGGCGGCGTCGGGATCCTCCACGACCTTCGGCATGCGGTCGAGCAGCAGGTTGCGCAGGTCGGCACGCTTCCACGTGCCGAGGTCCTGCGAGAAGGCGAGACGGTGCCAGAGTGCGGCAGGCCCCACGAGCTCGGGGTCGCTTCCGGGCGCGTTGGAACGCGCCCACAGGATGAACTCTTCGAGCAGGGGTCGCAGCTCAGTGGCGGCTACCTCGATGCGATCTGTCACGCACTCAGGCTAGTGCGCCCGCGAGGCAGTCGGCCCCCGAAATACGAGCTTTCGCCGATCATGACGTGCGGCGCATGGCCTCGGTGATGCGTTCGGCGGCCGCCATGACGGGCACGGCGTGCAACCGGCCGGGCGCACGGGTGAGCCGCTCGATGGGCCCGGAGACCGAGACGGACGCGATCACCTTGCCTCCGCTGCCCCTTATGGGGGCGGACACGCTGGCCACCCCCTGCTCGCGCTCGCCGACGCTGTGGGCCCACCCGCGGCGGCGCACAGAGGCGAGGGTGGCGGCGGTGAACTTGGCGCCGCGCAGGCCCCTGTGCAGCCGGTCGGGCTCCTCCCAGGCCAGCAGGATCTGGGCCGCCGAGCCGGCCGTCATCGGCAGCGCCGAGCCCACCGGGACGGTGTCGCGCAGGCCGCTGGCCCGCTCGGCCGCCGCCACGCAGACCCGCTCGTCACCCTGGCGCCGGTAGAGTTGCGCGCTCTCGCCGGTCAGGTCGCGCAGCTGCATCAGCACGGGCGAGGCCACCGCGAGCAGCCGGTCCTCGCCGGCCGCCGTGGACAACTCCGCGAGCCGCGGCCCGAGCACGAATCTGCCCTGGGTGTCGCGGCTCACGATGCGGTGGTGCTCAAGTGCGACGGCCAGCCGGTGGGCCGTGGGGCGGGCCAGGCCGGTGGCCTGGACGAGCTGAGCCAGGGAAGCGGGACCCGCTTCGAGGGCATTGAGTACAAGAACGGCCTTGTCGAGTACTCCGACTCCGCTAGAGTTGTCCATACACCGATACTGCCGTCTCGACATATGAGAAAGCAAGTCGGAGGCAATCTCAAGGAGGAGATCATGGGCCGCACACTGGCCGAGAAGGTCTGGGAGCAGCACGTCGTCCGCCGTGCGGAGGGCGAACCCGACCTGCTCTACATCGACCTGCACCTCATTCACGAGGTGACCAGTCCGCAGGCGTTCGACGGGCTCCGTCTCGCCGGCCGGAAGGTGCGCAGGCCCGATCTCACCATCGCCACCGAGGACCACAACGTCCCGACCGTGCTCGGCCCGATCTCCGACCCCGTCTCCAAGGCCCAGGTCGAGACGCTGCGCAAGAACGCCGCCGAGTTCGGCATCAGGCTGCACCCGATGGGCGACGCCGGCCAGGGCGTGGTGCACATCATCGGCCCGCAGTTCGGCCTGACCCAGCCGGGCATGACGATCGTCTGCGGCGACTCCCACACCTCCACCCACGGCGCCTTCGGCGGCATCGCGTTCGGCATCGGCACCTCCGAGGTCGAGCACGTGCTGGCCACCCAGACGCTGCCCGCCTACCGGCCGAAGACGATGGCCATCGAGGTCTCGGGCGAGCTGCCCGCCGGCGTCACCGCCAAGGACCTGATCCTGGCGATCATCGCCAAGATCGGCACCGGCGGCGGCCAGGGCTACATCGTCGAGTACCGCGGCGAGGCCGTGCGCAAGCTCTCCATGGAGGGCCGCATGACCGTCTGCAACATGTCCATCGAGGCGGGCGCCCGCGCCGGCGTGATCGCCCCGGACGAGACCACGTTCGCCTACCTCAAGGGCCGCCCGCACGCCCCCGAGGGCGAGCTGTGGGACCAGGCCGTCGAGTACTGGAAGTCGCTGCGCACCGACGACGACGCCGTGTTCGACAAGGTCGTGGAGATCGACGCCTCGACGCTGACCCCGTACGTCACGTGGGGCACCAACCCCGGCCAGGGCCTGCCGCTGGGCGAGTCCGTGCCGAGCCCCGACAGCTTCGCCGACCCGGTCGAGCGCTCGGCCGCCGAGCGCGCGCTGGAGTACATGGGCCTGACCGCGGGCACGCCGCTGCGTGAGATCGAGGTCGACACCGTGTTCGTCGGCTCGTGCACCAACGGCCGCATCGAGGACCTGCGCTCGGCCGCCGAGATCCTGCGCGGCCGCCAGGTCCGCACCCGCACGCTGATCGTGCCCGGGTCGATGCTGGTCAAGCTTCAGGCCGAGCAGGAGGGCCTGCACGAGGTGTTCAAGGCCGCCGGCGCCGAGTGGCGCGAGGCCGGCTGCTCGATGTGCCTCGGCATGAACCCCGACACGCTCAAGCCCGGCGAGCGCAGCGCCTCCACCTCCAACCGCAACTTCGAGGGCCGCCAGGGCAAGGGCGGCCGCACCCACCTGGTGTCGCCGCAGGTCGCCGCCGCGACCGCGGTCACCGGCCGCCTGACCGCCCCCGCCGACCTGTAAGGAGAACCAGACCGATGGACGCCTTCACCACCCACACCGGTACGGCGGTGCCGCTGCGCCGCAGCAACGTCGACACCGACCAGATCATCCCGGCCGTCTGGCTCAAGCAGGTCAGCCGCACCGGCTTCGAGAAGGGCCTGTTCGCCGCCTGGCGCGAGGACCCGACGTTCGTCCTGAACGACCCCTCCTACGAGGGCGGCTCGATCCTGGTCTCCGGCCCCGACTTCGGCACCGGCTCCTCCCGCGAGCACGCCGTGTGGGCCCTGCAGCAGTACGGCTTCCGCGCCGTGATCGCCGCCCGGTTCGGCGACATCTTCCGCAACAACTCCACCAAGATGGGGCTGCTGCCGGTCGTCCTGCCCGCCGAGAAGGTCGAGGCCCTGCAGGCCGCCGTCGAGGCCGACCCGACGCTGCAGGTGACCGTCGACCTGCTGGAACGCCAGGTCCGCTGGGCCGGCGAGGTCGTGCCGTTCGAGATCGACGACTACACCCGCTGGCGCCTCACCGAGGGCCTGGACGACATCGGCCTGACCCTGCGTCACGCCGACGACGTGGCCGCGTACGAGAATGGTCGGCAGCCATGGCTGCCGACGACCGTCTAGAGGACGACGAACTGGCGCGGCGGTTGCGCGAGGCGCACCGCCGCGTCCGCCTGCTCCCCGCCGCCGACAAGGAACGGGCGGCCCGCCGTTACCTGTCCATCTGCGATCTCGCCAAGCGCGATCCGGAAAGGGCGGCCGCCCGGCTCGACGCCTTTCTGGGCGCCCTCGACACGCCACGCGAGGGGGAAAACACGCAGGGTGATTGAGTTCCCCCGCGATCCCGCCTACTTTCGAGCGCGTAAGGGGTTTCTACGTCGAACTCGAGAGCTGGAACCCCGAGCCGTCACTGGGGGAGCAGGACTTTCATGAACAAGCGAGAGCTCGTCGACGCCATCACCGATCGGGTGGGCGACAAAAGGACGGCCACCGAGGCCGTCAACGCGGTCATCGAGGCCATCCAGAAGGCCGTGGCGAGCGGGGACAAGGTCTCCATCACGGGCTTCGGCGCGTTCGAGATGGTGAACAAGCCCGCCCGCACTGCCAGGAACCCGTCGACCGGCGCCGAGATCAAGGTCGCCGAGAGCTGGGCGCCCAAGTTCCGTCCCGGCTCCGAATTCAAGGACCTGGTGAACGAGGGCGGCAAGCAGATCGGCAAGAAGAAATAGTCTCAGCGGACATCACGCCCGGGCGGCCCACGCCCGGGCGTTCGCTGTTTTCCGGGCCCGCGTCGTCATTCGGGCGCGGGAATCGGGAACGTCGACAGCGTGATGTAGGTGATCCGCCCGCCGTCGGTCGCCAGGTTGACCCGCTGCCCCGTGCGCAGCAGCAGCAGCGGCCCCGCGTCGAAGGCGCGCGTGCCGAACTCCAGCACCGTCCCGTCGTCGAGGAAGACCGAGCCGGAACGGGTGACCTCGTCGAAGCTGCGTACCGTCGCCTGCACGCCGTCCAGCCTAAGCCGACCGCCGTCCGGCGGGCGAGAGGCGGCCCGGAGGGTCATGCCCCCGGCCACAGGTCGGCGACCACCGCCGCCGTGTGCCGGCCCAGGCCCAGGGTGAGGGCCGCGCGCAGGTCGTCGGGGGTGTCCACGTCCCGCCGGAGCGAGTCGATCCCCGGCACGCACAGTTCCTTCGCGCCGCCGGCCAGGTGCTTGGCCCGCGACTCGCCGCCGAACCGCGGCGTGAACGGCCGCCCGGCCAGCACGCCGTAGAACGTCGTGCCGACCTCCTGGGCGTCCGGCACGAACGACTGGTCGAACTCGGCCGCCGCGGCCAGCGCCGTCGCCAGCTCGGCCGGTCGCAGGGCCGGCAGATCGGCCTGGAGCGCGCCCACCGCCTCATCGGGCGCGACGCGTACGGCATGGGCCGCGCCCGTGCGCAACGCGGTGTTGAGCCCGCGGTCGGGGTCGTGCACCACCTCCGCGCCCAGCGCCCCCAGCGGCCCCGCCGCGGCCGGATCGGCGGTCACCACGATCACCCGCGCCACCGCCGGGCAGGCCAGCGCCGCTGCCACGGTGTCGCAGGCCACGGCCACGGCCAGCCGCGTACGGTGGGGACCCGTCGCGGCCGCCAGCCGCGTCTTCGCCGCGACCAGCGTCTTCACCGGAATGACCAGAGACCAGCGGTTGCTCATAGGCTTAAGCATCTCGCCTCGACATCCCACGCGGCCAACCGGGAGACTTGGGGCGCACACCGTACGGGTTGGAGGAGACCATGAGCCGCCCCACGCGACCTTCGCGTTTCTGGGAGTCATTCGCCGTAGCGGTGGTCAAGCCGCTGTCGTGGCTCCTGGTCAAGAAGGACTGGCGCAACGGCGAGCGACTCCCGCGCACCGGCGGCATCATCATCGCGGCCAACCACCTGTCCTGGAGCGATCCCGTCCTGCTGTCGCACTTTCTGTTCAACAACGGCCGCTGGCCGGTCATCCTGGCCAAGGCCGCGCTGTTCAGGGTGCCCTTCCTGGGCCGGGCGCTCAACGGCCTGCTGGCCATCCCGGTCGAGCGGGGCAGCAGCGAGGCGGCCAGGTCGCTCAGCTCGTCGGCCCAGCGGCTGCGCGACGGCGCGGCCATCCTGTTCTACCCCGAGGGCACCTGCACCCGCGATCCCGAGCTGTGGCCCATGGTGGGCAAGACCGGCGCCGCCCGGCTGGCGCTGGAGAGCGGCGCGCAGGTCATCCCCATCGCCCACTGGGGCGCCCACGAGCTGCTCCCGTACGGCGCCAAGAGGCCCAGGCTGTTCCCGCGCAAGACCTTCCGCGTCACCGTCGGCCCGCCGGTCGACCTGTCCAAGTACGAGGGGCAGCCCCTGCGCGCCAGTGTGCTGCGCGAGGCGACCGCCGACATCATGGCGGCCATCACCGAGCAGCTGACCGAGCTGCGCGGCGAGAAGGCCCCCGAAACTCCCTACGATCCCGCCAGGCGGTGATGGCATGACAAAGGCAGCCGTTCTCGGCACGGGCTCGTGGGGCACCACGTTCGCCATGGTCCTCGCCGAGGCGGGCAACGAGGTCACGCTGTGGGGGCGCAGGCCGGAGCTGGTCGAGGCGATCGACAAGGACCACGCCAACCCCGACTACCTGCCCGGCGTGACGCTGCCCGAGGCGCTGCGCGCCACCACCGACCCCGTGCGCGCGCTCGACGGCGCCGACTTCGTGGTGCTGGCCGTGCCCTCGCAGATGTTGCGGCCCAACCTGACCGCCTGGCGCGAGCACATCCCGCCGAACGCGGTCCTGGTCAGCCTCATGAAGGGCGTCGAGCTGGGCACGACCAAGCGCATGAGCGAGGTGATCCGCGAGGTCGCCGAGGTGCCCGAGGAGCGGGTCGCGGTGGTGTCCGGGCCCAACCTGGCCAAGGAGATCGCCCACCGCCAGCCCGCCGCCACGGTCGTCGCCTGCACCGACGAGTCGGTCGCCGAACGCCTCCAGGCCGCCTGCCACCTGCCGCCGTGGTTCCGGCCGTACACCAACACCGACGTGGTCGGCGTCGAGCTGGGCGGCGCGGTGAAGAACGTGATCGCGCTGGCCGTGGGCGTCTCGGCGGGCATGGGCATGGGCGACAACGTCAGCGCCATGCTCATCACCAGGGGCCTGGCCGAGATCTCCCGCCTGGGCGCCGCGCTCGGCGCCGACCCCCACACCTTCGCCGGGCTGGCCGGCATGGGCGACCTGGTGGCCACCTGCACCTCGCCGCTGTCGCGCAACCGCACCTTCGGCGAGAACCTGGGCCGCGGCATGACCCTCGCCGAGGTCGTCGCCGCCACCAAGCAGACCGCCGAGGGCGTGAAGTCCTGCGAGTCCGTCCTTGAGCTGGCCAGGAAGCACGACGTCGAGATGCCGATCACCGAGGTGGTCGTCGGGGTCGTGCACGACGGCATGTCGCCGTCGGAGGCGGGCATGCTGCTCATGTCCCGCTCGCCCAAACCCGAACGGTACGGCCTGTGAATCCGGACGCCACCGCGCGCTCGACTCGCTGTCAGGGGGACACCCCGGTAGATTCGGACGTCATGAGCAAGCCACGCGTCGCCGTCGTTTTCGGAGGTCGCAATTCTGAGCATGCCGTGTCCCTCATGGGCGCGGGCAGCGTGCTGGATGTGATCGACAGGAGTAAGTACGAGGTGATCCCGGTCGGGATCGCCCAGGACGGCAGGTGGGTGCTCGCCGCGTCCGACCAGCGGTTCGCCATCGAGGCCGGGGAGCTGCCCGCGGTCGACACCTCCGGAGCCGCGCTCGCGCTGCCCAGCGGCGGCGCCGGGCTGGTGGCCTACGACCCCGGGAGCATCCCGGTCGAGCTCGGCACGGTCGACGTCGTCTTCCCCGTCATGCACGGCCCGTTCGCCGAGGACGGCACCATCCAGGGCCTGCTGGAGATGGCCGGCGTCCGCTACGTCGGCTCCGGCGTGCTGGCCAGCGCCGTCGGCATGGACAAGGCGCACATGAAGACCGTGATGGCCGCCGCCGGGCTGCCGGTCGGCCGTTACGTCGTCGTCCGCGACCGCGACTGGCGGCTCAACCGCGAGTGCGTGCTGAAGGAGGCCGAGGAGCTCGGCTTCCCGGTGTTCGTCAAGCCCGCCAGGGCCGGCTCCTCGCAGGGCATCTCCAAGGCCCACGACCGCGCCGAGCTGGAGGCGGCCGTCGAGTCCGCCCGGGTGCACGACCCCAAGGTGCTGATCGAGGCCGCGATCGAGGGCCGCGAGATCGAGTGCGCGGTGCTGGAGTCGCTCGGCGACGAGCCCGCCGCCGCGTCGATCCCGGGCGAGGTCAAGGTCGAGGGCGGCCAGGAGTTCTTCGACTTCGAGGCCAAGTACTACCCCGACCAGATGTCGCTCACCGTGCCCGCCGACATCCCGGCCGAGACCGCGGAGGAGCTGCGCGCGATGGCCGTGCGGGCCTTCGAGGCGCTCGACTGCGAGGGTCTGTCCAGGGTCGACTTCTTCTACACGCCCGACGGCCGGCTGATCTTCAACGAGATCAACACGATGCCCGGGTTCACCTCGTTGTCGGTCGCGCCGCAGCTCTGGGCGGCCTCGGGGCTGTCGTACCCGCAGCTGGTCGACCGGCTGATCCAGCTCGCGCTGTCGCGCTCACCCGGCCTGCGTTGAGACGGCCCGCCCGATCGGCCCCGACAGCTCGGCCAGCACGTCGGGCGCCGCGTGGTCGCCGCCGACCGTGACCTCCACGTACGTGGGCGCGGCCACCGCGGTGAACAGGGTGGGCTTGTCCGGATCGGCGAACCAGCCCACCCCGTCGATCTCCCGGAGCTGGTCGGTCGGCGCCATCCGGGCCGGCCGCGGCACACCGCAGCGCACCGCGATGGACGCCTCCCCCCAGACCGCCACGTACGGCGAGGCCGGCTCCGACGTGCCGCGCTCGGCGCCGTCGAGCGTCTTGGGCAGCAGGGACGCGAGCCTGTCACAGGCCGCCGCAGCCTCCCCCGAAGGCTTGGGCGGATCGACCTGTACCACGCCACCGCAGCCGGCTAGTGCCAGAAGAAGGAACAGAACGGCGGCGGCGCGCATGGAACCCAGACCTCGAATGTGTCAGATATGAACGATCGGACACGTAAGAGTACGCGTGATCCCTTCCACCGCCTGAATCTGCGCCACGACCAGCTTGCCGAGCTCGTCGACGTTGCGCGCCTCAGCACGGACGATCACGTCGTAAGGCCCCGTCACGTCTTCCGCCTGGGTGACCCCCGGAATTCCGGAGATCTCCTCGGCAACGGCGGCGGCCTTGCCGACCTCGGTCTGAATAAGGATGTAGGCCTGCACCATCACGTCCTCCCGGGCGATTGGATCACGCCGAAGGGCCACCGTACCCTGTGTGCGTCAGGAGGTGCGTCATCACAGTCGGAGATCTCGGCGAGTTCGGTGTCGTCAATCGTATTGCCGGACGCCTGCCCCAGGGAGAGGGGGTCATGCTCGGCCCGGGTGACGACGCCGCCATGGTCGCCGCGCCCGACGGGCGGGTGGTCGTCTCGACCGATCTGCTGGTCGAGCGCAGGCACTTCCGGCTCGACTGGTCCGGCGGGCGCGACGTGGGCCGCAAGGCCGCAGCCCAGAACCTGGCCGACATCGCCGCCATGGGGGCCGTCCCGACGTCCATCGTGGTCGGGCTCGGCATCCCCGCCGAGCTGCCGGTGGCCTGGCTGGACGCCCTGACCGACGGGTTCCGCGAGGAGTGCGCGGTGGTCGGCGCGAGCGTGGTCGGCGGCGACATCACCCGGTCGGACCTGGTGGTCATCGGGGTGACCGCGCTGGGCGACCTGCGCGGGCGGGCGCCGGTGACGCGGTCCGGGGCGCGGCCGGGGCACGTGGTGGCCGTGGCCGGGCGGCTGGGGTACGCCGCCGCGGGGCTGGCGCTGCTGGCCGCCGGGGTCGCCGCGGGTTCCGGCGCGCTGGCGGAGGCGGTGACCGCCCACCGACGGCCCTGCCCGCCGTACGCGGAGGGGCCGCGGGCGGCCGCGCTGGGCGCGAGCGCCATGCTCGACGTCAGCGACGGCCTGGTGCAGGACCTCGGGCACGTGGCCGCGGCCAGCGGCGTACGCGTCGAGCTCGATCCCGGGTCGTTCGCCGTGGGGGAGCCGGTGGCGGCGGCGGCCGCGGAGCTGGGGCAGGATCCGCTCGAATGGGTGCTCACGGGTGGTGAGGATCACGCGCTCGCCGCGGTCTTCCCGCCTGACGTACGGCTGCCGCCGTCGTGGCAGGTCGTGGGCCGGGTGGTCGAGGGGGAGGGCGTCCTGGTGCACGGCCGCCAGGTGGGGCAGGGCGGCTGGGATCACTTTCGGTGATGACTTGTCCCGATTTACGTGAAATTTTCCGGATTTAGGGTAGGACTAGCGGGATTGTTGTGACAAGGACGTAGTAAAGGTGTTATGAAGATTGGCGGCCACTGTAACCGCGAGAAAGGGCAGCCATGGGCCGCCACGGCACCGGTGGATCCGACGATGGGGATGAACGGGGGAACGGCAGCGCTTTCTGGGGTCCCGACGACCCGGCCGAGGCGCCGGGCTGGCCGGCGTTGCCGGACCAGGTCGAGGTGACGGGGCAGTGGGCCCCGATGCCGCGCCGCGAGGACGGCCCGCCGCAGCGCAGCGGCAGGCAGCCCGAGCCGTTCGAGACCACGGGCGCCTTCGCCGTGCCCGCCGACGCCGCCCCGGGGTTCCCGCCGTCCGACGCCCCCTCCGGGCCCTTTCCGCCGCCGAACGGCCCCCAGTTCTCCGGCTCCCCCTACCCCGAGCCGAACGGGGCCGGGCCGTTCGAGGTGACGGGCGCGTTCGCCCGCCCGGCCGACTGGGACGCCGTCGGCCCCTCTTCCCAGCCCGACGCCACGTCCGCCTTCGGGCCGCCGCCAAGCTTCGACGCCTCCGGCCGCACCCCGGGCCCCTTCGACGCCCCCCGGCGGAACACCGGCCCGTTCGACGCCCAGGGCCCTGACAGCGGCCCGTTCGACAGGCAGGGCGGGAACACCGGCCCCTTCGACAGGCAGGGCGGGAACACCGGCCCCTTCGACAGGCAGGGCGGGAACACCGGCCCCTTCGACACCCAGGAGCCGGGCGGCACGGCCAGGTTCGACATGCCTGGACCCGGTGGCACCGCCAGGTTCGACGTGCCGGAGCCCGGAAGCACGGCCAGGTTCGACGTGCCCGCCGGAGCCGACACCGCTTTCCATGCCAGGCCGCCGGAGCCCGGTGACGTGAAGGTGGCCGGGGAGCCGACCGCCGCGCACACGCCCGCCTGGGCGGAGGCCGAAACCGGCTTCCTGCGTTCGGGCTGGTCCTCCGACCAGGACCTCGACGACCTGGACGAGTCCGAGTCCCGTGGCCGTCGCCGCGGCGGCCGGCGCAAGTCGCCCAGGGGCGGCGGCGGTGGCGACGACGACGGCCTGAACCCGCCTGCCGGCGGCGGCAGCGGCAAGGGCAGGGCCCGCATGGCGCTGCTGTCGGTCGCCGCCGTGGCCGTCGTGCTCGGCGGCACGGTCGCCGGGGTGAAGCTCATGAGCTCCTCGGACGACCCCGGCAAGTGCGCGGACGCGAGCTGCGCCGCCGTCCACACCAGCACCAGCCCCTCGACCGCCGCGGTCTCCGACCCCGGCACGGAGGAGGAAGAGCCCTCCGAGGAGCCGACGGAGGACGAGGAGACGAGCACGCCCTCCGACGCCCCGACGACCACCGCCCCCACGGTCGGCAACCGCGCCCCGCGCCGCAGCACGGCCCCCACCCCCACGCCCACCAGGACGCGGACGAAGGCCTCGGCCAAGCCGACGCGGGAGCCGGAGCCGCCGGCCGAGGAGACGATCTCCGAGGCCCCGACCGACGACGGCACGCCCCTGGGCAACTCCGACACCGGCGTCGTCCCCACGGTGGGCAGCAGCCCCGCGCCCGCGACCACCTCCACGTCCGGGTACGGCGGCAGCGGCGGCTCGGTCAACGTGCGGCAGACGGTCAAGCAGCGGCTCACCTCGTACTCGGCCACGCTGCGCGTCACCAACCAGTCGCCGGCCCCGCTGGCGAACGCCACCTTCTCCCTCCCGGTCGAGGGCCGCGTGATGGACGTGAACGGCGGCTCCTGGACCCAGGACGGCGACCTGCTGATCATCGACCTGTCGGGCTCGCTGGCCGCCGGGGACTCGGTGAGCGTCACGTACTCGGCGACGGGGAAGGCGCAGGAGCCGGGCGCGTGCGGGCTGGTCGGCGGGGAGTGCGCGATGGGCTGAGTGCCTGCTTGGTGCCGGTCGAGTGGTTGGATGGGGTTCATGACGACCCCTCCACGTGTGCTGACCGTCGCGGGCTCCGATTCCGGAGGCGGCGCGGGCATCCAGGCCGACCTGAAGACCATGATGGCGATGGGCGTGCACGGCATGAGCGTGATCGCCGCCGTCACGGCCCAGAACTCGCTGGGCGTCCAGGGCTACTGGGAGCTGCCGCCCGAGGCCGTGCGCGCGCAGCTCGACTCCGTGCTGGGCGACATCGGGGCGCAGGCCGTCAAGACCGGCATGCTGGCCTCGCCGGTGCTGGTGGAGACGGTGGCCGAGGTGCTGGGGGCCTATGACGCGCCGGTGGTGGTCGATCCCGTCGGGGTGTCCAAGCACGGCGACTCCCTGCTCGCCCCCGAGGCCGTCGACACGCTCAGGACGCGCCTGCTGCCCGTGGCCACGGTCGTGACGCCGAACCTGTGGGAGGTGGAGCAGCTCACCTCGGTCAAGGTCGAGGACGAGGGAGACCTGCGCAGGGCCGCCGACGCCGTGCTCGCGCTGGGGCCGTCCTGGGCCCTCATCAAGGGCGGCCATCTGCCCGGCGCCCCCGTCGACCTCCTGACCGACGGCACGACCGAGCACCGCTTCGCCGCCGAACGCCTCGACAACCGGCACACCCACGGCACGGGCTGCACCCTGGCCTCGGCCCTGGCGTCCCGGCTCGCGCTCGGCGACGACGTCCCGACGGCGGTGGGGAGGGCCAAGGAGTACGTGACGGGCGCGATCGCCCGCGGCTTCCCCCTGGGCTCCGGCATCGGCCCGGTGGACCACGCCTGGCGCTGGCGCTGACCCTTGAGCCCGTCCCATGGCGGGGCGGGCCAGGGGGCGGGCACGACGAAAGCCCGCCGCTCCGGTGATCAGGAGCGGCGGGCTTCGCGAAAGACGAGAACTAGCGGGTGACCTTGCCCGCCTTGATGCACGAGGTGCACACGTTCAGCTTCTTCGGCGTGCCGCCGACGACCGCGCGGACCGTCTGGATGTTGGGGTTCCAACGACGACGGGTACGGCGGTGCGAGTGGGACACGTTGTTGCCGAAGGTCGGCCCCTTGCGGCAGACATCGCAGACGGAAGCCACGGTATCGCTCCTTATAACAGTCGATGTAGCCCTGTCCGCTGATGCTTTCCGGGCGGAGGGCATGCCGGGACAACCGGCCAGCCAGACGAGAATATCTGATCCACACCATTGGGCGCGAACCAGAGCACTGGACGGTGGCCGGTGCGGGGATATTCTCCTCCAACAAGGTAGCGCATGCGGGGAGGTCGAAGGAGCGCAGATGAAGGCCCTCGACCCGCCCGCGGTGCGCCGCTGGGCCCGCCTGGCCGCCGACGCCCTCGGCCGGGCGAGATCGGAGATCGACGCGCTCAACGTGTTCCCCGTGGCCGACGGCGACACCGGCACGAACCTGCACCTGACCATGCTGTCGGCGGCCGAGGCCGTCGAGTCCCTGCCCGACGACGTCGACGTGGCCGTGGTGTGGCAGACGCTCGCCTACGGGGCGCTGGTGGGGGCGCACGGCAACTCGGGGGTCATCGTCAGCCAGGCGCTGCGCGGGCTGGCCGAGGTGCTCAAGGACGGCTCCGACCTGCGCGCCGGTCTGGTCAGGGCGGCCACGCTCGCCAGGGAGGCCGTGGCCAGGCCGGTCGAGGGCACGGTGCTGACCGTGCTGGAGTCGGCCGCCCGGGCCGCCCGGGACGCCGACGGCGACGCGGGCGAGGTGGCGCGGCAGGCGGCGCGGGAGGCGCGGGCCGCGGTGCGCCGCACGCCGGGGCAGCTCGACGTGCTGGCCCGCAGCGGGGTCGTGGACGCGGGCGGCGCGGGGGCGGCGATCGTGCTGGAGACCCTGGCCGCCGTGCTCACCGACTCCTACAGCGACCACTACGACGTGCCGGCGCCGACCGGTCGGGTCACGCCGATGACCGAGGTGGGCGCCGGCTACGAGGTGATGTACCTGCTGGACGCCGACGAGCGCGCGGTGGCCGCGCTGCGCGACGAGCTCGACGCCATGGGCGAGTCGCTGGTCGTGGTGGGCGGCGAGGGCCTGTGGAACGTGCACGTGCACGTGGCCGACGCGGGGGCGGCCGTGGAGGCGGGGCTGCGGGCGGGACGTCCGCACCGGGTCAGGATCACGTACCTGGCCGAGCGCACGCATCGGGGCAGGGCGGGCAGGGGCGTGGTGGCGGTGGCGGCCGGTGACGGGATCGCGGCGCTGTTCGAGGAGAGCGGCGCGGTCGTGGTGCGCCGCGCGCCCGGCACCCGGCCCGCGCTGCCGGAGCTGCTGGCCGCGATCAGGCAGGCGGGCGCCGAGGTGGCCGTGCTGCCGAACGACGAGGGTGTCCTCGCGGTCGCCGTCGCGGCGGCGGAGATCGCCCGCGAGGACGGCGTGGCCGTCAGCGTCCTGCCGACCAGGGCGACCGTGCAGGGGCTGTCGGCGCTGGCCGTGCACGACCCGCTGCGCCGGTTCGACGACGACGTGGTGGCCATGACGGACGCCGCCGGCCACACCAGGTACGGACATCTGGCGGTGGCGGACAGGGAGGCGTTCACCAGCGCGGGCGTGTGCCGGCCGGGCGACGTGCTCGGCCTGATCGACGGGGACGTGGCGGTGATCGGCGGCGACCTGGAGCGCGTGGCGAGGCTGATCATCGACCGGATGGTGGCCGGCGGTGGCGAGCTGGTGACCCTGGTCACGGGCTCCGACCTGCCCGAACGGCTGGCCGTCCGGCTGGAGGACCACCTGCGGCGCACGCGGCCGGACGTCGACCTGGTCGTCTACGACGGCGAGCAGGGCGGCTACCCGCTGCTGATCGGCGTCGAGTAGCGGCGCGCACCCCTTCCGCGAGCGACTCCCAGGCCTGCGGGCAGCCTCTTCCGTGGGCGCCCCGGGGCCCGGCGCGGCCCCTTCCACGGGCGACTCCCGGGCCCGGTGCGGGATTCCTGTCGGCCGCAGGCGGTAGAACTGGATCCCGTGAGCCGTTTCGACGAGCCCCTGACCAAAGCGCTCGACCCGAAGACCGCCAAGCTGCTGCACAGCGTGCTCGGCCTGGAGACGGTCGGCGACCTGCTGCGCCACTACCCGCGCCGCTACGCCGAGCGCGGCGAGCTGACCTCGCTCGACGCGCTGGAGGTCGACGAGCACGTCACCGTGGTCGGCGAGGTGACCAGGCTGATGCGCAAGCCCATGCGCAACCGCGGCGGCACGTGGCTGGAGGCCGAGGTCGTCGACGGCAACGGCAACCGCATCTACCTGGCGTTCTTCGGCAAGGGCTCGCACGTGGCCGAGTCGCGGCTCAAGCCGGGGCGGCGCGGCATGTTCGCCGGCAAGGTGGGGCTGTTCGGGGCGCGCTCCAAGCCGCGCTGGCAGCTCTCGCACCCCGAGTTCGAGCTGTTCGAGGAGGAGGCCGAGGCGAGCGCCGAGGAGTTCGCGTCCGCGCCGGTGCCGATCTACCCGGCGGGCAAGGACGTCACGCCGTGGGCGATCCGCCGGGCGGTCGGCGTGGTGCTCGACACGCTGGGCCCGCTCGACGATCCGCTGCCCGCCGACCTGCGGGCCAGGCACGGCCTCCAGCCGCTCGCCGAGGCGCTGGTGGCCATCCACCGGCCGAAGGACCTCGCCGACGTGGGCCGGGCGCGCAAGCGGCTGAAGTTCGACGAGGCGTTCGTGCTGCAGGCGGTGCTGCTCCAGCGCCGTCAGGCGGCCACGGCGTGGCCGGCCAGGCCGCGGCCGAGGCGTTCCGACGGCATGCTGGCCGACTTCGACGGGCGGCTGCCGTTCTCGCTCACCGAGGGGCAGGCGCAGGTGGGGGAGGAGATCGCGGCCGACCTGGCGCTGGAGCACCCGATGCACCGGCTGCTGCAGGGCGAGGTGGGCGCGGGCAAGACGGTCGTGGCACTGCGCGCGATGCTCCAGGTGGTCGACGCGGGCGGCCAGGCCGCGCTGCTGGCCCCTACGGAGGTGCTGGCCCAGCAGCACCACCGCTCGATCACGAACATGCTGGGCGAGCTGGCCCAGGGCGGCATGTTCGGCGGCACGGCGGTCACGCTGCTGACGGGCTCGATGGGCGCGGCGGCGCGGCGTGCGGCGCTGCTCGACGCGGCCTCGGGCACGGCGGGCATCGTGGTCGGCACGCACGCCCTGCTCCAGGAGCACGTGCAGTTCGCCGACCTGGGGCTGGTCGTGGTCGACGAGCAGCACCGCTTCGGCGTGGAGCAGCGTGACGCGTTGCGCGAGAAGGCGGGCGGGGGCCGTCCGCACGTGCTGGTGATGACCGCGACCCCGATCCCGCGCACGGTCGCCATGACGGTCTTCGGCGACCTTGAGGTCTCGACGCTGTCGCAGCTCCCGTCGGGGCGCGCGCCCATCACCACGCACGTCGTGCCGGCCGCCGAGAAGCCCCACTATCTCGAACGCACCTGGCAGCGGGTGCGCGAGGAGGTGGAGCTGGGCAGGCAGGCGTACATCGTGTGCCCGCGGATCGGCGACCTGGAGGGCGACGAGGGCGACCTGGCGGCGGCGGGGGGCGACGACGACCGCCGTCCGCCGCTGGCCGTGCTGGAGGTCGCCGAACTGCTCACCCAGGGCCCGTTCCAGGACCTGCGGGTCGGCACCCTGCACGGCAAGCTCCCGCCGGAGGAGAAGGACGCGATCATGCGCTCCTTCACCAAGGGCGAGCTCGACGTGCTGATCGCCACCACCGTCATCGAGGTGGGCGTCGACGTGCCCAACTCCTCGGTGATGATCATCATGGACGCCGACCGCTTCGGCGTCTCCCAGCTCCACCAACTGCGCGGGCGGGTGGGCCGGGGCGGCCTGCCCGGCCTGTGCCTGCTGGTCTCCGACTTCCCCGAGGGCACCCCGGCCCGCGCCCGCCTCGACGCGGTGGCCGCCACGCTCGACGGCTTCGAGCTGTCCCGCGTCGACCTGGAGCAGCGCCGCGAGGGCGACGTCCTGGGGGCGGCCCAGTCGGGCAAGCGCAGCTCGCTGAAGCTCCTGCAGCTTCTGCGGGACGAGGACGTCATCACAACAGCGCGGGACGAAGCCGCAAAGCTCCTGTCGGAGGACCCCGAACTGGCCCACCACGAGGGCCTGCGCGCCGAGATAGCCCGCCTCCTGGAGGACGAGAAGGCGGAGTACCTGGAGAAGACGTGAGGGCCCAGGAGAACCACGGAGCCGGTCAACGAAGGCTCGCGTGACGGCGGCGAGCCGGTGAAGGGTCAGAGGCCGTTGCATGGAAGGCCGTCAGCCGAAGTAAGGCGAGTGGGAAGACCACGCGAAGCCGTAAAGAAAAAGGAAGATGTAAGGCCCAGCCGCGGGGACGGCCTCCCCCCGAATGCCGTCCCCGGCTGGGCCCACCCTCGGGTCAGGTGCCGAGGGAACCGGCGTGCGGAAGGGCTCACGATCACGCCGGTCGGCCTTCATGTGGGTCACCTTGAAGGCCGCAGACTCATCATGCGGGCCGATCCGGCCGATGTGAATCACCCTTGCGCAGTCGAGGCCGACACTTGTCCACTCTTGACCTGGGCGAACATGCGGAACAATGGGCCTTATGACTCGGATCATCGCGGGGAGCGCGGGTGGGCGGCGGTTGGCCGTGCCGCCGGGGCGGGGCACGAGGCCGACCAGCGACAGGGCCAGGGAAGGCATCTTCTTGACCCTCGACTCCCTGTACGGCCTGCGCGAGGCCCGCGTGCTCGACCTGTACGCCGGTTCGGGCGCCGTGGGCCTGGAGTCGCTGTCCAGGGGCGCGGCCCACGCGCTGCTCGTCGAGTCCGACGCCAAGGCGATCCGGACGATCAGGGCCAACATCCGGTCTCTCGGCCTGGAAGGCGCCGAGCTGGTGGCCGACAAGGTCGAGCGGGTCCTGGCCAGACCGCCGGAGGAGCCGTACGACATCGTCTTCGCCGATCCGCCGTACGCGCTGGGTGACGGGGAGGTCACGCGGGTCCTGGAGCTGCTGCGCGACAACGGCTGGCTGATGGACGAGGGGCTGGTGGCATTCGAGCGGGAAACGAGGGGAAAGTCCTTGATGTGGCCGGAAGGATATGTTGAGGAGAGGGTCCGTAGATACGGCGAAGCATCCGTTTGGTACGGTCGCGCCGCCGGGAACCCGTAGACCTGGGAGGCGTCTTGCGCCGCGTTGTCTGCCCGGGGTCGTTCGACCCCATCACCAATGGCCACCTCGACATCATCGGCCGGTCGGCCCGCCTGTACGACGAGGTGGTCGTGGCGGTCCTCATCAACATCGAGAAGAGCAGCCTGTTCACGGTCGACGAACGGATCGAGATCCTTCAGACCGTGACGAAGGAGTACCCCAACGTCAAGGTGCAGAAGTTCCACGGCCTGCTGGTGGACTTCTGCAAGCACAACGACATCCCCGCCATCGTCAAGGGCATCAGGGTCGTCAGCGACTTCGACTACGAGCTGCAGATGGCCCAGCTCAACTACCGTCTGTCGGGCGTCGAGACGCTCTTCATGCCCACCAACCCCGAGTACTCCTTCCTGTCCTCCAGCCGGGTCAAGGAGATCGCGCGGTATGGTGGCGACGTGTCCGGCCTGGTCCCTGACCTGGTGCACAAGCTGCTCATCGAGCGTCTCAGGGGCTGACCGCGACCTGGTATCCTTTCATTTCGGCCTTGTACGACGGCGAGCGTCTTCGCCATGCCTAGCGAGAGCAGGATGACTCAGCACCTCGACCCCCGCTCCCCTTGGGTGCTCTCCACTCATGATCTGGGGAAGCGACCGGGCACGATGCGGCAGATGACCCTGTCCCTTCCGGCACCGGCTAACCTCGGCGTCGACATGATCGGTGTCCCCAAAGACGCCGAAGTCGAGCTGGACCTCCGGCTCGAAGCAGTGATGGAAGGCGTGCTCGTCTCGGGCACGGCGCACGCCCCGCTCGCCGGGGAGTGCGCGCGGTGCCTTGACCCGATCACCTCGGACATCGAGGTCGATCTGCAGGAGCTGTTCTTCTACTCCGACGAGGACGCCTCGGAGGACGACTCGCTGCTCGACGGAGAGCTGCTCGACCTCGAGCCGACGTTCCGTGACGCGGTGGTGCTCGCACTGCCGCTGAGCCCCGTGTGCCGCGAGGACTGCGAGGGGCTCTGCACGGAGTGCGGGATCAAGCTGGCCGAGGCCGGCGACGATCACCGGCACGAGAAGATCGATGCCCGCTGGGCGTCGTTGCAAGGTCTGGTTTCCGAGAACGATAACGATCAGGAGAAGTGACGTGGCCGTCCCGAAGCGAAAGATGTCGCGGAGCAACACCCGCGCCCGTCGCTCCCAGTGGAAGACGACTGCTGTCGCCCTGGTGAGCTGCCCGCAGTGCCGTTCGCCCAAGCAGCCGCACATCGCGTGCCCCACCTGCGGCACCTACAACCGTCGTCAGGTCATCGAGCCGTCCGCCTGATCACACTGACAGCAGGCCCGCCCGTCGTGTTCGGAGCGGGTTTCACCGTCAGCAGTTGACGTGATGCCGACCGGGTGCCATTGTGCCTCGGTCGGCGTTAACGTCTGTAGATGCGTACGGCGGCGGTTCGCCCGCGGCCGTGGTGGACGCCGGGGCTACCCGTTACCCCGACGCCCACCACGTTTTCGGGCATCTTCCGCGGCCGCCTTGTGAAGATGTCCGAGGAGGAAACACGTGGGCGCAGGTCCTAAGCCGGTGGCCGTGGAGGTCGCCAGGGAAGAGCTGCAGCGGGTCCTGGTCGTCGGCCTCGACCCCGACATCCTCGAGCGGGCGCTGACGCACCGCTCCTACGCGTACGAGAACGGCGGCCTGCCCACCAACGAGCGCCTGGAGTTCCTCGGCGACTCGGTGCTGGGTCTCGTGGTCACCGACACCCTCTACCGCAACCACCCCGACCTGCCCGAGGGGCAGCTCGCCAAGCTGCGCGCCGCCGTGGTGAACATGCGCGCGCTGGCCGACGTCGCCCGCAACCTGGGCCTGGGCCGGTTCCTGCGGCTCGGCAGGGGCGAGGAGGGCACCGGCGGGCGCGACAAGTCCTCGATCCTGGCCGACACGCTGGAGGCGCTGATCGGCGCGATCTACGTGGACAAGGGCCTCGACGAGGCGTTCCGGGTCGTCCACCTGCTGTTCGACCCGCTGATCGTGCGCTCGGCCTCGCTGGGCGCGGGGCTCGACTGGAAGACGTCCCTGCAGGAGCTCACCGCCTCCGAGGCGCTCGGCGTGCCCGAGTACCACGTCGAGGAGAGCGGCCCCGACCACGCCAAGTCGTTCACGGCCATGGTGCGCGTGGGCGGCGAGTCCTACGGCTCGGGCAGCGGGCGCAGCAAGAAGGAGGCCGAGCAGCAGGCGGCCGAGGCGGCCTGGACGCGCATCCGGGCCCGCCGCGAGCAGCGCGAGAGCCAGCCCGCCGGCTGACCCCGGCGCACGGGAAGCCCCGGCCCGCGTCCGGCGTTGTGACTGCGGATCCGTCCCCGTCGCGGCATGCCCTGCGGCCGGGGAAGTCGAGAGGACGGTGGGTGCACGGTGCCTGAGCTGCCAGAGGTCGAGGTCGTCAGGCGCGGCCTGGCGCAATGGGTCGTCGGCCGCGAGATCGCCGCCGCGGAGGTGCTCCACCCGCGCGCGATCCGGCGGCACGTCCCCGGGGCCGACGAGTTCACCGCCCGCCTGAAGGGCCGTACGGTGTTGTCGGCCGAGCGCCGCGGCAAATACCTGTGGCTGCCCCTGTCGGGCGGCGAGGAGGCCCTGCTGGCCCATCTGGGCATGAGCGGCCAGCTGCTCGTCGTCGATCCGCAGACGCCGCCCGAGAAGCACCTGCGCGTCCGCCTCCGCTTCGAGGACGGCGGCCCCGACCTGCGCTTCGTCGACCAGCGCACGTTCGGCCACGTCATGCTGACCCCGCTCGTCGGCGGCGTGCCCGCGCCGATCGCGCACATCGCGCCCGACCCGTTCGAGGCGTCGTTCGACGAGGCGGAGTTCACCCGCCGGCTCAGGGCCAGGCGCACCGAGATCAAGCGGGCGCTGCTGGACCAGTCGCTGATCAGCGGCGTCGGCAACATCTACGCCGACGAGGCGTTGTGGATCGCCCGGCTCCACTGGGCCCGTCCCACCGAGACGCTGACCCGTCCGAAGGTCGCCGAGCTGCTGGCCGGCGTGCGCACGGTGATGGGCGCCGCCCTCCAGCAGGGCGGCACCTCCTTCGACAGCCTCTACGTCAACGTCAACGGCGAGAGCGGCTACTTCGACCGGTCGCTGGAGGTCTACGGCCGCCGCGACCTGCCGTGCTCGCGCTGCGGCACGCCCATCAGGCGGGAGGCGTTCATGAACCGGTCGTCGTACTCCTGCCCCAAATGCCAGCGAAAGCCGCGGTGAGCAGCGCCAGCGCGGCGCCCAGCCACATCACCGACGAGATCGACACGCCGTCCACCACCCGGCCGCCGACGAACGAGCCGAGCGCGATCGAGACGTTGAACGCCCCCACGAACAGCGCGGTGCCCAGCTCGCCCCCGCCCGACCGCATGATCCACAGCTGCAGCGCCACGCCGACGCCGCCGTAACCGAGGCCCCACACGACGAGCATGACCAGGGGCAGCCCGACCAGCGCCAGCGCCGCCGTGGAGGCGGCGATGAGGAGGGCCAGGACGATCAGCACCGGCTTGGGGTCGCGGGCCGCCCTGGCGCCCGCCACGAAGTTGCCGACGACGCCGGCCGCGCCGTACACCAGCAGGGCGACGCTGACCAGGCCGGGACCGGCGTCCGCGACCTGCTCCAGGAACGGCCGGACGTAGGTGTAGGCCGCGAAGTGCCCGGTGATGATCAGCACGGTCGCCGCCAGCACGACCCGCAGCGCCCCCGGCAGCGGCGCGCGGGAGCCGCCCGAGGCGGCCTCGCCCGGCATCGGCGGCAGCACGGCGGCCAGCAGCCCGAGCAGCACCAGCGCCAGCCCGCCCATGACCGCGAACGACGTGCGCCACCCCGCCGCCGAGGCGATGAGCGTGCCCGCCGGCACGCCGAGCACCGAGGCCACCGACACGCCGCCGAGGATCACCGACGTGGCCCTGCCCACCGAGCGCTCGGGCACCAGCCGCAGGCCCAGCCCGGCCGCGAAGGCCCAGAACCCGCCGATGCTGATCCCGGTCAGCACCCGCGCGCCCAGCATGACGGGGAAGCTCGTCGCGAACGCCGCCGCCAGGTTGGCCACCGCGAGCAACGCCATCAGGCCGAGCAGGGGGACGCGCCGGTCCAGCCGCCGGGTGGCCAGGGCCAGCACGGGAGCCGAGACGGCCGCGACCAGCCCCGGCAGCGACACCATCAGCCCGGCGGTGCCGTCGGACACGCCCAAGCTGGCGGCGATCGAGGTCAACAGGCCGACGGGCAGCATCTCGCTGGTCACGATGGTGAAGGTGCCCACCGCGACCGCGAGGACGGCGAGCCAGCGGGCCCGCGCGACAGTGGAGGTCTCAAGAGTCGTCATGCCGTTCAGCCTCCTCATCGGCCGGGGACGGAACAATGACGAAGCTCGAAGCCTTGCTTTAGGCAGGCTAAGCGATCGCGTCCGGGGAGTGGCATGGAGTTCAGAGAACTGGAGTGCTTCGTCGTGCTGAGCGAGGAGCTGCACTTCGCGCGTACGGCCGAGCGCCTGTATCTGTCGCCCGGCCGGGTGAGCCAGCTCATCGGGTCGCTGGAGACCCGGATCGGCGGCCGCCTGTTCGACCGCACCAGCAGGCGGGTGGGCCTGACGCCGCTCGGTCGGCGCTTCCTGGCCGACCTGCGGCCCGCCTACGACGGCATGGCGGCGGCCGTGTCGCGGGCGACGGCCTCGGCGCGGGAGGTGGCGGGCCTGCTGCGGGTGGGGTTCCTGGCCACGCCTACCGAGATCGTCACCGGCAGCGTGGCGGCGTTCGAGCGGCGGTATCCCGGTTGCATGGTGGAGCTGGTCGAGGTGCCGCTCTCCGACCCGTTCAGCAAGCTGCGCGAGGGGCGGGTGGATCTGACGTTCACGCTGCTGCCGCTGGAGGAGCCCGACCTGGAGGGCGGCGCGGAGCTGAACCACTGCCCGGTCGAGCTGGGGCTGTCGGTACGCCATCCGCTGGCCGGCCGCGCCGGCGTCGACGCCGAGGAACTGGCCTCGGTCGCCCTGTTCGGCCTCGACGACCCCGCGCCGCGCCGCTGGCAGGAGCACATCGCCCCCACCCTCACCCCGTCCGGGCGGCCGATCGCGCGGGCCGGTTCGGTGGCCACCACCCAGGAGGGCCTGACGCAGGTCGCGCTGAACCGCGGCGGCATGCTCTTCTGCAAGCCGAGCGCCGACCACCATCGCCGTCCCGACATCGCGTTCGTGCCGGTCGACGGCCTGCCTCCGTCGATCCTGGGCCTGGCCTGGCTGCGCGCCGGACGTACGGCCTCGATCCTCGCCTTCAACGAGTTGGCCATGGAAGTCGTACGGCGGCATGAGACGGTGGCGGCATGACGGATACGAAGAGTAATGGCGACAAAGGTTCGGAAAACGTCCGAGTAACCGCCTGGGTGCGGGGGAGGGTCCAGGGGGTGGGCTTCCGGTGGTGGACGCGCGCGAGGGCGTTGGAGCTCGGCCTTGCCGGCTGGGCGCGGAACACCGACGACGGCCGGGTCGAGGTCGTCGCCGAGGGCCCGCGGGAGGCGTGCGTCAAGCTGTTGGAGCTGCTCAAAGGTTGCGACACGCCGGGAAGGGTCGATGGAGTAGTGGAACGATGGAGCGAACCCCGAGGTAGTTTGGGCGGTTTTGTAGAGCGGTAGTCGCTTTTGCTAAACGGCCCAAATAGGGTATAGTTGTATGTCGGGAGTGCCTATCAGTAGGGCGTTGCGGTTGGATCGACTTGACCGCCCACACTGCCGGTGCGACTCTTGTTAAGTACCACGCGCACCCCTCCCGCGGAATAGAAGTGCGCGAACCAGTCTGGTCACTCAGCGTGGAGGACCCTTTACCATGGCGAAGGCTCTACTCGGCCACGTCGGCGGTCCTGACCCTCGGATGGTCTCGGAGATGCGCCGCTTGCAGCAGCGTATCCGGGATCTGGAGGCAGAACTCATCCGACTTCAGGCCACGAATGACGCTCTTGCGGCGCAAACCCGCGACGAAGCGCTCAGTCGCTTGCAGGAGCGCGAGCCGGCACTCACCTGAGAGTGATCGGAGCGCAAGACCCAGGGACGTCTCGAAGAGGCGTCCCTTGTTATTTTCCCTGGTGAAAAAGCGCTGGTCATCGACATGCCCACGAGCGGCGGCCGAGACCAGTAGGCTTTTCCGAAGCCCGTTCAGCCGAGGCCGGGGAGGAGGGTCGGCGTTTGTACCTGAAGAGCCTCACCCTGCGCGGCTTCAAGTCCTTCGCCTCCGCGACCGCCCTTCGCCTCGAACCCGGCATCACGTGCGTCGTCGGCCCCAACGGCTCGGGCAAGTCCAACGTCGTCGACGCCCTGGCCTGGGTCATGGGCGAGCACAGCGCCAAGTCGCTGCGCGGCGGCAAGATGGAGGACGTCATCTTCGCCGGCACCTCCTCCAGGCCGCCACTCGGCCGGGCCGAGGTGACGCTGACCATCGACAACTCCGACGGCGCGCTGCCGATCGACTACACCGAGGTCACGATCAGCCGGCTGATGTTCCGGTCGGGGCAGAGCGAATACGCCATCAACGGCGACACCTGCCGCCTGCTCGACATCCAGGAGCTGCTGTCCGACTCGGGCATCGGCCGCGAGATGCACGTCATCGTCGGCCAGGGCCAGCTCGACGCCGTGCTGCACGCCGGGCCCGAAGACCGCCGGGCCTTCATCGAAGAGGCTGCGGGCGTGCTCAAGCACCGCAAGCGCAAGGAAAAGGCGCTGCGCAAGCTCGACTCCATGCAGGCCAACCTCACCCGGGTGCAGGACCTCGCCACCGAGCTGCGCCGCCAGCTCAAGCCGCTCGGCCGCCAGGCGGAGATCGCCCGCAAGGCCGCCGTCATCCAGGCCGACCTGCGCGACGCCCGGCTGCGGCTGCTCGCCGACGACCTGTGCATCCTGCGCGCCACGCTCGAACGCGAGGCCGCCGACGAGGCCGCCGTCACCGCCCGGCGCAACCAGGTCGAGGCCGAGCTGGCCGAGGGCCAGCAGCGCGAGGCCGCCCTGGAGGCCGCCGAGGCCGAGACCCAGCCCCGGCTGAGCGCCGCCCAGGAGACCTTCTTCAGGCTCTCCTCCCTGCGCGAGCGCATCACCGGCCTGGAACAGCTCGCCGCCGAACGCCACCGCCACGCCCTCGACGCCGCCGCCATCGAACGCCGCGGCCGCGACCCCGAAGACCTCGAACGCGAGGCGGGCGAGGCGCGCGAGCAGGAAAAGATCCTGCGGGCCGAGCTCGAACACGCCCAGGAGCTGCTGGCGGAGGCCGTCGAGCGGCGGGCCGCGGCCGAGGCAGAGCTGGGCGCGGAGGAGCGGCGCCTGGCGATGGCCGCCCGTGCCGCCGCCGACCGCCGCGAGGGCCTGGCCAGGCTGCGCGGCCAGGTCGACTCCGTGCGCAGCAGGGCACGCGCGGCCGAGGAGGAGATCGGCCGGCTGGAGAAGGCCGTGGCCGACGCCGCCGAACGCGAACGGCAGGCCCTGGCCGACCTGGAGAACGAGCGGGCCGAGGAGCCGGCGGCCGATCCGGCGCTGGCCGAGGAGCTGGCCACCGCGCAGGCCGCGGTCGAGGAGGCCAGGGCCGCAGCCGACGCGGCCCGCGTGGCCGCCGACGAGGCCAAGGCCGGGCTCGGCGCGCCGCGGGCCGCCGTCCAGGCCGCCAAGGCGGGGGTCACCACGGCCCGCGCCGCCGACCAGGAGGCCCAGCGCTCGGTGGCCGCGCTGCGGGCCCGCCGCGACGCCCTGGAGCTGGGGCTGGCCAAGGGCGACGGCGGCGCCGCGCTGCTCGACGCCGACCTGGCCGGGGTGCTGGGCCCGCTGGCCGCCTCGATGCAGGTCACGCCGGGCGCTGAGCTGGCCGTCGCCGCCGTGCTCGGCCCGGTCGCCGAGTCCGTCGCGGTCAAGACGCTCGACACCGCCGTCGAGGCGCTCGGCCTGCTGCGCAGCACCGACGCGGGGCAGGTCACGCTGCTGGTGGCCGAGACCGGAGTTTCGGACACCGCGCACCACTCCCAGGTTGCTCGATCCCGGCCCGCCCCGCCGGACGGCGGGCGGTGGGCCGCCGATCTGGTCACCGTGCCCGACGAGCTGCGGCCGGCGCTCGACCACGTCCTGGCGAAGGTCGTCGTGGTCGCCGACCTCGAAGCGGCCCGCGAGCTGGTGGGACGGCGTCCCGAGCTGCGGGTGGTGACCGAGGGCGGCGACGTGCTCGGGGCCCATCTGGCCGGTGGCGGGTCCGCCGGCGGCACCTCCGTCCTGCAGGTGCGGGCGGCGCTCGACGAGGCCGTGCACGACCTGCGGGTGGCCGAGGCCACGGCGGAGGCGACGGCCGAGGCGCTCGACCAGGCGATCGAGGCCGAGCAGGCGGCCCAGACGGCCGTCGAGGCGGCCCAGGCGCACGTCAACGAGGCCCAGAGCGCGGTGACGGCGGCCCAGGCCGGGGTGAGCGCCGCGCAGGGCGTGCTCGACCAGGTCAGGGCCCGCCAGCGGGAGGCCGACCAGCGCAACGCGGCGGCGGCCAGGCGGCTGGCCCAGCTGGAGGCCGCCGCGCACGCCGCGCACGCCGAGGCCGAACGCCTGGCCCGCAGCGTCACCGCGGCCCAGGACTCCCGCACCGAGGGGCTGGAGGAGCTGGCCGAGCTGGAGATCCGGCTGGCCGAGGCCGAGTACGCCCAGGAGCTGGAGACCGAGCCCACCACCGACCTGCGCGACGACCTGGCCGCCACGTGCGAGACGGCCCGGCAGCGCGAGATGGACACCCGGCTGCAGGTGCGCACCGCCGAGGAGCGCGTCAAGGGCATCGAGGGCCGTGCCGACGGCCTGCTGCGGGCCGCCCAGCGCGAGCGCCAGGAACGCGCCCAGGCCGCCGCTCAGCGGGCCAGGCGCAGGCGGCAGGCCGTGCTGGCCGAGGCGGTCAGCAAGGGCGCCAGGCAGGTGCTCGGGGCGCTCGCCTCGTCGATCCAGCTCGCCTCCCGCGAGCGCGACGACGCCGACCTCGCCCGCGTCGCCGTCGACGCCGAGCTGAAGCAGGTCCGCGTGCGCGTGCGCGAGCTGGGCCAGGAGCTCGACAAGCTGGTCAACCGGGTCCACGGGAGCGAGGTGGCCCGCACCGAGCAGCGCCTGCGGCTGGAGCAGCTCCAGGAGCGGGCGATGGAGGAGTTCGGCGTCGAGGTCGAGGCGCTGGTCTCCGAGTACGGCCCCGACGCGCCCGTCCCGGGCGACCCGCCGGTCCCGTACGTCCGGGAGGAGCAGGAGAAGCGGGCCAGGGCCGCCGAGCGGCAGATGACCCAGCTCGGCAAGGTCAACCCGCTGGCGCTGGAGGAGTTCGCCGCGCTGGAGGAGCGCCACGCCTTCCTGACCTCGCAGCTGGAAGACCTCAAGAAGACCCGGCGCGACCTGCTGACCGTGGTCAAGGAGGTCGACGACCGCGTCGAGCTGATGTTCGCCTCGGCCTACGAGGACGTCGCCCGCGAGTTCGAGCAGATCTTCACCCGGGTCTTCCCCGGCGGCGACGGGCGGCTCGTGCTCACCGACCCCACCGACATGCTCACCACGGGCATCGAGGTCGAGGCCAGGCCGCCGGGCAAGAAGGTCAAGCGGCTGTCCCTGCTGTCGGGCGGCGAGCGCTCGCTGACCGCGGTGGCGTTCCTGATCTCCATCTTCAAGGCGCGGCCCTCGCCCTTCTACGTGATGGACGAGGTCGAGGCCGCCCTCGACGACACCAACACCCAGCGGCTGCTGACCCTGTTCGAGGAGTTGCGGCAGAGTTCCCAGCTCATCGTCATCACCCACAACAAGCGCACGATGGAGATCGCCGACGCCCTGTACGGCGTGTCGATGCGCGGCGACGGCGTGACGCAGGTGGTCAGCCAGCGTCTGCGGGAGCGCGAATCCGCCTGATCCGGCCTGTCATCATCCGTGTGCCTTGGGCATGACCATGCCGGTCGATCTGGAAAACTGACATCTTGTGGATGGTTACCTCGGCGTCATAGTGATCGTGGCCGTCGTCGCCCTGCTGGCGGCCGGCGGCCTCTTCCTGCTGTTCAGGCCGGGTGGCAAGGCGGCGCCGCCCGTCCCGCCGCCGGAGGCGCCGCCGCTTCCCGAGGAGGAGAAGCGGCCCGCCGGCCCGGTCGAGGAGGCCGACGGCGCGGTCACCACGGTGCCGCCGCCGGTCCAGCCGGCCGAGCCGATGGTCATCGCCCCCGAGGTCGAGGTGCCGCCGCCGTCCGCTGGGCGGATGGTGCGGCTGCGCTCGCGTCTGGCGCGTTCGCAGAGCGCGCTCGGCCGCGGCCTGCTGGAGCTGCTGTCCCGCGACCGGCTCGACGACGACGTCTGGGACGAGATCGAGGAGAGCCTGATCACCGCCGACGTGGGCGTCGCCCCGACCCGCGCGATGGTCGAGGAGCTGCGCACCAAGGTCAAGGTGCTGGGCAGCCGCACGCCCGCCGAGGTCAGGGGCCTGCTGCGCGAGCAGCTTCTCGCCCAGGTCAATCCCGACCTCGACCGCAGCCTGCACGTGCAGAAGCACGGCGAGCGGCCTGCCGTGGTGCTGGTCGTGGGCGTCAACGGCACGGGCAAGACCACCACCACCGGCAAGCTCGCCCGCTCGCTCATCGGCGACGGCAAGACGGTCGTGCTCGGCGCGGCCGACACCTTCCGCGCGGCGGCGGCCGACCAGCTCCAGACGTGGGGTGAGCGGGTCGGCGCCGAGACCGTGCGCGGGCCGGAGGGCGGCGACCCGGCCTCGGTGGCCTTCGACGCCACGGCCAAGGGCATCGAGGACAAGGTCGACGTCGTCATCGTCGACACCGCGGGCCGCCTGCACACCAAGACCGGCCTGATGGACGAGCTGGGCAAGGTCAAGCGGGTCATCGAGAAGAAGGCCACGGTCGACGAGGTGCTGCTCGTCCTCGACGCCACCACCGGCCAGAACGGCATGCGCCAGGCCCAGGTGTTCGCCGAGGTGGTCAACATCACCGGCATCGCGCTCACCAAGCTCGACGGCACCGCCAAGGGCGGCATCGTGATCTCCGTGCAGCGCGAGCTGGGCGTGCCGGTCAAGCTCGTGGGGCTCGGCGAGGGGCCCGACGATCTGGCGCCTTTCGACCCGGATGTCTTCGTGGACGCGATCCTGGGCGACTGACCCCGTCTATCGGTCATGTCCTAATTCATGCCGAAATGGCCCTTACCAGAAAAGTCTTGAGTCGCTAGTTAGCTTTGTGCTGACATGTTCGGGTTATCCGCGATCACGTAAGGGATGCCCATGAAGAAGATCGTCGTCCATCGTCCCGGGACTGTCAGGCCCTCCACGCTCGCCTCGCCGCGACACGGCATTTGACCTGTCTCTGGGTCGGCGTTTCCACGCGGGAACGCCGACCGCTGGGAAAGGGGCGGTCGTGAGGACGATCGCCCTGGACGCCGACCGCCGGGCAGCCGGGCCGTACACGCTGGCCGCCGCGCTGCTCGACCTTCTGGTCCCCGAGGCGCTCGACCGGCGGCCCGACCTGGTCGCCGCCTACGACGTGGAACTCCGGGTCGCGGCGCCCCGCCTGCGGCCGCTCGTGCCGGTGCGCAGGCGCTCGCTGGCCGACGACCTGCCGAGGGGGCAGCGCATCCTCATCCCGGGGGCGCGGCGCAGCCTCAGGATCGCCAACGGGCTGGCCGAGTTCGTCCGCGAGCTGCTGGCCGTCACCGGGCCGCTCACGCTCGTCGTGTCGAACCTGGGCGAGGCCGACCACACCGACCGCGAGCTGGTCGAGGTGCTGCGCCGCCGGCTCGACCCGGGGCTGCTGCGCGTCGAGGAGGGCCCGTCGTCGCCCGGCGAGGGCCCGCTGTGCGCCGACTTCGACCGCTACCGCGACGAGGGCTTCCATCACGCGATGGTGGAGTCGGGCACGGAGGCGCTGCGCGGCATGGCGTACGAGGACGACCCCGAAGGGTGGCGGACCCTCGTGCAGCGCGTCGCCGCGGCCCTGGAGGCGGTGGAGCGCGAGGAGGAGGCCCGCGAGCTCTACGACCGGGCCAGGCGCCTCAGCACCGACCCCAAGCACCGGGCCACCATCGCCTACGCCACCGCGATGATCCTGGTACGCCACCACGACCCCGCCCGCCGCGACCCCGGCGAGGCGATGGCGTGGATCAACGAGGCCGTCACGATCACGTCGTTGCTGCCCGACCCCCGCGAACGCGCCTTCCACCTCGGCTTCGACCTCAACGGCAAGGCCCTGGTGGAGCTGCGCGCCGGCCGTCCGGACGCCGCGCTGCGGCTGGTCGAGCAGGCCATCGCCCTGGCCGACGAGCACCTGGCGGACGAGCACCCGGTCCACCGGCTCGTGCTGCGCGCCAACAGGGCGCAGCTGCTGGCCGGGGCCGGCCGGCACGAGGAGGCGCTGGCCGACTACACGGCGGCGATCGACGCCGATCCCGGCTATCCGGACTACTACCTCGACCGGGGCAACCTGCTGAACAAGCTGGGCAGACCGGAGGAGGCCCTGGCCGACTACGAGACCGTCATGCGGCTCAGCCCGCCCTTCCCCGAGGCGTACTACAACCGCTCGGAGCTGCGGTTCGCGGCCGGGGACCTGGACGGCGCCCGCGCCGACCTCGACCGCACGCTGGAGCTCGACCCCGACTTCGCGCCCGCGTACGTGAACAGGTGCGGCCTGCTCGCCCTCCACGGCGAGTACGAGCAGGCCAGGCAGGACGTGGAGCGCGGCCTCGCGCTCCGGCCGCGCGACGCCCACCTGCTCTGCGTGCTCGGCCAGGTGGAGACGGCCCAGGGCCGCCACCCGGAGGCGTACGCGGCCTTGGACGCCGCGCTGGAGCTCGATCCCGACCTGGCCGCCGCGTGGGGGAGCCGGGCCGTGCTCGCCTTCGAACGCGGCGACCCCGACGGCGCGCTGTCCGACCTGACCCGCGCGCTGAAGCTGACGGAGACGGCCGAGCTGCTGTTCAACCGGGCGATGGTCCACCGGGAGCTGGGACGGGCGAGGGAGGCCAGACAGGACCTGCTCAGAGCCGCCGAGCTGGCCCCCGGCGATCCGGACGTCGGGCGGGCGCTGGCCGAGGGGTGAGGAGATGTGCGGCCGGTACTGGCTCCTCCTGGGAGCCTTCCTCGCCTCCTCGCTCGGCACCTGGATCTACCGGCTGGCCCTGCCGCTGCTCGTCTACGACCTGACCGGGTCGGCGCTCGGCACAGGGCTGGTCTACGTGACCGAGTACCTGCCGTACCTGCTGCTGGGGATGTTCGGCGGGGTGATCGCCGACCGGTTCGACCGGCGGCGGGTGCTGGTGCTGGGCGACCTGGCGTCGGGGGCCGTCACCGTCGTGCTCGCCGTCCTGGTCACGGCCGGTGTGTCCCGGTTGTGGCCGATCTATGTGGTGGCGTTCCTGCTGGCCTGCGTGGACCCGCTCTACCAGCCGGCGTTCCGGTCGATCGTGCCCTCGCTGGTGGAGGTGGCGCGGCTGCCGCAGGCCAACGCCCGGCTGCACATCGGCGAGCACGCGGTCAACATGGCCGGGCCGGTGATCGGCGGCGCGCTGGTGGTGAACTTCGGCTACCAGGTGGCCGTCTACGCCGACGCGGGCACGTTCCTGCTGTCGGCGCTGCTGATCTCGCTGATCAGGACCGCGCCCGCGGCCGCTGCGGCGGTGCGGGGGCGGTCGGTGGTCGCCGACATGCGCGAGGGCCTGCGCTTCCTGACCGGCGGCGACCGGGTGGTGCTCACCACCGCCCTGTCCGCCGCGGCCTGCAACTTCGGCGTCTGGCTGCTGCTGGCGGGGCTGGTGTACTACCTCAGCTCGTACCACGGGTTCACGCCCGGGGAGATCGGCGTCGTCTACGCCTTCCAGGGGGTGGGCGCGGTGCTCGGGGCGGTGCTGGGCGGCAGGCTGGTGTCCAGGTGCCGGCCGGGCCCGCTGATCTGCTGGGCCATCGTGGCCGGCGGCCTGTCGATGCTGGCCATGATCCCGGCCAGGGGGCCGGTGCTGATCGGGCTGGCCTGGATGGGGCAGTTCGCGGCCGCCGGGACCTCGATCGTGGCGAGCATGACCGTCCGCCAGCTGCTCGTCCCCGACCACCTGCTCGGACGGGTGCTCGGCACGGCCAGGATGATCGCGTTCTTCTCCATCCCGATCGCCTCGCTGGTCACGGGGGTGTTCGAGTCGGCGGTGCGGAACGCGTACGCGCTGATGGCCTTCGCCGGGGTGAGCTGGCTGGCGATCGCGGCGGGCGTGGCGCTGTCGCCGATGCGCCGGGTCAGCCTCGCGCGGCTGCGAGCGGCCCGATCGGCACCACGAGAGGCGTCCCGGCGACCGGATCCTCGATGACCTTCGCGTCCAGTTCGAACACCTCGCGCAGCAGCTCCTCGGTCAGCACCTCGTGCGGGGCGCCGGCGGCCACGACCTTGCCGGCGCGCATGGCCACCAGCCGGTCGGCGTAGCGCGCGGCCAGGTTGAGGTCGTGCAGGACCATGACGACCGTGCGGCCGGCCTGCTCGTGCAGGTGCCGGACGAGCTCCAGCACCTCCACCTGGTGGGCCAGGTCGAGGAACGTGGTGGGCTCGTCGAGCAGCAGCAGGTCGGTGCCCTGGGCCAGGGCCATGGAGATCCACGCCCGCTGCCGCTGGCCGCCCGACAGCTCGTCGAGCGGGCGTTCGGCGAGGTCGGCCAGGCCGGTCATGGTCAGCGCCGCGGCGACGGCCGACTCGTCGTCGGAGGACCACTGCCGGTACCACGTCTGGTGCGGATGCCGTCCCCTGGCGACCAGGTCGGCCACGGTGAGCCCCTCGGGGGCCGAGGGCGCCTGCGGCAGCACGCCTAGGATCTTGGCCACCTCGCGGGTGGGGATGGCGTCGATGCGCTTGCCGTCCAGCAGCACCTGGCCGCCCTGGGGCTTGAGCAGGCGGCCGAGCGCGCGCAGCAGGGTGGACTTGCCGCAGCCGTTCGGGCCGATGATGGTGGTCACCGTGCCCGCCTCGACGCCCAGGTCGAGGCCGTCCACGATGGTCCGGTCGCCGTAGCCGAGCTTGACGCCCGCGGCCTGCAGCCTCATTTGCGTGCCCTCCAGATCAGGTGGATCAGGTACGGTGCGCCCAGCACGGCCGTGACGATGCCGACGGGCAGCTCGATCGGGGAGAAGACGGTCCGGGCGATCAGGTCGGCGCCCGCGGTGAGCGCGGCCCCGGTGACCGCCGAGCACAGCAGCGGCGGCCGGGCCGAGCGGGTCAGCCGGAGCGCGATCTGCGGCGCGGCCAGGGCCACGAACGCGATCGGCCCGGCCGAGGCGGTGGCCACCGCCGCCAGCAGCACGGCGGCCAGGATCAGCAGGGCGCGGGCGGCGTTCACGCGCACGCCGAGGGCGGTGACCACGTCGTCGCCGAAGCGCAGCGCGTCGAGCGAGCGGGTGCCGAGCAGGGTGGCCGGGACGAGCACCGCCAGCGCGAGCGCCACGGGCACGACGTGCTCCCAGCCGCGGCCGTTGAGCGAGCCGCTGATCCAGACCATGGCCCGGCCGGTGTCGTTGACGTCGCCGACGGTCAGCAGCCAGAACTTCACGTTCGTGAACACGGCGGCCACGCCGATGCCGACCAGGACCAGGCGGTAGCCGTCCAGGCCGCGCCGCCAGGCGAGGCCGTAGACGACGGACGCGCCGAGCAGGCCGCCGAGCAGGGCGAGCGCGGGGATGCCCAGGTCGGCCAGCAGGCCGCTGGTGCCGCCGTAGACGCTGCCGCTGGCCACCACGCCGGCCACGACGGTGACCGAGGCGCCGGTCGTGACGCCGAGGATCTCGGGGCTGGCCAGCGGGTTGCGGGCGATGGACTGGATGATCGCGCCGGACAGCGCGAGCGCGGCGCCGACCAGGGCGCCGGTCAGGGCGCGCGGCAGGCGCAGCTCCATGATGACGAAGTGGGCCGGGCTGTTGACGTCGAAGGTGCCCTGGAGCACCTCCGCCAGGCTCATCGGGAGGTCGCCGATGCGCATGTTCAGCGCCATGAGCACGACCAGGAGCGCCAGGCCGGTCACGCCGACGGCGACGGCGCGCGGGCGCAGCCGCCAGGACAGGGCGCCGAGGCGCAGCGGGAGCGCGGTCATAGCCGTACCGGCTTTCTGCGGCGGACCAGGGCGACGAAGAAGGGCGCGCCGATCAGCGCGAGGACCACGCCGACCTCCAGCTCGCCCGGAGGGGCGACCACGCGGCCGATCACGTCGGCGACCAGCAGCAACGCCGCCCCGACCAGTCCCGAGTACGGCAGCAGCCACCGGTGGTCGGTGCCCGACAGCGACCGGGCCAGGTGCGGCACGATCAGGCCCACGAACGCCAGCGAGCCGCAGGCCGCCACCGCCGCGCCCGACAGCAGGGTGACGGCGGCGACGCCGACCGTCCTGGTCAGGGCGATGTTCTGGCCGAGCGAGCGGGCGACGTCCTCGCCGAGCGACAGGGCGTTCAGGCCCGGGGCGTTGACCAGGGCGAGCAGCAGGCCGGCGAGGATGAACGGGAGCACCTGCCAGACCACGTCCGGGCCCCTGGCGGCGATCGAGCCGGACTGCCAGAAGCGGAAGACGTCCATGGCCTGCTCGTCGAGGAGCACGATGGCCGAGGTCATGGCGTACAGCAGGGCGCTGACCGCGGTGCCGGCCAGGGCCAGCGTGACCGGGGTGGGGCCGCCCCTGCCGCCCGTCATGCCGAGCGCGAACACCGCCACGCTCGCCACCAGCGCGCCCGCCAGGCCGAACCAGATGTAGGCGAGCAGGCTGGAGGCGCCGAGCAGGATGATCGAGGCCACCATGGCGAACGCCGCGCCCTGCGTGACGCCCAGCAGGCCGGGGTCGGCCAGCGGGTTGCGCGTGTGGCCCTGCATGAGGGCGCCCGCGACGCCGAGCGCGATCCCGGCCAGCACCCCGAGCACGGTACGCGGCACGCGCAGCGAGCGGATGATGATGTCGTTCTCGCTGCCCGTGGGCGCGGTGAGAGCCTGCCAGGCGTCGCCCGGCGGTACGGACTTCGAGCCGACCGTGATGCTCAGCACCACCCCGGCCGCGACGGCGGCGAGGAGGAGGAGCAGGAGGACGAGCCGCCGGCGCCGGATGCCGTGGAGGCGGGGCGCGAGCGCGGTCACCAGTTTCCTCCCCTTGTTTGCCCGATCGTGGTGAAGTATGCCAGGTTAGGCAGGGCTAACCTAATTTAGGTTCGCCTTACTTCAAGAAAGGGTTCCGATGAGAGCGTGGCGGGTGCTGGCCGGTGTGCTGCTGGTGGCGGGGGTGGCCGCGTGCGGCTCGACGGAGCCGGCGGCCACGCCGTCGGCCGACCCGGCGGCCAGGACGATCGAGCACGCGATGGGCTCGACCAAGATCTCCGGGCAGCCCAAGCGGGTCGTCGCGCTCGACCAGAGCTTCGTGGACGCCGTGCTCACGCTGGAGACCCCCGTGATCGGCTACACCACCTACCGGTCGATCGACACCAAGCTGCCCGACTACCTCGGCCCGCTCGTCGCCCGGTACGGCAAGGAGGCGACCCCGGTCGGCACCCTGGAACAGCCCAGCCTGGAGAAGATCGCCGCGCTCAAGCCCGACCTGATCGTCTCGGCCAAGGTCCGGCACGAGGCCCTGTACGACAAGCTGTCGAAGATCGCGCCGACGGTCTTCAGCGAGACGACCGGCGCCATCTGGAAGGAGAACCTGCGCCTCATGGGCCGCGCCCTGGGCAAGGAGGACCTGGCCGACTCCCGGATCAAGGCGTTCGAGCAGCGCGCGGGCACGATCGGGGCCGCGATCAAGGAGAAGGCGGGCGGGAAGCTGCCGACCGTCTCGATCGTGCGCTTCGCCGGTGAGCCCACCGTCCGGCTCTATGTCGAGAAGTCGTACTCCGGGGTGGTGCTGAAGGACGTCGGCTTCCCCCGCCCCGAGGGCCAGCCGACCAAGGACGACGCCATCGCCGTGGACGTCAGCCAGGAGCGCATCGCCGACCTGGACGCCGACCACATCTTCGTCGCCACCTACCCGGACCCGGCCAGCGACGGCCCCAAGGAGAAGTTCGTCGGCAACCCGCTGTGGGGCCGGCTCAAGGGGGACAAGCACGAGGTCAGCGACCTGACCTGGATGAGCGCCGTGGGCGTCCAGGGCGCCCACGCCATCCTGGACGACCTGGCCAAGACCTTCTCGGTCGACCCCGCCAAGGCCGCCTAGGCTCCGGCGCTCAGCGCGGCAGGAACGCCCGCAGGTCGGCCAGGTGCGGTTCGAGGTCGAGCCCCTGGCCGGCCAGCCATTCCGGGTTGTCGTAGGTGCCCTTGTAGCGGTCGCCGCGGTCGCAGATCAGGGTGACGACGCTGCCCTGGACGCCCGATTCGCGCATCTCCCTGACGAGCTCGACGCACGCGGCCATGTTCGTCCCCGTGGAGCCGCCGACGTCCAGGCCGGTGACCTCGCGGGTCCAGTGCATGGCGGCGATCGAGCGGGCGTCGGGGACGGCGATCATGCGGTCGATCACGCCGGGCAGGAACGACGGCTCCACCCGGGGGCGCCCGATGCCCTCGATCCGCGACCCCGAGGCCGTCACCGCGGGGTCGCCGGAGACCCAGCCCGGGTAGAACGCCGAGCCCTCCGGGTCGACCACGGCCAGGCGGGTGGGGTGGCGGCGGTAGCGGATGTAGCGGCCGATCGTGGACGACGTGCCGCCGGTGCCGGCGCCCACGACGATCCAGGCGGGCTCGGGGTGCGGTTCCATGGACATCTGGGAATAGATCGACTCGGCGATGTTGTTGTTGCCGCGCCAGTCGGTCGCGCGTTCGGCGTAGGTGAACTGGTCCATGAAGTGGCCCCCGGTCTCGGCGGCCAGCCGGTGAGATTCGTCATAGATCGCCCCGGGGTCGGCGACGAGGTGACATTTCCCGCCGTAGAACTCGATGAGGTGGCACTTCTCGGGCGACGTGGACGCGGGCATGACGGCGATGAACGGCAGGCCGAGCAACCGGGCGAAATACGCCTCGCTGACCGCGGTCGAGCCGCTGGACGCCTCCACGATCGTGGTGGCCGGGCCGATCCAGCCGTTGGCGAGGCCGTACAGGAACAGGGACCGTGCGAGCCGGTGCTTGAGTGAACCGGTCGGGTGCACCGATTCGTCTTTCAGGTAGAGGTTTACGCCCCAGTGCGAGGGAAGCGGAAAGACGTGCAGGTGAGTGTCACAACTTCGGTTGGCGTCGGCCTCCACCTTGCGGATGGCCTCCGCCACCCACCGACGTGTCCCCGTGTCGTGACGGTCCACAGATTCCATGTCCATACGCTATCCCCTGTGACTCTGACCACTATTCCTACGAAATTGGGTGGGTAGTGTTATGATAATGAGACTTGTCCGGCCGTGGACGTGACCACGCACGCCGCGAGCAGATGGACGACAAACCCCTTCTGACCTATGCGGACTCTCCTAACGCGTCCCTTACCTGGGAGTTGCGAGGATGAGGAACGCTGTCAGGCGGCTTGTGCCGAACGGGGGATAGCGCAAGGGGGAATGAATTGATCACTATGACCGATGAGCAGCGTCAGGACTGGTTCGAGCGCGATGTCGTGCCCGTGACGTCGCAGCTGTTCGCTTCCGCCATGCGCCTGACCCGTAACGCCGCCGATGCCGAGGACCTGGTGCAGGAGACGGTCGCCAAGGCGTACACGTCCTATCACCAGTTCCGTGAGGGCACCAACCTCAAGGCGTGGCTGCACCGCATCCTCACCAACAACTTCATCAACGACTACCGCAAGAAGCAGCGCTCGCCGAAGTTGTCGGCCGCCGAGGACATCGAGGACTGGCAGCTGCACGCCGCCGAGTCCCACACCTCGACGGGCCTGCGCTCGGCCGAGACCGAGGCGCTCGACCGGCTGCCCGACAGCGTCGTGATGAACGCCCTGCGCTCCCTGCCCGAGGACTTCCGCGTGGCCGTCTACCTGGCCGACGTCGAGGGGTTCGCGTACAAGGAGATCGCCGAGCGCATGGGGACGCCCATCGGCACCGTGATGTCCCGTCTGCACCGTGGCCGCCGCCAGCTCCGCGGCATGCTGGAGGACTACGCGCGGGAGGAGGGCGCCGTGCGCCTTCCCGCCCCCCGCGCCGCCGCCTAGGGAGAGTCCAGGGACAGGCGAAGGCGGACGCGTAACAGGCCGCCTTCGTCGCGCAGCTGCACCCGGTCGCAGAGCTGCCGGCTGATCCAGAGCCCGTACCCCCGCGGGGACTCGGGCTCCGGCGGTATGTAGCCCGGCAGGGGGTCGTCGAGCGCCCCGCCGGGATCGGCGATCTCGCAGACGAGGTCGCGCTCCTCCACCCACATCGTGATCGTGCCGAACCCGGCGCCGTGCTCGACGCAGTTCCCGGCGATCTCCGAGACGCTGAGCACCAGCGAGGAGATGAGGTTGCGGTCCATGCCGGCCGTCCTGGCGTAGTCGCCGACGGTCTGGCGCAGGCGCTTGAGCTCGCGGGCCGTGAACCGCACCAGGCAGGCCCCGGGGCCCGGCTCCGGGAACGGCGCGTCGTCGCCGTCGAGCACCAGCTCGTGAGGCTGCACGAACCGCCCGCTGGCCGCCTCACCCCCCGCCCCCAGCACCAGGGGATGGACGACCGGGGTGAGCTCGCGGACGGGCTCGGGGACGTCGCGCAGGTCGTACAGGCACAACATGACGGACGGGGCCGCGGCCAGGGCGGCGTTGACGACCGAGTCGTAGCGGATGAGGTCCTGGATCCGCGGCTCGCTGAGATCGGTCCAGACGGGCTCGCCGACGACCAGGGTGGGCCGGCCGCGCGTGTACTCGTGGTAGGCGGCCAGCATCCGGTGGGGGTGGCCGTACCAGGCGCCGGCCGGGCGGCTGTCGATGCGCCGCGCGTCGCCGTCGAGGGCCTCGGCCAGCAGCGCCAGCCGGTCGGGGCGGTTGACGACCAGCACGCGCCGGTCTTCGTCCAGCGCGGTGCGCACGCGCGGCACGACGAGGTCGAGGAAGGCCCGATCGGAGTCGTACGGTACCGCGACGTGCTTCAGCGACTGTGCCCGCTCACGGCGCACGGCCGAAACGTAACAAGGGCGGCCCGGCCGCGCAACGGCGGAAGCCGACCAATAACGTCGAACGGCCTGCGCGTGACTCCCCGGAGTTTGATGATTACTCCATGTCTTGGACGGCTGATGCCCGTTGCTGGGTACATCTGTTGTGTACGGAAACGTCGGCAGGGGGTGGCGTGTGACCGAAGCCCGCGCGGCGGCGGAGAAACTCCAGGCGGAGCTGCACGGGCTGGGAGTCACCAGCGCGTACGAGGTGGGGGACGGAGCGACCATCTCGGTCTGGATAGGTCTCGTCGTGCACTACAGGGACGGTTTTTACCGTTGGCAGGAAGGTCCGGTTAAACGTCGTCATCTGGGTACGGATCCGGTTGGATGTGCCATGCGCGTGGCGCGCCGCTACAAGGAGCTGCACGCGGATATCCCACTCTGGTGGGACGACCTGGCCAGGGAACTACGGGGGAGACCGGTCCAGGACTATCCGTAAGGCCCCCGCGTGCGGTGTTTCGGGGGAAAACATGCGCATTTGGGCTTTGCCATTCGTCCTGATCGTTCTCGTGGGCTGCGCCGCCCAGCCGGTGCCGCGCCGACATTCCGCCATGATCCGGCCACAGGTCAGTCCTGAGGTCCTGGCCAAGCGGCTGATCGCGCAGCAGGCCGACTGGCCGCGCAGCCGCCGGTTCGACTGCGGCAAGATCAAGTGTGTGGCCCTGACCTTCGACGACGGTCCAGGGCCCTACACCGGCAAGCTGCTCGACCTGTTGCGCCAGCGCCACGTCAGGGCCACGTTCTTCGTGCTGGGGGAGATGGTGGCCGCCGACAGCGGCGGCCGGATCACCCGTCGCATCGTGGACGAGGGCCACGAGATCGGCAACCACTCCTGGTCCCACCCGTCGCTGACCGGCCTGTCCCGCGAGGGGGTGCGCAACGAGCTGGGGCACACCGACGAGCTCGTCCACCGGCTGACCGGGGTCAAGATGCGGGTGATGCGCCCGCCGTACGGCAGCACCGACGAGGCCGTCGCCGCCGAGACCCGCCGCGAGGGCCTGGCCCAGATCCTGTGGGACGTCGACACCCTCGACTGGCTGCACCGCGAGCCCGCCGCCGTGGTCAGGCGGGCCGACACCGCCAAGGCCGGGTCGATCGTGCTCATGCACGACATCCACCCCACCACGGTCGAGGCCGTGCCGAAGGTGATCGACACGCTGGCCAAGAAGGGCTACACGTTCGTCACGATCTCGGAACTGTACGGCCGCCCGCCCACGCCGGGGCGCACGTACACCGCACGGTGAGCGGCATGGCACGCTTGGGCCATGGCTTTCACCGGCTTCCCCGACGAGGCGTTCATCTTCTACGAGGGCCTTGAGGCGGACAACTCCAAGCACTACTTCACCCGCCACAAGCACCTCTACGAGGACGCGGTCCGCGCGCCCATGACGGAGCTCACCGACGAGCTGGCCGCCGAGTTCGGCCCGGCCCAACTCTTCCGGCCCTACCGGGACGTGCGCTTCTCCAAGGACAAGACGCCGTACAAGACCCATCAGGGCGCCTTCGTCGATCTGATGCCCGGCATCGGCTACTACGTCGAGATCAGCGCCGCCGGCCTGTACGTCGCCGGCGGCCGCTACACCCAGGCCCCCGACCAGATCGCCCGCTACCGCGCGGCCGTGGACGAGGACGTCACCGGCAAGCCGCTGGAGTCGATCATCGCCCGGCTGGCCGACGCCGGCTACACGATCGGCGGCGACCGGCTGAAGACCAGGCCGCGCGGCTTCGACGAGGACCATCCGCGCATCGAGCTGCTGCGCCACAGGTCCCTGTTCGCGGGCGTGCGCCACGAGCCGGAGCCGTGGGTGCACACGGCCGAGGTGCGCGGGCGCGTCGAGCGGGCCTGGCGCGACTTCGCCGCGCTGATCGACTGGCAGTGCGCGCACGTCAGGGGCAGCGAGCTGCCGCGCCGCTGAGCGTCACCGCTGGCCCGTCGTGACCTGGTCGCCCTTCAGGATGCGGTCGACCGTCTGCCCGGCCGCCGAGCTGGCCGCCGTCATGCCCACGGCCAGCGCCAGGGCCAGGGTCGGCGCGGCCAGGCTGCGCACGCTGCGCAGGTTGCGCACCCTGGCCCACGGCTCGCCGGCCAGGTGCATGATCCGCCACTCCCAGAACAGCCCGAGCCCGACGCAGACCATCATCACCTGCCCCACCACGATGGCCACCACCTGCGCCTTGTCGAGGGCGCCGATGTCCGGCTCGACCAGCGTCGACAGGTAGCCGGCCAGGCTGGTCAGCAGGGCCGCCACGGCCAGGTGCAGCGCCTTGGTCATCGGCTGGGTGCCCCGGACGCACGGGTAGAAGTAGCCGAACAGGAAGCCGAACGCGGGCAGGGTGAGCAGGTAGCGGCCGTCGAAGAGGAAGCTGGTCAGGTCCGCGCCCTCCGGCCGGCCGTGGACCAGCGCGAAGGGCAGGCTCAGCAGCAGGCTGACGGTGAACGCCGACACGCCGCTGTGCCAGGGCGTGCAGCCGGCCGCCGTGGCGAAGGCGGTCTCGGGATGGCGGCCGTGCTCGCGCAGCGCCGACTCCAGAGCCTGCCGCCGCTGGTCGAACTCGGCCATCGACATGTCCGCGGCCAGCCTGGTCCGTCCGGCGCGGTACAGCTCCTGCTCGGCGAGCAGCAGCAGGCGCCGGTGCAGGGCCGCGCGGACGAACTGCCGGTGCTCCTCCTGCGTGTCCGGCTCCACGACGGACGCGGGCGGCCCGGCGAGCAGCCAGCGCGCGGTCGGCCAGGCCACGAGCGAGGTGATCGCCAGCAGCGGCAGCGGCACGTCGATGTCGGCCAGCGTCGTGCTGCCGCCGGGCGTGATGTAGAGCACCATCAGCACGACGACCATCGTCGACTCGGCGGCCGGGTCGCGCACGGCCGCCACCCGGCAGCCCAGCCGCCACAGCCGCAGCACCAGCATCACGAACCCGAGCAGCAGCAGCCCGAGCACCCCGCGGACCAGCGGGTCCAGCGGCAGGCTGCCGATCGTCGGGACGCCCGCGCGGGGCACGGCCAGGCTCCACGACCCCGCGTCCAGCCATTCCGTGGGCCAGCCCTGCACGAGCAGGCTCACCACGACCGCGCCCACCACCGCGCTCCGGCTCCACCGCCTGGTCGCCACGGTCACCGCGGCCACGGGGATCATCGCCCAGCTCAGCGCCAGCAGCAGCCGGACGCTGTCGGGCGGGTACACGCCGTCCAGCAGCGCCCGCAGCCACAGGGCCAGCGCCAGCAGCCCGACCGCGGCCTCGGCCCACAGCGCGGCCAGGCGGACGACCACCGGCCTGACCCCGAGGTCCACGCTGAAGCCGACCGCCGCGCCCGCCGCCGCCAGGGCCGCGACGGCTCCGCCGGTCAGCAGCACGCGTCCGGGGAGCTGGCCGTGCAGCCACGACCAGCTCAGCATGCCGAGCCCGACCAGCAGGCCGAGGCCGGTCACCGTGAGCAGGTCCCGGCCGGTCCACGGCGGGCTGGTGGGCAGCACCCGTCCGGCGTGCCGCAGGGCCATCACCGGCACGGCGACGAACAGGATCACGTACCCGACCGGCGACCACTCCGCGGCGACCAGCGGGATGAGCAGGGCCGGCGCGGCGATGGCCAGGCCGACGACCAGCTCCCTGTTGGGCACCCGCTGCCACCACCGCCGGCCGAGCGAGCGCACCAGGAACACCGCCAGCGCGCACGCCGTGAGCACGCCGAGCGCGGTGGCCCAGGAGAAGTCGTCCTCCTCGGCGACGTCGGGGAAGCCGTAGGAGCCGGGGGCCAGCGTCAGGCTCACCGGATAGGCGCCGACGGAGAACCGCAGCAGGCCGCGCTCCTGCCGTTCCGGCTGGATGCCCTCGACGCGCAGCACGGTCCACTCGCCGGGCAGCACGGTGACCGCGCGCTCCACGACGATCAGCGGGAGCGCGGTCGGCGAGGCGAAGTCGAGCCGGAGCAGCCCGTCGACCCTGACCTGGCGCAGCAGCGTCACCGTGAACTCGGCCGTGACGTGCCCCCGCGAGGAGACGATGAGCGGCGCGAGCCGGGTGGTGGGCGCCAGGCTCTGGCCGTCCGCCTTGAGCGCGCCGAACCCGGAGTCGGTCACCTGCGGCAGCGTGCCGGGGAAGCCGCCGCCCTGGCGCAGCGCCTCGGCCAGCGGGTCGTCGGGACGCAGCCCCAGCCGGTGCCTGACGGTGATCCTGACCTGGCGCTGCCGGGGGTCGATCCGCCCCTCGGGGACGGCGTCGAGGTCGGCCGCGCGGGCCCGGGCGACCGAGACCTCGGTGGCGGCCGTACGGGCCCATCCGGCGGCCGGGTCGGCGCGGGCGGCTGCGGCCGCCCAGGGGTTGGTCACGACGGTGCTCTTGGGCCTGTCGGACCCGGTCACGGGTCTGGCTGCGATGGTGCACCAAACAATCGCCCCGAACGACACCAGAGCCAGCCCGAATGAAAGTGCCATCCGGAGCTTTCCCACAATTGGGATGATTCTCCGGCATGGCGAAATGTTCTATGGCATAGGGTCACGGTGTTATCACAGATGGTCTCATGACCACGTTTCTTTACACCGTGACCCGGGAGAGGCGTTCCATCGCGCGTGCTCGGGCCGCCCGTTGACAGGCCCCTCTGACACGGAAACCGCGTGCCACCGGAAAAGGTGACACGCGGCCGTGGTGCGGGGAGAACGAATCAGGCGCGCTTGGCGCGGGCGGCGGCGCGGCCGCGGGCGGCGGCGTCGAGCACGACCTTGCGGATGCGGACCGCGTCGGGCGTGATCTCCACGCACTCGTCCTCGCGGATGAACTCCAGCGCCTGCTCCAGCGAGAGCGTCCGCGGCGGGATGACCTTCTCGGTCTCCTCGCTCGTGGACGAGCGCATGTTCGTGAGCTTCTTCTCCTTGGTGATGTTCACGTCCATGTCGTCGGAACGCGAGTTCTCACCGATGATCATGCCCTCGTAGACCTCGGTGGTCGGCGAGACGAACAGCGTGCCGCGCTCCTGGAGGTTGAGCATGGCGAACGCGGTCACCGGGCCCGACCGGTCGGCCACCAGCGAGCCGTTGTTGCGGGTGCGCAGCTCGCCGAACCACGGCTCGTAGGAGTCGAAGACGTGGTGGACCAGGCCGGTGCCGCGGGTCTCGGTCAGGAACTCGGTCCGGAAGCCGATCAGGCCGCGGGCCGGGACCACGAACTCCATGCGGATCCAGCCGGTGCCGTGGTTGGTCATGTGCTCCATGCGGCCCTTGCGGACGGCCAGCAGCTGGGTGACCGCGCCGAGGTACTCCTCCGGGCAGTCGACCGTCAGGCGCTCGACCGGCTCGTGCACCTTGCCGTCGATGGTCTTGGTGACCACCTGCGGCTTGCCGACGGTCAGCTCGTAGCCCTCGCGGCGCATCTGCTCGACGAGGATGGCCAGCGCCAGCTCACCGCGGCCCTGCACCTCCCAGGCGTCGGGACGGTCGGTGGGCAGCACGCGCAGCGACACGTTGCCGACCAGCTCCTTGTCGAGCCGGTCCTTGACCATGCGGGCGGTGACCTTCGAGCCCTTGACCTTGCCGACCAGCGGCGAGGTGTTGGTGCCGATCGTCATCGAGATCGCCGGCTCGTCGACCGTGATCAGCGGCAGCGGGCGCGGGTCCTCCGGGTCGGCCAGCGTCTCGCCGATCATGATCTCGGGGATGCCCGCGATGGCGATGATGTCGCCGGGGCCGGCCTCCTCGGCCGGCTTGCGCTCCAGCGCCTCGGTCATCAGCAGCTCGGTGATCTTCACCTTCTGGATCGTGCCGTCGGTGCGGCACCAGGCGACCTGCTGGCCCTTGCGCATGACGCCCTGGTGGATCCGGCACAGCGCGATGCGGCCCAGGTAGGAGGAGGCGTCGAGGTTGGTGACGTGCGCCTGCAGCGGGGCGCTGGGGTCGTACGTGGGCGCCGGGATCGTCGACTTGATGATGTCGAACAGCGGCTCCAGGTCCTCCGAGTCGGGCATGCCGCCGTCGTCGGGACGGTTCATGGAGGCGCGGCCGGCCTTGGCCGAGGCGTAGACGATCGGGAAGTCGATCTGCTCCTCGGTGGCGTCGAGGTCCATGAAGAGCTCGTAGACCTCGTCGACGACCTCCTTGATGCGGGCGTCGGGGCGGTCGACCTTGTTGATGCACAGGATGACCGGCATCTTGGCGGCGAACGCCTTGCGCAGCACGAACCGGGTCTGCGGCAGCGGGCCCTCGGAGGCGTCGACCAGCAGCACCACACCGTCGACCATGGAGAGGCCGCGCTCGACCTCGCCGCCGAAGTCGGCGTGGCCGGGGGTGTCGATGATGTTCAGGGTCATGCCGCCGTGCTGGACGGCGGTGTTCTTGGCGAGAATGGTGATGCCCTTCTCGCGCTCCAGGTCGTTGGAGTCCATGACCCGGTCGTCGACGTCCTGGTTCGCGCGGAAGGCCCCGGACTGCCAGAGCATGGCGTCGACCAGTGTGGTCTTGCCATGGTCGACGTGCGCGATGATCGCGATGTTCCGCAGGTCGTCGCGGCTGTTCAAAGGCATGATGACTTCTCGCTCTGTGTCGTGGGGGCGGCCGCGCGAAGTCGCGACCCACCAAGTCTAGTTGATCCCCTCTCGTGACAAGAGCGGGACAAGGCGTCTGCGGCGCTGTAGGGGTGAACGCATCGGCCGGCGCGTCTGATTCCCGGCGTCCCGCATGGATCATGGGCAGAGGGGCAATGAGCAACCGTGAGGGACGAAGGGCTGGTGCTGCTCGTCGCGTGGGGGCAGTTCGCGCTGCTCCTGGGGCTGCTGGCCTATTTCCTGCTGCGAGGCCGCACATGAGGCGGATGGCGGCGCTGCTCGTGCTGCTCGTGGCGGCGGCCGGCTGCGTGAGCCCGGCCTGGGACGACCACGACTACGCGCTCAAGGCCGAGCAGTCCGACGAGAGCGTCTCCTCCATCGTCCAGGTCGTCCGCCTGGCCGTCCAGAACTCCCACCGGCTCACCAGGCCGTACCTCAAGGTCGTGCTCACCGACGCGGCCGGCGAGCTCGACGCGGTCGGCGACCAGTTCGGCGGGGTCCAGCCGCCGTCCGAGCGGTCCGACCAGGTGCGCGACCGGCTGCTCGACCACATCCAGCGGGCCGAGGAACTGGTGGACGACCTGCTCATCCAGGTACGCCGGGACCGGATCAAGGACCCCGCCCAGGCGGCGCGGGAGCTGGAGGCGCTGGGGTGAAGAAGCTCTTCGCCGTCACGCTCGGCATCCTCAGCGCCGTCGGCGGCTTCGTGGACATCGGCGACCTCGTGGCCAACTCGCTGGTCGGAGCCCGGTTCGGGATGTCGCTGGCGTGGGTCGTGGTGGTCGGCGTGGTGGGCATCTGCCTGTTCGCCGAGATGTCCGGCAGGATCGCCGCGGTCTCCGGCCGGCCGGTCTTCGACCTCGTCCGCGAGCGGCTCGGACCGCGGGCGGGCCTGCTCAACCTGGGGGCGTCGTTCCTCATCAACCTGCTCACGCTGGCCGCGGAGATCGGCGGCGCGTCGCTCGCCCTGGAGCTGGCCACCGGCGTCAACTACCTGCTGTGGGTGCCGGGGGTGGCGCTGGTCGCCTGGCTGGTGATGTGGCGGGTCAAGTTCGAGACCATGGAACGGGTGTTCGGGCTGGCCGGGCTGGCGCTGGTGGTGTTCGGGGTGGCGGCGTGGCAGCTCGGCCCCGACTGGGGGCAGCTGGGCAGCCAGCTCGCCGCGCCGCCGCAGGCCGAGGGGGCGGCGACCTACTGGTACTACGCGGTCGCGCTGCTCGGCGGCGCGATGACCCCGTACGAGGTGTTCTTCTTCTCCTCCGGCGGCGTCGAGGAGCGGTGGACGCGCCAGGACCTGGTGACCGCCCGCGCCAATGTGTTCGTCGGCTTCCCGCTCGGCGGCCTGTTGTCGCTGACCATCATGGTCTGCGCCGCCGCGGTGTTCCTGCCGGCGCAGATCCAGGTGGAGTCGCTGGCGCAGATGGTGCTGCCGGTGGGCGTCGGGCTGGGCAAGGTCGGGCTGGCGATGGCGATCTTGGGCGTGTTCGCGGCCACGTTCGGCGCGACGCTGGAGACCGCGCTGTCGTCGGGGTACACGCTCAGCCAGTACTTCGGCTGGCGGTGGGGCAAGCGGGTGCGGCCGAGGGACGCCGCCAGGTTCCACGTCGTGGTGCTGGTCGCGGTCGTGCTGGCCGCGGCGCTCATCCTGACGACCGTCGACCCGGTCATGGTGACGGAGTACTCGCTGGTGTTCTCGGCCGCCGCGCTGCCGTTGACGTACCTGCCCGTGCTGATGATCGCCAACGATCCCGACTACATGAACGACCGGGTCAACAGCCGGTTCACCAACGCCGTCGGCACCGCGTACATGATCCTGCTGTCGGTGGTCGCGGTGGCGGCGATCCCGCTGCTGATCGCCACGAAGGCGGGCCAATGAGGGCCCGGGAGCTCCACGCCGACCTGCACCTGCTCGACCGGCAGGTGGTCGGCGCGGACGACGGCGAGCCCGTGTGCAAGGTGGACGACCTGGAGCTGGCCGGCGACCCGCCGTACGTGGCGGCCCTGCTCGCCGGGCCGCTCGCGCTCGCCCCCCGCATCGGCGGCCTGCCCGGCTGGCTGATGAGCTCGGTGACCACGCTGTTCCGGCCCGAGGAGCACCCGCAGCCCCGGCGCATCCCCATGCACCTGGTCACCGAGATCGGCAGCGCGATCAAGGTGAGCGGCGAGCTCGCCGAGCCCGCACTCGAACGCTGGACGCGGGAGAACGTGATCGCCCGGATCCCCGGCAGCGGCGGCGGGCGCCGGCCCGGCGGAGAGGTCGTGCACGCCGCCGGCCCCGCCCCGAGGATCAGCTGGTTCAAGGGTCGCACGGTGACCGACGCGGCCGGCGAGGCGGTCGGCAGGGTCGCCGACGTGTGGCTGTGCCAGGACGGCCCGCTGCTGATGGGCGTGCAGAACGCGTTCCGGGTCAGCGGCCTCATCGTCGTGCCGCGCCGCACCGGCAAGCTCTTCGGGTACGAGCGCGGTCCGGGCGGCCGGGCCCCCTGGCTGGTCGAGACCCTGATCAGGCGCCGGCTCAAGGGCAGCAGGCTGGTGGCCTGGGAGCAGCTGGCCTGGGAGGGCGGCTCCTGGTCGGAGGAGCCCGGCGCCGGGCTGCGCCTGAACGTGCCCGCCGACCGGCTCGCCCCCCTGGCCGAGCTGTACGAGCGCGAGCCGGGACGTACATAGCAGGTTGCACATTTGTGTGCATGGCAGGAGCCGTCGCGGTCCCTACATTGTCGTCATGACGTGGACAGAGCTGGTTATGGGCTCGGCACCGAGCAAGGGCGACCAGCCGGCGGTGAGCGACGTCAGGACCGGCGAGGTGCTGTCGTACGCGCAGTTCGCCAGGCGGGTCACCCGCGCGGCGGGTGGGCTGCGGCGCGACGGGCTGGCCTACGGCGACCGCGTCCTCATCGACCTGCCGCTCGGCGCGTCGCTGGTGGTGGCGGTCCACGCGGTGGCCTGGGCGGGCGGCGTCGCCGTGCTGGGCGGCCCCGGCCCGGTCCGCATGGTGATCACCCGCGGCCCCCGCGAGCCCGGCGGCGCCGCCGCGGACCGGGTCTACGCCTTCCGCCCCTCACCCGGCGCGCTGCCGTTCGCCGGGCTGCTCAACGCGAGCCCGCTGGAGTTCGGCCCGCTGGCGGGCGCGGCGCTGGCGCCGGGCGGCGGCCGCGTGCTCGACCACGACGAGCTCGCCGCCGACCTGCGCAACCTGGCCGCCCGCCTGGTGGTCGGCAAGGACGACGTCGTCGTCAACGCGGCCGGCGACCTGCTCAAGGGGCTGCGGGTGCTCGACCTGGCCCTGATGTCCGGCGCCCACGTGGTGATCGCCGCCAACGAGCCGACCGTCATCGGCTGCCGGGTGCTGGCCGCCGAGCGCAGGGCCACCATGGTCGTGGCGCCGTACGACGTCGCCAGGCGGCTGCTGGGAAACCCCATTCTGCGCGTTGTGGACGAAAGGGCGATCGTCAGCTCGCTTGGCCTGTGAAAAGTGCGACACTGTGGAAGAGTGTGATCCTTCGGCGACGCAGGGTGAACACATGCCAGAGGCCCCCCGGCACAATCTTCCAGCAGAGCCCAATCGGTTCGTGGGCCGCGAACGCGACCTCGACGACCTGCGCGGGCTGTTCGGCGAGACGCGCGTGGTCACGTTGTGCGGCGTCGGCGGCATCGGCAAGACCCGGCTGGCCCTGCGGGTGGCCGCCGGGCTGGTGGGCGGCTATCCCGGCGGGGTGTGGCTGGTCGAGCTGGCCAGGGTCAGCCGTCCGGAGCAGATCGTCCAGGAGATCGCCCGGGCGCTGCGGGTGCGCGAGGAGAGCGGGCGCCCGCTGCTCGACACCGTCACCGCCCGGCTGCGCGAGCTGCGCTGTCTGCTGCTGCTCGACAACTGCGAGCACCTGGTCGACGCGTGCGCCGAGCTGGCCGCCGAGCTGGTCGCCTGCTGCCCCCGGCTGAGCATCCTGGCCACCAGCCGGGAGCCGCTGCGCATCGCCAGCGAGCTGATCTGGCGGGTGCCGCCGCTCGACCTGCCCGAGATGGGGTACGCCGACGCCGAGTCGGTGCAGCTGTTCATGGACCGGGCCGCCGCCGCCGGCACCCGGCTCGGCCCCGACAGCCTGCCCGACGTGGTCCGCCTGTGCCAGGCGCTCGACGGGCTGCCCCTGGCCCTGGAGCTGGCGGCGGCCCGTACGAGCCTGCTCAGCCCCGGGCAGATCGCCGACCGGCTCGACGACCGTTTCTCGCTGCTGACCACGGGCGGCCGTACCGCCCCTGCGCGGCAGCGCACGCTGCTGGCCACCGTCGACTGGAGCTACGACCTGCTGTCGGCCAAGGAGCAGGTGCTGCTGCGCCGGCTGTCGGTCTTCGCCCGCGACTTCGACCTCGACCTGGCCGAGCAGGTCTGCGCCGAGCGGCCCATCGCCCGGGACGAGATCGTCGACCTCCTCGGCGGCCTGGTCGACAAGTCCCTCGTGCTGTGCGACGAGGAGCGCAGGCGCTACCGCATGCTGGAGACGATCAAGCGGTACGCGATGAAGCGGCTGGAGCGGGCCGGCGAGCGCGAGGACGTCCGAGAGCGGCACCTCACCGTCCTGTGCGACCTGCAGGAACGCCACTTCACGACCGAGATGGTCCGGCCGGGCGTGCCCTGGCCGGAGCGGCTGGAGTGCCTGACGGCCAGCAAGCAGCTCCTCGACGACCAGCGGGCCGCCCTCGACTGGGCCGCCGAGTCCGGCAACGCGCGGCTGGGCCTGCGCCTGTGCGCCGCCAGCACCGCCCTGCTGCCCATCTCCGGCAACCTGACCGAGATCGTCGGCTGGATCGAGCGGCTGCTCTCGCTCGACCTCGAACCCGTGCCCGACGGGCAGGTCGCGCAGGGCAAGGCGTACCTCGCCTACGGGCTGGAGGCCCGCGACGAGCTCAGCCGGTCGCTGGAGGTGGCCACGGAGAGCCTGGCGGGGCTGGGCGAGGAGAACGTGTTCACCCGCTGCGTCATGCACAGCCTCGTGGTCGTCGTCCTGCTCCGCATGGGCCGCATCGACGAGGCGCTGCACCACGCCGAGCGCGGCCTGGCCGAGGCCACCGAGTCGGGCGACGCCTGGAACCAGGCGGCGGGGCTGGCCGGGCTGTCGGCGGTGGCGCTGACCAGGGGCCGGCTGCGCGAGGCCCAGCGGCTGGGCGACGAGGCCCTGGCACGGGCGCGCGAGCACGGCCACCGCTGGCTCATGGCAAGGATGGCCGCCCAGCTCGGCGCCGTGGCCGAGGCCCGCGGCGACCTGGAGACCGCCAAGTCCCGCTACGAGCTGGCCGTCCCGTGGTTGTGCGAGCTGGGCAGCGACTCGGACCTGGCGCGCTGCCTGGCCAGGGTGGGCCGGGTCGCGGCCATGCTGGGCGAGTTCGCCGCGGCCAGGGAGCGGCTGGCCGACAGCCTCGCGCTGAGCCGGCAGACCGGCCAGCGGCAGGGGGTGGCCCGGTGCCTGGCCGGCCTGTCGGTGCTGGCCGAGCACGAGGGCGACCTCGACGGCGCGGTGCTGGCCGCCGCCGCCGCGGCCACGCTGCGCGAGTCGATCGGCCAGCACTCGGCCACGATCCGGATCGAGGAGCTGCTCTCGCGCGCCCGCGCCAAGCTCGGCGAGGGCCGCACGGCCTCCCTGTGGTCGCGCGGCCGGGCGATGAGCCCCGACGCCGCCGCCCGCCAGGTGCTGGCGGGGGAGCGGCCCGCGGCGCCGCCGCCCGCGCCGGCCGAGCCGGTCAGGCACTCGCTGCTGACCGTGCGCGAGCTGGAGATCGCCGGCCTGCTCACCCGCGGCCTGTCCAACCGGGCCATCGCCGAGGAACTGGTGATCAGCCCGGCCACGGTCGCCCGGCACATCGCCAACATCATGGAGAAGCTGGGGTACACCTCACGCGCGCAGATCGCGGTGTGGGCCGCCGAGCACCCCAGCGCTTCTGCATAGGGATCTGCATATTCCGCCCCATGTAGGCACGTGACCCCCTCCCTACCGTGGACGCCATGGATGAGCACATCGTCATGGTGGACTCCGGCACGGGCGTGGAGCTCACCGAGAAGCAACTGGATGAGCGGTCGGCGATCGCGACCGCCCAGTTGCGGCGCAGAGGGGTGCGCGCGGGCGACACGGTGCTCGTCTGCCTGCCCGTGGGGCCCGACCTGCTGGTGGCGGCGGACGCGGTGATGGCGGCGGGCGGCGTCGTCTGGCCGGTGCCCGCCGACCTCGACCGGGCCGGGCTGGGCGAGCGCATCCGGGCCAGCGGCGCCCGGGTGATGATCTCCGACGTGCCGGAGGCGGTGGAGGCGGCCGAGGAGTCGCGGGTGCGGATCGTGATGAGCGTGGCCGAGCTGGGCGGGCGGCATCCGTATCCGCGCAGTCGCGGACAGTCCACGGAAAGTGATCGCACGCGGTCGGCCGGAGGTGGAGACTGAGCGCACCTGTGATCCTCCGCTGACCCTGGGCGCCGACATGACTCCGCCAGTTCCGCACAACCTGCCCGCAGAGCCCAACCGTTTCGTCGGCCGCGGGCGCGACCTGACCGAGCTGAGCGCGCTGGTCCACGACGAACGCGTGGTCACGCTGAGCGGCGTCGGCGGCATCGGCAAGACCCGCCTGTCGCTGCGGGTGGCGGCCAGGGCCGCGCCGGGCTTCGCCGACGGCGTCTGGCTGGTCGAGCTGGCCCGCCTGGCCGACCCCGCGCTGATCGTCAACGAGATGGCCGGGGTGCTCGGCGTCCGCGACGAGGCGCCGGGGCGGCTGCTGGACGGCCTGCGCGTACGGCTGCGCGAGGCCAGGGCGCTGATCGTGCTCGACAACTGCGAGCATCTGGTCGACCGCTGCGCCGAGCTGGTGGCCGGCCTGATCGCCGACTGCCCCCGGCTGCGTTTCCTGCTCACCAGCCGCGAGCCGCTGCGCATCCCCGGCGAGCTGGTCTGGCGGGTGCCGCCGCTGGAACTGCCCGACGACCACCATCCCGACGCCGAGTCCGTGCTGCTGTTCGTCGAGCGGGCGCTGGCGGCCGGGGCCCGGTCGGTGACCGGCAGCATGGACGACGTCGTGCGTCTGTGCCGGGCGCTCGACGGCCTGCCGCTGGCGCTGGAGCTGGCCGCGGCCCGCACGAGCCTGATGAGCCCGGGCCGCATCGCCGACCGCATCGGCGACCGGTTCACCCTGCTGACCAGGGGTGACCGTACCGCGCCCGCCCGCCAGCGCACCCTGCTGGCCACCGTCGAGTGGAGCCACGACCTGCTGCGGCCCAAGGAGCGCGTGCTGCTGCGCCGGCTGTCGGTCTTCGCCGGGCTGTTCGACCTGACCGTGGCCGAACGGGTGTGCGCCGACGGCGGCATCGTGCCCAGGGCCGAACTGCTCGACCTGCTCAACGGCCTGGTCGACAAGTCGCTGGTGCTCCACCACGACGGGCGCTACCGCCTGCTGGAGACCATCAGGCAGTACGCCGCCGAGCGGCTGGCCGAGGCGGGCGAGCTGACCCGGCTGCGCGACCGGCACCTGCGGGTGATCTGCGAGGAGATGGAGCACTGCTACCGGGCCGGCACGCTCGACCCGCGCATGCCCTGGTCCGCCCGCGTCCCGCACTTCGTCAGGGGCCGCGCGCTGATGGACGACTGCCGGGCGGCGGTGGAGCGGGCGGTGGAGTCGGCCGACCCGGTGCTCGGGCTGCGCCTGGCCCGCGCCGCCCTGGCGATCCTGGCCGTACGCGGTGAGCTGGGCGAGACGGTCGGCTGGCACCAGCGGCTGCTCGCCCTCGACCTGTCCCGGGTGCCCTCCGACGTGGTCGCCGTGGCCAAGGGCGGCCTGGCGTACGGGCTGGAGATCTGCGACGAGCTGGCCCGCGCCGAGGAGCTGGTCGTGCAGGGGGTGGAGGAGCAGAAGAGGCACCCGTACACCCACTGGCTGGGCGTCACCTACAGCGTGGCGCTGGCCGTGTTCTTCCGCACCGGCCAGAGCGAGAAGGCGCTGCGCTACCTGGAGGAGCTGGAGGCGGCGGCCGCCGCCCACGACGACCTGTTCAACCTGGCCACGGTCCGCATCGCGCAGCTCAACCTGGCGCTGTTCCGCGGCCAGCTCCGCCAGGCCCGCCGGCGCGGCGAACAGGCGCTGGCCCTGGCCAGGGAGGCCGGCCACCACTGGACGCTGGCCAGGGCGCTGACCCACCTGGGCGCGGTGGCCGAGGCGGCGGGCGACCTGGAGGCCGCCATGACCTGCCACACCTCGGCCCTGCCGCTGCTGGAGGACATGGGCAACCGGGTCGAGCTGGCCCGCTGCCAGGCCAAGCTGGGCCGGGTGGCGGCCCGCATGCACGACTATCCGGCCGCCCGGCTGCACCTGGCCGCCAGCCTGGCCCTGAGCACCCGCACCGGCCAGCGCAGGGGCGTGGTGCGGGCGCTGACGGCCATGTCGGCGCTGGCGGCCGAGCAGGACGACCTGGAGGGCGCGGTGCTGGCCGCCGCCGCCGCGACCGCGCTGCGCGAGGCCATCGGCCAGTACGGCGTCCCCGGCCCGGTCCAGGAACTGCTCACGCGGGCCAGGGCCGGGCTCGGCGAGGGCCGGGTGTCGCTGCTGTGGGCCAAGGGGGCCCGGCAGTCGCCCGACGAGGTCGCCAGGCGCGTGCTCGATCCCGGCCAGGCCGTTCCCGCGGGGCCGTCCGGGCCGCCGCCGGGGGCCTGGCAGGGGGGGCTGACCGGCCGGGAGCTGGAGATCGCCGCGCTGCTCACGGGCGGGCTGAGCAACCGGGCCATCGCGTTGAAGCTGGTGATCAGCCCCGCCACGGTGGCCCGGCACGTCGCCAACATCATGGAGAAGCTGGGCTTCGCCTCCCGGGCCCAGATCGCGGTGTGGGCCACCGGGCACGGCCTGGAAACGGACCGCGAATAAGCTGGTATTCATGCCTTTCGCGCCACATTTCCCGGTGATGCTCAGGACAGAGGACGGTGTCCGCATCGACGCCGCCCACACCCCCTCGGCGGCCGGGGACATCGGGATCGTCATGGCGCACGGCTTCACCGGATCCTGGCGCGAGCGCACCGCCCGCCGCATCGCGCACGTGCTCAGCGGCTACGGCGGCGTGCTCGCCTTCGACTTCCGCGGCCACGGGCGCTCGGGCGGCGAGACGACGGTCGGCGACCTGGAGATCCTCGACGTGGAGGCCGCCGTACGGCATGCCCGCGTGGTCGGCTACCGGCGGATCGCGGTCGTGGGCTTCTCCATGGGCGCGGCGGTGGCCGTACGGCACGCGGCGCTGCGCCGGGGCGTGGACGCGGTGGCGGCGGTCAGCGGCCCGGCGCGCTGGTACTACCGGGGCACCAAGCCCATGCGCCAGGTCCACTGGGCCATCGAGCAGCCGTTCGGCAGGTTCGCCGCCCGGCTGGCCAAGCGCACCAGGATCGCCCGCGGCCAGTGGGACCCGATCCCGATGCCGCCGCACGAGGCCGCCGCCCTGGTCGCGCCCGCCCCGCTGCTGGTCGTGCACGGCGACGCCGACGCCTTCTTCCCGCTGGACCACGCCCACCAGCTCTATGACGGCGCCCGCGAGCCCAAGGAGCTGTGGATCGAGCCGGGTTACGGGCACGCGGAGTCGGCCGCCAGCCCCGAACTCATCCGGCGTATCGGTAAATGGATCTCCTCGAACCTTTCGTGAGTAATACCCGTCTACCTAAGACGGATGGAAAGGATCCGCCAGGAGAAAAGTCCTCGGGGACGGAAACCGCCTTCGCGGTGACCGTGGGACATACTTCAGTAGCCGGGCAGTCGCCGACTGTAGGCGGCGGATCCGGCACCTAGCGTCGCGGGGGCACGCTGGGTGCCTTACCCGGCCCGCAAGAGGGGCCCCGCGGCGCGCGGGGCCCCTCTTCGCCCGCCGCTAGCCCAGCCGGGCGATCGTCTTGTACTCCAGGTAGCCGTTCAGGCCCTCGGGGCCGAGCTCGCGGCCGATGCCGCTGGCCTTGAAGCCGCCGAAGGGCGCGTTCGACTCCAGCATGAAGCAGTTGACGCCGTAGGTGCCGGTGCGCACCTGGCGGGCGACGTTCATGCCGCGCTCGGCGTCGGCCGTCCAGACCGTGCCGGCCAGGCCGTAGTCGCTGTCGTTGGCGATGCGCAGGGCGTCGGCCTCGTCCTCGTACGGGATCACCGCCAGGACCGGGCCGAAGATCTCCTCACGGGCGATGCGCATGTCGTTGCTGACGTTGGCGAAGACCGTGGGGGCGACGTACCAGCCGCGGTCACGGGGACGGTCGAGGCCGCCGACGACGACCTTGGCGCCCTCGTCCATGCCGATCTTGATGTAGCCCTCGACGCGCTCCTGCTGGCGCTTGGCCACCAGCGGGCCGATGCCGGTCGCCGGGTCGGCCGGGTCGCCGACGGGCTGGGAGTTGACCATGTTCGCCACGGCGTCCACGACCTCGTCGTACCGGCTGCGGGAGGCCAGGATGCGGGTCTGGGCGACGCACGCCTGGCCGTTGTTCATCAGCGTGGCCATGGCCAGGAAACCCATGCTCGCCTGCAGGTCGGCGTCGTCCAGGATGATCGCGGCGGACTTGCCGCCGAGCTCCAGGCTGACCCGCTTGAGCTGCTCGCCGCAGATGGAGGCGATGCGGCGGCCGGCGGCGGTGGAGCCGGTGAAGGCCACCTTGTCGACGCCGGGGTGGGAGATCAGGTGCTCGCTCACCTCGCGCCCGGCGGGCACGATGTTGAGCACGCCCGCCGGAATCCCGGCCTCGGCGGCCCACTCGGCCAGCAGGTACGCGTCCAGCGGCGTCTCGGGCGCGGGCTTGAGCACGATCGTGCACCCGGCCAGCAGCGCGGGCGCGACCTTGGTCATGGTCACGAACTGGGGCACGTTCCACGGGACGACGGCCGCGACGACGCCGACCGGCTCGCGCCGCACGGTGATCGGCCCGAACAGCCCGGGACGCTCCTCCTCCTGGGCGAACTCCTTGCCCAGCCCGGCGTAGAACTGCAGCATGCCGAGCGGCTGCGGCGCCTGCGCGAGGTTGGAGAAGGTGATCGGCGAGCCCATCTCCTCGGTGATCAGGGCGGCCATCTCGCCCTGGCGCTCGTTGTAGATCGCGGCCAGCCGCTCGATCACGGCGGCCCGCTCGGCGAACGTCATGCGGGGCCACGGCCCGTGGTCGAACGCCTGGCGGGCGGCGGCCACCGCGCGTTCCACGTCCTCGGCGGCGCCGTCGGGGACGCGGCCCACGACCTCCTCGGTGTGGGGGGAGATGACGTCGATCGTCCCGGTGCCGGCGGGGGTCACCCATTCGCCCCCGATGAACAGCTTGTCGTGCTGGCGCATGTCGTGAGCCTCCTGCTTGACCGAATGCTTGCTTGCTGCGCGTACGCCTCAAGGCGACCGAACCATGTTCTGTCCGGGCGCGCAAGAGGGGCGCGGCAGCGGTGTGCCGCGCCCCTCGGGGCGTCGCTAGCGGGGGTCGCCCAGCAGGTGCCGCATCGACCGCTTGACCAGGTCCGTACGCGCGGCCTGGTCGCTCAGGCTCTCCACGCCGAAGCCCAGATAGACGGTGTCCGCGGTGACGATGCCGCCGCCCTCCTCGAAGACCTGGTCGGTGCGGAACCAGTTGTTGATCGACGGAGCCGAGCCGGCCGGCGGCGCGGCGACGGCCCAGCCGCCGAGGTCGGACTCGAAGGACGTGTCACCGGCCGCCGCGCCGTCCAGGGTGACCTTGGCGTCGTCGAGGAAGACGCCCGCGCCCTGGGTGGACCAGTCGCTGACGTAGGAGATCGACAGCTCGACCCGCTTGCCCGCGTACGGGGTCAGGTCCACCTTCCACTGCTGCCAGCCGCCGGAGTTGCCCGAGGCGGCGTGCCACGCGCCGGAGGACCCGGTCGGCTCGCAGGCCGCGCCCTGGTAGTGCCGGGTGAACGGATGGATCACCCGCCAGCCGCCGCTGTTCTCGGCCTTGCAGCTCTCGCCGGTGCTCTGCGAGGTGTGGCCGTTGACGTCGGGGAGGGTGGTCCAGTCGTCGGCGCCCGCGGTGTGCGCCTCGACCGTCAGGAAGTCCCAGTCGGCCTCGGTGTCGTAGGAGGTCCAGAACGACAGGTCGCCGGAGCTCCTGCCGGTCAGGTCCACGGTCGTGGTCAGCCGTTTCCAGGAGACGTCGGCGATGCCGCTGTAGACGTCCCAGGAGCCGGTGTGGGGGTCGAAGGGGCCGCCGGGGCGTACCCACTTGACCTGGGCCGAGCTCGCGAACAGCGGGAACTGCGCCGGGGGCAGGATGGCCGAGGTGGCCACGAACGAGTTGGTGTGGCTCGGCTGCAGCGTGCCGGCGAAGCCCTCGAACGCGCCGCCGTTGCCCTTCAGCGCGAACGGCTGCCCGCTCGCCTGGTCGGCGCCCCCGTCGTCGAAGAAGACGTAGGCGCCCAGCCAGTACTGCTGGAAGTCGTTGAACACCTGGATGCACGGCGGGTCGTCGGGGACCGTGCACTCGGGGTGGCCGGGCTGGTCGGGCTCGTAGTAGTACGCGCCGTTGTTGTTGGCCGCGTACGAGGGGTACTTGCCGGCGTGCAGCAGCTTGCCGCCCTCGTTCAGGTAGTCGCGCACCGCCAGCTCGGTGTCCACGCCGCCCTTCGACGTGGTGCCGGCGACCTGCCCGGGGGAGCGGGGGATGACGTCGTCGCCGGTCTCCCAGACCACCGCCTTGTAGTGGCTGAGCACGCCGAGCGGGTGCGGGGCCCGGCGGCCCATCTTGTCCATGTCGTAGGCGTCGGTCGGGTAGCCGGCGTCCTGGAGCGCCTTGACGTAGTCGGCGGCGTACTTGGCCTGGGTCCCGCCCTGGGCCGGGCTGAGGCCGGTGACGTCCTCGGTGGCCAGCACGAGCACCTTGCCGCCGATGTCGTCCTGCACGGTGTAGGTGAAGTCGCCGCTCTTCCTGCCGATCGCGCTGAACCAGACCTTGACCTTGTCGCCCGGCCGGGTGCCGGTGATCGTGCCGCGCAGCCGGTGGTAATAGCGGTCGTAGCCCTTGCCGTACCGCTCGCCGCCCTTCCACTCGCCGGTCGGCGCGATCCTCGTCCGGCCGCCGTTGACCTGGTAGTTGAGCAGGACGGGGCCGATCCTCCGCTTGGCGGTGACCTGGACGGCCTGGTCGGTGCCGTAGCTGAACTCGAACGGGTCGAGCACGAAGTCGGGCGTCCTGTTGCCCAGGTGGCTGACCGGCTCGGCCGGGTCGGCCGCGGACCTGGCGACGTCGAGCGCGAACGGCAGGTTCTTCTCGAACTCCGCCTGCACGGCCGCCTCGTCGTCGGGGAAGACGAACCCGCAGCCGTCGCAGCCCTCGTCGAGCTCCGGCGTCCAGGACAGGGTGCCGTACCTGGCGTGGGCGTGGTCGTTGGTGTCGCCGTTCGTGGTGTAGAGCTCCGCGCCGAGGTCGGGGTCGAACCCGGGGACGGCCGGGGCGTCGTCGTCGCCGGTCAGGGCCTCGTAGATCGGGTTGTCGGCGGTCTTCGTGGCGATCTGGAACCCGCTCGGGTAGAGCAGCAGCGGGCCGTAGGAGTGGTAGTTCAGGTTCATCTCGAACCTGACCCGGTTGAGCAGGCCGTCCATGGCCCTGGTCTCCGGCTCGCTGGCCGGGCCGGTCCCGCGGAAGGTCTCGCTGCTCGGGATGCTCGACGAGCCCTCCTCGTCGTAGCGGAAGTTCGTGGGGAAGTTGCGGTTCGGGTCCACGCCGTCGCCGTTGGTGACCTTCCCGTCGCCGTCGTTGTCGCGCAGGTTCTTGCGCCACAGGCGGTTGCCCTCGGTGAAGGTGAAGTCGTAGCCGTCGGGGTTGGCCACCGGCACGAACCACAGCTCGGTCCGGTTGAGCAGGTCCCGCAGCGCCGACCTGTTGGCGATCACGTACTTCAGCAGCCGCATGTCCACCTCGGCGGCGATCCACTCGCGGGCGTGCTGGGTGGCCGAGTACAGCGTGGCGGGCTTGAGCCCGTCGGGCAGCAGCCGGGCGCCCGTGGAGACCTTGACGGCGAGGATGTCCTGGCCCTTGAGCGTCCTGCCGATGGACTGCAGCTCGACGATGTCCCTGTTGGCGTTCGCGATCGCCCTGAGCTGGTCGGCGATGCCGCCCCGCTCCGAGTACGACCGCCACACGGTGTAGCCGCCGGCCGCCTGGGCCTTGGCGGCCTGGAGGTTGCTCTGACCCTGCGGGTTGCGCACGGGCTCGGGCCGCAGGCCGAGCTTGGCCAGCCCGGCCAGGTCGGCCTGGGCGGCGGTCAGCTCGACGTGCTCCTTGTCGCCGCCGTTGTCGTGCTGGACGACGTCGAAGCCCTTCTCCCGCAGGAGCTGGGCGGTGCCCGGCTCGCCGTCCACCTGGTAGAGGTCGATGCGGTCGCCGGGCGGCAGCGGATCGACCGACGCCTCGGCGGTGAGGGGGACGAGGGAGGTGCCCAGGCCGAGGAGCACGGCCGCGGCGATGGTCATGGTTCGAGACACGATCTGCCCCTTCGCAGAGACGAGTTCGATCGCCATCTCAGACCGGGATCAAGCCCTCCACAAGGCCCAATCTTTTAGATCTTCCTTATTTCCGACAAAGGACTATGTACCTCGCCAAAGGTGCGTCAGTTGGCTGGTTCGGATGACAGCCATCAAGATCATCTTCTATAGTTTCGGTCCGTCTATGCGAGGAGGGGACGGGTGTGAGGATCTGGCGGCTCGCCGCGGTCTTCGTCGTCCTCTCCGGGCTGCTCGGGCTCGCCTCCCCGCAGCCGGCGTCGGCCGATCCCAACATCGACGAGCTGCGCAGACTCACCAAACAGGCGTCCCGGCTCAACGACCTCTACCGCGGCCAGATCCAGAGCCTGGAGGAGATCAGGATCCAGGCCAAGAACGCCACCGACACCTCCGGCGACCTGGCGGCGCGGCTGGCCGCGGCCCAGGCCGGCGTGGCCGAGATCGCGCGCCAGACGTACGTCAACGGCCCCCTCGACGGCATGCAGCTGTTCGGCCTCAGCGTCGACCCGGCCATCGCGCTCGGGCAGGCGGCGAACATGTCGTACATGGCCGCCGAGCGGACCGAGCGCGTCCAGAGCATCCAGAAGCTCATCGCGAAGTCCAAAGAGGCCAAGCTCAACGCCAACGACAAGATCGACAAGCTGAAGAAGGAGATCAGGACCCTTCAGGGCAAGCGGCGCGAGATCGAGCGCCTGCTCGCCAAGTACGGCTTCCAGCAGCCCGGCGGCGCCGAGGGCCTGACCCCGCGCATGATCGCGGTACGCGCCGAGATCATGCAGAACTTCCCGATGAAGTACGGAGTGGGCTGCCTGCGCCCCGGCGACCCCGGCGAGCACGGCAAGGGCCGGGCCTGCGACTTCATGATGTCCCGCGGCGGCACCATGGCCTCCGGGGCCGACGCCGACCGCGGGGACGCCCTGGCCGAATGGCTCATCAAGAACGGCGCGCGGATCGGCGTCATGTACATCATCTGGAAGCAGCGCTACTACGACATCCGGTCAGGCGGAGGCTGGGACCCCATGTCCGACCGGGGCGGCGTGACCGCCAACCACTACGACCACGTTCACGTCTCGGTGTTCTGAGCGACCCGCTCCCGGTACCACGCGTAGGACGCCTTCGGGGTGCGGCGGCCCGTGGCGAAGTCCACGTGCACCAGGCCGAAGCGCTGGTGGTAGCCCTCGGCCCACTCGAAGTTGTCCAGCAGCGACCAGACGAAGTAGCCGCGCACGTCCACGCCCTCGGCCCGCGCGGCCATGACGGCGTCGATGTGGCCGCGCAGGTAGTCGATGCGGGCCTGGTCCTCGACCGTGCCCTGCGGGGTGAGCTCGTCGGGCTGGGAGCAGCCGTTCTCGGTGACGTGGATCGGCGGGAGTGCGCTGCCGTACCGGGCCTTGAGGCCGGTCAGGAGCTCGCGCAGGCCGTCGGGCACGACCGGCCAGCCGAACGCGGTCGTGGGATACCCCGTGACGCCGGTGTCGGTGAACGGGAGCACCTCGCCGGGCGGCGGGGCGGCGATCCGGGTGGGGTTGTAGTAGTTGATGCCGAGGGCGTCCAGGGGGGCGGAGATGGTCTCCAGGTCGCCGTCGCGGACGAAGTCGAGGTCGGCGGTGTAGGCCGAGAGGTCCGGATACCTCCCGAGCAGCACCGGGTCGTTGAACAGCCGGTTGTGCAGGACGTCGTAGGCGTCGGCGGCCTTGACGTCCGCCTCCTCCCGCGACGCGGGCCAGACCGGCGTGCAGTTGTTGGTGATGGCCACCTGCCGCGCGCCCGCCGCGCGCAGGGCCGCGACCGCCAGGCCGTGGCCGAGGAGCTGGTGGTGGGCGACGGGGAGGGCGTCGAGCAGCAGAGCCTGGCCGGGGGCGTGGACGCCCATGGCGTGGCCGAAGGCCATGTGCACGAACGGCTCGTTCAGGGTGATCCACAGCGGGATGCGGTCGGCCAGGCGCTCGGCGACGATCGCGGCGTAGTCGGCGAAGCGGCCGGCCGTGTCGCGGCCGGTCCAGCCGCCGCGGTCCTGGAGCGCCTGGGGCAGGTCCCAGTGGAAGAGCGTCGGCACGGGCTGGATGCCGGCCGCCAGCAGGCCGTCGGTGAGGCGTTCGTAGAAGTCGAGGCCCGCGGGGTTGACCTCGCCGGCGCCGAGCGGCTGCACCCGCGGCCAGGCGATGGAGAAGCGGTAGGCGTTCACGCCGAGGCCGGACATGAGGGCGACGTCCTCGCGCCAGCGGTGGTAGTGGTCGCAGGCCACGTCCCCGGTGTGGCCGTCCCTGGTCCGGCCGGGCTCGTGGGCGAAGGTGTCCCAGATGGACGCGCCCCGGCCGTCCTCGGCCACCGCGCCCTCGATCTGGTAGGCGGCGGTCGCCGTACCCCATAAGAACATCTCGGCTCCTTTATGCGAGTATGGCTCATGTTAACGGACGGCAAAGTGGCCGGTCTGTACCTGCTGGTAATAAGCCAGGATGGGGAGCATGACGAGTACCTTGCGCCGCCGTCCCGCCCAGCGCCGGAGCGTGGAGCGGGTGGAGCGGATGCTCGACGAGTGCGCGCTCCTGCTCGACGAGGTGGGCTACGAGGCGTTGACCACGAAGGAGGTCGCGCGCCGCGCCGAGGTCCCCATCGGCACCTTCTACCAGTTCTTCCACGACAAGCAGGGCCTGGTGCGCGCCCTCGCGCTGCGCAACCTGGAGGCGTTCCTCCAGCGCGTCACCCAGCGCATCGCCGAGGCCGATCTCGGCCACTGGACCGATCTGGTCGACCTGGCCATCGACGAGTTCGTCGACATGAAGCGCACCACCCCCGGGTTCGCGGTGGTCGACTTCGGCGAGGTCCTGCCCACCCCGGGCGGGCCGCCGCTGGAGGGCACCAAACGCACGCTCGACAGCGCCCTCGACAACAACGTCATCGTGGCCGACCGGTTGCGCGCCCTCACCCTCGCCCTGCTCGACGCGCCCGCGGGCCCCGGGCTCGACCGGGCGCTCGTGGTGGCCGTCGAGGCCACCGACGCCGTGCTCAAGCTCGCCTTCCGGGCCGATCCCGGCGGCGACGCCGACCTGATCGCCGAGTGCAAGCAGCTCGTCCGCCGCTACCTCGCCGACCACCTGCCCTGATCCCCTGGGCGACTGCCGCGCGCGGCCAGCCAGGCGCCGATGGCCTCCTCGCTCTCGTCGCCGGTGCAGCCCTCGTTCCAGAAGGGTTAGTTGTCGGCGGTGTCCAGCATGGTGCCGCCGGCGTCCTGGAAGCGGTCGAGGATGGCGAAGGTCTCCCGCAGGCCGACGCCGGTGCCGAACGGGATGGTGCCGAGTGCGATGTTCATGGGACAGACCCTCGGACCTGGAGCGCACTCCAGGTCAAGTCGTTGACCTGGAGTGCGCTCCAGGTGAAAGACTGGGCCGCGTGAGCGTGTACACCCCCGCCGAGGTCGTCGAGGAGACCGGCTTCAGCCTCGACACCCTCCGCTACTACGAGAAGATCGGCCTGCTGGAGCGCGTGGAGCGCAACGCGGCCGGTCAGCGCAGGTTCAGCGAGGAGGACGTCGGCTGGCTCGGCATGATCCGCTGCCTGCGCGACACCGGCATGCCCATCGCCATGCTGCTGCGCTTCGCCGAGCTCGTCCGCGGCGGCGACGACACGATCCCCGACCGCATCAGGCTTCTGGAGGAGCACGACCGGCAGGTCCAGGCCCAGATCGCCAACCTGGCCGAGCGCCAGAACTACATCCACCGCAAGATTTCCTACTACCGCAGCGTCCTGTAGCCCTGCCTTGGTGGTCCGGTTGTTAGACCAAGGACCATGGCGGGAACCAGGGCGAAGCAGATCGACGTCCCGCTGGGCCGCATGGCCGTGCTCTGCGCGGCCCTGCTGTTCGTCCTGCTGGCCCACATCACGGTCGTCCAGGCGTTCGGGACGCGGGGGCTCAACGCCGACCGCCGCAACGAGCGCTCGCTCATCGCCCGGTTCGCCCGTCCGCGTGGCGACATCCTGACCTACGACGGCGCGACCGTGGCCAGGAGCCGCCCGACGCCCGGCGGCGGCCCGTACCGGTTCCAGCGGGTGTACACCGACGGCGAGCTCTACGCCCCCGTGACCGGCTACCTGTCCCTCTACCGGTCCACGGGCGTGGAGGAGGCCGAGGACGGCGTCCTGTCCGGCGACGACGCCAAGGTCAAGGTGCGCTCGATGGTCAGCGACGGCGACGTGGCCGGCGCCGACGTGCGGCTGACCATCGGCCAGCGCACCCAGTGGGCCGCCTACCACGCCCTGGAGGCCACCGGCGTGCCCGGCGCGGCCGTGGCCATCGACCCGGCCACCGGCGCGATCCTCGCCCTGGCCAGCTATCCGTCCTACGACCCCAACACGCTGGCCACCTTCGACCCCGCCCGGCTCGACGGCGCCCTCGACCGGCTGCGCGACGCCCCCGGCCGGCCCCTGCTGAACCGGGCGCTGGACCAGGTCTATCCGCCGGGGGCCACGTTCAAGGTGGTGACCACGGCCGCGGCGCTGGCCTCGGGCGAGTACACGCCCACGGCCCCCGTGGACGCCGTCGTCCGCCCGCGGCTGCCCGCCTCGATCGCCGGCTCGTGCGGCAGGCCCCGGCCCACGCTGCTGCGCGCCTTCCAGACCTCGTGCGACACCGCGTTCGCGGGCATCGGGGTGCAGCTCGGCCAGGACAGCCTCAGGGACCAGGCCGAGGCGTTCGGGTTCGGCGACGGCGACCTGCGCGTGCCGATGGCCCCGGCGCCCAGCACGTACCCGCAGGGCATGGACCGGGCGCGGACCGCCCTGTCGGCCGTCGGCCGGGACCAGGACCGGGCGACGCCGCTGATGGTGGCGATGTTGTCGGCGGCCGTGGCCAACAACGGCGTGCTGATGCGGCCGTACCTGGTGGAGGAGGTGAGCCTGCCGGACGGCTCGCTGCTCGGCCAGGCGGGGCCGCAGCCGTACCGCACCACCATGACGACCGTCCAGGCCCGCTACCTGGCCGCGATGATGACCGCGGGGACGCACGCGGGCGGGCCGGGCGCGGCCGTCGCCGTCCCCGGGGTCGAGGTGGCCGCCAAGATCGCCGCGACGGGCGGCGAGCACGCGCTGGCCACGGCGTTCGCCCCGGCGACCGCCCCGGAGGTGGCGGTCGGCGTGGTGCTGGAGCACCCCGGCCCCCGGGCGGGCGCGGTGGCGCAGGTGGCCCGCGCGGTGCTGGAGGCCGCGCTGGCCTGACGCCGGGCCGCCGACTTCGCCACCGATTGAGTCTGGGCGCGAACGGTAGTTGATGCCACACTCACAGTGATGCTGCGAACCGCCGATTTCCGCAACCTGCCGGCCGAGCCCAACCTGTTCGTGGGCCGGGAGTCCGATCTCGATGAGCTGGCCCATCTCGGCCGCGTCTCGCGCGTGGTGACGCTGTGCGGCGCGGGGGGCATCGGCAAGACGCGCCTGGCCCTGCGCCTGGCCGCCAGGGTCGCCGCCGAGCACCCCGACGGCGTGTGGCTGGTCGAGCTGGCCGACGTGGAGAAGGGCGAGCTGCGGGAGCGGGTCCGCGCCGCGCTCGGCGTCGCCGACGACCTGGCGGACACCATCGGCGGCCGCCGCGTGCTGCTCGTCCTGGACAACTGCGAGCCGGTGGTCGGCGAGTGCGCCGAGCTCTGCCGCGACCTGCTCGGCGCCTGCCCGCGGCTCACCGTGCTGGCCACCAGCCGCGAGCCGCTGCGGGTGCCGGGCGAGACGGTCTGGCGGGTGCCGCCGCTCTCGCTCGTCGGCGAGGAGAGCGAGGCCGTGCGTCTGTTCGTGACCAGGGCCACCGCCGCGCGTCCTGGCTTCGAGCTGACCGAGGAGACGCTGCCGCTGGCGATCGAGCTGTGCCAGGCGCTCGACGGGCTGCCGCTGGCGATCGAGCTGGCCGCCGCCATGGTGCGGGTGTTGTCGGTCAGGCAGCTCGTCGAGCGGCTCGACGACCGGTTCAGGGTGCTGGCGGGCGGCGCCCGTACGGCCCACGCCAGGCACCGTACGCTGCGCGCCGCCGTCGACTGGAGCTACCGGCTGCTCAGCCCCCAGGAACGCCTGCTGCTGCGCCGCGTGGCGGCCTTCCGCTCCTGCTGGACGCTCGACCTGGCCGAAGCGGTGTGCGCCGGCTCCGGCCTGCCCGAGGAGGACGTGCTGCCGCGCCTGTGCGACCTGGTGGACAAGTCGCTGGTCGTGCTCGACGGCGAGGTCGCCGGCCAGGCCCGCTACCGGCTGCTGGAGACCGTCCGCGAATACGCGCTGGAGCGGCTCGCGGAGTCCGGCGAGGAGGCGGCGCTGCGCCGCGCGCACCTGGCGGCGCTCGCCGGGCTGGCCGGGCGGTTCAAGGACGTCCTCGCGCCGGGCACGCGCACGTCGTGGCCCGTGGTCGAGCGCTACGTCAACCTGTTCGACGGGCTCAAGGCCGAGGTGGGCGCGGCCTGCGACTGGGCCGTGGCGAGCGGGTCGCCGCAGACCGCCCTGCAACTGCTGACCGACGTGCGCTACCTGCTCATGGCCAGCGGGCGGCGGCTGGACATCGCCGAGCGGCTCGACCGGCTGCTCGCGCTCGACGCCCCCGACGTGCCCGAGGGCTTACGCGGGCAGGCGATGATCCTGCGCGGTGAGCTGGCGCTCGCGGCCGGCGAGACGGGGCTCGCGGCGCGGTGCGTACAGATCGGGCTGGCGCTGTGCGTCGACGCCCAGGACGCCTACGGCGAGGCCGTGGGCCTGATCATGCTGGCCCAGGCGACCGGCGACCAGGAGTCCCTGACCCCGGCCCTGGAGGCGGCGCGGCGGCGCGGCGACCCGATCCTGGAGTCGCTGGCCCAGGGCACCCGGGCCGACTTCGGCCTGCGGGCCGGCCGCCTCCACGAGGCGCGGCGCGCGTTCGAGGAGGTCCTGTCGCTGAGCGAACGGCTGGACAACCACCTCGGCCAGTCCTACGGGCACGTCGGCCTGGCCCAGATCGCCCGGCGCACCGGCGACCGGCCGGCCGCCCGGCGGCACTACGAGGCCGGCCTGCGCCTGCTGCGGCACATCGACGCCCGGCAGCAGATCGTGAGCTGCCTGGCCGGGCTCGGCCGCGTCGCGCTGGAGGAGGGCGACCTGGCCGAGGCCCGCGCGCGGCTCACCGAGGCGCTGGTGCTCAGCCGCGACGCGGGCCTGCGTGACAGCATCGCCCGGCGGCTGGCGGCCTGGGCGCGCCTGGTGGCGGCCGAGGGCGACGACCGGCGCGCGGTCCTGCTGGCCGCCGCCTCCCTGGGGCTGCGCGACCGCCGCCCCGACGCCCGCACCGAAGAGCTGCTGGCCCCCGTCCGCGACCGGCTGGGTGAGGCCGTGGTGGCGCTGCTGTGGGCCGAGGGCCTGGCGATGACGGCCGACCAGGCGGTCTCGTGCGCGCTCGGCGGCCCGTTGCCCGAGCTGCCGGCCGCGCCGGTCGCCCCGGCGGCCCAGGACAGCAGGCTGACGGCCAGGGAACGTGAGATCGCCGAGCTGGTGGCCCGCGGGCTGAGCAACCGGGCCATCGCCGACGAACTGGTGATCAGCCCGGCCACCGCCGCGCGGCACGTCGCCAACATCCTCGGCAAGCTGGGCTTCTCCACACGTACACAGATTGCCGCATGGGTGATCGGCGGACGCTGATCCCGGCGGGTTCTCTACACATCGCCGCCGCCCGCCGCTTACATCGTCGAATGGCCATGTCAGCGCATGTGCCGCCCCGGTCCGAACGCCTACCGTTCTGCGTGTGATCGACCGCGCTCCGCGCTTCCCGTCCTCGCGCCGGGGGCCGCGGCGGCCGATCGACCGAGGGACGTCACGCGTCCCGACGGAGCCGGGCCTTCTCGGAGGGGTGGGGGCCCGGTTCCAGGGCGCGTGACAGCGGGCTCGAGTCGCGCAGGGCTCGGGCCCGCCCACCTCGGCCCTGGGCTGGGGAAATGCACACCGCTCTACATAGATCGGTGGATGCGGCCGGCGCGCGGGCGACCGTACGTTGACGGGCATGACGCCGTCCGCCTCGTCCTCCGGCACCGTGATCCACGAGGTGTTCCGCCGGGCCTACGAGCGGGGCGAGCGGCCGGCGCTCATCGATCTGCGCGGCGGCCACGTCTACGGCTACCGCAGCCTGGTGACCGAGGTGACCAGGGCGGCGTCCGGGCTGGTGCGCAGGGGAGCGCGCCGCGACCAGGTGGTAGGGGTGCACGTCCCCACGACCGGCACCCAGACGGTGGCCCTGCACACCGTGCTGGCGGCGGGCGGGGTGGCCGCGCCGATCGGTCCGGGGCTCGGCGTCGAGGAGGTGGCGGCGCTGCTGCGCGAGTGCGACGCCCGCATGCTGATCACCACCCCCGACCTGGCGGAGACGGCGATCGCGGCGGCCGACGGCTCCCGCGTGCGCCAGGTGGTCTCGCTCGGCCCGGCGCTCGACACGATCGACTTCCGCGGCCTGCTGGTGCTGGAGCCCACCGCGCTGCCCGCCCTCGACGCCAAGCGCCAGGACGCGCTGGCGCTGCCCGGCGGCGCCCGGCTCACCCATGCCGACCTGCTGGCCAGGATGGCCGAGCTCGACGTGCCCGTCGGCCTGAGGGAGTCCGACGTCGTGCTGTGCACGTGGCCGCCCGGCGCCGGCGCCGACCTGCCCGCCCTGGTCGGCCTGGCCGTGTCCAAGGGCGCGCTGGTCGTGGCCGCGGGCCCCGGTGACCTGCCCGGATCCGGCTACGACGCGGGCGTCACCGTGCTCACCGGGCCGGCCGGCACGCTGGAGCGCGTGGGCTGAGTATGCGGACCTGTTACCTCCCCCGCCCTTGACGTCGGCGCGCGCGAAGTGGGTTGATAGCCGTTGTTGACAACGTTGTCAAAGGTCACCAACTTCGGGGGATCGCGAAGGGAATGGTGTGCGATGCGACGGTGGTTAGCGGCCGTCTCGATCACGATGGCGGGCGTTCTGGGCCTGGCGGGCTGCGGCGGAGGCAGCGGCGGCCAGACTGCTGAGCCGGGTTCGTCGAGCGGCGGCAAGCAGCAGGTGGAGGTCTTCTCCTGGTGGACGGGCCCCGGTGAGGCCGACGGCCTCGCGGCGATGAAGAAGATATTCGAGGACAAGAACCCGAACTACACGTTCTTCGACGCCGCCGTGGCGGGCGGCTCGGGTGACAAGGCCAAGGCGTTGTTGCAGTCGAAGTTGCAGGCCGGCACGCCGCCCGACACGTTCCAGGGGCACGCCGGCGCCGAGTTGCAGGGCTACATCAAGGCGGGCAACCTGGAGGACCTGACGTTCCTGTACGACGAGCTGAAGCTCAAGGACGTCTTCCCCGCCCAGCTCGTCGAGCAGATCAGCGTCGAGGGCAAGATCTACTCGGTGCCGGTCAACATCCACCGGTCCAACGTCCTGTGGTTCAACCCCAAGGTGCTCAAGGACGCCGGCATCGCGGCCGCGCCCAAGACGATCGAGGAGTTCATCGCCGACCTGGAGAAGGTCAAGGCCAAGGGCAAGATCCCGATCTCCGTCGGCTCGGAGTGGACCGCCACCCACCTGCTGGAGAACGTGCTGCTCGGCTCGCTCGGCACCGACGCCTACAACGCGCTGTTCAAGCCGGGCGCCGACTGGAGCGGCCCGCAGATGACGAAGGCGCTGGAGAACTACGCCAAGATCATGTCGTACGCGGGCGACCCGCAGGACGACTGGCAGCCCGCCGCCAAGCAGGTGGCCGACGGCGAGGCGGCGTTCAACATCATGGGCGACTGGGCCTACGGCTACTTCCACAACCCGCCGGAGGGCGGCCTCGGCAAGACGTCCAAGACGGACTTCGACTGGGCGCCCGCGCCCGGCACCGAGGGCACCTACATGTGGCTGTCGGACAGCTTCACGCTGCCCAAGGGCGCCAAGAACCGGGACGGGGCCGTCGCCTGGCTGAAGGTCGCGGCGAGCAAGGAGGGCCAGGACGCCTTCAACCCCAAGAAGGGCTCCATCCCCGCCCGCAAGGACGCCGACCAGTCGCTCTACACCGACTACCTGGCCGACGCACTGAAGGACTGGTCGGGCGACAAGCTGGCCGGCTCCATCCAGCACGGCGTCTCGGTGAGCCAGCCGTGGCTGGCCTCGATCAACGAGGCGGTCGGGCTGTTCATCGGCAGCAAGGACGTCAAGGGCCTGCAGCAGGGCCTGGCCGACGCGGCCAAGGCCAACGCTCAGTGACGCATGCGGGTACGGCGGGAGGCTCCCGCCGTACCCGCGCGAAGGGAAACGGTTGTGAGGCGGGCACGCACCTGGCTGCCCGGACTCCTCCTCGTCGCGCCGTCGATCGTGGCGATCGGCGTGTTCGTGTACGGCATGCTGGGCTGGAACTTCCGCCTGGCCATGACGGACCAGCACGATGAGGTGTCCGAGGGCACGTTCGTGGGGCTGAAGAACTTCGTCGACATCTGGGACCAGGCGCGCTGGCGTCTGTCGGTCGACCACGCGATCGTGTTCACGATCGCGTTCGTGGCGGGGGCGCTGGTGCTGGGCTGGTTCCTGGCGTTCCTCATGGAGAAGGGGATCTGGGGGGAGGGCACGTTCCGGGCGATCTACCTGTTCCCGATGGCCGTGTCGTTCGTCGCGACCGGCATCGTGTGGCGGTGGCTGATGAACTCGGGGACGGGCGAGCGGGCGGTCGGCCTGAACCGGCTGTTCGACGCGATCGGGCTGCCGCAGTGGCAGTGGTTCAGGGATCCGGACTGGGGGATGGCCGCGATGGCGCTCCCAGCGATCTGGCAGATGTCCGGATATGTCATGGCGTTGTTCCTGGCGGGCTTCCGCGGCGTCCCCGAGGAGCTGCGCGAGGCCGCGCGGGTGGACGGCGCCGGCGAGTGGGGCGTCTACCGGCACGTGGTGCTGCCCATGCTCAGGCCGGTCACCCTGTCGGCGCTGATCATCCTGGGACACATCTCGCTCAAGGTCTTCGACCTCATCGTGGCGGTGTCCGGCAAGCAGATCATCACCGACGTGCCCGCGGTGTTCATGTGGGTGGCGGTCTACGACTCGCACGACCCGGCGAAGGGGGCCACGATCGCCTCGTACATCGTGCTCAGCGTGGCGGTCTTCGTGATCCCGTACCTGATCTGGTCGGTGCGCAAGGAGCGCAGGCCATGACGGCCGTCGCGGCCCGGCGCAGGACCGGGTTCGGCATCGTGCGGTTCTGCCTGCTGCTCGCCCTGGTGGTCGTCGTCCTCGTCCCGATCTACGTGCTGCTGGCCACCAGCTTCAAGCCGCTCACCGAGGCCGACCCCGGCCAGGCGTGGAACCTGCCCGGGACGTGGACCACCGAGGCGTGGCGGGTGGCCTGGGAGAAGCTGGCCCCCGGCCTGTGGAACAGCGTGCTGCTGGCCGTCCCCGGCTCGCTCCTGTCGTGCGCGTTCGGGTCGATGAACGGCTACGTGCTGTCCAAATGGCGCTTCCCCGGCGCGGACGTGCTGTTCACGCTGTTCCTGTTCGGCATGTTCATCCCCTACCAGGGCGTGATGATCCCGCTGGTCAAGCTCATGGTCTGGCTGAACGAGCAGACCGGGCTGCAGGGCGTCTTCTACGGCGGCATCCCGGGCCTGGTGCTCGCGCACGTCGTGTACGGCATCCCGATCTGCACGCTGATCTTCCGCAACTACTACGTCACGATCCCCGACGAGCTGATCGAGGCCTCGCGGGTGGACGGCGCGGGCATGCTGCGCGCGTACTGGTCGGTCGTGCTGCCGGTGTCGTGGCCGGCGATCGCGGTGGTGATCATCTGGCAGTTCACCTCCCTGTGGAACGACTTCCTGTTCGCCGTCTTCATCACCGGCCCGCAGAGCTGGCCGACCACCGTCATGCTCAACAACATCGCCGGGGCCCAGGCCACCCCCTACAGCCAGCAGATGGCCGCGGCCGTCCTGGCCTCGATCCCGACCATGCTGATCTACGTGCTGCTCGGCCGGTTCTTCATGCGCGGCCTGATGGCGGGCGCGCTGAAGGGCTGACGCGGGACGGCCCGCTACGCCGGTGACCGGCCGGCCAGCGCGTCGCCCAGCGGCGTACGGGCGTACAGCACGGAACGGCCGGTGCGGGTGCCGACGACGAGGCCCGTCCTGCGCAGGACGGCCAGGTGCCCGCCGGTCGCGCCGAGGCTCTGGCCGAGCAGGGCGGCCAGGTGGGTGGTCGTCGCGGGCACGGCCAGCTCGGTGAGCAGGCGCGCCCTGGTGCGGCCGATCAGCAGCGCCAGGTCGCCGTCCGGCACGCCGACCGCGGCGCCCGTGCCGCGGGCCGGGTAGACCAGCGCGTTGGGCCAGGCCGCCTCCAGGTACACGCCGACCGAGCCGGCGAAGGCGGTCGGCACGAACAGCAGGCCCCCGCCGCCCAGCACGTGCGAGCCGTGGCGGGTGTGCAGGCGCACCTCGATGTGCCCGTCCGGACGCCAGCGCACCTGGTCGCTCAGGTCGTCCAGCGCGGCGGCCCAGCCGTAGGCGGCCAGGCGTCCGGCCCGCTGGATCACGTCGCGTTCGAGGATCGTGTGGAGTCGCGGCCAGCCGACGGAGATGATCTCCCGCCACAGCGCCTCGTACGCGTCGGCCAGCACCTCCACCACCCGCGGCGAGAACAGCAGGTCCCGGATCGGCTCCGGCACCGGCGGCAGCGCCGCCAGAACCCGGGCGATCTCCTCGTGCGCCTGGGCGACCGGGGTCCGGCGCATGGAGGCCAGCTCGGTCTCGAACGGCACGCTCATCCCGGCCGGCGGCGGGGCGATGAAGTCGACGTTCGCGTAGCCCTTGTTGCCGCTGATCGCCGCCAGCGCGCGCAGCGCCGGATGCCGTCGCAGCAGGTCGAGGTACGGGCCGCGCCAGCGCTCCACCCACCGCCGGTGCACACCGGGCTCGTTCCTGCCGTCGAGCGTCCAGTGGGCGTGCATGGTCTCGATCAGCGGCGAGATCGCGAACCTGCTGGCCACCAGGTCCTGCGGGGTCACCTGGATCTTCAGCGCCATCTTTCGGTTATATCCGAAACCATGGCCGGGCCGGGCGCCGGTTCAGCAGCATCGGGGACGTGAGAGCGGCGACGTACGGCGACGTGTTCGCGGTCAAGGAGTTCCGGGTGCTGTTCGGCAGCTTCGCGCTGCTGGTCACCGGGGACTCGATCAAGATGCTGGCCCTGTCCGTGCTGGTGTACGCGCGGACGGGCTCCCCGGGGTTGTCGGCGGCGGCGTACATGGCGGGGTGGCTGCCGTACATCGTGGGCGGGATGTTCCTGCTGTCGCTGGCCGACCGGCTGCGGCCCCGGGCGCTGATGGTGACCGGAGAGCTGGTCCGGGCGGCGGTGTGCCTGCTGCTCGCCTACGCCGGGCTGCCGGTGTGGGGGATGCTGGCGCTGGTGCTGGTCAGCGGGCTGTTCTCGCCGGTGTTTGGCGCGGCCAGGTCGGCGGCGCTGCCGGACGTCCTGCCGGGGGACGCGTTCGTGCTCGGCCGGTCGGTGATCGGGGTCACCTCGGCGGCCTCCCAGGTCGGCGGGCTCGCGGCCGGAGGCGCGTTCCTGGCCTTCGCCGGGGCGCCCGGCGCGCTGGCCGCCACCGCCGCGCTGTCGGCACTCGGCGCGGTGGTCCTGCGGTTCGGCCTGCCCGACCGTCCCGCCCGCGCCGCCGCGGGGAGTGGCGGGACGGGGGCCGTGCGGCAGACGCTGCGGGTGAACCGGTCGCTGCTGGCCGACCGGCGGGTGCGCGGGCTGCTGCTGGCCGGATGGCTGCCGACGATGTGCCTGGCCGGGGCGGAGGCGATGATCGTGCCGTACCTGGGCGGTGAGGGGCGGGCGGGCGTGGTGCTCGCCGCGGCGGCGGCCGGGATGGCGGTGGGGGAGTTCACCGTGGGCAGGTTCGCCGCGCCGCCGCTGCGGGAGCGGCTGTCGGCGCCGCTCGCCGTGCTGCTCGGGCTGCCGTGGCTGGGGTTCGCGCTCGGGCCCGGCGTGGGGTGGGCCGCGGTGCTGGCCGCGTGCGCGGCCGCGGGGTTGTCGTACCAGCTCGGGTTGCAGCGGCGGTTCGTGGACGCGGTGCCCGAGGAGGGGCGCGGGCAGGCGTTCGGGCTGCAGTCGGCGGGGCTGATGACGGGGCAGGCGGCCGGGGCGGCGCTGGTCGGCGTGCTGGGCGAGACGATCGGGCCGGGGGGCGCGATCGTCGCGGCGGGCGCGGCGGGGGTCCTGGTCGCGCTGGCCCTGCTCGGCCCCCTGCGCCCTGCCAAGCCCTCCGGCGCCGACGGCTCCTCCAGTGCCGCCGGTTCCGCTGGTGCGGTCACGTCGCCGGAAGCTCGCCGGAGCCCCGCGGGATGAGACGTACGGGCAGCTCGACGTGCTCCGGCGGCCCGCCGTCACCGCGCAGGCGGCGGAACAGCAGCTCGGCGGCCACCCGGCCCATCCAGGCCGGATCCTGCGCCACCACGCTCACCCCCGGCCGCAGCAGGTCGGCCAGCTCGAAGTCGTCGAACCCCACCAGCGCCAGCCGCCGCCCCTCCAGGGCCCGCAACGCGGTCACCGTGAGCCGCCCGTTCCCGGTGAACAGCGCGGTCGGCGGCGCGTCCAGGGCCAGCATGCGCCGCAGGTCGGCCCGTACGTCGTCGAGCGACGGCGGGCGCATCGCCACCAGCCGCGGGTCGAACAGCCCGCCGAGCGCCCGCCGGTAACCCGCCAGCCGCCGCGCCGCGGTGTAGATCGCCGGATCGTCGCCCAGGAACGCGATCCTGTGGTGCCCGTGCGTGAGCAGGTGCCGGACGGCCTGCTCGGCCCCGCCCGCGTTGTCGGCGAGCACGGTGTCCACCTCGATCCCCGGCTCGGGCGGCCGGTCGGCGAACACCACGGGCGTGCCGGCCTCCAGCTCGCCCCGCAGGTAGGCGTGGTCGTCGCCGGCCGGGACGACGATCAGCCCGTCCACCCTGCGCGCGCAGAACGTCTCGACCAGCTCGCGCTCCCGGCCCGGCTCCTCGCCCGAGGACCCGCTGAGCAGCAGGCAGCCGTGGTCGATGACGACGTCCTCGACGGCCCGGCTGAGACCGGCGTAGAAGGGGTCGGCGACGTCCTCGATGACCAGCCCGATGGTGGCGGTCATGCCCGTGCGCAGGACCCGGGCGCTCTCGTTACGGCTGTAGCCCAGCCGGTCGATGGCCGCCCGCACCCGCTCGGCGGTGGCCGGATGGACGCCGGGCTCGCCGTTGACCACGCGCGAGACGGTCTTGAGCGCCACGCCCGCCGCCGCCGCGACGTCCTTCATCGTCGGTCTCACGCATGGATCATGTCCTACCGCACCCGGGCGGACAACGTTGTCAGACGCCTGTGCCAGAGTAGGTGCCCTATGTCGTTGCGACACGCCTTGCTGGTGGCCGGGTTCGTGCTGGCCGCGCTCAACCTGAGGCCCGCCATCGCGGGCCTGTCACCGCTGCTCGACGAGATCATGAAAGACCTGGGGCTGTCGCCGTCGGGCGGCGGCGCGATCACCACCGTCATGGTGGTCTGCCTGGGCGTGTTCGGCCCGGTGGCCCCGCTGCTCGCGCGGCGCATCGGCCTGGACAGGACGCTGCTGGCCGGCCTGCTCGTGGTCGCGGCGGGGGAGTGCCTGCGCGGGCTCGACGGCGTCCCCATGCTCTACCTGGGCTCGGCGCTGGCCGCGACCGCCATCGCCGTCATGAACGTCTCCATGCCCGGCATCGTCAAGCAGCACTTCCCCGAGCGCGTCAACCTGCTCACCGGCGTCTATGTCGCGGCCGTGGTGGCCGGCGCGGCCGGGGCCTCGGCCCTGGTGATCCCGCTGGAGCGAGCCACCGGCTTCGACTGGCGCGGCGTCTCGGCGCTGCTCGCCGTGCCCGCCGTGCTCGCGGCCCTGCTCTGGCTGCCGCAGGCGGTCCGGGGCGGCCCCGCCGAGCAGGGCGGCCCGAGGCCGTTCGGCGCCGTCCTGCGCAGCCGCGTCACCTGGTACGTGACCGCGCTCATGGGCCTGCAGTCGCTCACCTTCTACGTCATGCTGGCCTGGCTGCCGACCATCTTCCTCGACGCCGGCCTGCCCGCCGACCAGGCCGGCTACCTGCTCAGCCTGACCAACCTGGTCCAGGTCGCGACCTCGCTCGCGGTGCCGGTGCTGGCCGGCCGCCGGGCCTCGCAGGTGCCGTACGTGGTGGGCGCGGGCGTGCTGACCGTGCTCGGCTACCTCGGCGTGCTGCTGGCCCCGGCCACCGTGCCGTGGTTGTGGATGATCGTGCTCGGCATCGGCCAGGGGGCCTCGTTCGCGCTGGCGCTGCTGATCATCGCCCTGCGCCCGGCCGATCCGGCCGGCGTGACCGCGCTGTCGGCCGTGGCCCAGTCGGTGGGGTACGTCGTGGCCGCCCTGGGCCCGCTGCTGTTCGGCTACCTGAGGGAGGTCTCGGGCGGCTGGACCGTGCCGCTGACGGTCGGCCTCGGGGTCCTCGGGGCCCAGCTGGTGGCTGGATGGTTCGCCGGACGCCCTGCTACCTTAGGTAAGGCTAACCTGTAGAAGGGATCCGCAGCGTGCTGACCGAGGCTCTCCAGCGTCTGGCCGACGGCCGGGGCGGTGTCATCGGGGTCGAGCCAGAGCTCGTCATCGACCCCGACGAGAGCTGGACGGCCGCCGCCGACCTGGTGCGGGAGCCGTACACGCTGTTGGCGGGCCTGGTCGAGCAGACGGCGGCACGCTGGAACGCGCCCCGGCACGTCGGCGCGGCGCTGTTCTGGAAGACCTTCGGCTACTGGCACAGCCTGCCCATGGCGCTCGGCTGGGCCCTCGACGGCCGCGTCCCCGTCATGCGGCTGGCCGACACCTACTTCAAGGTCTCCGACGCCGGCGTGACGATCGCCGCCAGCCGCGTGAGCTGGGGCACGGGCGTCGAACCCATCCGCGAGTCGCTGGCCGAGGCGCAGCAGCCGCTGGTCAAGGCCATCAGCGCGCTCGCCAAGGTCGGCGAGCGCACCTTGTGGGGCTCGACCGCCGAGGCGTTCGCCCATCCGCTGACCTGCATCGTCAAGGGCGACTACATGGGCCTGCTCGCCGAGCTCGGCAGCCCGGTCGACGGGCTGGTCGAGCCCGCCGACGACGGTTACTTCCGCAGGACGTGCTGCCTGTGGATCACCCTGCCCGACGTCGAGGCGTGCGGGAGCTGCTGCGTGCTCAGGCCACAGCCACCGGCTCGTCCATAGGACGCAGCTCGTCGGCGTAGCTCACCGACACCCGGCGCATGACGCCGCTGTCGTCGATGGAGTACTGGCCGAGCCGCCACAACGGCGGCGAGTACGCGTGGATCGAGACGCTCTCGCCCTCCGCGCCGCCGAGCCGGTGGATGTGGTCGGGCCCGAACGAGAACGACTGACCGGCCGGCACCACGGTCTCCAGGTGCTCGCCGCCGATGCGCGGATTGCACTCCTGCAACGCCCCCTGCACGACGTGCACCGCGCCCGAGGAGATGTCGTGGTCGTGCCAGCCCGTGTCGTCCTCAGGACGCCAGCACAGCACCCAGACGTCCACATAGGCGTCCCGGTACAGGGAGGCGTAGTGCCGTCCGCCGTCGGCCGGGAAGTCGACCATGTCACGCCACTCCTGCGGGTTGGCGGCCAGCTCGTCGACCAGGTCGCGCAGCTCACGCCGGTCGAGCGTGCGCTCCGGCAGCCCGGCACACACGCCCCCGCCCTGGATCTGGATGTCACTCACGTACGAGTCTCCTTTCTCTATCTAATTGCCTCACTCCGTGAGGCGGCTCGGTCGCCGGTATGCCGGCGTCTTCCCCCGCTCTGGTCGCTTCGCTCCCGCCGCTCCTCCAGACGCCGGCGCTCCCTCGCGGATCTAATTGCCTCACTCCGTGAGGCGGCTCGGTCGCCTGTATGCCGGCGCCTTCCCCCGCTCTGGTCGCTGCGCTCCCGCCGCTCCTCCAGACGCCGGCGCTCCCTCGCGGATCTAATTGCCTCACTCCGTGAGGCGGCTCGGTCGCCTGTATGCCGGCGCCTTCC